>DATJSU010000022.1:0-374869 GCA_035503915.1 Acidimicrobiales bacterium | reverse complement strand
GAGCCACGAGTTCGGCGCGACCCGCCGAGAGAAGGGTCCTCGACTGCTCGAGCGCCGTCCCGATGACGTCATGGCCCTCGGTTAGGCCGCCGAGCCCCTTGGTGAACCCGTACAACTTCTCCAGGTTGGCGTACCGCTGGCTTGACTGAACGGTCGCACGATACGCAAGGCTCGCTGCCACTGCAATGGCAATGAAGAGCACGATGCTCCAGGTGTTGAGGAAAACCAGCGAGATTGCGATAAGGCCGCCTGACGTACACACTGCGATGTAAACGCCGAGCTGTATCAACACCGGGACGAGCGGCGGGCGACGCCCTCGTCGATCAGCGAACGCAAAACCAACCATCAAAAGCGCGAGGTCTGTTGCCGCGATAGTTGCAACGGCCGCCCCGCTTACCAGAAGACCCCAACCATGCACCGGCGACGCCTTCCCGAGCATGTGGTCGTATTGATCTATGCCGACACTGACCGCGAACCAATATGCCGCCACATTGAGGGCAGTTTTTGCGGGTCGACGCCGCTGCTGAATGGAGGCACCGGCGCAGCCTGCTCCGATTGCGGTCAAGCTCTGTAGGGGGCTGAGGAAGACGATACTTACGAGAACGGGGATCTCTGTGACCGCAATCCAGAAGCTCATTTTTCGGTTCCGCACCCGGACCACGTTCAGCGATGTCGCCCACATGCCGCCCGCAATCACAGGCCAAAGCTCGGCACGTTCGTGCCCGGCAGGCGCGAGGTGAGCGAGACACGCTAAATAGAGCCAGACCGTAGCCGCCGATACAGCGACGACGACCAAGACCGCACGCGGGATCGAAGTCCCGGACCCTTCTGGCTTGGCGCGCTTGCGGACTTCCCTACTCAAAATCGGCTGGCCTTTCGAGGACGCGGGTTCCTGGCCTTTAGAGATTTCGGCTCCATAAGCTCCTGGCTGTAGCGCAAATTGGCCCTAAAAGGGACCTTGGTCAGGTCTTGAAGCAAAGGGTTGCGGTCCGGACGCAAATAGAGCAAAATCGGAAATGTGCGACGGTCGGTGGGGCCTCAACAACCCTCCGTCGTCGCGCGCGATCGCCCTAGCCGGGCGATCGCTGTCCCATCCATCCCCCCTGATTCGAAAGGGAGGTCAACTATGCGGTGCTGGATCTTTGGTGTCGACTGATTAGCACCAACATCGCCGAGGCGCTGCAACGCCCCGACGAGTTATGTAGTTCGGAGGTTGGCCCCTCCAACTTGAGGGGCCAACGCCGAAAGTGTTCATGTACCCAACCTAAAGCCGCTTCCAACACTGGAAGTGGTTTTTTGCGCTTATCTAAAGGGCTCTTGCCGAAAACTTTCCGACAACGCCATAGGTCGTGAATGCTGTCGCAGCAGTTGTACCCGGGCGCTTCGCCGGGAGTCGGGCAGCCGCCCGCTTGCCGGCTTGCGGCTTGGCCGAACATCCGTTTGGTGCCCGCTCCTCGCTCGTGGGAGGAGGCTTGACGGGAGCCGCAGAGGACGTTCGGGCGATGGGGAGCAATGGTGCTCCCAGCTCGCGGTTGACCTAAGTAAGCTTGACGGCAGTCGGTCCGCGCCCGAGGGACCTGGGTGGGCTAGTTTCGTTCGACGTGGACGTCGCCGCCGCTTTAACCAAGCATGACATCGCTGGGATCGTGTGCGCTGTGGGGGCTGTCATCCTGCTCGTCTTCGGTGGCGTGAGGTTGGCCGCCCGGGCGGCGATGGCGATTGCAGTGCTCGTGCTGGGCGCCCTGGCAGTGCTTCTCGCAGTGCTCTTCTTCACTCGCGCCATCTAACCAGGGCCGTTCGGCTCTTTGCTCGGGGACCTCGGGCCTGGTTCGTCGCGGATGATCACGGCTAGGGTCGACCTTGGGCCACGCCCAGGCGTTTTGCACGCCGTCAGACCCACACGATAACGAAAGTGAGGCATGCCTACCGATGGCCTACATGGTCTCCAACGTTCACGCCCTTCAGATCCTCGATTCCCGTGGCCGCCCCACCCTCGAAGTCTCGGTCCAGCTCGCCTCTGGGCCTGTCGGGGTTGCCGGGGTGCCCTCGGGAGCATCAACGGGTACTCGGGAAGCGGTCGAGCTTCGCGACGGCGACCCCAAACGTTTCAAGGGTGCCGGGGTCACAAAGGCAATTGCCAATGTGAACGGCGAGATCAACGAGTTGGTGACCGGCCGGTCTTGGAAGAGCCTCGAGGAGCTCGACCAAGCCGTTATCGAGCTTGACGGGACACCGACGAAAAGCCGCCTCGGTGCAAATGCGACGGTCGGGGTCTCCATGGCCGCCGCTAGGGCGATGGCGATGGCGGATGGGAAGCCGCTTTACCGCTGGTTGGCCGCCGACGAGTCGCTACTGCGCCTGCCGGTGCCGCATTTCAATGTTGTCAACGGTGGCGCCCACGCGCAGAACGAGCTGGAGTTTCAGGAGTTCATGCTCGCACCGCTCGGGGCCGCCAATTTCGCCGAGGCGCTGCGCGCGGGCGCTGAGATTTACCAAGCTCTACGCGGGATCCTCCACTCGCGCAAGCATTCGACGGGGCTCGGAGACGAGGGAGGTTTCGCGCCCGAGGTGGGTACGCCAGAGGAGGTGCTCGATCTTCTCGTCGAGGCGATCTCGGCGGCCGGCTACGAACCGGGGCCCAACGGCGTAGCAATCGCCCTCGACCCGGCCTCGTCCGAGATGCGCGAGCCAGACGGCAGTTACCGTTACACCCCTTGGGCGCGAAAGTCCAGCGCAGAGATGATCGAGAGGTACGAGGCTCTCACAGCTCAGTACCCGATCTGGTCGATCGAAGACGGCCTCGCCGAAGATGACTGGGACGGCTGGGAAAAATTGACTGCCCGCCTGGGCAAGCGCGTGCAACTGGTAGGTGACGACAACTTCGTCACCAATCCCGCCATCATCCGCGACGCCATCGCCAAAAAGGTCGCTAATTCGGCGCTCATCAAGCTGAACCAGATCGGTACAGTGAGCGAGACCCTCGAGGCCATCGCCGTCTGCCGGGCTGGGGGGTACACCTACATGATCTCGCACCGCTCCGGCGAGACGACTGACAGCTTCATCGCTGATCTGGCAGTAGCAACTGGGGCTGGCCAGATCAAGACCGGAGCGCCTGCCCGCGGCGAGCGGGTGGCGAAGTACAACCGCTTGGTAGTCATCGAAGCCGAAAACGCCGACCTTCCCTACGGGGTGCCACGCCGCCCGTAGCGGCCCAGGAACAACGCCGATTGTTCTGTACCGGCTACCTGGCAAGATGAGGACGTCTACCGTGCCCTGTTAGGGGTCAACGACCGCACTTTGGGCCAGGCGCCTAGGGCCCTCCCCTCAGGCGTTCACTCGCACCGATCAGCGGCCGGGCAGACTCCAAAAGCCAGTCAAGGCTGCGACGAAGCTGCTCAGGAGAACCGTCGGCCTGTAGGTCGGCCTCGACGTCCTCGATGGCGCAGCCCAACACGAACAGCAGGTCATCGAGAGCCTCGATCGACTTTCGGGCGACAATTAGGTCTGACTCCGCGAGGCCGAGCTCTTTGGCCCGCCTGCGAGCCTCGAAATCGCGTTGCCTGCAGCTGCGCTTGCAATAGCGCCTCGGTCGTCCCGCTCCAGTGAGCTCTGCAACCGGACGGCCGCACCAAGCGCATGCGCGCTGTTTCGTCACTGTGACCAAAATAGCTCGCGCAGGCCTGTGATTTGCGGATGCCTGGCGAAGTTGTACTTTGGTGCGGTGGCCCGGCGCATCGAGATAGAGCTGACCAGCGCGCGGCCCGATGGCACCTGGACATGGCGGGCGGCAGGAGCGCTCAACCCTCGCGGGACACTGGACGGGTCGCTGCTGTACGGCGGGGCGAAAGCCGGCGACGTCGTACGGGCGGAAGCAGAATTCGGCATGGAAGGGATCGCTGTCACCTCCGTCGAGCCGCCGCGCCCGCCCGAGAGCGAAGACCCAAACCAGATCAAGTTGTTGGAACGCCCGGCCGTGGCCACTGTTACCACACAGTTAGCCGGGCGCGGCCGGCCAGAACGGTTGGGTGCGGAGCGGGACGGCCGCAGAGCGCCGAGCGGCGAGCGCCCGGCCCGTGGCGCCCTCAACGGCAGCGCTGGCCCGAGAGGCGAAGCCAGCGCGCGCAGTCTGCGTCGGCCTGTACCTGAGGGTGCGCGCCCCCTTGGTGACCGCCAACGACCCGAGCGCGGTGACCGCCCTGACCGCGGGCGCCGCCCTGGCGGGCCCCCGGTAACCGGTGCTCCCGGGACCGGTGCGCCAACGACGGGCGTAGCACGCATGCCACAGGTGCCTGGCCCGGATGATGCCGGCACAGTCGACGCTGCTCAACATACCCAAGCGACGCCGGGCGGCGCGCGCCGGCAGCGTCAGGGCCAAACCGAAGGCGCCACCGGTCGGTTCGGGGCCCAACCGGCCGGGGCAAGGGCCCCGGGGCGCAGTGTCCCAAGGCGCCACGAAGGCGCCGACGGGCCGCCGCCTTCAGGGCATCGGCCACACCGCTTGAGCCCTGGTAGCACTCACCGCAACGCCATGCTCGAGTCTCTCCCGGCCGAACAGCGCCCAATAGCCCAACAACTGCTTCGCGGCGGCATCCCAGCGGTCCGCACGGCACTGCACTTTGAACGTGAGCGGGCTCGGGAAGAGGGACGGCCGGAGCCGAGCACCGAAGGCGTGCTCGCCATTGCCGAGTCGCTCGTGTCTCGTGTCAAGGCCGCAGAGTGGCGCGACCGGGCTGAAGCGGCGATCAAGGCCGGGGACGAGCTTGCCATGCGGGACTTGCGCTCGCTCGTGAGCGGTTCAGATACAGCGCGCGACGAGGCTTCGCGGGGGCTCGTCGTCGCCTTGCGAGAGCTGCTCGACCAGCGCGTAGAGGCCCACCGCAAGCGTTGGGAAGAGGAGGTCGCCAAGCACCTAGAGGAGGTCCACGTCCTCCGCGCTTTACGGCTTTCTGCTCGGCCCCCGGACCCCGGCGCGCGCTTTTCCGCAGAGCTTGCGGGGCGCCTTCGGGACGCGGCCAGTGCCGCCCTCTCCCCTTCTGCCCCCGCTGACAAGTG
This sequence comes from Acidimicrobiales bacterium, assembly GCA_035503915.1. Lineage (GTDB taxonomy): Bacteria > Actinomycetota > Acidimicrobiia > Acidimicrobiales > Palsa-688 > DATJMJ01. The sequence continues at coordinate 369,817 of DATJSU010000022.1, read as the reverse complement.
GCTTGCCCTCCTCGAGGCAGTGGTCGAAAGCCCTGTCCGAAGGACGGTCAAGCCCGAGGGGCTTCCCGCAAAGATCACGCCCGAGCTGCTCCAAGCTGCCCGCCAGCAGTGCGGCCGCGTCCCCGCGTTGGCACCCCTCCTCGGGCTGAGCGTCCCTCCCCCGCCGGGGCCATCTCGGCCCATTGCATCCGCGAGCCTCGGTGGGAGGACTACCGGAGTGGCGGCTGGGCGCCAGCTGAGACAGCAGGGCCGGCTACACGGTCAGCGGCCACCTCGGCCTACTCCTCCTGCGAAGGAACTCACGCGGGCCAAACCTCGGCTCAGCGAGCCGCAGGTGGTCGAGGTCCAAGCAGAACATGTCCCCGAGAACGGGCTCCCAACACACGAAGCTCCCACGCACGAACTCCCAGCAGACGAGGGCCACGTGGATGGAAGCCCTGCGGACGAGGGCCATGCGGACGAAAGCCCCGCAGACGAGAGCTATGCGGATGAGGGCCAGCCAGACGAGGCAGCAGAGGCCGGCGCAGAGGAGGCCGCGCCCGTAGTGGACAAGCCGGCGGAGCCAGGGGCTCTCGGTGCCCTTGGCCACAGCTCGGGAGAGAGCGCCGACGAAGCCGCTATTTCAGTGCCTGACTTGGACAAGCTCGAGGCGAGCGAGGCTGTCGACAAAGCTGAGACTGGCGACAAGGAGATTTAGCCAAGCACGGGCGACGCTGGCAACCAGGGCCATGGTTGCCCTTCGCTAAAACCGCTGGGTGTACCTGGAGCGCCGTAGGCGGCGAAATTTCTCACGTTGTCGGCGGTTTGGCACGACGTTGCAGCGCGAGGCACACTATTTCTCCACTCACGCGCAACAGGGTCACTCGAGCGTGCCCGGTACTGCGCCGGCACTCAAGCCTCTTGGCGCGGAAAACATTCACCGGTGCCAGCAAGGTGCCCCTTGCGGCACTGAGGCTGAGCGTGCCCAGCCCTTTTTTCCTCGGCTAGCCGAGGGGCCGGTGCATGATGAGCGCGCGTGCCGTAAAACCCGCGGATTCAAAGAAGCTTTTCACGGCGCGGCTGCCCGGCAGCGCGCTCGCGTCCACTCCGGTGCAGCCGTGCCCTTTGCACCAGTCGATGAGAGCCTGCGCCATCGCAGCCCCGAGGCCGCTGCGACGGGAGCCCACAGAAACAAATAGCTCCTCAATCCACCCGAGGAGCGCCCCGTCGGCCAGACGGAGCATCGAACAACTCCCGTAGCCAACGGGCTCAGCGCCGGTCGTCCCCACCACCAGCGCTTTGCGGCTGCCAGCGCCGGGCTCTTTTGCCTCCGTACCGCTTATGTCGGCGAGGAACGACACCGCCACCGGCTCTGGGCGGGCTTGAAGACCGATGAGGATGCGGCCGCCCCGCAACTGCACCAGCTCTGCCATGGCTTCCCGGTAGAGCGCCGCCAGCAGCTCGACGTCTCCGCGAGCAGCAGGGCGGACGGTGGGAGCGAGCGCAGGAGGCGCCGAGGTCAAGCGAGGAGCTGCTCGGCCCGGGCGAGGATCGTGCGACGCCCCCGAGTGCTGGCTTCATACACCCGAACAGCCTCCACCTCGTCCCTCGAGAGCCCTGCAAGGCGCTGCACGACCTGAGACGCCGAAAGGGAGTCATAACTAGGTATCGCCAGGTGTTCAGCGGTCACCTGGCCCTGCCTGCCTCCTGCGCTCCCAGTCCCTGAGCTCGCAGCACCCGGGCTCGTACGTCCCGAGCTCGCCGCACCAGGGCTCGTGCGCCCTGGGCTCGTATGTCCTGGGCTCGTGCGCCCTGAGCTCGCACCCCCAGAGGCCCTCGCACGCAGGTCCACGGTCCCGGAGGGCCGGTTGCGGGGGGCGCTGCCGGCAGGTCCCTCGTCGCCGAAGTCGTGCCGCTCTCCGTCCGTCGCCTCGGCGTCAGTCGAGGGGTTTCCCGCTCCCGGCTTTTCCTCCCCCCGGGCCCCAGCGCCTCCCCCGGGCCATCCAAACCCGCCCCCCGGCCATCCAAAGCGGAACGAAGGCATGTTCGGCAAGCGTGGCCGTTGCGCAGTTACATCCCGCAGTTGACGGGCCCCCTGGCGGATGGCGAACTGCCCGACGCTGCGGGCCAGCGCTACCTGTGGGCCGAGGCGCGAACGCCCCTTGCGCACAAGTTGGGGGAAAACTTCGCCGACCGTTATAGCCAAACCGAACGGCGCGTACACCGCCAGGTCCCAGACCATGTCGCCGGGCGTTTTCTTTCCTAAGTCGATCATGGGCCCAAGCTATAGCGTTTCGCGCTCAACAACCTCCCAGTCACTTCCCGTGGGCAAACCCAGGGCGCACCCGTGGCGCGGGCCCTAAACACAGTCCCTGCACAGCTCGCGTTCTTTGTCAGCGAGCTGGCTCTGGTGCTTCACGAGGAAGCACGATTGGCACACGAACTCACCGGGCTGCTTTGGGAGCACCCGCGTCGCCGTCTCGCCTCGGTCTTCACCGTCTGTGTCCTCGTCCTCCTCTTCCTCCTCCTCGTCCTCCTCGTCCTCTTCGGAGACGACCAGGCGCGACTTCAAGATGACGTCGAGGCTTGCCTCAACGTCGTCAGCATCCTCCTCCTCTTCTTCCTCGTAGTCCTCTTCTTCTTCCGTCCCGAGGAGCACATCGCTTTCCTCGTCGACCTCCTCGACCTCGGTGTCGTCGGCATCGCCGACGTCCAGGTCGCCGTCCTCGAGCTCGTCATCGCCTAGCTCGTCCGGCTCGAGGTCTAGATCTTCTTCATCGATGTCTTCGGGGCCTGGTTCCTCATCGAGCAACTCGTCGTCGAAGTCGTCGTCGTCATCTGGCATAGGCTTGGTTCCTTCAGCGAGCATTTCAAGCACACAGGATGGCACGTACCGCGCTTTAGCGGCGCGGGCATGCTAAGCGAAGCCGCACCGTCCTTACCAGTCGGCGTAGCCGCTGCGACCGCGCTGGTGTGGAACAAATAACTCGGTGCCAGCATTCCCGCACGGCCGGCCCGGGAAGCTTTTGGTACCGCCAAACGCACGCCGGCGGGCTTTCACCACCGCAGTGCAGATGTCGTTGTCTACTTCGCTTCCCGGGCCCTTGCTGGCCGAGCGCTGTGGGCAGGTTGCCCCACAAGCCTCGGCTACATGATGCCCAAGCCACGGACGATCGGCAAGCTCTCCGCCCGCGCCCCTAGCAGCCCCTTCGCGCAACGCTGCAGCTCAGAAACCCTAGAAAATATCTTGAACTTTGACCCGAACGGCGATTCGCAGTAGATGGCCCGTGAGGCCCCTTAGGAGGCCACCTGCGCCGGTCCCGGCACTGGTACCACGGCCTCAGCCGGCGCGGCCCTGCCGACGCGCCTGCGCCCGCCGCTCGGCCTCCAGACGCCCGAGGCCCTCACTTTCATAGGGAGAATGGTCCACAAAACCCATCATCGCTGCGATGGCTCTGTGCCCAGCTTTTTCTGCGATGAGACGGTGCATCTGCTGGCATACCCGCCGGTACTCCGGGTGACCCTGAGGCGTCGTACGGAGCTCCAGTACGTGCATCGCTTCCCTAGCGTTCATTTGCACGCTGTAGCGGGCCCGGTGCGCCAGAGTCACGGCGTATGCGGCCACGGTGGCGCCGAAGTGGTCGTTCAAGGCTTCGTACAGCGCCATCGAGCGAGCCATAACCGCCGCGTAAGCATCGCGGCCGCCAGCGTCGGCTACGGCTTCGGGCATGGCGTAGCCGTGATAGGGAGTGAGGCCCTGCCATTCGATGGTCAGTAGCCGGTGACGCTGGAGGTCACGGAACGCCCCGTAGTCCGAGACCACGTCGAAACGGTAAGTGCAGCGCTCCAACGCCCGGCCAGGGCGGTGCCTACGGTTGAGGCGGTCCCCTACGTAGCGCTCCATAACCCGCGCCCGCTCGGCGGCGGGCATGACCAGCACGCGTGCGTAGACCTCGGCTTCTGGTAATTGCGTGTACGGGTACAACATCGCCGCGACCACTTTCACCTCGGCGTCGGGATCCCAGTCGACAAGACTGACCTCAGGGCCCGTTTCCTTATCGAAGTTGTTGCCTGGGGGAGACGCCTCGGGGAATGTCTCTGCAGCCAGCTCGCCCATAGCAGCTTCGTTTTTCTCCATGTACGCGGACCACGCCCCTCCCCTGTCCTCAACGTCTACCCGCCGTACCCACGAGGGGATCACTTTGCGCAGCTCGGTGAGGATGAGCTGGGCGTAATCGCGCGCCTCTGGTAAGCGGTGCGCGCGCATGCGGAGGAGGAGGGCTTCGTAGCCTTGCCCGGAACCATAAATGCCCAAGTTGGAGGTCGCTGCTGCGGGGAGCAGGCCCCGCAGGGTGTCGAACGCCTTGGCTCTCAAGGCCTGACGGTAAGCAAAATCGCTGTCACCTGGTTGCCGAGGGAGCCGTTCGCTAAACCACTGGTACATTGCCGGCAACATGGTCGCGTAGGCGTCGAACATCCTGTCCATGTCACCGACATAGCGGGCCCCAAGGCTGGAGGCCAGTACCTGGGGGCTGCGGTAATAGCGGTAGCGGCCATTTGGCAGGCGGGCGTCGTAGGCAACATAGCGCGTCGACTTTTCCATGTACGACATCAGGCGACCGCGCTCGAGCACCTTGGTAAGCAAATTGGAGGCCTGCTCGCAGGCGAGGTGGACGCCCCCGAGCTGAGCCACGGAGTCGTCGCCGTACTCGTAAAAGACCTTCTCGTAAAGTTGCTCTGCTCGCGCCAGGCCAACCGTGGCATCTACTCCGTGGTCCCCGGTGACGTCCAGGTCACCCACGAACTCGTCCAGGAAGAGCCGGCGAAGGCTCTTCGCTGAGCGCGAGTAGCGAGCAAATAGGGCGCCCTTGACAACTTCGGGGAGGTTGACGAGCGCGAAGACGGGGCCTTCGAGGTTCGTGAAGTACCGCCGCAGGATGTCAGCTTCCTCGGATGTCCAAATTTCTGGCGTGTACGGGACGTCGGGTGCGCGCCGGCTCATGCGACCTGTCAGCCTACGAGCGCCCCTCGCCGGGTTGGGGGATACCCGAGGTGCTGGGAGAACGCCGTCCTAGTGCCACCTAAGGCTGCGAGCTGAGCGCCAACGAGGTCCACCACTTACGTTCTCGGGCCTACGAGCACGATTTTGCCGAACTGCTCGCCCGACTCGAGCCTCTCGAGCGCTTGGGCGTAGTCTGCGAAAGCAAAGGTGCTGTCCAAGGTCACGGGCAAGCCATCGGCCACGAGCTCGGTAAGCTCGCGGAACTCCTTGAAGGTCCCCATCGTGGAGCCCGTCAGCTCCAGGTGCCCAAAGAACAACTTCGGCAGGTTCAGCTCCACCTTGGCTCCCCCGGTGCCACCGCATATGGCCAGGCGCCCCCCTCGGCGGAGAGCGCCGAGGGACAGTTCCCAGGTTGGCGCTCCTGAACTGTCCACGACGACATCCGCCTTGACCGGGAGCTTTCCCTCGGAGGGGAACGCGTCCTCTGCGCCCATTTGGACCGCTCTCTCACGCTTCGCCGGAGATCTCGAGGTCGCAAAGACCGTCGCGCCAAAGCGCTTCCCGAGCGCGAGCGCGGCAGTGGCTACTCCTCCCCCCACGCCGACGACCAGTAGGACCTCCCCCGCCCGGAGCCGGGCCCGGCGCAACATCCGGTACGCGGTCAGGCCGCAGAGACCGTAGGCGGCTGCAATTTCCCAAGGAAGATATGCCGGTTTGCGCTCGAGGTTCGCTTCCCGCACAAGCACCGAGGCTCCATGGGCGCCCCAGTAGTGCTCGCCCATGATGCCCCACTCGGCGCAGAACACTGACCTGTCGCAAAGGCATTCTCTGCAGTGGCCGCAAGCGAAGGACGGGTTGACCACTACCTCGTCGCCCCGCTGCCACTGGGTGACCCCCTCCCCTACGGCTGTTATCACACCCGCGCCGTCAGAACCCGGTACGAGCGGCAATTGCTTTGGCTTTGGGAGCGCTTTACGGGACCAAAGGTCAATGTGGTTGAGCGCGCTCGCTGCAAGGTCGACGCGGACCCGGCCAGGGCCAGGGCCGGGCAGGTCCACATCGCGCAGGGAGTACTCACCTGGAGAGGACTCGAGCAACCACGCCTGCACGTCGGCTCAGGTTTCGGTCATGTCGTCGTCAGCAGTCGATACCACTGACGAGGCGGCGACGACGCCGCGGAAGAGGTCCTCGGCTGCTTGTCTCGCTGCCGCCGCCGACGCTGGGCCAGGCAGTACCTCGCCCAGCTGGCGGAGGAGGTCGGCCAACTGCTTGATGTTGCGGACAAAATCGCCTGCTGAGATCGGCAGCTGGCTGGCAGTGGCTTCCTTGCGAGCACTGCCGGCCGGCGCAAGCAAGGTACCGAGCGACTTGCCCATTGCCCAACCATATGCGAGGGAAGCAAACCCTTGCTCTGGCGGCCGGGTCACCGGCAGCCCGGTGCGTTCCTCCTCTGTCGCGAGCTGTTCGGAGATCTTTTCCACCGAATGCCAACGTTCTTCGACGCGCCTGTTCGGGAAGTGTGGCCCGAAACTTTCGCTCCCGAAAGGGCCACGTGCCTCATATGTGAAAAACGAGACCACGGCTGCCATTTCTGCCGGGCGCAGGTCATCGAGCAAACCTTGTTCGGCGCATTCGGCTACCAAGAGGTCCTGCGGGTGGTAAATCCGTGCCAGCCTCGCCCCGAGGGCTGTCAGCGCCCACCCCTCGATGTACCCCCACGCTTCGAGCAACCTGAGCACTCGGTCGAACTGCCGGGCAAGCGATTCGCTCCGTCCTGTCACGTCTTTTTTCAGTTGCTCCGCTTGGTGGCGGAGCCGTTCAGCACGCGACACCGCTCGCAAGTGCGCTCGCAGGTCTGGGCACGACGCCACGGGATGAGCTTTCGCTTCCCGCTCGAGGCGCCTGCGCCGCTTGTCGCCGGGCAGGCTCGGTTGCGCCTCCCCGAGCGACGAGGCAACCCGGCGCTGGAAATCCCGGTCTTTGGGCGACATCGGGAAGGGCATTTCGAGGCGGGCGACGACCGTTGGGGGAAAATGAAAGTCTCTCGCGTTGAGGGACAAAACTTTGCGGCTCGCTGTTATCGCCCGGAGCGTGACATCGCCTCTTTTTCTTTGGCTCGTGGAAAGAACGGCCACTTTGCTGTCGGCTCGGGCACCGCCTACCTTGCTCAGTGGCATAAGCAAGACATCGCCTGGTTTGAGCTCTCCCATTGCTTTAGCGATCTCGAGCGGCCCGGTGCGAGCAAACCGACGTTCTTCTCCGCTGGGGGCGTGCGCCTGGTCGACGAGCCGGCGGTACTCCTCGACGTCGCCCCGCTCGCACGTCGCCTCCCCCAGCTCACGCTCCAGTTCGAGGTTCGCTCTCTCCAAGTGGCGCTCGAGCCGGACGACATCTGCGTCGGAGCGGTACTGCGCGAAAGAAAGGTTGAGCAAGTGGTGAGCCTGCTCTGGCGTGCAGCGCCGGACGAGGTTGGTCGCCATGTTGTAGGTCGGGCGGAAGCTCGAGGTGAGCGTGTAACTGCGTGCGCCGGCTAGGGACGCGACCCGGTCGAAGGTGACCGTCGGAGCCCAGGTGACGATGGCGTAGCCGACGTCGTCGGTGCCCCGGCGGCCCGCTCGACCGGTCAGCTGCGTGTACTCCCCGGGTGTGAGCGGCTCCACCCGCTCACCACCAAATTTAGACAGCCGTTCGATGACCACCGACCGGGCAGGCATGTTCACCCCCAGCGCAAGGGTCTCGGTGGCAAAGACGACGCGGACGAGCCCGGCGAGGAAGCAGCGTTCGACTGCTTCCTTGAAAGGCGGCACCACCCCTGCGTGGTGCGCGGCGAAACCAGATTCCAGGGCGGCGAGCCAGGTGCCGTACCCGAGGGCCTCCAAGTCGGCATCAGAGAGGTGTTCGGCCGCCTCCTCGGCAATTGCCCGCGCCCGCTTGCGCTCCGGTGGCGTGGTGAGGCGGCGCCCTTCACGCATGCACTGGCGGACCGCCTCGTCGCAACCCGCTCGGCTGAAGATGAAGTAGATGGCCGGCAACAAACCCTGCCCAGCGAGGAGCTCGACTACTTCTGCCCGGCGCGGGACAAAGAGGCTGCTCCCCCGATAACCGCGCCAACCCCCGTCGGCACGCTCGGTGATGGCTATCCCTTTTGGGTTGGGGCGCCCATCGACCAGGGTTGGGAGGACCAACAGCTCCTCGCTCCGCTTGTCGCCGAGGAGGAAGAGGTTGTGAAGCGGGACCGGGCGGTGCTCCTCAATGATCGCCCTCGTCGAACCCCTAACAGTGCCCACCCAATCTGCGAGCTCCTCTGCGTTGGAGACGGTCGCAGACAGGCAGACGAGGTCCACCTCGGGCGCCAAGTGGATGATGACCTCCTCCCAGACCGGGCCCCGGTAAGGGTCCTGGAGGTAGTGGACCTCGTCGAGCACGACGTAGCAGAGGCCGTCCAGGCTGGCCGACCCCGCGTAGATCATGTTGCGGAGCACTTCAGTCGTCATGACGACGATCGGCGCTTCCCCGTTGATCGCGTTGTCCCCCGTAAGCAAACCCACGTTGGCGCTGCCGTAACGGCGCGAGAAATCTGCGAACTTTTGGTTGGAGAGCGCCTTCAGCGGTGTCGTGTAAAACGCCTTGCCACCCCTCGCCAGCGCTCGGGCGACGGCGTACTCGGCGACCACGGTCTTGCCCGAACCTGTTGGGGCAGCGACCACGACGCTGTGCCCCTCATCGATGGCGTCCATCGCCTCGACCTGGAAAAGGTCAAGTTCGAAGTCGAAGCCAGCCAGGAACATGTTGCGAAAGCGGTGGCCCGGCCCCTCCCGCCGGGACCGTACCGCCGATGTACTTGGCACGCGACCTTTGTACCGCACTGATGGGAGGTCCCCCCGGCATTCCCCAGCGCTGCCCCTCGGCATTCCCCAGAAAGCGTGCTCAGGGTACTCGGGAGGCCAACCGCAGAGAAAGCGGCCTTTGGCGGGGTGAGGCGGTTACCCGTCGGGTTAGCGGTGCGTGACCCGCCGGCGGCGCGCTCTGGCCACTTCCGCGCGCACGACGCGCAACCGTTGAGCTTCCTTGCGCGAGAGGTTGGTCAGCCACGCGAGCGAGCCGGCACAGGCCGCACCAAGGACGAGGAGGCCCGCCCAGTCCCAGCTCAAAAGTGCCTTCTACCTGGACTTTACCTGGACCCGAGGGAGCCGCCACCGGCGATGACGTGCTCGAGCCAGCCCTCGGACTCAAGCTCGAAGTGGAAGGCCAAGAGGTCGTCATACGTGATAGCGGGGCCGCACTTGGGCTCAGAAAGCTCGGCCGGCATGTCCCAATTGACGAGCCTTACGCCCGCTGAGACGAGCAACTCCACCACGCGTGGCTCGGCCGGCTTGTTGACGATCAATCGGCAGCTCGGGCATAGAAAAGAGTAGGTGCCTTCATCTGTGGCTGCGCAGACTTGCACCTGGACTTCGCGAGTCGTCAGCTCGACGTCTCCGCAAGTTGGGCAACTGGCCCTCACTGTTGCCACTTTGGGCACTCCTTCTATATCCCCCCCGGGCCGAGGCTCGGGGCCGCTGAACTACTCCAAGTCATATCGGCGTCCAGCCATACCCCTTGAGCATTGACCTACCAAAGCCCGTAGTCGGATGTCCAATTCTCGATCTTCTTAGCGCACCAGGAAACTCAGTTGTTGGACCCTGGCCGGTAGGCACTTGCGACAAGGTCTTTCGTCCCCAGTTAGCTCCCCCTTAGGAGATTTGAGCGAGGTTATTGCAGCAAGTGCCTACCGTCCAATTGGAACTGCTCCCCACATCAAAGTGACACAGAGCGGCGTCGGTTGGCGTCGCAGCGTGCAGGTAAAGCCATTACGAAAGCCGTTCGAATGCTCAGGATAACGGTCTACCACGGTGACGAGCATGGGTGCCAAAGCTGACCGCCCGCTGAGAGAAACGCGAAAGCCCTCAGAGAAACGCGAACCTGCTTGCCGGCCAGATCCGGATGAACGCCCGGCCGACGATATAACTCATTGGCAACGGCCCCCAATAACGGGAGTCATAAGAGCCCTTCCTATTGTCGCCCATCACAAACAAGCTTCCTTGCGGCACGGTGTATGGGTTGGGCAGCAGGCCCGGCCAGGTCGTGCAGTAGGGAGACCCCGGGGCCTGCCAGCCCGATGGCAAGTACGGTTGGGCCAGCTGCCTGCCATTTATGTACACCCGGCAGTTCGCGACGAACACTTTGTCACCCGGCAGGCCGATGACGCGCTTTATCAAGTCGTCGATATTGGCCGTGGCGTCGCCAGGGGGGCGCCGGAAAACGACCAGGTCGCCTTCGTTGATGCTGTGAAAATCATAAGAGAGCTTGTTGACCAGCACGCGGTCCCCGACTTGCAGCGTTGGGACCATCGAAGTGCTCGGGATGTAAAAGGCCTGGATGGCGAACGTCTTTACAAGCAGCGCGGCGACCAGGGCGACGACGATGATGACGGTCCATTCGACGAGGGCTTGACGACCGCCAGCCCTGGGCGCTCTCGGAGCTTCGACCTCTACTTTGTCTTCAAGGTCTTGAGAGCCTTCGGCCCGGTCCGTCACGGTCACGGGCTCAGACGTTAGTGCGGTCTCGAATTCGGCCACACGGCTCGCCCCAGGGTGCTTGCGATCTGGCCTTACGTACTTGTATAGACCGCAAGAAGCCGACGCGCAGCGTTCTCAGCAACGCCTTCGGCGCCCGAGACCACAGACGCATCGGGGCCGGCCCGAAGTAGCAGCCTTTCGAGCCATGCTTTCGAGCTCACGCGGAGATGTACGCGTACGCGCCCGTCCCCAAGGTCGGCGCTCCCCTCATTTGGGTACTGAGCAGCAACCCAGCGAGCGGCTGGGGCCAAGTCGAGAACTACCTCGGGATCTTCTGGGCGCGGTTCGTACGTGCTGAGAGGACCGGCATCGCTGGGAGGGCCAAAGACGGCATCGAGGACCTCCGCAGAGCGCACTCGGTCGACGCGGAACAGCCTTCGCCCCACGGCGCTTTCGCACCACGCGAGCAGGTACCAGTGCCCCTCAGATGAAAAGACCCGCCACGGGTGCACTACCCGCTCGCTGGCCTCGTCCCTGCCGAAGGAGTAATAGTCAATTTTCACTTTACGATGCTGCTCAACTGCGGACTGTAGCAATGCCATCACTTCATGGGGTGCAACCCCTAGTTCGATCTCGACGGCTTCGCCGCTACCGCCGCCAAGCACCGTTTCCAATTTGGAAAGAGCACTTTCGAGGCTATTTCGCCCTGGAAGGCTCGTCGCTCTTACACTGTTGGGCGTTCCCCCAGGTACTTCCGTGGAAATCGTGCCTTGGCTGGCCATTGGCAGATCCAATGTGGCACGTGCCGCGGCCACCAAGGCAAGCCCTTCTCGGGCAGTAAGTCTTAGCGGCCGGCGGAACCAGTCTGCGAAACGGACCCAAACGCGGCCACCATCGAAGTCAACCTCAATTAGGGCATCCGGTGTATATGGGTACACTCCGCACAAGAAGAGCATGTTCAGGTCTGCTACGAGCTCGCGCTCCGAAATCTCGAACCGTTCACAGACTTCGCTTATGAGCGGGCCATCGCGCGCCACGACCCACGGGACGATCGCGAGCAGACGGACAAGCCGCTCTGCAGCGCTCGGTCGGCTCAATTTGAGCCCCGAGTTGCAGACGCCCCGCCACCGGCGGCGATGTCGCGGAGCCACTGAGCGATCTCCTCGCGCACTTCTGGCGGGCCGAGCACTTCTGCATGCTCGAGAAGCCCTAGGACAAACGTCCGAAAGGCGCGCCTGTTCGTCACAGGCACCTTCAAGCGGACCGAACCATCGGGCTCGTCTACCGCGGCAGCTTCCTCCCCGACCGCATGGCGCGCCCACCCCGCTTGCGCCGCGTCGACCCGGAGCTCGACTAATAGCTCCTCGTCATCCCCGAGCCGCCAAGGAGGTGGAGGACCTGACAGGCGACCCTCGGGGCGGTCGAACTTCGCGGCCGCCGCGCCCACCTCTACCGGCCCCGTGACCCTGTCCGCCCTGAAGACGCGCTCCCCTCCCCGGCTGTAGTCGAAACCTGACAAGTACCACTTGCCTTCGCGGAACGAGAGCCGGTAAGGGTCTACGCGGCGGGCGACGCCGTGGTAGACGAACTGGACCGGGCGGCGCTGGGTGACCGCCGAAAAGAACGAAGCGAGGTCCGGGCCCACGGGCATGTCCACGAGGGGCGCAAGGGCCCCTCGCCCGTCCTGTGGGTGCGCATGACGGGCGGCCTTACCAGCCTCACGAGCCCTGCCGGCCTCACCGCCCTCAACACCGTCACTGCCCGGGGCACCGCGCTCAGGGGCCAGCGCTCTTGGACGAGCGGATGCGGGGACGTCCTCTCCTGAGACTTCGGCGGCAGTGGGCACCGGGTTTGCCGCTGCCAACTTCAACAGCGCCATCGCCACGGCGCCCTGCCCCGAGCCCTCAAAAGCGACATTTGAGGTCGCCAGGGTGAGGGCTGCCATCTCCCGCTCGTCCAGGCCAGGGTCGGGCAGTTCATATAGATCTCGCGGCACCCGGTAACCAACAGGGCCGTCGGGCAAGCGCGGGTCCATTGGCTCGGTCACCACCGGGATCCCTATCTCGCGAAGCCTCTCCTTGTCCCGCTCGAAGTTGCGCCGGAAGTTAGCCTCGTCCGCGTTGTAGCCGCCAACCCGTTCGCGCAGTTCTTCCCGTGAGAGCGGGCGCGGCGTGTCCAAGAGAGCGACAAGAAGGTTTACGAGCCGTTCGAGACGGTCCACACCAGCGATGCTACAGAACCGCGAGCAACTAAGAACCGGAGGTATAGCGAAAGGCTATGAGATAGACATCGGCGGCCGGGCCGGGCCCGGCCCGGCCGATGCTCAACCGGCCTAAAGAGAAGCGATCAGCTTCTCCACGCGTTCGTCGCGAGATTTGAAAGGGTCCTTGCAAAGCACCGTCCGCTGGGCCTGGTCGTTGAGCTTGAGGTGGACCCAATCGACCGTGAAGTCCCGCCTCCGCTCCTTCGCGCGGCGGATGAACTCGCCCCGGAGCCGGGCGCGCGTGGTCTGGGGGGGTTCGTCGAGAGCCCTGTCGATATCTTCGTCGGTCGTCACCCGCTCGACCAAGCCGTGCTTTTCCATGCGGTAGTAGAGGCCGCGCTGGCGGTTGACGTCGTGGTACTGGAGGTCCATGAGCGCGACCTTGGGGTGCGTGAGCAGGATACCCTCGCGCTCGCGGTATGCCTCGATCAGCTTGCGCTTCATCACCCAGTCGCACTCGCGGTCGAGCGACCAGGGATCTTTTTCGATCCCCTTGAGGCAGTGCTCCCACATTTCCAGGGCTTTGTCCTCGAGAGGTGAAAAGCCCTTGCTCTGCTGGTAGCGCTGCGCCCGCTCGAGGTACTCGGACTGTATCTCGAAGGCGCTTGCCTCACGACCGTTCGCCAGGCGCACCTTGCGCCGGCACGTCGTGTCGTGGCTGATCTCCCGGATCGCCCTAATGGGGTTCTCCAAGGTCATGTCGCGCATCACGACCGATGTGTCCTCGAGCATCCGCAGCATCATGCTCGTCGTACCGACCTTGAGGAAGGTGGCGTACTCGCTCATGTTCGAGTCGCCCACGATCACATGGAGGCGCCGGTAACGTTCGGCGTCCGCGTGCGGTTCGTCACGGGTGTTGATGATCGGGCGGCTCCTGGTCGTCGCTGACGAGACGCTTTCCCAAATGTGCTCCGCCCGTTGGCTGATGCAGTACTGCGCTCCTCTTGCTGTCTGGAGCACCTTGCCGGCCCCGGCGTAGATCTGCCGCGAGATCAGGAAGGGGATCAACACCTCCGCGTAATGGGTGAAGTCGTCCCGCCTGGTGGTCAAGTAGTTCTCATGGCAGCCGTACGAGTTGCCCGCCGAATCAGTGTTGTTCTTGAAGAGGAAAATTACGCCTCGGATGCCCTCTTCCCGAAGCCGGGCCTCCGCGGACACTACCAGGTGCTCGAGTATCCGCTCGCCCGCTTTGTCATGGATGACCAGGTCCTCGATCGAGTCGCATTCGGGGGTCGCGTACTCCGGGTGGCTGCCCACGTCCAGGTAGAGGCGGGCTCCGTTTTCCAGGAACACATTGGACGAGCGCCCCCACGAAACCACGCGCCTGAACAGGTAGCGGGCGACCTCATCGGGGCTCAGGCGCCGCTGGCCGCGCAGGGTGCAGGTGACCCCGTACTCGTTTTCCAGACCGAAGATGCGACGTTCCATCTGCCTAGCCTTCTCCTGGCGACCTCTCCTGATCGGCAGGCTACCCTGCCGTCCAAGCCGGAGCCGTGCACCCTGCGAACGGGTGCACGGCCGGGAGCCGGTGCACGCTGCCACACCTACCTGGGCCTGGCTCCCGACGAGGGTAAGCGGCTCACTCGAGTTGGGTGGCAGTAGGCTCAGCACATGAGCGGAGGGCTGCGGATGGTCCACCTCCGGACGGTGCCCGACGCCTGGCATGCGAAGGTGCTCGTTGCTCGGCTGGGTTGCGAGGGGATCCTCACCCAGCTGAGGGGCAACCTTTCCGGCCCTTACCCCTTCGGGGCCGTGTCGGTACTGGTCGAGGAGGACCAGGCTCAGCTTGCCGCGGACCTGCTCCTTGCTGACGAGGTAGAGGCAGCCTTTAGCCGGCCTGGTCCCGGGCCCAGGTCACGTGCGCCCGCGCTGTGGCCCGCTTCAGCCGGGGACCTTGACGGCGCTGACGACTTAGGCGGCCTCGAGGACTTGGAGGGCGCCGAGAACTGCGCCGACGCTTTGGCTGCCATCGACTTGACCGACGAGGAAGGTCCCGAGCTCGAAAACGAGGAGCCGTCCGTCAAGGTCCGGCCACGCTGGCGGAGGGCAGTGGCGGCCGCCGCCGCCATTGTCGTTGCCGGTGCCCCTTTGCTCGCTCACTTCGTCAGCTCCTGAGCCTCCCCCCGGGCTCCGGCCTGGTCGTCGTCTTCTCTCAGGCCCCTCCCTCGGTGTCCGTCCCACCCTCCTCGGCCTCCGTCCCACCCTCGGCGTCTGTGCCGCCTTCGGCGACCGTCCCCCTATTGGTGCTCGCTCCCTCACCGGCGCCCAAGCCCGGCGCCCCCTCGCTCGCACCGGCGCTCCCGCCGCGCTTCAGCATCGCCGCCACTTCGGCGACGAGGATGCGCCGGAACGCTCGCCGCCCATTGCCGCGGTCCAGTACCGCAACCTCGAGCTCAGTTGGCTGGAGGTCGCGGTCATGCCCGCTTAGCGCTTGCACCGAGGCGACCAGAGCCTCTTGGAGAGACCACCCGGGACGGTAAGCGCGGGCCATCCGGCTCGTGATCGCGTCAGCCTCTCCGCCCAGTGCGCTGAAGCGGTCTTCATCCACCACGGTGCCGTCGTAGAGGATGTGGAACATCTGGTCCTCGCCAGGTTGAGGCCCGACCTCGGCGACAAGTATTTCCACTTCGAGAGGCTTCATTTCGTGGGTGAAAACATTGCCCATGTAGCGGGCATAAAGGTTGGCCAGCGAACGTGCATCGACGTCTTCGCGGCTGAACTGGTACCCCTTTAAGTCCGCGTGCTGGACACCTGAGACCCGCAAGCTGTCGAACTCGTTGTACTTGCCCACTCCCGCGAACGCGATCCGGTCGTAGATCTCGCTCACTTTGTGCAGCGAGCGCGAGGAGTTCTCCGAGCAGATGAGGACGCCCTCGGCATACACGGTGGCCACCAGTGGCCGCCCGCGCGCAATGTTTTTGCGCGCGAAATCCGCCTTGTCCTTCATGAACTGCTCGGGTGCTACGTAGAAGGGCATCGTCATGGGCGTTTGCCCTTTCGGCTAGACGCCGCCTCGCCAGTGCCGGCACTGCGCACCCGGTTGACCTCTGCACTGCTCAAGGTGCCGATGACACGCTCGAAGGCGCTCGCCACCTCTTCTTCTGGCACACGAGCGAAGCCAGCGGCCGTGATAGTCGCCACGGTCGGGTAGATGCCCCGTACGGCGTCAGGGCCGCCCGTGGCCGAGTCTTCGTCGGCCGCTTGCCAGAGCGCGCGCACGCAGAGCTCTACACCCTCTTCACGGCTCATGTCTTCCCGAAAACCGAGCTTGATCGTGGTGCGAGCGTCCCGGCCGCCCGAGCCGTCGGCGTGGTAGTCGGTCTCCTCGTAACGCCCGCCGGTGAAATCGTAGGTGTAGATGCGGCCACGGCTCCTCCGCAGGTCGTAGCCGGCGAAAAGCGGCACGACCACGAAGCCCTGCATCGCCATCGCGAGGTTGGAGCGCACCATCTGGGAGAGCTGGTTGGCCTTTCCTTCCAGGCTGAGGGCTTGGCCCTCGACCTTTTCGTAGTGCTCGAGCTGGAGCTGGAAAAGGCGCACCATTTCCAAGGCCGTGCCGGCGGCACCTGCGATGGCGACCCCGCTATGCGTGTCGGCGGGATGGACTTTTTCCAAGGTCCGGTGAGCGATGGCGGAGCCAGCTGTGGCGCGCCTGTCGCCGGCCATGATGACTCCCTCGCTGTAGCGGACCGCGCAGATCGTCGTTGCGTGAGGGATTTGCATGTCGGGCCGCCCGAGCCCCCGGACGGGCTCTGAGACGGCACCGGTTGTGAAGTGCCCGGGAGATGGTGGGCCAGCGACCGACGCTCCGAAGAGAGCCCCTCCGCACCCGAACGGCGAAAGCCTTGTGCGGCGGAGCACCTCGGCGAAGTCCGGGCCCGGCGCGTCGCCCGGGGGGAACATGGGCAGGGTCATAGGTGCACACTGACCCTAGCGGCTAGCGCGAGTACCCTGCTTGGGCCGGGGTTGCGCCTCCCGACCCCTGCCCTACTGGCCACCTTTTTGGACGTAGGACTTTACGAATTCTTCGGCGTTGTCTTCGAGCACCTCGTCGATCTCGTCCAAGAGGTCGTCCAGTTCGGCCTTCAGTTCCTCGCCTCGCTTGGACGCGGCGGGCACTTCTTCGACCTGCTCCGGCTCCGAACGCGAAGGCGCTTGCTTCTTGATCTGCTCTCTTTCAGCCATGGGTTCGGTCCCTCCTCAAGAGCCCAGTTGCTCCAGCAGCTCTGCCGGAGTGTTGCACCGTACCAGTAATTGATCGACATGAGCCGCTGTACCTCTGAGCGGCTCCATCATCGGGACCCTTCGCAACGGGTCGTTCCCGAGGTCAAAAACTAACGAGTCCCAGTTGGCGGCGGCGATCGCTTGGGGCCAGCGCTGCAAGCACTTGCCCCGGAAATATGCCCGAGTGGTCGTAGGTGGTTCAGACATCGCTCGCTCTACGTCCTCGGGCCGCAGCAGCCGCTCCATGCCGGCACGTGCGTAAAGCGAGCGCTCAGGCTGTACGTCGTGGTACTGCAGGTCCATGGCGAGAAGTTTGGGATCTTTCCACCTGAGCCCGTGCCGCTCGCGATAACCGCTGACCATCCGGTACTTCGCCACCCAGTCCAATCTATTGGACAAGCTCATCGGGTCTGCTTCAAGGCCCGCAAGGACTTCTTCCCAACGCCGGAGGATCTCCTTGCCAACATCTTCGCCACCCACCGCGCCCAGCCCCACGTCCTCGGAGTACTTCCGCGCCATGTCAAGGTGTTCCCATTGGACCTCGAGAGCGGTCATCTGGCGCCCGTTCGCAAGGGGCAAGGGCTCCGAAAGCGCCAGGTCGTAGGAGACCCTTCTCATCGAGCGCACCGGCACCGCAAGCGTGTAGTCGCGGGCCTGCTTCGCGAACCAGTCGTCTTCGATCATCGCGAGGACCAATGCGGTTGTACCGACTTTCAAGAAGTCTGCTATCTCCGAGAGGTTGGCGTCACCCAAGATCACGTGCAGCCGCCTGTACTTTTGCGCGTCGCAATGTGGCTCGTCTCGTGTGTTGACGATCGGCCGTTTCAACGTGGTCTCGAGCCCGACCTCTTCTTCGAAAAAGTCCGCGCGTTGGGTGATCTGGAAGTCGACGTCCTCCGCACCGGGCGCCTCAGCGCCGACTTTTCCTGCGCCCGTATAGATCTGCCTGGTCACGAAGTGAGGAGTGACGACCTGCACGATCCGGGAAAACGGCACAGAACGGTCCACCAGGTAGTTCTCGTGGGAGCCGTAAGAGTTGCCCTTACCGTCCGAGTTGTTCTTGTAGACGCTTATGTGCTGGCCGGGCGGGAGCAAACGGGCCGCAGCCTCGACGGACCGGGCCAAGATCGCCTCGCCAGCCTTGTCGTAGAGGACCGCTTCCCGGACGTTGGAGCACTCCGGGCCGGAGAACTCCGGGTGCGCATGGTCCACGTAGTAGCGGGCCCCGTTGGTCAGCACGGCGTTAACGAGGTGAGTCTCGACTTCGGGAGCCATCTGGGTGTCCCTCACGAACCCGCGGGCATCTCGCGCCGGGGACTCGTCCTGGAAGTCCCACTCGATCCGCCGCGCGAGCGAGGAGACATAGGCATTGATCAGCGCGGACGAGGCGGCGATGGGGTTTGGTTCCCCGCCTCCTCGCACAATGATGCCGTACTCGGTCTCCATCCCGAGCACCTTCACAATGGCCACGCGCTGACGATACCTCCAGAAGTCCCGCAAAGGGCCGCCTTGAGTATCGGACCTGGCAGCAAGGCTCTCGAGGAGCCCGCGCGACGTGCCGGCCGAGGCCGCCGAGAGCTCGCAGGGGCCCCAAGGCAACCCCGAAGGCAGCCCGAAGACCGCCCGGGCACGGAGCAGAAGGAGGACTTTGGCCTCTAGTAACTTCCCCGCGGCGCGCGCCATGTTGGGCGTGGGAGGCGATCAAAATGAAGGTCCTCGTCGCGTACGCGAGCCGCCATGGTGCCACCCAGGGGATCGCAGAACGCGTGGCAAAAAGCCTCGCCGCACAAGGCCACGCCGTGGACGTGGAGGTGCTGCCGGGGAACGCTGACCTCTCTGGCTATGACGCGTTCGTCGTCGGGAGCGCGGTGTACATGGGGCGCTGGCGCCCCGAGGCTGCCGCGTTCGTCGACGCCAACAAGGCATTGCTGTCGGACCGTCCACTGTGGCTGTTCAGCTCAGGCCCGCTCGGCAGCAAGGCCACCGACTCCAAGGGGCGAGACCTGCGGAAGAGCTCTGCGCCCAAAGATGCTGCCCAGTGTGCAACGACTGTCCACCCGCGGGACCACAGGGTCTTCTTCGGGGCACTCGATCCAAACAAGCTCAAGCCGTTCCAGCGCGCGCTGAGAAAGTTGCCACCTTTGCGGGCTGCCATGCCGGCCGGCGATTTCCGCGATTGGGACGACATCGACCACTGGGCCAAAGGGATCGCAGCTAGCCTCCCCTGAGCAGCCTCCCTGAGGCCGGCCGACCTTTACGACTTGGCCGACCTTTACGACTTGGCCGACCACAGGGAACTGAGGCTACTGGCAGGTGCTTCATAGGTACTGGCCGGTCGCGACTCTTTCGATCGAACGGCCGCCCTTTGTCTGGTCGCCCTGCGCTGTGATCGTGCGGATGTAGACGATGCGCTCGCCCTTCTTGCCCGAGATCTTTGCCCAGTCGTCGGGGTTGGTCGTGTTGGGAAGGTCTTCGTGCTCTTTGTACTCCTGCTTGATGGAGTCGATCATGTCCTGGGTGCGGATGCCCCTGCCCTCACCGGCGATCCGGCGCTTTATGGCAAGCTTCTTGGCCCGGCGGACGATGTTCTCGATCATTGCCCCCGAGGCGAAATCCTTGTAAAACATCACCTCTTTGTCACCGTTCTGGTAGGTGACCTCGAGGAACTGGTTGGCCTCGTCGTCGCGGTACATCTCTTCGACGGTCCGCTCGATCATCAAACGGACCGACTTGTCCTTGTCCCCGCCGCCCATGGCGCGCACTTCCTCCTCGTCCAGGGGAAGGTCGGAGGTCAGGTAGCGGGAGAAGATCTGCGCCGCCGCCGTTTCGTCCGGGCGCTCGATCTTGATCTTCACGTCAAGGCGCCCTGGGCGAAGGATCGCCGGGTCGATCAGGTCCTCGCGGTTGGAGGCGCCGATCACGATGACGTTTTTCAAAGACTCCACCCCGTCGATTTCAGCAAGCAGCTGAGGGACGATCGTCGACTCGACGTCCGAGGAGATGCCGCTCCCACGCGTACGGAACAGGGAGTCCATCTCGTCGAAGAAGACGATGACAGGGACGCCCTCCTCGCTCTTTTCCCTGGCCCGCTGAAAGACCAGGCGGATCTGGCGCTCGGTCTCGCCCACGTACTTGTTGAGGAGCTCGGGGCCTTTGATGTTCAAGAAGTAGCTCCGGGCCGCACCGTCACCCGAGGTCTCGGCAACTTTTTTGGCCAGTGAGTTTGCTACTGCCTTTGCGATCAGGGTCTTACCGCAACCCGGCGGGCCGTACAAGAGGACACCCTTGGGAGCGGGGAGCTTGTGCTCGGCAAAGAGCGCGCGGTGGAGGAAAGGCAGCTCGACGGCGTCGGTTATCTGCTCGATCTGAGAATCGAGCCCGCCAACATCTTCGTAGGAGATGTCCGGCACCTCTTCGAGGACCAGGTCTTCGACCTCGGGACGAGGCAGCTTTTCGAGGAGCAACCCCGAGCGGGCGTCCATCAGGAGCGTGTCCCCAGCGCGAAGCCTCTCATCGACGAGGCTCTCGGCGAGCTCGACCACTCGCTCCTCGTCCGCGCGGGCGACGACGATGGCTCGGTGCTTGTCATCGAGCACTTCCTTCAGGGTCACGACGTCCCCCGACAGGTCGTTGCCGCGGGCCATGACTACATTGAGCGACTCGTTGAGAACGACCTCGTGGCCACGGTGGAGCTCTGACGCCTCGAGCGCCGGGTGCAACGACACGCGCATCTTCCGGCCGCCGGAGAAGACGTCCGCCGTGCCGTCATCGTTCAGGTTAAGGAAGGTCCCGTAAGCCGAAGGCGGCTGGGTGAGCTTGTCCACCTCCTCCCGCAGGGAGGCAATGTGCTCACGCGCCTCGCGGAGCGTGTAGGTCAACCGTTCGTTCTGCGAGAGTGCCTGCTGAAGCTGGCCCTTGGTCTCGAGGAGCCGCTCCTCCAGGGTCCGCACGCGCTTGGGTGCGTCCGCCAAGCGCCGGCGTAACGTTGCCACCTCTTCCTCGAGCGCGGCCACCTGGTCTTCCAGTGACCGGGCTTGTGCGCGTAGCTCATCCACCTCCCGGTCCTCCCCGCCGCCACGGGAAGCCTGCTCCTCGGCCATGCGGACCACCTCCTGCCTCGACGAACCGACCTAGCGCCGACCAGGTCAACCCGATTTTGGCCAAGCGCCAGACCAATAGGAACGATACAGCGCCACGTGGGCGATGCTGGAGCATGGCTCTTCGTGCCTGCTGGCCATGCGGGCGAGCTGGGCATCGCGGCCATCATTGACACTTACCTGTTGGCGCCGGTACCGTGGGGTGCAGGATTAGTGCAGTCCGGGTCACCCAATACAAAGCGGGAGCGCAATGAAGGTCTGGATAGACCAGGATCTCTGTACCGGTGACGGGTTGTGCGAGGAGATCGCGCCCGCCGTTTTCACCTTGCTCGACGACGGCCTGTCCTATGTCAAAGAGGGCGACAAGATCTTCAATGACCCCGCCGGGCACGCGGGCTTGGCCCTTGTCCCTGAAGACATGGAGGATGCAACCCGGGAAGCCGCTGAAGAGTGCCCGGGCGAATGCATCTTTATTGAGGAGTAGGCCAGCTCCTTCCCCTCGCTTGGCCCTGCTGGCCAAAAGCGGCTTCGCGCCGTGGCCTTAGTCCTGGAGGCAAGCGCGTGTCGACACGGCCTTTTGACGAGGTTCGTTGAGGAGCGGCTTCAGCTCCAGGGTGGCCAGCGCGTAGGAGGTCGTCGGCCGGTCCGGGGCAATGGCAAAAGCGATCCCCACGACCTCCCCCTGTGGGTCGACCAGGGGCGCCCCGGAGTCCCCCTTTGCCAGTTGGGCAGCGAGCACGTAAACGTACCGGTAGGTGACGTGGGTGTCGTAGAGGTCCTCGCCTTCCGCGCGGACGAGGTTGGCTATCACGGCCGGTTGGACGGCGAGCGGGTCTTGGCCGTTTGGGTGCCCGAGGACCGCCGCCTTTTGGCCAACTGACCCAGTGGCCACCTTGAGGACAGGTTCCCCAAGGCCCCGGACCGAAAGAAGGGCTAGGTCTACGTCAGGGTTGTAAAGCACGACCTTTGCCGGCTTTGTGGCGCCGTTTGGGAGCAGGACGTCGGTTTCCCCAGTTGCTTCCCCAGCGACGACGTGAGCGTTCGTTACCACCAGGTCGGGAGCCACGGTCCAACCACTGCCTTCCTGGAGCAAGCCACACGCCTGGCCGTACACCTTGACCGTCGATGCCTCCGCCGCGGTCAACACGCCCGGCGAGAGCGGGTCGTCTACTGGGGGTTTGCCGGTGTACTCGCTAGGGCCAAATTGATCGAAGACTTGCGGGAAACCATCACCTCCGACGAGGCGGCGAAGCGCTTGCAGAGGGTTCGGAGGATTGAGGCCAATGGAGTGGCTCTCGTTGGTCACCCATTGAGCGATGACCGAACCCGTGGCGAGCTGCGACACCTCGCCGGGGACCGCCGCCAGGGATGGCGCCAGGAGCCAAACCGCGGCAAGGACACCGACGATGCCGAGCCCGGAGCCAACCGCCCGGTCCAAGGTCCGCGCTCCTCCGAACGGCAAGAACCGGTGCAACCTGCTCCCGAGCGCGAGACCGATGCCCTGGCCCACGAAAGCTGCGCCGAGCAGCACCACTATGGCCAGGGCGACACGAGGGACAGAACCGGTCACCTTGAAAGCGCTCACGATGCTGGGCAAGAACCGGACCCCAAGGTAGAGGCCGGCAGCGAGGCCTAACCACGACAGGACCCGCGACAAGAACCCCATGCGCCAGCCGCCGAGGGCCGCCAGGCCGCCGACGATGAGGACCCCGATGTCGAAAGCGTTCACCCGAGCGCCAACAGCCTCGCCGCCGTCAGGAAACCTGTGTGCCCGACCATGCGATGGTCGGGGCGGACAGATTGGCCTTCGATGTGCCAGCCCCTCTGGAGCACTTCCACCGTTTCTGCCATTGCAAAGCCAGCTTCCACCAGGGCCTCCCTGAGCGTCACCACTTGGGGGACTGTTGGCAGGTAGGAAAGGATGATGCCTCCTGGGCGGAGCGCGCCAGCGGAGTGCTTGACCGCCTTCCATGGCTCGGGCAGGTCGAGCACGACTCGGTCTAGGCCGACCTCACCGGTACCTTCGTAAACGTCGCGCACTTCCACGTGGTAGCGGCTCAGGGCGCTTTGGCCTAAGAAGGCGGCCACGTTTTGGGTTGCTCGAGCGGCGAACTCCGGCCTCAGCTCGTAGCCGGTAACCTCCGCACCCGCTCGGAGCAGCGCCATCGACATCGCGCCCGAGCCAAGGCCAGCCTCGAGGACCCGCGCCCCGGGGAAGATGTCTGCCATGAGGAGCGACGGCCCGAGGTCTTTCGGGTATATGACCTGCGCCCCCCTGGGCATCTTGAGGATTACTTCGGCAAGTGTGGGGCGCACCGCTATGTACCTGGCGCCGCGGCTGGAGCGGACAGTCGAGCCCTCCTCCTCGCCGATCAGGATGTCGTGCGGCACCACGCCCGCATGCGTGTGGAACTCGCCTCCACTACGAAGGTCCACGAGGTACCGACGGCCCTTGGAGTCGAACAGGAGAGCTCTCTCGCCCGGTTCGAAGGGGCGGCGCGGCTTCCCGGCGGCACCCCTGGCCAGGCCAGACTGTTCGCTCACGATGCTTTCACCTCTATCGTGCGAGAGACGTTGCCCCCGCTGCGCTCGACCAAACGGCAGAAGGCGCAAAGCTCAGACGTCGTTGGGGCCCCGCAACCAGGACAGGGGCGGAGCCGTTCCCTTTCCTCGTCGCCAACATGGGCCACAAGCTGTGACGCGCGAGCAAGGAAGCCGCTGTAGAAGGCCGCTTTGGTGCCCGGCGAGCGTTCTTCGATGGAATTGAGGGCGTCTTTGTAGCCCAGGTGGCGGTTGCCTGCGGCCATCGGGCACTCCTCGACCTGGTAATCGATCCCACGAAGCACGCAGTACGCAGCCGTCTCCCGCTCGCTCAGGCGAACGAGGGGCTTGACCTTGCGGGGGAAACCGGCGCCACCGGGCAGCGCCGGGCGCTGCCGGGCGAGGTAGCCGAGGTCCCAGCGGAGGACATTGCCGAGCAGGACAGCGGCTTCGTCGTCGAGGTTGTGGCCCGTTGCTAGCACGTCGTAGCCGCCCTCAACGGCGACCTTGTCAAAGAGGTGCCGTTTAGAGAGGCCGCAAGCCGAGCAAGGGGCCCTGTGGTCGGCCGCTGCTGCGGAGCGGACGTCGTAGCCATAGCCCGAGGGGAGGTCAACTTCGATGAGGTGAGCCCCTCTTTCCCGGGCGTAGTGCCGGGCATGCTCGCCGGACGGCTCGCTGTAACCCTCTATTCCAAGGCCGATGTAGAGGCCGTCGGCCCGGTAGCCGAGACCGGCCAAGATGTCCCAAAGGGCGAGGGAATCCTTGCCCCCAGAGACCGCGACGAGCGCGCGCTCGTGGTGGGCGAACATGTCGTGCTCGGTTATTGCACGCTCGACTTGGTTGTTGCAGTAACTGATAAAACAGGGCGCGCAGAAAGCGGCGTTGTGGCGCCTGACCTCGATTACCGCCTTTCCCCGGCACGACCGGCACTTCATGGGACAGCCCCACCCGAGATGACCGGCCGGATCTCCACCTCGCACCCTTCGGGGACCGTGGCATCGCCCGTCACAAGCGAGCCGTCGACGATGACTAGCACCGCCTCGCGGGCATAGCCCAACTGTCTAACGAGCGCCACGACACCCACGGGCCCGGGGACTTCGACCTCCCGCCTAGGGTTGCGAAGCAGGACCTTCACGCCGCCCATTGTGCCCTTTTGGCGGGCGGTGCGTGATGATGATCGTTTCCCCGAGGCCCAGCTTCTCTGTGAAGACGAGCTCCTCCTTCTTGCGGAGCAGCCTGAGCGTGTAACGCAGGGCGAGGGCCGCCCCACCAAGAGCGAGCCAGAGGTTCTCGCCGCCCATTAGCCCACGGCGCCAGCCCCTGCGGACGAGGTAGTCGAGAAGGCTCTTCACGCCGCCGTCAACCGCGCCGGATCTCGACCACGGTCGACCGACGCGTCCCGCTCCGCCGCCCGAGCCAAAAAGCGGCGAGAACCACGACCACGGCGCCCCCAACCGCTACGTACCTGAGCAATGGGACTTTCGCCTGGACCTGGCTCTCCACGCCGCCGGCGAGCTCCTCGATCCCGCTCTTGATGTCCTCCGGAGTGATCCGGCCACCAGGTCCGCTCCCCTGTGGGCCGGGCCTCTTGCCGCCCCGCCGTCCCTTCGTACCACCGAGGCGAGGGCTCACCGGTCCTCACCGCCGCGCAGGATGCGTGTAACGCAGAAGACGGCGACGAGCACGGCAAACAGGGCGCCCCCCATATAAGGCACCCAGGACCAGTCTCCAGAGAGATGGTGACCGACGCCATAGGGGAGCATTGACGCTGCGCTATTGACACTTACCAAGCCGCCACTGCTCGTCGAGCCCCCCCCCACTGAGGGTGAGACCGACACGGTGACCTGGGGGAGCGAACCCCCCGCGCTGCCGAACTCGGCCTGGAGCGCCCGCAGGAAACCGATCCCTAGGAAGACCGTGCCGAGCGAGAGCAGGACGGCGCCGATGAGGCCTCTTCCCAGGGCTTTGGCCTGCCGAGTTACGGGTTCGAGCGTCTCCTGCTTGGCGTAAGCGATGATGAGCTGGAGGACCTCTTCGACGCGGTCCTTGGCGCCGCCGCCACTGCGGCGGGTGGCACTGCGAGGGGGGCCGTTCTGCGCTTGCGGGCCAGGCATCCTCTAGAAGCTAACCGGTCTCGTTGGGGGACTGCACACGCACGGGAGGTAACCCAGGCGCTCCAGCGCCGGAACTAATCAGCTCGGCTCGAACAGCGCCAGTGCGGGCGCCTGCGGGTACTCGGCAACGTCCACCGCAAAGCGGTCCGTCAACGCAGCCGGGTCGGCATCCGAGCTTGGCAGCCCGTTGAGGACAAGAGAAAACACCACCGGCGCTGAGAGGTACGGGTCCCCCGGCGCTTCCCCGGGCACGGGCATCACCCAGCCAGAAAGTGCCTTTACACCGTCCAACGTGCCCGTCTTGGCTTCCACCCGGCCCTCAGCGATGGTCCCTTTCATCTCCTCGCTGAGCGTGCCCGACTCCCCCGCCACGGGCAGGTCCTGCGTGAGGACGCTCTGCGGGCCGCTCCGCTCGAGCACGCTGAGCAAGAGAGCGCATGTCACGCGGTCGTGGTGGGACAGCCCGCTGCCGTCCACGTTCACGAACTTCGTGAGCGGGAAGCCGTGCTCAGCGAGGTCGGCCCGGACAGCCCGGGCCCCCGCGGCCGTCGACCCGGAGCCGTACTCCTTCAGCCCGAGCTCTTTGGTCATGAGCTCCATCGCCGTGTTGTCGCTCTCCCAGAACACCTCCTTCAACACCTGGCTGAGCGGGGGGGAGACCAGGCTCGCGACGACGTAGGCGCCGGAGGGGGCAGCGCCGAGCAAGGGAGCACCGCCAACTGTTACCCCCGCCTCGTCCAGCAACTGGGTGAGGACACCCGCCGATTCCAGCGCCGGAGGCGCACCGGCGGGCACGAGAGGCTGAGCGGTCGCGTTCCCGTCGTCGATGCCGAGCGCCGACAAGGGCCCGACATCGCCCTCTGCTTCATAGGACGGGGGCCAAGACGGGATCGTCCGCAGCGAGTCATAGCGCAGGTCGTCACCTACGACCGAGCCCGCTACTCGCTCCACCCCGGCCGCCTTGATGAGGCCAGGCAACTGGGTGACATTGGTGAACACGGTCCCGGCGTCTTCAAGGCTGGCAACATAGCTCGGGAGACGAAGGAGCGGGTCGCCACCCCCGACGAAGTAGAGGTTGCCACGAAGCACCCCGTCTTGGGGGCGCGACGTTGCCACCACCTTTGTCGTGAAGCGGTAGCCGGGGCCCAGCTTGTTGAGCAACACCCAGGCGGTGACGAGCTTCATGTTTGACGCGGGCGCCACCGCCCTCCCAGCCCCGTCCGAGAAGATCACCCGCCCATCCTGTGCCACTACCGCGCAACTGGACGTCGCAGCTGTCTTGCCGAGAGCAGCCGCTGAGGTGGCTTGGTCGAGCAGCGCGCCCAAACGGCGCTGTGCCCAAAGACTTTGGAGGGCCATAGGCACGCGGGCGGGCGAAAGCAGCGGCGTTGTCATCAGCTCCCCCCCGCCAGCGAGGGGCGGGGCCGGGTGCCTCGTAGCCGCAACCAAGACCGCGCCCGAGGACGCTCCCGACGTGGGCCGCCCGCCCTTGGGCACACCCGGCAGATGGCTCATGGCTGTAGTAGCGATCAGCGACAAACCAAGCCCCAGCAGTGGGGCAAGTGTGGCGAAGCATCGGAGTGGCGAGCGCAAAAGTCCCAGGGCTTTGGAGACTAGCGGCCTTCGGGACAATGGCCGCGAAGGTTGCCTGACGTGGCCCTAGGGCGGGCTTAGGTCGCAAGGTAGACCCATCTAGAGTAGCGTTGCCGGCGTGCCTCATGTCCTGGTCGCTGTAATCGCGGGCCTGGTTTCCTGCCAGCTCGGCCTTCTTCTCACAACCCTCTACCTCCACCGCACCCTCGCTCACCGTGGGGTGACAATGCGGCCAGGCCTTGCGTTTGCCTGCAGGGCCCTCTTGTGGCTTTCAACGGGTATCCGGCCTCGCGAGTGGGCCGCGGTCCATAGGCGCCACCACGCGTACACCGACGTGCTCGGCGACCCCCACTCCCCTGTCCTCGAGGGCTACTGGCGGGTGCAGCTGTGGAACATCGGGCTCTACAAAAAGGCCGCCCACGACCCCGAAACCCTCCGTAAGTACAGCAAGGACATCAAGACCGACCGCTGGGACCGGGTCATCTTCGACCACGGTTTTGTTGGTCTCGTGCTCGGTTATTGCATCTTTTGGGCGCTCCTTGGCTGGCAGATGGCCCTCGTGGCGGCCGCCGTCCACGTCGTCGTCTACTTGTTGCTCAACGCCGCTGTGAACGCTGTCGGCCACAAGTGGGGCAGGCGCCCTTACCTCGGCATCGCTACCAACAACCAGTGGCTCGCCGTCCTTACTTGGGGTGAAGGCCTGCACTCCAACCACCACGCCGCCCCTACTTCGGCGAAGTTCTCGCTCGCGCCCCGCCAGCTTGACCATGGCTGGTGGGTGGTCCTATTGCTGAGAAAGCTCGGCTGGCTCGAGGTCCGCCACGACGCCGTCCATTTAACTGCGCTCGCGCAGCACGGCTTGGACCATGAGCTAAAAAGTGCCACGGCACAAGCACAACCCGTTGGGGCCGACGAACGCGAACCGGAGCTCGTTTAGCGCAGGCCTCTCGGGGCTCGCTCGGGGCGCGCGATGGACATAGTTTCGGCACTTTTTATCGAGAACTTCGAGCTGCGGCCGGTGCCCGGGCCGTCGACTCGTGTCGACATCCATGGGGCGATGTTCTCGCTGCCGGCCCCCTCGGCCCCACCCGTGACCATCACACCCCACCTGATCGTGCTCATTCGCTCGCGCCGCGACGACCCCCCCAACGGGGTCCTCGAAGTGATTTTCAAAGACGAATCCGGCGAGCAAGTGGCCCGCAATGTCTCGCCCTTCAATGTCGAACCCGGCAAGTTCACATATCGGCTCGTCCGGGGCGAGCTCGAGTACAAGCAGCTTGGGACGCTCGAAGCACACTGCAAGCTCGTGCCGGACGGCCATGCCACAGTCGTACCGCTCACGCTGCTCCCTCCGCTCGCGTAGGGCCCATCTGAGCAAGGTTGTATTACTGAGCGGCTGAGCCGGGCGCGGGCAACCCCATCTCGGCGAGCCCTTAGCCATATCCGGCAGAGCGTGTAGGTTGGCGCTCATGACCGAGACCTCCGCTCGCACCACTACCAATCTCCCGGGCGATGGGCACGGTCGCGACCTAGCGGCACCTGGTGCAGGCACCACGTCCAAGGTGCTCGCGCCCCTCGAGCAGCTCGGCATCAACGTGGTGCGCGGCCTCGCGATGGACGCGCCACGCAAGGCCAATTCGGGCCACCCGGGCACAGCGATGGCCCTTGCCCCGCTTGCTCACGTCCTATGGACCAGGGTCATGCGCTACGACGCCGCCGACCCCGACTGGCCGGACCGGGACCGCTTCGTCCTCTCGGCCGGCCACGCGTCCATCCTGCTCTACTCGATGCTTTTCCTTTCCGGTTACGACCTCACCCTCGAGGACCTCAAACAGTTCCGCCAGCTGGGGTCGCGGACCCCCGGGCACCCCGAGTCCCGCGAACTAAAAGGGGTCGAGGTCACTACGGGGCCTCTTGGCCAAGGATTTGCGAACTCGGTCGGCTTCGGCATCGCCGAGCGCATGCTGAGGACTTGGTACGGCCCTGAGCTCGTGGACCATCACACGTTTGTCATCTGCAGCGACGGCGACCTCATGGAGGGCATAAGCCACGAAGCCGCCTCGCTCGCCGGGCACCTCGGCCTCGGGCGGCTCATCTACATTTACGACGACAACCACATCACGATCGACGGGCCGACGGAGATCGCGCTCAACGACGACGCGGTAAAGCGCTTCCAGGCTTATGGGTGGCACACCGAGGACCTCGGGGAGATCGCGAACGACACCGAGGCGCTAGAAGGGGCGCTCCGGCGGGCAATGGCGGTGGAAGACCGGCCGAGCTTCCTGCAGCTTCGGTCGCATATCGGGTGGCCGTCGCCCAAGATGACCGATAGCCCCAAGGCTCATGGCGACCCCTTCCCCGAAGAGGAGATCCGTGTGACCAAGGAGATCCTCGGCCTGCCACCCGACCAGACCTTCTACGTACCCGACGAAGTTGTCGAGTTTTACCGCAAGGCCGGAGCGCGAGGGCATCCCGAGCGAGAGGCTTGGGGTAAGCGACTAGAGGACAAGCTCCCCCCTGGAAGTGAGGGGCGCAAACGGTGGGACGCCCAATGGCGCGGAGAGGGCCTGCCTGGGTTTGAAGCCAAGCTCCCCACCTGGCAGGCAGGTGAAAAGCTCGCGACCCGGGCTGCCGTCAAGTCAGCCATCAATGCCGTAGCCCCTGACGTGCCGGGCCTTGTCTCCGGTGGCGCCGACCTCACGGGCAACACAGGCACGATGCTCGACGGCGAGCCCCTCCAGTCCAAAGAGCACCCCGAGGGCCGCCTCCTCGCCTTCGGCGTGCGGGAGCACGGCATGGGCGGCGCCATGGTGGGCATGGCGCGGCACGGCGGGCTTTTGCCTATCGGCGGGACGTTCTTTGTCTTCAGCGATTACATGCGCGGATCGGTCCGGCTCTCCGCGCTCTCCCAGTCCAAGGTCATATTCTCTTGGACGCACGACTCGATCGGCCTCGGCGAAGACGGGCCGACTCACCAACCGGTCGAACAGCTCGCCGCCATGCGTGCGATGCCCAACCTTTTGGTGGTGCGGCCGGCCGATGCGAACGAGACCGCCCAGGCGCTGCGCGCGGCAATCCTCCATGACGGCCCGACGGCGCTCATCCTCTCGCGCCAAGCTGTGCCGGTGCTCGAAGGCACGGCGGAGCGGGCCGAGCTCCTCCACAAGGGCGCCTACGTGCTGAAGGAAGCAGAGGGCGGACCTGACATAGTCCTTGTGGGCACAGGAGCCGAAGTCGCCGTGTGCTTAGGGGCCGCAGAGGCGCTCGCCGCGCAAGGCGTGAAGGCACGCGTTGTTTCGCTACCGAGTTGGGAACTTTTTGAGCAGCAGGGCAAGCAGTACCAGCAGGAGGTGCTCGGGCGAGGCATCCCTGTGCTGGCGGTCGAAGCGGCGGCCAGCTTCGGGTGGTCGCGTTGGGCAGACGCAACGGTGACACAGGACCGTTTCGGCGCTTCCGGGCCTGGCGCCGAGGTCCTGGCCCACTTCGGCTTCACCGCCGAAAATGTGGCCGACAAAGCCCGGGCCCTTCTCCAAACAACAGGAGGCAAGAAGTGACGCGGCTTCACCAGCTCTACTCCGAGGGCGGCCAAAGCCCTTGGATCGATAACCTCTCTCGCGACGCGATCCGCAACGGGCGCCTGGCCAACATGGTCGACGACGGCATCCGCGGCGTTACCTCCAACCCGACCATCTTCCAAAAAGCGATGACAGGCACCGACGTCTATGACGCGGACTTCGGCCGCCTGATCGAAGGCGGCTCGGTGGAACAAGCCTTTTGGGAAATGGCCACCGCCGACGTGACAGCCGCTCTCGGGATATTCCACCCTCTCTACGAACAAAGCGGTGCCTCCGATGGTTTTGTTTCGTTGGAGGTCTCTCCCCGGCTGGCTTACGACACCGAGGCCACGATCAGCGAGGCTCGCAATTTTCACCAAAAGATTGCCATGCCCAACCTGATGGTCAAGATCCCGGCGACCGAAGCGGGCGTCCCGGCAATACGCCAGATGATAAGCGAAGGTCGCAACATAAACGTCACCCTCATCTTTAGCCTTAAGCGTTATGAAGAAGTGATCGAGGCTTACATTTCTGGGCTCGAGGCTTTCGACAAGGCGGGTGGGGACCTCGCTCGAGTGCACAGCGTGGCATCGTTCTTTGTGAGCCGCGTCGACACAGAGGTTGACAGGCGCCTCGAGCGCGACCTCGGCGGCTCTGGCGAGGTCGCCGAGCTCCGCGGCAAGGCGGCTGTAGCACAGGCAAAGTTGGCTTATAAGTTGTTCCAAGAGCATTTCAGTGGCTCGCGCTGGGAGGCATTGACCGCAAAAGGGGCTCACGTCCAGCGCCCGCTTTGGGCTTCCACCTCTACGAAGAACCCCGCCTACCCCGACCTGCTTTATGTGGACAACCTGATCGGGCCCCACACGGTCAACACGATGCCTGACGCTACCGTCGCCGCGTTCCAAGACCATGGGACGGTCGCTCGGACCGTCGACCATGACTTAGGCAAGGCGACAGCCAGCCTCGATGCCCTTGGGGAGGCAGGCATCGACATGGGCGAGGTGTCACGCCAGCTCGAGGAGGAAGGGGTCGCCGCGTTCTCGAAGAGCTACGACGAGCTCCTTCAGGCTCTCGAAGACAAGGCCAACGAACACCAAGCGAGAGCAGGGTCGTGAGCGCCGGCGCCACGACGGCACCGCCAGTCAACACACTGGCAGAGGGCTTGGAAACCGTGAGGCGGGCCCCGCCGGGAGTACTCGTCGTCTTCGGCGCCTCAGGAGACCTGACTCATCGAAAGCTCCTGCCGGCTTTGGAGCGGCTATCGAGGCGGCGTTTGCTCCCAGCCGCCTTCGCTGTCATCGGCGTCGCCCGGACCGAGATGTCAGACGACGGCTTCCGGGACCTGATGTCCGACGCGGTACCCGACGCCGGGCCTGGCTGGGGTGAGATAGTCAAAAACAGCGTCTACATTGCCGGCGAGTACGCCCACCCCGACACCTTCAGCGCACTTCAGGACAGGCTGAAAGACATCGACGAAGCGCTCGGTACCGGTGGGAACCGCACCTATTACCTCGCGACGATCCCTGAGATGTTCGGCGAAGTCGCCAAAGCCCTCGGAAAAGTCGGCCTCAACCAACCCGAAACGGGCGGCTCGGCTCGGCTCGTGATCGAGAAGCCTTTTGGCCGCGACCGCTCGACGGCGCGCGAGCTCGACACGACTCTGCACGAAGTCTTCGAGGAAGAACAGATATATCGCATCGACCACTACCTCGGCAAAGAGACCGTGCAAAATGTGCTCGCTCTCCGTTTTGCCAACGCGATATTCGAGCCTCTCTGGACACGTAATTACATCGACCACGTGCAGGTAACCGTCGCCGAGACGGTCGGAGTCGAAAAGCGAGGCAGTTTCTACGAAACCGCAGGCGCGCTCAGGGACATCGTCCAGAACCATGTCATGCAGGTCCTTTCCCTCACATTGATGGAGCCGCCGAGCTCGACGGACGCAGAAGGCCTCCGGGGCGAAAAGGTAAAAGCCCTTCGTTCAGTTGTCATCCCCAACGCTGGTGAAATTCCCAATGTTGCAGTGCGAGCGCAGTACGACAGCGGTTGGGTCGAAGGCAACTCCGTCCCTGGCTACCGCCAGGAAGACGGCGTCAGCCCGCAAAGCCAGACCGAAACGTTTGTCGCGCTCAAGCTGGCGGTCGACAACTGGCGCTGGGCGGGGGTGCCGATCTACGTGCGCACCGGGAAGCGCCTCCCCAAGCGGGTTACCGAAGTTGCGCTCCAGTTCAAGGAGGTGCCCCACCTTGCGTTCCCGAAAGAGGCGGCGCTCGGGCTCCACCCCAATGCCCTCGTGATGAGGATCCAGCCCGACGAAGGCGTGACGCTGCGCTTTGGCGCCAAAGTGCCGGGGCAAGCTTTCATGGTGCGGGACGTGTTGATGGATTTCTCTTACGGTGCTGCTTTCCTGGAGGAGCCTCCCGACGCGTACGAGCGGCTACTGCTCGACGCGATGGTTGGTGACCCCACCCTGTTCATCCGGAGCGACGAAGTCGACACGGCATGGGGCATCGTCCAGCCGTTGCTCGATGCGTGGGCCAAGGGCGATGCTCCCCTCGCCGGTTATGCCGCTGGTTCCTGGGGGCCCCGCCCCGCCGAAACCCTCATCGAGCGCGACGGGCGCAAATGGCGGACGCCGTAACTCCCTCGCCCGAGCCGGCCAACCCAGCGGGTCATGACGGCGCAGAGGGCGGTGCAGAGAGCACAGACGGCAAGGCGAACAGCGCGGGACAGGCGGGGGGTGCCACGGGTGCCGACACCGCTGGTTACGGCCCTCAGGCCGTCCATTCTTGGCAAAAGGCCAATACGAGCATCGACCAAGTGATAGCCGCCCTCCCCGAGCTGCGCAAGGAAGCGTCGGGACGGGAAGCCGGTACCCGGACCGCGGTGATGACCCTTGTCATGGTTTCGAGCGGCGAGGACGACCTCGAGGACTTCGTCGCTTCGGTCAGGTCGCTTGGCGCGCATCACCCCTGCCGGGTTGTCCTCCTGCAGCCCGACCCTGACAGCACCCCAACGATAGATGCCAGCGCTTGCCTTTGGCGCGCGCAGCCACCTGAAGGGGCGGAGCACCCTGTTTTCTTCGAGGAGATCCGCCTCCGCGTGGGCGGGCAAGCTGCCTCTCACCTTGCCTCCATCGTGAGCCCGTTCGTGCTCGCCGACCTGCCGGCGCTGATGTGGTTCCCCTGGGAGCTGCCGAGCCCTACGGACCCATTGCTGGGGATTGCCTCGGCTCTCTTGGTGGACACTCGGGACGTCGGCCCCGCCGCCGCCGTGATCGGGCACGCCTACCGCACTCTCCTCGAGCTCTCGAACCACCGCCCTGTAGTCGACCTTTCCTGGGTACGTCTCCAGCCATGGCGCGAACTGCTTGCCGGCCTCTTTGTACCTGAGCACAACCGGGCCTTCCTCGGGGGTATCAACCAGGCGACGGTCACGGGCAAACCAGGCCCGCGCCACATGCTGGGGGGCTGGCTCATGGCCCAGCTAGACCTGCGCGCTCGAGAGCTAGTCCTTCAGGATGCAAAGCACGTCGACATCACGTTGGAAGCCGACGTCGCTGACCAGCACGGTACTTTCCATGTCCACCGAGACGACCGGACGCGGGCGGTCTGGGCAACGGCCAACGTTGAAGGCGGCCCCTCGCACAGCCAAGCGCTGCCGCTCCCTGACGATTCACTGACGTCGGCTCTCGGGGCGGCGATCTCCAACTTGCGAGCCGACCGGGTCTGGGAACGCGCGCTCGCCGCCGCCGCCACGCTGGCCTCCTGAGGCTGGCCTCTAAGCCTGGCCGCCAATACTGCCTCCCGAGGAGGCCGAGGTCTTGACCGCCCTCACTTTGGCGCCCCTGCGAGCGCCCCGCCGGGCACTAGGGTCGACGCCGTGAACGGAGAGCTGGTAGTGGTCGACGACCTACCGGGTGCCTTTGCCCGAGAGGTGGTCTCGGCCTTCACCAACCGCCCAGGCGAAGAGTTCGACATTGCCCTTTCGGGGGGTGAGACCGCGCGCACGTGCTATCAGCGTCTCGCGGCCGAGGGCACCAAGGCGATCGATTGGATGGCCGTCAATTTCTTCTGGGGTGACGAGTCTTGCGTGCCCCCCGACCACCCGGACTCGAACGAGCTCCTCGCTCGCCAGGCGCTGCTCGAACAGATCGGCGCTGCCAACGCCGTCTACCCGATGCGCTGTGAGGAAGGCATCGATGCTTACCAACTGCGCCTGGGCGAGGTGGGCCAACTCGACGTGGTTCACCTCGGGATGGGGCCCGATGGGCACACTGCGAGCCTTTTCCCCGGTTCTGTCGCGCTGGACGCCGACCCGGGCCAGCTCGTCGCCTTCAGCGAGGACCCCAACGGCCGCAACAAGCACCGCCGCATGACCTTGACTTACGCCGGGATCGCCCGCGCCCGGCTGGTAATTTTCACCGTCGCCGGTCCGGCGAAGCGGGAAGCCATGGAAGCGGTCTATGCAGGTCAAGACCTGCCGGCGGCACGGGTGCGAGCCGGGCGAGTGCTGTGGCTCGTCGACCGACAAGCAGCGCCGCGCTCGCTCTGACCGGTGACTAAAGGCAATGCCGCCGACCCGGGCCGCGCGAGCGGGGTCCCCGAGGTCGACCACCAAATCCAGGAGCTGCTCGACACGCTCGGGGTGACGGCCAACCGCGACCAGCTCCAAGACATGCTGCTCAACGTCGTCCGCTTGGCCCAGGGGCACCCGGACCGGCTCGACCTCAAGATCGCAAATGCTGCCTTGCGCGAGATGAGAGAAGGGTTCGAAGTCTTCGCGCCCTACCGGAGCACCCGAAAGATAACGATGTTCGGCTCGGCCCGGACCCTGCCGAGCGACCCCCTTTACGCACAAGCGCGCGACCTGGCCTCACGGCTCGCCTCGCTCCGCTGGTCGACTGTGACGGGTGCCGGCCCCGGGATCATGGCTGCGGGGCTCGAGGGTGCCGGGCCCGGCCACAGCTTCGGGATCAACATCCGTCTACCCTTCGAGCAGCAGCCAAACCAGTTCATCGTGTCGGACCCCAAGCTGGTCTCGATGAAGTACTTCTTTACCCGCAAGCTTCTGCTCGTAAAGGAGTCGGATGGCTACGCCGTGCTCCCGGGTGGCTTTGGGACGCTGGACGAGTCTTTCGAGCTCCTGACCCTGCTCCAAACCGGCAAGGCCCAGCCTGCACCGGTAGTCCTGCTGGAAGTCCCAGGGGGCAGTTACTGGCAAGCGTGGGAGCGCTTCGTTCGGGACGAGGTGGCCGGCCGCGGTCTCATCTCCCCGGACGACGCCAGCCTCTTCCTCATAACCGATGACGTTCTCGAAGCGGCCGGCGAGATCCTCGGCTTCTACCGCAATTACCAGTCGCTGCGCTGGGTGGGCGACCGCCTTGTCCTACGCCTGCGGGCCCAGCCGACTTCGGCCGAGGTGGCGTCGCTTTCCGAGGAGTTCGGCGCCATAGCGATGAACGGTCGCATCGAGGCTCTTCCCGGGCCGCTCCCAGCAGAAGTGAGGGAAGGAGACCACCTGGAGCTCGCGAGGGTGGCACTTAGCTTCAACCGTCACTCCTACGCGCAACTCCGCCAGCTGATCGACGCCCTCAACTGCCTCCCGAGCGCGCCGCCGCCTCCCCAAGGGGTGCCCGTGCCGGCCTGCCAGACAGCTCGCGCTGCAAGCCCGCCCAGCGGGGCGGCAACCACCTAATACCAGGCTCGCTCTTGCGGTCCCAAATGCGAGCATGATGTGCTCAGGGCTGAAGCCTTGCCGGCTACCTGACATCTCGCCAGCGCCTCGGCCCGAGCTGGGCCTCGGGCAGTTCAGCCAGGCTCGTCGCGCTCCTTGTCCCCGGACGCCTCCTTATCCGCTTCGAGCTCACCCTCGAGGTTTGGGCACGTCCGCGCCGTCTCCTCCTTGACTGCCTGCAGCACCGTCTCGGCCACCTCGGCAACCTGTTGGAGCTGCTCACGGCTCAAGCTGTCGACGAACAGCCGTCTAACCGCCTCAACGTGGCTCGGAGCCGCTGCTTCGATTGCCGCTCGACCGCTCGGAGTGACCTCCACAAACTGACCCCTCCGGTCCGACCGGCACTCGTACTTCTTCACCTGCCCGCGCTCCACCATCCGGCTCACCTGGTGGCTGATGCGGCTCTTTTCCCACCCGAGGAGCTGGCCAAGCTCGAAGAGGCGCAACCTGCCCTCCGCCTCGGCTGTGAGGGCCACCAATACCACATAGTCCTGCAAGCTCAGCTCAGAATTGACGGCAAGGTCGTGGGTAAGTGCAGCGTTGAGGCGCAGGTGCATCATCTGGAGGGACATCCAGGCTCTTTGTTCCTCCCCGTCAAGCCACCTCGGTGCGCTCATTGCGAGAAAGGATAGCCAGCGCGCAGATAGTAGATACGTCCTCCAGTCGGGAATAGTGGATATATCCTCTATGTTGCACTCCCTTGAAAGACCGACACACCCGATTTGAAAGAGAGCCCAACAATGACCCCTGTAGAGGCCACAGCCACGAGGCCCCCCACCACCCTGACGGGTACCTACACGCTCGACGCAGCTCACAGCCGCGTAGGGTTCTCGGCCCGGCATGCGATGGTGACCAAGGTTCGCGGCGCGTTCAACGAGTTCGAGGGCTCGGGCTTCATCGACGCGGAGAACCCGAGCAACTCGCACTTCGAGCTCGAGATCAAGGTCGCGAGCATCGACACCCGCAACGCCGACCGTGACAACCACCTGCGCACAAACGACTTCCTGGCGGTCGACCAGTACCCCGAGATCATCTTCAAGACCACGGACGTGGAGCGCGTGAACGAGGCAAACTTCAAGGTCACCGGAGACCTCACGATCCGCGGCGTCACCAAGCCCGTCACCATTGACTTGGAGCACACGGGCTCCACGATCGACCCTTGGGGCAACACCCGCGTCGGCTTTGAGGGCGGCACCACCATCAACCGCAAGGACTGGGGTGTCAACTGGAACGTGGCGCTCGAAGCCGGCGGCGTGCTGGTGAGCGAGAAGATCAACCTCGAGCTCGAGCTGGCCGCCGTCAAGGCCAACTAGTCCCCCGCCAATCGGCCGGCGGCGCTCAAGCGGCCGCTCTCCCAAGCCCCAGCTCCGACGGGCCGGGCGCTCGGGCCGGCGAGGGCAACCTCGTGCGAGCGCGCCTGCCCAGGGGTTGCGTGGCCAGCAAAGGGGGTATGGAGTACGGGGCAGGCCGCTGGCGGGCGGCCGCCCACAGAAGCGAGCCGGGGCCGGTGGGGGCCCCGGCTCGCTTTTGTTTAACGCTCGCGGGTGTTCACGGTCCGCTAGTCGAGCTCGGTACTGTCCGCCCTCCTGGCGAGTATCGCGGCAGCCTTCAACACCGATCGCCTGGCACGTGCGATCTGGCGCTCTTCGGCACTCGCGGCCGCCTTACCCGTGCGGACAGCTTCGCGCAGGCTTGCATGAGCAAGCTCTGCGAGCTCTTCGGCGATGACTTCTAGGCGGGCTCCGAGGTCCTCAAAAGTGGCAGCCATGTCAGAAGGATAGAAACTGTCGAGCGCTTACCACTGGCTAACAGCACGGGTTACAGCGCCGCCGCCGCCACGACCGAGCTTGTCACGACCTTTAGGCTCCGCAGCGAACGCTGGGGGGTAGCGTCCCCGTAGTTGGTCACCACCCCGTTTGCCGTCACGGTCCACAGCCCAAGCCCGTCAGCGCTCGGAGCCACTCCCACTACGGCCTTGCCGCCGGTCTGTTTACCTGCAGGTGCTGCTGAAGCGGTGAACCTTGGAGCCGAGCCGAAGTTGTAGATGGTGCCGTTGCCAGCTACAAGCCAGTACCCCTCCCCAACCGGGTTCGCTGCGATGGCGACGATCCCTGAGAGCACACGGCCGAGATCCTTTGGCGCACTCAAGTTGGCAGCGTCGCCAAAGTGCCAGACCGTCCCGTTCGAGCTCGCAACCCAATAACCTCTGCCATCAGGCGACGAAGCGATCCCGATTATTTTGCCGACGCCGGCGCCAGGAACCTCTACGGAGCCGAAATTGCGCGCGTGCCCAAATGCAAAAACCTGCCCGCGAGACGACAGCAGCCAATAGCCGCCACCATTCGCATTTGCAGCCATGCCCACGATGTCGCCCATGTGGGCCCCATGAGATGCGAGCGAGCCAAAATTGGCTGCCGACCCAAAATGGTAAACGGTCCCGTTCTCTGCAGCCATCCAGTACCCGGTGCCCCCAGGGGCCGGAGCAATCGCGACAACGTCCTTGACACGGACCTTCATCGACGGGAGGGACCCGTAGTAGGAAGCTTTCCCAAAGCCGAAAACCCCGCCGTCGCTGCCGGCCATCCAGAAACCAAGCGCTACGCGCGACCGCCCGCCTGTCTTCACCGTGGGAGGCGGGCTCGGAGTGCTCGTGGTCGTCGTCGACGTCGAGGACGTGGTAGTTGTCGGGGGCAGGATCACAAACCCGAGCCCGCCGCCCGGGACGCCTCCAGGACCGCCCCCCTGCGCCAATGTCGTTGACGTGGTTGCCGTGCCTTCGTAAGTGAAGCTACCCGGTGGTCCTTGTCCCAGAACCCCCTTGGCCGAGATTTGCACGGTGCCAAAGCCTGATGGCACTTGCACTGTCACACTAGTCGCGGTAGAAGTGAGAACTGTTGCCTGAGCCTGACCGAAATAGATCGATGCATTTTCGAGGCCCAAGCCGCTAAGAACCACCTGCTGGCCCACCTGACCCTCATAGGACGACCCGACAACCTCACTACACGCCAATCCCGGTCCCTTAGGCGAGCCGATCCCCGTGACCATGTTGTAGCTCGCCCCGATCGGGTACACGGTCGGGTAATTGCCGGCCTGTGTTTGGGTGAAATCGTTGTTGCCCGGTTCCGGGAAGATTGTCGAGGCGTTGCCTGTGAGGACAAAGCCATCGGGAATTGGGTTGAACGCTGGGTCTTTCCCGCTCGGGTACAGGGAGCCCGCATAGAGAGAGTCGTAAAGAGAGTAAAGGGCCGGGTTGAAGTCACCGGTGCTTGTCGTGCAGGACGTGTCCCGGTCGGCGATGAGCCCGCCCCAGAGGGGGGTTGGGATGCTGGTGCCCAACCACTCCCCCCAGCTCCCGCTCGTGTAAAACGAGACGTCCGCGGCCGGGTCGTTGTTACTGCCGGCATTCGCCGAGACATCCGGCAGTTCTCGTAAGTCGCTGCTATTGCCCGGGAGCACTGGCTGCCCAGGTGGAGGTGAGAAAGTGCTCATCTGTGTGACTCCGCCGCCACTCGCGCCCAGTTGTTCTTGCTCGGCACACGATATATTGCCGGTGCCGAGGCAGTCGTTCCAAGCAAGCTCACCTTCGGTTGTAAGCACCGTACCGCCAACAGCGGTTACGAGCGGATCAGACGCTGGAACGTCCGCAGACAAACATGTCCCGTCGAGGCATGCTGATGAACTTGTGGGAAAACATGCTTCCGAGCCAGTGTCGCCGGACGCCACGACGACCGATTGTCCCTGCGAAGCTGCCTGCTCGAACAACCCGTGAAGCGAGGTCGCGAACGAAGGGTCACTCGCCTCGCACTGGCCAACGCTGATGGAGATCACCTTTGCGGTGTCTGACGTGACGATCTGCCTGATCGCATCAAACAAGTCTTGGTCTGTCGCCCCTGTTTCGTAGGCGACTATCGACACCCCAGGCGCCAAAGTCGATGCCATCTCAATATCAATGTCTGCCTCGCCTTCGGCCACTGAAGCCGCCAAGCAGTTTTGTTGTTCGCCAAGCTGGTCACCGGGTGGTAGAGATGAACAGGGTTGCCCGTAAGCGGGACTAGCCTCTTGTGGATCTGTCGGGCCGCCATCTATATCTACTACACTCACCGGGTTAGTGAGCTGTGCACATCCGTCGTAGACGCTGACGTCACTGTCGAGGCTTGCATTGATTTCCGGTAGTGCGATAGTCACTCCGGCACCATCTTGCCCGGCCGCCTGCAGTTCGGTCACCTGGTACGACAACGCAAGCTGCTGCGGTGTATAACCCCCACTGCCACACTCGGAGGTGTCGGTCGAAACATCGGCGACGCGGTGGACCGGCGACGCCTCAGCTGAGCGCCCGCGGCTACGCGCCTTCGCTCGGTCGAGGTGGAGCCGCGGCCGCGCAGGGGCGAGGAAGTCGTGTAGCCGGTCCAACGTGTCCAGGCCGACGATCCCAGTGACTTCACCTCCGGCCAACGCGGATGGCAACGAAGGAGCGCCGGTCGCGAGCACGCCTGTGTCACCTCCTGGCTCCGAATAACGGCCAAAACTCACGCCCAAAGCTCTTGCTGCCTGCGCGACCGCGCCCGTTGCTTGGACAACAAATGGCGAGGGCTGGCTCACGCTGAAACCCTCTGAGGTGAGCCAGGATTGGGTGGCCTCCGAGACCGAGGCTGGGGGGCCAAATTCGGCGACAAACTGAGGCTCTGTCAAGAAGTCGTGGTATTGAGGCGAGCTTGGTGTCGAGACGCTTTCCGCAAATTGCGCCAGCGCTGACGGGTTCGACGGAGCGAGGACGACATCCAGGTCGATGGGGGAACTCGTCGCCGCGGGCCCGAGGTAACTGGCATCGGCAGGCACACCCGCCACTCCGAGAGCCGGTACCCGCATGACGCCGTCCAAATGGGCCATTGGGGTCTCGTGCGCCTTGCTCGCCGCATGGGTGACATGCCCGGCCGAGGACGCTCCGGCGCTCGCCCAAGTGCTCACCAAAGCTGTCGAACCAACTACCAAACCGCCGCAGACAAGCGCTGCGACGGCACGGTGGGACAGCTTCATTGCAAGGAACCGAAAAACCACGGCACGACCTCTACGGGGCACTCTTCAGCCAACCTATAGGCGCCGAAGGACGGCCCGGCCCCGCTCAACCAGGGCCACCTCGGCGAACCTCACCAACCAGCGGAGTATAGGTGAGGGCCCTAGCTGCTGCGTGGATCCCCCGGGCCGGGGAGACGCTGTAGGGTCATGGAGTGGGCGAGCTTCTCCTTTCTGATTACGTCGAGCGTTCTAAGGAACGCGTCGTGCGCACGCTGGTTCGGTGGTTGCAGATCCCCTCGATCTCGGCCCAGGCGGAGCACACTGGGGACGTAGCAACATCGGCGGACTTCTGCGCAGCCTTGATGAGCGACGCCGGCCTCAAGAAAGTCGAGGTCCTCCCTACCGGCAGCGAAGGCAATGCGGGCGCACCAGCGGTCTACGGCGAGTGGCTGGGAGCGGGCAAGGATGCCCCCACAATCCTTATATACGGCCACCACGACGTGCAGCCGGTGGACCCGCTCGGCCAATGGCGTTCGCCGCCCTTCGAACCGGACGTTTCGGCAACAGAAATCAAGGCCCGCGGCGTGAGCGACGACAAGGGCCAGGTCCTCATGCAGATAGAAGCTATCCATGGCCTTTTCACCGAACGTGAGCACTTGCCGGTCAACGTGAAGTTCCTCGTGGAAGGCGAAGAGGAGGTTGGCAGCCCGCACTTCGAGCAGCTCTTACGGAGCGAGGGGGAGCGACTGAAGGCCGACGTCGTGGTGGTCTCCGATACCGAGATGGTCGCACCCGACATCCCTTCGACCGTGCTGTCGATGCGCGGGCTCGTCACTTTTGACGTGGTCCTCAGGACGGGGTCTTCTGACCTCCATAGCGGGATCTGGGGCGGAACGGTCCCGAACGCCGCGCTAACCGCTGCTCGCATGGTGGCGAGCCTCCACGATGGGCACGGCCGTGTCACGTTGCCGGGCTTTTACGACCGGGTGCGCGAGCTGAGCGCTCAAGAAGCGCGTTCTTTGGTCGAGGTGCCATTCGACGAAGCAAACTTCTGCCGGCAAGCGGGCGTGGCGTTCCTCGAGGGCGAGGAAGGCCGAAGCCCCTACGAGCGCACTGGCGCACGCCCGACAGCCGAAGTTGTCGGCATCCATTCCGGCTACGGCGATGCCGGCATGAAAACGATCGTGCCGGCGGTCGCGAATTTCAAGGTGGCGCTCCGCTTGGTTGCCGACCAACGCCCCGAAGAAGTCGCCACCGCCTTTCGGCAGTGGGTTGCAGAGCGAGCACCCAAGGGCGTGCAAGTAACGCTCACGCCCCACGGTTCCGTTGCCCCCCTCAGCACGAGCGCTGATCACCCGGCGGTGCGCATTTTGTCTGGTGCCATCGAACGCACTTGGGGCAGGAGGCCGCTGTTTACCCGCGGTGGCGGGAGCGGGCCGGAAGAAAGTTTGGGACGAGTGCTCGCGGCACCTGTCATTTTCCTCGGGGTCGCGCTCCCTGAGGACAATTTCCATGCCCCCAACGAACGCCTCGAC
The DNA here is from genome assembly GCA_035503915.1 of Acidimicrobiales bacterium. Taxonomy (GTDB): domain Bacteria; phylum Actinomycetota; class Acidimicrobiia; order Acidimicrobiales; family Palsa-688; genus DATJMJ01. The sequence goes on along the minus strand of DATJSU010000022.1, from coordinate 326,608 downwards.
TTGCACCAGCTTTGGCGAGGCATAATTGCCTCCGGCGAGCTGCTCGTCGGGCTCGCAGACCTACCTAATAAGCCATGAGCGCCAAGCAAAAACCAAAAGCCGCTGACAAGAAGCGCTTGCGCCTGGTACCGCACGACGCCCACGAATGGGTGAGCTTCGAGGACACCCAAGAGCAGCGGACATGGCGCTTCGACGTCACCTTCCTCTCCTCCCATTGGCAGTGCATATACGGCAAGGGGTGCCAAGGGGTCCTCACGGGCCCCACCCCCGAGCTCGAGCAGGGGTGCTGCTCGTACGGGGCGCATTTCACCGACGAAGAGGACTTGGAGCGCGTTAGCGCGGCGGCCAAGAGCCTCACACCCGAGCAGTGGCAGTTAGCAGGCAAAGCGGTCCGCGGCGGCATAGCACGCAAACGCCCCGGGGGGGGCTGGATGACACGCATCGTCGACGGGGCGTGCATTTTTTTGAACAGGCCGGGCTTCCCTGGCGGAGCGGGGTGTGCTCTCCACAGTGCCGCTCTCGCGGCCGGGGGCGCGCCGATGGACTGGAAGCCCGACGTCTGCTGGCAGCTCCCGCTTCGGCGGGAGGACACAACCAACCCAGACGGCTCGGTCACCTCGGTAGTGGGCGAATGGGACCGGGTGCACTGGGGGCCGGGAGGAGAAGAGTTCGCGTGGTGGTGCACGGAGGCGCCGGAAGCATTCCGGGGCAAAGTCCCCGTTTGGCGCGCAATGAGCGCCGAGCTCACGGCGATGGTTGGTGAGGGGGTCTTTCACCGGCTGAGCGCTTACCTGCAAGCTCGGGAAGCTTCGGGAATGCTGCTCCCGCACCCCGCGCTGCGCAATGGCAGCTAGCCCATCGCAGGGCCGTCAGCGAGCAAAGGGGCATGGGGACGGCACTATCCTCTAGCGCGATGCCGGCCAAAGAACATTGGAAAGCACAGCCCGACGAGCACGACTACCCGGCCGCCCACGCCTACCTCAGCCTCCTGACCGACGAGCAGACGGCTGATGCGCTCGTCAAGGCTCTCAAGCAAGCCCCCTTGGTCCTCCACAAGGCCAAGGACCTCCTCCGGGCAAGCCAGCTGCCGCTCCTTCCCGACACCAACGTCCACGTCGCCAAGGACCTGAAGAAAGTCCAGGACGGTGAACACCTTTCACCGGTGTTGCTCGTGCGGGGCAATCTCGCCGTCCCGGTAGCGCTAACGGTGGCCGACGGCTACCACCGGGTCTGTGCGAGCTACCACTTGGACGAGGACGCTGACATCCCCTGCCGGATAGTCGACGGGCCGCACCGTTAGCTGGCGAGGGGCACGAGCTCTTTGCACGGCCCGGCCGGCCGGATGGAGCGTCCCCTCGGCCGGGACGATGGTGCACCGGCGCGCTCTAACGGCCTCATCACCTCTCGCGCGGCACCTCTCGCGCGGCACCTCGCCCTCTCACGCGGCACCTCGCGGTCATCGCCGGCTCGCTGATCAAAAGCGGACGGGGCCCACTTCGATGCGCACGCGCTCTTGCGGGCGAGGGGCTGCCGCGAGCGCGTCCGACAAGGAAGCCTGGTCTTGCGCCTTTACGACCCAGCGCTCCCGGTCCGACTGCGTCACCTCGAGGGTGCCGGTTGCGTGGGCAGCCGCAAAAGTCTCGAGCGACGAAGCCATGGCGGGGGCCCCTGGCCCCGTAAGCAGCGCAAGAGCCGAACATGGCGGCAGCCTGAGCGCTTTTCGCAGCGGTGCTTCGGACACCGAAAGGACCTCTGGGTCCGCCCTTTGGGCGGCCGCGATGACGGCGTGGCCGGGAGCACGAGTTTGGACAAGGACGCGGCCTTGCTTTGGCCGGCCTCCAACGATGCGCGACGCTCTCGCCAGGAGCGCAAGCGCCTCTTCGCCCGCCCTGTAGCGCGGTGCGAACATCTCTTGGTCAAAGTCGAGGAAGGCGACTGTCCCCACGGGGCCGCCCTGCCTCAGCTCCGCCTCCCTGTAGAGGACCGACTCAGTCCCGACCACCACCGCTGCATCAGGCACGGGCCCCGCGCCCCCGACCACCTCCGCGGTCGGGCGCCCGAGCAGGGCTTCGAGCTCGTCTCGCGCGTGGCTCACGCCGGGGCGCACGAGGCGAAGCGCGTCCGACGCGCACGAGCTGCACACAACGGGCCGGCGGCTCCCGCAACGGCGGCAAACAAGCTCACGCTCGGCCATGGCGACCGCCGCGCCGCAGCTCTCACAGGTCGCCAGCTCCCCACACGCGGCGCAGTCGAGCAGCACAGCCCTCCCCTTGCGGTTGAGGACACAGACCAAGCGCCGCTCCTCTTCGCGCGCTACTTGGACAAGGAGCTGCGAATAGAGGCCGAGGCGAGGATCCTCTCCGCGCCGGTCTGCTACGAGCAGGGGTGCCCACCCCTCACGTTCGGCAGAGGGGCCAAGGCGAACGACCTCAGCGGCGGCCTGCATCTCGAGCGTGGGGCAGGCGCTCACCCAAAAGCACGGCGCCCCTGCCCGCCGGGCCCGCTCGGCGACCACCACGGCCGCGTCCCAACTGGGAGATTGCTCCTGCACGTAGCCCTCATCATGCGCGTCGAGGACAACAACCGACGCGAGGTCGGGGCATGGGCCCCAGGCCGCTCGCCTCGTGCCGATGACGACCTCTGCGCCCGAGCGAGCTTGCGGCCACTCATCTGGCAAGAGAGCTACTCTCGCCCCGCGACGACGGAGCGCAGCGGCCCCTGCCTCGGCGCGTTGTTTGGTCGCAGCCAAGACAAGCACCGCGCCCCGTTCGGCTGCCGCTTGGACCAGCTCAGTAGCGCTCGAGGCTGGTGGGAGGCGGAGGATGTGCGTGCCAGGGCGCCATGCGCGCCGCAGGAGGTCCGGTCCCGTGGAGGACGTGGGTGCGCTGGGTGCGCGCACGATGGGCGGCGTGCCCGGTCGCTCCGGGAGCTCGCGGATGACCTTCAGCGGCGAAGCAGTCACGAGGAAGGACCGCCGCTTGCCCGCCCACCGCCAAGCCGCCCAAGGCGCGAGCCCTACCAGCTCGGGCTCTGGGCCCCACCCGACGGCTCTCTCGATCGCCAGCAGCGCCGCCCCCGTCGCCGGTTCGGCGGGGAAAGCTGTCACCCAGGCTCGCACCTTACGGCCGTGGAGCGGCACGCTTACAACCGACCCGGCCCGAAGGTCGCGAGCCAAGCTGGCTGGCACGGAGTAGTCAAATTCCTTGTCGAAGCCCGCTACGTCGGGAAGGGCACGAGCGACGAGCACGCCCGCCTCCCCGCTTGGCGGTGTGCTCAAGTTGCTAGAGGCCAACCGCCTGCTTGAACTCGGGCAGCCGGCTGGTCACTTCCCAAGTCAGGTCCTTGTCGGGCCGCCCGAAATGGCCGTAGGTGGCGGTGCGCTGGTAGATCGGCCGGCGCAGGTCCAGGTCTCTGATGATCGCCGCCGGCCGGAGGTCGAACACCTCTTCGACCGCCTTCTTGAGCTTGGCAGGGTCGACTTTTTCGGTACCGAAGAGCTCGATCATGAGCGAGACCGGTCGTGCGACACCGATCGCGTACGCGACCTGGACCTCGCACCGGCTGGCAGCGCCCGAAGCGACAACGTGCTTGGCGACCCAGCGGGCCGCGTAAGCGCCTGAGCGGTCGACTTTGGAGGGGTCCTTGCCCGAGAACGCCCCGCCTCCGTGGCGCGCAGCGCCTCCATAGGTGTCGACGATGATCTTGCGACCGGTGAGGCCGGCGTCGGCGCTCGGCCCTCCCCTCTCGAAGCGGCCTGTCGGGTTGCACAACAGCTCGTAGCTGTCCGAGGCGTACTGAGCCGGCACCAGCGGCTCCACGACGTGGTCCCGGAGGTCTGGTTTGAGCAGGGTGCCCAGGTCGACCCCCGGGCGGTGCTGTGCCGAGACGACGACTGTCCTCAGCCGGACAGGGCGGCCGTCTTCGTACTCGAAGGTGACTTGGGTCTTCCCGTCGGGGCGCAGGTAGGGCAGGACGGCAGCTTTTCGGACTTGAGCCAGGCGGTGCGCCAGGCGGTGGGCCAGCCAGATCGGCACAGGCATCAAGTCCTCGGTCTCGTCGCACGCGTAGCCGAACATCATCCCCTGGTCGCCTGCTCCCTGGCTGAAAAGGACATCTTCGCCGCTCGCGCCCTGGCGCACCTCGTAGGCGTTGTCGACGCCCATGGCGATGTCCGCTGACTGCTGGCCGATAGAGACTGCGACCCCGCATGTCAGGCCGTCGAAGCCCATTTCGGAGCTTGTGTAACCGATCGAAGAGACAACCTCGCGGACTATCTGAGGGATTTCCACGTAGGCAGAGGTTGTGATTTCGCCTGCTACAACGACCAGGCCGGTCGTGAGCAGCGTCTCACAGGCCACTCGGGCCCCTGGGTCCTGGTCCAAGATCGCGTCGAGGATGGCATCGGAGATCTGGTCCGCCATCTTGTCCGGGTGGCCCTCGGTCACAGATTCCGAAGTAAAGAGGGAACGGCTCATCTTTGGGCCCCTTTCGCCGCCGGCGGGGCGGACTTGTTGAGCAGCTCAGCTATCGCGTCGACGAGGGCAGAAGCCACGACCTCTTTGCGGACAAGGCCGAGGTCGGTCTCCGACTCCCGAGACACGATAACAGCGCTGCTCAGGTCCTGACCGAAGCCGGCCTCGGGCCTGCCGACGTCGTTGGCCACCACGATGTCCGCGCCTTTGGAGGCGAGCTTGGAACGGCCACGAGCTACCAGTTGCGCGCCCGAGGCCGTTTCCGCCGCGAAACCAACCAGGACTTGGCCTGGTAAGCGGCGGGCGCCCAGCTCCGCTAAGACATCCTGGGTCGGGACCAGCTCGACCACCAGTGGCTGGGAAGCCTTTTTGATCTTGTGCTCGGCGGGCGCGGCCGGACGGTAGTCAGCGACCGCGGCAGCCATGACTACCACCCGAGCACTGGCGGCCCTGCCCAGGACAGCATCAGCCATTTGGGCCGCCGTCTGGACCGCGACAACCTCTGCGCCATCGGGTGGCGCCAGCTCGCTCGCCGTGACGAGGGTCACTGAGGCGCCTCGCCGGAGCAGCTCAGCCGCGATCGCGTAACCCTGTTTGCCAGAACTGCGGTTCCCAATGTAACGGACAGGGTCGAGGGGTTCCCGAGTGCCACCCGAACTGACGACAGCCTGTACACCCGAAAGGGGGCCATGGACGTCACCGGCGCCTAGGACGATAGCGGCCGCTGCTTCCACGATGCGCCCGGGCTCCGGCAGGCGCCCCTTGCCGGTGTCGCCACCTGCGAGGCGGCCTTCTTCGGGCTCGAGGACTGCTACCCCCCGCTCGCGGAGCACCTCGACGTTGTGCTGGACCGCGGGGTGCTGCCACATCTCAGCGTGCATAGCAGGGCAGACCAGCACCGGCGCCCGGGTCGCCAAGAGGGTGGAGGTAAGCAGGTCCGAGGAGATCCCAGCGGCGTAGCTGCCGATCAGGCGGGCGGTGGCGGGGGCGACGAGGACGAGGTCCGCCTTCTGGCCGAGCTCGACGTGGGGCACCGTGGCTCCTTGCTCGTCTTCGGGCCGGGGTGCCCCAGGGCCGTGCGAGCGGAACAGGTCCGTGCGGGCAGGCTCGGACGCTAAAGCACTGAACGTGAGTGGGCCGACAAAGTGAGTCGCGCCACGGGTGAGGACGGGGGTCACCAAGCCACCGGCGCCCACCAGGCGCCGGCATACTTCCACCGCCTTATACGCGGCTATCCCGCCACACACGCCCAGGACGATGCGCTTGCCGGCGAGCGGCCCCGGGACGCTCACGAACGGGCGCCCGGCTCGGTTCGCTCAGGTCGCCGTTCAGGGACGCTCGTCGGCAACCTCGTCTTGCGGCTCTTCCTCGGGCGCGACCCGGTGGTAGGTGATCTTGCCGGCAGCGATCTCGTCAAGGGAGATAGAGAGAGGTTTGCGCGAGATGGAGGTCACCTGCGGTGGGACGATCGAGCCGAGACCTTCGCCTAACTGGTTGAAGTAAGAGTTGACCTCGCGGCCGCGCTTGGCAGCGAGGCTCACGAGGGTGTACTTGGAGTCAACCTTTTCGAGGAGGACCTCGATCGGCGGGTCCATCATGGTCGGCCGGCGCTCTGCCATCTGAAAAACGCTCTCCTGTCCCCTTGCGGGCCCGGGCCGCGGCTAGGTCGGCCGCGCCACAACCCCGCGCGCTTGGCGGTACCGGTCAACTATACCGGCGAGCTCGCTCGCCGCCCGTCCGAGGTCGTCGTTGACAAGGACATGGTCGGCCATCTCCCGGCCCACCTTTTCTTCCTCCGCCCCTACCGCGAGGCGCCTGTCGATGCTTGCCTCGTCGTCACCGCGCGCCCGTAGCCGTTGTGCCTGCACCTCGCGCGAGGGCGCAACCACCAGGACCAGCACGGCCTCGGGGTAGCTAGCCTTGACCTGGCGAGCGCCATCGACCTCGATCTCGAGCACGATGTCGTGGTCGGTTGGCGCTTCCAGGGTCGGGGTCCCATAAAGCTCGCCGTTGCCGGCAAACTCGGTCCACTCGACGAAACCACCCGAGCTGACGCGCTCGACAAAGGCGTCGCGCGTCGCGAACACATAGGCCGTCGCGGGCTCAGCCGGCCTTCGTTGCCGGGTCGTCCACGAGCGCGAGAGCCAAAGGCGTTCACGCCGCCCTAGGAGCTGTCTGACCAGGGTCCCTTTGCCCACTCCCCCAGGCCCGAAGACGACAAGGACAAGCCGCTGCCGGCTTTGTGCGGCACCTCCAACGAGCGCCGCCCCTTGGGTCAGGAAGCCCTGGCCCGGAACGTCAGCCGAGCTTTTCGAGCAGCTTGCGGCGCTGCTGCTCCCCGAGCCCCTGGACGCGCCGTGTCTCACTGATACCGACCTCGTCCATGGCCCGGCGCGCCTTGACCTTGCCGAGCCCGGGAAGGCTCTCGAGCACGTTGATCACCTTCATCTTGCCGACGACCTCGTCGTGCTGACCCTGGTCGAGGAGCTCCTTCAAGGACACGGAACCCATCTTGAGACGGTCCTTGAGCTCGGCGCGTTGCTTACGGACGGCGGCCGCCTTCTCGAGCGCGGCCTGCCTTTGGTCTTGGGAAAGAGCGGGCGGCAGAGGCATGGAGCGCACCCTAGCGCGTCGGCGCACTCGCTTGCGTCATCTTGAACAGAAATTGCTGCCGCCACCGCCACAGCAGCCGACCTTGGGGGCAGCGCTAACCTGCTACGCCCGCCGCGACAAGCTCGGCGACGATCGTCTCGGCAGCTTCTTCGGGGACCTCGGCTTGGGTGACCGCACGGCCAATGACGAGCAGGTCGGCGCCTGCCCGGGCAGCCTGGCTGGGTGTCGCGGTCCGGGCTTGGTCATGTGCGCCGCTGCCGAGGAGCCGGATCCCCGGCACAACCTTTAGTAATTCAGGTGCAACTTCGTTCGCTACGGCGAGGTCCGCAGCAGCGCAAACGATCCCGCCGCAGCCCGCTTCGACCGCAGCCTCAACCCTGTCCCTCAGCAAGGCGGCGGGGGCGTCCACTTCGCTTGTCAGTACGGTGATCCCCAGCGTGACCGGTTTTGGGAGCCCGGCCCGTTCCGCTCCTTCGGAAAAGCCCTCCACGCCGGCTCGAAGCGTGCTCGCCCCGGCGGAGACATGGACCGTGAGGTACCTGGCGCCGAACGCACCCAGCACGACCGCTGCTTTGCGGGTCGTCGTCGGGATATCTGCCAGCTTGAGGTCAACAAAGACTTCGAAGCCCTCATCAACAAGAGCAGCCACGACCGATGGGCCCGACGCACTGAAGAGCTCGAGGCCCACTTTGGCTACCCCGAAGTAGTTCTTGAGCCGCAAGGCCCAGCGCAAAGCCTCCACGTTGTCGTCAAAATCCAGCGCCAACGCCAGCCGGCGACGCAGGTCCTCGTTGCCCCCACTGCCCATCAAGCCCTCACCGTCCACTCGCAATTTGCCGTTGCCGTTGCGCCACGAAAGTGCCCTCACAGTGCCGCGATCATACAAAGGGCCCAGTTTTGTGGGCGAGATGTTTTCAAGGCCACACAGCCTCCAGTTCACGTAGCACGCGCAACGGGGCCCGGGGGTCAACGAAGGTGGCCGTACCTACCTGCACCGCCTGGGCACCTGCGCGAAGCAGTTCAGCCGCGTCTCGCCCGGTCATGACGCCGCCCGCCCCGACAATGGGCGTAGCTGGGAAAGCTTTGCGGCATTCTTGAACGGCCCGCACCGCGACAGGGTGCAGCGCTGGCCCTGAAAGGCCGCCCCCTCCAGCTCCCAGGAGTGCTCTCCCCGTCAAGGGGTCAACCGCCAGCCCCATCAAGGTATTTACCAGCGTGAGCGCCTCGGCGCCGTTCGCGACAGCGGCCTCCGCGATGGGCCCCAGGTCCGTCACGTTCGGGCTCAGCTTCGCCCATATCGGCAACCCGCTCCCATCCAGGCCTGCCCTGAGGGCCGAGATCGCCGCCGCAGTGGCTCGCGGTGAATGCGCGAACATTCGTTGACGGTCCTCGATGTTCGGGCAGCTGATGTTGGCTTCGACGGCTACAACGTTGCCGAGAGCGCGCCCGCGGGTGCGGGGACGGCCGGCGAGGCCGGCCATGAGGCGCCGGCCCACTTCCCCAAAGTCTTCCCCACTTCTTCCCCAAACGCTCACCACGACACGGGCACCGCTCTCCTGCAAGCGCGGGAAGTCATCGCGCAGCCACGCGTCGACCCCGGGGTTGTGGAGCCCCACGCTGTTGAGCATCCCCGAGGGCAGGGGCGCCAACCTGGGCGCCGGGTTGCCCTGCCAGGGCGCCGCTGACAGCGATTTCACGACCAGGGCACCGAGCAGGGAAAGGTCGAAGTAAGCAGCGAGCTCGGCCCCGTGCCCGGAGGTCCCCGAAGCGGTCATTACGGGGTTGGGGAGGACAACCGAGCCGACCGTCGCCGCCAGCCCCGAGCCAGGGCCACGACCGGCAACCTTGGAGCCAGCGCCAGTCACTCGCCCCGGCCCGCCGGCCCCCCGCCGGCATGGTGCTCCTGAAGCGACTTCACGATGAAGGGCCGCTTCGCTCGCTCGGCCACCCCAGCTGCTGCGGCCCGAGCCGCGGCCACCGTCGTAAGGAGAGGCACCTTGTACTGCTTCGCAGCACGGCGGATATAGGCACCGTCGGCGCGCGGCCCGCGCCCGCGTGGGGTATTGACAACTAGCTGAACCTTGCCCGACCGGATGAGCTCGACCGCGTCGACCCCCGTGTTGGCCTCCGTGGGCCCCTCTGTCGACCCCTCGCCGGCAGGCCATCCCCGCCCCCCGGGCGCAGCCACCTTTGCCACGACGGTCCCCACAGCCACGCCCGCCTGGCGGAGGAACGCCGTCGTACCCGAGGTAGCCGCGATGCTGAAACCGGCTTCGGCAAAGCGCTTTGCGGCTTCCAGGCCTGCTCGCTTGTCCCGATCGGCAACCGAGAAAAAAACAGTCCCCCCACCCGCAAGGTTGTCGCCCGCGGCGACCTGGCTCTTGGCGAAGGCGAGAGCGAACGAGCTGTCGATCCCCATTACCTCCCCCGTCGAGCGCATCTCCGGGCCAAGGAGGCTGTCAAAACCGGGGAACCTGTCAAAGGGAAGGACGGCTTCCTTCACGCTCACGAAGCCGCTCACGGGTGCCCGGACAAGCCCTTCGGCGCGCAACCCGGCGATCGTGGCGCCGGCCATGACGCGCGCCGCCACCTTGGCCAGGGGGACGCCGGTCGCCTTGGAAACAAAGGGCACTGTGCGGCTCGCCCGCGGGTTGGCCTCGATCACATAAACCTGGTGACTGGCCTCGGTGCCCGGCGAACGCTGCACGGCGTACTGGACGTTAAGGGGGCCTTTGACATCGAGGGCATCTGCGATCAAGCGTGTGTAGCGCTCAATGACCTCGATCACAGACGAGCTCAGTGTCGGCGGGGGCACGACGCAGGCACTGTCCCCCGAGTGCACGCCGGCTTCTTCGACATGTTCCATGACGGCCCCGACCAAGGTCTCCCCCAAGTGGTCGCGCACCGCATCGACATCGACCTCGGTCGCGTCCTCCAAGAACTTGTCCACAAGGACGGGCCGTTCGGCGGAAAGGCCTCCTTCTCGGCCGAGAGACCCCGAGGCAGCCAACGCCCCCATCGCCCGCGTGAGGTCTTCTTCGCTGTAGACGATCTCCATTGCCCGCCCGCCCAGGACATAACTTGGGCGTACCAGCACCGGGTAACCGACTTTGCCCGCAATTACGAGAGCTTCGTCCACGCTGCTCGCCGTACCTCCCGCCGGTTGGGGGACCTGCAGGCGCTCGCAAAGCGCGTTCCAGCGCTCGCGGTCTTCTGCGACGTCGATGGAGGCGGGCGAGGTCCCGAGCACGAGGTTGGCATCTATGGCCGAAGAAAGCTTGAGCGGTGTCTGCCCCCCAAGGGCCACCATCACCCCAGCGAGCTGGCCCGTAGCCGCTTCCACGTCGAGGACATTTTGTACGTCCTCGCGGGTGACGGGCTCGAAATAAAGACGGTCGCTCGTGTCGTAGTCGGTCGAAACCGTTTCGGGGTTGCAGTTGACCATGACAGTTTCAAACCCCGCGTCGTGCAGCGCAAAGCTGGCCTGCACGCAGCAGTAGTCAAACTCGACGCCCTGTCCGATGCGGTTGGGCCCCGAACCGAGGATCACGACTTTGGGCTTTTGCGAAGGCCTCACCTCGTCTGTGTCTTCGTACGTCGAGTAGTGGTACGGAGTCCTCGCTGCGAACTCGGCGGCGCAGGTGTCCACGGTCTTGAAAGTTGCCCTCACCCCGGCGGCGAGGCGCGCAGCCCGCACTTCGGCCTCCTCCTGGCCCCACAGGTAAGCCAATTGAGCATCGGAAAAACCCAAGCGCTTGGCCCTCTTCCAATCGCGCCTTGTGAGGCCACCAGTGCTGCCCAAGTTCGCGAGATGGGCGCGCTCGTTACATATGAGGCCGATTTGGTCGAGGAACCAAGGGTCGACGCCGCTACTGTCGTGCAAGCGCTCGGCCGGCACTCCCCGCCGTAGCGCAGCTTCCAAGTGGAACGGCCTGTCCGGGGTAGCCACCGAAGCCTTGGCGACGAGCTCATCGTCGCTGAGGCCTTCGTAGAGCCTTTCGGCTCGGTCGCAGTTGAGCCCGGCCCGCCCGGTTTCGAGCGAGCGGAGCGCTTTTTGCAACGACTCCGGGAAGCTCCGCCCGATCGCCATCGCCTCTCCGACCGACTGCATCCGGGTCCCGAGGACCTCGGGCACGTCGGGGAACTTTTCGAAGGCCCACCTCGGCACCTTTGTCACCACGTAGTCAATCGTGGGCTCAAAACTGGCAGGGGTCTCGCCTGTGATGTCGTTGCGGATCTCGTCCAGGGTGTAACCGACCGCGAGCCTTGCGGCGATCTTCGCGATCGGGAAACCCGTCGCCTTGGAGGCCAGTGCGCTCGAGCGAGAAACCCGCGGGTTCATCTCGATCACTACCATCTCGCCGTTGGCCGGGTTGATCGCGAACTGGATATTGGAACCACCCGTCTCGACCCCGATCCGCCTGATGCAAGCAAAAGCGGCGTCGCGCATCTTCTGGTACTCGACGTCGGAGAGCGTCTGGGCCGGTGCGACAGTTATCGAATCGCCGGTATGCACGCCCATCGGGTCGAAGTTCTCGATCGAGCAGACGATCACGCAGTTGTCCATCCTGTCGCGCATGACCTCCAGCTCGTACTCCTTCCAACCGGCTATCGAGCGCTCTACGAGGACTTCGCTGATGGGGCTCGCCTCCAGGCCATTGGCCGCCGCCGCCTCCAGGGCCATTCGGTCGTCGGCGATCCCTGTCCCCCCGCCGCCGAGGATGTACGAAGGGCGCACGATGACCGGGAACCCCACCCGCTCCCCTATCTCGAGCGCCTCAGAGACTTTGTACGCGAAACCCGAGTCGGGCACGGCGAGGCCGATCTCGGTCATGGCGGCGCGGAAAAGACCTCTGTCCTCTGCTGTGGCAATGGCGTTCGCGTTCGCGCCGATCATTTCCACGCCGTAGCGTTCGAGGGTACCCAGTTCGTGGAGCCTCATCGCCAGGTTGAGCCCGGTCTGCCCACCGAGGGTCGGCAGGAGCGCATCGGGGTGCTCCCGTGCGATCACCGCCTCGAGGATCTCGGGGACGAGAGGCTCAATGTAGGTTCGGTCGGCTACCTCGGGGTCGGTCATGATCGTCGCCGGGTTGGAGTTGACCAGGACGACCCTGTAGCCCTCCGCCTTCAAAGCCCGGCAAGCCTGCGTGCCTGAGTAATCGAACTCGCACGCCTGCCCGATGACGATCGGGCCCGAGCCGATAACAAGGACAGAGCGGATGTCTTCGCGCCTAGGCACTTCGGCGCGCCCCGTTGGCGCCACTGCGGCGCATCAAGCTTGCGAACTCGCCGAAGAGGTACCGGGCATCGTGCGGCCCTGGCGCCGCCTCGGGGTGGTACTGGACGGAAAAAGCAGGCACTTCCTTGCAAGCAAAGCCTTCGATCACCCCGTCGTTGAGGTTGATATGGGTGATCGCAACGGGCTCGGCAAACGTGCTCTCGGCAACGGCGTAGTTGTGGTTCTGGCTCGTGATCTCAACGGTCCCGCTGGGAACCCGCTTGACAGGGTGGTTGCCCCCGTGGTGGCCGAAAGGCAGCTTGTAGGTGGACGCACCAAGGGCCTGCGCCAACACCTGGTGGCCGAGGCAGATGCCGAAAACGGGGACCAGCCCGAGCAGATCCGCGACAGCTTTGGTGACTGGGGCCAAGGCCGCCGGGTCCCCCGGGCCGTTGGACAGGAACACCCCGTCAGGGCCGAGGGCGAGCACTTCCTGGGCGGTAGTACCGGCCGGCACCACCGTTACCCGGGCAAGCTCGCCGAGATTGCGGAGGATGTTGCGCTTGATGCCAAAGTCGTAGGCGACAACGTCGAAAGGGCCGTCCCCGGTCTGGTACGGCTCGTCGCAGGTGACTTCGGACACGAGGTCACGGCCATCTGTGGGGAGCGCTGCCTTGGCTGCCGCAAGGAGAGAGCTCTCCTCAAAGGCACCTTCTTCACCGTCGACTGGGCCGAACGCGCCCGGCATTGCGCCTGCTTCTCGCAGCTGGCGGGCTAACCGCCGCGTGTCGGCTCCTGCCATGGCGGGCACCTCGTGGTGCAGGAGAAAACCAGCGAGATCGGACGAGGCCCGCCAGTTGCTCGGCCGGGACGTCATCTGGCGGACGATCACTCCGTTGCAAAAAGGCCGGCGGCTCTCGTAGTCCTCGGGCGAAACACCGTAGTTCCCGATATGAGGGTAGGTAAAGGTGATCATTTGGCCCGCGTAGGACGGGTCTGTTATCACCTCTTGGTAACCAGCCATCACCGTGTTGAAGACAACCTCGCCCGCGGCCGGCGACACCCTCGCCCGCTGACCGGGGAACCCAAGTACTTCGCCTTCGAACAGCGAACCATCCGCGAGCGCGAGCAAGCCGTCGCGCCAGGTCGGCGCTCTACGGCTCATCGTTGGGGCTCTTCGTTGACCACCACTGGCTCCCCCGCCAACAAGGTGTGCCGCACCTTGCCTTTCAGCCGGCGCCCAGCGAAGGGAGTATTGCGGCTCCGGCTCGCCATTTGCTCTGGGCGCACGACCCACTCTTTCGCGAGGTCGACCACGCACAAGTTGGCGGGCGCCCCGGCCACTATGGGGCCTCCATGAGCCGGGTGGAGCCCGGCGATCTTGGCGGGGGACCAGGACATGAGCGCGAGGACAGTGCCGAGCGGGAGCTGTAGTTCAGTCAGGCAAACCGACAGCGCCGTTTCAAGGCCGACGACGCCGGGGGCGGCGTCGCAGATGGAGGTGTCCTTGGCCTCAGGCGGGTGGGGCGCGTGGTCCGTTGCGATGGCGTCGACCGTGCCCTCAGAAAGGGCCCCCCGCAAGGCGACCACGTCGCGGAGAGTGCGCAGCGGTGGGTTGACCTTGTAAACAGTCTCGTAACCTCTCAGGGCCTCCTCGGTGAGGGCCAGGTGGTGTGGGGTCACCTCCGCCGTCACGGGGACGCCGGCGGCTTTTGCAAGGCGTACCGCTTGGAGCGCGTCCGCCGTCGTGACGTGGAGGAGGTGGAGCCGGCCGCCGGTAAGCCTCGCGAGGGCGATGTCGCGCAGCACCATTACCTCTTCTGAGACCGCTGGGCGGCCCAGGAGCCCGAGAAGGCTGGAAACTTGGCCCTCGTTCATGCAGCCGTTGCCTGCCAGCGAAGCGTCCTCGCAATGGTCGGCGATGACGGCACCGAGAGCTGTCGCGTACTCGAGGGCGCGCCGCATGAGCGCGGCGGACTGCACGCCGGTGCCGTCGTCGGTGAACACCCGGACGCCCATGGCAGCCATCTCCGCCATTGGGGCGAGCACTTTTCCTTCCCGGCCAACCGTTATCGCCCCCGCCGGGCGCACATCGCAGCAGGCCGACTTGGCCAGCTCGAGGACCTGGCGGATGACCGCCGCACAGTCTGCTGCAGGTTGGGTATTGGGCATCGCGACGACAGCGGTGTAGCCGCCGAGAGCAGCCGCCCGGGAGCCGGTTTCGATCGTCTCCGCCTCCTCCATGCCGGGCTCCCTCAAGTGAGCGTGGAGGTCAACCAGGCCCGGTGCGACGGCACAACCTTCTGCGTCGAGGGCGAGCGCGCCCGGCGGGGCCTCACTGCTTTGCCCCGGCGCCTCGACCGCGACCACGACCTCGCCTTTGACCAGTACGTCGGCGAGCCTCGAGCCCGTCGAGTCGACGACCGTCCCGCCTCGCAGGAGCACTTGGCGTTCACGCGCCAACCGGGGCCCCCGAACCGAGGAGGAGGTAGAGCACCGCCATGCGTACCGCCACGCCATTGGCTACTTGGGTGGTGATGACCGAGGAAGGGCTGTCCACGACCTCGGCGGCGATCTCGATGCCGCGCCTGACGGGGCCGGGGTGCATCACCAGGGTGGAGGGGCCAAGCAACCGGGCGCGTTCGGCAGTCAAGCCGTACAGCGCCGTGTACTCGCGCACGGACGGGAGGAACTGCTCGGTCATGCGCTCGTTTTGCAGCCGGAGCAGGTACGCGACATCGCACTTGGCAAGGGCTCCGTCGACGTCGTGGCTGACCTCGGCGGGCCAACCTTGTACCGAGGGGGGCAGCAGCGTGGGCGGAGCCACGAGTGTCACCGAGGCTCCGAGGGCGGCAAAAGCGATCACATTGGACCGCGCGACGCGGCTGTGCCGGATGTCCCCGATGATCGCCACCTGGAGGCCGGAAAGTACTTGCGGCCTTCCCGCTTTGGCACCGAAGCGGCGTTCCCGTTCCCGGCTGATCGTGTAGCAGTCGAGGAGAGCCTGGGTCGGGTGCTCGTGGGCGCCGTCGCCGGCGTTCACGACCGAGGCGTCACCTACCGCTCCCAGCCATCCTGCGACCTGGGCAGGTACGCCGCCGCAGGAATGGCGCACCACGAACGCGTCCACCCCCATCGCCTCGATGGTGAGCACCGTGTCTCGCAGCGATTCGCCTTTGTTGAGCGAGGAAGATGAGCCGGCAAAAGTCATGACGTCGGCAGAAAGTCGTCTCGCCGCTGCCTCGAACGAAAGGCGCGTCCTCGTCGAGTCCTCAAAAAACAGCGAAACGACGGTCTTTCCCCGCAGCGCAGGGACTTTTGGGATCGGGCGCGCACCCACCTCCACGAACGAGTCCGTGAGCCTGAGGACCTCGTCGATCCCGAGCGCCCCCAGGTCGGCGACGCTCAAGAGGTGCCGAGGGGTCACTTGGCAACCTCGGGCCTCAGGGCGCCGCCCGAGGTGCCGGGCTCGACCGCAGCTATCACGTCCCCGAGGACGACGCCCTGGGGGCTCACGTCCACCATCTCGGACCGCCGCGTAGGGAGGTTCTTGCCTACGAAATCGGGGCGCACGGGCAGCTCCCGGTGGCCCCGGTCAACCATGACCGCGAGCTGGACGGCTGCCGGCCTGCCGAGGTCGGAGAGCGCGTTGAGAGCGGCTCGCACGCTCCGGCCCGTGAACAACACGTCGTCGCACAGCACCACGATGGCCCCGTCGAGCGCGACGGGGATCTCGGTGGCACCAACGGGCAGCACCGGGCGCATGCCGATGTCGTCGCGGTAATAAGCGATGTCGAGAGTGCCAACCGGGACTTGTGCTTGGGTTACCGAACTGATCACGCTCGCGAGCGCCGAGGCGAACCACACGCCTCCGCCCTGCAGGCCCACCAGCACGAGGTGCTCGGCACCTCTGTTGTGCTCGATCACCTCGTGAGCTATCCGCCAGGTCGCTCGCTGGACGTCACCGGCGTCCATGACAACGGCTCGACCTCGGAACGCCGCCCCCGAGTTCGCGTGGCGCTCACGCTCGGCCAACCGTCTGCTCCTCTCTCCCGTGCCAGCCTCGCTGGACCAGCTTCACGGTTGAGCTTCGAGCTTATCCTCGTCGGGCCGGAGCTGATGAGCAATGGTCGCGAGCAGCCCATTGACAAAGCTGCCGGAATCGTCGGTGGAGTAGGACTTGGCGAGTTCCACGGCCTCAGAGATCACCACGCTCGTCGGTACATCGGGCTCCCATCCGAGCTCGAACGTCGCCATCCGCAGCAGCGCCCTGTCCACCACGGGCATGCGGTCAAGGGACCAGTCGATCGCGTGACGGGAGATGAGCTCGTCGATGCGGTCTTGATGCTCCTCGACCCCACGGGCGAGGGTGGTCGCGTAAAGCTGCGGCAGCACCGGGAGCTCGGCGAGCACCTCGCTCACCTTTTGCTCCTTCAGCTCCGACTCATAGAGCAGTTCGAGGGCGCGCTCGCGCGCCTCGCGGCGGCTGCCGAGCCAGAACAGGGCTAGCTCCCCACGCGGGTCAGGTACTCTCCGCTTCGCGTGTCGACCTTCACCTTGTCGCCGATGTTGACGAAAAGCGGCACCTGGACTGTGATCCCTGTCTCGAGGAGAGCGGGTTTGCGCGCGCCCGAGACCCGGTCGCCCTGGAGGCCCGGCTCCGTCTGGGTCACCGCAAGTTCCACGGCCGCAGGCAGGTCTACCCCGATGATCTCGCCCCCGTAGAACTGCAGCAGGGCCGAGTCACCTTCCTTGAGGAAGTTAGCGGCGCTGCCGAACGCTTCTCTCGGTGAGCTCAACTGCTCGTAATCGCTGTTGTCCATGAAGACGTAGTTCCCGCCGTCGCTGTAGAGGAACTGCATCTCCTTCTTTTCGATGATCGCCTGGTCAAGCTTTTCGTCCGCTCGATAGGTGCGGTCGATAACGGCACCGTTGCGCATGTTCTTCAGCTTGGTACGGACAAACGCCCCACCTTTGCCCGGCTTTACATGCTGGAACTCCACCACCGAGAAGAGGCCCTCAGGAAGGTTGAGGGTCATGCCGTTTTTCAAGTCGTTGGTAGAGACTGCTGCCACCTGGCGCCTCCTGTCATAGGTTTGTAACTCGCCGGCCGTAGCCGGCCATCTTTGGCGCTCGGCCCTGGCGCCGGCCAGCCCAACTTGCTGCAGCAGCTCGCTGGGAAAGCTTTGGCGACATCGTCAGGAGCTCGCAACCGGCATCTGTCACCAAGACTGTGTCCTCGGTCCGGGCGCCGCCGAGCCCAGGGATGTACACGCCGGGTTCGACGGTCAGCACCTGGCCAGTCGAAAGTATATCTTTTGACGGCTTGGCGAGTGATGGGGCCTCATGTATTTCCAGGCCGACACCGTGGCCCGTGCCGTGGACGAAGAAGTCCCCGAGCCCCGCTGCCTCGACCACCTCCCGGCATGCCCGGTCAACCTCGCCCCCTGAGGCTCCCTCGCGCACCGCTGAGAGACCAGCGTCCTGGCTAGCAAGGACCACGTGGGAGATCCTGGCGAGCTCGCCCCGGGCTCGCGCGACTCCCGCGCCGTTCCCCCCCGGCGCAAAGGTCCTCGTCATGTCCGATCGGTAACCCTCGACGCGGGCACCGAAATCAACTACTAGGAGCTCCCCAGGCCGGACGCGCCGCGGGGAAGGCGAGTGGTGAGGGAGAGCTGCGTTGGGCCCGGACGCGACGATCGTCTCGAACGCCAGGCCCTCCGCCCCCAGGCGGCGCATCTCGGCATCGAGGGCCACGGCGACCTCCACCTCGCTCGGGCGCTCCTCGAGCATGCCCTCGACCGCCGCGAGCGCTCTGTCGGCGATTGTGCAGGCGGCCGCTATGCGCGCGACCTCGCCCGCGCATTTGCGCTCCCGCAGGCGTTCGACAAGCCCCATGGTCGGCACGAGTGCCTTCCTCCTGCCCCATCCCTGTTCGAGAGCGCGCTGGCGCGCCCAGCTCACATGCTCGGCCTCGACGCCCACGGTGCCGAACGCTGCCGTCAGGTCGCTCAAGAGGTCCTGCTGCTCGGCAACCGGCGCCGCTTCTAGGCGTGCGGGAGCACCCGAGCGCGCCAGTTCTTCCTGTGCTTGTGCCTGGTAACGGCCGTCAGTCACAAGGATGACGTCCCCCGGGGTGAGGAGGAGCATGGCAGCCGAGCCGCTGAAGCCCGTCAGGTAGCGCACGTTGACGACCTTGGAAACCAAGAGCGCCTCGCAGCCCGCTCCCTCCATGGCCGTCCGGAGCGCGTCGGCGCGCCCGCGGTAGTCCATCGGCGGCAAGGCCTTTGCCAAACTTGCCTGAGAAGCGCTCACCCTGGTCATCGTGGCACGCTTGAGCGGGTATGAGCGACACCCCCACTCCCGTCCCGTCTGGCCAGGCCGAGCTCAGCCAGGCACGGCCCAGCCAGGCAGGGCCCGCACAACGCCCGACAGCGCGGCTGCTCCTCTCCGCTCCCGACCGCCCGGGCCTGGTCGCAGCGATCGCCGACTTCATCTACCGCAACGGCGGTGACGTGACCCAGGCCGACCAGCACAACGACGAAGAAGAGGGCATGTTCTTTCAGAGGGTCGAGTTCCGCTTGGAGGAGTTCAACCTGAGCCGGCACGAACTGCGAGAAGCCCTGGCTGAGGTGGCCGGCCCTCTCAACATGCGCTGGACCGTCCGCTACTCGGACGAGGACAGACGGGTCGCCGTGCTCGTCTCCAAGCAGGCGCACTGCCTCGTCGACCTCCTCGGCCGCTGGCACTCCCAGGAGCTGCCCGGCCGCCCGGTGCTGGTCGCCTCAAACCACTCAGACCACGCTGACCTGGTGGGCCATTTCGGGATCCCCTACCACTATTTGCCCGTGGCCCCTGAAGCTCGGCCTGCACAAGAACAGCAGCTGCTCTCCGTCCTCGAGGCCGCCGACGTGGAGCTCGTGGTGCTCGCCCGGTACATGCAGATCCTCTCGGGCAAGGTCATCGACCGCTACCCGGCACGGGTGATCAATATTCACCATTCCTTCCTCCCGGCGTTCTCCGGGGGCCAGCCGTACCACCAGGCGTACGCACGGGGTGTGAAGCTCATCGGGGCGACTGCGCATTACGCGACAGCCGAGCTCGACCAGGGGCCCATCATTGACCAGGACACGGCCCGCGTCTCCCACCGCGACGGCGTAGCCGACATGGCGCGGGTGGGCCGGGACCTAGAAACAGTCGTGCTGGCCCGCGCTCTCCGCTTGCACCTCACCGACCGGGTCCTCGTGCACGGGCGGAAGACGATCGTCTTTTGACACTGAGCGTTAGTGGCGCGAGGTACGCAAGAGCGCGGCGACAGCCTCGACAGCGAGCCGGTAGCCCTCGCCCCCGAAACCGGCGATGACGCCCGTCGCGACAGGGCCCACGACCGAGTTCCGGCGCCAGGGCTCGCGACGTCCCGGGTTGCTCAGGTGGAGCTCTATGACCGGCCCGTCGAAAGCTGCCAGGGCATCGTGGAGCGACCACGAATAGTGCGTGAGCGCGCCTGGGTTGACCACGATGGCCGCCGCGCTCGCACGAGCGTCATGGATGGCCTCGATGAGGGCACCCTCGTAGTCGGACTGCACGTGGCGCACGCCGAGGCCGTGCTCGGCGGCGGTGATCGTCGCTTTGGCAACGTGGTCGGCGAGGGTGTCCTTGCCGTAGATCTCCGGCTGGCGCTGCCCGAGCAGGTTCAAGTTCGGCCCTGATAGCAAAAGGACGACCGAAGCCGGCTCGACCTCGGGCTCCTCGGGCGGCCGGCGCCGGCCACCCTCGTTTGCGCTCTCTTGGAGACCGGAGACGACGGTCAGTTCGGGACGGTCCGAAGGCTGGTCTCGTACCACTGGGCCTCCTTAGTAGCGACGGTAGACGCCTCCTCGGTGTCCTCAAGTTCGCCTTCTTCCGAGCCGACTCTACAGAGGGGAAACCCGCAGTGGGGAGAGATCCCAGAAGACGGAGTAACCAGGTGCGTTTCCAAGAGCTTCGCGACGACGATGGCACGGTCCTGGCCCGGGGCCTTCACCAATCGATCGCAGTGGTGTCAGCGAGTGCGCCCGTGAGGGAGGTGATAACCGCTTCGGCGCGATCCAAGCCTGGGTGCGTCATAGTCAGCGTCGCCGACGTCGACGCGGAGGCATTGCGAGCCGAGGAGCAGGCTGAAAGAGATCACGAGGAGGCGGTCACCGGCAAAAAAGCCAAGGTGGCAGATGCTGGACGCGCGCTCGAGGAGGCTACGGAGGTGGCGGCAAAGACCGCGCACGCAACCTCGGTGGCGGCGTCGCACCTCTCCCGCTTCGACGACCTTGCGAGCACCCTCGCTTCGGCACAGGAGAGCTACGAGGCGGCCGTCCGGGCGGACGCGGAAGCTGCCCGTTCCCTCGCGGCAGCCTTGGCTGAGCTCGACCGCACATTGGGCCAGCGGCATAGCGCATCGACCTCGCTCGAACAGGCACGCAAGTCGCGAGAAAATGGCGTCCCCGACGCCGTGATCCACCAAGCCCTCAACCTTCAGGCCGCTTTGGCCAGGGCGGAGGCGGACCGTTACGAGGCAGTGCAACAGGCCGACGAGACGAGCCGTTCGGCGCGGGCGGCGACGCGGGAAGCCCTTGACAGCCTCGAAACGGCCCTGAACGCGCTTACGGCAGGGATCGCCCGTATCAGCTCCACCCCCCCGACGTGGGGCCCTGGGGTCCCACTGCCCGGCCTCATCGGCAACTATCGCGACCACCTCGCGGCGGAGCTGACCTCAGCCCAGGAAGCTGAGAACCACGCCAAGAGCGCGCTAAATGAAGCTTCCGAGCGGCTCGAGCAAGAACGCGGTGACTTGGAAGATCTTTCGGCGGTTTCGCTGCCCCTCCTCGAGCCACACGAGACGATTGCGCACTGGGTGACCAGCGAGCACTTCGACCAGGATTGGGCGGTCTTCGCTGAGGACGCCTTCAGCAGCTTTGGCGCAGAAGGAGCCGCGTCGTTGATAACAGCGCTTTCGGCTCGCGGCTGCCAGGTCATCTACCTCACAGACGACCCAGACGTACTCGGCTGGGCGATCGCTCTGCCTCACGAGGTCGGTGGTGCGAGCACGGTCCCCTTTGCGAAATCGCGCTCTCTGGCTTCCGTGGGCAGTTGAGGAACAACACGTAGGACAAGGTCAGATCCCGACATGAAGCTCTGGCTGGTGCCACCACAGGCGGCACTCCAGGCTACGAGCACGCACAACACGTAAGAAAGGCTCCCGTGTTCCGGCACATTCGATCCAAAATGATTGCGGCCTTCGCTGTGCCGCTGGCGCTGCTTGTCGCAGGAGCTGGGCTTGGGGCCTTGTCGAGCGCCAACAAAGTCAAAAGCATCGACCAACAGACCTCCCTGTCGGCGGCGGCTGCCGCCTCGGTCCCGGCGGTCCAGGCTCTCGAAGCCGAAAGGGCTTACGCCGTGCTCGCGTCGCTTGCTGCGGCCGGCTCCGCGAGCCTGCCCGGGGCCCTCCGTTCGCTCTCGCCCGAAGCGGCCGGGTTCGGCACCACGGCAGTTGGTCTCGAGGCCGAGACGATGGAGGCCCTCTCTGCTTTTCAGGCAGCGACTAAGGCGACGTCGCAAGTGGCCGGTGACCCGTTCGTGAGCGCCTCACCCTCACCTCAGCCTTTGACCTCGTTGCGGAGCTCCTGGGGCAGGGCCGGCTCCGGCCCAGCTGCAGTCAGCACGCAAGCTGCCGAGGCCCTCCTCGTGAGTACCTACAACGGTTACACAGCGCTCATCGACAACATCGTCAACGCCGACGAGTCGGCCGCCCTTGACGTAAGTGACACCACGTTACGGGCCGGCGTAGAAGTTCTCACCACAAGCCTGTCCTACGCCGAGGCGCAGTGGCAGGTTGCCCAGGACCTTGCGCTTGCTGCGATGAGCGGCGGCGCAGGCCAGGCGAAGTCGCTCGACCAAGCGAAAGAGGACCTCGGGGCCGCGCTCGCTTGGCGCTCCCGCCTGTCGGTGCTTTCGACCGGTTCCTTTGCCAGCACCTTCAGCGTCCCTGCAGAACGACGTGTGGACCTTGCCCTCGCTTCTGAGCTCGCAGCACCCTCAGCCGCCAGGCTCGCGAGCCTGTCACCTCTCATCAGGGACCTGAGCGGCGCGGTGGCTGGAGCGGCGACGAGCGGCTCCTCGGCACCGGCGGCGCCCGCAGAGGCCCAAACCGTCACCGTGATAAATCAACGAGCCAGCTCTCTCCGCCAAAACGCTTTCTTGGAAGCGATCTTCGTCCTTGTCCTGGACGGCAGCGGCGTGCTCGCCGGGCTGGCGCTCGTGCTCCTCGTAAGCCGTTCCGTGGCGAGGCCACTGGTCGACCTCGTCCGCCAAGCCGACGAACTGGCAAGGACGGCTTTGCCGGCAACGGTCCACGCCATCCTCGAGGCGGGTGCTTCGAGCGAAGAGCCACCGGAAGTGCCAACGGTACGCGTGGAGAGCAACGACGAGGTGGCGGACATGGCCCGCGCTCTGGACGCCGTCAACAAGACGGCCGTGGACCTCGCACTCGGGCAAGCAGAGCTGCGCAACAACCTCGCCGAGGCCTTCGTCAACTTGGGGCGGCGCAACCAGAACCTCGTCACCCGCCAGCTCGAGTACCTGAGCGAGATCGAGCTCAAGGAAGCAGATCCTGAGTCCCTGGAAGAGCTTTTCCGGCTCGACCACTTGGCCACCCGCATGCGCCGCAACGCCGAGTCGCTCCTCATCCTCGCCGGGAGCGGGCCTGCACGGCAATGGAACCAGGCCGTGCCTGCGATGGACGTGGCCCGAGCGGCCTCAGCCGAAGTCGAGGATTACAAGCGCCTCCGGCTGCACCATTTCGACGCCGCCCTCGTGGCGGGCGCAACCACGACCGACCTCGTCCACATACTGGCAGAGTTGATCGAGAACGCTCTTACTTTCTCACCCCCTGCCTCCACGGTGGACATTTACGGCCGCTTCCTCGAAGGCGCTTACGTCATCGTGATCGTCGACTCGGGGATCGGGATGTCGCCCGAAGATCTCGAGACCGCGAACCGCCGTTTGGCAGGCGAGGACAAAGCCAACAAGGTCCCTGGGCGTTACCTCGGCCACTTTGTGGCTGGCAAATTGGCGTCACGCTACGGGATCGCGATCGGGCTGCAATCCTCGCACTCGGGTGGCGTGGTCGCTCGCGTGAAGCTGCCGACATCTCTTATCGAGGAACCAGTACCGGACCTGTCGGCCCAGGCCGAGCTACCCGCTGCGCCGGCGAGGCCCCTCAGCAGCAAGGCAAACGGGGCAGGGCCCACGCCCGCCAGCCTCCAAGAGCCGCTTCCCCCGCCCGCTGTTCCCAGCAGCGAGGACGTTGAGCCGCCTGGCGCTCCTTCCTACGAACCACCGACATACTCCCCGCCCTACCCTGTGCCCTCCTCCTTCCAGGTTCCCCCGGGCCAGGGCGCCCTCGAAGAGCAGGCCCTCGACGATCTTTTCCCCGAGGATGGTGTCCCCGAGGATGGTGTCCCCGACGAGGCTGCGCTCGACGAGCCTGCGCCCGAGGAGGAGTTGCCATCCGAAGAGGTGGCCGACGCTCCTGCCCCGGTCGCGGGCCAGACGCTTAGTGACGCCTTCACCGCTTGGGCGCAAGAGTATGCCAGCTCCGGTGCCCCCGATCACCTCGCCGAAGCGGTCGCTGACGACGAGCCCGCTCCCGACGAGGACAACCAGTCGCGCTGGGACCCCCTCGCGGCGCGGCCCGACAGCGCCCCAGGGACGTTTTGGACTGCCCCGAAAGTTGGTACAGGAGAGCCTTCGAAAGCCGCCAGCGCTCCGGAGAGCTCCTTGAGCGGCGCCGCCCCTGCCGCGGCCACCGCCCCCCTTTCGCCCCCGCCAGGTCCTCCGGCGCCCGCCGCGATCCCCGCTCCGGACTTCGGGATCCTCTCGCCGCTGGCCGCCACCAACGCGATCGGTGGCGCACGACCGACCAGCCCTGGTTGGGACGTCCTGAGCTCTCCCAAGCCGGCGCCGAACGAGGAACCTCAGGCCCCACCGCACTTCGCTGCACAGGCCGCTCCCTCGACCTCACCAGCCATGGCGCCCCCAACCCCAGCGCCCGTGCCCTCAGCTCCCCCGGCGCCACCGCCAGCCTTGCCCGCTCGGGCTCCGCTCTCTCTGGCCGACCCAGGCCCGACGGCGCGCCCCGCTCAGCAGGCGCGCTCAACAGCGGACGGTCTGCGGAGGCTCACGCGGAGGGTGCCAGGCGCCGCCCTCGAGCACGAGGACGGCTCGCTCCGCCGAGCCACGCCGACCTCTACCTCCCGCAACCCTCTTGGGGTGGCTGGCGCCTTATCGCAGTACTTGCAGGCAACCACGAACGACGGCCGCAACGAAAGAGCTGAAAAGGAGCAGGACGCACAATGAGCACGGACACGCTCAGCACCGAAGTCAAGAACTTCAACTGGCTGCTCGACAATTTTGTCAACAACAGTGCGGGCGTTTGCGATGCCGTGGCGGTGTCGTCGGACGGGCTGCTCATGGCGATGTCGCATACCCTGGACCGCCCCGGCGCTGAGCGGGTGGCGGCGATAATCTCCGGCATGGTTGCGCTTTCCAAAGGGGCAGCAAAGGCTTTCGGTTGGGAGCCGGTGCAGCAGATAGTGACCGTTATGGACGGAGGCTACCTGTTCGTGTCGTCGATCTCCGACGGCAGCCAGCTGGGCGTGGTCGCCAACGCCGGCTGCGACATAGGCCTGGTTGGGTACCAAACGAGCCTCCTCCTCGAGAAAGCCGCTGCCCTGCTCACCCCGGCCCTCATCGCACAGCTGCGCGCCCAGGTGCTCAACAGCTAGCCAGCTGGCTGCCCGAACTGCAGGAGCCATAGGAGCAAGCACACGTGAGCGAACAGGGGGCCCCATCACAAACCGGGTTCATCCGCCCGTTCATACTGACGGGTGGCCGTACCGCTCCGAGCAGGGAAGGGCTGCGCTGGGAAACATTGGTCGAAAAGGTGCCGCAGCAAGCCTGGGTGGCCAAGACCTCTGAGCACAGGGCGGTACTTTCCCTATCCGCAAAGCCGGTGTCGATCGCAGAGCTTTCGGCCCGCATGCACTTGCCGACCCAGGTTGTCGCCGTAGTCGTGGGCGACCTCCTGGACTCAGGCGCAGTCCGCATCCACCAGACCGACCCAGTTGAAATCGAACTGTCCGCCCTAGCGAGGATGATCGAACGTGTCCGTGCCCTCTGACTTCCCCGCCGACCACGTGACGGCGGTCAAGTTCGTAATTGCCGGTGGCTTCGGCGTCGGGAAGACGACCTTTGTCGGTGCCATCTCCGAAGTGGAGCCGCTGACAACAGAAGCCGCCATGACAGTGGTAGCGACTCACGTCGACGACCACGAGGCCGTTGCCGGGACGAGCAAGACCACGACCACGGTTGCCATGGACTTCGGCCGGTTAACCGTTGACGAGACCTTGGTCATGTACCTCTTTGGCGTGCCAGGGCAAGGGCGTTTCAGTTTCATGTGGGAAGACCTCGTCAATGGGGCGCTCGGCGCGGTAGTGCTCGTGGACACGCGCAGGGTTGAAGATTGCTTTGCAGCGGTTGACTTCTTCGAGAAGAGGGGCCTGCCGTTCGTGGTGGGCGTAAACTGCTTCGAGGGCGCCACCCGCTACCCCCTCGACGAGGTCCGGGAGGCGCTTGGCATAATGCCTCACGTGCCGGTCTTCGAAATGGACGCTCGGCATAAGTACTCCTGCCGGGACGCCCTCCTCGTGCTGCTCGAGCTCCTGGTCACGAAGGTGGCTACGCGGTCAGTTTCATAGTCGGGCGTCGAGGGCTTGCGGCAGGCCTCGCGATTGGCCACCCAAGCGGTCCGATGGGCACCCCCCTCTCTCGACTTGCGTGCCACGGGTTATTGGCCCGCTAGGCGGAGGAGCAGGGCCACGTCCGCATGCTGAGCTGCAAGCCCCTCATCAAACGTGGCAAGCATGGCTCGATGTCCCCTTGCCAGCTGAGCTAGGTACGCGTCCGTGACCTGGCGGTGACCGATCACCCCGGCAGTCCGGATATCGTAATAACGCACATCGTCTGGCCAAAACTCGTGGCGCTCGTCCTCGCACGCAGCGCGCAGGACGGCTACCGCCGCCTCCATAGTTTGTCCCTCACGTAGCAGGAGCCTGAGCAAGCTCCCCTGTGTAATCGGGCAAGTCGCGAAATTGCCTTCCAGGAGCGCGAACCATTCCTCGGCCGCGCGATGGTGTACGTGTTCCGCAACCAAGAGCGCGACGAGCACGTTCCCATCGAGGAGAGTTGTCACTCATCGTCCTCTAACGAGCGGATGTCCTCCCTCGTCACGAGCCTTGGTAAGTGAACAAGCGGCAAACCAGTGAGGGGGCTTCGGCTTATCTCCGTCGATGTGCCCTGCGCTAGCCCTCTCCGAACCAACTCGGAAATTGTGGCGCTCAGCGTCCGGGACGTGTCCCGGGCGATAGCTAGTGCCTGCCGGTGCAGGTCTTCCGGCAGGTTGACGGTCGTCCTAATGGTTGCATCATATCATCTCTGCACCTTGATGCGACCACGCCGGTCGCCGGTCCCGCCCGCTCTTAGCCGTTGATGAGGCCCAAGTACCAGTGCACGACGGGCGCTCCGGCAAGGACCGCGGCGACAGCCCCGATAGCGAGAAAAGTCCCGAATGGCACAGGCGTCCGCCTCTCCGCCTTGCCCAGCGCCATCAAGGTGAGCCCTACCAGCGCACCGAGGACGCTCGCGACAATGAAGCCGAGGAAAGCGTACGCCGCTCCCAGCCAACCGAGGCCGAAACCGATCAAGAGGGCGAGCCTCACATCGCCAAATCCAAGAGCCTTGGGTGAGACGAAGTTGATCGCAAAGAACAATGCCCAAGGCACTACCGCGCAAAGTGCAGCTACACCGAGGCGGTGCCACTGGCTCCCGCTGACTGCTCCCGCTATAAGCACAGCCGCCAGGACAGTAAGAGTGACGTAGACGATGCGGCGCGGGAGGAGCATCCGCTCAAGGTCGATAAAGCCGAGGACGACAAGGCCGCCCGCCAGGGTCGCCTCGCCGGCACCGGTCCAGGAGATCCCGAACCGCGCGCCCATCCCGGCAAATATGAGGCCAGTGAGAGCTTCGACGGTGGGGTACCTGGGAGAGATCGGGGCTTTGCAGTCCCTGCACCGGCCCCTCAGCAGGAACCAGGACAGGACAGGGACGTTGTCCCCTGGGCGTACCCGGGCGCCGCACTGTGGGCACGACGACCCGGGCCTGACTATTGAGCGCCCTTCGGGGACGCGATAGATGACGACGTTTGCAAAGGAACCAACGATGAGGCCAATCACGCCAAAGGCAAGTGCCGCGAGTACACCGGGTGCGAGGAGCACTCTCAGGGCACCCGGGGCGTCAAGGACAAACGGCGGTCCGTGGGCAACGGCATCTCAGAGGAACAATCGGCAATCTCGCCACCCCGGGTTAGAGGCGGGGCCGAAAAACCTCGCCCGGCCACGGGACGACGGCCATCTTGGGGAGCCCGTGGCCGGGGAGGCGCTAGTGCATTTCATCGAGCGCCCTCCTCACCATCTCCGCGGGGGCCCCCGGCACGACTTCCAATCCTCGTGAACCGTCGAGCACAAAAGTGAGGGCCCCCGTCGTCGCTTTCTTGTCCCTGGCCATTGCCTTGACAAGGCCCTCGGCGTCGGTCCCGGCGGGGATGCGAGCCGGGAGGTCGTAGGAGGCAACAACGGCCTCGTGCTCGGCCACTCGCCGTTCGTCGATGCGACCGAGGGCCCGAGCCAGGCGCGCCGCGAAGACGAGCCCGATCGCCACCGCCTCGCCGTGCCGCAGGTCGTAATCCCCGACGGTTTCCAAAGCATGAGCGAGGGTGTGGCCGTAATTGAGCAGCGCCCGGTCCCTCCCGGGACGAGCCGCTCGGGGCCCACCGGCGACGTTCAAGCTCTCGCGCTCGTCAGCGGCAACGAAACCTGCCTTGCATTCGACGCAGCGTGCCACGGCTTCCTCGATCCCGAGCTTGGGGAGGTCGCTCACACCCAAAAAGGCATACTTGGCCATTTCGCCGAGCCCGCTCCGGTACTCCCTCGGCGGCAGCGAAGAGAGCACCTCTGTGTCGCAGAGGACAGCCGCCGGCTGCCAGAAGGCGCCGAGGAGGTTCTTCCCCTCAGGGAGGTTCACCCCGGTCTTGCCCCCGATAGCGGCGTCCACCTGAGCTAGCAGCGTCGTGGCCACATAGACGACAGGGACGCCCCGGTGGTAAACGGAAGCTGCGAAGCCGGCAACGTCGGTCACTACTCCCCCCCCGACACCGATGACAACATCTGCCCTCGTCAAACCGAACCGCGCGAACTCCCGGCAAAGGCGCTCGACCGATGCGAGGTTCTTTTCCTCCTCGCCTTCCCCCAGGTAGATCGTGGTCTGCTCCAAACCCGTCTCGACCTGCACACCGATGGGCGCCTGGGTCACCACCGCGGCCTTGCGAGCGCTACGCGGCAGCACCGGCCCCAGCTCGTGGCGGGCGCCCGCACCTATCAACACCGGGTACGAGCGGTCACCCAGTTCGACGAGGACCTTTCTCATTGTCAAGCTGAGGCTACCGCTCGGGGCTTCCCATCTCGGCCAAGACACGGCCCACGACAGCCTCCTCTGAAAGGTCGTCTACATCGATAGCGATGTCCGCCACCTCCGCGTAGAGGGGCTCACGCTCCTCCGCCAGCCGGGAAAGAGCAAGAGCGGGCGAGCTGTCCCGCAACAGACGCCCAAGCGGGCCCTCGGGCACCACAGTGGGGCTCCACAAGAGCGGGCGCCCCTGCCCTGCCCCGACCCTTGCGGCGAGGGTTGCCGGGCTGGCCCTCAACCAGACGACGGTCCCATAGGCGCGGATTGCTGCACGGTTGGCCTCCCGGAGCACCGAACCTCCCCCGAGGCTCACCACAGCGGCCCCCACGACGTTCCCCAACTCTGCGATGGCGGCCGATTCGGCGTCGCGGAACGCCTCCTCCCCCATGGTTTCAAAGATCTGCGCAACGGTCATCCCAGCTCTTTGTTCGACGATGTCGTCCGTGTCCACCGCGCGCGCCCCGAGCGCTTTGGCCAGTCTCCGAGCAACCGCCGACTTGCCTGCCCCCATCATCCCGACAAGCACAATGTTCTTGCGTTCACTGCTCGTCTGTACGCTTGGACCGGTGGAAGCCCGAGACATCATCGCTCAGCTCAAGGAGGACCCGGCTCTTCTCGCCGAGGTGCGGGCTCTCATCCTAACGGAGGAGCTGCTCGCCGTCCCTGAGCGTCTCGCGCGCACAGACGCCCACCTCGAGAGGCCATCACCCGGCGGCTAGAGGTTCTCACGGGCCGCGTCGACAGGCTGGCCGAGCAGACGGAGGCTCTGACCGGCCGCGTAGACCAACTTGTCGCGGCAGGGTCGAGGGCAAAGTCGACAGCATGGCCCTCACCCTGGAGGAGCACGGGCGCAAACTGGACCAGCACGAGACCGGCCTCGCACGTACCCAAGAACGCCTCGGGCAAGTTCTCGGGCTACTCAACGAGGCCCGCCAAGTACCCTTCCTTGTTGCGCAACAGCTCGGTCATCGAATCGCCTCCGAACTTCCTCAGAACCTCCGACGCGAGCACCCAGGCCATCATCGTCTCGGCCACTACTCCCATCGCCGGCACTGCGGTGTGGTCGGTCCTCTCTTTGAAAGAGACCGTCTCTTGCTTGCTGACCACGTCGACGGTCTTGAGGACGGGCCGGTTGAGCGTCGAGAGCGGCTTCATGTAGCAACGGACGACCACGGGTTCGCCATTTGTTATGCCGCCTTCTAGGCCACCGGCGTGATTGGAAGAGCGAGTGTAAACGTTCCTCGCGGCATCCCAGCCGATGGGGTCGTGCGCGAGAGAGCCCCGTAACCCGGCTATCTCGATACCATCGCCCACCTCGACCGCCTTGACGGCGTGGATGCTCATCATCGCTTGGCCCAGCAAGCCATCGAGCTTGCGGTCCCAATGGACGTGGCTGCCAAGGCCCGGGACGACGCCGTAAGCGATCACTTCAGCTGCACCGCCGAGAGAATCCCCGTCCCTGGCCGCTGCCTTGATCGCCTCGACCATTTCCGCCTCGGCATCGGGGTCGAAACAGCGTACCGGCGAGGCGTCCACCGTCTCGAGGTCGCCCGTCGCTGGACGGCGGCCGCCCTTGGCAACGACGGGGCCCAACTGGACGACATGGCTCACAATCTCGGCCCCAAGCTCGCGGAGCAGCAACTTGCACACTGCCCCCGCGGCAACTCGCGCCGCCGTCTCGCGTGCGCTCGCCCTTTCCAGGACGTCGCGCGCCTCGTCTAAGCCGTACTTCTGCATCCCCGCCAAGTCGGCGTGGCCGGGGCGCGGCTGGGTGAGCGGCTTGTCCGTCTTACCGGGTGCCGGCGACATCTCTTCGGCCCATTTGGGCCACTCGGAGTTGCCTACCTCGATCGCAACCGGTGACCCAAGAGTGCGGCCATGGCGGATGCCACCCAGCAGGGTCAGCTCATCGGCCTCGAAGCGCATCCGTGGCCCGCGACCGTAGCCGAGGCGGCGGCGTGCCAGTTCGTTGGCGATGTCCTCGGCCCGGACCTCTAGGCCCGCCGGCAAGCCTTCCACGATGACGACCAGTCCCTTGCCGTGGGACTCACCAGCTGTCAAATAACGGAGCACGACACCGAATCGTACTCAGCGCAGCGGGCGAACCAGGCGGCTTAACACGAAGGCGTCGCAAGAGCCGCGTGCACCGTGCCCGCCTGGCATTCCTCATAGCTGGCAGGGGCCCAGGTCGCGCTGGTCGGCGAAAGGTAGTAAGGAGGCCAGTAAGTGCCGAGCGACTGGTCCCACGTGTAGTGCTTCTCATAACCATCGACTACGTTGCCTGCATCGTCCAGTGCCCCTACTGCGCCGCGAAAATCCTGCGCGATCGAGCCAACGACATAGAGGGCGCATATGTTACCCGTGCTCCAGTTCGGGTTGTAAAAGGAGTCCTGCAGGGCCAGCAAAGCCGCGTCCACCTGCATACCGCCCGTCGGACAGGGCTCTTGGCCACCGCTCGTTTCCATTTGGATCGCATAATCGCCGATCAGCCCAAGGGCGTCGCTGTTATCGACGTCATAGTAACCCGACGACGCGATATCGGCGGCTGGGTACGTGACGGACCCGTTGAGCGTCATCACTCCTGCGCCCGGGTAGGCTGTCGCCGGGTCGCCGCTCGAGTCGGTCGCGCCGGCGACAATCGTCATGAAACCGGTGTCCGTGCTGCCTGCGGCAATTGTCACATTGCCAAATACATAGATCAGCGACGACGTCAGGGAACTGGCTGTGATGGGGCTCGTACAGTTCGGGTTGGCAGTTTGGTCGTAGACAGTACCGCCCGTCCAGGTGATCTTGGTCGTCGAGCCGCTTTGCGCGAGAGTCATCTGGACGTTGGAGGCAGGGCTCGTAGCCGATGTACCGGCGATATAACAGCCCACATAACTCGCCGCGCTTGCTTCCGCGACCGTGGTCGGTAACGGTTCGTTACCGACATTATTGGGGCCCGTGCCCCACCCTGCTCCTCCTGGCGTTGGCGTCCCGCAGCCTTCCCCCGCCACGTCGAGCGGCTTTCCCCGCGTGCCAGCGGCACTGTACACAGGCCCGTTGAACGTCGGGCTCCCGCACAACCGGAAGGTATCGTTCGAGAACACCGGGCCGTCCAACGTGTCTTCGGAGTCGAACTGGATCCAGCAGCTCTGGTTCGGCGAGCTGGAACTTACGTAATACTGGGCAGCGCAGGTGCCACCGAGCCTGGGATCTGTCATCTCGTACTGGGTCCAGTAAATATCGTCCAAGAAGGTGTTCTCCGGGATGATCCGGTACTTGAAGGTCCTCACGACAGCCGAAGCGCCAGTGCCGGCCATCCCGCTCACCGTCAGGGTCAACCCGCCGCCGTTCGTGCTCGGTAAGGCATACTCGTACCACTCGTCTGGGCTTGTTTGGTCGTAAAGCGCCACCCACCCACAAAACGCTGCGTCGTCGGCATTGGTGGTGCTCGCTGGGCACGTGTTCCTACCGGCAGTCCATTCTGTAAAGTTGCCCGCCGCGTCCAGGCTCTGTATGTAATCGTTCACACCGGCTTCGGCTGCGGCGTACGCTCCCGCCCAATTGAGGTTTTCGCGTGTCCCAGTGAGCTGGCCGACACTGGTTGCCATCACTACCGCGGGAACGGTTGCAGCCACGGTGATCAGCGCCACGACCATAAGCATTGCCTGGCCGGCGTCCTCTCGCGCGCGCTTCTTGTGCTCCCGGGGCCCACCGGCAGGCACCCGCGAGAGCCTCAACATGGGTCCGAAGACGCCTGTGCGCTCGTGATCCATTGGTTCTGACATTGTTCCTCTGCATTCCAGATCTCGACCACGGGGTCCGATACTGTCGTCCTAACGGGGTTAGTCGCGCTCACGCTCGGGCTGTCCACTGTTAAGGTCACCGCCAACGTGTCCCAATATTGCGTCCCATTTACGGTGACCGATGCAGGACCGTTCGGTTGCGAGAAGCCCGAACGTTGTGAAGAGGGCGTTGTGGCGGCAGAGTCCACGTTGCTCAGCAGGGCCTGGCTCTTGGCCGTTGCGAGACCTGCGCAACTTGTCGCAGTTGCGACGGTCAACTGGTTCCCCGAAGTGATCGAGATCAGGTACGCGGCAGCCCCGCCCTCAATATTCGCCGTAAACCCGAGCTCCGTCGTCGTCGGTGGCGCGTAGGCGCTGCACCAGCCTGTCGACGCATGAATGTCCCGTACTACGTCCTGCTCGGCAACCTGGAGGTTATCGATCGCCTGCGTAGACTGGCCCATTGCTGAGGCGCTCTTTGTCAGCAGCTGGACAGCGGTAGCGATTGAGGCGATCACCATAAGCATTATCGCGGTGGCGATCACGAGCTCTACCAAGGTCGTACCTTGTTCATCTCTGGCGTGCATCTTCATTTCACAGTCACGAAGACAGGTGCGTCTGTCGGGAGAAGCTGCGAAGAGCACGTACCGCTACCGACTGTGTAGTAACCCGACGCATTGTAGGACCCACCAGTGCAGATGTACTCTGTGATGCCGGCGGCCGCGACCGCCAAGATAGTCGCTGTCGTGCTACGTGCGCTGGACTCAGGGCTACTGGTCGGCAAGCACGACCCTGACGCCGTCGAGGTGGCGCAGATCAGGAAGGTGCCGTAGGGGAGCCCAGAAAGGCTCGCGTACTGTATCACGGTTTCGTAAAGGGAGCTCGTCGACGTCGAGAAGTTGGAGTCGCCGGAGTACGTCGCACTGACCTCGTTCGAGGTCGCCGACGTCGACTCGGGCAACGAGGACGTTGTACAGGTCGCAGTGAACACTCCGTTACCTTGGTTCACTAGTGGGGCGCTGGCACAGAGCGTAGTAGAGTTGTTCTCGAAGAGCACTGTGCCTGTCGGCGTGCCCGACGCGGGCGCTATTACGGCGATTGTCGCCGTAAAGGTCACGCTGTCACCAGGTTTGCTCGGGTTCAGGCTCGAGGTCAAAGACATACCGGTGTTGCTGGCAACAACTTGCGACAAAGAGGGTGCGCTGGCCTGTGCCGGTGAAGCGCAACTGGAAGATAGTAGGTACACCTGCGCGCCGATGGTGTCCGTGCCGACAGGCAAGGTTGCCGTGGTCAGCGTCGCGCTCTCGGTCGCGGTGTTCACGGCAGTACAGCTGCCGATGTTCGAGCCTCCGTTTTGGAACTGCACGTAGCCCGTAAACACCCCTGACAGTGTCAAGGTCACGCTTTGCCCGAACTCGCTTGGGTTCAGGTTCGAGCCAAGACTGAGGACGGCAGCGTCGACGACTTGAGAGAGCGTGGGAAGGCTCGACGTGCTCCCGCTACTACAAGTCGTGCTCGTCGCGTAGAGTTTGGCCGTGATGGTGTCAGTCCCCACTGGGAGGTTGTTCACCGTTGGTGTAGTCACATTGTTGTTACCGCCAACAGCGACACAAGCTATTTCCGTTGTCCCGTCCAGGAACTCGACAGCATCAGAGGCCGAGACGGCGTAGGCCGTGAAGGTGACGTTCTGGCCATAGGTGCTCGGGTTCTGCGACGAGGTCATCCCCTGGACGTTCTCGGTCACTGCGGAAGCCGTCCCGCTCAAGGAGGAACAGGCGCTGTTGGTGTACACACTGGCCGTGATCGAGTCGGCGCCGAGGGGTAAGGCCGCGGTACTGTACGTGTATGACGTTCCTGATATCGCGAAACAGGAGCCGATTTTCGTCCCGTTCGAGAAATACTGCACGTATTCGCCGCTCGAAGTCGTTGACACTTTGAGGGCGACGCTTTGGCCGAAATTGCTGGGGTTCGGGCTGAGCGAGAGCGTATAGGACGGTGAGCCTGTCAAGATATAAGCCGGGGTGAGCCCTGCCCCGCTGTTAGGCGCATGGCGGGCTATTTCGCGCGCGGTTTTCGCCAACGGCGCCGTCTTCGCACCTTCCCGAGGTCGCAGATCCTGGAGCGCCCCGCTCACCTTCTTCAGGTCGTTCGGCTCCCAGTACGCGGCGAGCACGTACTGCTGGGAGCCCTCCCTGAACTGCACGTGGTCCACAAGGCCCGCCGAACTGGTGGCAGGCAAGTCCAAACTAGGCATCTCGGTGCTCCCCGTCGTGGGGCAGTGCGCGTCCTGTGCACCCGAACTGGTGGCTGGGATCGCTTCGACGTTTGCGCCGCTCAGTTGGCCGCTCGTGTCCTGGACGACGATGACGGTCGGGGTCAGGGTAAAGTTGGCTATCGCGCTCCCGCCCGGGGTCACAGATACTCCGACGCCATCAGTCGCGGCAGAACCGTCCGGCGTGTCTGGGGCCCCTGGGTTGCCCGGGACCACACAGCTCCCTGCGACCACCTGATAGCTAGTGCCGGGATAAGGGAAAACCTGGTCCCCGGAGGCGCCAGGGGCGGGCCCGACGTAGGGATCCGTGCCCATACCGGTGTTATAGAACGAGAGAGGGAGCGATGAGATGTTGCTCGGCACGCTATATGGCGACGCCAGCGAGTAGTTCGCCGTAACCGTGGCCGCCTGCGCATAGTAGAGGGGTGCCTGGTACGGGACCGTGACGGTAGTCCCGGCCGTGACCGTACCCGTCATGGAGAGCCCGGAAGCTACGCCGCCGGAGAAGTCGTTGTTCGAATCGATCCACCCTGTCCTCGAAGCGCTGATGTTGTAGCTCTGGGGGCTCAGGTTGGTAAAGAGGAGGCACCCTTCGTTGGTCGTCGTCGCCGTCTGGCTCGCTCCGCCACCGGCCGGCGTCACCGTTACTGTCACGTCCGCTTGGCCATTTGAAGGTGCGCTGTCGTCTGTGATCTTGACGAGGATGTTCCCGTCAGCGGTATTGAGAGCTGCAGCGGGGACGGCAACAAGGGTCGACTCTTCCACGTACCTTCCTTGCACACCTCCTTGCCACCAGTACGACGTCACCGGCGGGTTGCTCGCCCATGTCACCCAGTCATTGACCTCTAATTCCGGCGGCGCACCGCCGCTTGGTTGTGAGCACGAGCCGTTGCCCGGCGAGACCTGTTGCTCGACGTAAAACGTCGTACCACCGCGCGCGACAGAGTTGAGCGCGTCTACGCCGGGGTTCAAACCGCTGTAGCCTTGTGCTGTAAGCAGCGATTGCTGCTCGCCACACGGAGTTGGGAAAGCCAAGCCCGATTGCGGGAGGTCGATCGAGCCCACGGCGCAGTCGAGCATGCTTGTTGCTATGTCTGTAGCGAGCTGGCGGAGCCTCGATGCCCGGCTGACGTTGACGGCGTTTTGGACCAAGCTAGTGGTCGCCGCCATCACCCCTGCCAACATGGTGATAGCGATTATGACCTCGATCAGCGAAAAGCCCCCTTCGCCCCCGCCCCGCCTCACCTCGCCTAGGCCGACGCCTCCTGGCCGCCTCGTTGCCACGCGGTGCTGAGGACGCGGTCTTCTCGCCACATCGGTAGCGTCGGAAGGCCCGAGCACATTCTTTAGCGGGCGTCGCTTTCTTAGGTAAAGGCAGAACCGCGCCCCCGGCCCGCCCTTCACGACCGAAGCTCGCTCTGCGTAACTTGGCTCACGTCTGGCTGCATCGAGCTGACGCGTGGGACGCCGCTCAGTTCGATGCGGCGTTGTCTGCGGTGGACAAAGCGTAGAAGGCTCGGAGGTCGACCGTCACTGCCACAGCGCCAATTGACGGCTGCTTCCGCCCCGCGCCTTTGTTGGCGGTGGCACCGGTAGCGTTCGCTACGGGGATAGCGAAGTTGTCGATCACGAATAGCCTGGGAGCGGCATCGAGAAGCTTGTACAACTGAGTGATCTGAGCCGGAGTGCCCTCTACGCCAAGACTGAGCTGCAATTCCGCAGGCCCGCTGGAAGTAGATGCCCCGGAGGAGGTACCGCTAGCTGCAGCCGCCGCGGCTGCGACAAATGCCTCAGGTTGCGGAGACGAGATTGACTGCAAGATGACCCCGGACCTCGCGGCAATGCCAAACAGTGACGTGACTAGATCGTCGAGCTCCGGGCCATCGGGCACCAGCTGACGAAGATCTGCCAAGGCAACGCGCTCTGCTGGGAGCCGCTTTTCGCTGGCCACAAGGGAGACGTAGTGTGCCTGAAGCAAAGCCAGCGAGTTGGTCGCCGTCTGTTCCTGAGCCTGAAGAGAGCGAATATGTGCCCTCTCGGAGTGGTACAGCGTCTCGTACCACACAACACCGACGAGAAGGGCAACGATCAGAGCTCCAATGTAGATTCGCCGCGTCACTCGCTGCCTCCCGGTAGATCTGTTGTCCTGCGATTGTTCAAGACAGCACCTGTCAACTCGCCTGTTGCCTGGATCTGCGTACTACCCTCCAATGTGGTCGTAGACGAGACCCAGACCGCAAAGAGGTCCTTGTCGTGCGAGAACCGTTCTATGAACTGGGACACCGCCCGGGCACCACCAGAGGTCTGCGCCGCTATGGACACCGTGCCAACGATTGCCACGGAGGACTGTGGGGCCGGGGTTGGCGCGCCAGCGGCCGCTTCCGTCTTGGTGAGAGTGAGGCTTTCTAATGACACATTGGAGGGAACTACTCGTTCGATATTTTGCAAAAGCCCAATCCAGTCGATATCGCCGCTGAGAGCCTCAATGGCAAGCGCGCGCCGAGCCTGCACCTCATTTGGGACCTGCATAACGTAACCCAACTTCGCGATCTCTTGTTCCAGCTGCGCTGACTGGAGATTGGTGGTCCTGATCTTGCTGCTTATGTCGCTTGCAGAGTGAACCTTCCCAACCGAAACGACCCCAAGCGCTAGCATTACGGCGCACATGCCCCCCGCGGCTGTCACTATCGCCCGTCTACGGTCGTGTTTCGCCGTCACTTCTGGCGGGAGCAGGGTGGGCTTGCCGTAGGTGTCGGTACCCCACAGAGCGAGGCCGACCGCCGTTAGCCACCGGTACGTCGCTTCTTTGAACAGTTCTGGCTCAAGAGCGAGCGCTTTCTCTTCCACCTGCACAGCGGGTTCTGCCAGGTGGACGGGGAGGCCCACGGCAGCACTTAGCTCGTCTAAGACACCTGCGGTCATTGCCCCGCCGCCAGTCACTAGAACCCTATCGAACTTAGCGCTCCCACTTTGTGAAAGGAGGTACTCAAAAGAACTGCGGACCTCGTTGACAATCGCGTCGATCCGAGGCGCGATCGCAACACCGAGAGCTGAACCGGCGGGCCCGGGGCCCAGGTTTACTTGACGCCGCGGTGTGCCAGGCCGTGGAGCCGACCCGTCCCCCAGTTGCCCTGTTGGAGTCGCATGCGCGACCGTCCTCACGAACCGGGGAGCACCTGCTTCCTTGACTACGACAGTAATCAGCTCTGCCCCGATCCCGACGACAGCTTCCAGGCCGCCGCCCCCCCCCTCATCGCTCGGTCGGACCGCCCTCAGCAGAGCAAGAGACGAACAGTCAACAGCCCTCACACGAAGGCCAGCGGCCTCCACGGCCACAACCTCGTCGACAACAACTTCTCGCTGGGCTGCGACCAGCAACACTCGACGACTATCGCCACTTCCCCCGAGGCCAGGCACTGGTGCAAAGTCCACAATTGCCTGCTCGACAGGTATCGGCAAGAACTCGCCGATCTTGAACCGCAGTGCGGATCGTAGCTCGGCGTCCGACAGTGCCGGCATCTCGACTTGGCGCACCATCGCTCGCTGGCTGCCCAGCCCCATCACCACCCGGTTGTCCGAGAACCCGCCGTGTTCCCACAGCTTCCGGATCGCCGCGGTGACCGCTGCGGCGTCGTGCACCTCGCCCTCGACAACAGCACCCGCTGGCAAACCAACCTGGGCGAAGCGACGAAGGACCTTCTTGTCGCCGTCGATGACCACTTCTGCGGCTCGCACCGCCGAAGACCCGATGTCGAGCCCGATGCTTCCCTTTTTCGGCATCACCATTCCGTCCGTCCAGTTGTGACAAGTTCCAGCATCGTCTTACTTCGGCACTCTGCTTCCCATGCTGTAGCCCGCGAAGGCGTCCAAGCATGACAGCGGCCGGCTCAAAACTTCCCAGACCGTTCTTTCCCTTGATGGCCCACCTAGGCTGGCGCGGGCCCGGTCTCATTTATCACGCCAACGAGCTTGCGTTGCTCAACTTAGCGACCCAGCCCTGCGTACCGCAGGCTGGGTCACCACCACGATAAGGGCCGGCTTGCAAGCCGGCCCTTATCCGTTCTTATCTGCTTCGAGGTGAGCTTAGAAGGTCGTGTACCACGTAGTCCCCGAGGTCGTCTCGGCGTGCTGCGAGGCGCTTCCTGTAACCAGCGTCGGAGGCGTCGCAGAGGCTGACGGATCCCCTGTCTGCGCCCCTATGCAGCCGTTTGTCGTTTCAATATAGGCAACCACAGGGGGGTTAGCGCTCTGGTCATCCAGCACTGCGTAGCAAACGTTATTGGTCCCAAGAGACTCCAACTGCAATACGGCCATGCTGGTCTGGCCTTTTGCGTTAGTCCACGTACTGGTAGCCGAGGGGGTAGTGGCGGTTACAACGGCTTGTACTGTGTTTTGCACCGTAAGGGCAGCATCGGTTACAACGGCAGCTGTACCCCACGGGATCGCGCTGTCCAGGTTGGCGCCGTCGAGGTTGCCCAGGAAGGTCCCGTTGCTGGAGTAGTTTGCGATCTCACTGGTGAGGGCGTTGGTGGCATTTGACTCCGCTGCCACCTTCTTTGCGCTACTAGTGGTGCTGAGGAACGTTGGGATGGCGATCGCCATCAGGATGCCGAGGATGAGGACGACGACCATGAGCTCGATAAGGGTGAAGCCCTCGTCGTCACGGCGCCGCTGGTCCAGGTGCTCGAGCACTTGTTTCCTTTCTTTAGTGTTCAATTGTTTGGTTGCGAGCTGCCGGCACATCTCGGCGGCCTGACCTCCCACGGGAGGCCCGTGCCCCATGCCGTTTGCCGATCACTTCGCTGTCGCGACGCCGCTTCTCCCGCTGGCTTGGCTTTCTTAGGCGTACCTTCGGGCTTGGTCGGCTTAGTTGTTCGCTAATCTTGTTTTCGGGCCCCGACGGGCCTAGCTTTAGCTTGCTCTTCGGCCATTACGCGCTTTGCCTGTTCGTGCGTAGGATCGCGCGCCCTACCCGTTGGACCCGTTGTTGACAAGCGTGTCAACCTTGAACATCGGCAGGTAGAGGCATATAACCATGCTCCCCACCGCTCCGCCGAGGACCACGATCAGCATGGGCTCGAGGAGCGACGTGAGAGACTCGACGAGACGCTCGATCTCCTCATCCAGGAAGCCGGCAGCGCGCGAGAGCATCGCGTCGAGCGAGCCGGTCTCCTCCCCAACGGCCATCATCTGCGAGACCATGGGCGGGAACACTGGCTCGTCTGCCAGCCGTGAAGCCATCGGCTCCCCGCGACGTACACCTTCGCTCATGGCATCTACCGCTTTTGCAACGACCTCGTTGTTCGCCGTCTCCTTTACTATCTCCAGCGATTCGAGGACCGGCACCCCTGCTTTCAGCAGCGACGAGAGCGTCGAGCAGAAGCGTGCAACTGCGGTCTTTCGTACCAGCCCCCCGAAGATCGGCAACTTGAGGAGGGTGGTGTGCCAGAGCACTCTCCCGTTGGGAGTCCTGGTCCACTTCCGGAACCCGATGGCGGCCAATACCACGACAATGATGATCGGGACGGCGAACTTGACAGCGAAGTCTGATATGGAGATGAGCAGTTGGGTCGGGTACGGCAGTGTACCGCCGAGGCTCTTGTAGATCCCTTTGAATATCGGGACAATGAACAGGATGATCGCCGAAACAATGAGCAGCACGAGGCAGAGGACCGCCACAGGGTACGCCATCGCTGATTTGATCTTGCTGCGGAGAGCTGCTTGCTTTTCCAACATGTTGGCCAGCACCAGGAGCGACTGGTCAAGGCCGCCGCTCGCTTCCCCAGCGCGGACCATCGATATGAAAAGCCGGTTGAAGACCTTCGGGTGCGAAGAAAGAGCCGTCGATAGCGAGGTCCCTCTTTCGACTTCCGAGCGCACGTCGGCAATGACCTTGGCCAACGTCGGGTTCTCGGTCTGCTGCGTGAGGATCGTTAGGGACCTGATGAGGGTCAGGCCCGAGCTCACGAGCGTCGCGAACTGGCGGCTGAAAAGAGCGACCGGCTTCAGGCCGACCCGGTTGCCAAGACCCGGTATGTGCAGCTCCCGGTTCATCCCGCCTTGGGTCTTGGCCTGGATGTTGATCGGCGTATAACCCATCTGGCGGAGGCGGTTGGCGACGAGGCTCTGGTTGTCAGCATCGAGGGTGCCCTCGAGTACCTGACCTTTTTGGTCGCGGACCTTGTACGCGAATGTCATTTGTGCCATGGTGCTAGTCCCCAGTCGTCGCTTTCATAAATGGGTCGCTCAGACCGCCGCCTCGATGAGGCGGCGGAGGTCCTCGGGGTTCGCGCATCGCTCGAAAGCGTCTTCTTGCCTAATCTGTGCCTTTTGCACAAGCGACGCCAGTGTCTGGTCCATGGTGACCATGCCGTGTTTCGCCCCAGCCTGCATGGCGCTGTATATCTGGTGCGTCTTGCCTTCCCGGATTAGGTTTCGGACCGCAGGCGTGGCCACGAGTATTTCGCAGGCTACGACGCGCCCCTGGCCGTTCGCCTTTGGGAGCAGCTGCTGGGTCATGATCCCTTGGACCGTCACCGCCAGCTGTGTGCGGATCTGCTGCTGCTGGTGGGCAGGGAAGACGTCGATTATGCGGTCGATGGACTGAGGCGCGTCCTGGGTGTGCAAAGTGGCGAAGACGAGGTGGCCTGTCTCAGCGGCGGTCAGGGCTGTCGAGATGGTCTCGAGGTCGCGCATTTCACCGATGAGTATCACGTCGGGGTCTTGGCGCAGGACGTGTTTCAGGGCCTCACCAAAGCCCTTGGTGTCCTCCCCGACTTCGCGCTGGTTGACAACGCACATCTTGTGCTCGTGGAGGTACTCGATCGGGTCTTCCACCGACATGATGTGGAGCTTTTTCGTTTGGTTGACTATGTCGATCAGTGCGGCGAGAGTTGTCGACTTGCCACTACCCGTCGGGCCAGTCACGAGCACAAGGCCGCGGGGGAGCTCCGCGAACTCCCCAACCTGGTCGGGGATCCCGAGCTCTTGCAGCGTCTTGATCTCGAAGGGGATGGCGCGGAAGACCGCGCCCACGGAGTCCCGCTGCTGGAAGACATTGAGCCGGAAGCGGGCAACACCCGGCACGACATGGGACGTATCGAGCTCGAGGTCGTTCTCGAACCTCTCCCGGACTTTTTGGGAGAGGATCTCGTAGATGAGGTCGCGGATCTTCGAGGGAGTGAGGACCTCGAAATCCTCGAGCGCCCTGAGGGAGCCGTCAACGCGCACCATCGGTGGCAAACCTGCCGAGAGGTGAAGGTCAGACCCTCGCATCTCGATCAGCTGCACGAGCATCTGGTTCACGTGGAGGGCCCTGGGGATGTCGCTGAGGTCCGAGATCGCCGCGCCAGAGCTCGGACCGGGCCCGTACATCGCCGTTATGGCACCCTCGATGTCGGCGCGGGTGGCCAGGCACGGCTTCACTTTCCACCCGGTGACCTGCCCGATGACCTTCATGGTCTCGTCGTCGAGTGGGTTGTCGGTGCCCACCAGGAGGCAGTCGCCGTCCAGGCCCACGCCGACGACCATGTGCTTGCGGGCCACGTCGGCTGGGATGACGCCGTCGACCAAGGGTGAAACCGGCGTCGTGGTGGGGTCCCAGAAGGGCATCCTCAACTGGTCAGCAACTGCCGCGACGAGGTCGCGTTCACTGACGAGGCCTTCGCCCGCGAGGATCTTCGCCATGGGGACGCCCGTCTCAGCTTCTTTGCTGAGCGCGTACTCGAGGTTGTCCTTCGAGAGGACTTTTCGTTCGACGAGGAACTCGCCGACCTTGCGCGAGGCAGTCTGCATCGCTTTCTTTTCGACCGCCGCAGGCGCCCCCTTTAGAAGAGGGCGAGGTGTTGTGAAGAAAGGAGGACCGCTAGCGCAAGCTGGCGACGACTTCTGTTTCTTCCATCAGCGAGCAGATCTCGGTGGACCAAGCCAGGGCGTCCAAATAGCTTCGCTCGAGGCTCCCGAGGGAGAGGCCGCAGCGCAAGCGCAGCTCTGAGCCCCCCATTTCCCAAGCCATGACGTCTGCCAGGATGCGGCCGAGGAGGCCACCCCTCTCCATGAGGGCGTCAACGAGCTCGTCGGCCAGGTTGAGGCTCGCCACAACCTTCCCGAGCGGGGCCCCGAGGAGGAGGTCGAGAGCCGAGACGAGGCCGACGGTAAACGCCGAGTCGGCGGTTTCAGGCGCCAGGCGCCCTCCCATGAGCTCGCTCATGCGGGCGCGCGTCATGGCGATGCGGAGCTGCTCGCTGGCAGCATGGCTGGTGCCGGCGAGGAGCATGAGCATTATCCAGGCCCGCATCTTTTGCCGCCCGAGGAGCACGACGCCTTCCCGGACCGAGCTGATCTTGCGGTAGAGGCCCCGAGCGGCGCCTTCCCCGGCCAGGCGGAGGAAGCGGTAACTGAGAGCGGGGTCCATCTCGACCACGTGCTGGATGTCGTGGGCGTCCGCGTAAGGGTCGCAGAGCTCGTTGACCACCCGTAAGCAGGTGGCCTTGCTCGGGCTGAGGTCGGTGCCCTCGACGATCTCGGGACGGGACAGCAGGTAGCCCTGGAAGAGGTCAAAGCCGAGCTCCTTGCAGTACTTCAACTGCTCCTGGGTCTCGACCTTCAAGGCTACGAGCTCGATGCCACGCCCGGAGGTCTTCTCGACGTCGGTTTCGAGCTGGGCTTTGCTCAAGGACTGGATATCGAGCTTGATTATCGAGACAAACTCGAGGAGCGGGTCGTCCGGCCCGTTCCAGTCGTAGTCGTCAAAAGCGAGCCGGTAACCCTCGGACACGAGCCACCGGCAGCCCGATACGGCCT
The DNA here is from genome assembly GCA_035503915.1 of Acidimicrobiales bacterium. Classification (GTDB taxonomy): domain Bacteria; phylum Actinomycetota; class Acidimicrobiia; order Acidimicrobiales; family Palsa-688; genus DATJMJ01. The sequence goes on along the minus strand of DATJSU010000022.1, from coordinate 282,853 downwards.
CAGCGTCGTGGGCTACGCCCGCGAGGATCTCGATGACGGTTTGTTCAGGCGGGAACGGGATGTCCTGCTCGCCGACGAGGAAAGGCCGCGTGGCATTGACAAAGGCGAGCTTGTTGCCCACCAGGTTGCCGAGGCCGAGGTCGAGTCCGGCACGGACCAAGACGTCAGCGGTCATCGCGTCTCCGCCCGGCAGCGTCATCCCTGGGTCGCGGAAGAGGAGCTCGTAGCCCCGGACATCCAGCTTGTTATCGAATATCGGCTGGCGCCCGACCATGAACCTGCTCATTCGCCCACCTCCCAAGCGGTGAGGCGTCTAACCACACCTTCTATATCGGCGCGTCGCCCGTAGCCTGTATCGGCCTTAAGTCAGGTCTTTATGACGCCTGTCCCGGGCACGCGGACATTCCGGCAATTGCGGCAGCGAGCGAGGTTCGCAGGGCCTCGGCTCCTAGGCGATGACACGCATGATCTCATCGAGGGCGGTGATGCCCGACGCCGCAGCCATGAGGCCCGCTTGCCGGAGAGTAAGCATGCCGTCGGCGATCGCACCTTTGCGGATGTCGTCGGCGTGCGCGTGCTCGACGATCATGCGCTCGATCTCTTCGTTCACAGTCAAGATCTCGTGGACTGCGAAGCGGCCCATGAAGCCGGTCTTGCCGCAGACTTGGCAACCTACCGGGCGAAAGAGCCGCTCGGGGAACTCGATGCCCACGGTGTCCCAGCCCATGCTCATGAGCTTCTCTCTTTCCGCCGGGTAGCCCTCTTTGCATCGTTCGCACAGTTTGCGGGCCAGCCGCTGGGCGACGATGCAGTCGAGGGCGCTGCCCACGAGGAACGGCTCAACGCCCATCTCGATCAGCCGGTTGGGCGTGGTGGACGAGTCGTTGGTGTGCAGGGTCGAGAGCACCAGGTGGCCGGTGAGGGCGGCTTCGACGGCGATGCTCGCCGTTTCGCGGTCGCGGATTTCTCCCACGAGGATGATATCGGGGTCGGCTCGCAGGATCGTCCGCAGGGCGGAGGCAAACGTCAACCCGGCCTTGTTGTTGACTTGGACCTGGTTGATGCCTTCCAGCTGGTACTCGACGGGGTCCTCGACAGTGATGACGTTTTTCGTGTCCTCGTTGAGGATATTGAGCGTGGCGTAGAGCGTCGTCGTTTTGCCTGACCCGGTGGGGCCGGTGACAAGGATCGTGCCGTAAGGCTTGGTGTAGGAAGACTCGTAACGCGTCATGTTGGCCGGGAGGAACCCGAGCTCGGAGAGGCGCAGGTTGGCGGTGGTGTTGTCGAGCACCCTCATTACGACCTTTTCGCCATGTACGGTCGGCAGGGTCGCCACCCGAAGGTCGACGGGATGGCCTTCGATACTGGTTGTTATACGGCCGTCTTGAGGGATCCGCCGTTCGGCGATGTTGATGTCGGCCATTACCTTGAGCCGGCTGATGACGCCGTTTTGGATGTTGCGTGGCGACCGCATCACCTCGTGGAGCACACCGTCGATGCGGTAGCGGATGCGGAGGTCCTTCCCCGTTGGCTCGACGTGGATGTCCGAGGCTCGGTCGCTGATCGCTTGGCTGATGAGGAGGTTGACCAAGCGCACGATTGGGGCGTCCTCCCGGACTTCCCGCACTTGGGCGAGCCGGTCGTCCTCATTGGGGGCGCTGCTCGCTGACGCCTCGGCGCTTATGTGCTCGGCCTCTGAGTCCCTGCGGTGGTATTTGTTGATGGCCGCAGTTACTGCCTCTGCGGTGGCGACGACCTGGCGGACCTCGGCGCCGGTAAGCGTGCGGATGTCGTCGATCGCGAAGACGTTCGAGGGGTCCGCCATCGCGACGATGAGGCGTCCTTCCCACCAGCCGATGGGCAGAGCGAGGTAGCGGCGGGCGAGCGTGTCGCTCACGAGGCGGGCCGCTGACGGGTCGACCGGGTAAGTGGCGAGGTCGACGAACTCGAGCCCTAGTTGCTCAGCGAGCGTGCCGACGAACTGTTCCTCGGTGAGCAGCCTGTCCTCGATGAGGACCCGGGCGAGGTTGCACCCCCTCTCTTTCGCACGCGCGAGGGCTTCGCCGAGCTGGTCGATCGTAATGATCCCGCTCTTGACGAGCACTACCCCTAGTTGCTCGTCCTCGGAGAGAGCCCCCTCCCGATCACGCACTCTGGTGTCCATGGCCTCCCCTGGAGCGCGGCTGCGCCACTCCTTATCGCTCGGCAATTTGGTACTTGACATTGAGAGGGGCACTAGTGCCTTTTCCTTGGCCCATCCCCGGTCGCTCAGAACGACCGGAAATACACGAAAATCGGCGCCACGGGCCGGGGAAAGGCCCTGTGCTTCTTACTTCGGCTGGCGCGCGGCGCGCCTGTACCGATCGTCGTCAAATACCCCAACTGGTGCGGTCAAAGGATGGCTCTCGACATGTACCCGGGTGTGGCTGTGGAAGGGAGCGCCCGCTCCCCGCTCGCTTAGTTGCGTGCTGAGCCCAAGAACTTGAGGAGCAGGCCCCTGTTGACAGGCTCGCCTCGCTCTTCGGGGGGCGCCTCGACCGTTGCCGCCTCGGCCTCCTCGCCCTCTTCGTGCCACACGTCGTCAGAAAAGTCGACAGCGCGGACCGGCCCCCCCGTTGGGTCGTCGGCATCATGGCCCTCGGCTATACCAGGGACGTCATGCGCCGCCTGTACCCCTCCCAGGATGGCCTCTTCGGCGTCGGCGTCGGCGTCGGCGTCAACGCTGAGATGGACCTCGTAGCTCGAGCCGTGACGGAGCTCGTGTTCCCAGGTGTAGCCCTCCTCGTCGCCGTCGGCCCCCGCGTCGTCGGCCCCCGCGCCGTCGGCCCCCGCGTCGTCGACACCGGTGCCATCGTCCGCAGCAGCCCCGGCCGCGGGACCAGGTGCCATCTCCTCGGCTGCCTGAGCGTCGTGGGCAACCTCGGCGGCGGGCGGGAGGGGAGCGGCAAACGAGCTCGCGACCTCGGCCTGGACGACATCAACGAGCTTGAGGTCGACAAGCTCCTTCACAGCTTTGCAGCCATCGAACTCGCCGAGCTCGCAGTCGTCCAACACATCTCCGACCAAACGGCCGCTCCCGATGCTGGCGATGAGCCGCCATTGGTCGGGCTCGAGCGCGACCGGTCCGGTGACCTCGGGCTCCAGCTTGAGCTGCGCGGCCAGGGAGGGCACGACGGCGACGATGTCCGGCCATTCGAGGAGGCGGCTTTCAGCTTCTTCGAGGACCGGCCCCACCTCGAGCGGCGTGACCTGGTTGAGCGGCCGGCCGTCGGTGTGGAAGCGGAAGCCTCCCTCCTTCAGTCGCAACAAGGCGAAGAAGGCGTCTACGGGCGTGCGGTTCTTGCCGACGTCGAAGCCGCTGACCCGTCCGCCGTCCAGCCAGAGGCTCCCGGTGCCGCCATTGGCCTCCACCCGCAGCTCGCCCGTCTTGGCAGTGACCGACAACAGTGCGAGCACGTCCGGCAGTGCAATTGTCTCGAGCGTACCTTCAAGCGACACGGCAACCTCCGCTTCTTATTGCAGCTTCTTCGGCAACTTCGTGTGAGAAGTTGAGGACGGGATAGCAATTGGGCCGCTCGCGGCTGGTCCCGCCCCAGCTCGGGCATCCCTCTCGAGGATCTGGCGGCCCCTCTCGGACCTCGGCCTGGGGCCGCTCCGGCGCCTCAGCTCCCGCAGCACCGCCGCAGACATCACCTCCACCGGGGCGTCGCGGCCGGTCCAGTTGCGGAGCTGCCGAGCGGCCTGGTGGATCAACATGCCAAGGCCATTGCAGGTCTTGGCTCCCCGCGAGCGCGCAGCCAAGAGCAGCGGCGTCGCCGCCGGCGCGTAGATGAGGTCGGCGACGAGTTGGCCAGGGCCCAACCTCTTGGCTTCCAAGCCGAGGGGCAGCTCGTCCCTGGGCTCGGCATCGGCGCCGGTCATCCCGACGGGCGTGGCGTTCACGATGAGCTCGGCCTCCTCGGCCGCCTCTACCGAGCTCACCAAACCCGCCCGCCCGCCAAGGCCTGAGACCGAAAGTGCCTCGTCCTGGCGCCGAGCAACGACTGCTACCCGAGCAGCCCCGGCTTCGGCAAGCGACAGCACGACGGCCCGGGCAGAGCCACCGGCACCGAGCACAAGGCAGCGCTTGCCTTCGGCTCTCCATCCCAGTTCCTCGAGAGAGTCCAAAAAGCCCGGGCCATCCGTGCTGTCGCCCACCAGGGACCCCGCGATGTTGGTCACGGTATTGACCACCCCTAGGCGCTCGGCAAGTGGCGTCAGGCGGTGGCAGGCGGCGGCGGCGGCGGCCTTGTGAGGCATCGTCACCGACAGCCCCCGGATCCCGAGGTCGGGCATCGCGCTGACGGCCTCGCGGCCGCGCCCCGACGGGACAGGGAAGGCGACGTAGACCCAGTCCAAGCCGAGCTCTCTGAGCGCGGCATTGTGCAGCACGGGCGAAAGCGAATGCCGTACCGGGTCGCCGATCACCCCGAGCACGATCGTCGTCTCCGCCGGCCAGGTGGCCAGGCGGCCACTGGGCCGCCTAGCCACCTGGGAGCGTTCCAACCCCCGCCCCGGGCTCTGCTTGCTCAACAAAGGTGCACCACCCGGCATTCGTGCTGGAGCTGCCTGAACTGAGCGTTGTCGGTCGCATAGCCCATTTTGCCGTCCGGGTTGACCTCCACAAAGTAGAGGTAAGGAGTGTGGGGCGGGGCCATAGCCGCCTGGAGCGCGAGCGTCCCGGGGTTGGAAATTGGCGTCGGGGGCAAGCCCTTATAGATAAGGGTGTTATAGCGGTTGGGCGTAGTGATGCTGACCGGCCCCGTGGGCTCACCGAGGCCGTAGAGCAAAGTGGACTCGGCTCCAATGGGGGTACCCTTCGCAAGCCTGTTGTATATGACGCTCGCTACCGGCCCGAGGTCCTGGTCGAGCTTCGCTTCCCGCTCGACTATCGAGGCGACCTCGAGGACCTGGTAGGGCGTGTAATGCAGGCGGGCAGCGGCGTGAGCCAGCCCGAGAGAGCTCGCCTCGTCGTCAAAGGTCCGGACCATCCAGCGGACGAGCTTTAGAGCCGTCTCGCCCCGGGGCACCGGGTACGTGGCCGGGAACAGGAAACCTTCCAGGTTGGTTGTTGTCCCGGGCTCGAAGGGAGAGCGCACCTCATCACTTCGAGCAGCCGCCAAGAAGGCGCTCGCAGTGATCCCGACGCCCAGGGCACCGACGTCTGTGGCGATCTGGCGGACGGTGTAGCCCTCGGGGATGACGAGCTTGTAGGTGACGACGACCGGGCCTTTTTGCAACTGTGAGACGACCGAGGCGTAGCTTTCGTTCCTACGCATCTGGTAGGTGCCTGCCAAAAGTGGGCCATCGCCCTTCAGCTTCACCCAGAGAGCAAAGACGTCTGGCCCGTGGATGACGCCGTCGCTCGCGAGGACATTGGCGATGTGCATGGTGGAAGAACCCCGCGCCACGCTGACCGTGACGACCTTGCCCGGCCGGCCGGGCGGGCTGATGTCGTGGTCGACGCGTAGGTAGCCGACGAGACCGGCAACCACGGTCCCCACGACGACGACGACGAGCGCGGCACGCAGGGGGCGCAGGCGCCCTTTGCCGGCCCGGCGCATGCTTGGCGCACCCGAGGGGCGAGTGCCACCTTGCCCATCTGGGACCGGTCCCCCTGGCGCAAAGCCATCCCCCGAGGCGGGGCCCTCGGAGCCCTCTTCGTCCTGCCAGAGCGCTATCGGGTCGACGTCCCAGGGCCCGGGCTCACCACCCAGCTCGTCACTGTGGCTCGGCTCCGGCTCAGTGAGCACGGCGGGCCGGCCGGCTGCGTGAACTGTGCTCGGCACCATCCGAACCTGGCGGGAGATGGGGCGAGGCCAGCTGGCGTGAACGCTGGCGGTCGAGCCAGGTCTGCAGGATCGTCGCCGCAGCCGTCTTGTCGATAAGGTCACGCCGAGCGGCGGGCCTCCTGCCCCCGGCCGCGAGAGCTTGCCGGGCAACAACGGTGCTGTAGCGCTCGTCACAGACCTCCACCGGGACCTCGAGGAGCAGGCGCAGTTCGCTCACCTCAGCGGCCACGGCAGTCGCAGCGGGGCCACGGCTGCCGTTCAGCGAAAGTGGCAAACCGACGACTACAAGGTTCGCACCCGTCCGGCCAACGAGGCTGGCAAGTTCGATGTGGTCTTCAGCATGCGAGCCGCGCCGCTGCACCATCGAAATGGCGCTCGCCACCCGCCGCCCGTCATCGGAGATGGCAACGCCGATGCGCCGGCTCCCCAGGTCCAAGCCGAGCACACGCCCCGGTTCGCCTGGCTCGAGCCCGGGTAGGTGTGGCGGCCCGTCCGGCTGCTCTCCTTCCCAGTGCTCCCCTGAGCTCATGAAGACGCTTCCTCCAATTGCGCCCGCGCGGCAGCGAGCGCCTCGTCCAAGCGGCCGGCGTCGCGTCCCCCGGCCATCGCCAGCTCGGGGTTGCGCCCACCACCACCCCCGCCAACGATGCGGGCCGGGCCAGCCACAAGGTCCGGCGCTGCCACCAGATAGCCCTTCGCCACCGCGGCGACGAGCGTCACCTTCCCATCCTCGGGCACCCCACCGAGCACAACGGCTTCAACACCGGGCTGAGAAAGCACAGCCACCGCGAGCTCCCTCAGGCTCTCGGGCGAGAGCCCGTCGCGTCGCGAGGTGACCGCGCCACCCTTCGCCCTCCCCGCCAGCGCTACGGCCTCGCCCGCGAGAGCACCCTGACGCGCCGCCCGCAACTCGTCTTGGGCGTCGCGCAGCTCTCCCAGCCGCCTCTCTATTGCCGCCCCGAGCTCGTCCGGGGAAGCTTTCAGCAAGCTGGCGACATGTGCCAGCCGTGCCTCGTTAGTCCTCAGGCGTTCCAGCGTGGCGGTGCCGGTCAAGGCCTCGATACGGCGCAGGTTCGAGCCGATCGAGCTTTCGGAGACGACTTCGACGGGCCCGATCATGCCGAGCCGCTCGACGTGGGTGCCGCCGCAAAGTTCAACCGAGTGGACGCCAGCATGCACGACCCTCACATGCTCCCCGTACTTTTCCCCGAAGAAGGCGATCGCCCCTTTTGCCTCCGCTTCCGCACGGGGCATCTCCTCGGTGAGGACCCCCATGTCCGCCAGTACCTCGCCGTTGACAAGGTCCTCGACCTTGTCGAGCTCCGCCCTGCTCACCTGCGCGTAATGGCTGAAATCGAAGCGCAGCCTGTCGGGTGCCACCAAGGACCCATGCTGCTTCACGTGCGAGCCGAGCACCTCACGCAGGGCCCAATGAAGGAGGTGGGTGCCGGTATGGTTGCGCCTTATCGCCTCCCTCCGCAGAGCGTCCACGCTTGCCACTGCCTCTTGGCCGGGCGCAACTGTGCCCTCCTCGAGCATGGCGACATGGCGGTGAAGGCCCGGCAAGGCCGCCGTCGTGTTGATCACCCGAGCCCGCCCCGAGCCCGTGGAAATGGTACCCGTGTCGCCTACCTGGCCCCCCGCCTCGGCGTAAAAGGGTGTCCGGTCAAGGAAGATCTCCACTTGACCCTTGTCTTGTCCCGGGAGGACGGCCAAAACGCGAGCCTCCGAGCCCACCAGCTCGTAGCCGAGGAACTTCGTCGGCCCGAACTGCTCCAAGATCTCCCTGTACTCAGCAGAGTTTGTTTGGCCGCCTTCGGCCTTGCCTTTGAGCGCTTCACGAGACTGCTCACGTTGGCGGCGCATCGCCTCCGAAAAGCCGGCATCGTCAACGCTCCCGCCCCTGGTGGCAACGATCTCGCGCGTGAGGTCGATAGGGAAACCGTGCGTGTCGTGGAGCCTGAAGGCAGTCTCCCCGCTCAGCACTTCCCCGCCGGCGAGCTCGGCTTCGAGGAGCGACAAGCCCGAGCGGAGGTTGGCCCTGAAGCGCTCCTCCTCCCGCCCCGCGACGCTGGCAACAAAGTCCGCATTGCGCACCAGTTCGGGGTAAGCCTCCCCCATCACCTCGACCACACCCGCTACCAAGCCGGGGCAGACAAGGTGGCTGGCGCCGAGGAAGTTCGCCCGCAAGACGGCTCTGCGGATGATCCTGCGGAGCACATAGCCGCGATCTTCGTTCGATGGGAAGACCCCGTCGGAGATCATGAACGACATGGTCCTTGCGTGGTCAGCAAGCACCCGCAACGCGACGTCGGCCTCCTCGTCGTCGCCGTAACAGCGGCCCGTGAGGCTCTGCGCCCGGCCGACAAGGGCCGAAAGTACGTCGGTTTCCCAAGCAGACCTCACGTTTTGGAGGACCATTAGCATGCGCTCGAAGCCGGCGCCGGTGTCCACGCCCGGCTTGGGCAACCCGATGAGCTCGCCCGAAGCCTGGCGGTCGTAGCTCTGGAAGACCAAGTTCCAGAGCTCAACGTAGCGGGTTTCGCTCCCGCCCACCGGCCCCCCGCCCGCTCCCCATTGCGGCCCGCGGTCGTAGTGGATCTCCGAGCACGGCCCGCAGGGGCCGGTGTCGCCCATCTCCCAGAAATTGTCTTCGCCCGTGCGCTGGATGCGCGAGCGCGGGACACCGATCTCGTCGGCCCAGATGTCCGCCGCTTCGTCGTCGTCGTTGTAAACCGTGACCCAGAGCCGGTCGGCCTCGAGCCCGAGGACCTCGGTGAGGAGCTCCCAGGCATAGATGACCGCCTCGCGTTTGAAGTAGTCGCCGAAGCTGAAATTGCCGAGCATTTCAAAGAAACTGAAATGCTTGGGGCTCCTGCCGACCTGTTCGATGTCGTCGTGTTTGCCGCGGACCCGGACGCACTTCTGGACGGTCGTGGCGCGCTTGTAGGGCGGGATTTCTTCCCCGAGGAAGTACGAGATGAACTGGTTCATACCGGCATTGGTAAAAAGCGGTGCCCGCGGGTGGTGGGGCACTAGCCCAGACGACGCCACCTCGACGTGGTCGCGCGCGACAAAGAAGTCCAGAAAGGCGCGCCGAAGTGACTGGGCATCCATGCCTCCAGGTTACCAACGGGCTGGCTAGGGCCAGTTGAGGGAGCGCTAGGTGACAGAGAGGTTGGCTGTGGCAAGGACCTGGCCGTGCGCGTCCAGCACCCTTGCCTGGCGGAGCCGCCCTGCAGGCACACTGATGCTCTCGGACCAAGCTCCCTTGCCGTCAGAGAGCCAAAACTTGCCGAGGACCATGGGAGGGCCGTCATCAAGGGTCACCTCGCAGCGCAGGGTCCCGTCCCAGTTCGAGCCGTAGATCACCATGAAGAGCCAGGTGGGGTTGCCGGCATAGACGTACACCCTGCCCATTGGGTGACCGTGGCTGACGAGAGAGGCGAGCTGGATGGGAGGCTTGTCCGACGAGCCACCGTTCCCGCGCCCAACCAGTGCGCCAACCCCAAACGCGAGCACGACGACCACACCAGCAGCGCAAGCCAGCGCCGAGATCCGCAGCCGTGACCAACGAGAACGCCGCGAGGTGGGCCGCTGCAGTATCCCGAGGCGTTGGAAGAGGTGGGCCTCGAACCCCGCCGGTGGCTCTGCTTCGGGTGCAAGATGGAGGAGCTGGTCGGCGGCAGCAGAGAGCTCGTCCGCCACGGCCGTGCAGCGCGGGCACTGCTCGAGGTGCGCAAGCGCGAGCACCCGGCGCCTCCCGGTAAGCGCCCCGAGCGCCAGCTCCGCCAGGTCCTCGTCGACGGCGGCGCAAGCGGGGGGCAGTTCGCCCCATGGCTGGCCCTGCGCAGGGGCCCCGGGAGGCAACTCGGCGCTCACGGCAGCGCCTCCCCCAATTGTTCTTCGCCGCCCGAACCTTGCAGCTGGGTGGCCGCGCGGAGCCTTTGCAGCCCGCGTCGTACCCTGCTTTTGGCGGTCCCGATAGGCACGGACTCGCGCTTGCTGACTTCCTCAGCCGTGTAGCCGTAAATAGCCGTGAGGACGAGCGCGCGGCTTTGTTCTGGAGGCAACGATGCCAGGGCAACAGCGAGGCGGCCCCTCATATCCGTGGCGCCGGCGAGATCTTCGGGGGGACGGGCTTTGTCGACCATGTTGAGCCAGATCTGGTCCGACGGGTCCGTGGCAACTGCACGGCGCATCCGCAGGGCGTCGATGGAGAGGTTGCGGGTGATCGTGAGGAGCCACGCCGTGACCGACCCTCGCCTGCGGTCAAAGACCGGCGCGTGCAGCCAGGCTCGTAGGAAGGCTTCCTGCGCGATGTCGTAAGCGAGCGCCTGGTCGCCGAGGATGCTGAGAGCAAGCCCGTAAACCCTGCGCTGGTAGCGGCGGACGAAGGCCACTCCCGCACCCTCGTCGCCAACTGCCATCCCGGCAAGCAAGGCTTCGTCCGAGACGCCGGGGTCGCTCACCGGGGCTTGAGGCACGTTGGTTGTACGGGCGGGTGGAGCAAAAAGGTGCACTCAGGTGCGGCTGAGGATGCGAGCGCCAAAGCGGATCCTTCCCGAGGCCCGGTTCGTAGGCCAAATATGGACCTCCCGAGCGCTCGGGCGCAGGTCGTGGTCAACCTGCTCACTTGGGCCGGGTCGGTGCTCGTGGCCGGCTCGGGGATCTTGCATTTTTTCTTGTGGCTCAATTATGGCTACCGCCATATCCCCACTATCGGCCCGCTCTTTTTGATGCAAGCGATAGTTGCAGTCTTGCTCGCTGTGGCAGCGAGCGCGAGCCGGCTCTGGCTCGTGGTGCTCGTCGAGGCCGGTTTTGTGACCTCTTCGGCGGGAGGGCTCATCATCTCGATCAACATCGGCCTGTTTGGCTGGCAGGAAGCCTCCAACGGGCCGTGGGTCTGGGAGGCGCTCGTGATCGAGCTTGCCGCGAGCGCCATTTTGATCGCTGCGGGCGGCGTGCCTGCCCGCCACTGGCTCTCGACAGCCCGTCCCAGGCGGCGCGAAGGCCGCAGGGACGGCCACACCGGCGCGCTCGAGAGGGCTACCAGGTAGCAAACCCTGGAGCCCGAAGCCGGCGAGCTGCTATCTCCCCCGTGACGGCACAACGAGGTGCAATTGACGCCGCAGGTCCTCTTCTCGCTGCGCCTTCGCCAAGCGGCCCTCCTCGAGCGCGCTGCGCACCTGGGCGGTGGTGTTGCGCGCCGCCCGCCCCGCTCGGGACCTCAGCTCGGCACCGGCATCGAGCGTCAACCGACCCCCGGGCACCAGCTGCTCGAGCCGCCTTCGCGCCTTGACTTCGAGCCATTTCGAGGTCCCCAGCCCGGCTACGAGGCCGATACCCATCCAGGTGAGGCGCTTGCCCACTAACGCCCTCCGCGGTCAAGGGCATGTGGGCGCCGAGCAAGACGCCTCGGGCTCTCGCGGCGGCGGGCAGGGCCCCTCGAGGCGGCGGGGATCTCTCGCCGTTCAGGCCGCCGCCGGAGGGCCCGTACCACCCCTGACACGCCGCTCAGCACAGCGACGAACTTGATGAGCGGCTCAGCCACCGCTCCCCCGACCAAGCGGGAGGCAGAGCTCACCGCCTCGTTGATCGCTTCCGCGCTACCGACCATCCGGTCGACTCGGTCGACCTCGGCGCCGGCCTCCCGGACGGCCCGCTCGAGCTCATCGAGCAGCTCTGCTGCCTGCTTGGCGAGCGCCTCTGCTTCCCGGCGCAGCTCCCGCACCGCCCTGAGCGTGTAGAGGAGCGCCCCAACGAGAGCTACTACCACGAGCGTCGCCACCACGGTGACGCCTACGGCTACGGCATCGGTGCTCGCGAGCAGGCTTGGGCGCACCACCTCAGCTTAGGGAGCGCCGCCGAGCGCTTGCCCGCCAGGTCCCCCTGCCTCGCCACCCTCCTCGCCCTTCGGGCGTGCTACGTCGGCGCCCCGTCCCGTTGGCTGCCAGTACTGCCGGCCTTCCAGGCCAGATGGGCGGTACTCCTGGAGCACCCAACCCCCGGGCTCGTCGTGCGGGTACACGTAGCCCTTCCCATGGCCCAAGCGAGCTGCTCCTTTGTAGTGGGCATCACGCAAGTGCTTGGGGACGGCTCCTGCTGCCAGCTCTGCGACGTCCTCCTTCGCACGCCCGAGAGCCGCCGTCACAGAGTTCGATTTCGGGGCGTTCGCCAGGTGCACGACGGCTTGAGCGAGGTTGAGCTGGGCCTCCGGGAGGCCGACGAATTCCACCGCTCGTGCAGCAGCATCGGCGATGAGGAGCGACTCGGGGTCTGCCATCCCAACGTCTTCACTGGCAAGGATCACGAGCCGGCGAGCGATGAAGCGAGCGTCTTCTCCAGCTTCGAGCATGCGTGCCAGCCAGTAAAGGCCCGCGTCGGGGTCCGAGCCGCGGATGCTCTTTATGAAAGCGCTTATTACGTCGTAATGCTCGTCCTCTCCGTAGCGCAGCGCCCGTGTGCTGCGGGCCGCTTCCACATCGGCAAGGCTCACCTTGTCCCGCCCGTCGGCCTCGGCGAGCGCGAGCGCCACTTCCAAACCGTTCAAGGCCGAACGCGCATCGCCGTCTACCAATCCTGCAAGCAGGGCCAGGGCTTCTTCCTCGGCGCTCCCCCGCTCCCGCTCGAGCGCCCTATGCAGGAGCACTCCGATGTCGTCCTTGGTAAGGGGGTCGAGCCGGAAGAGGCTGCTGCGCGAAAGCAGGGGCCCGTTCACCGAGAAGAAGGGGTTTTCGGTCGTAGCCCCGATAAGTGTGAGCTCGCCCACCTCGACCGACGGCAGGAGGGCGTCTTGCTGGGCCCGGTTGAAGCGGTGCACCTCGTCCAAGAAAAGGACAGTCCCACGAGCCTCCACGGCTAAGAGCTGCCTTGCAGCCTCAGCCACCTCTCGCACGTCCTTGACCCCAGCGGAGACGGCCGAAAGGGCCACAAAGGCCCTTTTGGTTGCTCCAGCAATGAGGTGCGCAAGCGTCGTCTTGCCGGTCCCCGGCGGGCCCCAAAGGACCGCCGAAGAGAGCCGGTCGGACTCGATGAGCGCCCGCAGCGGCCGGCCCGGGCCAAGAAGGTGGCCCTGGCCGATCACCTCGTCGAGGGTTTGCGGGCGCATGCGCGCGGCGAGGGGGCCGCGCTCGGCGAGCCTGCGCTCGAGCGCTGCCTGGAACAGGTCCGGGCGTGGGTTCAGGCGGGCCCCCGCCCCCCGTTGTTCGAACCGGGGAGAGCGCGGTAAGCGTCGTAGACGCTGTCTACTCGCTTGAGTGCCGAGAGCACTGATTCGAGGTGCGCGGGGTCCGCCAGTTCGAACTCGAAGCGCATCTTGCTCACCCGGTCGGCACCGGTGTGGCTCTCGCTGCGCAGGATATTGAGGTGATGGTCCGAGAGGACCTTCCAGATGTCCACGCCGAGGCGCGTACGGTCAAGGGCCTTTATCTCCAGGGCCGCCAGGAAACTACCTGGACGGTCCCGGTCCCACTCGACCTCGATCAAGCGCCCGACTTCTTGGGTGGCAAGGGCGGCGGCGTTCGCGCAGTCCGTACGGTGCACAGTTACGCCCCGGCCCCGGGTGACAAAACCAAGGATCTCGTCGCCGGGCACCGGCGTGCAGCACTTGGCGAGCCGGACCATGACGTCGTCGAGGCCTTCGACATGGAGGCCCATCCCTTGGCGGCTGGCGGCACGCCTTGGCTGGCGGACAGTCGAAGGCAGCTGGACTTCTTGGTCCCCGCCCCGCAGATCGCGGGTGAGCCTTTGAGCGACCGCCTGCCCCGAGACATGGCCCTCGCCGATAGCCGCGTAAAGCCCGTCGAGGTCGGCGTAATGCATCGCCTCGCTCACTTTTTTGAGAGCTTCGCTCCCCATGAGCTTTTGCAGCGGGAGGCCCTCTTTGCGCAAGGCTTTTACGAGCTCTTCGCGGCCGGTTTCCCTGGCGTCCTCCCGGCGCTCACGGCTGAACCACTGGCGGATCTTGTTGCGCGCCCTGGGCGTGACGACGATGTTGAGCCAGTCCCGGCTCGGGCCGGCCGAGGGCACCTTGGAGGTGAAGATCTCGACGCTGTCGCCAGAACTGAGCGTGGAGTCGAGGGGGACGAGCCTCCCATTGACCCGCGCCCCGATGCAGCGGTGGCCGACTTCGGTATGGATGGAGTAGGCAAAATCGACCGGAGTTGCACCCACGGGCAATGCGACGACATCGCCTTTTGGTGTAAAGACAAAGACCTCGTCTGTCTCGAGGTCGAGCTTCAGGCCCTCCAGGAACTCGGCTGGGTCAGTGCTCTCGGCAGACCAGTCGACGATCCGTTGCAACCAGGCGACGTCGGCGGCAGAGGCATTTTCTTTATAACCCCAGTGCGCTGCGATCCCCCGCTCGGCCCTACTGTGCATTTCCCAAGTCCTGATCTGCACTTCGAGCGCCTTGCCTTGCGGGCCCACGACCGTGGTATGAAGTGACTGGTAAAGGTTGAACTTCGGCGTGTTTATGTAGTCCTTGAACCGTCCTTGCACCGGGGCCCAAGCCCCATGGACGGCGCCGAGGCCCGCCCAGCAGTCCTTCACTGAACTGACGATGATGCGTACGCCCACAAGGTCATAGATCTCGTCGAACTCTTTGTTCTTCAGCACCATTTTTTCGTATATCGAGTAAAGGTGCTTGGGGCGGCCCGTCACCTGGGCCTCGATGCGGGCAGCAGAGAGCCGCTCTTGGACCTGTTCGACTACCTGCGCGAGGTAAAGGTCGCGCTCAGGGGCGCGAGACGCCACCATTTGCTCAATTTGTGCGTACCTGCGCGGGTGCAGGGTCGCAAATGCGAGGTCTTCAAGCTGCCACTTGATGTCGGCGATACCGAAGCGGTGTGCCAGGGGCGCGTAAATGTCAAGCGTTTCCTGGGCCGTGCGCTTCTGGCTGGCTTCTGGCATCGCCGCCAAAGTGCGCATGTTGTGGAGGCGGTCGGCAAGTTTGATGAGCAGGACCCGAGGGTCCTTGGCCATCGCCACGAGCATCTTGCGCATTGTTGCGGCTTGGGCGGCGGCGCGCGAGTCGAAAGAGACCCGCTCGAGCTTGGTGACCCCGTCGACGATCTGGGCGACGACGGGGCCAAAACCCGCCTCGATGTCCTCTAGCGAGACCGACGTGTCCTCTACCGCGTCGTGCAGGAGCGCCGCCGCCAGGGTTATGTCATCCATTCCAAGGCCGGCAAGCACGGTCGCTACCGCGAGCGGGTGGGAAATGAACGCCTCTCCCGAGCGGCGCACCTGGCCCTCGTGAGCGTGCTCAGCGACCTCGAAGGCTTTGAGGATCACGCTTGCGTCCCCGCTACGGTGGCGCTCCCGGTAGGCCTGGAGGAGGGGCGCGAGCGCATCGGGGCTGCCGCCGCCCTGGCGGCGCCACGACAGGACGCGCTCAACGCTGGTTGAGGCGCGGCCCCGGGGCGCTCGCTCGATGGTCGTCATGGTTGTTGGACGCTCGCCAACGCCTCAGTCCTGAGCCCGGGGAGCCTCTCACGCCCGTGCAGGAACTCGAGCTCGAGCACGCACCCAAACCCCACCGCCTGGGCGCCGAGCTTGTCGGCGAGCCGCCGCGCTGCTGCCGCAGTGCCGCCGGTGGCGAGGACGTCGTCGACGAGCAGGACACGCTCGCCGCGACCGAGCGAGTCCTTGTGCACCTCGAGGGTATCGGCGCCGTACTCCAGCTGATAAGTGTCCGAGTACACATCGAAAGGGAGCTTTCCCTTCTTGCGTACCGGGACGAACCCGGCATTGAGCCGGTAAGCAACGGGGGCCGCAATGATGAAGCCCCGGGCCTCGATGCCGATGACCTTGTCGATGCCTTGGTCGCTGAAATGGTTTGCCAATGCTTCGACACAGTTCGCGAAGCCCGCTGCGTCGGCGAGCAGGGGTGTGATGTCCTTAAAAGTGACTCCCGGCTTAGGGAAGTCCGGGATATCTCTTATGAGGTCCCTGATCTGCGCGCCGACGGTCTCCATACATCCAGCGTACTACCGCTAAACAGCCAGCCCGGAGAGGGGGGCGAGGGAGGTCGGGGCAGGCCGGCCCGGGCAGGTCGAGTCAGCCCGCAACCAGTTAGCGCCGGCGAGGAGCCTTCTTACGCGGTCTCGGCGCCACGGCCCTCCCACCGGTTGCCTTGGCAGCACCCGCCCCGGGGCGTTTGCCGGCAGCGGCGGCGCCGGTGCCCCCGAGGCGGCTCAAGCCCGGCTGTTCCCCGTTGCCGCCGGCACCCTCACCATTGAGGCCATCGCGACCCTTAGCACCGTCACCCGGCCCGAGGTCGCGGCTCGGGTCGCCAAGCTCGGCCCAAGCCGCTGCCGTCCCGGCGCTGGCCGCCGCAGAGGCGTGCGCGCTTCGCTCTGCGCTGGCCCGGCCCGCTCCAGAGGCGCTCGCCCTTGTGAGAGCGCCGAGAGTGCTGGCCGGCTCTTCTTGAGCTCTCGTCCCGCCTGCCACGCCTAACCCCGGTGCCGCGCCCGAGGCCTGGCGGGCGGTGACGAGGTTGCCACCCGAGACCATTGCCGCCGTGATCACCTGGCGGGACTGAGGGTATGCCGCCAGGCGCCGCCTGATCTCGACATAGCGCGGCTCGCGCTCCTTGAGCAGCGCCAGGATCGGCGACGCGATGAATATCGACGAGTACGCCCCGCTCATCAGGCCGATGAAGAGCGCCAAACCGAAGTCGTTGAGCGCCGACGCCCCGAGGATCCACGACCCGATGACCAGGATGCAGAACACCGGCATGATCGCCACGAACGATGTGTTGACGGAGCGGGCAAGCACTTGGTTCATCGAGAGGTTGACAACGTCGGTATAGGTGTAGCGGTTGGTCGAGGCGAGGCCCTTGGTGTTTTCTTTCACCTTGTCGAAGACGACGATCGTGTCGTAAATGCTGTAGCCCATCACCGTGAGGAAGGCGATCACTGTGTCGGGGCTCACTTGGAACCCCGAAAGCGCGTAAATGCCGACCGTCACCAATATGTCGTGAAGCAGCGCCACGAGCGCGCCGATCGCCATTTTGGTCTCGAAATAAACCGCGATAGCGATGGCTATCAGGACCAAGAAGACGATGACGGCCTCTACCGCTTTCTTGGAAATGCTGCTCCCCCAAGACGGCCCGATCAGGGTGGCGTTCACATCGCGGGTCGGGACGTGGGCGATATTTGCGAGCTCGTCGGTGACCTTGTCCACGAGCGCCGTGTTGCCGGTGATAGATGAGGAGGCCTCGACCTGGATGTTCTTTTTCCCGGTCTGCTGGTTCGTGAGCTGGATGATCTCCGACTGCCCGAGCAGAGGGCTGATCTTGTCGATATGAGCTCGCACCGTCGCCACGGAGGCGTCCGTCGGCACTTGCCAGAGGCTGCCTCCCTTGAAGTCGATGCTGAAATTGAGCCCTCCGACACCAAGCGAAATCAAGCCGATAACTATCACGAGCCCCGAGCAGACGAACCAGATCTTCCACCGGTTGATGAAATCGAAGTTGGTCTGGCCGTGGTAGAGCCGCAGGACCGCGTTGCCCGCTGTGCGCCCAGTGCTTGGCGCCATTACTCCCTACCAACCACTAGCGCGCGAACAGGCAACCTTGGGGCGGTCGCTGCGGACGGTCGCCTCATGTGCTGTACCACCCTGCGCCCAAGCCCCTGCTCACGCCGAGGACACTGCCCTGGCCGAGCGAGGCGCGCCTGCCGATGAGGATCACGAGCGGGCGCGTGAAGAAGAACGTCGTGACGACATTGAGCAGTGTTGCGAGGCCGAGGAAAAACGCAAAACCGCGCACGTCCCCCACGGTGAGGCTGTAAAGGATCAAGGCGGCGATGAAGGACGAAAAGTCCGCCGCGAGGATCGTCCGAAAGGCGCGCGAGAAGCCTTTTTCGACCGAGGTCCGCACTGTGCGGCCGCTGCGGATCTCCTCCTTGAGCCGCTCGAAATAGACAACGCAAGAGTCCGCCGTGACCCCTACCGAGACGATCAGGCCGATCACCCCCGACAGGGTCAGGGCGAGGCCCTCGGTGTCGCTCAACAAAGTCGTTATCGAATAGAGGAACGCTCCCGACATGCAAATCCCGATCACTACGACCAGCCCGAGGGCGCGGTAGTAGACCAAGAGGTAGATGATCACGATGAGCACCGAGACCCCGCCGGCGATGGCCCCTGCTTTGAGGGAGTCGGTGCCGATCGAGGGCGACACGTTCTCGATGTCCTGGGGCTGGAAGCGCACCGGCAGCGAGCCGTAATTGAGCGCGTTCGCGAGATCCTGGGCCGTCTGAGAGGTGAAGGGGTCTGAGGCGCTCGCGCTTATCACCGCCCCGTTCGGGAAGGACTGGGCCTCGATAGACGGCGCCGAATAGAGGGTCGCGTCCAGCTCGATCGCCTGCTGGGCGCCGTAGGGCGGGCACTGCAGGGCGTCAAGTGGGCTGCTCTTGTCCTCCAGGTAGCACGAGTAGTACTGCGAAGCGTAATCGTTGAACTGTGTCGACCCTTTACCCGTGAACGAGAGGTCCACCTCCCAGTCGTCGGTCGATTGGTTGACGTCCGCGACTGCAGTTTTCACGATGCTGCCGCTCATGTTTGCCGGGCCGAGCACGTACCGGTAGTCAGGCACGTAACGGCCCTTTACGAAGTCCGAGTACATGGGCAGCACGACCGTGTCGCCTGCGTTGTCGGAATTGGCGGGTGTGAGGCCGTACTGGTCCCCGTTGGGTGGCTTGTACTGTTCCTGCGCCGCCGCGCTGAGCCCGCAGATCGTCGAACTGAGGCTGGTAGTGGTGGTAGTGGGCGGCACCGTAGTTGTGGTCGAGCGCTTGGCCGAGCTGGCCCCCGCACCGGTGGGCGACTTCGCAGTGGGCGCCGATGTGGTCGCTGACGTCGTCTTCGACGAAGTGCCAGCCGACGCTTGAGCACTGGGCGCGCCGTCGGCCAAGGGGTAGGAAACCGAAGCCAGCTCCGCGCTCAGCGCCTGTCGGGGACCTATGGGCGCTGTTGCCGATTTTTTCTTGGCGCTCGAGTGAGCCTTAGGAGTTGCTGGCCGGGTCGTCGTAGTCGTCGCGGACTTGCTGGACGGGCTTGTAGTCGTCGTTGTGCTCCCGACATAGGGAGCGATGACGCACTCGACGGGGCGGAAAAACAGCTGCGCCGTCTCGCCCACTACCGCCAGCACTTGGGTGTCGTTCTTTGCGCCGGGCAGTTCGATGTCTATGTCATTGCCCTGGACAGTGACCTGCGAATTGGAGACACCGAGCCCGTCGACGCGGTTCTCGATGATCGTCTGTGCTTGCGTGAGGGTGTTCTGGTTGACCTTGCCTTGGGGTTGCTCGACGACCGAGACACCGCCCTTGAGGTCCAGCCCGAGCAACGGCGTCTTCCCCGTAAAGATGGTCGCCCCCACGCTCAGGACCGCGATGAGCAGCATGGCAAAAAGAGACCACACCAACGGCCTTGCGCGCATGCGGCCCTACTTTTCGCCCGCGGGGGCGACGCCTCCGTCGCTCGTGCCCGCCCCGCCAGCGGAGCTACCCCCGCCATCAGCACCGCTACCAAGCCCAGTCGCGCCCACCTCGGGCCAAGCGTCGCTCGCCGAGGACCGACGGCGCACAGAGCGCGCCCTGCTGCCGATGGCGTTGGAGCCAGTGGCGCCGTAGGGCCCCTCGTCCTCGCTTGCCGTGCTCCCAGCTGTGCCGGTCGAATAGGTCGAGCGCCCCGAAGAGCCACCGGCGTTGCCTGCCGAAGACGCACCTCCAAAGCCACCAAAGCCGCCCGGCCGCCCGGCGCCCATGCCACGTCCCGCTGATGACTGCATGTAAGTCGAGCGCAGCTGGACTGCCTGAGGGACGAACTGGACGACGACCCCGTCGGAGACCTCGACATCGACCTCCCCGTCGCCGATGCGCACCACGTGCCCGACCATCCCCGCCGCTACTACTTCGTCCCCGAGGTCGTAACTCCTTGCCTGGCGCATCGCTTGCACCCGGCGACGCTGGTTGGGACGGATCATCACGAAATAGAGAACTGCGAAAAGTGCAACGATCACGAGCAAGAAGTACGAGCCGGAACTGGTGCTCGCTTTGGTCGTGGTGCTGGTCGTCGACGCGACGACCATGTGGGACAAGCTGTTCATGAAGTGCATATGGAGATCGATGCCACCTAGCAGCAACATGCGACCCCCCGTCCAGGGGGCGCGACGGACAAACGACTAGCCTAGCGGTTCCCCGGGCCCCCAGGACCGCAGTCGCACGGCCTCGCGCGCCTGTCTCGACCAAACAAGCTCGACCTGCTCACGCAGCTCGGAGAGCCGGCCGTCGAGGACCGATCGCCGGGCCCGCGCCATCAGCCCCTCTAACCACATGAGGTTGTGCAGGCTTACCAAGCGCCCTGCGCTCGGCTCCTTCACGTTGAAGAGGTGGCGTAGGTAGGCGCGGCTGTGGCGCTGGCAGACCGGGCATGGGCAGGACGGGTCGAGCGGAGACGAGTCGGTCGAGCAGGCGGCGGCTTTCACCGCGAGTTTGCCCAGGGACGTCAACGCGGTCCCGTGCCTCGCCAAGCGGGTAGGCAGGACGCAATCGAACATGTCGACGCCCAAGGCGACTGCGGCCAGCACCGTGGCCGGGTCACCGACACCCATCAGGTACCGCGGCCGGTCCTCGGGCAAGTGCGGGAGCGTTGCGGCGAGCGCCATCATCAGCTCGGGCCGGGTCTCGCCCACCGAAAGCCCCCCGATCGCGTAACCGTCAAAGCCGATCTCGGCCATGCGCCTTGCGTACTTCTCCCGCAGGTCCGGTTCGCTCCCGCCTTGCACGATCCCAAAAAGCTGCTGGCCGGAGCGGTGGTGCGCCCCGCGCGCTCGCTCTGCCCAGGCGATCGTGCGCTCCCCCGCGAGCTCGAGGGCGCCACGGCTCGCCGGGAGCTCTGTGCAAACGTCGAGCGCCATCTGGACATCGGCGCCGAGCAGCTCCTGCACCGCCACTGCGCCTTCCGGCGTGAGCCTCTGCCAGCTCCCGTCGTAGGACGAGCGGAACGTCACGCCTTGGTCGTCGACCGCGCACGGCAGCGACATCACCTGGTAGCCGCCGGAGTCGGTGAGGAAATGGCCGGCCCAGCCCGTGAAACCGTGGAGCCCCCCCATCGCCGCAACCACTTCGGCTCCCGGCCTGAGCATGAGGTGGTACGTGTTCGCGAGGACGACCTCGGGGGCGAGGGTCTCCAAGTCCGCAGCGGAGAGAAGGCGGACCACGCCACGAGAGCCGACAGGCATGAAACAAGGCGTCGAGAAGCAGCCCCGGGCCGTGACGACTTTGCCCGCCCTCGCCGCGCCATCCCTGGCCTCGACCTCGATCACGCCGGTAGCGCCCGGCCAACGATCATCGCGTCGCCAAAGGAGAGGAACCTGTAGCCCTCCGAGAGAGCCAGGTGGTACAGGCTCCTCCAGCGAGGCCCCGTAAAAGCCTCCAAGAGCACGAGCAGCGTGCTCCTCGGTTGGTGGAAGTTTGTCATGAGCACATCGACAACGGAGAAACGATGGCCCGGTTGGATGAACAGTTCGGTCCTGCCCTCCAAGAGCCCCGTCGAGGCAGCAGACTCCAGGGCCCTCACCGTCGTCGTCCCCACGGCCACGACCCTGCTCGCTTGGTGGCATGCTTGCCAGGTCCCCTCGGGCACGCGGTAGCGCTCGGCGTGCATCGAATGGCCTTCGACGTGCCCTGGTCTTATGGGCCTGAACGTCCCCAGCCCCACCGCGAGGTCGAGGTGAGCAACCTTGGCACCCCGGCGGCAGCAGCTGTGGAGCAGTTCCGTGGTCAAGTGGAGCCCGGCAGTCGGTGCCGCCACACTTCCGGGGTGGTCGGCGTAAACGGTCTGGTAACGCTCGGGATCGCGCAGCGGGCTGTGAATGTAGGGCGGCAAAGCGACGCTCCCGTAGGCGCTCAGGTCCTCCACGAGGCTGCGGACCCTCCGGTTCCCGTCGGTGAGCCGCTCCCCCACTTCGATCACCGCCTCGTCCCCCGAGTAGAGCACCGTCCCAGGCGCCAGGCGCCGGCCCGGGCGGACAAGCGCCTCCCAGGTCCCGAGTGCCCCGGGCCCTCCAGGGGCCCCAGGGGCGCCGGGGAGCGGCTCCAAGAGCAAGACCTCGGCGGCGCCTCCGGTGGCCTTGTGCAAGTTGAGGCGGGCCGGCACGACTCTCGAAGTGTTCACCACGAGGAGGTCCCCCGGCCCGACCAGGTCGGGGAGGTCCGACACCCTCATGTGGCGCTCGTGGCCAGGCAGGTCGACCAGGAGCCGAGCGGAGTCCCTCGGCTCGGCGGGTTCTTGCGCGATGGCCGCTTCGGGCAAGTTGTAGTCAGGGGCTTCCATGGCTTGTTGACCATTTTGGCAGCGGCCCGCCCCTGGCCCCCTCCTGCCCCGGCTGAACAGCTCAGCGAGGTCAGCTCCAAAGAGACGGCGGTTGCCCGTTCCCCTTCGGGCTGGCTTGCTCAGCCCGGCGAGCAGCCCTCCCCGAGGCGGTGGCATCGCCGTCGGCTTGTTCGCGAGCCAGCACCCGCGCCGGGACAGGCAGCCCCAGGTGTTCCCATGCGAGCGGCGTGGCCACCCTTCCCCGCGGGGTGCGCATCATCATCCCCAGTTGTAACAAGAACGGCTCGTAGACGTCCTCGACAGTCTCTGGGGCCTCCCCGACAGCGATGGCGAGAGTGCTCAGCCCGACCGGGCCACCACCGAACCGAGAGCACATGGCGTCGAGTACCGCCCGGTCGACCTTGTCCAGGCCGAGCCGGTCCACCTGGAACAGCTCCAAGCCGTCCTTGGCGACTCGCACGTCGATCGTCCCGTCACCCCTCACCTCGGCGTAGTCACGGACCCTCTTCAAAAGCCGGTTCGCGAGGCGGGGAGTCCCCCGGGAGCGCTTTGCGATCTCAGCTCCACCCTCCCTGTCGACCGTCGCCCCGAGGAGGCCCGCCGAACGGCGAACGATCAGCTCCAGCTCGCCGGGGCGGTAGTAGTCGAGGCGAGCAACAAAGCCGAAGCGGTCGCGGAGCGGGCCGGTGATGAGGCCAGTACGTGTAGTTGCGCCAACGAGCGTGAAGGGCGGCAGGTCGAGCCGCAGGCTCCGAGCCGCGGGGCCTTTGCCAAGGACTATGTCGAGCTGGAAGTCCTCCATCGCTGGGTAGAGGATCTCTTCGACCGGCCGGGCGAGGCGGTGGATCTCGTCTACGAAAAGAACGTCGCCCTCGCCGAGGTTGGTCAACAACGCTGCCAAGTCCCCCGCCCTCACCAGCGCCGGCCCTGAAGTGACCCGGAACCCGGCACCCATCTCGTTGGCGACGATGCCCGCCAATGACGTTTTGCCGAGCCCCGGCGGCCCCGCGAAGAGCATGTGGTCGACGGGCTCGCCCCTGCGGCGGGCAGCCTCCAACATGATCGACAGGTGCTCCTTCAGCTCCGGCTGGCCGACGAACTCGGACAGCCTCTTCGGGCGCAGGGAGACCTCTTCGGCCATCTCCACAGGGCCCGCAGAGGGCGCCAGCAGCCGCACTTCAGCGCCCGCTGCATTGCTCATAGCCGGCCCGCAAGTTCCTTGAGCGCCGAGCGCAGCAGCTCGTCGGTAGGCCCGTCGAGAGGCAGGCGCGCCAGCGCTTGGCGGACCTCGTCGGTGCCGTAACCGAGGTTGGCGAGCGCCGCCCTCACCTCGTCACGCTGGGTGGCCCTGTCCGCTGCACTTGCTTCGTGCGGCGCGCCCGAGCCTTGACCGCCAGAGGCGGCCCCACCCGCTGCCCCGGCTCCCTCCCCTTCGTCGCCATCTTGGGCACCCGGGCTCGAGGCGCTCTGGCCGCCTGCCCCGTTAGGAGCCCCGCTCGCGGGGCCAGCCTCTTTGGCGATGTCGATGATCGCAGCAGCTTCAAAACGAGGCGCCAGTTCGAGCACGAGGCGGGCGGCAGTCTTTTTGCCGATCCCGGGGACCAGGGTGAGAGCGTCTGCGTCCCCACCCAGCACGCACCGGCGCAACGTTGCGGGGGAAAGAACCGAGATGAGCGCCACCGCCAACGCCGGGCCGACGCCGTGCGCCCCGAGGAGGATCTCGAAGCAGTCACGCTCCTCCCTGGTCGGGAAACCATAAAGGACCATGGCGTCTTCGCGCACGTGGGTGTGCACGTGGAGAAAGCTCGGGCCGCCGAGGTCCCCGGCCCTGCTCGCGCACCCAGAGGGGACGACCACCCGGTAGCCAACACCGCCCACCTCCACCAGCAATTCGGCTTGGTGGTCGGACTTGAGGGCGCGGTCAAGGATGGTGCCCCGCAGGGACCCGATCACAACATCACCGGTGGCTTGCTACCCCGGCCCGCTCTCGCCGAAATAATGGCGGCGTCCAGCTTTTGCTGCGCAGCTGCGGCCGCCTTCTCCAAGGGAGCGCTAGCCAGGTGGCACAGAGCGAGCGCCAGCGCGTCCGCCCGGTCGGGAGGCGTCGGCTTTTCGGGGAGGTCCAGCAACGACTGCACCATCCGCTGGACCTGCTCCTTGCCGGCGTTACCCCAACCTCCGACAGCGTGCTTGACTTCGTTGGGGCTGTACTGCACGACAGGCACGCCCAGCTCCCCCGCCGCCGCCAGCGCCAGCCCGCTCGCTTGCCCGACCGACATCGCAGTCCGAGCGTTGGCTTGGAAAAGGACCCTTTCCACCACGACAACTTCGGGGGCCAAGCGGGCGAAAAGTTGGCGCAGTTCCTTGAGCAGGACCGCCAGCCGCAGCTCCAGTGCATCGCTTACCGGCGTCGTGATGACCCCTGAAACGACGGCAACAGGCTGCCCACCCTCCTGGCGGACAGCCCCATAACCGCACCTGGACACGCCCGGGTCGATGCCCAGCACGAACATTAGTTCGTCAGCCTATCATTTCACCCTGGGAAAATGGTGGATCCCCAGGCCCGAGCGAGCTAAACGGCCACGAGGTCCATGACCGAGTCGGGGATGTCGAAGTTCGCGTAGACGTTTTGCACGTCGTCGTGGTCGTCGAGCATGTCGATCAGGCGGAGCACCTTGCGGGCATCGGTCTCGCTCGAGATTGGCACCGTTTGCGAAGGCTGCATCGTGAGCTCTGAGCCAGTCGTCGGCAGGCCCGCGGCCTCTATGGCATTGCGAACTGTTGCGAGGTCACCCGGCGGGGTAAGCACTTCCCAAGCCTCGCCGTTGTCTCGCACGTCGTCCGCACCGGCGTCGGCAGCGATGAGCGTCAGCTCGTCTTCATCCACCTTGGCCCCGTGGGCGAGGGTCACGACGCCCTTGCGCTCGAACTGCCAGGAGACAGCGCCCGGCTCGGCCGTCGAACCGCCGTTCTTGCTGAATATTGCCCGGATATCGGCGCCCGTGCGGTTGCGGTTGTCTGTCAGGCATTCGATGATGACAGCGACGCCGCAGGGCGCATAGCCCTCGTAAGTGACTTGCTCGTAACGGACGCCCTCGAGCTCGCCGGTCCCCCGTTTGATCGCCCGCTCGATCGTGTCCATCGGGACAGAAGCGTCACGCGCCTTTTGGTACATGGTGCGCAACGTCGGGTTGGCATCGAGGTCGCCACCACCTTCACGGGCGGCAACTTCGACCTGGCGGATTATTTTCGCGAACAGCTTCCCCCGGGCCTTGTCCAAAGCGCCTTTCTTGTGCTTGGTAGTGGCCCATTTAGAGTGCCCTGACATTTTCCTTCCTTGTACTAGCAGGTGTAGCGATCGGCCGGGACTGGAGGAACAGCTCGTGCAAGCGTGCCTCACCGACGAGCTCGGGGTGGAAAGAGCTCACGAGCACTGGCCCTTGCCGGCACACCACTGGCTTGTCCTCTGCCCCGCTTCGGGTACTTGCAAGGACTTCGACGCCCGGGCCGGCGCGCTCAACGACGGGAGCGCGTATGAAAACTGCGTGCATAGGCGCCGCCAACCCGGTCACGTCGAGGTCCGTCTCAAAAGATTCTCGCTGCCGGCCAAAGGCATTGCGGCGCACAGATATGTCAATGGCCCCGAGGTTGTGCTGGTCCGGGCGCCCGTCGAGGACCTCGTTGGCAAGCAAGATCATCCCCGCGCAAGTCCCCAGCGCAGGCATGCCAGCCGCGAGCCGTTCGCGCACAGGCTCGAGTAGCCCTGACGTCTCCAGGAGAAGAGAAATTGTCGTCGATTCGCCACCCGGGACCACCAGTGACCCCACGCGCTCGAGGTCCGCGGGCACACGCACTTCCAAGGCCTCTGCGCCGAGGCCGGAGAGCAGGCTCAGGTGTTCGCGAAAATCACCTTGGAGCGCGAGGACACCGACAGGCCCCGAGGACGCGGGAGCAGCCGTGAGCACCACCTGGGGGCACCTTTCCCATTGCCTAGCTCACCAACCCCGCGCGGAAAGCTTCGTCTCGACAGACCCGGCCTCTTCGCCCCGCATCGCCTCCCCGAGGCCTCTGCTCACCTTGGCCACGATCTCGTAGTCGGCGAAATGCGCGGTCGCTTCGACTATTGCCCGGGCAAAGCGCGGCGGGCTGGAGCTTTTGAATATGCCCGACCCGACAAATACGGCTTGAGCGCCGAGCTGCATGACAAGCGCGGCGTCAGCGGGCGTCGCAATGCCCCCTGCGCAAAAAAGCGGCACCGGCAGCTCGCCCGTCTCCGCGACCTCGTGCACAAGCTCGACGGGTGCGCGGAGCTCCTTGGCCCACGCGTACATTTCCGCACTATCTGCCTGCGTGAGCTTGCGGATGTCGCCCAAAACCTGGCGCAGGTGGCGGACGGCTTCTTTTACGTCGCCCGTCCCCGCCTCCCCCTTTGAGCGGATCATCGCTGCGCCCTCGGAAATCCGCCTGAGCGCTTCACCGAGGTTGTTCGCCCCGCACACGAACGGCACCGTAAAGGGCCACTTGTCGATGTGGTGCTCGTCGTCGGCCGGGGTGAGGACCTCGCTCTCGTCGATGTAGTCCACCTCGAGAGCCTCGAGGACCCTCGCTTCCGCGAAATGCCCGATCCGCGCTTTTGCCATCACCGGGATGCTCACCGCCGACTTGATGCCTTCGATGAGAGCGGGGTCGCTCATACGGGCGACACCACCGTCGCGACGGATGTCTGCGGGCACCCGTTCGAGCGCCATGACGGCGACCGCGCCCGCGTCCTCGGCGACCCGGGCCTGCTCGGGCGTCACGACGTCCATGATGACCCCGCCCCTGAGCTGGGTCGCGAGCCCGCGCTTCACGAGGCCGGTGCCCCTCACCCGGCCCCGTCCGAGCCCCTGAGAGGTGCTAGCTCCGGACAGCGCTGGTTGTTGGGCATCGACTTCGCTCATGGCTCGCCATCCTACTGGTGCAAGCGCGACCGGCTTTCTTTTTCGAGCCTGCGATGGCGGCAGTTCGGACGTCCGACTACCAGTGCTCAGAGCTCCCGAAGGGCCTCGATGCGGTCCTTGAGGGGCGTAATGGGAGCCGTGCTACCGCTCGCCGGCGCGAACCAAAGGTGCGCGCTCGCGCGGGAAGCGCCTCTTACTTCTGTGCCCTTGGCTCCCATCTTCTCGAGAGCCGAAATGAGCCCCGGTGGGTAGCGGGTGAAACTGACTGCGGCCCGGTCCATGGCGGTTACGGGCTCGGGAGGTGAGAGCAATGTCGCGCCAATACCAAGGGTCGCCACTGTGACCGTTGCCGGGAGCATGTCGTGCGTGCGGGCCCGGGTGAGCAACTGCGCAACGACGCCCTCGAGCTCCATGCGGTTTAGCTCGTCGAGGAGGCCCTGCGTCGCCACGAGCGTCGCCCGCCGGCGGCGGCGGCCGCAGACTGCAGCATTGAGGGTCGTCTCGGGCCTGACCCGCACCTCCGGAGGGTAGGTACCGATCGTCGCCGAGAGCCCTTCGACGAGGTTGAGCAAACGGGCGTGCTCGAAAGACTTCGCCGGCGCCCCGCCAAGCACTCTCCGGGCGAGCGGCTCGGCAGCCCACCACATGACGACTCCGAGGAGCAGCGTCCCTACCACGAGGCCTGCGATCCCGTAGGGCCAGCTGGAAAGGAACAGCACGAGAAGGCCCACCGCGACGCCCAATGGCACCGCCGACGCGACAACCAATGCCAAACCGCGCCGGCGGTTGGCCATGGTGCGTGCGCGAAGCGGGTCGGCTGGCATTTGCCTGCGTGATGCTACCAAGGGCGCGGCAATAGCCATACGGCTCACGGGGTTGGCGTGCCCGGGGCACGGCGCCGGGCACCCAGCCCGGGACCGGCCTGGGGGCCAACCGGGAAGCGACCTTTTTCGAGGAGCTTGTCGAACTCGTGCGCCGGCACAGCGCGGGCGAAGTGGTAACCCTGGCCCAACAGGCAGCCGAGCGTGCGAAGGATCTCGGCCTGCTCGGCGGTTTCGATGCCTTCGGCGACGACATTGAGCCCATAGGTGTCGGCGATGGCGAGTATCGCCATGACCACAGAGAGGTCGTGAGGGTCCGGCAGCTGCGACGTGAAGGTCCGGTCGACCTTTATGGACGTCGCTGGCAGCTGCTTGAGGTAGGCGAGGGAACTGTAGCCCGTGCCGAAGTCATCGATCGCGATGCCGAAGCCCGACTCGCGCAGCTCTTGGAGCATGGAGCTACTGGTCACTGTCTGCTCCATAAGAGCCGACTCGGTGACCTCCAGGACAAGGCAAGATGGGCGCAGCCCCTCCTGCACCAACGCCTTGGCTCGCTCGAGAAGAGCGCCTCTTCTCAACTGCAGCGCGGAGACGTTGACGGCCATTTTCAAGTTGGGCCAAGACTTTGACCAACTGATCGCCTGGTTGCCAGCTTCTGCCAACATCCGGTCGCTGATGTCGGCTACGAGGCCAACCTCTTCTGCAAGCGGTATGAAATCTTTTGCCGCGATCAACCCACGTACCGGGTCCTCCCAACGCACGAGCGCTTCGGCTCCGACGAGCAACCCGGAATGCAAGTCGACGATGGGCTGGTAGTAGGGCACGAGCTGCCTGCCTTCGAGGGCGAGGCGCAAAAGGCGGGAGCCGTCCACTTTCCGCTCGAGGTCGGGCCGTGTCCTCGGGTCGTAGCAGCCGACAGTGCCCCTCTCTCTTTCCTTGGCGTTGTACATGGCCGCATCGGCCTCGCTGAGCAGCTGGGCGACCGACGAGTCGCCTCCCCCGCTCACAAAACCCCCGCTCATGCTGACCCAAAGCCGGCGGTCGGGCAGGACCACGGGATCGGAAAGGCTCGAGACGACGTGGGACGCGATCGTGTCGAGCTGCGAATCGTCGCTGATGCCTTCGCAAAGCACGACAAACTCGTCGCCCCCGAGCCGGGCGACCGTGTCCGCCGAGCGCACCGACTGGCGCAGCCGGTCTGCCACAGCCGTCAGCAACCTGTCCCCAACTTCGTGGCCCGCTGTGTCGTTTACCCGCTTGAAATGGTCGAGGTCGAAGAACATCACGCCAACCCGGTCGCCTTCTCGCCGGCACCTTTGGATGGCGTGAGCCATCCGGTCCTCTAAAAGGATACGGTTCGGCAGCCCCGTCAGCGGGTCGTGCATAGCCTGGTAGGCGAGAGCTCGTTCAGAGGCCTTGTGCTGGGTGATGTCCCTGACAACTTGCGAGACGGCAAAGACTTGGCCTTCCTTGTCGCGCAAAGGCAGCAAGCTTATGGAAACCTCCACTTTCGAGGCGTGCTTGCACACCCGGACCGTCTCCACTCGCCGCAGGACCGAACCGGCCCAAGCCCTTTTCATTACCTCATCGGCTTCCCGCCGAAGGTCCCCCGGCACGACAAGGTTGACCGAGCTGCCTACTGCTTCTTGCTCAGTCCAACCAAAGAGCTCCTCGGCAGCTTGGTTCCAAATCTGGATGTCGCCACCACGGCCGCTGCAGACGATCGCTTCGTCACATTCTCGGGCAATCGTGGCCAACATTGCCTGGCGCCTCCGGCCCGCCACGGACGCCGAAATGCGGCCCCGGCGAGGGCCGCTCGAGGACGCGGCGCTACTTGGCGCTTCGGAGCGCACTTCCTTCGATCCCGCTCCCGCCCCACCGACTCGTGCAAGACTGACCGTAAACGTAGTGTACCCGACCACCACTCAGAGCAATCAGTCGACCACTCGAAAACTCCCGTCGGCTAGTGTCGTGACGGGCAACGTTTGCGTGCTCGGGGGCGAGGGCCCGGGGCCGCGACAAGTGCTCTCCGAAACACCCCCACGACCGAGGGTTCCAGTCGGCGACAACTCGGAAGATTTTGTAGATAACCTGTCTCGTCGGCGGAACCCGGGGGCTCGTCGCGGTGTCTAGGTGGGTGAGGACGAAATACCGATGACGCCGCATGAGACTTCGGCAACTGAACTAACAAATGGCCCCAGCGAGAGCCGCCGCCAAGGTGCCCGCCGGAGCCGCCTCCCTGCCCTCGATGGCATCCGCGGGATCGGGATAGTTGCCGTCGTCATCTTCCACCTGAACCCTTCCTGGCTCCCCGGTGGCTACCTCGGTGTCGACATTTTCTTTGTCGTATCGGGGTTCTTGATCACCGGGTTGCTGTTGGACCTGTTTGAGAAGGGCACCCGGAGCAGCCTGGCGGAGTTCTGGGCCCGGCGTGCCCGCAGGCTGGTCCCCGGACTAGTCGTCTTGCTCCTCGTCGTTGCTGTAGCCGCTGCCCTCTTTGCTCCCGATGCCGTCCCGGAGCTACGGGCCGACATCCCCGCCGCCCTCGGCTTTGTCGCCAACTGGCGTTTGCTGTTGCACCACGACAACTATTTCCAAGCGATCGGGCGGCCACCCCTCCTCCAGCACCTGTGGTCGCTTGGTGTGGAAGAGCAGTTCTACCTCATTTGGCCTTTTGTCGTGCTCCTCGTCGTGCGGACAGCTCGCCGCAGGCCGCTGGCGGCCCTGTGCTGGACCGCTTCCTTGGGGGCCGCCGGGTCAGCCCTGTTGATGGCATTGCTCTATGTGCCCGGGCAAGCGTCCAGCGTGTATTACGACACTTTTACGCATTCGTCCGGTTTGCTGATCGGTGCCGCTTTGGCGGGGGCAACTCGAGGGCGGCGCGTCGACCTCGGCGCCCTCGCCCGGAGGCGGCGCGCACAGCTCGGTGCTCTCGCGTTCGGCGGCTTGGTCCTGTTGCTGATCTTCTGCGGAGCGAGCGGGAGTTTTGCCTACCGGGGGGGCATCTTGCTGGCCTCGGCATTGACGGGCCTCGTGTTGGTCGTGTCCCTCCGCGCAGGGCCGTTGCAGAGGCTGCTTTGCGCGCGGCCGCTCCGGTACCTAGGGACAAGGTCCTACTCGCTTTACCTTTGGCACTGGCCGATCATCTGCCTGACAAGACCTAGTGACGTAGGGATGTCAGGGGCTCCGCTGCTGGTGTTCCGCCTCGTTCTGATCGGGGGCGCGGCCGAGGCGTCGTACCACTTCGTCGAACAACCCTTCCGCACGGGAAAGGCACAGGCGGCGTTGCGCGCATGGCAGCGCCCCGCGCGCATCGCCGCTCTCAGTGGGGTCGGGGCTTGCGGGCTGTCCGCCGTCTCCCTGCTTGCTGTCGTGAACCCCCCTCCTCTGTCGGCTGCGCTGCTCGCAGGCTCGACGCCGGCAGCTCGCGTGGCGCTGACGCCGACAACCACCACTACTGCTAGCGCACCGACCACTACCTCGTTGCCCACCCGCCCAAGGACCGCGAGCTCCTCCCCGGCCAGCACCCCAACTTCCTCCCCAACACCGTCGACCGGCGGAACAGGCACCCGGGCAGGTACGCCCACGACGAGTGCGCCCACGACGAGTGCGCCCACGACGAGTGCGCCCACGACGATGGGGGCGACGACATTGGCAAGTGGGCAAACCGTCTCACAGCTGTCGCATCCAGGGACGACCCCAACCACACAGGCCGGGAGCCCCACCAGTCCCACCAGTTCCACAAGTGCCACCATCGCCCCTGGTGCGCTCGCTGTCGGCAAACGCAGCGTTCCCAGCGACGGGCTCGGCCACCAAGTGCTCGCTCTCGGCGACTCCGTCCTGCTTGCCGCTTCGACAGCTCTCGAGCAACGGCTGCACGGCGACGTCACCGTCGACGCTGTCATCGGTCGCCAAGTGTGGGACGGGTTGAGCCGCCTATCGCAGTACAAGGCTGCTGGTGACTTCCGCGGCTTGAAGGCAATCGTGATCGACCTCGGCACCAACGGGCCCATGTACCCCTGGGATGTGACGAGGTTCAGGCAGATCGCTGCCGGTGTCCCGCTCCTCGTCTTCGTCAACGTGAGGGTACCTCAGCCTTGGCAGGCCACTAGCAACCAGTCGCTGGCGGCGGTCGCCGACCAGCCGGGCATCCGAGTGGTCAACTGGTACGCGGCTTCGGCTGCACCTGGCGTGTTGTGGCCGGACCATATTCACCCGGACCCAAAAGGACAAGCCCTGTTTGCCAACCTGGTCGCGCAGGCGCTCGCGCATGCGGGGGTGGCTGGGGCCTCCTAGTTGGGCCCGCTCGCTTGCTCGCGGCGCTTGCGGTCCCTGGCATTGAGAGCGGCCGCGGGGATGGCAACGAGCGCTACGAAAACGACGCTTGCCGCGGCGCCCAAGACCCAATCGAGCGGGGCGCTGCTTGAGGTCGCACTAAGTACGTGCACCACCGTCATCGACGGTCATGCTAGTAGGCGAGCCATATACGCGGCATCTTCTCAGCGCGGCGCTCCCCGCGCTCGGCCCGGCGTTTTTGCGCCTTTGGCGACCGGCATGAGCGAAGTCATACCCCTCCCCCAGCCGGTCGGGCGCCGACAGCCTACGCAGGCACTCCCACCTCGGGTTGGACGGTCTGGAGGCGGTCCGCCCGGCGGTTACGAAGGGTGAGCCACAACGCCGCGCACCAGCCGATTATGAGGAGGAGCCAGTAGCTGATCGCCCGGTACATGAGCGTGCCCGCCGTTGCACGTGTCACCGAGACATGGAAGCGAGTGAGGACCTCGACGAGCCCGCCCTCGACCAGCCCGAGGCCGCCTGGGGTGATCGGGAGCTCGACCAGCAGCTGAGCTGCTGCGTAGCACAGCAGCAAGCCGCGCCAGGGCACCGGCCCGCCGACGGTGAGCAGGCCCATCACAAGGACGACGGCGTCCATGCCCCAGTTCAAGATCGCAGCTGCCAGGCAAGTCGCCCACAAGGCCCACGAAGGCTGGAAACCGGTCATCTCATTGACCGCGTCCTCGGCCGTTCGGAGGTGACGGCACAGGCTCGAGGGCAGGATGCGTTCTGACCTGCGAAGGATCTTGCCGATGAGCGTCCCAAGCAGTGGCGCCCTACGGAACAATGCTGCCGCCACCAACGCTCCCGCCAGCACGAAGGCCAAGGGCGGGAGCAACTTCGTCCGCAAGCCGTCGCCTACGATGACAGCCCCCGCCACCGCGACGCCGGCCAGGGCGGCAGCAGCGAGCGCGCCCGCAGAAAGTTCCGCCCAAATGCCCGACGCCCGGCCGGCACCGAGGCGCTGGTACTGGCGGAAGGAATAGCCCTCAGCAAAGAGGATGCCGGCTGGCAACGATTGGGCGACCGCATTGCTTGCGGCCGTCACGGGCAGGAGGTCCTTCACGGTCACCTCGACGTCGGCCGCTCGGAGGAGCCTCTCTTGAAGCCAGGACAGCGCCGCGATGGAACCGCACTCGGCCGCAACTGAAACAAGCAGCCAATGCCAATGCAAGTGGCCGAAGATCGTGCCAATTTGGCCGATGCTGTTGCCGGCCCGGCGAATTACGAACAGCGCGGCAGCAACTAAGACAGCGATTTCGACCACCCAGCGCAGGATTGCCCGGCGTCGGCGGCTCGCAGTCTTGGAACCAGAGCGTTTGCGTTTGCGGCCGCCGTCGGGGCCACCATCCCGCTTGGTCGCGGGGTGACCCCGCCGGACGCCGTTGCGCTCTTCGAGAACTATGGGATCTCTTTCCCCGGACCGGCGAGCATCGGTGATTTGCACGTCCTCGGCTTTAGGGCGCGTCTGCGCCGGCTGCCCGCTGGCAGTTTGCCCGCCCGCGGCAGCTGAGTCACAGGGACCGCTGTCCCCAACACCTCGCACTGGCGGGGAACGCACTCTTCCCTGCAGGGTAGTCCGTTCAGCCCTTGTTTATGCCCACCTAAGGTTCGTCGCGCACACCGGGTGCCGGCAAGGCCCACGCAGTCCACTTTGGGAAGCTGATACTTCCCTAAGTCCTCCAAATTAGGGGCCCCTCGCCT
This sequence comes from Acidimicrobiales bacterium, assembly GCA_035503915.1. Classification (GTDB taxonomy): domain Bacteria; phylum Actinomycetota; class Acidimicrobiia; order Acidimicrobiales; family Palsa-688; genus DATJMJ01. The sequence continues at coordinate 248,881 of DATJSU010000022.1, read as the reverse complement.
ACCGGCCCCATGCGGACATATGCGAAGATGGCTACCAACGCGTTCCGCGCGGGACGCCGCCGGTGGAGCGTCCCCTTATCGGTGGTTGGCCCACCTCTTGCTACCGGGACGAAGCACCCGCCGAAACGCGGCACACCAAAGGGAAAATTTGCAAATCACCGCAAGTACCGCAAGCAACGAAATCACGGGTGAGCCACCGTACCCCGGGCTCCCCGAGAACTTGCCAGCACCTGGCCCTAAAAGCACCTCTCAGCCCGGCGGGGGCCGAGAAACCACCTCAAGGCCGTCGCGCTTACGCCGAGCCAATAGTGTGGAAAAACATTTCGAGCTGCCGCGGCTAACCGAGCTGGCCAAGCGGGCGGCTCCTCAGGTGGTAGAAGCCACGCTCGTTCCGCTGGTGCTGTTTTATGCGGCGCTTTCGTTCATTGGCCCCAAAGGCGCCATCTTGACCGCCCTCGGGTGGAACTACCTCGCCCTCGCTCGCCGTCTCGTCCGCAAGGAAGGCTTCCCGGGCCTCCTCGTGATCGCCACCCTCGGCATCACCGCCCGTTCGATCCTCGCTCTCGCCAGCGGCAGCAGCAGCCTCTTCGTCTACTTCCTGCAACCCTCGCTCGCCACTGCCCTCGTCGGGGGCGCGTTCTTGCTCTCCGTGCCCCTGGGCCGGCCGCTCGCCGAGAGGCTCGCTCACGACTTTGTCCCGATGCCCGCCTCGTTCCTCAAGCGACCCAAGGTCCGCCAGCTCTTCGTGCGGATCAGCCTCCTGTGGGCCTTGGTCAGCCTCGCGAACGCCGGCGGCACACTGGCGCTCCTCCTCAACGTCCCCCTCGACCATGCACATGCCAACGGCCTGGTAGGCGCGGCCGCAACATTCCTTCTCGCCAAGACGGGGCTCTCCTGGGTGCTCACGGGTGCCGGTGTGGCCGTGTCGACCTGGTGGTTCAAGCGGGGCCTCGCACGTCACGGCAACGAGGTCCGCGCCGCGACCGCGCCGCTGGCCGGGTAGCCTGCGGGCTAGCCGCTCGCGCCCCCAGGTGCCCCCCACCTCCAGGCCAGGCCGACCAACCCCGGCCCCGTGTGAGCCACCATTACCGCACTAAAGCTCCCCACAAACTCCACCACGGGGCTCACCACTTGTTTCACCTCGCTTAGCAGCGACGCCGCGGCTTCCGGGGCCTTGGCATGCAGGGCCGCGACGTGGAGCTCTGCGCCGCGGTGGGTTTGCCGTTCGGCGTCGCGTGCCAGTGCCGAGACCATCCGTTGATAGGCCGACCTCGCGCCCCTCGCCGGCCGGAGGGGCCAAACTCTGCCGCCTCGGAACTCGAACAGCGGCGCCAGGCCCAACCAGCGGGCGCCCCAAGCAGCCGCCCCGGGGACGCGGCCACCCCGTGCCAGGTGCTCGAGGGTGGGCAAAGTGGCCAGCAGCTTCGTTGAGCCTGAAGCGGCCTCGGCGGCCTCAACGACCTCGGCGATCGGCCTCCCGGCGGCCGCCGCGGTCGATGCGGCGAGCACCACCAGGCCCTGCGCTCCCGCGGCCGTCCCCGTGTCGACGACGGCCACCTTCTTGCCCTCCAACGAAGCCGCGGCAACGCCGGCAGCGTGGTACACGCCGCTCATCCGCCTCGAGATCGTGAGGATGGCGACGCCTTCGCCCTGGTCCGACTTCTCCGCGGCGTCAGCCAGCTCACCGGGAGCGGGACCGGACGTGCTGACCGCCTCGCCCAGGCGCCCGAGCACCTCGTCAAGGCTCAGGTCACCGTCTTGGTACTGCTTGCCCCCGATCGTCACCCACATCGGCACCACCACGATGCCGTAGCGGTCGACCAAGTCGGGCGGCAGTGAGCAAGCGCTGTCCGTGACGATCCCGACGGTCAGTTTGCCCTGCCTCGGGGGGCCGCTGCCGCGGTTTTGCGCACCGTGTCCCTGTCAAAGAAAAGCCTGTTCAGGTAAACACAGGCGCTCGCCTCGGCCGGCCGGGCGTTGCCCATGAGCCGCTTGGCGACGATTGGCACGAGCACGGCGGCAGCGGCAAATGCGCCGTGCCGCCCGTGCACCCGAGCTGTCAGGGGAACGAGCAACGCGTACGCCACCACTGACCCAAGCGCCGTCTCCCCCGCCAACTTGCCCCCCGCCAACCCGGCCAGCAGCACCGCCGAACCTGCCGGCCCGTTAACCAAAAGTGAGCCAATTGCGGGGGAAATCCCGCGCCCGCCAGCCCCCCCGAGCCAGGGCGACCAATTATGCCCGCTGACCGCGGCAGCGCCAGCCAAGGCCGCTGCGACGGGGTGCGAGCGCCCGGCTAGAGCTGGCCCGAGGGCACCCTTTGCGAGCTCGAAAATGCCTACGACAGCAAGGGGCCCCGCGCCGGCTACTTTCTGCAGGCCGGAGCCGGAAACTGTGCCCGTGCCAACGTCCCGCAGGTCGACGCCGGCCGCCCGCCGCGCCATCAAATTGGAGAAAGGTATTGCCCCTGCTGCGAATCCCGCTGCGACCGCGAGGGCTGGGCGCGCGGCGGCCACTATTTCCAAGTGCTTTCTCGAGTAGCGACCGCAAGCTCCCGGGGGCTGCCAGCGAGCAAACATCCCACGAGACGGCACTCAATGAGGGGGCGCGTACGGGGGATCATGCCGACCCGTGAGGCTAGCCTGCCCAGCCAGCTGTCTGCAGGTGGCGCGAGTGGAGCTGGCCCACCGCGGCCGTTCGTGCGAGGCACAGGCTGCGCCCAGGTGTGCACGGGACGGCGCTCGGGCCTTGCGCGCATGCGCTCGGCTGAGACGGGCCGCGCGAAAAGGACCGCTTTTTCACGTATTCTTGAACCAAGCGCCCCTGCACGGCGTTAAGGAGCACAGATGGGGCTTTTGCTCGTCGTCTTGGTGAGTGCCTGCGCTCTCGCCTCGGCGGCGCAGATCGGGCGAGGGTTTTGGGTGAGGGCGCGTTCAGTTAAACGTCACCAACAGGCTCTGGAAACGCTGGCGGATATGACGCAAGGGCCGGAGGCGGGCTCCCCGCCCGCACCGTTGGGTACCGGCTCTCCCAAAGCCGACCATCAAGCACACGTGCGGGTGATCGGGCCCGGTGGGGCGGTCGAGACCGTCGGGGCACAACTGCCCCCGCCGAGGCCGTTCGCCCGGTCCGGGCTATCCGCCCCTTCCCCCTTGCGCCGGCCATCTCGCCATGCCCCATCGGCGGCCTCGATCGACGCCGTGACGGCCTCAGCAACGCTGCCGGGTGCCGAGGGCGCGAAGCTCGTTCGAACGCGCTCGACCAGCCCTGTTGTGCTCCGCGCGACTCCACCGACACCTCCGCCCGCTGCTCCAGCGCCGGCTGAGACCACCACCGAGGACCAGCCTGCGCCCTCAGAGCGCTACGGCTACTCTCCCGGCGAAGAAACCATCCCTGGCCTGTTCCCGCAGCCTCCCGCCACAGCAGAGCCGCCCACCCGACCGGTCGCGATCATCCGGCCGCACACCTTCTATTTTGACGACCTGTCGGGGCGGCCCCCGCCTGAACAGGCCGCGGGTACTGGTGTCCCCGTAGCGGGCGCAGGCGGGGAGCCCCCTCAAACAGCCCCGAGCGTGGCTCCCGGGCGGGCCTACCTTCCCGGCCGCCGTTTTGGCGCGCCGCGCTGGTTGGCGGCGGCGGCCGTCCTGGCCATCTTGGCTGCCGCGGGAGCCACATTGGCCTTGGCAAGGCCCCCGGGCAAGGCACCAGCCCACCTCAGCTCGCCGCCCACCACGCATGCGAGCGCGACCAAGCCGACGGTACCCCCCCCGCCCACGACCGGCGCCCCAGCCGTCACCAGTACGAGCACCAGCGCACCGCCTCAGCCTCCTAAACCAGCGGTGCTGCTCGGCACTGCCGGAGGTACCGCTACCTACCAGCTGACGTCTGCTTCGGCCTCGATCGTGGTCGAAGCGAGCGGGCCGTGCTGGATCGAAGTCCGCGTCGGGAGCAGGAACGGGCCTGTCATCTACCAGGGGACTCTCGAGTCGGGCATGGCTTCCAAGGTGACCGGGCCCGCCTGGATGCGCCTAGGCGACCCCGTCTACGCGCATGTGTTGGTGGACGGTGCGCACATGGCGATCCCGGGGGCGACCAAGGCCGTCCCGGTCAACCTAGTTTTCACTCTCGGTTGAGGCGTCCCAGGTCGCTACCAAAGAGCGGGCGGCCCGCGCTTCGTCAACACGTCCCACCGGGGTGCTCCGTGGCGCGTGCAGAGCCGGCTCCGGGCCCTCGTGTGCGATAGCGAGGAATGCCTCTGCAAGCGCGGCGACCGTCTCTGGGCTTTCGGTCTCCGTCGGCTCGATCATGAGAGCCTCCGGCACTATCAAGGGGAAGTACACTGTGGGAGCGTGAAAACCCTTCTCTAGCAGGCGCTTCCCGACGTCTAAGGCATGCATTTCGTCGCTCGTGCCGGGAGCGCCCTTCGTCGAGACCACTACCTCGTGCATCGCTGGGCGGTCGTAGGGGATGGCGTAAGTCCCTCTCAACTGAGCGAGCAACCAGTTCGCGTTGAGCACCGCCGCCTCCGCTACGCGCCGCAGCCCGTCCGAGCCGTTGGCAAGTATGTAGGCCCAAGCTCTCGCCAAGGCGAGAGCGTTGCCATGCCAACCGTGCGCGCGCCCAATCGAGCGCGCCGGGTTGGCCCAGCCGAAAGTGCCATCAGCGTTCTGGGTTGGAAGAGGCCCCGGCAACAAATCAGCAAGTTCGGGCCCGACCGCGACCGGCCCCGCTCCCGGCCCGCCGCCACCGTGGGGGACGGCGAAAGTCTTGTGCAAGTTGAGATGGACGATGTCGAAGCCCATGTCACCTGGGCGAGTCACGCCGAGGATCGCATTGAGGTTGGCACCGTCGTAATAGAGCAGCCCGCCAGCCTCGTGGACCATAGACGCCAGCTCGGCTATGTCCTCTTCGAAAAGGCCAAGGGTATTGGGGTTGGTGAGCATGATGCCAGCGACGTCGTCATCGAGGTGCCTGCTCAGGTTGGAGGGCTTGACGAGGCCCCTTTCGTCCGAGGGGATACTGACCGTCGTATAGCCGGCGAGGCTCACCGACGCTGGGTTGGTCCCATGGGCGGAGTCCGGGATAAGGACCTTGCCCGGGGAGCGGCCATGGCTTCGGTGCCAGGCCCTCATCAGGAGGAGACCGGTTAGTTCGCCAGCGGCGCCAGCTGGAGGCTGGAGAGTCACCGCCGACATACCCGTGACTTTGCACAATGCATCTCCCAGGGCCCAGAGAAGCCCGAGCCAACCCTGAGCAAAGGGCGCTGGCGTGGCCGGGTGAACACCCGTTAGGCCGGGCAGCGCCGCGGCTTCGTCGCAGACCTTGGGGTTGTACTTCATCGTGCAAGAACCGAGCGGGTAAGCGCCTAAGTCAACCGAGTACTGGCGATGGGAAAGGCGCGTGAGGTGCGCAACGAGGTCCCTTTCGGAAACCTCGACAAGTACCGGCGGCTGCTCGCGAAGGTCCTCGGCAGGTACGAGCTCACCTGCCTGCCAGTCGGGCAACCCCGTCGCCCGGAACGACGCGCTCCGGCGGCCCGGCACCGAGAACTCGAAAATAGCCGGCTCGCTTTCACGCCCCATGAGCGGGGCCGAAGCTGCTCTCCCGCCAGGCTTCATGCGACCACCTTTTCGAGCGCAGAGGCGTAGGCGTCGAGCTCGGCGCGCACCCTCTTTTCGGTGACCGCAATGAGGAGGCCCTCTCTGCCTCCCACGCTGACGGGGAGGCCGGCCAAGAAGCCCTCTTCGGCCATGCGCTCGACGGCAAGCTCAGGGCTGATGGGCAGCTCGACGGCGAACTCGCGGACGACGGGCGCGTCGACCAGCGGCTCGACGCCAGGCACAGAAAGTACAGCCTCGCGCAGGTACCGAGTGCCACGGGCACAGCGAAGAGCGAGCTCCCTCAAGCCGGCCGTGCCGAGCCATGCCATCTGGACCATGGCTGCCACGGCTACCAGGGTCTGGTTGGTGCAGATATTGGAACTTGCCCTTTCTCGCCTTATGTCCTGCTCGCGGGCGCGCAGTGTCGTGACGTAAGCGGTGCGGCCCTCGCTGTCGACCGTTCGCCCGACCAGGCGGCCCGGGAGGCGCCGGACATGCGCCCCGGCGACGGCGAACATCCCGAGATAGGGCCCCCCAAAGGCCAAGGGAGTGCCGAGTGGTTGCCCCTCCGCGACGGCAACGTCGGCACCCTGTTCACCAGGTGTACGCAACAAGCCGGCAGAGACTGGGTCAAACGCGTTCACAACGAGGGCACCCGCAGCTTGTGCGACCGGCGTCGCACGCCGCGGAGGGTCGATGCAACCGAGGTAATTCGGGGAAGCGCCCACGAGTGCGGCGGGAGGAGCGCCCCGCGCGGCCTCCCAGTCCGTGGTGCCTCCCGAGAGCGGCACATCCACAAGTTCGATGCCCCGCCCGGCCGAAAGTGTTGCGAGGACCTCTCTCCACCTGGGGTTGAGGCCGGCGCTCAACCACACGGCCGGGCGACCGGTGCAGGCAACGGCAAGGTTGACAGCTTCGACCGTCGCAGTTGCGCCGTCGTAGACGGATGCATTTGCCACCGGCAGCCCCGCTAGGCGCGACACGAGGGTCTGGTACTCGAAGAGCACCTGAAGGACGCCCTGAGCGACTTCGGGCTGGTAGGGAGTGTAGGAGGTAACGAACTCCGAGCGCCCCCCGAGAGCGCGCACGACGGCCGGGATGTCGTGGTCATAGGCACCCCCGCCCGCAAAGCAGACCAGCTCAGCGGGTGCGCGGTTAGCGCCGGCGAGCCTTGACATTTGTGACGACACGTCTGGCTCGCCCAGCCCAAGCGGCAGGTCGAGGCCGCCGGCCAGGCGCAGCGCTGCCGGGACGGACCTGAAAAGCTCGTCGGCACCGCCGAGCCCGAGCTCGGAGAGCATGCGCGCAAAGTCCTCATCGGTGTGGGGGACGTAGCCGGCCATCGCTCTCAAACGTTCAAGGTCGCAGATGTCCTGGCAGGACCCAGGTCTTGTGCCGGCTCGGGGCGCGTACCCTCGGCACCCATTTTTGGCTTTGTGGTCGCCTTGGGTACGAAGGGTAACGCTGAGACATGGCAACTTACCAGCCTTCCTCGCACGTCCACCTCCACCTCCTCACCATGTTGTACATCTGGGGGCAAGAAGCACATGCCGATGCCACGGCCAAGGACCGGTGAAAAGTTGCCGCTCGTAAGCGGTCCACTGCGCGCACCCCTGAGCAAAACCTGCTGACTGGCGCGCAACGGTTGGCGCCCGGTGCCCACTACGCCCCGCAGGAGCCTCCCGGGCCCCGCTTCACGCTGGGCGAGGAGGGCTTGTTTGCCGCGGAACCCGGACGGTTTCTGCCATGCGACAACCCAGGAGAGACCGGCCTCCAATGGTGTTATCCCTGCGCCGAGCTCGTGGCCGTGGAGCGGGAGCCCTGCCTCGAGGCGGAGGGTGTCCCGGGCGCCAAGGCCCGCCGGCCGCACGCCCTCGTTAACCAGGAGCTCGCAAAAATCGCTTGCAGCAGCCGGGGAAATTGCGACTTCGACGCCATCCTCACCCGTGTAACCAGTCCCGGCAACCACCACTGCCGAACCCTTCCACTCTGCGGCTCGCACCCTGTTGTGCGCTACCTCAGCAGCTTCGGGGAAGACGCCGCTCAGGATTGCCCGGGCCTCGGGCCCTTGCACGGCGATGACCGCTCGCTCGGCGGTCACATCTTCCCCGCCCAGTGCTTCGAGGACACGGGAGGTGTTAGAAGCGTTTGGCATGACATCAAAACGGCGCTCTTCGACCCACCAAACGATGATGTCGTCGAGCACCGACCCGTCGTCGTCCAACAAGTGGGTGTACTGTGCGCGGCCGGGAGAAATCTTGGCGAGGTCGTTGCTCAGCTCGCCTTGGAGCCGCTCGAATGCGCCCTTTCCCTCAACCCGTACAGTGCCAAGGTGGCTGACGTCGAACAGGGCTGCACGGCGACGGCAGGCAAGGTGCTCAGCGAGCGTGCCAGTTTGGTACTCGAGCGGCATTTCCCAGCCGCCAAAAGCGATCATGCGGGCGCCATTTTTGCGGTGCCACGCATCGAGCGGGCTGGTCCGCAGCAATGTTGCCACCTCGCCAGCCTATAGCCGGCTGCGCACCCGCCCTTCCCCGGCTTCAGCGTGGGGCCGCTCTTCCACCCTGGTGGAGCGGTTCAGCTCGGTTATCGCCGCGTCTACTGCGGAGACCACCTTCTCCATGCCGAGGATGCTGAGGACCCCCTGGCCGCCTTTGAGCAAGTCGAAGACCTCTTCGCCGGAGTGCGCTAGGACGCTGCGGTCGTCAGCGATCACCAGGCTCGCGCTGGCGACGTCCTCGCCCGACGCGCGGAGGCACTCGATAGCCTTGCGGGTCGAGCGCAGCGAGACACCGGCATCGAGCAGCTGCTTGATCACCCTCAGCTGCAACAGGTCCGTATATGAGTAGACCCGTTGAGTGCCGCTCCCACGCGCGTCGCTGATCGAGGGCCGCAGTAGGTCCGTGCGAGCCCAGTAGTCGAGCTGGCGGTAAGTGATCCCGACGATGTTGCACACCTGCGGTCCCCTGTAGCCCTCCTCTACTGCGCCCCCACCGAGCGCTGCCCCGACCCGTAGCTGCCGGTCCATAGTGGCCTCCTGGGGAACGTGTCACATTACGGTAGTTACATCAGTGTGGCCCAAGGTCTCCGGCTACGCAAGTGCCGAGGCGGGGCAGGGCAGGACTTGGGCGTGGGCGAGGGCCTGCGCCGGCCCCCGAGGTGAGCCGAGGGTAGCCGGGTGCCCCGTCGCCCAGATGCCCAGATCGCCCAGATCGCCCAGATGCCCAGATGCCCAGATGGATGTGCCTACTTGTCGAAGTCCTCGGGACGGATCCCCTCCAGGAACTCGTGGAACTGTGCCACAAGCTCCTCGCCTTCACCCGAGTCCTCGTCGCGCTGGGCGATGACGATGCCTTCGGCATCCAGCAGCGCTTCCTCGGCATAGATGGTTGCCCCGGCCCGCACCGCCAGCGCGATCGCATCGGAAGGCCGAGCGCTCACGACAAAGGTCGTGGCACCTCGCCGGAGCCGCAACTCGGCGTAAAAGGTCTGGTCTTTGAGCTCTGTGATCACGACGTGCTCCAAGACCACACCAAGCTCGCCGAGCAGGTCGCGCATGAGGTCGTGGGTCATTGGGCGCTTCGTGACGACCCCTTGCAATGCGCCGGCTATGGCCTCGGCTTCCGGCCGGCCTATGTAGATAGGCAAGGTGCGCTCGCCGGTAGCTTCTTGTAACAGCAGGATCGGGACATTCGTAGGAAGTTCGACCCTTACGGCGGAGAGGTGCATCTCTACCATGACTGAACGTTACAACTCGCAGGGCCTGAGCCGGCAGGCGGGCCTGGACCGCAAACGCGAAGTCGGAACTGCGGCCAAGCGACGAAACCATGTAACTAGAACGACTTAGCGGTGTCGCGGCGCGACACGGCCCCGCCCGCCCTCGGTCCGCCACAGGCTCGTCGGTGCGGCCACAAGCGCCCTCTAGGCAGTCTCGCGCTAGCGGAGCTCGGAGAGGGCGGCGCGCAGCAGGACGGTGCGCAGTTCCCCCCCGAGCGCTGAAAGCTCTTCGACGGCGTCGTGCGCGGCAGCCCTGGCTTCGGGGTTGCGCTGGCGGAGCAGAGGCATGACGACCTGTTGTACAAGGCCCGCCTCACGCTCGGCCGCACCTTTGTAAGCCCTCAGGTGGCGCGCTTCGACCCCGTGCCGGGCAAAAGCCGCTGCCAACCGCGCGATCGTTGCCGCGTCCTCATCGTAGAAAGACGCGCCCGCGACAACGCGGGGCGTAATGAGGCCGAAGCGCTCCATGTCATGGATGGTCCCCACGTCGACGCCAGTCAAAAGGACGAGCTCTTCCAAAGCGAGCTCCTCTGAGGGGCCACCGATCCCAGCGCTTCGGCCACCACCGATCGGAGGGGCACCGCTGATCGGAGGGCCGCCGCTCGGCCGGCCCCCTCCGGGGGGCCGCGCGCTCTGAGCCCGCCCCCCACCTGCGTGCGAAGCTTCACCCTCTACAACGTTGCCCGGCTCTCCCCCGGTTCGGCCACCCCGCCCCCTAGGTCGAGCAGGCTGTGTGGCCTTTCCCAGGGGCGTCCCGAGGTCTCGTCCGGGCGCAACGCTCACTGCCCTCACGGATAAGGAGCCCGGGCCCGGGCTGACCACACCCGCCCTCGCGACGGCAGCGTCATTGTCAAGGAGCCGCCCGGACGAACGCGAACCGTAGGCGCTGTAAGGCGGGCCGGCGTCAAAAAGCTGGCCCGTTGTCCTGGCCTCCCTGCTCGCACCGGGCCGGGCCTCCCTGCTCGCACCGGTGCCCGATGGGCTCCCCGCAAGCGAAGCCCGCGCGGCGAGCTGCCCCCTCGCTTCGCCGTTGTCCGCCCCCTCGTCGGGGTTAGGGCTCTCGCCCTCCTCCAGGCGCCCCTTGATCACCTTAAGCGGCAGGAACGCGTCGCGTTGCTGGCGTAAGACCCAGCGCAGCCGCTCAATATCGTCGTCGTAAAACTTGCGGTAACCCGAAGGCGTCCGCTCGGGGTCAACCAAGCCCTGGCTCTCGAGGAAGCGGATCTTGGAGATCGTGACGTCCGGGAACTCGTCCTGGAGGAGCGACAACACCTCTCCGATCGAAAGGTGACTATGCCCGGGCACCACGAGCCACCATCTAAGCCCCAGGCCTTGCCGCCGGCTGCGAAGCACTCGCACCTGAGGCAACCAAAGGGGCCAAGAAAAGCAAGCGGAACTTGCCAACCTGAAGCTCATCTCCGCTGGAAAGAGCAGCGGTCTCGATGCTCTGGCGGTTGAGGTAGGTGCCGTTGAGCGAGCCGACGTCTGTCGCCCAGAACCTGCCCTCAGAGCGACGCACTTCTGCGTGGCGACGGGAAACGGTTATGTCGTCCAAGAAAATGTCGCTCTCGGGATGGCGGCCAATAGTAACGACTCCCGGCTCCTGCGCGCCGAGCACAAACCGCGAGCCCTCATTCGGCCCCCGCGTGACCACGAGCACGGCGCCACCCTCGGGCACTCCATGGAGAAGGTCGCCGGCGTCAAAGGCGAGCGGCTCGGGCCCCGCCTCGCCGGGCACGAGCGCGACCGCTGGGATGGCCGTGGTAGTGCGCTCTATCTCGGCGCCGCCCCGCTCGAGAGGTGCCCCGCACGAGGAGCAAAAATTCGACCTCTCGGGGTTCCTGTGGCCGCAGCGGTTACAGAACAAGACGTACCCTCAGGCCTCGATCAGCTTGCGGTAGTCCTCGGGGCTCATCATGGTGCCAAGGGGGCTGGGGTCGCCCGGTTCGATGATGCAGATCCAGCCCTCGCCGTATGGGTCCTCGTTCAGCCGCTCGGGAGCGTCAAGCAGTTCGCTGTTCACTTCGACCACCGTCCCGTCGACCGGGGCGTAAACATCTGACACCGATTTAGTCGATTCTAGCTCGCACAGAGGTTGGCCAGCTGCTGCTTGCACCCCCAGAGCGGGCAGCTGCACGTACACGATGTCACCTAGCGCGTCCTGTGCGTAGTCGGTAATGCCTACCCGCACACGCTCGCCCTCGAGCCGCGCCCACTCGTGGTCAGCGCTGTAGCGGAGATCTTCGGGAACGTTCACGCTGCAGACCCTACCGGTCCTGAAGCTCACGCGCAGGCTGGCTCAACTTCCCAGCACAATGCGGGCCCTCGCGGCGTACTCGCTGGCCCGCTCCTGAGCGGCCGCTTCGGTAGCAGCCTCCGCCCAGACGTGAGTAACCGGCTCCTCGGGGTCCGGGACGATGAGGCACCAGCCGTCGTCATGGAGGACCTTGACGCCATCAATCAGGACGGTGGGGCGGCCCTTGCACAGCGCCATGACCGATCGCATCACGACGCCCTTCTTCTCCCATGGGGTGACAACCCTCTCGTGCGCGGTCCACACCTGAGGAAGTCGGTCGACGATATGCGAAAGCCGGCCGCCGCAGCCTGCCAATAACCCGAACGTGTGGACGAGTGCGGCTACCCCGTCCAACGCGGGCATGAACTCGGGGAAAATGTAGCCGCCGTCAGTACCGGCGGCGAACACAACCCCAGGCGTTGAGGCGATCTGCATGAGATGAGGAGCAGACAGCTTGGTCCACACGAGACGAGCGCCCGCTCGACGGCACATTTCCTCGGCGGCAGCCGGCGCAGAGACGGTCAGCGCGATGCTCGGCCCGCCACCACCCTGCCCTCGCCGGCCCGGCTGCGTGCCAGCCTTGGAGCTGCGGGCCGGCCCCTCTCCCAGGTCAAGCGGAGCCGTGCCCCTCCGCTCGCAGGGAACGTCCTCGTACGAGGCGCCGCTGCCGAGGACCAGCGTCAGCAGTGCGAGCAAGCACTCGTTGTCCGACAGGGCCCGGCCTCTGTCATCGACCAATGTCAATCGTTCCCCGTCAGGGGAGAGCACAGCGCCAAAATGCGCTCCCGCAGAGCGCACCAGCGCCGACACCGCCCGGGCATGCTCCCATCTGTCGAAGTCCACCAAATGATCGGAGGCAGAGTAAGGGTTGAGCGCGAGCACGTCCGCTCCCAGCTTGCCGAGTAGCGATGGCATGACAAAAGTCGTGCCGCCATAGGCATAATCGAGCACTACCTTGAAGCGCGCGGCCCTGATCGCCTCGGTGCCTACCTGTTCCAGCAGTGCCTGCGAATAATAGTCCTTTGTCCGCCAGGTATATTGGACCCCTCCGATCTCAGGGGCGAGGCAGCGACGGAAATCTTCTCGGTAAAAGAGCCGCTCGAGCTTTCTTTGGTTGGCCTCGGAGATGTCGAGGCCATCGGGCCCCAAGAACCGCACCGAGACCGATTGGGCATCTTCAGGCGAAAGCCTCACGTCGGCTCCTCCCCTGCCCTGCTCGTGCCGCAGCCCAAAGCGCGTGACTGGCATGGTCGTCACCTCCAAGTCCGCCACGTTCACTCCCGCCGCGTTGAACCCGACCACGAGCGACTGTGCCAGGATGCGGGCTGCTCGGCTGGTGTCGCGCGCCACGGTCACGCTGGCACCCTTGGGCATCGTGGTCGCGAATGCCATCGCCAAACGTTGTGCTAGCTCAGGGGAAACGTCGACGTTGGCGAGCCCGCACACACCATTGCGACCGAACAGGTTGCGCGCGCCCCGGGACTCCCAGACAATCGAGCTGTTGACTATGGCTCCCTGTTCCACGGTCTTGAACGGGAAGACGCGCACCCCAGGGCGCACGACCGCGTTCTCACCGACGAAACAGTCGTCGCCGACGATGGCGCCCTCTTCCACTCGCGACCCCCGGCGAAGGTCGCTGCTGCGGCCCACTATGCAGCCCCTCAGTTGCACACCGCGATCGAGGTAGACGTTGTCGTGCACGATAGCCCGCTCGGTGCGAGCGTCTTGTCCCACATGGACGTTGCGCCCTAGAACGCTGTACTCGCCGACGACCGCTCCAGGCCCGATACTGCAGTAGTCACCGATGAGCGCTGGTCCCTTGACTTCGGCCTCGGGGCTAAGCTCTGCGCCTTCGCCCAGCCATATGCCTGGTTTCACCTCGAACCCGGGCACTTCTACGATGGCGCGCCGGTCGAGTATGTCTTGGTGGGCCCGTGCGTACGCGTCAAGGGCCCCTATATCCTCCCAATAAGCGTCGCTGATGAAGCCGTAAAGCTTCTCGGTGCCAAGCAGGCGCGGGAACACGTCATTTGAGAAGTCCACGACACCCGGGCCGATGTAGCTGAAGATTTGTGGCTCGAGGACGTAGACGCCTGTGTTGATCGTGTCCGAAAAAACCTCGCCCCAACTCGGTTTTTCTAAGAACCGTTCGATGGTGCCGTCTTCGTTCGTGACCACGAGCCCAAACTCGAGCGGGTTCGGTACAGAATGCAGCGCCAGAGTCGCAAGCGCGTGATTTTTCGAATGATAGGAAACCAACGCCGAGAGGTCGATATCGGTCAGGACGTCGCCAGAAATAACGAGGAACGTCTCGCCGAGCTCACGCATGGCATTTCGCACTGAGCCCGCGGTGCCAAGGGGCGGTTCTTCGTTCGCGTAAAGCATGCGGACACCGAACTCAGAGCCGTCGCCGAAGTAAGCCTGCAGGGCGCTCGCATGGAAGGCGACGGTGACGACAATGTCCGTGAAGCCGTGCCGTCGCAAGAGTGCGACGACGTGTTCCATCAAAGCCTTGTTCGCCATGGGCATCAGCGGTTTTGGCTGGTTGTACGTGAGCGGCCGCAAGCGCGTCCCCTCGCCTCCCGCCATGATCACCGCCTTCACTGTTCCCCCCCGGCTGTGCCGCCTTCAGTGCCCACAGCCTTTCCCCTGGCCCCACCTCTCGCCAGCCCCCAAAGCCTTGAGCCCGCCGAGTCACCTGAGGCGGGCTCTTTTCTCTTTTCAAGAGCGTCGATGGCCGCTGGCACGTACCCAGCGACAGCCACCCATCCGAATAGCTGCCCGCCGATGGCAGCGACCGAGGCCAGCCTTCTCGCACCGGCCCTCCAGCGGAAAGGCGAGGCGCCCATGATAAACAGAGGCAGTGCCACCATCATCCCAAAAGTCCCCGCTTTGCCGGCGCGATTGACGTCGATGCGCGGCGCGCCCGCCGCAGCCAAGACCAACCCTGCCCCAACAACAAGCACCTCCCGGGTGAGCACCAACGCTATGAGCCAGCGGGGCAGGGCGCGAATGGCGATCGCCCCTCCGGTCGCGGACAGCACGAGGGCCCGGTCGACAAGGGGGTCCGCAACCTTGCCCAGCGTGCTCACTTGGTCGAAGCGCCGGGCGATGTAGCCGTCGAGGCCGTCGCTAACCCCAAGGCCACCGAGCAGCACGGCCGCGGCGAGCCTGCCTCTGGCTTCGGGTTTAGCGAGGAGAGCCAGGAAAACGGGGATGAACCCAAGGCGAAGGGCAGTAATGGCGTTAGGGACCGTCAAGGTACGGTCGTCGCCTGATGCCCGGGGAGCCGACATGTGCCCGAGCATATAAGCATCAATGTCAGCGGCCCGAACCCAGTTGCACCGCCTTGACGAGTAGCAACACGACGGCAATGACGAGATAGCCGCGCAGAGCCCACATTGTTAGGAGACGCCCCTTTGACCAAGGTGGGCGCCCTAACAGGGCGAGAGGCGGCATCCGCCAGCCCTCCCGGTGAGCTCGCGTCGCCGCCGCCCCTCCCCGGGGGGACCTGGCCGCTACCAAGGCCGCGGCACGGCCCATGGGCGTTGCCCGCCGCGCCGCCTGCACGGCCGCTAGGGGACCTGGCCCGGCGGGGCCTGTCGCGGCGGCTCGGCGCCTCCCCGACTGGACTGCGGGGGCCACGCCAGTCACCGCCAAAGCTCCCAAGAGCGCCCCGCCCAGGACAACCGAGAGCAGCCCGATATTGATCTTCGGGAAGACCGTAGTTGCTACGAGTATGAGCGACATGATGAGCAGCACGCCGATGATCAGTGCTGCGATCGCGTTCAGCCAGGGGCGGTTGACCCACGGGCCCAAGACATCGCGGTCATTGCACAGCAGGAGGAGGAAGACCGCCGCCGAGGGCAACAGCACCCCGGCGAGAGCCTGCACAGCCATCGTGATGACCCCAAGGGGCGCACCCGGGATGAGGACAATCGCGGCGGCGACCCCGACAAGCGCCGCGAAGCACGCATAGAAGCCTTTTGCTTCAAAGAAGTTCCGGTGGAGCGAATGGTGCGCGCCAAAGAAGTCCCCGAAGGCATAAGAAGTGCCGAGAGTGACCGCGGCCGCGCCGATGATCGCTGCGTTAAGGAGGACCAAGGCGTACAGGACGCCCGCGGCGTGGCCCAATTGGTGCGACAGGCCCCTCGCCACCCCGCCAGCATCCGTGAAGGCACCGTAATAACGGCTGTGCCCGAAGGCAAACGCGCACGTGACGACCATCGCGATCGCGCCTATCACGGTCACGAAAGACCCGAGCACGGTATCGGCGCGCTCGTAATTGACCCAGCGTGGGGTGATCCGTTTGTCGACGATATTGGACTGCTGGAAGAACAGCTGCCAAGGCGCCACGGTTGTCCCGACGATCGCGATAATGAGCAGGACCGACGTCGAGTTGGCGCCACCGGCGATCCCCGGTACAACCAGCCCGTGCAGTACCGGGCCGGGGTGGGGGTGGCTAAAGACCGCCAGTGGGATTACGAGAAAATTGGCGGCGACGAAAAGGAGCATGAACCTCTCCCAGCGCCTGAAGCTCCCGGTAGCCGTCATTGCCACAAGGGCGAAGGCGGCGAGTGGGACCGAGACGTACTTGCTCACACCGAAATAACCGAGGGCCAGGTCAACTCCGATGAACTCCGTGACGATCGTAAGGAAGTCGAGGATGAAGAGGTCCCCGATCGAGAACACGCCCCAGAAGCGGCCGAAACGTTCCTTGATGAGGCGAGCGTGACCTACGCCTGTCACTGCCCCGAGGCGGACGACCATTTCTTGGTTGACCACGAGCACGGGGATGAGCAGGGGGAGCACCCACAGCAAGCTGTTGCCGTAGTTTTGGCCGGCCTGAGAATAAGTCGCCACCCCGCCCGCATCGTTGTCACCGACCATGACAATGATCCCCGGGCCGATGATTGCCGCCAGGGTGAGCAAGCGAGCACCCCAACCACGCCTCGCCCCCTCGTCGTGCTGACGGATGGTCCCGAGGGCGCCGCGGATATCGCCCAGGTGCGCCTCATCGAGGACCGCTGCCTGCCGAGCTCCCCCTTGTTCGGTCCCCGCCTGTCCAGCTCCCGGAGCCGGGCCAGAGGCCCCGGGCTCCGAACCAGCCCGCGCAGCGGACCGCCGCGCACGGCTGGGTCGACGGCCCAGCTTTTCGTGGGCCATTTCGTGGGCCATGGCCAGTTGACCTCCGGGGGCTCGTAGGGCTAAAGCGTGTCGTGCGGCGCGTCACGCTCGCCCGGGCCAGCCCGTCTAAACGGCCCTGGCCGGGATCGGCGCGCGCGCCCGGGATCGGTCAGACGACCCAGTACCGGCGCTCAGTGCTGCTCCTTTTTTGGTGCCCAGCTCCGCGGCCGCGCCAGCGCCCGGTGGGCCACCCGGGCACCCGGGAACCGCCAAAAGACCGGCAGCCCGGGCGTGCCACTGTCTCCGCCAGCTCGTAACTTCGCCTTCCCCGCCCCCAGCTGCGCCCAGGCGAGGACTTGACATCTGCGCCCAGGTACGGAGGCGGCCCGGCGACTGCACGGACCAGCTTGGTGCGACTGCCTTCGCCGCCAAGAGTAGCACGGACAGCCCGAAAACCTGCCCCTGGCGCTAGTGCTGCACTGAAGAGCTATTCGCTGGACGCCATCCCGTACTGCCGGCGCCACCCGGCGGGAAGGAGCAGTTCGAGTACGTCGTCGACGGTGATCTGGCCGAGCATCCGGCCGTCCTCATCAACCACTGGCGCGACGGCAAGGTTGAAGTCGGTCATCATGCGCACAACCTCGTGGATGTCCGCGTCCGGCGGCAGCGAGGCCGGCTCATAGCGCGTCGCTACGGCTACGTTTGCATCTTGGGAAGCTCGCAGCAGCTGGACGAGCAGTGCGGTGCCTTCCAGAGAACCGTCAGCCGCAGTGACAAAGACAACCCCGGCGGCCTCGGGAGGCGTGCTGGAAGCCTTGACCGTTTGGACTGCCTCCGCAACCGAAGCTGTGGCAGGCACTGATACGAAGTCAGGGTTCATGAGGCCGCCGGCGGTTTCGGGGTTGTAGCTGAGCAGGCTCCGCAGCTTGTGCTGTGCCGCCGCTGGCACCTGTTGAAGGATCGGGAGACGCCGGTCCTGGTCGAGCTCGGTGAGCAGGTCAACTGCGTCGTCTGGCGCCATCGCAGAAAGCAAGCGGGCTGCCTCTTCGTCCGAGCGCGATTTGAGGAACTCGAGCTGGTGCTCGGTGTCGAGCTCCTCGAAAACGTCGGCCTCGAGCTCGCTGTCTTGGCCCACCGCGCGGATGATCTCTTCGCCTTCCTCGTGGGAGGCGGCCTCGACCAGGTCCGCCAGCTTGGCGGGGTGGAGCCGGCGCAGCTTGCGGAACGGTATTTGTAGGCGCGCCGACGGCACGTGAGCGACGAACGGCTCGACATCGGACCAGTCGACGACGCGGCCGGGCTTCACACGCCGTCTCAGCCGGCGGGGCAGGACGCGCCGGAGGACAGGTCGCGAGCTCGTGTCCACACCGATCACCTGCCAAGAGGAGCCGATCTTGGCGAGCTCGATCTCGTTCGCCCGCACGAGCCGCGCGCCCTCTAGGTGGATCAAGTGACGAGCCCAGAGGTCCCGCCCGAGCAGTACCTCTCCAGGGCGCCTCTCGAACAGGCCAAGAGAGCCCGGTTCCAGGGTGAGCACGGCCTTGTCGTAAGTAAGGTCGGTGACCTCGCTCGCGTGGGCGAACCTCTCCCTTCCCTCGTACTCCACCACGAGCCCTGTGACTCCAGGGTGCCAGGCAAGCCCCGTGCCCGCGCCCGCAAGGCGGGCTATGACGTCTCCCAGCCTGCCCTCCTCCTCGCCGGACGGCCCGTGAACAGCTATGCCGAGGACACCGGAGAGGTGCAGGATGGGAGACTGACCTTCCTCGGCCTGCCCTGCGACCGGGCTCGTCACCCCCGGTGCACTGGCTGGGCTGGCTGCACTGGCCTCGCTGGCTGCACTCGCGGCGCCCCCCTGGCCCGTGGTCGAACCGGGGGGTTGAGTACTTGGAGGCTGGCCCTCTGATGCTCTAGGCACAAATTAAAGCGTATATCTCCGTCAAGGGCTGTTGCGTGACGCGTTTGCTGCTTTCCGTGGCTGCACCGGTCCACGTGGCGCCTGCCAGGGCCTAGCCTCGCCACCCTGGTGGCCGGTGGTGCCCCGGCCGGGCAGGCCGCCCGATGTATCAGGTAGCCCAAAGAGGTACGGCAAGCCCTTACAAAGGCCCGGCGGAATGGGCCTTTTAGCCCTAAGCCTCTCACGAGCCAGCCACCAATACTCAAGCAAAGCGCTTGCTAGTGCCAGAGGAAGGCAGCACGAACAGGTTCGCCCAGGAAGCCAAACTTTAAAGGAGGCAGTTGATGGTCAAGTACGCTTATGACTTTGCCGAGGGCAGCAGGGAAATGGTCGACCTGCTGGGCGGCAAGGGCTCCAACCTCGCCGAGATGACCAACCTCGGTCTCCCCGTCCCTCCGGGCTTTACGATCACGACCGAGGCCTGCAGGACGTTCCTCGAGACTGGCGCAGTACCCGAAAGCCTCGGTCACGAAGTGAGCGAGCACCTCTCAGAGCTCGAGCGGCGGATGGGCAAGACGCTGGGCGACCCCGAAAACCCACTGCTGGTATCGGTTCGGAGCGGCGCGAAGTTCTCCATGCCGGGCATGATGGACACTGTCCTTGACATCGGGCTCAACGACCAGTCCGTAGATGGGCTCTCAAAGCAGGCAGGCGACGAGCGTTTTGCGTGGGACTCGTACCGGCGCCTCATCCAAATGTTCGGCAAGACTGTGCTCGGCGTTGACGGGGGCCTTTTCGAACACGCCCTCTCTCAACTTAAGGCCCAAAAGAGCGCCAAGACCGACCTCGACCTCGACGTCGTCGACCTGAAGAAGCTCGTCGGCACGTACAAAGAGATCGTCAAGTCCGCGACGGGCAGCGATTTCCCGATGGTCCCCCGCGAACAGTTGGACGCCGCCATCCTGGCAGTGTTCAACTCCTGGAACGGCGAGCGCGCCCGCATTTACCGCCGCCAGGAGCGCATACCCGACGACCTTGGCACCGCGGTCACCGTGATCTCCATGGTCTTTGGCAACCTGAACCTCAACTCCGGGACCGGAGTTGCCTTTACAAGGGACCCCGCCAGCGGCAACCCCGGTGTTTACGGCGATTATCTCCAGGACGCGCAAGGCGAAGACGTTGTAGCTGGCATCCGCAATACCCTCCCCTTGCAGGAACTCGAACACCTGAACGAGCCGATTTACCGCGAGCTCATGGGGATCATGAGCACCCTCGAGCACCACTACCGCGACCTCTGCGATATCGAGTTCACAGTCGAAAACGGCAAGCTCTGGATGCTGCAGACACGTGTCGGCAAGCGCACCGCGGCCGCCGCTTTCCGGATCGCCGCGCAGCTCGTCGAGGAGGAGATCATCTCGATGGACGAGGCGCTCGGCCGCGTGAGCGGGGCCGGGTTGGCCGAGCTGATGTTCCCGCACTTTGACGAGTCCAAGACCGGCGCCCGTTTGGCAAAAGGGATGGGCGCGAGCCCCGGCGCCGCTGTCGGCAAGGTGGTCTTCGATTCGGCTGCGGCCGTCGCCTGGGCCGCCAAGGGCGAACAAGTGATCCTGCTCCGCAAGGAAACCAACCCCGACGACCTGCCGGGCATGGTTGCTGCCAAGGGCATCCTCACGTGCCGCGGCGGCAAGACGAGCCACGCTGCTGTCGTAGCTCGCGGGATGGGCAAGACCTGTGTGGTTGCGGCATCTGAAATCCAGATCGACCTCGAGGCACGGACCTTCACGTCGCCCGACGGGAGCGTGCTCGCCGAGGGTGAGGTCATCTCCATTGACGGCAAGACAGGTGCTGTCTACAAGGGCCAAGTGCCCGTCGTACCTTCGCCGCTGGTGCGGTTCTTCGAGGGGAACTTCGAGCCGGGGACGGTCGATGCTGAGACTCGCGAGCTCGTCTCAGCGGTCGAGCGCATCTTGCGCCACGCGGACGCCCGCCGGCACCTGTCCGTGCGCGCGAACGCCGACATGCCCGAAGATGCCCACCGTGCAAGGGCTTTTGGGGCAGAAGGCATTGGGCTTTGCCGCACGGAGCACATGTTCCTCGGCGAGCGCCGCAAGCTCGTCGAGCGCCTCATCCTCGCCGGCGACGACGAGGCGGAGCGGCAGGCCGCGCTCGATGCGCTCCTGCCGCTGCAGCGGGCCGATTTTGTTGCCATCTTGGAGGAGATGGACGGCCTGCCGGTAACGGTGCGCCTGATCGACCCGCCACTGCACGAGTTCCTGCCCGATCTCACCGACCTTTCCGTGAGAGCGGCCGTAGCGCAGGCC
The DNA here is from genome assembly GCA_035503915.1 of Acidimicrobiales bacterium. Lineage (GTDB taxonomy): Bacteria > Actinomycetota > Acidimicrobiia > Acidimicrobiales > Palsa-688 > DATJMJ01. The sequence continues at coordinate 227,866 of DATJSU010000022.1, read as the reverse complement.
ACAGGGAAGGTTGATGCCGAAGCCGAGAGGCTCCTGCCCGCAGTGCGTAGGCTCCACGAGGCCAACCCGATGCTGGGTTTGCGTGGCGTGCGCCTTTGCCTTGCGATCCCGGGCCTGGTGGACCTACAAGTGCGCGCGGTAGCCGAAGCTGCTGCCGAACGCATCAAGAAGGGTGGCAACCCACTTGCAGAAATCATGGTCCCGGTGGTGGCGACCGTCCAGGAGCTCGAAATGGTGAGAGAGAAAGCCGAAAGAGTCATCGATGCCGTGGCAGCCGAGACTGGGGCTCATCTCGAGAAGGTCATCGGCACCATGATCGAGTTGCCTCGAGCCTGCCTGACCGCGGGTCAGATAGCCTCTTCTGCGGACTTTTTCTCCTACGGGACTAACGACCTGACGCAGACAACGTGGGGCTTTTCCCGCGACGACTGCGAAGCGGCGTTTTTCCCCAAGTACATGGACCTCGGGATTTTCGGTACTTCGCCCTTCGAGACCCTCGACAGAGAAGGCGTCGGGACGCTCGTCCGGATGGCCGCCGCCACGGCCCGCACAGTCAAGCCCGGCATCGAGCTCGGCGTGTGCGGAGAACACGGGGGCGACCCGGAAAGCATCCATTTCTTCAGCGACATCGGCCTCGACTACGTGTCGTGCTCACCGTTCCGGGTCCCCGTTGCACGCTTGGAAGCCGGGCGGGCAGCACTTCCCAAGACCATCGCCGGCTCGGTGCGCGCCTCCCGCTGAGCTGCGCGAGCACGATGGGGCGGTAGTTGGCGGCTGCCGCCCCATTGGGCCGGCACCGCCAACCCCCACTGCAGCCTCGGCCCGCACCCGCACGTCGCAACCGGGCCCTCAGATAGCAGCCGGGCCCTCAGATAGCAGGCCGCCCCTCACATAGGGGGCCAGTTCTCTCGCAAAGCGAGAGGGCTCATTGAAGGGCTGCCAAAAAGCGCTCTACCAGCCGCGCCCTCGAACAACTCGGGCCAGCCCCGACAGCGACATCCTTGAGGGCACTTGGTAGCTGTCCCCGTTCGGGCTCTGCCAGCGCGAGCAACGAGACGATCTCTTCCGGCCGCCAGGACAGCAGGCAGGCGCACTGGAAAAGTGCGCCTGCCTGCACCCTCCTCTGGGAGATACCAACGACCTTCTGACCACGGGGCGTCCTCACCTCACCAGGGCCCAACCCGGCGAAACAGATCAACGAAGCGTGGGGACGGCGCAACATCGCCCCTTTCCAGACTTCCAGCGCGCCGCCCAACGCCTTCGCCCACGTCTCACCGATCCACCAGGCCGCACGGCCGACATCGTGGTCCCAGAGCGGGTCTCCGGCGGGCACGACAACGTCCACCCACACCAGTTGCTCGCCGTCGACCAGCACCGCCCCCCCGCCGCTGCGCCTGCGGACGACGTCGACCCCGGCAACCCGGCACGCGGCAGCGTCGACCACGCCCTCAGGCTGCGTGCTACCCAGTACGAGCGCCCGGTCGGAGGGCTCGAGGACCCGGACGAGGCGGCGGCAAGCGCCAGCCAGGATGGCTGGGGAGCTCTCGTGGAGCTCGCGCACCGTGCCTGAGAGGCGGCTTACCTCCCAGGGCAAGGGCATCAAGCCGAGAGGGCGGCCTCGTCCCGCTGCCCGACCCCCAGCGACACCACCTGCGCAGGGAGCCCGAGGTAAGGCTCCCAGTCAGGAAGGACGGTGCCGAGAGCCGCGAGCGCCCACTGCCTGCCACGAGGCGCGCTCGGCGTGTGGCGCAACTTCATACCCGTATCTTCGAGCATGTGGTCCCGTTTGCGGGCGTTGCAGCGTCGGCACGCCGCCACGACGTTTTCCCAGCTATGGCGGCCACCCTTCGAGCGGGGGACGATGTGGTCGATGTTCTCGGCCTGCGCCCCGCAGTACTGGCAACGGTGGCCGTCCCTTGCAAAAACTGCCCGCCTGTTGAGCGCCACGTGCGCCTGGTGCGGGACCCTGACGAAGTAGGCCAGCCGGACCACCGATGGCTCTGCCACGCTCACCCGGGCCGAGTGGAAAACCTTGCCCGTCCCTGAGAGGAGCTCGGCCTTGGACTGGAGCACGAGGAGGAGTGCTCGTCTGGTTGGCACGACGCAGAGCGGCTCGTAAGTGGCATTGAGGACGAGCGCCCGCGACATGCCCGCGCCTCAGCCCGCTATCCGGTGTATGAGGTGTATGAAGTGCGCGAAATGCACCGAGCGCTCGGGAAAGGCCCTCCCCGTGCAACTGCAAACAGCCTTTGCTCGCGCCAGCATCACCTTAGTTGGCATAGGTACATGATGAACTTAGCGCACCAAAGCTCGCATCCTGCGGCACCACTCGAGGTACCCGACCAGGTCGTCCCCGTTCATTTTGGCGTCGCGGCGCCCGTACATCGCCTCAGCACGGAACTCCATGTACTCCTTGGCAGGCAGCGGGAGCGGGGGCCAGCGCGCCCACCAACGCATTGGTACGAAGGCTCGCAACTGCACCAAGGCGATACCCCAGAGGCCTGGCCTTTTGGCGACCTCACGGAGAGCGGAGATGCTGAGCGCCCTCATTGCGGCGCGAAACCGAACGTCGGGGGCTGCAGGGGGGCTGCCACGTAGAACTGCGTGGACCAGTCCTCCTCTTCTTTGCCATTGATCCTCGCTTGCCACCTGTAGATCCCCGGCGCCAGGGGCAAGCCAGTGGGCAGCTCCATCATCGCGGTCGCTCGACCCGGGAAGCCCGTCGGGACGCCGGCGGGGCTCGGCACCATGATCGGTTGCTCAAGCCTCACCGGCTGGCGCCCAATTGCCCCCGGGATGTCGACGACTTCACCGTCCTCGGTCAACAGCTCTATCTGGAGGGTGAGGGTGCGGTTGCACATGGCAAGCTCGGCTTCGATCAATACCACGACAACCTGGGGGCCGGTGACGAGAGGAGGTGCATCTTGGGGGACCCCCGGCCCGAACACGCGTCGCAGCTGGGTCACGGACCAGCCCACATTGAGCAGGCTCAACGTGCCGTTGTGAGAGTTCTGCACCCCACGGTCCGCCAGCAGCACGTAGAGCTTCACAATCGACACCGTAGCGGTCCGCCGGCCTGCACCAACCCACAGGGCCGGCGCACGTCGAGACCGGCTAGAAAGTGTCTTCTTCGCGGCGCCCGCCAGTGCCGCCCCACCCGGGCCACCGCCTGCCACCGGGACGTCCCTGCTCCTGGGGCGCTTGGCCTGGTGGCGCAGCTTCGTGGCCCCATCGCTCCTGGGCAAGACGCCTCAGGCTTTGTACGAGGACGACCGCCGAAGCGAGCATCGCCAGGAACCCGATCAGGCCGACCACCCAGGACGAGGCAAACGAAATAACCAATGCGAGGAGCCCGACGACAAAGCCGATCGCAGCTCGTTTGGCGTTGCGGCTTGCCTCGCGCGGGCCCGCGGGCATGCGCAACGGTCGAGCCAGGCCACGCTCGACCTGGAACTGGCGCTCGATTTGGCGCAGAACTCGCTGCTCATGCTCTGAAAGTGGCACCTGCTGTCCCTCCGTGCCAGCTGTCAGCTTTGTCTTTGGTAGGTCAATTGTCGCATCTCCGGCCCCAAAGCCCGGTCACTCCTCTTATCCAAGGTACACCTGACCGAGCCGCTCTTAGCTGCGCGGCCCCGTCCGGCTGCCAAACGCCCGCTATTGGCTCCGGCGTGCGGCCGTTGGTACCGTGGTTTGCTCCTCCCGAACTGCTCTCGTCATCGCGGCTTCCCGAGCAGGCCCCCCATGAACAGCCGATGAACTATAGACGCAAACGAAATGGCTAGTAACTGGCCCCTGAAGCCTCCCGTATGGGTCGGCGTGAACTACTGGTCGCGCTCTGGCGGGCCTCGCATGTGGGGCCGTTACGACGCTGAGGTCGTGCGCGATGAGCTTGCCGTACTGGCGCGCTTGGGGTGCACCCTGACCCGTTCGTTTTGCTACTGGCCCGAGTTCATGCCAGAGCCTGAGCTCTTGGACCCCGAGATTATGGAGCGTTTCGAGGAGTTCTTGGACCTCCACGACAAAGCGGGCATGTGGACCGTGCCTACTTTCATCGTGGGGCACATGTCCGGGCAAAACTGGGACCCTTCGTGGCGCGGGGGCCGGGACCTTTACCGCGACGTTTGGCTGCTCGGTCAGCAAGCGTGGTTCGTCGAGGCGGTGGCCAAGCGAGTTGCCCACCACCCAGCGATCGCGGCTTGGCTGCTCAGCAACGAGATGCCGCTGTACGGCAAGGACGGCGACGAAGAGGTGGTGACTGCCTGGGCTCGCATCCTCGTAAACGCTCTCCGAGCTGGCGGGGCAACGCAACCGGTGAGCACGGGGGACGGAGCTTGGGGAGCAGAGATCTCAGGTAACGACAACGGTTTTTCGCTCCGGCGGCTGGCGCCGATAGTAGACTTCTACGGCCCGCACGTCTACACGTCCTCCGACGACCCGGTCCGCCAGATGTTCGCTGCCGCTTTTGCTTGCGAGATGGCAAGTTCTTTTGGCAAACCCGTGGTGCTCGAAGAGTTCGGCCTCAGCTCCGATATGGTCTCGGGCGAGAACGCCGCGCACTACTACCGCCAGGTCCTGCATGGTTCGCTCATCGCAGGGGCTCGGGGCTGGCTCGCCTGGAACAACTGCGACTACGACTCCCTGGCGCAGGACGATCCCTATCGCCACCATGCTTTCGAACTGCATTTCGGCATCATCGACCACTCCGGCAACCCGAAGCCGCAGGCGAACGAGCTCGCCCGCTTCGCCCACCTCGTGACCGAGCTGGCCCGGCAAGGTTGGCAAAAATCCCCAAGTGCTGTGGCCCTTGTTGTCCCCGAACACCTCGAGAGCACCGACCCGACCTGGTCGCGCTTCGCCCGCTCAGATATACAGCCCAACCTCTTTCAGGCCTACATCGCTGCCAGGGAGGCGGGGCTCCCGGTTTCGGTCCTGCGAGAACGTGACATGACGGCGCGAGCGGCCCAGTGGGGCGATAGCGGCCCCAAGGGGGGCCTACCGGAGGCGCAGCTGTACATAATGCCCTGCGCCAAGTTCTCGACGACGAACGCCGTCCAGGTCCTGCTCGCTGCCGCGGCCGCCGGCGCAACTATTTACGCCTCGTACTTTGCGGGGAGCACGCCTGGCCAGCCCGGGCCGTGGTTCCCGTGGCTGGAGCAGGTTTTTGGGGTCACCCACCGCCTGCGTTACGGCCTCGTCGACGAGATCGAAGACGACGCAGTGGTGTTCAGCTTCGTTGCCGACCTCGGGGACATACCGGCGGGGACGGAGCTCCGCTTCCCCGTAGCGGCAGCCGGGCGTGCCCGCTCCTACCTACCGGTCGAAGCAGTGACAGCCGAAGTTCTCGCGCTAGACCAGCGAGGCCGCCCCGCGCTGTTGCGCAACCCCAACGGCGAGGGGAGCACGGTGCTCTCCACTTACCCGCTCGAGCACCTGGCGGCTTCCCGCCCGGACGCCAACCCAGAAGACACTTGGCGCCTTTATTCGGCCTTGGCGACGGCGGCAAGCGTCCCGCGGCCCGTTCGGGCCGACGACCCCCACTTGGTCATCGGCGGCCTCGTCGTTGGCGGGAAGGAAGCGTTCGTCGCGTTGAACGCCTCCCCGGACGAAGCCACTGCGGGCTTACTGGCTCCTGGAAGGTCCATAACACCGATGTCTGTCGCCCCGGGCGGCCGTCTCAGCGGCAACGAGCTCTCACTGGGGCCGTACGGGGTAGCTGTCTTTTACGCGGAGCCGTCAACGAGTGGGCTTTAGGTCCGCGAGAGCCAAGACCGTCGTCGTCGCCCCGAGCCAGCCGCGCCACATAACCGGTGTGTACCGGTCGTCCTTGCTGGTGCTCAATGGGTAGTTTTGCCAGGTCTTGGTGTTGGCCTGGAACCATGCTCCCGAGTACCACAGCGGTATCTCGGGGAGCTGCTCGAGAAAATCGAGCTCCAGGTTCGCATAAATACCTTGTAGAGCGGTGGTGTCTGTCAAGGGCGTTCCCGCTGCCTCTTGCACCAAGCCCCAGTCGGCAGTCGAGGAGTAACGTTCGGTGTTGTCCCCGCCTGCAATTGCTGCCGGCAACGGTAACTGGTAGATGCTGTCGAAATAACTCCAAGGAGTTGCCCCAAGGCCAGCCGAGTCGACTATCGCCATGTCGTAATTGCCATCGGCAACATCGTGGTCCCGTTCGGCGACAGGCACCGCCATGACGTCTATATGTACCCCGACTTTGCCCAGCTGTTGGCCGATAAGGGTTGCGGCATTGAAAAGGTCCACCCGGCCGACAGGTATGAGCAAGCGAAGCTGTTGGCCGCTGTACCCCGACTTTTTAAGGTACTCCTTCGCCTCGGCGGGCGAATAGGTAAACCCGTGCTTTTTGACGACGCTGGCGTCGATATACGAAGACAACTCCGGGAGCAGGCCCGTTGGGTTGGCCCTCAGGACTGTTCCCGTATAGACATCCGAGACGATCGCGCTCGAGTTGACCGCGTGCGCCACCGCGAGCCGGAAGTCCAGGCTGTCCATGGGTGCTTTCGCAAGGTCCATCTGCAGCCAGGCAGTGCTCGCCGGGATCATGTAGGGCTGTGAGGGGTAGTAGGTCTTTATGTCGTAACCGCCCCCGCTCAGCGTCGCTATCCCGCGCAGCAGCTGGTTGCTCCAATCGATGTGGTCGGCTAATAGGTCAGAGAGGGCCCTCCCGCTCGAGCCGCTCACGACGTCGCACAAGTAGGTGAACTTGAACGACAGCTTTAGTTGCGCGCTCGCCCACCAATGAGGGTTGTCCTTGTAACAGGCTTCGTCCTTGTTGACACTATAGAGAAGCATCGGCCCGGTTGAAACGAGTGAAGGGCCGGCGAAGGTCGCCCCTGCGTGCGAAAATTTCGGCCAGGAGAGCGATGGTAAGACAGGCGCATGCCAAAGGAACTCTTGCCACTGCGCGTAACCAACCGGCTTGGCGAAATCTACGGTAACGCTGTCGCCTGTCACCTTTACCCCGGTCGCGCCTGCTACGTCAGGGTGGAAGGCGTTAGTGCCGTCGGCCATCGCGAGCTTGATCGAATAAGCCACATCGGTACCGCTGAGCGTCCCGACCACGTCGCCCGTGGCGCTGCTCACCCAGCTCACGTCGTTGCGGACGACGATGCGGTATGAGGTCGGCGTCACCCACGCGCCGCTCGACGCGAGCCACGGGATGAAGGTGCCGTGCAGCGGGTCGTAGAGGAAGAGTGGTTCGTAGAGGAGCCCTTGGCTGCCGGTATAGCTCTGGTCGCTCAGCGGGTCGAAATTGGTGGGTGGCGTCGATGCACTACCGCTCGTGTAGAGCGTCTCGTTGCGCGGCGGGACTGTTGGGCTGGCGTCAGCCGAGCCCTGGCCGCTCCTCGGCGTGGGTACCGGTGCCGGTGCCAGCGTCGGTGCCGGGCCGCCCGGGGACGCGACCAATCCCGGTGGCTGCACGAGGAGGGGCACGACGCAGACAGCGGCAGCCCACGGCCGCGCGCCAGCTCTAACTCGCCCGCGGTCGCGCAGCCGCAGCCCTGGCCTTGAGCCCGAGATCACCAACGTGGAACCTATAACGCTTCGAGCGCCCGTGCAGGACCTCGTGCCGCGACATGCGCTATGCCGAGCGAGGCCCGGCGGGCCGCTCGACCGCCGTGGCGGGTACAACTGCCGAGTCGCCGAAGCGAGCTCGCACAGCGTCAACTGCTCGGCTGGCGGGTCCCCAATCAGCGGAGGCTGTGCCGGCACGGTCGTAGCGGCGCCCCTCAAGTGGGCTCAGTTCCAGCTGGAGCTGCTCGGAGGGAGCAGCCTCGCCAGGGACCAGCCCGGACGCGCTCACGCCGAGGAGCCGGGCGCCATTTCGCAAGTCAAGCTTGTCGAGGAGGGCTTGGGCCGCTTTCCAAAACGCCGGGCCCGTCGACTGAGGGCTTGGGAAGCTGTGGCTACGCGTGATCGTTGTGAAATCGCCGTAGCGGAGCTTGAGGACGACTGTGCGCGCCACCATCCCGTGAGCCCTCACGCCTTGGGCGACGGAGTCGCACATCGCGACCAGCCTCCGCTCAAGCTCCGCGCGCTCGGTCAGGTCTTGTGGGTAGGTCTCCTCGTGACCGATCGACTTCGGGGCCCGGTCAGGGACCACGGCGCGCTCATCCCTCCCCCACGCCAATGCGTGCAGCGATTGCCCGTTGGCTTTACCAAGAGCTGCCGCGACTGCCAGCTCGGGTAATGCCGCCAGGTCGCCGACGGTGAAGACCCCCAACCTGCGGAGCCGTTCGTTGCTCGCCGGCCCCACCCCCCAAAGCGCTCCAACGGGGAGCGGCCAAAGGAACCCGAGCACTTCCTCGGCCTTCACCACGACTATCCCCGGCCCAGGTACCGGGCCTGTCCCCGGGCTCCCCGCGCGGGGCTTGGCCGATTCTGAGGCCAGCTTCGCTATCAGCTTGTTCGGGCCGGCCCCTATCGAGCAGGTAAGCCCAAGCTCGCCGGCCACGCGCTCGCGGATCTGCGCTGCCATGTCGCCGGGTGGGCCGAAGAGCGTCCCGCAGCCAGTAACGTCGAGGAACGCTTCGTCGAGAGCGATCCCCTCTACGAGCCCCGTGTAGGAGCGGAAGATCCGGTGCAAGTGCTCGCTGTAGCGGTGGTAGAGGGGAAAGTTTGGGGGAAGGAACACAGCGTGCGGGCAGAGCCGTCGCGCCTGCCCGGCAGGCATCGCCGACCTCGCACCAAAACCCCGCGCCTCGTAGCTTGCGGAAGCTACCACCCCCCGCTTGCCAGTGCCGCCGACAATTACCGGGCGGCCCTTTAGCGCCGGGTCCTCTTGGACCTCTACCGCTGCATAAAACGCGTCCATGTCAACATGCAGGACCCAACGGCTCATCCCAGGACCACCCGGCGAAACGCTTCCGCATAGCGCCTTCCAGCCACCTGCCCTGCCTCTTCAGCTTGCTGGCGGACCGCGGTCAACAACCATTCCCCACCTTCGCCCAGCTGGCTCGTATGGCATGCGAGAGCGGACGCTTTGACTTCGATCGTCTCAGTGATGTCAACCCAGGTGTCAGGCTCGAGGGTCCCGGACAAGTAGAGGGCACGCACTTGGAAACTTGGCCCCGCATTGGGGAAATAGTGGGGGTAGGCGGCCGCCGGGGCAACAGCATCGAGCACGGCCCACCCAACGGCGCGGTGGTCCTGGTGGTTCACATAGCTCTGGCCGAAGAACACCGAAGTCGGGTCGGGGGCCAAGACTACTTCGGGCTGGACCTGGCGCACCAGGGCCACAATGCGCTCTCTCAGATCTCCTCTGCCCTCGACGTCGCCGTCGGGGTAGCCGAGCCAGTGGTGGGCCGCCACCCCGAGGCGCTTGCCTGCGGACTGGACCTCCTTGCGCCGCAATGCAGCTAGTTGGGCGGGCGCCACGTTGCGGTCAAGTGACCCCTTGTCCCCGTCGCAGCAAATGCAGACGTGTACCTCGCTCCCCGCTCCCGCCCATATCGCCAGCGTGCCCCCGCATGAAATGTCAGGGTCGTCGGGGTGGGCGTAGATGGCGAGGGCTCGCGCAGGCGGTACCTCGGTCCCGGCCGCCCCTCCGTCGCTGCTGGCCGGAGCCTGTCCTGGGAAGAAAGCGCGTACGCCCGGTAGGCCGCTGTCCACATCGCCAACGTAACAGGGAGGGGCTCGGCCCCCGCCGTTTGTATAGTGCCGTATGGCCGCTCCCATGGTGCCCGAGCCACTTCTCGACGAGCTCATGCAAATCGCGCTTCGGGTAGCCCAGGGCGCCGCCCGCACCCTCGACCAGTATTCCGCAGCGCACCTCAAGCAGGTAGGCACGAAGTCTTCACCCACAGACATGGTCTCTGAAGCTGATAGGGCATCCGAGGAGTACATTTTTCACGAACTGCGAAGTTCCCGCCCCGAGGACTCCGTAGAGGGCGAGGAGGGAGCTTCTTACCAGGGGAGCTCGGGGATCTCCTGGGTGGCAGATCCGCTAGACGGCACAACTAATTTCTTGTACAGCATCCCGGCGTACTCCGTATCGCTCGCCGCGCTCTCGAACGGCGAGCCAGTCGTCGGGGTTGTGACGAACCCTGTGACAGCGGAGACCTGGTGGGCGGGCCGCGGGCGAGGAGCCTGGGTAAATGGGGTGCGCTGCCAGGTTGCCGAGGGCCGCAGCCAGCTCTCAACAGCGCTCGTGGCGACCGGCTTCGGCTACCAAGCCGAGCAGCGAGCCCGACAAGCGAGCATCCTGCCGAGGCTCCTGCCAACCGTGCGCGACATACGCCGGTTCGGGTCGGCCGCTCTCGATCTTTGCTGGGTCGCTTGCGGCCGCTACGACGCTTACTACGAGGCTGAGCTCAACGCATGGGACTGGGCCGCGGGGCGGTTGATCTGTGAGGAGGCCGGCGGGGAGGTCACCCTCCTCCCCGGCAATATCCTCTTGGCAACAACTCCTTCGTTGAGCAACCCGCTCACCAATCTGCTGGCAGGCCGGTAGCCAGGCGACCTATACGAACAAAGGCTTCGCCACTTGCTCGTAAAACTCGTGGGGGACGAGCTTTGGCTCAGATACGGCTTGCGCCAGCGGTACTCGCACGATCCTGTCGGCCTGGAGAGCTACCATCGTGCCGGCACCTCCATCGTGCACCGCGTCGATAGCCGCTATCCCAAATCGCGTAGCCAGGACCCGGTCAAATGCTGTTGGAGTACCGCCTCTTTGTATATGGCCGAGGATCGCGGACCTGGTCTCAAAGCCGGTGCGGGATTCGATCTCGTCAGCGAGCATGTTGGCAACGCCGCCCAAGCGGACGTGGCCAAAGGAGTCGACATCGCTCGAGGCCGTGCTGAAGGTGCCTTCCTTTGGAGTAGCCCCTTCGGCAACGACTACAACACAAGCTCTCCGACCATGAGCCCTGTAGGCACGCAGCCGTTCACAAATCTCGTCGACGTCGAAGGGTTCTTCGGGGATGAGCGTCTCTGCGGCACCACCCGCCATCCCCGAGTACAACGAGATCCAGCCCGCGTGGCGCCCCATGACCTCGCACACGATCACCCGGTTGTGCGACTCGGAAGTTGTGCGGAGGCGGTCAATGGCTTCCGTAGCGATCTGGACAGCCGTGTGGAAGCCAAAAGTCACTTCGGTTGCCGAAAGGTCGTTGTCAATTGTCTTAGGGACGCCTACGACATTGATACCTTCCGCCGCCAGTTTGTTGGCGACACCAAGCGTGTCGTCCCCGCCAATGGCCACGAGCGCATCCAGGTTGTTGGCTTGGATTGCGGCCTCGACCTTGTGAAGCCCACCTTCTATCTTGAAGACATTTGTGCGGCTCGTCCCGAGGATCGTCCCGCCCTCGAACAAGATGTTGCGGCAGCGCTCCCAGTCAAGTGTTTCACTGCGATTTTCGATGACGCCCAGCCAGCCATCGAGGAAACCTACGAACTCGTCGTCGTAGTACGAGCTGCCCTTGCGGACGACCGCTCTGATGACGGCGTTGAGCCCTGGGCAATCGCCACCGCCGGTCAACATCCCTATGCGCATTGTACGTGCCCCTTTTTTCGGTGCCGGAGAAAATAAGTTTCGTCCTTCAAGCTAGCCGCCGACGCCTCGTCGGGCCCAATCCCCAGTGCCACGACAGGCAACCTTGAGGCAGCCCTACCGGCGGCAGTACCGTGCGCAACCGCTCTCCGAGCCACCTATACAACATTGTTGGCGCTCCCTAAGCCGTCTCGCTACCACTCGGAGACCTGCCTCGCTTGGGCGTAGTGAGCTTGGTCAGCAGCCCAGCCTCTCGCTGAAAGTCGCCCGCGTCGGTAAAGCCCTTATAAACGCTCGCGAAACGCAGATAAGCAACGTGGTCCCTCGTGCGCAGCTCGTCCAGTACCGCGAGCCCGATCTCCTGTGTGGTGACCTCGGTGCCCTCGATCCGCAAGATCTCTTCGATCTCTGCCGCGATCTGCTCGAGAAGAGCCACGGGTAGAGGCCGGTTCTTGCTGGCCGCCTGCATGCCGGCGATCAATTTGGCCCGGTCAAATGGCTCCCGCTGACCCGAACGTTTGACGACGACGAAGGGGACTTCCTCGAGCCGCTCGTAAGTTGTAAAGCGGCGACCACAGGCTAAGCACTCGCGGCGACGCCTGATCGCTGCACCGTCGTCTGCGGTACGGGAGTCGATCACCTTATCTTCGGTCCCCGAGCACCGTGGGCAACGCACCACGCCGACCCTACAGCGCTCCGCCCCAGCGCATGCCGGCAGGCCGCCACCTCCAGACCGCGACTACCAGCCAGTGCCGCCTCCACGAGCCCCTTTGCCTGTCGTAGGACTGGACAGGCACCACCGTGCTGTGACCAGCTCAGGGGACGGCGAGAGCCTGCCCGGGTTGCAAGGTGGCCCCACCGAGCTCACCTTCGAGCACGTCGGCAAGGGCCCGCGGGTCCGCGCCTTTTGAGTAACGGAGGGCGATACCCCAAACCGTGTCGCCCTGCTTGGCAACATATGTCCCCGGGCAGGGCCCAAGAACCGAGGCCGCTCCCGGGGACTGGTCGGGTGCTGCGAGCCCAAGAGCACCCGAGCTCGCGGAAAGAGGACGGCAAACGCCGCCAACCGGCGCGCCCGCGGCTACGAGCAGGTGTTGCGCAGCGTCCCAGGCAATGCCGCCGAGGACGGCGATAATTGTTACGACCAGCGCTCGGCGCCACAAGTACACGCGCCGCGGCGCTTTTGGCGGTAAGCGCAGCTTGCGGCGCTCTCTGCTCGCACCGAGGACCAGCGGTGCAGGGGCCGCGTCCACCCCCCGCCACCCGCTCACCGGGACGGTCAAGACCTCCCCCGCGTGCTCACGGGGCCCGCGCTCGTCATCCATTGGGTATGCCAACGCCGTCGCAACCATGACTGCCTCCCAGCGGTGCCTGAAGGGGCCCGAACGTACCCCCCTCGAACGCTTGTTCGTCACCACCCGCCAATATACCGGTGCCCGGTGACCGTTTAGAACATATGTTTGACTGACGTTGGCGACGTGGGTAGAATGTGCCTGACAAACCGCAGCCGGCTGCGACTAACTCCTTCACATAACGGAGGCACTTTGAGCGAGACCGCCCTCTCCGGCAAGCGCCGGGAGATCCTGGACTTCATTGCGGCCCAAGTGCGCGAGCGCGGGTACCCGCCGTCAGTGAGAGAGATCGGTGCCGCCGTCGGGTTGGCTTCGACCTCCACAGTCCAAGCGCACCTCAACACGCTGCAGAGGCAGGGGTACCTGCGGCGCGACCCGACCAAGCCCCGCGCGCTCGAAGTTCGCTACGACCCAACCTCTGGCGCCGCCATCGAGAGCGCCCGGTCACGCCTGGTCCCCCTTGTCGGCGACATTGCAGCCGGGACCAACGTGATCGCTTCAGAGCACGTGCAGGAGCTACTGCCTCTCCCCGAAGATTTCACGGGCAAGGGCAACCTCTTCATGCTTCGGGTCCGTGGGGACTCGATGGTCGAAGCAGGCATTTTGGACGGCGACTACGTCGTCGTGCGCCAACAACCCGATGCCGCCAACGGAGAGGTCGTCGCGGCCGGCATCCCCGGCGGCGAGGCGACCATCAAGACCCTGTCCAAACGGGGTGACCAGGTCGCTCTGCTACCAGCCAACCAGCTGATGAACCCGCTCATCTACCCCTCTTCCGACGTGCAGATCTACGGCAAGGTAGTCACTGTCCTGAGACGGCTTTAGGGTCGTCGCGCTCAAAGTCGGAGGGCAGGGGTGGGAGGCAGCGCAGCACCTCCACTTCACCGTTGAGGTCAGAGCGTCCCGCCCCCCATGGCACGACGGCCGTCGTCCCTCGTTTTAGCTGCAGGTGCCAGCCCTCGCCTGTCATCAAGCCGCTTCCCTGGATGCCAACGAGCACCGCGAAGGATGGTTCCAAGGCTCTCGCTCCTCCGCGCACCCTTTGGATCCTGAAGTACGGGCGAGCCGCCGGTGGCAGGACGTCTTCGACGAGGGCCGCCTTCACTCCCTGGGTGGGGGCCGGCCTACGCAGCTCGGCCACCTGAGCAGGGGAAAATGCTTGCCGCCTTACACAGGAAAGTGCCAGCTCGCGCTCGAGACCGAGGTAAGCACTGGCACGGTCCATGCCGAAGCCTTCCAGCTCGAGCATGATCGAAAAGTCAGTGGGCTCCTGGACCTCCACGCAAAACACACCTTCGCCGATGGCGTGCGGCGTCCCCGCAGGGACAAGGATGGCGTCGCCGGGCCTCACTGGCAACCTGTGCAGGTTGCCGAGCATCGCTTTGGTGTCCTGCTCGTCAACCCACTTGTCGAGCTCATCGGGTGCCACGTCCTTGGTCCACCCGAGGTAGGCGGCGGGCTCCGCTCCTTTTGTGCCCACAATGACCCACGACTCTGTCTTGCCGTGCCGCTCGCCAAGGTGCCGGTAGGCAAACTCGCGGGGCGGGTGAAGGTGCACCGGGAGCCGTTCGGCAGCATCGAGCAGCTTCACCAGTACTCCCGTCGAGGCACCGAACAGCCGCATGTGTTCAGGCCCCAACCAGGCTTCTGGGCCTCTTTCCACCGCGTCTTTCAAGTAGGTCCCGTCAGGCAGTTTTGAAAGCCCCGCCGGCGCCTGCCCAAAACGAACCGTTGTGGAGGCAACCCAATCTTCGGGACCAGGCTCGTGGGAGGAGGGGACGCCCCGGAAAGCGACGATTGCCTCCCCGCCACGGTAAAACTGTTTTGGCTGATTGGCTCCCAGTTGCAAAGGTCCCAGCACAGGCGCCAAGGCTAGCAAGCGAGACCGCCGCGCCCGCTACGAGGTACTGTCTGGCGGTGACAAGTTCCGCCGATCACAACCTCCCAGCGCGTCCAAATGGGGTACTCGTGATGGGCGAATGTTTGGTTGACCTTGCACCCGCGGCGGTGCCGCTCCAGCACTTGAACCTCGGTCAGCCAGCGTCAGGCACCCCCGGTGAGGAGCGCTACTTGCTGGCGCTTCCCGGCGGTAGCCCCGCAAACGTGGCTGTGGGCTTGGCACGCCTTGGCGCCCAGGCCTATTTTGCCGGCCGGCTTTCGGTTTTCGGGTTCGGGCCCTGGCTGCGGCAACATCTCGAACGCAACCACGTCGACCTCCGCTTCTCGATCGAAGCACCCGAGCCGCCGACACTTGCAGTCGTCACACTTGACTCACAAGGCAAGGCGACTTACTCGTTTTACGGCCCCGAGACAGCCGACTGGCAGTGGGCAGAAAGCGAGTTGCCCATTGATGGCCCAGGGACCGCCAACCGGGGCAGGGCTGCAAGTGCACCAGAGCTGGGGCTCGCTGCGGTCCACGCCGGCTCCCTCATGACTGCTTACCAACCTGCGGCGAGCGTGCTGGCCAAGTGGCTGCGGGCTCTGCGCGCCGCCGGCGATGTGCTCATCTCCTTCGACCCTAACGTGAGGCCAGCACTGGTAGACGACCGTCCCACTTACTGTGCCCTTGTCGAAAACATGATCTCCTGCGCTCACATCGTGAAGGCGAGCAGCGAGGACATCGAGGCCATGTACGGGGGCAGCACTGGTGGCATGGCGCCGCCTTCCTCAGAGATCATCGTCCCGGCAAGACCACGGGACATGCAAGACGCCGCTCACCGCTGGCTTTCTCTAGGAGCGTCCTTGGTGGTAATAACTGAAGGCGCAAACGGGGCAACCGCGTTCCACCGGCGGGGCTGGCAGCTCCGGGCGACGCCGCCGCAGGTGGTCGTAAAAGACACGATCGGCGCAGGTGATTCCTTCACTTCAGGGCTGCTCTCGTACCTGGCCGACGCCCAAGTCCTCGGCCCAGGAGACGTCGCAGAGCTGAGCGAAGAACATCTGCGTCGTGCCCTCAGCCGGGCCGTCGCGGCCAGTGCCTTGACGTGCACCAGAGCGGGCTCTGACCCGCCCACCAAGGAGGAGCTCGACCAGTTCCTCAGCCAGGGCACGGGCGCTTAGGCGCAGGCCTCAGGCACAGTGCTCAGTCGCCTGGCCGCAATGCGCGGGGCCGCAACTCTCAGCCACCTTCTCCCAGGAGAGAGCCCAGGACCGCGCGGGCGCGTTCGAGCTCGGCCCGGGTGACGCGTTCGCCTGGCGCGTGCGCGAGCTCGGGGTCACCAGGGCCGAAGTTGGCAGCGGGAGTACCTCTCTCGGAGAAAAACGCGACGTCTGTCCAACCCAATTTCCCGGCCGGAGGGTGGCCCGTCAGCTGGAGAAGCCTGGCAAGGACGGGGTCTTGGAGCGACGGCAACGCAGCAGGGGCCGCGTCGGTGAAAACAAGGGCGTCGCCTTCCTCCAGCACGGAGGCCACCATTTCCCTCAATGCGGCTCTTGCCGCTTCCTTGTCCCGATCGGGTGCGAAGCGGTAGTTCACTTCTATGCCCGCCACTTCCGGCAGGACGTTCGCCGCGACGCCGCCCCAGGTGCGTACCGCCTGGAGCGACTCTTGGTAAGAGCAGCCGTCGATTTGGACTTTCCTAGGCGGCACGCTGGAAATCAGGCCCAACAAAGGACCGAGCCGATGTACCGCGTTGCTACCCGTCCACGGGCGGGCCACGTGGGCGCGAGCTCCCCGTAGGACGATTTCCGCCCTGAGCACTCCCTGGCAACCTGCTTCGACAAGGCAGTTGGTCGGCTCGCAAACGATCGCTGTGTCAGCATCGAGGAGATCCGGGTGAGACTCGGCCAGGGCGAGAAGGCCGCTATGGGCACGCGCGATCTCTTCAGCCACATAAAAGACGTACGTGAGGTCGCAGTTCGGGGCGCGAAGGCTGGCAGCAAGGTCGAGCATGACCGCAAGGCCACCCTTCATGTCTGTGGAACCGAGGCCCCAGAGTGTTCCCCCGTCCGTCCCCGTGACCTGGTTGTCGCCCGGCGCGCTCTCGGGGCCGCCCTCGGCACCACGCCGGCTCGGGGGCGGCACGGTGTCCAAGTGACCGGCCAAGAGCACCCTCACCGGCAAGGCGCCATGGGTGCGGGCGACTACGTTGTCACCGATGCGGTCCACTTCGAGCCAAGGCGCGCCCCGGGCAAAACCCTCTACAAAGTCGGCTATCTGAGCCTCTTGGAGAGAGACGGACGGTATCGCCACTAGCTCTTGGGCGAGAGCGAGCAGGTCGCTCACGGCCCAGCGGCGTGTTCGCGGAGGACGTCCTCCAGCTGTGCCTTCGAGTGGCGCTCGCCCTCCTTCAGCCACGAGATGACGAGCATGCAGGGGAGCCCGAAGGCACCACCGGGGAACTGCCTGGAGCGCGTTGCGGCAACGGCGACAGACCAGGGCGGCACCTCCCCGCGAGAGAGCTCCTTCCCGGTAGCCGCGTCAATTACCGGTATCGACGGGTTGAGGAGGCTCCCCTCTCCGAGCACTGCTCCCTTGCCTACTCTTGCCCCCTGGGTGATCATGCTCCGGCTCCCGATATTTGCCCCGTCGCCGATCACGACAGGGGCAGCCTGTGGGGGCTCGAGCACGCCTCCCACACCAACTCCTCCGGCAAGGTGGACGTCGCTCCCCACCTGCGCGCAGCTACCGACCGTTGCCCAGGTGTCCACCATGGTGCCAGGCCCGACGTAGGCGCCGATGTTCACATAGCTCGGCATCAGCACCGCCCCGCGGCCGATGAAGCTCCCCCATCGGGCCGAAGCCCCAGGTACCACTCTCACCCCTAATGCCTCGAAACCGTGTTTGAGGGGGATGCGGTCGACATACTCGAACGGCCCGAGCTCGGTGACTTCCATCGCAGAAACCTTGAAGAACAGCAGGACCGCCTTCTTCAACCACCCGTTCACCACCACCGGCCCCTCCCCGGCGACTTCTGCCACGCGCTCTTGGCCGGAGTCGAGCAGCGCTACCGCCTCGCGAACGACTTCGGCCTCCTCTGCATTACCCGGCCCGAGACCGTCGCGCTCCTCCCAGAGGTCCTCAATTCGGCTTTGCAGGTCCACAGGAGCCGGATGCTAGTGCGGCTCCGGGGAACCTGTCGTGGCTAGTACTGGGCTCAGCCGACCTATGCGCACCCGACCCGGGATGCAACGAGCTCTATCCGCTCAGTTGGCGCGACGGCCGCGACCCGTACGTAGCCGGCTCCAGCCTTGCCGTAGAACTCCCCGGGGGAAACCACGAGACCGCCACGTTCCGCCAGCTGCTCGGCGAAGCCCCAGGCATCACCTCCAGGCGCCGGTACCCAGAGGTATATCCCGCCCTCCGGCAGCGGCGCGTCTACGCCCATGCAAGCGAGGATCTCCCGCAGGCGGGTGAGCCGATGACGATAGCGGTCCCGCTGGGCCTCAGCGTGCGCCTGGTCGGAAAGCGCCGCCACCCCGGCGCTCTGGGCCGGGCCTGGGACCATCAAGCCCGAGTGCTGGCGCACGTCGCGCAGGAACGCAACCACCTCGGGGTCCCCGGCGTACCAACCAAACCGCAACCCAGCAAGGTTGCTCCGCTTGGACAGCGAGTGCACCGCGAGCACTCCCCCCAACCCGCCAGGTTCACCACCAAGGCCGATCACCGATTCGGGCGGGCGCCCCCAAGTGTGCTCGATGTAACACTCGTCACTTGCCACCAGGACGCCCTGAGAACGCGCCCAGGCGACGACACGGCGCAGATCTTCGACCTGCCCGGCAGGGTTCCCCGGGCTGTTCACCCAAAGGACGAGCGCCCTGGACGCGTCCTCCTCGCTTACGGCACTGGGCGAGAGGCGGAGGCGGAACCCCTCGTCGACTGGCACAGGTACCGCTCGTAGCCCCGCGAGGAGCGCGCCCATCTCATAAGTCGGGTATGCCAGTTCCGGGTAAAGGACAGTGTCTCGGGATGGGGCCCGCAGGTGGAGCATTTTGGGGAGGCTTGCAACTAACTCCTTTGTGCCGATGCAGAGAGCAACGTCTTGCGGCGAGATCAAACGGTCGAGCCGGACAGCAGTCCACCGCGCGATCGCTTCCCGGGCCTCGAGCGAGCCGGCCGAGGACGGGTAGCCGCGCAAGGCACCCCCGCGGTCAGCTTCGGCGAGCGCCGCTAGAACTGCTGAGCTCGGTGGGTCGCAGGGGCTGCCGACCGAAAGGTCCACCGCGCCCCCATCGTGTTGGGCCGCTCGCGCGCGGAGCGGCTCGAGCCGGTCATAGGGGTAAGTGGGAGGCCGGAAGGGCTCGTCTTGCGGCACGTCCTGGGGCATCAGCCGGTCTCCTTTTGGTCGCCTCTTATGAACTCAGCGAATTGTGCCAAAGCCGCACCTGGCAACTTCACTTGGAAAACCGCCGAGCTCTCGCCCTGTTCTGTCGAGACGACCTCGCCTTCGCGATGCAGAGCGGCGACCACGTCGCCTCGGCTGTAGGGCACTTCGAGCACCAGTGCGCGGTTCTTTTGGTGAAGGACGTCAGCGATCGCGACCACCAGCGCCTCGACCCCCTGCCCGGTCGCTGCCGAGATGGCGACCGACCCCGGGAAGCGCGAGAGCAATTTTGCCGACGCCTCGGCCGCGATGTCTGCTTTGTTGAACACGACCAGCTCGGGGATGTCGCCGGCCGTTATCTCGGCAAGCACTGAGCGCACGGCATCGATCTGGCCCTCGGGCTCGGGCGCCGCCGAGTCGACCAGGTGCACGAGCAAGTCTGCCTCGCCCACAACTTCGAGCGTGCTGCGGAAAGCCTCGACGAGCTGGTGGGGGAGCTTGCGGACAAAGCCCACGGTGTCCGAGACCAGGACCGGCTCACCGCCTGGGAGCGCGAAGCGCCTCGTCCGAGGGTCGAGGGTTGCAAAAAGCCTGTCGTCAGCGACTACGTCGGCTCCGGTGAGCGCGTTCAGCAACGTGGACTTGCCTGCATTGGTGTAACCGACCAGCGACACCGACGCAAGCCTGCTCTGACGGCGGCCTTGGCGCTGCAGACGGCGGCGGCGCTCGAGCTGGGAGAGCTCCGACTCCAGCTTGTGGACCCGCCGGACCAACCGCCTCCGGTCGACTTCGAGCTGGGTTTCCCCGGGCCCGCGGGTGCCGATCCGCCCCGCTTGCTGCGAGAGGGCAGCGCCGCGGCCTCGCAACCGCGGCAGGCGGTAGCGGAGCTGGGCGAGCTCGACCTGGGCGCGGCCTTCCTGGGTGGCGGCGTTCTGTGCGAATATGTCGAGGATCACTGCTGTCCGGTCGATCGCCGTGCGACCAAGTATCTTTTCCAGGTTCCGAGACTGGGCCGGTGAGAGCTCGTCATCGAAGACCACGGTGTCGGCGTCAGTGGACTCGGAAACCTCCCGGAGCTCGAGAGCCTTGCCCCGACCAACATAAGTGGCGGGGTCGGGCTCGTCCCGGCGCTGATGGACACGGGCGACCACGTCGGCACCGGCCGTACCGACCAGCAAAGCGAGCTCGTCTAAGTGGCGCTCCGTCTCTGCTTCAGGTGGGCCGCCGTCCCAGCCGTGGCTCCCGGGAGGAAGAGTGACACCAACGAGGACGATCTTTTCCCGGAAGCTGCGTTCTATGAGGCTCATTCCCGCAATTAGCTCCCCGCTCTCTCCCCCATCGTGCGCCCCGCCCGAGCATCTCGGGCACCCACCGTGGCCCGGGCATCGAAGCCAGGAAAGCCACCGGTGCGGTCGAAGAAGCAACGCCCGATGCGGTGGCTCGGGCCGCTCAGGACGGCGGCGCCATCAGAGCGCAGCTCCACTTCCGCCGAACCTCCTGGTTGGTGGACGGTAACCTTGCTGGCCACGCGGCCCCAGTGGCGCAACGCGGCCGCCGCCGCCACGGAGCCGGTGCCGCAGGCGAGGGTCTCCCCGACGCCCCGTTCCCACACCCGCATGGTCACCTCGTCCGGGCCGGGGCCGAGCGTCACGAACTCGACATTGCAGCCCCCCTCGCCAACAGCGGCGCTCAACGTCCGCCCGAGACCGCTCACGTCAATGCTCGCCGGGTCAGGGCCGAGCACTACGAGGTGAGGGTTGCCGACGTCGACGAGCAGCTGGCCATCGCCGACATTGCACAGTTCCGCGCCACCCCGCACCTTGGGCTCGCCCATCTCGGTGCTCGCCCACATCTCACCTGCGGCGAGCGCACGGATGTGGACCTCCCTTCCCCCGGCCGGGGTGACGACCGAAACGGACGATCCAGGGCCAGCGTTCACAAGCCCCTCGTCGACGGCAGCATGCACCAAGCAGCGCAGGCCGTTCCCGCTCACCTCGGCTTCGCTGCCGTCAGCGTTGAGCAGTTGGAAAGCGAGGTGCCAAGCAGCTCCCGGCGGGGCCAGGCTCCCACGCAGCATGCCATCCGCACCCCAACCGCGGTGGCGGTCGCAGGCTGCGCGCGCGAGCGCGACATCGAGGGGCGGCGCCCCCTCGGCATCGAGCAGCACAAGGAAATCGTTCCCCAGTCCCTCGTACTTGACGAGCGCCAATCCCTCCGGCCTACCCATTTGCCCAGTTTCCCAACAAAGCACGCGTCACCTCCAGAGGGTTTTCTGCCGCCCCGAACCACCGGACGCGAGGGTCGCGGCGCCACCACATCCTTTGGCGGCGAGCGAACTGGCGCGTGCGCCGAACGGCCTCGTCGGCAGCTTCGAGGAGAGGGACGCCTTTTTGCACGTGAGCGAGGAGCTCCCGGTAGCCGAGAGCCTGGGAGGCCGTCCTCGAGAGACCCTCGGGTTGCGCCGCAAGGTGGCGGACCTCTTCCAAAAGGCCAGCTTGGAGCATCGCCTTAAAGCGGGCTTCGACCCTCGTTGCCACCACCGCACGCGGCAACCAGACGCCCGCGAGCCGCCAGCCCGAGCTCGGGAAAGCCCCGACCCCAGGACCGAAGCTCGAAAACGGGCGCCCGCTCCCGATGGTAACTTCCAAAGCTCGCAGCACGCGGCGGCGGTTCCCCGCTTCGACCCGCCTCGCCCCGGCGGGGTCAATCTCGGCCAGCCGCTCATAAAGTAGGGAGGTGCTCGGCTCTCGCTCGAGCTCACGAGCGACCTCCGGCCACTTGCCGGGGACGGCAAAGCCATCGATGAAGGCGTGCACGTAGAGCCCGGTGCCGCCAACCAACATCGCCCTGTGCCCCCGCGATTCAATGCCCTCTACCACCTCGGCCGCCATCGCCCTGAAACGGGCGACGTCCCAGTCCTCCCATGAGCACACCACGTCAAGGAGGTGGTGTGGCACCGCCGCCCTCTCGAGAGCGCCCGGCTTGGCAGTGCCGATGTCCATGCCGCGGTAGACCTGCATCGAATCGGCGCTGACAATTTCCACGTCCCCGAGGTGTAAGGCAACTTCGAGCGCAATGGCGGACTTCCCAGACGCGGTCGCGCCAACGAGAGCGAAATGCCGAGCGCCGACCGGCTTGCTCAGCTCGCCATCACCGGGATGAGCACCCGGTGCCGGGGCGGGGCCAGCACTCGCAGCACCTTGGCTTTGAGGAAATGGGCAGCCGCCTCCTCGACGAGCACCTCCACCGTCGAGCCGGCCCGGAGGCGCTCGTGCTCCACATGTACCAGCTTGTTGTGGCGGGTGCGACCAGAAAACACCCCCGGGCCACCTCTTTTGGCCGGTCCTTCGATCAGTACTTCTTCGGTGAGGCCAAGGCGGGCTTGGTGCCGGCGTAGAGCGCTCCGCTCAACAACCTGGCGAAGACGCTCGAAGCGCTCGGCGCACACTTGCGGAGGGACAAAGCGGTCTTGCCAACCGGCAGCTTCAGTGCCGGGCCGTGGCGAAAAAATGAACGTGTAAGCGCTGTCGTACTCAACCTCCGCCGCAACTTCCAGCGTGCGTTGGAAGTCCTCCTCTGTCTCGCCGGGGAACCCGACGATGATGTCCGTCGTCACCGCCAAGTCGGCAATCGCTGCGCGCGCGGACCCAAGGCGATCGAGGTACCGCTCGGCCGTGTACCCGCGGCGCATGAGGCCTAGGACGCGGTCGCTGCCCGACTGGAGAGGAAGGTGCAGGTGCGGGCAAACGGCCTTTTCGCTCGCCATCGCCTCGATCGTCTCGGGCCGCAGGTCCTTGGGGTGCGGGCTGGTAAAGCGCACCCTGTCGATCCCGTCCACGCCTGACACTGCTCGCAGAAGGTCAGCGAAAAGAGGGCGGGCTCTCGGTGAAGCCGAACGCGCCCACTCCTCGCCGGTTTGGTAGGCGTGTTCCCGCCAATCTGGGCGAGCGCGAGCTTTTAGCGCGAGGTCTCGCCCATAGGAGTTGACATTTTGGCCGAGGAGGGTGACCTCGACAGTCCCCCTTGAGGCGAGGTCCTCGACTTCCGTCACGATCTGCCCGAAGGGCCTGCTCACCTCTTTGCCCCTAACGGAGGGCACAATGCAGAACGCGCACTTGTTGTCGCAGCCCACTTGGACCGTCACCCAGGCCGAGAAGGGGAGCTCGCGCTTCACTGGGAGCGCCGAAGGAAATGAGCTCTCCTCTGTCTGGGCGGCTTCAAGCACCTCGACGAGAGGTCCCTCTGCCCGTGCACGCTCCAAGAGCTCAGCCGCGCGTCCGACGTTGTGGGTGCCAAAGACGGCGTCGACCCAGGGCGCGCGCTCGAGGACCCTTTCCCTGTCCTTTTGTGCCAGGCACCCGCCAACTGCGATCTGCAGATCTGGGCGCTCCCGCTTCAATGCACGGAGCCGGCCAAGGTTGCCGTAGAGGCGGTTGTCTGCGTTTTCTCTGATGCAGCAAGTGTTGAGCACGACTACGTCGGCCTCATCGACGCTGGCTGCCGGCACCATGCCATTTGATTCAAAGAGCCCGGCGAGGCGTTCTGAGTCATGCTCGTTCATCTGGCACCCAAAGGTTCGCACGAAGTAACGGCGAGCCGAAGCCGCCGGTACCTCGGTGCCGACCGGTCCAGCTTGGTGCGAGCTCACTCAAAAGAGCTTAAGGCTTTCGTGCAAAGGCGCGTGGGCTACCGTGTGTACCTGGGCACGCCAGAGCTCGTAAAGAGCTAACATCGCGCGCGGTTGCCTCGGTTGAGCGGGTCCCCGCCAGCCTGCTCCCGAGGCGACCCTTCCTAGCGCCTCAGCCCTCGTCGTGAGAGCGGGCGCAGTGCTCTTAGGTGCTCGTTCGGTCTGCCTTAGTAACCCTGATCATACCCGCGATCAGCGGCCCGCGGCGAACTAGGCGCAAAACCTTGTAACTGTTGCTGTTCGCGGGCCTTGCGGGCACTGCTGGCACTGCGGGCCTTACCGGCACCGCCGATGAGCGAGCGGCTAGCGCCGAGCAGCGGCAGTTGAACACACTGGTCAAATGAGATGTTTCGTCGCTGTCTGGCCGCCTCCGCCCGTCCTCGAAGCACTTGCCGGCATCATCCGCCCGCAGCGCGAGATCCTTCGTTGGTCGACCCATGACCAGTGGCACATAACATTGCGCTTTTTCGGCGAGCTTTCCGCTCCGGACGTCGACCTCGCGATATCCAATTTGGGGCCAGCGGTGGCGAGCATTGTGGGACCGCTCGAGGCCTGCGGCGGGCCTGCTACGCAGTTCCTCGGCCCGCACCTGGTGATCTGGCCCGTAGAGGGCTTGGCGCCGCTCGCCGAAGCAGTTGTTGCCTCGAGCACACGTCTGGGCCAAGCACCGTCCGGCCGGCCCTTCATAGGGCACGTGACAATTGCCCGGTCTCGTGGCGGCGCCAACTTGCGCCGCGAACGCGAGCTCCTGCAACCGCTGGCATCGTCATGGCAGGTGCGTTCCGTCTCGCTAGTACGAAGCGAGCTCAACCCAAAGGGCGCAACTTATAACGACCTGGCGACGTTCAACCTTGGCGAGCAACCGTAGGAAGCGCCGTCGTCTTCGCTGCAACTACCAGGGCGGCGATAGCCTTGGGGAGCGGACAGTGAGGAGCACGACGGCTGACGGTAAGGAGCAGGAGCGAAGATGAGCGACCGCACGAACGCCACGAAACAGTACTCGAGGCAACTGCCGAAGGACCGCAACCTGCGAGCTTCCAACCAGGACCGGGACGCAGTCGCGGACATCTTGCGTCGCCAGCACACTGAAGGGCGGATAGACACCGACGAGTTCGCCGAGCGCTACGGCCACTGCATCGAAGCCAAGACCTACGCCCAGCTCGACGAGCTGGTCGCCGACTTACCACCGGAGGCCGAGCCAGCCCTAGGGGTGGCTGCGGGAGCCGGGGGCCCGGGGTGGGGACCAGCATGGGCCGGGGGCCCGGGGTGGGGACCAGCATGGGCCGGGAAGCACGCTTGGTCCAGAGGGCCGCGGCGGTCAACTTGGGGAGCTCGCCGGGTATGGCGCGGGCCCCTCCTCGCATGGCTGGTGCTCGTCCTTGTCATCTCGATATTGCTTGGGCACCCGTTCTTCTGGTTGGCTATCCCGCTGTTTTTCCTCTTGGTTGTGCGGCCGCTCGTGTGGTGCTCGAGCTGTCGGGACGGGCTGGCAAGCCGGCATCGGCAAGGGCCCGCGACCTACCCGTACTGAGAAGTCGGGTGGTTCATGAGGCCGCGCCGATGGTTCGCGTCCACTGAACCACGGGTGGGGTGGTCAAGCCAGAGCCCGAGGCTCACGAGACCTCCGGGGCCCCCGCGACCTCCGGGGCCCGCCCGCGACCCGGTCCACCACCGAACATGTGTTTGGTAGTAGAGTTGGCGTCCAAGTTACAGGGTTGAAATTACACCGTTACCGCTACCAGCCTCCGGCCTATCGAGCCGCCTGGCGAGCGGGGTAACGGTCACACCCTCTTCGTAGGGTTCTTCACTCAGCAACCTGAACACGAAAAAGCGAGAGGACGGCCCCCACAGTGGAACGTGACAAAGCACTAGAAATGGCCCTCGGCCAGATCGAGAAGCACTTTGGCAAGGGCGCCATCATGCGCATGGGCGAAAACGCCCATATGCAGGTCGAGTCCATCTCGACCGGCGCTTTGTCCCTCGACCTGGCGCTCGGGATCGGCGGCCTCCCCCGCGGCCGCATAGTCGAGCTCTTCGGGCCCGAATCGTCAGGGAAGAGCACCCTGGCCATGCACGTTGTCGCCGAGGCTCAGCGCAACGGAGGCATTTGCGCCTATATCGACGCTGAGCACGCGATGGACCCCGTGTACGCAAGAGCCATCGGGGTCAACGTCGACGACCTCCTCATCTCTCAGCCAGACACGGGCGAGCAAGCGCTCGAGATAGCTGACATGCTCATCCGCTCGGGCGCGCTCGATGTCATAGTTATCGACTCGGTGGCGGCCCTCACCCCACGAGCCGAGATCGAAGGCGAGATGGGCGACGCCCACGTGGGCCTCCAGGCCCGCCTCATGTCCCAGGCTCTGCGCAAGTTGACGGCCACTCTCAGCAAGTCCCGGACGATCGCAATATTCATCAACCAGTTGCGGGAGAAGATAGGCGTCATGTTCGGCTGCTTCTCCTACGGGACGCGAATCACTCTTGCAGATGGGACTCAGGAGAAGATAGGTAAGATCGTCAACCAGCATCTCCCAGTCGAAGTGCTGTCGTATGACCACGAGCGGGACATGGTTGTCCCAAGGCGCGTCGTCAATTGGTTCAACAACGGCACAACCAACAAGTTCCTCCAGTTCACGGTGGCGCGACCGGGGGGCAATGGCAGGGCCCAGTTCGGTTGCACCCCTAACCACCAGATCAGGGCTCCGGGAGGATGGAGAGAGGCATCAGAGCTCAGGATCGGTGACCGAGTCCTTGAATCGGTGGAGCACCGTCTCTCCGACTTTCAATGGCAAGTGCTCCTCGGAGGTCTCATGGGAGAAGGAGCTTTGTCAGGCACCCGGGCCGCCCTCAGTGCGCGGTTTAGGTTCGGACATGGAGCAAAGCAGGAAGTGTACGCCGACTGGAAAGCCTCGCTCTTCGCCAACCTGCTCCCGTGTCGAACGACCAATTCCAAAGGTGCCGTCTTCTACGACCTACCGCCCCTGCCTGAGCTGGGAGAACTGCGGGAAGCCGTCTACGTCGCAGGTAAGGTCGCAGGTAAGAAGGTGCTCAGCGAGGACTTCCTGAAGGCCTTAACACCGCTTTCGTTGGCTATTTGGTATATGGACGATGGGCATTACTCCAATCGCTCGAAAAACCTCCAGGCCTGCACGGCTCAGGGAAGCGGGCGGATCGAAATATGCGTCGAAGCCATTGAGCCAACGAGCCGCGACCGCCTCGCCCGTTATCTCGCCGACACTTGGCGGGTCCGCCCTCATCTCCGCCTTGCCGGAACGGCAAAGAAGGCCGTCCTCGTCTTCCCAAAGGACGAAGCGGCAAAGTTCCAGGCGCTCATAGCTCCCTTCGTCCATCCGTCCATGGAGCACAAACTGCAGCAGCGGTACCAGGGCAAGTTTGCGGTCGAACCTGTGTTCGCTCCCCCACGCTTCATGCTCTCGCCGATGCCCATTGTGGACATTAAACAAAAGCCTCGCACTAGGAGCATGCTCCGCTTCGACATTGAGGTCGAAGGTACGCACAACTACTTCGTTGACCATGTCATGGTGCACAACAGCCCTGAGGTAACCCCCGGCGGGCGGGCGCTCAAGTTCTATTCCTCCATCCGCCTCGACATCCGCCGGGTGGAGACGATCAAGGACGGTGCCGAAGTGATCGGCAACCGCACGCGGGTGAAGGTCGTCAAGAACAAGTGCGCGGCACCCTTCAGGCAATGCGAGTTCGACATCATGTACAACAAGGGGATCAGCCGCGAAGGCTCTCTCCTTGATGTCGCGACAGAGCTCGGCATCGTACGCAAGTCCGGGGCTTGGTACACCTACGAAGGCGAGCAGATCGGCCAGGGCCGCGAAAACGCCAAGACCTTCTTTAGCGAGAACCTCGAGATGATGATCGAGATCTCTGAGAAGGTGCGCCAAAAGGTTGGCGTGGGAGGAGCGCCCCTCGCTGCCGAAGATAGCGACGACACGGTCCTGCTCGAGGACTGACCGCGGGGTTACTCGAGCACTGGCCCCCCGGCGCTTAGCACAGGACGCAACGACTCCTCCACCGCAGCTTCGACATGCAGCCGAGTCGTTGGGAACAGCGGCACCGGGCTGTCGTCTGCGCCCACCAAGAGCTCGATCTCGGTGCAGCCCAAAATGATCCCTTCAGCCCCCGCAGCGACCAGGCGGGCTATCACTTCTTGGTACCTACGGCGCGAGCTCTCCTCGACGCGCCCCAAGCAGAGCTCTTCATAAATTATGCGATGAACCTCCGCGCGGTCGTCCCGCTCGGGCACCAGGACCTGGAGGCCATGACCGGCGAGACGGCCGCGGTAGAAGTCCTGTTCCATCGTGAAGGCGGTCCCAAGCAGCCCGACCGTCTTCACCCCGGCGGCCTTCACGCCGGCAGCAGCGGTGTCGACGAGATGGACGAGCGGGACCGACACCGCGGCTTCTACTTGGCCTGCGACCTTGTGCATGGTGTTGGTGCAAATGAGGAGCAGCTCAGCCCCTCCCGCCTCCAGGGACCTGGCAGTGCTAGCCAAGAGCTCACCAGCCCCGTCCCAGTTCCCTGCCACCTGCAGACGCTCAACTTCGGCGAAGTCAACGGACGCGAGCAATATCCGTGCCGAGTGCAAGCCCCCGAGGCGCTTGGCCACAAGCTCGTTGGCCAGGCGGTAATACTCCGCGGTGGACTGCCAGCTCATCCCGCCAAGCAGCCCGATGACCCGCTGAACAGGCGGGCCGGGAGCGACTGGTTGCACTGCCTCCTCGGGCCCGTCGGGCTCCCCGCTCATCCCCGACATCTTGTCATTGCGCGCCGGCTGGGGCTACCCGGCCCTCCCTCCGTCGTTTTTGCGTTGCACCGCTCTGCGTGCAATTTGTAGGGCGCTCACATTTGGCAACTGTTGCTAATGCGGCGTAGATGTTTGCGCAAGATCCCGAAAAACTTCACAAATTACTTGGCGTTCGTGTCCTTTGCGCGCGATACTTGAAGCATTCGTTTCGCAGGATGTTAGGTAGATGCTTGGTTCGCCAAGCCCATAGGCTGCTCGGAGGGTGCCATGGCAGCGTTTGGTCTGGTAGATGAGCCCATGACTACCGTGTTGGACCTGACTTCACCGGCGGTCTCCGGTGAGCTCACGCAGATCCAAGCGCGCCTGCACATTGTCACCGGGCTCTTGGACGCGCTCGGCCGGGTGAACGAAGTCAACAAGATCATCCAGTTCTCACAGGACCGTTCGGTGGCTTTGCTCGCCTTGCAGCACGAGCCCTTCCGCTACACGCCGGGGCAAGCCGAGGCGGTCCTCGACATGCCGCTCTCCTCGCAAGCGTCTGACGCGAGCGAGCGCCTGCGCGTCGAGCGCGACAAGCTCCAGCGGCGCCGGGCCGCTCTTCGCGAGCACGTCATGGAGGCTCTCTCTCTGCACTGGTTTGGTTAACCGGTTCAGCGGTTCCAAAAGCGGCGCTGGGGCGCGAGGTTGCGATCAACTTGCTTACGTTTTATGCGCGGGTGCAAATTGCGCAACGAGCGACCGTCGGAGCAAGTCAAGGGCATAAGTTGTCGCGCGTTGGCGAATTAGGTCACGAGTGCCCGAAAGCGTGAGACGAGTTGCACTGGCTCCTTGAGCGCCCGTCAACGCGACCCACACGGTCCCGATTGGTTGCTCTTCTTGCATCGTGGGGCCGGCCACGCCGGTAAGCGACAACCCGATGTCAGCCTTCAGGGCCCTTGCCGCCCCCAAGGCCATCTCCTTTGCCGCCAGCTCGCTTACGACGGGCCCAGGGCCGACCCCGAGCAAGCCCCGTTTGACCTCGTCGCTGTAGCTGACCACGCCCCCGATGAACCACTCGCTCGCTCCCGGGACAGAGCTCAAGCGAGACGCCACCAACCCACCCGTGAGCGACTCCGCTACGGCGAGCTTGAGCCCCCGAGCGACCAGGGACTGCCCGACGACTACCTCGAGGCTCTCGTCGTCTACTCCCCCAACCGACTCACCGAGCAGAGCCCGCAGCTCCGCTTCCTCATTCCTGAGCGCAAGCTCTGCCGCCGCCTCAGCCTCTTCAGGGCTGGCCCCTACGGCCCGAGTCGTCACGCGCACTCGCACACCCTCGGTGACGTTGGCGAGAAAAGCGATCGTGGTCCCCGTCCCCTCGAGCGCCACGAGCCGGGGAGCGACGATCTCGGCAACTTTGGACTCCGGCACGCCCCACACGCGGAGGAACCTGCTCTGAACAGTCGCTATTTCACCGGACCTCTCGCGCGACCTTCGCAGGAGATCCGGCACGATGACGTTGGCCACAAGGTCGCGCATTTCGGCCGGTACGCCTGCCACCGCATAGATCACCCTGTCCTCGAGGGGGCAGATCAGCCCGGGCGCGGTCCCGAGGGCCCCGAGCAGGGGTGTGGCGCCCTCGGGGACGTCAGCCTGCTTGAAATTGGAAGCCGGCACTTCGCGGCCCCGGAACCTCTCGGCCAACCAGGCCTCGATCGCCGGGTCGCGCACGAGGCTGACGCCCATCACCTCTGCTATGGCTTCTCGCGTGATGTCGTCCTGGGTCGGCCCGAGCCCGCCCGAACAGATGACCGCATCGCTGCGTAAGAGCGCCGAGCGCAGCGCGGCCACGATCCTGGCGTGGTTGTCACCAACTTTGCCCTGGAAATAGCACGCGATCCCAGCCTCAGCGAGGCGCTGGCCTATCCACGAAGAGTTCGTGTCGACGACATCGCCAAGCAAGAGCTCGGTGCCTATAGCGAGAACTTCGCAGTCCACGTGGCTCAGGCGCGGGTTGCCACGGGTCGGCGGCCAGCAGCCCTCGAGTCGAGCAGGTACTGAGCAGCGCTCGCCCAAGCGAGCACTACTGCCAGCCAGATGGCGACCTGAGAAAGTGTGAGGCGGGTGGGCCAAGTGACAGGTAGCAGCACGAGGCCGACCGTTACGAACTCGACGAGAGTTTTGGCCTTGCCCACCCAACGGGCAGGGACGCTCACCCCGTGTTTTGCGACCGCCACCCGGTAGCCCGTGATGAGGACCTCTCTGCCCGCCAAGAGGGCAACGGGCACCCAGGTGAACTTCCCGAGCGCCGCCATCGCGACGAGGGCGCCGAGCACCATGAACTTGTCCGCCAAGGGGTCCAAGAAAGCGCCCGAGGTGCTCGGGCCGTGCCGGCGTGCCAGCCAGCCATCGACCGCGTCGCTGAGGGCGAGGGCCGCCCAAAAAAGCAATGCCGCCCAAGACGGGGTTGCCCGCAGGACGATGAGGACGAGCAGAGGAGTGGCCAGAAGACGAGCAACCGTGACGCCGTTGGCCGCCGTCCTTATCCCGCCCGTAGTGAGCACCTGGGAGCGCGGCTGGCTCACGACGCTCCCAGTACCGGACGGGCGACGAGGTCGGGCCCAATAGCGCCGGTAATTTCCACCTCATGCCACGTGCCGGCAGGCAACTTCGCCGGCACGCGGACCGCCCCGTCGATCTCGGGAGCCTCGAGGTGGCTGCGGGCTTCCCCGGGCGCATCCACGAGCACCCGGAACCGAGCGCCTACGAGCGCGTTGCGCCGCGTCGCCGTAATGGAGTCCTGTAGCTCCGTGCACTCCCGGAGGCGTTCTGCCACTAGCGATGACGGTACATGGCCCTCCAAGCCCGCGGCATGGGTCCCCTCCTCGTTAGAGAAAGCAAAGAAGCCCGCCCAGTCCAAGCTCGCCTCCTGGAGGAACGCGAGGAGCATGTCGTGGTCCTCCTCCTCTTCCCCCGGGTAGCCCACGATAAAAGACGACCGCAGCGCCGCCCCCGGGAAGCGCCGGCGGATCTCTGCCACCCGCTCCAAGAAACGCTCACCGTCCCCAAAACGACGCATCCGCCTCAACAAGGCACGGGAAACGTGCTGCAAAGATAGGTCGAAATAAGGGCAGCCGCTCTCGCCTATCGCATCGATGAGCTCATCGCTCAGCCCCGACGGGTAAAGGTAGAGAAGCCGCACGCGCTCCACGCGCTCTTCGACTTCCCCCATTAGTTCCACAAGCCGTCCCCGCGGGCTCCCCGCGGCGGCGTCCCTCCCCCAAGAAACCAGGTCCTGTGCGACAAGGACAACTTCTTGGACGTCGCCGAGGGACTCTACTTCGGCAAGGATGTCTTCTCGGCGGCGCGAGCGCTGCGGCCCGCGGAAGGAAGGGATCGCGCAGAAACCGCAACGCCTGTCACATCCTTCGGCGACCTTCAGGTACGCCCAGGGAGCTCGTGCAGGCGGCCGCGGGAGGTTGAGGAGGTCAAACGACGGCACGACGGGCGCTCGCAACAAGCGCACGGGCGCGCTCGCACCCCAGGGAACTGGCAAAAACGGCGTCCCGAAGCCGGCCACCTGGTCCACTTCTGGCATAGCGTCGGCGAGCTCCTGGCCATATCGCTCTGCCAAGCACCCCGTGACGACCAACTTCGCGCCCTCTTTGCGGGCGCCGGCGAGCTCTAGGACCGTGTCGATGGATTCCTGGCGCGCCTGCTCGATAAATGCGCAGGTATTGACCACGACCAGGTCGGCTTTGCCCGGGTCGCGGGCAGGGCTGAGACCTTCAGATTGCAAGAGGCCGGCCAATTTGTCCGAGTCGACCTTGTTCTTAGGGCACCCCAGAGTCTCCAGCCAGTAGCGCCCGGTCATCTT
Source organism: Acidimicrobiales bacterium (assembly GCA_035503915.1). GTDB lineage: Bacteria > Actinomycetota > Acidimicrobiia > Acidimicrobiales > Palsa-688 > DATJMJ01. Next base: position 195,425 of record DATJSU010000022.1, on the reverse strand, counting down.
GCCAAGCGTACAGGCCGGGAGCCGCAGCTCCCTGCTCAGTCGAGGTCGTAAACCTCGACCCCACGGAGACCGGGGGGGACCTCGAGGACCTGGCCGCTCAACTCGAGGGAGGACATCAGCTGCCTGGCCGACTCTGCGAGGGCCGGCGCACGCTCCCTTGTACTCATTGCGAGGATGCTCGGCCCTGCCCCCGACCAGCACGACGTGAGCGCGCCGGCGTCGCGCAGGCCCGCCAAAATGGCCGGCGCTTCGGGCAAAAGGACAGAACGTGCCTGTTGGTGGAGGCGGTCGTCGCCGGCAGTCGCTAGGAGCCCGCGGTGATCGGCCAGGCCGGCGACAAGCAAGCCCATTCGCCCGAGGTTGAAAACGGCATCCTCATAAGGGACGCTCTCTGGCAAAATGTCGCGGGCAGCGGGTGTCGAGAGCCTGAGGTCTGGCACCACGACGACGAAGCTCAGCTCGGGGTCGAGCCGGAGAGAGCGAGCAACCGGCTGGTCGTCGACCAACGCGGCCGTCACAAGGCCTCCGAACGCCGAAGCAGCTGCGTTCTCGGGATGACCATCTATGGCGGCCCCCCAGCGGAAAGCGCCTACGGCCCCCTCCTCGACACCGGCTGCCGCGGCGGCGGCGACTGCGAGGGCGGCTGAGGACCCGAGCCCACGAGCTACCGGGATCTCCGAGCGGATGCGCAGCCCAAGGCGGTCGTGGCCGAGGACCTTACATGCGACTTGAGCCGCGAGGTGGGAGGCCCCGGTGGCAAGGTCGGCACCTTCGCCTTCGGCCTCGACGAGCAGGCCTTGCGGGCGCTCGCGCAGCTCGACCTCGATGAACAGCCCGAGCGCCACGGCAAGAGTGTCGAAGCCAGGCCCGAGGTTCGCCGACGATGCGGGGGCGCGGGCTAGCCGGTGCATTTCGCTCACGAAGTTCAAGGACTACCAGGCCCGCCGCCGATGCTCAAACCGAGCGTGTTGAACGGGCCGGCTCAGCGGTCGTTGCCGCGGGCGTCGTCGAGCTCTTCTGCGGTCATGAGCACGGCGCGTGCCTTGGACCCTTCCGAGGGGCCGACGACGCCCCGCTGCTCGAGCAGGTCCATCAACCGCCCCGCCCGCGCGAAGCCCACCCGCAGCTTGCGCTGGAGCATGGAGGTGCTGCCGAGCTGGCTCCGCACCACGAGCTCCATGGCCTCGTCGAGGAGGTCCTCGCCATCGTCGCCGTCGCCCCCATAGCCCGCTCCCCCAGGGCTCTCGGCACCCTCTACGCCCTCCACATAGCTTGGGCCCGCTTGGCGCCGCCAGTGGGCGACGACCTTGTGGACGTCTTCCTCGTCGGTCCAAGGGCCCTGCAGGCGCCTCGCCAGGCTGGAGGAGGCAGTCAGGAGAAGCATGTCGCCCTTTCCGATGAGCCGTTCCGCCCCGGCCTGGTCGAGCACGACACGGCTGTCGGCCAGAGACGAAACGGCAAAGGCCAAGCGGGAGGGGATGTTCGCTTTGATGAGCCCGGTGATGACGTCAACCGACGGCCGCTGCGTCGCCAGCACGAGGTGGATCCCAACAGCTCGGGCCATCTGAGCAATACGGCAAATGGACTCTTCGACGTCCCGAGCGGCCACCATCATCAGGTCGTTGAGCTCGTCCACGACCACGAGGATGAACGGCAAGCGCACGAAACGTGAGGTGGTGCCCTCGGCAGGCGAGCCCTCGAGGGCTACGAAGTCACCTCGGTCCCAGGCGGCGTTGTAGCCCGTGACGTCGCGCATGCCGACCTCGGCGAGAAGGTCATAGCGCCGCTCCATCTCCTCGACAGCCCAATGAAGGGCGTTGGCGGCTTTCTTGGGGACCGTTACCACGTTTGTGAGCAGGTGCGGGAGGCCAGAATAAGCGCCGAGCTCGACGCGCTTGGGGTCGACGAGGATCAACCGCACCTGGTCAGGCGTGGCACGCATGAGGACCGAAGTGAGCATGCTGTTTATGCAGGAGGACTTGCCCGAACCGGTGGCCCCGGCGATGAGGAGGTGGGGCATTTCGGCAAGGTTGACCATGACCGGCCGCCCGGCTATGTCCCGCCCGGCTGGGACCTCCAGCGGGTGGCGAGCAGCCTGGGCCTCTGCTGAGGCGAGGATGTCGCCAAGGCTTACGGTCTGGCGTTGCCGGTTGGGCACCTCGACGCCGATCGCCGAGCGCCCCGGTATGGGCGCTTGGATGCGCACTTCCGCGGCTGCCATCGCGTAAGCGATGTCACGCTGGAGCACCGTCACGCGCTGGACCTTTACACCTGGCCCGAGCTCGAGCTCGTAGCGCGTGACGCTCGGGCCGACGGTGGCGCCGACCAAACGCGTCTCGACGCCATGTGCTGCCAGCGCCCCTTCCAACGTTTTGCCAAGGATCTCGACCTGACGGCGGTCGACCTCGGCGTTCTTGCTACGCCGAAGGAGCGCCATGGGGGGGAGGCGCCAAGCCGGCGTGGGCCGTAGGGGAAGGTTGAGGTCGATCGTCAGCTGCTCGCCTTTGGTGGCGCCGGGCAAGCCTGAGACCGACAGGCCGGGTGGTGTCGGTTCCGGGCCGGCAGCTCCCGGGGCGGCGCCGCCGGTCCCCGGGCCCTTGGCGAGAGCCGCGCCGGGCGAGCCGGCACCAGCCCCATGCTCCCCCTCGGCTGCTCGCTCTCCCTCCCCTGCCCACCCAGCCCAGCCAAAGCTCGCGTGGCCAGCGAGGCCCTCTTCCCCACTACGGGCAGCGGCGGGCACCGGCTCGTGCGCGCTCCGCCCGCTGGCCCCCGACGCCAAACGGAGCCCGCCGGCCACGAGCCCAGAACCGCGAACCAAGAGCCACGTACAGGCCCGCCCAGTGAACTGGAGGCCATCAACCGTCGAGCGCACGACGGCGCGGACAGGAGTGGCCGTCGTTATCAGCACGGCAACGAACAGCACCACGCCCAGCAACAAAGCCGCCCCCCAGTCCCCGAGCCCCGCCCGGAGCGGGATCCCTTCCAGGGTGCCCAGCAAACCTCCCGCCCTCTGCATGTCCCGGACCGGTTGGTCGAGCGTCGAGGCTGCCAGCACCGTGGCGAATATCCCCGAAAGCGCCAGCAGGCCAAGGCCAAGGCCTACTGCCACCCGGCCAGGCCGGGGTCGTTCCGTGCGCCACAGCAGGTAGCCACCCAGGGCGAGGGACGCCCAAGGCAGCGCGTAGCGGCCGATGCCGACCAGGTCGCCCGTGCCCGTCCGCAAGGCGCGCCCGGCAGGGCCGATGACATCGGCGTACACGGCGAGAGCGAGCAAGACGGCCAGCAGCACGAAGGCGAGCCCCCAGATGTCGTCCGACTGCTCCTCCATGAGCGCAGCGAGGCTCTTGCGCCATCTTGGCGGCGGCGGTCCCGGCACCTCCCTCTCGCGCCGCACTGGACGTCGGGGTTGGCGGCTCGACGCGCTCGAAGACCTCCTCGGGGTACCGGGAGGCGCACGCCGCTCAGTCTTTGTAGCCACAGCAACCCCAAAACTAACACCAGCCTCAATGCCAACAAGGGGACCCGGGCTGGGTAGAGTCAACGCCGCAACGGGTGCAGGAGTGTGGACTGCCTCGTAGCGGCCGTCAAACCTCCATGACGACCGGAACGATCATTGGCCGGCGCCGCGTGCGCTCCTGCACGAAACGGCCGAGGGCCGAACGTGCGCGCCGCTTCAGCGTCTCGAAGTCGGCGAGGGTGTTGTCCTCTCCCTGGTGCTCCTCCACGGCTGCCAAGACCACCTCGCGTGCCTCGTCGAGGAGCCTCTCCGCCTCGGGCGCATAGACCCAACCACGGGTAATGATCTCCGGGCCTCCGACAACGGTGCGGCTGCGCACGTCGACAGTGACGATGACAACAATGAGCCCTTCTTCGGCGAGTATCCGCCGGTCTCGCAGGACGCCTGGCCCGACGTCGCCGACGATGCCATCTACATATAGGTAGCCGGCAGGGACCTCGCCGGCGAAGTCCACTTTCTCCGGCCCCACCTCCACGACGTCACCGTCTTCGGCGAGGAGGACGGCCTCGGGAGGCACACCCATCTCGGTCGCGAGCCGCGCGTGGTGCATCAGGTGACGGAACTCTCCGTGCACGGGGATGAACGCATGCGGCCGGGCAATGGAGATCAGCAGCTTGAGCTCTTCCCTCATGGCGTGGCCAGAGGCGTGCACCGGCGCCAAGGCGGAATGCACGACCTCGGCCCCCGAGCGGCAAAGCCCGTCGATGACCTTGCCGACGTTGGTCTCGTTGCCCGGGATGGCATGGGAGCTCAATATGACGAGGTCGCCCTCCCCCACCTTCACCCACTTGTTCTCCCCGGCAGCCATCAAGGCAAGCGCCGACATGGGCTCGCCCTGCGACCCCGTGCAAATAATGCAGACCTGGCTGGGGGAAAAGTCGGCGACCTTTTCGATGTCGACCAGGCGCTCTTCGGGTATGTGGAGGAGCCCGAGCTCACGGGCCACAGCGACGTTGCGCCCCATCGAGCGGCCGAGGGTCGCCACATAACGCCCAGAAGCAATGGCTGCATCCGCCACTTGCTGAGCTCGGTGCACGTGGCTCGCAAAACACGCCACGATGACACGTTTTTCGCGGTGCTGCTGGAAAAGGCTCGTCAGGACCTTACCGACTTCGCGCTCGGACGGGGTGTGGCCGTCCTCCTCGGCGTTGGTCGAATCAGAAAGCAGCAGCCTGATGCCGTCTCGCTCGGCCAACTGGCCGATGCGCGCCAAGTCTGTCCTGCGCCCGTCCACAGGGGTCAAGTCCAATTTGAAATCGCCCGTGTGCAGGATGACACCTTGGGGAGTGTGGAACGCGAGGGCAAACCCGTGCGGGACCGAGTGCGCCACTGGGACGAACTCGACGTCGAAAGGCCCGATCCTCCTGGTTTCGCCGTCGGCGACCGCTACGAGCTCTGCGCGGTCCGCCAAGCCGGCCTCCTCGATCCGGTTGCGCGCCATGCCCAGGGAAAGTTCCGAGCCGTAGATCGGGATGTTCACGTCGCGCAGCAAGTAGGCAAGGGCCCCGCAGTGGTCTTCATGAGCGTGGGTGAGCACGCAGCCGACGAGGCGCTCCTGGTTCTCGAATATGTAAGTGAAATCAGGCAGGACCAGGTCGACCCCCGGCATCTCAGGGTCGGGGAACATGAGCCCGCAGTCGACGAGCACGGCCTGGCCGTCCATCTCGAACCAGGCGCAGTTGCGCCCAATCTCGCCGAGCCCGCCGAGGAACGCGATGCGGACCGGCGACGCCTCCGCCACCCGCCTACCCGTTGGCGCGCGCCGGCAGCGGCCGGTCGTGCAAATTGCTCCAGACTTGTCGAGCTCTTTGCTCCAACCCGGGCGGAGTGGGCCCCATGGGCAGGCGGCATTCGCCCGAGGGAAGCCCGAGCGCTCTCAACATGGCCTTGGTCGGCACCGGGTTTGGCGCCGCGTCAGTGGTTTGGAAGTCCCAAGACTCTACGAGACGCTCGTTCATTTGGAGCGCCGTCTCGGTGTCACCTTTGGTATAACAAGCGATCATTTCGCTGATCTCGGGGCCGGCCCAGTGAGAGGCCACACTTATTACCCCAACTGCCCCGACAGCCAGCAGCGGCAGCGTCATGGCATCGTCGCCTGAGTAAACCTCGAAACCGTGCGGCGCCTGCTTGATGAGGGCCGCCGTGGCAGCAGGGTTACCGGCGGCATCTTTTAGCCCGGCAATGGTGCCATCGCCGGCGAGCTGGGCGAGAGTCGCCGCCTTCAGTTCTCGGCCGGTGCGTTTGGGGATGTCGTAAAGGACTACCGGCAGGTCGGTGGCGCTTGCAACCGCCCGGAAATGCGCCTCGATCCCGGCTTGGGAAGGCCGGTTGTAGTAAGGGACGACTACGAGCACCCCGTCCATCCCAGCTGCAGCGGCGGCCTTGGTGAGCTCGACCGTGCCTGCGGTGCTGGCAGTGCCAGTGCCGGCAAGCAGGGGTATGCTCACCGCAGAGCGCACCGCCTCCCAGAGGGCGACCTTTTCCGAGCCCGACAATGTCGGTGCCTCGCCGGTGGTACCCGCCAGGACCAAGCCGTCGTTGCCGTTTTGGGCCAGCCATTTGGCGAGGGCGACGGACCCGTCCAAGTCCAAGCTCCCATCTGGCCCAAAGGGCGTGACCATTGCGCACAAGACGGCGCCGAAACGCCCGGGGGCGGCCATCAGGGCGCGCCCCCCGAGACTGCGGGCAAACTGAGCATCGGCCCGAGCCTAGTGCCGGGGCTTCCCGCAAAGTTGGCTCACAACCCGTGGCCCTCCCCCGCCGGCCACCCAAGGACGCCTCACAAGCCCAGGAGCGCCTCGATGCCGACCGTAAAGCCGGCTCTGTGGGGGACCTCCTTTGTGGCCAACAAGACGCCAGGCATGAAGGAACTGCGGTCGAGGGAGTCGTGGCGGATAGTCAAGATCTGGCCCGTAGTGCCAAGGAGGACCTCCTGGTGAGCGACGAGGCCTCGCAGCCGGACAGAATGCACCCTCACGCCCGGCGCTGTTTCGCTCCCTCGGGCGGCCGGCGCCTGACCCCCTCCCCGAGCAGGGCTCCCACCGGGGCGCGCCCGGCGCGCCGTGGAGAGCCGCTGTGCCGTCAACGTCGCCGTGCCCGAAGGAGCGTCGAGCTTGCCGTCGTGGTGAAGCTCGATGATCTCGACCGTTTCGAACCAAGGCGCTGCCATCTCGGCAAAACGCATCATGAGCACTGCCCCGATGGCGAAATTGGGAGCGATTATGCAATTGGCCGTCCCCTGGCTGAACATCTTTGCGAGCTGTTCGAAGGCTTCCTCGTGCAGGCCCGTCGTGCCGATGACGGCATGGACGGCGTTTTCCGCGCACCAAGAGGCATTGCTCAGCGCCGCCGACGAGACGGTGAAATCAATCGCTACCTCTGCCCCCGCGCGCCCGATTGCCTCAGGCGTGCTCGCGACGACAACGCCCTCCGCCGCCTCACCGGCGATCGCGGGGTCAACGGCCGCGACCAGATCGAGCTCGGGGTCGCTATGTACTGCGGCGCAGATCGCACGCCCCATCCGCCCGCCTGCACCAAAGACAGCAACTTTGAGCAATTCCGGGCCTTTCTACTGTGGCCCGTTCTCGGGGCTTGTCGACGGTCCTCGCCCGAGCCTATTGCCGGGCGTCCCAGTCGGAAAAGGCGTCCTCGTCAAGGGGCCCCAGCACCACGAGTGCTCTCGGGCCGCCGAGCACCTCAGCGGCCACCCGGGCGAGGTCCTCTCGGGTGACTGCGCTCACTTGGGCCTCGAGCTCGGCCAGGGAGGGCACACGCCCGTGCGCCAGCTGGGAGCGCCCCAGCCGGCTCATGCGGGCGCCCGAGTCTTCGAGGCCAAGAGCCGTGGCTCCCCTGATATGGCTTATCGCGGACTGGAGCTCTTGTTGAGTGGGGCCTTCGGCTGCCATGCCGTCGAGCTCTTTTGTGATCAGTTCGACGACCTCTTGGGCGCGCTGGGGGGCGGTGCCGGCATAGACGCCGAAATCACCGGTCCCCTGGTAGCCCGAGCGGTAGGAATAGACGTTGTAAGCGAGGCCCCGCTCTTCCCGAATAGTTTGGAAAAGGCGGCTCGACATACCGCCACCGAGCACGTGGTCAAGCACGTTCAGCACCTGGCGGTCGGGGTGGTTGCGGTCGAAAGCTCGCATCCCTACGACTATGTGAGCCTGTTCAGTCTGACGGTTGACGACCATCCGGGCCTTTGGGGCGACGGAGGGCAACTTCCGCTCGGGGGGGCCCCCGCCCAGGAGGAGGTCGCGCCCGATCTCACGCGCCGCCTCGTCCAGGCGGCTCACGACGCCGTCGACCACCTGTTGGTGCTCCACGCGCCCAGCCGCAGTTACGACGATGTTGCCCGAGCGGTAATGGCGCCGGTGAAAGCCCGCAATTTCCTCGCGGGTAGCCGCCTGGACGGTCGCTGTGAGCCCGAGGACATCGCGCCCAAGCGGGTGGCCCGGGTAGACGGCAGCATTGAAAAGCTCGTGCACTTCCTCGGCCGGTTCGTCCGCGTGCATAAGGATTTCCTCGAGGATCACTTGACGTTCGGCTTCGAGCTCCTCGCGACGAAGCGCGGGGCCCCAGATGATCTCTGAGAGGATGTCAAGGCCGACGTCCACCGACTCGGCGAGGAGCCGGACGTAAAAGGCGGTATGTTCCTTGGTGGTAAAGGCGTTTATATCGCCTCCGAGGGCGTCGACGACTTCGGCTATCTCCCGGGCGCTCCTTTTCGCGGTCCCCTTGAAGAGCAGGTGCTCGAGAAAATGCGACGCGCCGGCAAGGTGCTCCGGCTCGTCGACCGAACCTGTGCCCACCCAGAAGCCGAGGCTCACCGACAGCACGTCGGGCATGTTCTCGGTCACGACTGTCAGGCCGCCGTCCACTGCCGTCACTTGGACGGCGTCGGCTAAGGGGAGCACTTGACGGCTCAGCGCCGGCGCCGCGGGTTGCGGCGGGGCCCAGAACCCCTTTGCTCGCCACCGCGCTGGTCCCCACCGCGGTTTTCGCCGCTGCGGGAGCCCGGCCCACGTGCGCCCGGGAGAGCAGGCCCTGCTGCGAGCTCGGGAGCGGTCACAGGACCGAGGTCCCCGAAGGCCGAGCGGGCCTCCTGTTCCCAGGTCTCCTCGAACGACACCGTCTCGTAATCAGGGTCTCCCGCTCCATTGTGGCCCCTCTCTTCACGAGCGCGATCGGCGCTGCCACCCTGCGCCCCGCTGCCACCCGGCGCAGCCTCATCGGCAGAGCCCGCGAGCAAGGAAAGTGAGACCTTGCCGACGGGGTCGATGTCGTCCACCCGCACCTCGAGCTCCTCGCCCACAGAAAGGACGTCTTCTACCCGCTCGACGCGCTTGCCTTGAGTGAGCTTGGAGAGCTTGGAGATGTGGACCAACCCGTCCCGCCCGGGCAGGATATTGACGAATGCGCCGAACTTTGTGATGTTGACGACCTTGCCCGTGTAGGTCGAGCCGATCTCGGCTTTCGGCGGGTCAAGGATCAGCTCGATCCGCCGGACCGCCTCCTTCACGGCACCGCCGTCGCGGGCGCCCACGGTTACGGTCCCCACGACGCCGTCGTCGTCGACGCTTATGTCGGTCCCGGTCTCCTGCTGGATCGAGTTGATCATCTTGCCCTTCGGCCCGATCACCTCGCCGATCTTGTCGATAGGGATTTCGAGCGTGACGATCTTGGGTGCGGTGTCACGGACTTCCGTGCGAGGCTCACTGATCGCCCCGTTCATGACCTCGAGGATCGTAAGGCGGGCTTCCCGGGCCTGGCGGAGGGCGTCGGCGAGGACGCCTGCGGGCAAGCCGTCTATCTTCGTATCGAGCTGGAGCGCTGTTACGAAGTCAGCCGGGCCGGCAACTTTGAAGTCCATGTCCCCAAAAGCGTCTTCGGCCCCGAGGATATCGGTCAAAGTAACGTAGCGCTCGCCCTCTTTGACAAGGCCCATCGCGATCCCGGCGACGGGCGCCTTGATCGGCACGCCCGCGTCCATGAGCGAAAGAGTGGAGGCGCAAACAGATGCCATCGAAGTCGACCCATTGGAAGAAAGCACTTCGGAAACAAGCCGCAATGCATAGGGGAACTCGTCGTAGGCGGGCACAACGGGCAGGAGGGCACGCTCGGCGAGGAGCCCGTGGCCGATCTCACGGCGCTTGGGGCTCCCGACACGGCCTACTTCGCCATTAGCAAAGGGGGGCATGTTGTAGTGGTGCATGTAGCGCTTTTTTTCCTCAGGAGAGATCGTGTCCAAGAGCTGGTCGCTCCGCGGCATACCGAGGGTCGCTACGTTGAGGACCTGAGTCTCGCCTCGCTGGAAGAGCCCCGAGCCGTGAGCTGTCGGGATTACCCCGACCCGGGCGCTGAGCGGCCGGAGGTCACGAGTGCCGCGGCCGTCGATGCGAACACCTTCTTCGACAATGCGTTTGCGGACAAGCCGTTTGGTGAGGGAACGGACCGCGTTGGCGATCTCCTTTTCCCGCCCGGGGAAATCCCCGCCGAGCTCCTCCAGCAACGCGGCGGCGACCTCGGACAAGGCCGCTTCCCGCTCGGACTTCAATGAGATCGTGGTCACTTTGGCTATCCGGTCGCCACCGAGCGCCTCGACGCGCTCGTAGACATCGGCCTCGTAGTCCTTGCGAGCTGGGAAGACAAGAGCCGTTCGCGGCCCCGCTTTAGCCTTCAGCTCGAGCTGGAGCTCGATCGACTCGCGGATCCACGTCTTGGCGGCTTCCAATCCTTCGGCGATCACCTCTTCGGTAACTTTCGGGGCGCCCGCTTCGTAATAGCTCCAGGCGCGCTCGGCGCCACCCGCCTCTACCATCATGATCGCGATGTCGCCATCTGGGAGCGCCCGGCCCGCAACAACAAGCTCAAACGTCGAGCCGTCACCCTCTTCATAAGTTGGGTGGGGCACCCATTGGCCCTGCTGCGAATAGGCCACCCTCACCGCGCCGATCGGGTTTTCGAAGGGGATCCCTGAGATCATGAGCGCCGCGCTGGCGGCGTTTATGGCGATGATGTCGTGCGGGTTGACCTGGTCCGCCCCGAGGACCGTGACGACAACCTGGGTCTCGTTGCGGTAGCCGTCGACGAAAGACGGCCGGAGGGGACGGTCTATGAGCCGCGCCGTCAGGATGGCGCTCTCGGTCGGGCGCCCTTCTCGCCGGAAGAACGAACCCGGGATCTTCCCCGCTGCGTACATCCTTTCTTCAACGTCCACCGTGAGGGGGAAGAAGTCGATCCCCTCTGGCGCGTTGTGAGCAGCATTAGCGGTGGCGAGGACGACCGTGTCGCCGACCCGCCCTACAACTGCTCCCTGGGACTGCTGAGCTAGTAGCCCCGTTTCAAAACTGATCGATTTGGCGGTACCGGAAACCGGGACCGAAACTGTAACAAGCTCCCCCATATATCTCCTTTCGGGCCTGTGCCCTGTGGGGCCGGGGCCGCCGGTGGGGCCGGCGACCACGAACAAAGGGCCCGTTGCCGGGCCCAGCAGCCAAGGAGCGTGGCGAGCCAGTTGTCAGTTGACGACCTCCCGGCTGTGCCGGCGCGCGCCCACCAAAGGGCGAACCGCGTCTGGCATGCATAAGGAAGCCCTCGACTGGCAGCTGACCGCAGCCCGCCCAAAGGCCAACAATTTCAACGGCGCAGCCCGAGCCGACCTATGAGTTCCCGGTAACGCTCGACGTTGTTGTTCCTCACGTAATCGAGGAGGCGGCGGCGTCGCCCGATAAGGACCATGAGCCCACGGCGCGAGTGGTGATCGTGCTTGTTGACCTTGAGGTGCTCGGTCAAATGTGAGATGCGCTCGCTCAATAGGGCGACCTGCACCTCGGGCGAACCAGTATCGGTCTCGTGGAGGCGGTAGCTGGCGATCGTCGCCGCTTTTTCGGCCATGTGGTTAGATCCTCAGAACAGGCTGGTTAGGGTCTACTACGCGTTCGGCGCCCCCCAAGACCTCGCCCGCGCTCGCTCAGCTGGTCCAGCTGAGGGCACGTGGGCTGACTGCCTCGGCGCAACGCCGCCAAACATGTTACCAGCGAGCAGCAGCGAGCGTACGTCGGGTCTGCGCGACGTCGCTGGTCATCTGGTCGATGAGAGCTTCGACAGAGGAGAACTTCACTTGGCCGCGGAGCCTGGCCACTAGTTCGACCGTGCCCACTTCGTCGTAAAGGTCGCCTTGGAAGTCGAGCAGGAACGCCTCTACCAGCGAGAACGCTCGTTCGGCATAGAAGGTCGGCTGCCTCCCAACCGAGATCGCCGTCTGGTGGCGCGTGCCATCAGGCCGCAGGTACCAGCCCGAGTAGACGCCGTCGGCGCAGAGCTGCATCTCCTGGCTCACCTGGAGGTTAGCCGTGGGGAACCCCAGTTCCCTCCCCCGCTTGTCCCCATGGCCGACCACTCCTGAAAGTTGGTGCCACCGGCCAAGGAGCGCCGCAGCCGCCCTAACGTCGCCCCCGGCGATGAGCCGCCTGATCCGCGTCGACGACACTGCCTCGAGCACCCCGGGCCCGGCCGGCGCGCCCGCGCCTACCCCCTTCGCCGACCTCTCAGCCTCGGCGCCGGCCTGCGCCCTCACGAGCCGGATGCCCGTGACGTCGAAACCCAAGCGAGCTCCCATCCGCTGCAGTAGGGGCACGTCGCCCTCCCGGTTGCGACCGAAGTGGAAGTCATGGCCGACGATGACCGCCCGGGCGTGCAGGTAACTCACGAGGATCTCAGCGACAAAGTCCTCCGCTGCTTCTGCAGCTCTCTGGGCGTCAAAATGGAGCACCAGCGCGAGGTCCACGCCTGCGGCGTCGAGGAGCGAAAGCTTCTGGTCGAGGGTCGTAAGTAGGAGCGGGGCCGATTGCGGCCGGACGACGCTAGCCGGGTGACGGTCGAAAGTGACTACCGCGGTCAGTGCCCCGATGTCGCGAGCGGAAGCCAGGGCCCGTTGTACCAGCGCACGGTGACCGACATGGACCCCGTCAAAGGCCCCAATTGTGACCACGGTCCCGCGATCGGGGTCGGGGACAGGCTCCGGCGCGGGTGCGCCCTCCCGCTCGGGGCCAGTACCCGCCGGGTAGTAAACGATCCTCACCTGTACGAGGGTAACGGCGTCTTCGGCCGCTCCCCTACAACCTGGCCAATCCCGAGCGCGACCTCGCTGCCCGGTCCCTCCAGCCCCTCGTCGGCTAGTGGGCGTAGCGCCCGAGGAGCTCGCGCAAGTGCACCCTGGCACCGGTCCGCAGTACGGCTCGCCGGTAGACGCGAGCGGCCAGGACTGCCATGCCTGCCGTGGCGGCCAGGCTGATGAACGCCGAGACCACGAACTCCCACCAGGTGACTTCGCTCAAGCCGACCAGCACGGACATGCAGAACGGCGCCGTGGGCGGAAAATAGGCGAGAACCTTGAAGAACAGGCTCGGGCTCCCCGAGGACGCGACTGTGATCGCGTAGACATAAGCAAAGAGCACCGGGAAACTGAGCGGCAAGGCAACCGTTTGCGCTTGGTCTTGCCGCTCCGCTGTTGACCCGCCGGCGGCGTAGACCCAACAATAAAAGGCATACCCGAGCACGAGCCAGGCGAGCTCGGCGAGGATCGCGAGCGGCGCCGCGCCGTGGAGAAAGTTTGAACCCACGGCAGCGCCAAGCGCGAGCGCGACGCCAACGATGAGCGCAGCCTGTCCCAGGGCAACGGCTCCGATGCCGAGCACTTTGCCACCGAGGAGCTGGATGGGCCGGACGGTCGCGAGGAGGACCTCGACCACCCGGCTCGATTTTTCCTGCATGACACCGACCAGGATCCAGGTGCAGTACTGGGTAAGCATGAAGAACAACAGCACGAGCCCGATGATCGACGTGGCGTTGGTCTTGCTCTTTGAGCCTGCTACGAGGCTGCGCACGCCAATGGGCTTGGAGTTGTCGATCCGAGCCGCCTGAGCCGGGCTCACGCCTGCCCTTTGGTACGCGTCCAGCACGCCGAGGTATTGCGCCACGTCCTGCACGAGCCCTGGGTCGGCTGGGGAGTTGCTCGAACTGACAGGTTTGTCAAGCAAGATCTCGCTTGCGTCCACGATCACGAAGTCCGTCTCCCCCGACCGTAGGTGCGCCTCGGCTGAGGCCAGCGAGCTCTCGGGGACGAACTTGGCCTTGTCCTGGTTCGCTTTTGCGGCAGCGAGGACGAGCTGCCTTGCGCCTGGGGAGAGAGGGCCGAGGACTCCGACCGTCTGAGGTGTGAGGCCGCCGCTCTTGGTCAGCGTGGGGATAACGATGGCCGCGCTCACGCCGAGGACCATCAAGACCGTACCGACCCGAAAGATACGGCCACGGAGCCGCTCTCGGATCTCCCGAGAAGCGACCAGGCCAACATCCCCGAGCCCCCGCTCCAAAGCGTCCCAGAGCAAGCGCGACGCCCCGCCCGCCGAGGCGCTCCCTTGCGTCGCCGCGCCCCCAGCCTCGAGAACCGGGCGAGACGGTCCGCCGGGCAGAGGCTCAGCGCTGCGACGCCGGCGCCGGGCACGGAAGAGCGCCAGGCGCACGGCGCCACCGGCAACCAGTATGAGCAAAAGGTAGAAGACCCTCATCCGAGCGCCTCTCTGAAAACCTCCGAGAGCCGGCGACGGGCGAAAGAAAACTCGGTTACGCGGCCGGCGTTCATGGCAGCCTGGAGCACGTCGTTACTATCGACAGGGCCTTCCAGCACGAGACGGGCTGCGCCCCCGACCACCTCGGAGACTGTGACCCCGGGGAGCTCTCGAGCCCAGTCAGCCGTCCTTTCCCCCTCGACACGCACCTCGAGGCGGCGGGGGCCGCTCGTGGCCAAGTCCTCGACCGTCCCCGAGGCCACCAGCTTGCCGTGGTCGATAATCGTCACGCGATCGCAAAGATCCTCCACCAGGTCCAGCTGATGGCTGCTGAAGAGCACGCAACAGCCGGCTCGCGCCTCACCGATAAGGACCTGGCCGATGTCTTCAATGCCAGTTGGGTCGAGCCCCGACAGCGGCTCGTCGAGGACAAGGAGCTCTGGGTCGTGCACGAGCGCAGCGGCGAGCTGTACGCGCTGTTGGTTCCCGTGCGACAAGGCCTCCACCTTGGAACCACGTCGGTCGGCAATCCCAAGGCGCTCCAACCACCCGGCGGCAGCGGTGACCGCTTCCTTTGCCCCCAGGCCGTGCAGCCGGGCCAGGTACTCCACTTGCTGCCCGACCAGCATGCCCGGGTAGAGCCCGCGCTCTTCGGGCATGTAGCCGAACCGGCGGCGCTCGGCCTGGCCCACCCGAGAGCCGTTCCATCGGACTGCTCCCGCGTCAAGGTCGGTGAGGCCAAAGATTGCTCGCATCGTGGTCGTCTTGCCAGCGCCATTAGGGCCGAGGAAGCCAACCACTTCACCAGAGGGGACCTCGAAGGAGAGGCCATCCAGAGCTACGACCGGCCCGTAGCTCCGCCGGAGCCCTTCAAGCTCGAGCAAACCCCCCACGTCGCCACGTTATTGCCAAAGTTCATGCCGGCCGGAGGCCCCGGCCCCGGGCCACCCTCTTGGGCCCTCAGAGCGCAGCGGGCAACAAAGTGTCGCCAACCAGGAACCGGTCGACTGCCGCCGCCGCGGCCCGTCCCTCAGCAATTGCCCAAACGATGAGGCTCGCTCCGTGGGTCGCATCCCCGCATGCGAACACACCCCCCACGTTGGTGGCCCAATCCCCATTGTGAGCGACGGTCCCTCGCTCCGTCAGCGCCACCCCGAGCCTGCCGAGCAGCTGGCGGTCCGGGCCGCGAAAGCCTATTGCCAGTAAGACCAAATCAGCCTCCAGCTCGAAGTCGCTACCGGGGATGTCTTCGTATATACGCCGCGAGAGCTCCCTCACCCTGTGCGCCCGCAAGGCTCTTACATGGCCGCGCTCGTCCCCGATAAACGCGTCCGTCTGCGACGCGAACTCACGGTGCCCTCCCTCCTCATGGGCAAGAGAGCCCCGCAGCACCAGGGGCCACAGCGGCCAGGGCGTCTCATCGGGTCGTTCGTCAGGCGGGCGCTCATGGATGTCAAATTGGTGCACCATAGCCGCGCCTTGGCGGTGAGCCGTACCCAAACAGTCGGCGCCCGTATCGCCTCCCCCTATGATCACCACTTTCTTCCCAGCGGCATCAATCGGCGGCACCGCCAGCAACCCCGCCTGCACACGGTTAGCCGGGACGAGGTATTCCATGGCCAGGTGCACCCCCTCCAGGTGCCGGCCGGGGATCTCGAGGTCCCGCTGCCAGAGCGCTCCAAGGGCAAGGACAACTGCGTCGAAGCTCCCCCGCAGCTCCTCCACCGAAAGGTCGACCCCTACCTCGACCCCGCATTCAAAAGATGTCCCTTCCTGCTGCATTTGTTCGACGCGACGTTCGAGCAGTGACTTGTCCATTTTAAAGTCGGGGATGCCGTAGCGGATGAGCCCCCCCGGCCTGTCGTCACGCTCAAAGACGACCACCTCATGCCCCGCACGCGTGAGCTGTTGTGCCGCGGCCATCCCAGCCGGGCCCGAGCCGATTACCGCCACTCGCTTGCCTGTCTCGGTGGCAGGGTGAAGCGGCGTCACCCAACCGTGCTCCCAGGCGTAGTCGATGATCTCCTTCTCGATCTGCTTGATCGTCACGGCTTCGTCGTTGAGGGCGAGGACGCAGGCGCTCTCACAGGGCGCTGGGCACATCCTGCCGGTGAACTCGGGGAAGTTATTGGTGGCGTGCAGCCGCTCGATCGCATCGCGCCAACGATCGCGATGAACGAGGTCGTTCCAGTCCGGGATGAGGTTGCCGAGCGGGCAACCGTGGAGGCTGTTGCAAAAAGGGATAGCGCAGTCCATGCACCGCGAGGCCTGCGCGCGCAGCAGCCCGGCGTCCACAGGCTCGTACATCTCTTGCCAGTCCCGGACGCGCAAATGGACGGGCCGGTGCTCCGCCTCGTTGCGACGATGTTTCAGGAAGCCTTCGGGGTCAGCCACGCGAACTTGCCACGAGCGACAGGCCGTCTCCGCCTGCCGCCTGCTCGTCTCCTTGTTCATGCCCTTCCTGTCCGGGCGAAACCTGCGCGAGGAAGGCCCCTGCCGCTCCAGCTTCGAGCGCTCGGAGGTACTCCGCCGGCACCACCTTGACAAAGAACGGGGCGTACCGGGCAAAGTCAGCGACCAGGCGCGCCGCGACTGCAGAGCCCGTGTGCTCTACGTGCCTCGCCAAGATCCCCTCGAGCCAGGGAAGGTCTTCCTCACCGACCTCGTGCAGCTCGATCCCATCGGTATTGACGCGGCCGGCAAAATTGCCCTGCTCGTCGTACACATAAGCGAAGCCACCGGACATCCCGGCTGCGAAGTTCCGCCCCGTCGGGCCGAGCACCACTACCCGGCCACCCGTCATGTACTCGCAGCCGTGGTCGCCAACACCTTCGACAACAGCCGTCGCGCCTGAGTTGCGCACGCAAAAACGCTCACCCACGACACCGCGAATAAAAAGCTCGCCACCGGTGGCGCCATAGCCGATCACGTTGCCGGCAATAATGTTCGCCTCCGCCAGGAAGCCTTCTCCTGCGTCTGCCGGCGGCCGGACCACGACCCGTCCACCCGAAAGCCCCTTGCCCAGGTAATCGTTCGCGTCACCGTAAAGCCGCAGGGTGACGCCCCTGGGCAGGAACGCCCCAAAGCTCTGCCCGGCCGAGCCCCGGAGCTCGAGGTCAATGGTCCCGTCCGGCAGGCCGCCACCGCCATGGCGCCTTGTCACCTCTGAGCCGAGCATCGTGCCCACGGCGCGGTTCGAATTAGCCACTGCCCACGAGCCCCGTACAAGCTCTTTGTCCTCGAGCGCCGAGCGGCATGCTTGGATGAGCTCAACGTCGAGCGCGCGCTCGAGCCCATGGTCCTGGGCACGCGTGCACATGAGGGCGACGCCGGCCGGAGGCGGTTGCAATATCGGCGAGAGGTCGAGCTTGGCGGCCTTGGGGTGGCGCGCGGCTACTACTGAACCGAGGACGTCGCTGCGCCCAATGGCTTCTTCCAGGGCCCTGAAACCGAGGTGGCCGAGCCATTCCCGCACCTCCTCGGCGACGAACTCGAAATAGCTCACCACGAGGTCGGGTGTGCCACGGAAACGCTTGCGGAGCTCGGGGTTCTGCGTTGCAACCCCGACGGGGCAGGTGTCGAGGTGACAGACGCGCATCATTATGCAGCCCTCGACGACCAATGGCGCAGTCGAAAAACCGTACTCTTCCGCCCCCAGGAGCGCCGCGATGACAACGTCGCGCCCGGTCTTCATCGACCCATCGACCTGGAGCACCACCCTGTCACGCAGGCCGTTGCGGAGCAGGGTCTGCTGGGTCTCGGCGATACCGAGCTCCCAGGGCCCGCCTGCATGCTTCGTGGAGCTCATGGGAGAGGCCCCGGTGCCGCCATCGTGGCCTGATATCAGGATCACGTCCGCGTGGCATTTCGCGACGCCCGCCGCGACCGTCCCGACTCCGGTCTCCGCGACCAGCTTGACGTTGACCCGCGCCCTTGGGTTGGCGTTTTTCAGGTCATAAATCAGCTGAGCCAAGTCCTCGATGGAGTAGATGTCGTGGTGGGGCGGAGGCGAGATGAGCCCGACGCCGGGTGTGGAGTAACGCGTCTTTGCGATCCAGGGATAGACCTTTTTTCCGGGCAGCTGCCCCCCTTCGCCCGGCTTGGCCCCTTGCGCCATCTTGATCTGGATGTCGTCGGCATGCACGAGGTACTCGCTCGTTACGCCAAATCTGCCGGCAGCGACCTGACGGACCGCGCTCCGCCGGCTGTCGCCGTTGGCATCTGGGATGTCCCGCTCGGGGTCTTCGCCCCCTTCCCCGCTGTTGCTCTTGGCACCCAAGCGGTTCATCGCGATCGCCAAAGTTTCATGCGCTTCTTGGGAAATTGCCCCATAAGACATGGCCCCTGTGGAGAACCGTTTCACAATCGAGGAAACTGGCTCCACCTCGTCCAAAGGCACAGGACGGCGCCCGGTCTCCGCCGCCGGCTTGAGGCGGAGCAGGCCGCGCAGCGTGGCGAGGTTGTGGGACTGGTCGTCGACAGCCCTGCTGTACTCCTGGAAAATCTTGTAGCTCTTGGCACGAGTCGCGTGCTGCAGCTTGAACACTGTGTCCGGGTTGAAAAGGTGGTACTCGCCCTCACGCCTCCACTGCCACTCGCCGCCCGGCTCGAGGTCCCTGTGCGCGAGCTCGGTGGGCCGAGCCGGCCACCCCGCACGATGGCGTGCGAGGGCCTCGTTCGCGATCTCCTCCAAGCCCACGCCCTCTACCTGGCTCGCCGTACCCTTGAAATAGCGGTCGACCACTTCGCTCGAAAGCCCGACCGCTTCAAAAACCTGTGCACCGGTATAGGAGGGGACCGTTGAGATGCCCATCTTCGACATCGTCTTGAGGACACCCTTGGCAGCGGCCTTGACATAGTTTTGGAGCGCTTTGCGGGCAGACATGTCGACGATGGCTCCTCGCCGCACCTGGTCTACGACCGTGTCGAAGGCGAGGTAGGGGTTGACGGCGGCCGCTCCATAACTGATCAGGCAGGCCATGTGGTGGACGGCGCGGGCCTCGCCCGTTTCGACAACGAGGCCCACTCGGGTACGCAGCTTCCTGTCGACTAAGTAATGGTGTACCGCCGAAACGAGCAGCAATGCTGGGACTGGCACGTAGTCGGCGTTGGAATGCCTGTCCGAGAGCACGACCACGCTCGCCTCGTCGTTGATAATCGCGTCTTCGACTTCGGCGCAGACGCGCTCGAGCGCCAAACGGAGGCGCTCCCCTGGGCCCTTTTCGCCCTTCGCCTCAAAGAGGCCGTCGATGGCGAAAGTGCGCCAGCCCGGGACGAGCCCGTCCTCGTCCACGTAGAGCAAGGTTGCAAGTTCGTCATTGGAGAGGATGGGCTTGGGGAGCCTTATCTGATGGCACGACTCCGGGCCCGGCTGCAACAGGTTGCCCTCGGGGCCCACTGAAGCCGCCAAGGACGTGACTAGCTCCTCCCGGATGGCGTCGAGCGGGGGGTTGGTAACCTGAGCGAAAAGCTGCCGAAAATAGTCATAAAGGAGGCGGGGCCGGCGCGAGAGCACGGCTAGCGGCGTATCGTCGCCCATGGAAGCGACAGGCTCGGCGCCAGTCCTCACCATCGGCTCGAGGACGAGGCGCACCTCCTCCTCGGTGTACCCGAACTGGCGCTGGAAGCTGACAAGACGTGAGTACTGGGGAGTAAGGGCGCGCCGGAGCGGGAGGTCTTCCAGCCCCACTCGCTCGGCTGCGAGCCAGTCCCCGTAGGGGTGCTCGCGTGCAAGGGCGTCTTTGATCTCGTCGTCGTCCACAATGCGCCCGGCGGCCGTGTCCACGAGGAACATCCGCCCGGGCTGGATCCGGCCCCTGGTGACGACCTTGCCCGCGGGGATGTCCAGTACTCCGACCTCGGAAGCGAGCACCACAAGGTCGTCGTCGGTCACCCAGTAGCGCAGCGGCCTGAAGCCATTGCGGTCGAGCTGGGCGCCGATCACTGTCCCGTCGGTGAACACGATCGCAGCGGGCCCGTCCCAGGGCTCCATGAGACAAGAGTGGTACTCGTAATAGGCGCGCCGTGCGGGTGAAAGATCGGCTTTGTTCTCCCAGGCCTCGGGGACCATCATGAGGACCGCGTGGGGAAGCGACCGCCCCCCGAGGTGGAGCACCTCGAGCACCTCGTCAAAGCTCATCGAGTCGCTGCCGCCCGGGGTAACGATGGGGAAGATCCTGGAGATGTCCCCGGGGAGGAGCGGGCTCGAAAGCATCGCCTCCCTCGTGCGCATCCAGTTGCGGTTGCCTTGCACAGTGTTGAACTCGCCGTTATGAGCTACGTAGCGATAAGGGTGGGCAAGGGGCCAACTGGGGAAGGTGTTGGTGGAAAAGCGAGCGTGCGCCAAGACGAGAGCTGACTCGAACTCAGGGTCGGAAAGATCGGGGAAAAATTCCGGGAGCTGTGGCGCGGTGAGCATCCCCTTGTAGACGAGCGTGCGGCTCGAGAGCGAAGCGAGATAAAGGCCCTCGACCTCATGCTCGGCGCGCTTGCGAAGGATGAAGGCGCGCCGCTCGAGGGATAGCCCGCTCTCGCCTGCCAGGCCGGCCACGACCACCTGGCCGAAAGACGGCATGACCGCGCGTGCCCCCCGGCCCGGCAGCTCCTCCTCGACAGGCACTCGCCTCCAGCCGATGGCCCGGAGGCCTTCTTCTGACGCAAGGTCCTCGAACTGCCGGCGCGCCTGTTCTGCGGCCGCCTCGTCGGCAGGAAGGAACGCAATGGCCGTGGCGTAGGAGCCCGCCGGAGGCAGCCCCACGCCAGCGCGCCCGAACGCGCTACGAAGGAACCGGTCCGGGACCTGGACGAGCACTCCCGCACCGTCCCCCGAATCTGGCTCCGCCCCCTTTGCACCTCGATGCTCTAGGTGGCAAAGGGCCGCCAAGCCCATCTCGACCATCTCGTGGCTCGGCCTGCCGCGCATGTCCGCAACAAAGGCGACGCCACAGGAGTCGTGCTCCATCTCAGGCCTATAGAGACCGTTGCGGCTCTTTTCGACGCCCGTACTGGTTGCACTTCTTGAGCTGCTCGGGCTCAGGTTGAAGCCAGCGCGACGTGCCATCGTCCCTTTATGCCTCCCAGGTAGGGTTATTAACTCTTCTGGTGCAGGTCGGGACGGCATTGGCCCACACAGCACTTGACTGGCTACATCATAGCTGACCTGCAGCGACGCTGCTTCTGAGGCCAGGCGTCACCGCTTTCTAAGGTCATCCTTACGCAGGCCGATCTCATCAGGTACATAACCGCGCGGTTCCCCGGGCAAGCGGCCCGGCGCGCCCCAGCAGGTAAGGCTTGGAGTGACCATCGCACCAGGAAAACCGCCAGCTCAAA
Source organism: Acidimicrobiales bacterium (assembly GCA_035503915.1). Taxonomy (GTDB): domain Bacteria; phylum Actinomycetota; class Acidimicrobiia; order Acidimicrobiales; family Palsa-688; genus DATJMJ01. The sequence goes on along the minus strand of DATJSU010000022.1, from coordinate 174,014 downwards.
GCTTCGCACCGGCGGCCGGGTACCCAGCGGGCCTAGGCACAGCTCGAGCTGCACGACAGCGCGGAGCCCGGCCCCCTATGCTCCCCCACCCGGCCCGCGGCAAGTTCGTCGTGGCCGGGGCCCTCCTCCTCGGCTTCCTTGTTTCCCTCGTCGTGCGGAAGGTCGGGTCCTACTACATCCCGGTAGACGGCTGGGGAGCGTCGCTTTTCGAGATAGCCGTCAGCTGTCTCGGCATATATCGCTATTGGGGCCCGGGCTGGCGCGCGAGCGGCGCCGTTGGGCGGAGCTTCCCGGTGATCATTTGCCTGGCGGGCGTTTCCTGGGGCATCGGCGACGTCGCAGTGACCGTACAGTCGATCGGTGGCGGGACCGTCCCAGTGCCTTCGGTCGCAGACGGCTTCTACGTCGGCTTCTTCCCGCTCTGTTACCTAGGCCTTGCCGCGCTGCTGCGCCGGGAAGCCTCGCCGCTCATCACGATGACATGGCTCGACCGAGCGATCGCCGGCCTCGGGGTTGCGTCGATAATCGCCGCGTTCGTGGCGCAGCCGGTCCTAAAGGCGGTCGGCGGGTTCAACCTGTCCACTGCGACCACGATGTTCTACCCCGTCGGCGACTTGGCTCTCCTTGCGGTTTCCTTGAGCGCCTTCGTTGTCGTGCCAAAGGACCGGAGGGCGGCCTTTGGCGTTGTTACCGCCGCCCTGATAGTGAACTGCGTTGGCGACACCTACAACCTCCTCCAGCCAGACAGCCGGATGGGGTACGTCGCAAATGCCATCGCGTGGCCGATGTCCCTCACCCTCATCGCCATCAGCAGCTGGGTGCAGCCCGCCGAGCCCTCGGAGCTCGACCCCCCCGCGAGCGGCGGGTACGTCTTACCGGGCGCTGGCGCCGGCGCAGGACTTTTGGTGCTCATTGCCGCCAGCCTCGGCCACGTTGGCGCCGCAGCGATCGCTTTCGCCACCCTGACGATCATCGTCACCGGCTACCGGTTGGCATTGACGGTGACGCGGGCTCAGGCAGAGGCGCGCGAGCGCCAAGCGGCGACGGAGGAGAGAGAACGAGTCCTCGTCACGCTCTTGACAGGCGTTGCCAACAACGCCGAGTCGCTCGCACAAGCATCCGAGCGCCTCAGGTCGACGGCTCACCAACTGAACGTCGGTGCAGAGGAGGCATCGGGGTCGGCAGTGGTCGTCGCGACCACGAGCGAACAGATCGCCCTCAATACCGACGCTGTCGCCAAGGGAGCCGACGAAATGGCGCTCTCCATCCAGGAAATAAGCCGTAACGCGAACGAGGCCCTAACAGTCGGGACCGACGCCAAGCGCGAGTCGCAGGCGACGAACACGATCATCTCCCGCCTTGCCGATAGCTCGGCCAAGATCGGCACGATCTTGCTAGTCATCACTGAGATCGCTCGGCAAACCAACCTCTTGGCGCTGAACGCGACCATTGAGGCAGCGCGCGCCGGCAAGGCTGGCGCTGGCTTTGCCGTCGTCGCCGGCGAAGTGCGAGAGCTGGCTTCGGGAACCGCCAAGGCTACGGACGAGATCGCTTCCATGATCAGCGCCATCCAACGCGACACGAGCCACAGCGTGGAAGCGATCGAACGCATCAGCCAGACGATCGGCCGCATCAACGAGATCCAAGAGTCGATCGCGACGTCGGTCAAAAGGCAAAGTGGGACCTCCACCACGGTTTCGCATGGTTTGCGGGAGCTCTCTGAGGGGTCGAGCCGCATCCGCAAGAGCATCGACAGCGCCGCCGAAGCCGCCCAGTTGACAGCGAGCGGTTCCAATGACGCCTTGGCGGCCGCCTCGGAGCTTTCTACCATGGCGGCTCAGTTGCAGGCGCTCGTTTCCAAGCACAAGGACCTCGTTGCGCTTTGCGCGGCAAACTGAGGTCGCTGCGTGGTGGTGCCCTGGCTCAGGTCGAACGAGGCCCCTGGCGTGGACTTCGTTTTGCATGCAATGGTTTTCAGTCGCAGCGTGGCTGTCGTCCTCGCTGCGCTCGCTTCGGGCGACGCTTGGGAAATATTGCGCCACGACGGGCTAGTCGTTCACGGACTACAAGAAGTGCTTGCCTCCCCGGCGCTTTTATTGGTCATGTACCCGGCCGGGACACTACCGGCGTCCTTCCACGAGTTAGGTCATGCGAGCGCGGCTCGCTTTGACGGGGTAAAGGCGTGGGTCGTTGTGAGCATTCTTGTGCTGGCAGGCGACCTCGCGCCAAGTGGTTTCCTGGCGCCGCGCGTCCTCCCCCAGTTATGGCACAGCGCAGAGGCAGATATTCTGGCGCTGAGCACGAGCGTGGCTCGGGCCGATGTCGTGGGCGCGTCGGGCTCGCTTTTCAGCCTTTTGATATTTACGGTATTTGCTGCAGGCTCGGGCTTCATGGCGGCCCGCGTCCTTTCAAAGGCCCTGGTAGCGTTCGGGCATTCGCGGCTGGCCAAGTTGGCTCTCACTGCTTAGGGCAACAAGATCGCTGTCCTCCGCCGCCGGCATGGGTATCAGCACTCCCACACCGGAGGCCCGGGCACGGGCTCGTGCCACCCCGTCCGGGGCACCGGGCACCCGGGCACCGGCTCCCCGCGCACCGTGCCACTCGGCTGCGAGCGCTTGGGCGCTCGAGCGCTCCTCTAAGGGCGGCCTCCTACCCGCACGGCACGTCCGCTTCATACACTCGCCCCCCTGAGCGTTTCGGTGAGCGTCACGGTCACCATACCGGTGCCTCTCACTCTCGCTGGCGGCCCGCCCGCGCCATAGCGGCCCGCCCGCGCCATAGAGAAAGGTCTGCTCGCAAAGCTCCATTGCACAGTCCGTCCTTCTCTAGCCTGGGGACGGTGAACCGACGGCTCCTCGCTCTGGTGCTGAGTGCTCCCGCCTTTGTCATCGCACCGTCAGCACAAGTGAGGGCTGCTCACACGAGCTCTGCCATATCCGTGTCCGGGCTCCTGCCCTACGGCCATGTGGGCACACCGTACCGGGCCGTTCTCAGGATCGTAGGCGGGAAACCGCCTTACTCTCTTTCCTCGAACGGGACCTTGACGCGTAACGGCATTGCCGTGTCGCTCAAGGGACCGCAGATCCGCTTCGCTGGGACGCCGGCCAAGGCCGGGGCCTGGTGGTGGGCCGCTGTGGTGCTTGACCCTCGTGAGCATGAGGAGTCTCGCGTCGTGCTCAGGATCCAGGAAATGTTCGACCAATCTCGGACCACCACCTGGGTGATAAATCCCGGCCCGATCTTCGAAAGCTCAGTGGTACCGCCACAACTGACCCGCCACTCCGGCGTCTACATCTACGGGCCGCAACACTGCTGCTGGCTCAACGCCGAAGTTGCCCCAGGGCACCTTGGCTCTGGCTCTCCTCACGGCGACGTAGTTTTCCTAGTCGACGGTCATGTGGAAGGCGAGGCTCAGGTCCCCTCTTCGGCTATTCAGCCAGGGGGGGACGTCGTCGAGGCCCACAGCAGTTCCACCATCCCGGTCGGCGTCTACCGGTTGTCCGCTGTTTTCAAAGCCGTCCCGGTCCCCTGGTCGGTCACTGGTGTCAAAGGCATTACGGAGAACCCTTACACGAAGAGCAGCGGGGCGATCAGGCTGACGGTCAAAAAGTCGCCCACGCTGACCTTGCTTGGCGCGCCGGCGACCGTTGGGCAACGCCTCGATTTCCCGGTAACAGTCGAGGGTGCGGCCTCGACACCGGTCGACCCCGGCACATCTGTAGAGCTCCTAATGGACGGCGCCACCGTTGCGACCACCAAACTGGCCACCCCTAACCCACAGCTCCATGTCGATGCGCCGCCCGGACGGCACCGGTTCCAAGCGAAGTACTTGGGGGACAAGAACGAGGGCCCGTCTGTTTCACAGGCCGTGGTGGTCACGGTCAAGGGCTAAAACCGGGCCTGGTGCTGAGAGCCTTCCTCAGCCTGCGTAGGTGCAATTATGGTCGCCGGCAGCGGCTGGGTGGTTCGAGGTGGCTACTTCGACAACCCCGTTGTCCTTCGGGCCCAGCGTGATAGTGAAGTAGTGCGAACTGACCGGCCCGTGGAGCCACTGGCCGAGCGCACCAATGCTCTGCGGGTACTGGCCCACCTCCGCCTGATAACTGGTCACCGCCGAAGCCACCGCCTGGTAGTCGGTCCGGCAGGTGGCCGCCGCGCTTGCGTTGCTCGCCGCCCCGCTCCCGGCGCTCGCGGTAGTCCCTGTGGTCTTCGACTTGCTCCCCGAGTGGGCAGCAGACGTGCTCGCGGTTGTCCCTGACGACGACGGCGCCTTCAAGCCGCCGCAACCCGCCACGGACACGAGGGCGGCCGCCGCGATGGCTCCGAGGACCGCAACGGCAGGGCGCCCGGTTATGGGCCTGGCCCCGCGGTCGACCTTGGCTTGATAAGTCCGCCGGTGACCGTCGACGAGCACGTGCGACCACATTGCTGCAATTATTGCCGCTCGGCACGGCTCCTGTTGGCAGCCCCTGCCAGATCAGCTAGTACGGCCGCTCGGGTGCCGTCGGTGGCGGCTTAGCAGGCCCACAAATTGCGGCTTCGGGGCACCATGGCTTGCCCGGGACCGTAACGCTTGGTTCCCGCCGTTTCGCCTTGGGAAATAGAAAGCCGCTCCATTTCCCAATTATCCGGCCTGCCTCGTGGCATAACCCGGGTGCGGGTAGCTCGTCCACTTTGCGCCTATCGCTCTTCGGCAACCGGCCCTTGTAGGACCTGCTCGCTGACGACTATCGCGAAATGCGCACTGAGCTGCACACTCGCGCCCTTGCGGTGCGCGCGCAGAGGGGGCAAAAGGCGAAAGCCGAGACACTTTCGCTTGCATATGGCCGAACACATGCGCCAGGCTCAAGGCAGCAAGATTTTCAGCCGTTCGTACTACTAATGGCGTGGGAGGCTTTCGGTGCCCTCGCCTCGGGGCACAGGAGAAGCACCTCGATGGGTCACCCATCGCCTCCCCACCTGGGTAGGTATTTGGCTGGGCGAGACAAGAGCGAGGTTGCGGAGTGTCGATGAACAGCTTCACCCAGGGGACCGCACCAGTCTGGGGAGGCCCGACGCGCCGTTACCCGCCCATCGACCTCACGGCCCCTGCACACCAAGCTGCCCCGATCGGCTACGAGGCGGCGGCCAACGATGGTGCCACGGACCAGCTGGACCAGGTGGTCCGGGTGGACGCCAAGACGACCCGCCTCCCGCAGAATGCCACGACCACCCAGATGGAGGTCAACTTCCGCTTCGCGAAAAATGTCGCGGCCACCACGGGCCAGGCGCACTCAGTGATCTTCTGGGACGCCTGCACCGACCCACTGAGCCCCCGCTGGTGGGTGCGCACGTACTACCCCAACGGCACCTGGGGCGAGGACACCCTCGAGGGCCACCAGTCCGGCTCGCTCGCCGGCACGCCGCCTCCCATCTTCGTAGCCGCCCACCAGAGCTGACCCGCCGCACATTGAAGGGCGGCCACAGGCATCCCCCGCCGTCCGCCTACAGTTTGTAGCCGATCGCGCGCAAAAGTTGTTTGCGTTCGGCGACGTCCTGGTCGCTCTCCACTCCCAGTGGCGCTCCCCCGTCAATCACGCCCAGGATCCCGCGCCCCTCTTCATCGGCCGCAACGACAACTGAGACCGGGTTCGCACTGGCGCAGTAAATGTGGCACACCTCCGGTACCTGCTTAATGGCGTTCAGCACGTTCACGGGGTAGGCGTCCCGCAGGAACAGAATGAACGAGTGGCCGGCGCCGATCGCGAGCGCGTTCTCTGTGGCTAATCCGACCAGGTCCTCGTCGTTGCCCGAACGCCGCACCAGACGAGGCCCCGACGACTCGCAAAATGCCAGACCGAAGCGAGTGGCTGGCGAGGACCCGGCCAAGACTTCGTGCACATCCTCGACTGTCTTTATGAAGTGGCTTTGCCCCAGGATGAGGTTAAGCCCATCGGGGTTGGCGACCTTGACGACGAGCAGTTCCATAGCACCATCCTCCCACCAGCGCGCCCGCGACAACGGGCTCCACCAACTTACGATGGGGAACCAGTTGAGAAATTTTTGCCGGGAACCGCCAGGCCTCGCTACAATAGAACAGACGTTCCTCAGCTACCAGCGTTCCAGGGGTCTCGGGGAATAGCAAGGCTTATCGCCGGCGCAACGACGCCAGCCTCGGTGGGAAGGTCCGCGTCCGAAGGAGCCTGTCCATGTGCCTTAGATTGGGCGAGCTGAGATCAGCAATGAAGGCTTATGCAGCCGCCTTCGACGCGGCCCTGGTCGCCCCGAGCCAACTGGCAATGGTTGTCGAGCAGGCGGGACATATCGAAAAGATGGCGTCCACGGTGGCGTCTTTAGCCGCCGCCCGCATTGCTGGCGGCGCCGGGCTACCAATCGGGGCAAAGCTCACCGACCGGCGAGCAGCTGAAATGCTTGCGAAGTCCTCGGGGACATCCCTCAAGGCGGCACACGAAGACATCCAGGCGGCAAAAGCCATTGCGGGCCAACCCGAAGTCCAGGCCGCTGCCAGAGATGGCGAGCTTTCCAGGGCGCAAGCCCGGATCGTGGCCGGTGCTGCAGAAGCAAACCCGGCGGCAGCCCAGCGCTTGCTCGAGGCAGCAAGGAGCTGTTCGCTCTCAGAACTGGTAGCGCACGCACAGCGTGCGCGGGCCGAGGCGGAGGACCTGGAGGCCCGGCGCACGCAGTTCCACGAGAACCGTGCCGTTCGCGACTGGACCGACGCCTATGGGACCTGGCACATGGGCGTCGACGGGCTCCCAGACGAGGGTGCGGAGGTCATGGCAGCCCTGCAGCCCTACATCGACGAGATCTTCGACCAGGCCCGCAACGAAGGCCGCCATGAGCGAAGGGAAGCCTACGCCTACGATGCTCTCTTGGCCCTCGCGAGAGCGGGCGGGCCGAAGCAGCGCCCCGGTTACGAGATCTTGGTACGGGTGGACCACGATGCCCTCTTGCGTGGCTATGCCGTCGATGGCGAAACCTGCGAGGTCGCCGGCTTTGGGAGCGTGCCCCCCAAGGTGGTCCACGACATCATCGAGACGCGTGACCCTTTTCTCAAAGCCGTGGTCACCAAGGGCAAAGATGTCATTGGCGTCGCGCACCTCGGGCGGCGCCCCAATGCCTATCAATCAACCGCCTTGGACTGGCTCTACCCAAGCTGCGCAGTAGCGGGTTGCCCTGCCAAGGGCAGCTACCTCCAGAGCGACCATAGGGTCGACTGGGCGAAAACACGCTTCACCGTCCTCGACCTCCTCGACCGGCTCTGTCCCCACCACCACAGGCTCAAGACCAACGAGGGTTGGCTGCTCGTCGCCGGCAAGGGTAAGCGCGCCTTCGTACCGCCCGACGACCCCCGTCACCCAAGGAATACCGGCGACCCGCCCGAGGACCTTCAACGCCTGCGGGACGCACTTCGCTCGGCGGCAGCCGATGATCCTGACTGTCGAAGTACCTTCTCCCAGCCGCGCTTGTCGAACCACGGTACGCGACAAAACAACGCGTCCCGCCAAAGAGACGTCTTCGCGCCTGCTGCGCGCCAACCTCAGCACAAAAGTACCGCAGCAGCGCAGCTCTTCGAGATCGACGTGGAGCCTTAGGGTGAGCGTGGGGAGGCACTCCAGCTGTCCACTCGGCTCACAAGCTCACTCGGAGGGATCTCACCGAGAGGACGCTCGGCTTCAGCCAACTCCCGAGGCTCGCCGCTCTGGTAAACGAAACTGCCCTCGCGTCCACGACGCCACCGCGGCTACCAGGCAGCCCGCAGCCGCAAAGTCAAATGCAGTGTGGAGCCCGTCCCCGAAAGGCTTGGCTGCGAGGTGCGGGAAAAACGAGCGGCCCAGGACAGTTGAGGCGTGGGCCTTGCTGAGCCCGGCAATTACTTTGGCCGGCAACAAATGAGCGAGGGGACTGTAGCCCAGGAAGGCGGCAAAAAGCGTGGGCACGGGCGGCATGTTGGCGACTTTGAGCGCCCCGGCTCGCGGCACCCCTTCGGAGGTCAGCCCATGCCCGAGGCTTGCCGGCAGGTTCGCCGAAAGGCCGATTATCACAAGGGTAAAGAAGATGCCGATAGACAGAACCTGAGCCGAGTTCTGGAAAGTAGCGTTCACCCCCGAGCCGGCCCCGCGGTGTTGGCGAGGAAGGCTGTTCATCAGACCCGCCTTATTGGGGCTCGCAATAGCGAAGGTCAGGTTCCCCGTCCAGTCGATCGGGGCGGGCCGTCGGGAGCAAAGTTCCTGCAGCCTGAAGTAGGCCCAAAGTGTGCCGGCGATCCCAAAAGGCACCGAGACAAGGAAAATCACCCGCCAATCGATCGGCCCCAATACGCCGCCGAGGACGAGGCCTCGCTACGCCCCTGGCCGCGCAACCGGCCCCGACTGGTTCTCCCCGCTGGCGAAACCCCTTCCCGTCCCCGGGCCTCTAGCTCATAGTCCTCGCCCGGCGCAGCCACTCTTCGCCCAACTTATCGTCGAGCCGGGCAAGGGCCGCCTCCGCGCTGCTCACCCGTGGAACACCACCCTGGCCCCGTCCGGGCCATAACTGACCGTGAACGGATGGTTGCCGCTCGTCGAAGAGAACTGCCCGTCCCGAGAGGTGAAAGTTAGGACTGTGAGGGATTGCCCGGCGGAGGGGGTGAACCCACCGCTTGTTACCACCCTGAGCGATCCATCCAGCGACACCTCACCCTGCACTGCCAGCGGGCTGTAGCTGGTACCCCTGTCCGCGCCGGCAGCGCTGATCACGAGAGAGCCTTGCCCCCCCTGGTCGTACGAGCCCACGACGCTCAGACCGCCCTGTGGGCCTGGCTCCACGGTGCCGCTCTTGTTGGCCACGGCCGCGGTGACCGTCCCGTCGCCTGCGAGGGAGCCTCCAGTGAGAGTGACTGGCTCGCCGGCAGCCGAGATGGAGCCACCTGCAAGGTCGGTGGTCCCGGCGGCCTGCAAGTAACCGGGCCCCCCTATTGACAAGGTGCCGCTGAGAGCTTTGACCATGCCCGTGTTGGTAAAATCGAGCGAGCCGACCGTGGCGGTCCCGCCGCTCGCAGCCACTACGAGCCCCCCGGAGTTGTCGAAATGGTCGGGGTTCACGCAGCAGGTTTGGCCCTCGACCACTCCCCCGGCACCTATGCTCATGGCCCCCGCATTGTCGAGCGTGGTGGAGCCGTCGAGCTCGACTGAGCCAGGGCCATCCACAGTCGTAGTACCCCCCAGTTCGAGGACCGGGTGAGGCGGCCCAGCCGGGGCGTTGCCGTGCACGGTGAGGACATTGGATGCGAGGCTCTTCTGCGCCGGCCCGGTCACCAAAGTCCTCACCGTGGACGTCACGACCAGGTCCGCGTCGACCGTCCCCCCGGTCCAAAGCCACCTGCCGGTCCCAATCAGCGTGCCCGAGCCCACGAGCGTCGGGTTTGCGTCAGCACCCATCTCCAAGGTCGTCCCGGCACCCAAAAAGACACCCTTTGCAATCGCGAACTGCTCGGCCTCATCGACCTCGAAAGTCCCACCGCCGCTCAACGTTGCGCCACTAGCGAAATCTCCAAAGCCCTGTGAAACGTACAGGGTGCTGCCGTTCCCAACGAACACGTGCCCCCGGTCGACAAACTCCATGATCCCGATCGTCGCCATCTTGGGTGCTACCGCAGAAGCCGGCACCATAAGAGTTCCGTCGTTTATCAACGACCCTGTTACAGTGCAGCAAACCGTGGACTCCACCTCGGCGCCGGGTTGGAGCGTCAATGTCCCCGTATTGGTTAGCGACACCCCTCCGTTGGCCCCGACTTGGAGCGTGATGCCGTTTGCAACCTCGGCGGCCCCCCTGAAAACTGTGCCCGCGTCGAAGGCCATGTCGCCCTTGCCCGTGAAATTTGCCGTACCTTCCACGGTCAGCGTGTCGTCGATGCTTTCGGAGCGAGTTTCACCCCACGACAAATCCTCGACGGCGAGCGAGCCCCCTGAGAGCGAGGCGTCCTCTAGGCCAAGGCCTTGGAGCTGCGTACCAGCGGGGACGCCGACGACATCGACCTGCCCCGAGGTCGTGCCGATCGTGACGATGTCACCTTGTTTCGGGACGCCGTTTGTCCAGTTAGCTGCTTGGCCCCAAGTCGTCCCATCCCCCGCCCCAGTCCAGGTGTCGTGCGATCCCGTACCAACGATCACTGGCGCTGACGTCGTTGTGGTGCTGGGGGGCAGCGTCGTCGTCGTAGTGGTCGTTGGGCCGACAACGAGCGGCGGGACAAAGACGATGGTGCTCTCGACCGATTGTCCTTCTTCGCCGCTTTGCACCAGGTGGGCTTCGATCCTTGGTTGCCTCAACTCGAAGGTCAGCGGCGCGGAAAGGTTGTACAACGCAACCGTCGCCGAGGCGTAGAGCGTCTGGTCGAGGGCGGTCACCAGCAACTCGCCCGCGCTGGTCGAGTCCACCGGCATTGTGGCGGTTGCCGACATAGTCGCGCCGCCTGTTCCCCCGGCACCGCCTGCTCCCGTAGAACCGGCACCGTTCGCCCCCCCACCTTTCGCGCCCGCTGAAGCTGACAATGAAAAGGCCGTGAGTGGCTCCGCCGTTACAGTCCCTGTCGTTGAGACGAGCGAAAGCTCCCCGACACCTTGACCGGCTGCCGAGGTGTTCGCCACCTTCGAGCGCCCGGTCAGAGCGCCGCTCGATGTCTCACTCAGGCCGGTCGACAAGATCGCTCCCGCGACCACGACGAGCAGCAGTGGAGCGCGCCGGCCGAACCCATCAGGGCTATGCCTTACAGATCTCAACTCACGAGCCCCTGCCCGTCCGGTCCGATGCCCCTGTCCTTATCCGAGGCTGAAGCTCCCCGGCGGCCCCGAGCCCTCGCCATTTTGCGAGGTGTACTGGACCGTGATGCTCGAACAGTCGAACACAACCTCGACTGACTCCGCGCCCCCGGCTGACTCCGCGCCCCCACCCGTCGCCGCGCCCCCGCCCGTCCCAAGGTCTTGCAAGGTGTAGCTCACAAACGAAGCGTCTTGGAACGTGTACTTCAGGTACGGCTCCTGCAGTCCCGACTTCCCTGAGACTAGGAACTCCACAAGTACGTCGCCCTTCACCGTCCGCCCAACGTCGGAGATCAACGACACCGAAGCCATGCCGATGTCCATTGCCGCCGTCGCCTGCCCGGCCACGCCGTGCTTGGGCACAAAGCCCGAGCTATCCGGCGTCCCCGCGGCCGTTACCGAGAGGGCGAACGAGCGCAGCTCGAGCCACCCCTTGGACTTCCCCACGGTCGACGACCCCATCACTTTGGGGACCTGCATGAAGACCGCCGGGTCGTTTGCGTAAGCGGGCGCCCCGAGAGCTGCCAGGCAAAGCCCCACTCCCGCCCCAGCGACAGTTACCCGAAGTACAGCTCGCCGCCAGCGGAGACGGTCCCGGATTGCCATTCGGCCCTCCTTAGGGGAGATCTTAAAGCCGTCAAACGGCCCCATGGCAAGGGATGGTAATGCGGCAAGCAGGTCTGCGCGGGCTAAACGCGAACATTTGCCCGTCTCGGAGTTGTCCGCCTCGATCGCTGCCCTCAGAGCCCCGCCCACGCGGCGCGTAGCTTCTTTGCGCTCTCCTCAAGGGGCTCGGGCAGGATACGAGCATTTGCAACTGACGTCATGAAGTTGGTGTCCCCGACCCAACGGGGCACGATGTGCATATGAAAGTGCCCCGGGACCCCTGCCCCAGCGGCCCGGCCGAGGTTGGCCCCGATGTTGACGCCCTCCGGCTGGTACGCAGCCTTGAGCGCCCGCACTGCGCAGCGGACGGCATCCCACAAGTCCGCGGACTCGTCGGTGTCGAGGTCCTCCACCTCAGCGACGTGGCGCACCGGCATCGCCATCAGGTGGCCGCTCGTGTACGGGTAGGCATTGAGGATCGCAAAGGCTCGCCCAGACCGATGGCGCCAGACGATCTGGGTTTGCTCGTCCGGCAACCCGCTTGCGAGGATCCGGCAAAAAACGCAACCCTTGCCGAGCGGTCCCTCGCCCGCGGGACCTTGGCCCTCTCCGAGCCTCTCAGAGCCGGCCTCAGTCGAGCTGCTCACGAAATCTGAGCGCCAACCAGCCCAGAGATGGTCCAATGCTGCCATTACCTCTACGTGGCACCGGGCCCGGCGAGACCACCCTCAGCACCGTCAGCCTCAATGACATCTGAGCGCAGCCGCTCGATGAGAGCGCCGACACTTACCCCCCGTTCGGGCCGCTCCGAGCCGCGGGCATTGACCCCGACGGTCCCCCCCGCGACGTCGTCGTCGCCGGTAACAAGCACGTAGGGGATCTTTTCGAGCTTTGCACGGCGCACCCGCGCACCGAGGGGCTCCTCGGCCGCGCCGAGATCTGCCCGAAAACCGGCTTCGCGCAAGGCTTTGACGACGCCTCGGGCGTAAGGCTCATGGTCGTCCCGGACCGGCAGGACCTGAGCCTGCACGGGCGAGAGCCAAGTTGGCAAAGCCCCTGCGTAGTGCTCGAGGAGGATCGCGAAGAACCGCTCGATCGACCCGAAGAGGGCCCTATGGACCATGTAAGGCTGGTGGCGGGAATTATCAGCTCCGACGTACTCCATATCGAAACGCTGAGGCTCTTGGAAGTCGACCTGGATGGTCGAGACCTGCCACCGCCTCCCGATGGCATCGCGCACGTGGACGTCGACCTTGGGCGCATAAAACGCGCCTTCCCCCTCCGCCACGCGGTAGGGGATCTCTGCGTCCTTCAAGGCGAGGTGGAGCGCTTCGGTGGCGCGGTCCCATTCCTCGATCGTCCCCAAGTACTTTTCTGGCCGGGTGGACAGCTCAGCCTCAAAATCAGTCAGCCCAAAACGGCGAAGGAGGCGCAGGACGAAGGCCAGGAGGCTCGAAAGCTCGCCCTCCAGTTGTTCCCTCGCGCAGAAAATATGGCTGTCGTCCTGGGTAAAGCCCCGCGCGCGGAGGAGGCCGTTCAAGACGCCGGAGCGTTCGAAGCGGTAAACCGTGCCGAACTCGAAGAGCCGCAGCGGGAGCTCCCGGTAGGACCGCTGGCGGCCCTTGTAGATCAGGATGTGCATGGGGCAGTTCATGGGCTTGGGGTAGTAGGAAGCGCCCTCCATTTCCATTGGCGGGTACATCCCCTCCGCGTACCATTCCAAGTGGCCCGAAAGCTCGAACAAGTTTGCCTTTGTTATATGCGGCGTATAGACAAACTCGTAGCCTCCCCGGAGGTGCTCCTCGCGCGAATAGTCCTCCATCACTTTGCGGATGAGGCCGCCCTTGGGGTGGAACACGGCCAGGCCGCTGCCGATTTCGGGCGGGAAATGGAACAGGTCAAGCTCAGCACCCAAGCGCCGGTGGTCCCTCCGTTCGGCTTCCGCCACGCGCTCCAAGTGCTCATCGAGCGCAGCCCGGGACTCCCAAGCAGTGCCGTAAATGCGCTGTAATTGCGGGCGCCGCTCATCGCCCCTCCAGTAGGCCGCAGCAAGCTTGGTCAACTTGAAATAGCCGAGCCGGCTGGTCGAGGGCACATGAGGGCCGCGGCAGAGGTCGATGAAGTCCGCCGGCTCACCACCCGCGCTAACAGGGGAGCCGGGCAGGTTAGGGGCAGCGGCGCCCGTAGAGGCAATGACAGGTGCTCCCGGGATGTTGGCCGCGCCCGTGCCGCTGGGCCGCACGTTCCGGTAGGTACTGACCCCTGCCGCACCGGCGCCCTCGCTGGTAGCTTCGGCCGAACCTTCTCCCTTGAGCCCCTTGGAAGCGGGGCTCCCGACGCCCTCGATGATCTCGCGCTTGTAAGGCTGGTCGGCGAAGATCTCGAGGCCCTCGCTGAGCGTGTGCTCCTCGCGCACGAAGCGCTGGTCCTCGGCAATGATCTTGCGCATCTCGTCTTCGATGCGTGCAAGGTCGTCGTCGCTGAAATGGGCGCCGCCCGGGAGCTCGAAGTCGTAGTAGAAGCCGTCCTCGATCGGCGGCCCGATCGCATAACGGGCGCCCGGCCAGAGCCTGGTGACTGCCTGCGCCATCACGTGGGCCGTCGAATGTCGCAGTATGGCCCGTCCCTCAGGAGAGGCTGCCGTTACCACCTTCACTGTCGCGCCGTCGGGGAGCGGCCAGTCCATGTCTGCCTGCGCGCCGTCCACTGTCACGGCGACTGCGTCCTCGGCGAGCCGCCGGCCAATCGCGGCTGCCAAGCCCGTCCCCGTTGAGCCTGCTGGCAGCTGCCTGGATGACCCGTCAGGTAGTACGACCGAGATCATTCCCCCGGCACTGGGCTCGTGAGTAGTCGACATCCCGCCAATGATACGGACCTCGCGGCACCCCTACGGCTTGCGTTTGGCTACCAGCACAGGGATTTGGCGCGACGTCCTTTGCTGGTACTCCACGTACGGGGGGTAGGCGGCGACTGCGCGCTCCCACCACCGCTCCCGCTCCTCGCCGCTCACCTCGCGCACCTCGAAGTCCAAAGCATGCGGGCCGTCTTGGAGCATTATGTGCGGGCCTGCCTTCAAGTTGTAGTACCAGAGCGGGTTATCGGGAGCCCCACCCTTGGAGGCAACGATCGCGTACTCACCGCCGTGCTCAACCCTCATTACGGCGAACTTGCGGACCTTTCCCGACTTGTTGCCCTTCGTTGTAATGATGACGACCGGCAAGCCAGTATCGCGTAGCGTGCTTGCCCGAGCGCCTCCGGAGCGCTCGTACTCCTCGACTTGGTCCCGGACCCACTGCGCTGGGCTCGGCTCGTACTCCCCTGTTAGTGGCACTGGGCCATAGTAGATCGCGCGCCGCCGCCCCCATCTCGGAGCCCCTACCAGCCCATTGCTGCGAGCTGTCAGAGGCTTATTCCCAAAAGGGACGCCGCCATTGCCAGGTCGCGGCCAACCATGGTCGGGTCGCGGCCAACACCTCCTCCTGGCACTTTGCGGCTGCCACCTAAGGCGGCTTGAGCAGCGGCGTCGATCGCTTTGAGCGCACCCGGCGTACCGAGGTCATCATCGAGCGCGGCCCGCACGCCCTCCACGGCCGCCCACACGCCCAAGTCGGGCTGGCTGCCCTCTGGCACGGTGCCCTCTGGCACGGTGCCCTCTGGAGCCACCACTCCCGTGGCGGCCGCCGCCGCGCTGTACGCCTTGGCCTCCCGCCACGAGCCAAGGCGAACGCTCGCCCGCTCGAGCAGGTCGTCCTCCCACTCCCAATCAGCCCGGTAGTGGTTCGCCAGCAGTGCAAGCCGGATGACCGCGGGCTCCCATTCTTTCAGGAGGTCCCTTACGAACACGAGGTTCCCCAAAGACTTCGACATCTTCGTCCCCCCGTAGTGCACCATCCCTGTGTGCACCCAATGCCTCACAAAGGGTTCCCCCGTCGCCGCTTGTGACTGCGCCGCTTCGCACTCGTGGTGGGGAAAGATGAGGTCGGAACCGCCACCATGCAGGTCGATGGTGATCCCGAGCTCTCGGGTAGCGAGCGCAGAGCACTCGATGTGCCAACCTGGGCGCCCCTTGCCCCACAACGAGTCCCACGCCGGCTCGTCGGGGGCCGACGGCTGCCAGAGCACGAAGTCGAGCGGGTCAGACTTGTATGGGTCGTCCGGGTTGCCACCCCGCTCCCGGGCAAGGGCGAGCATCTCCTCTCGGTTGAGGTGGCTCACCGACCCAAACCCCGGCCACGACGAAACGTCGAAATAAACGCCGCCACCCGCCTGGTAGGCATGGCCGCTCGCGAGGACCATGCCGATGAAGCCGAGGATGTCGGGGATGGCCGAGGTGGCGCGGGGCTCGCTCGACGCCGGCAGGAGGCCGAGCGCGTCCATGTCGGCCGAAAAACGTGCCATTTCCTCGGCGGCCAAGTCAAGGTAGTGCACCCGGAGCTGGCGCGCCTTGCGGAGGATGTCGTCGTCGACGTCGGTGACGTTGCGCACGAGAAGGACCCGGTAACCGAGATCGATGAGGCGGCGCCGGAGCACGTCATAAGCGGTATAAGTGGCGGCGTGGCCTATATGGGCGGAGTCGTAGGGGGTGATGCCGCAGGTGTACATCGTGACCGTGCCGCCCGGTTGCGCGGCCGGTTCGAAATTGACGACCTTACGCCTCGCGGTGTCGTACAGGCGCAACGGGCGCCTCACCCGAGCCCCGTGACGCGCAAAGATGCGTGCGTCTTGTACCGCCTGTTCACCTCCACGAGCGCCGCAGTGAGGGCTTCTACTGCCAAGGCCGACGCCATCCCGCCGACGTCGACGCCCCGGAGCCCTGGCACCCGGTTGACCAGCTCGATCACCTCGTCAGTTGTCGCCCGGGTGTCGGAGAACACCATGACATCGGCTTCCAGCTTCTCGTCGAGGTCAGCAAGCACCCCGGCGGGGAGGTGGTGAAAAGCGCCAGCGACCCGGCTGTCCGGTATAGCCCGGGCAACAGCTAGTGCGACTGACCCTGTGGGAGGCAAGAGCGGGATGAACCTTTCCGCCCACTTGGCCATGGCGTTGACCATGCTCACCACGATCTTCCCCGAAAGTTCCCCAGCGAGGTCTTTCACCGTCGCGGTAGCGCCTTCCCACGGCGTTGCAAGTACGACGAGCTCTGCTGAAGCCGCCGCCTGGTTGGTCCCCGGGAACAGCGCGAGGCCTCGACCCTTCCAACGCTGTTGCAGCTCGTCGACCACACCGGCGGCTCGCTCCTCACTGCGGGAGCCGACAACGACCTCGAAGCCGGCTGCGGCGTAGCGTACAGCTATTGCCGTCCCGGCCGGCCCTGTGCCTCCTAAAACCCCGATACGCAAGACCCGACCTTTCGACTCGACGATGGACTGACTGCCCGAACAAAACCTAGTGCCGCGACGGGCAACGCTCGCCCGCCGAGCGCGTGGCGGGCTTATAGCCTTGCCGCTGTGACCAAGGCTTCGGGCGAAAGCCAAGGGAGCCTCACGCTGCTCCTTTTCCTCACTACGAGCTGCCAGCCGTGCCAGCCATTGTGGGAAATGATCGCTGAGGGGCCCCCAGGGCGGGAGCTGGGGGTAAACGTTGTCGTCGTGGCTCCGAGCCCCTCCATGGAAGACGAGCGCAAAGCGCGGGCCATGACCCCGCCAGGAGTGGGGCTGCTCATGAGCTCGAGCACCTGGTTCGACTACGGGGTCGGCCAGGCGGGCACGGCAGTCCTCGTCAGGCACAGCCCGCGAGGCTGCGCCACTCCGGCGATGGCCCGGGGGCGGGTGCTCGGCCAGGCTCGGCCCGAAGACGCCTCGTCCCTCGGCGACCTCATGGTGCGATGGCTCGGTCGGCAGGTGCCAGGAGCGAGTGAGGTTATTGACTGATGTGGCGCCCAGCCCGGGCTAGCCGATGGGCGGCAGCTCTTGGCCGCTATGGAGGACGCTAGAAAATAGGTCGCCTTTTTCGGCGATCCGCCCGAGCACCGAGCGGATCGTGAAGGCGTCCGGCTCGAGCGCTGGGTCGTCCAGCTCGTCCCAGGAGATTGGCGCGGATACCGGCGCCCCCGGGGCAGGACGCGGGCTGTAGGGAGCGACAAGCGTCTTGTTCAAGGCGTTCTGCGTATAGTCGAGGCGCGCGAGGCCGCTTCGCTCGCTCACTTGCCATTTCCAGCTGACGAGCTTGGGCACGACGGCCCCGATCGTGCGCGAAAGCTTTTCCGTCCACTCGCGGGTCTCTGAGAAACTTGGCCCGGGCCTGATCGGGACCCAGATCTGGATGCCGCGCCGCCCTGTAACCTTTGGCTGCCCCCGAACCTGGAGGTGCTCGAGAGCGGTCCGGTGCAGGCGCGCGAGGACCAAGAGATCCTCCCAGGTCGTGCGCTCCCCGGGGTCCAGGTCGATCAGTGCATAAGTCGGCTGGTGCGGGTTGTCGGTGCGCGATGTCCACGCGTGCCACTCGAGGGCCCCGAAATTTGCTGCCCACACAAGAGCTGCCGGTTCGTCGACCACCAGGTAGGTGCGGCTCTTGCCCGGCTCGGCCTCGGGGTTGTCCCAGCGAGGCACCCAGGCCGGCGCATGGGCCGGGAGCTCCTTGTGCCAAAAACCCTTCTCCCCGGCCCCATTCGGGAACCGGTGCATATTGAGCGCCCTGTGCTCCAAATAGCGCACAGCGATGGGCGCGATCTCGCCCGCGTACCGCACCAGGTCCCTCTTGGTCACGGGGGCCTCGCCCGCCCGAGCGGGGAAGAGGACCTTGTCGAGGTTGGTGAGGTGCAGCTCGCGGCCAAAGAGGTGCCACGTCCCCGCTGCCCCGAAAGTGTCCAGCTCAGCCCGCTCGTCTTCGCTGAGCCGCCTCCGGCCGGGATCCTTGAGCGTGACGGATGCCTGGTCGGGGGGCAGGTTGGAGTGCCATAAGCGCTCCGGGCCGGCTTTCACCTCGTCGTTGGTCCGCCCGCTCAGCACAGAGCGCGGGTAGTCCTCGGGGTCCCAACCCTCCACTGCGTACTCGTCGCGCTTGTGGAGCAAAAGCCACTGCTCTTTGCCCTGCGCATCGGTCCGGGTGCGCACGAGGATAAAGCGGCCTCGCAGCTTCTCGCCCTTGAGGTCCAGATGGAGCTCGCCCTTTTTGAGCGCCTTCGGGGCGTCTGGGGGGTCGCCCGCCTCGTCAGCCTGCCAGGTGCCTGCGTCCCAGACGATCACGTCGCCTCCGCCGTACTCCCCAGCGGGTATGACGCCTTCGAAATCGAAGTACTCGAGAGGGTGGTCCTCCACGTGGAACGCCGCCCGTCTCACAGCAGGGTCGAGGGTCGGCCCCTTGGGGACCGCCCAGCTCGCAAGCACCCCCTCGATCTCCAGCCGGAAGTCGTAGTGAAGCCGGCGGGCCCGATGGCGTTGCACGACAAAACGGGGCGCGGCGATCTTGGGGGCCGGCGCCGTCCCTGCAGGCTCACGCGTCTTGGTGAAATCGCGCTTGCGCCGGTACTCCTCCAGCGAGCCAGCTACTGGCGCTCCTCTCCGTGCACTTGGCGGGCCCACGCTTAAAAGCTAACTATCCCGGCGCCCCTTCGCGGGGCGAAGCACGTGCCGCGCAGCCCGGCGCGATCAAAGTCCGCCAAATCCCTGACCATTTTCACTACCGAGCCCAGCTCGAACAGCTTGCACCTGACCACTCGTCCAAGGCTGCCCAAACGCACCGGCCCCTTAGGGGTGTTCGGGTTCTCAGAGGCGTGGTTCACGGGCGCGGCCGAGCCTGCCGGCGGCCCGGTTACCGTCAGCCTCACCTCCCCCGTTGCTCGAGCGCCAATGTCCAAACCAGGCGTCTCAGCGACCATGTTGAACCTGACCGGAACGCCGGGCGCGGCGGTGTAATAGAACGAGTACCCGCTGCCCTCCGAGATGAAGAGCGTGCCGGGCGGGCCTACCGGCGGCAACGACGGCGGCTGGGGCCGCTGGCTGAAGTCGAAGCTGGAAAAGAGGTCGGTCGCAAGCCGGTTCACGCCACCGAGCACCGGCAAATGCCAGAGCTGCTGCATGAACGACAACACGGACAAGTTCCGCCTTGGCCTCGGCAATGAACTTGCCTGTCCCAACGAGGTTGCCAAAAAGCCCAGGAGGCACAAGCTGTTCCCAGTAGGTGCCGTCAAAGACCGCGGGCGGGCACCGGAAAGTATCTCCCAACTGAGCCCAGGCCTTTGCAGCTGGTGAAAGACCGTTTGGAACCGGTCCGAGGCCGGTGCAGAGGTGTTCTCGTACCCCCCGTCTGACCAACCCACGAGCGCGGCAATGATGTTGGGAGTACTGGGAGCGATCTCGGGCTGAAAGTTCCCCTCGGCGAGCGCATAATGCGACGCGAGGAACGGCAAGTTGGGGTCGGCCGAGGATGGGAAAAGCGTGATGGAAGCTATGCCGTTGGCTGGGGTGAGCATATAGCGGTCCATCGCCTAGGCCCCATCTGCGCCCAGGTCCATCGCCTCGAGCTCGGCCGAGCGCGAGTTGTCAAGATCCGGCCCAAGGCTGCCCTGGTTGGGCCCGGCAACAACCGGGACGAGCCGGCTGCCACCGGCCACGTGACGGACCGGCACACCGCTCAGCGCGCCCCGTAAGCCGCCAACCGGTATGGGCGACGCCGCCAGCTACGCTGCCGCCGGCAGCGTAGCTACAACGAATATGGTCGCCACGAGCTGTCGCGCCCTCAGGTTGCCCACGAGCACACCAGCAGTCATCGGCATCGGCACAGGGGGCAACTGCGGCTTTACGGGCGCCGCGCCGTCAGGTAAGCGCGGACGTACTTGTCGACCCCGTCCTCTAGGGTGTGGAACTTCTTGGCATAGCCCGCGGCTCGGAGCTTGCGCGTGTCAGCCTGGGTGAAGTACTGGTACTTGTCCCGGAGCGGCACCGGCATGTCCACGAACTCGATCGCGGGCGCAATGCCCAGGCTCGAGAACACCGCCGTGCCGAGGTCGAGCCAAGTCCTCGCAATCCCCGTGCCGCAGTTCAGCAGACCTGAGGCCGTCCCCTCGGCTAGGAAATGAAGTGTGACGTCAACGGCATCTTCCACAAAAATGAAATCGCGCCGTTGCTCGCCGTCCACGATGCCTTCCCGGCACGACTTGAACAGCGACAGTTTGCCCGTCCGGCGGATCTCCTCGTACGCCTTTGCCACAACCGAACGCATGTCGCCCTTGTGGTCCTCGTAGGGCCCGAAGACGTTGAAGTACTTGAGCCCCACGATCCGGTCGAAGAGCTTATTGCGCAGCGCCCAAAGGTCAAAGACGTGTTTGGAGTAGCCGTACATGTTGAGTGGTGCGAGGCGTTCTGTGACAGCATCCTCGTCGCTGAAGCCCCCAGACCCGTCGCCGTAGGTCGCCGCGCTCGAGGCGTACACGAACCGCGTGGAATTTGCCAACGCCCATTCGCACAGACCGCGCGTGTAGCGGTAGTTGTTACGCATGAGGTACTCGGCGTCGGCTTCAGTCGTCGAGCTGCAGGCACCAAGGTGCACGATCCCGCTGAGGGAACCCCGCCCGCGGCCACGGAGCCAGTCCCAGATGCCCTCGGGCGGGACCACGTCCTCGAAGCGCAACCCGACCAGGTTCCTCCACTTCTCGTTCGTTCCCAAGCTGTCCACGAGGACTATGTCCGATGACCCCCGCCTGTTGACCTCAGCGACAACGTTGCGCCCAATAAAACCGGCGGCGCCCGTGACCATGAGAAGCGACGTCATTGCTCGCTCCCGCCGGGAGACAGGCCGTAGGCGGCAACGATGCGCTCGATCGTGCCTGTCGTCGAGCGTCCTGCGACGAGGTCGGCCAGCACTACCTTCCCCCCGTGGGCTTCGACCACGTCCCGGCCACTGACATAGTGCGCCCAATCGCTCCCTTTCACAAGGACGTCAGGCAGGATCGCGGCGATTATCGGGCGTGGCTCGTCATCATCGAAAACAACGACGTAGTCGACGGCTCGCAGGCTCATTAGGACACGTGCCCGGTCCTCCTGGGAATTGATCGGCCTATTTGGTCCTTTGTTCCGGCGCACGGACGCGTCGCTGTTCAGGCCGATGACAAGTGCGTCGCCCTGGCAACGGGCAAATTCCAGGTACGTCACATGACCGGAGTGGAGGATGTCGAAGCACCCATTTGTGAACACGAGGCGTTGCCCGGCCGCCCTCAGCCTTTCTCGCTCGCGCCTCATCTCTTCCACGGTCAGCATCTCACCAACGCTCAGTGCCACCCTGTCCCCCTTGCCTGGTCTAGAACCCCAAGACCGCCAAGAACGCCCGAGGGTTGGTGTAATCGGGCAGGAGCAGGGTAGCCCCGGCTCGGACCAACCGGCGGCGTTTGGCGGGGTTTGCGCCGAACCGCCGGCGTTCGTCGCTGCACAAGCCGACCGCTATCGCACCCCTCTTGCGCGTCTCGCGCATTTCGGCTGGGCCGTCGCCGATCGTGACCAGCGCCTCGGGTGCGACCGCGTCTTCGCCGAGGATCTGCTCGAGGACCATGCGCTTGGCGTCGATGCTCATATCACTCACCGACCCATAGATGCGCCCTTCGAAATATCGGTCGAAACCGAGCGCCTGCGCCTCGGCGCGCACGTCGTTCACGTCTGTCCCGCTCGCCAGGTAAAGCTTGACCCCCCGCGAGCGCAGCTCGTCCAGAAGGCGCGTGGCACCTTTCATGTGGAAGTCGCTCGGTTGCAGGTACCCGGCGGCCACTTTTCCCAACCTGTCCCCGACCGTACGCATGAGCTCGGTACGGAAAAGCTCGTTGTAACCAGGCTCGTCGCGGATATCGCCCTCCGCCACGTAACCGAACTGGCGCACGAGGTCAACTAAGCCCCGCATCTGGAGCAACGTCGGGATGCCAGTGGTGCGGTCGATCAGGTCCCTGACGGCCGACCGGACTTCGGCGAGCCCCCCGCTACCGACCGACCCGACCGACCCGACCGACCCGACCGACCCGACCGACCCGACCGACCCGTAAGCATCGCCGAGGATCGCCTGGACCATGGTGGTCTGCATGATCTCGTCCCAACCCTCGCGAAGCACCGATAATGTCCCGTCGAAATCGAACACAACATGGGTCCTCCGTCCCGGGGGCGGGTCGACGATCACCTCGATCTCGGAGCCCGGCCACAAGCGTGCCTTTTTCGTACCCTCCGCAAGTTCTGGGCTGTAGACGTAATCGGTGCTGGCCGCAGCCGCCAGTACCTCAGACGGTGTGGCCGTCCCGGTGGTCTGCAGCTTGCGGACGGTCACCGAGGCGGCGAGGTTCGCAATATGAGCAGCCACGGGCGCCTCCCCACCGCAGGCGAGCACGGCCGCGATAGCGGCCACCACCGTGTCGCCCGCCCCCACAGGGTCCACCTCGCCGCTGATGTCCACCCCTGGAGTCACATAAACCCCGCGGTTGTCGGCGGCGACGATGCCACGTTCTCCCCTCGTTATGAACAAGGCTTTCCCTGTTTGCCGCGCCATCCGGTTGGCCAGGTCGACTACCTGGTCCTCAGGCACGAAGGCCGGCACAGGCACGGCAGCGGGCCCAGCGAAGCGGGTCATCGCCTCTGCCACGTTCAGTTTCAATACGGCGCCGACGTAGGCGGTCGTCGACATCCGTGTGTCGACGACAAAAATCGTGCCGGGGTGGGAGGCGATCACATCATTGACCCGGGCCACCATCGGCCCTGTGGCAAAGCAGCTCGTTACCTGCTGGTTTATGACTACCACGTCCGCCCACCCGGCGGCCTCGTCAATTGCCCGCCCGAGGGTGCGCAAGGTGCCTGGTGCGGGCGCGGCCCGGGTGCCGAAGTCGAGCCGGCTCTGCTCACGAGAGCCGGCGTACGGCTTGGCGTAGACAAGCGTCTGCCAATCGCTGCCCACGTCAAGCATGCCGGAAGTTCCCACCCCGAGCTCGTCCAGCAGCTGCACCAGGGCCCGGCCGAAAGGATCCTCTCCGTACAGACCGATCGCGCGCACCTGCCCAACCCCGAGGGAGACGAGGTTGGCGACCACGTTGCCCGCGCCACCGGGGCTATAGCGCTGGCTCGTGACACGATGGGCCGGTAACCCGGTCTCAATAGATAATTCAGCGTCGCTTCCGTCAATGTCCCAGTACGCGTCCAGGCAAAAGTCCCCAGCAACCGCGACCCGGGCGGGCGCGAAGGAACGCAACGTTTCTTCTAGGTCGACGCCGAGCACAAATGCTGATGGTATATCGCGCCTCAGTCTCGGCTCTCTAACTTCGGGGAGGAGGCCCGGCCGCGGCCCGCCCCGGGCAACTGTCGGGGCGGGCAGGGCGGAATTACGAGCCAGTTAGCTCAGTTTGGTCTGGTAGAAGTACTTGCTGACGCTCGGGTCGTTCATATTGGCGGTGGTGGCCACCACGTTGGGCAGGAGCGTCGACTTGACGATCGCGGACTTGTTGCCAGTCACCGCGTCGTAGGCGTACTGGACGGCCAGGGAGCCTTCCTGGGCCGGGTTTTGGATGACCAGGATGTTGACGACCCCTTCACGGAGAAGGGTGACCTCCGCTGGCTCGGCGTCGTAGCCGGCAACGAAGATCTTGCCCTTGTCGCCGGCCTTGATGACGCCTTGGCCGGCGCCCTGAGCCGAGTAGAGGTTGGTGCCGAAGATCCCCACCAGGTTGGGATGGGAGAGGATGAGGCCTCGGGCCAAAGACTCCGCTGTCGTGAGCGAGTCCTGGTCGTAGTCAGTTGCAACTACCTGCATGTTGGGGTACTTCTTCATCTCGGCGAGGAAGCCGGCTTGGCGCAGGTCCGTGGTGGAAACACCCTTGATCACGTTGATCACGGCGACTTGGCCCTTGTCGTGGGCGAGCTTGGCGATGGTGTCGGCCGCCGCCTCGCCGCCCTGGTAGTTGTCTGAGCTGATGGCCGCTGTGAGGATCGAAGTGTCTTTGAGGGTCGTGTCCACTGCGATGACCGGGATGCCGGCCTTCACATAGGCGTCGATCGGTTTGAAAAGAGCGACGTCGTCAGTGGGGGCGATAAGCAGCGCATCGGGCTTGCTCGCCAACTCTGAGTTGACCACGGGGATCTGGTCGGTGTCCAAGAACTGTGTCGCGCCCGCCCATTTCAGGGTCACACCGAGCTTGGCTGCTTCGACAGCGGCGCCGTTGTGCATCGTGATGTAGAAGGGGTCAACGGTGAGCCCGGGGATAAGCAGGAAGGTGTAGTGCTTGGTCGCTGCGCTGGCCGCGGTTGATGCTGGCCCAGCAGCGCCGGCCAGCAACGTCGCGGACACCAAGGCGGCAGCGGCACCAGCCGTTGCCAGCCGGGAACGCCACCCCCTGCCCTTGCCTGAGTTCTCTTTGCGCATTTCTATTTGTTTCCTTTCTTGTTTGTGCTGGCTGGTGGTTGGTCCCTCAGCCAGTGGTGCTACAAGGCCGTTGGCTACCCTTTCAGAGCCTCGGGCCCGGGATTGACGGCCGGCGCATTTTGACAGAGGGCCACAGGGGACAACCCCTTTGAGCTCTCACCGCTCGGCCAGGCGCAAGCGCACCTGGTCCACCGCCACAGCAGCGACGATGATTATGCCAGTCGCGACCTGTTGCCAGCTGCCGCTCACTCCCACCAGCACTAGACCGGTGACAAGAAGAGCAATGATGAAGGTGCCCACGACCGTGCCCAGCATGTGGCCCCGGCCACCGAACAAGCTTGCTCCTCCGATGACGACGGCGGCGATGGCGTTGAGCTCATCGTTGGTGCCGGCAAGGGGCGAAGCCACGGAGAAATTCGCCGTGACCATCATCCCGGCCAGGCCACCGAGCACACCAGAGATGGTGTAGACGCGGACGAGGTGGGTGTCGACGTTGATACCGGCGCGGCGTGCCCCGAGGTTATTGCTGCCTATTGCGTAGGTTCGTAGGCCAAAACGGGTGCGGTGCAGCACGAAGCCCATGCCGACGCAAACCACTGCCGCGATCACGAAGGTCACGTAGATCCAGTTCGCGATTTCGGTACTGCCGATAGTGGTGATCTGGCTCGGTAGAGTCGCGATCTCGTTGCCCCCGTTTATCAAAGCGGGGGCAGCGCCGATGGCGGTGAGGCTCCCCAGCGTGACGATGAAAGGCGGCAGCTTGAGGCGCGTTATCAGGTACCCGTTCGCGAACCCGATAACGGCACCGAGCAGGAGGGCGACGGCGAAACCGACAACCGTCGTGAGAAGGCTGTTATCGCCGCCATTGAGCATCGATTGCATCACCGCGGCCGAGACCATCCCAGTGAAGCCGAGGATGGCACCGACCGACAGGTCGATGCCGCCGGTGATGATAACGAAGGTTTCCCCGACCGCCAGGATCAGGAACTCCACCGCGTAGTCAGAGGTGTTGAGCCAGCTGGCCCTGGTGAACAGGTCGTGGTCCGGAGATTTGAGCCCGAACGCGAGCACCATCACGACCAGGACCCCGACGATCCAGAAGTCACCCACACGGTCGACAGCGCGCAGCACGGCCGAACGCCGCGGGGGCGGAGGCCCTCCCTCTGGCCCTGCGTTCGGGGACACCGCCCCTACAGGGCTAAGCGCGGCAGGAAGCTTAATCGCCATCGTGGCCTGGATCGCTGCCGTGGCTCAGTTCGCTGCCGTGGCTCAGTTCGCCGTCGTGGCTCAGTTCGCCGTCGTGGCTCGCTCCCCTGGACAGCGCACCAAATGCCGCCGTCGTGGCGGCCAGAGAAGCTCCCGTGATCCAGCTCACGATGTCGTCCACGGAGCTCTCAGCGGGGCGAAGGTTGGCCACAACCCTGCCCTGGAAGAGCACCACCACCCGGTCGCAAAGCGCATGGACCTGCGGCAGGTTGTGGCTGATGAGGAGGACGGGGACGCCCTGGTCGCTCACCGAACGCACGAGCTCGCCGACCTTCGCCTGCTGCTCGACGCCCAGTGCCGCCGTTGGCTCGTCCATGAGCAGCACCTTTGACCCCCATGCCACTGCACGGCCGACCGCGATGGCCTGGCGCTGGCCACCAGACAACCTGCCGGCGAGAGCTTTCACGGAGCCGATCCGGATGCGGGTCCTCTCCAGGTCCGCTTCCGCGTCACGCGCCATCGCCTTGCGGTCGAGCCAGCCGACCAGCCGGAGCGGGCCCTTGACCGTCTGCTCGCGCCCGAGGAATATGTTCGCCCACACCGAAAGGTCGGGGGCGAGGGAGAGATCCTGGTAGACAGTTTCGATCCCCGCGCGGCGAGCTTCGAGGGAAGAAGCGAACGTCACCTGCTTGCCGTCCACGAACATGGACCCGGAGTTGGGCTGGAACGAGCCCGAAAGGATGTTGACGAGGGTGGACTTCCCAGCGCCGTTGTCGCCCACGAGCCCTAGAACTTCTCCCCCATAGACCTCCAAGTCGACGCCACGCAGGGCCTGGACACTGCCGAAGTGCTTCGTGATCCCGCGCGTGGCGATGACGGGTACCCGCTCGCCGGCGACAGGCGTACTTACCTCCAACGCGCTCAATCCCACCCCCCCTACAACTTGACAACGTTGTCTTTCCCAACTTAACTAACAGGTGAGGTTCAGCTTGTCAAGGCGGTCGCAGTGACCTGGTGTCGAAGCGACCTGGAGTCGAAGCGACCTGGTGTCGAAGCGACGCCCGAAGAGGCTGGCACGCACCGCGACGCAAGGGAGGCTGTATGGGGGGTGATCGGGATCCTGACCGGCCTACTGTGATTGTTGTCGCCGGGCCGCCAGCGTGCGGCAAAACAACTTTCGCAACGGCGCTCGCTCGCCGGCTCGGCTTCGCTTTGTTCGACCTTGACCAGGTGACCGGCTCGCTCAGCGCAGCCGCACTGAGCCTGCTCGGCAAGGCCGAGCACGCCTTCGACGAGGAGGGCGCCGGCAAGCAGCTGCGCGACGCGCGTTACGCGTCGCTCGTAGACGCTGCCCGGGCAAACATGTCCATCGGCTGGGGGGTTGTCCTCGCCGCGCCGTTCACCCGCGAGATGGCAGAGCCGGCTGCGTGGGGCAACCTCGTCGACAGGCTTGCCGTCGACAGGCTTGCCCCCGCGGCCCCAGGCTCAAGTACCCGTTCGCAGGCGGTGGCGCTGGTCTACCTCGATTGCCCGGCGCCCGTGATCCTCCGGCGGCTCCGCTCTCGGGGTGCGGCTCGTGACCACCTCAAGCTTGCAAGCCCGCAAGCCGCGCGACGTTTGGGGGCTCAGGCACCTCCCAAAGTGCCACACCTCGCGCTCGACGGCACGCTGGCGACCCCGGCGCAAGTCGACAGAGCTCTTTTGGGTCTCGGGCTCTCGGGCGAAGTCCCGGCGCCGGCGGGAGCTGGGGCCCCAAGCGCGGCTCTGGTACCCGGGGGCACACCGTGACACCGAAACCAACCTTGTCGGACGTCGCGTCGTTAGCCGGGGTGAGCATCAAGACCGTCTCACGCGTCGTCAACGAAGAGCCCAACGTGACCGCCAAAACCGCGAAGCGGGTGCTCGATGCGGTCCAGGTGCTCGGTTACCGTCCCAACCCATTGGCAAGATCACTCAGGACGGGGCGCGACGAGGCGGTCGCCCTCGTGGTCGAGAGGATCGGCGACCCGTTTTTCGCGTCCATGACAGAAGCTGTTGAAGAAGCGGCGCGCGAGGCGGGCCTTTTCCTCATCATCGCCAGCGTCGGCGAATCCGCCGCTCAGGAACGTGCGGTCATAAGCGGTCTTCTCCACCGCTCCGTGTGCGGGCTCATCGCCAGGCCCAGCCACCTGGACTTCGCCGCCGAGCGACTCCCGATCGGCGCCGGAGGTGTTCCCGTCGTGTTCGTCGACCGCCCCTCTGGCAGCGCCGAAGCGGACTCGGTACTGATCGACAACACCGGCACCGCACGACGCGCGACCGCCCACCTGATCTCGCATGGTCATCGACGCATCGCTTTCGTAGGGACTGCCCTCGACCGTCTGCCCTTGCAGTGGCGGCTGGAGGGCTACCGGGCGGCACTGGCCGATGCCGGCATCGCCTACGACGGCGACCTCGTCGTATCTCACCATCGCCCTGCCCGTGATCACCCGCCTTTCCTTACCAAGGTGCTCGGCCTCAGGGACCCCGCAACCGCCGTGCTCTCGGCGAACGCTGTCGCCTCGCTCGATGTAGTGAGCGAGCTACACGGTGACGCCCGGACCGACGTGGCTTTCGTGGGCTTCGACGATTTCCCTATGGCCGCATTCCTCACCCCTGCCGTGACCGTCGCTCGCCAGGACCCTGCCCTCATGGGAAGGACCGCTATGGAATTGCTCCTCGAACGGATCCGCGGGGAAAGTTCGCCGCCAAAGCACGTCGTTGTGCCCACGACGTTCGTAATACGCGGCTCGGGCGAGATCCCGCCCCCAACGAGGGCCGCCCACCCAAAGGGCAGGGAAGTGACGGGCCGGGCACGGAGCGCGCCTCGAGGCGACGGACCGCGCCTGGGAGATGTCACCTGAGCAGACAAGGTGACCAAGAGGGACGACCGGAACAAACAAGGAGATGCAGGAACATGTCGGACAACACGTCAACAAATGAGCGCTCGAGGGCGGGGCTGGGACCTATCGCCAGGTCTGACGGCACTTTGGCGATTGTTGCCGTCGACCAGCGCAACACCCTGCGCAGGATGCTCGCTGCCGCCGACCAGCCAACGAGCCCAGAAGATGTGCGCTCGTTCAAGGTGGACGTCACCGCTGCCCTGAGCCCGGCCGCTAGCGCCGTCCTGCTCGACCCGGAGTTCGGTGTGCCCGCGGTGGTCGAAGCGGGAGCAATGGCACCTGGGTGCGGCATGCTCGTCGCCGCGGAGGCAGCCGAACGGGGCACCTGGAACGGCGAACCGCGGGCGCGGCGCGACCCTACGCGAACGGCGAAGTGGGTAAGCGATATTGGTGGGCAGGCGCTCAAGCTCTTCGTCGAGATGCGCCCCGACCGAGTGCGGGGACCAGGAGAGCCTGACCTCGTGGCCGAGGTTGTCGAGGTAGTCAGGGAAGTGGTCGAGGACTGCGCGGCGGCAGGCGTGCCCTCGGTTATCGAGACGTTGCTCTACACGCTCCCCGGAGAGGGGCCGCTCGATGCCCGCCGGCGCGCCGATCTCATCGTCGAGTCAGCTCGGGTACTGAGCGAGACTAGGCCCGACCTGCTGAAGTTGGAATACCCGAGCGACGCGAGAGGTTGCCGTGCGGTGGCGGACGCAGTGACCGTGCCCTGGGCAGTGCTCTCGGCCGGAGTACCTCTCGAGGAGTTCTTGGAGGCAGTAAGGACCGCCTGCGACGAGGGCGGGGCGTCGGGGTTCATTGCCGGGCGGGTGTACTGGAAAGAAGCCGCGGCATTGGCCGGCGAAGACCGTAGGCACTTCCTATCAACGACGGGACGTGACCGCCTGGAGATGTCGGTCGCAGTGATGGATGGCCGCGCGCGCCCCTGGACCGAGGCCGTGGAGGCCGGCCGCCTGCGATGACAACGGGGCGGTCCCTGTTTGTGGGGATCGACGTCGGCACGACGCTTACCAAGGCGGGGGTCGTAGACCTCGAGGGCACTGAGGTGGCGCAAGCCGCGGTGCCGACGATTTGGCAACGTGAAGCGACCGGCGGCCATGCTCGCCCAGACGACCTGTTCGCCGGGGCCGTGGCGGCCGTCTCGGAGGTCCTCGACAAGGTCCCGGCCGGCGACGTCCTCGGTGTTGGTGTGACCAGCTTGGCCGAAACGGCCGTGCTTGTAGACCGGGCTGGCTCGACGGTTGGCCCGGCGATCGCCTGGTTTGACCGGCGCGCCGCGGACGACCTCGCCGAGCTCAAGTCAGAGTTTGGCACCGAGCGCTTTGGCCGGGCCACCGGGCTCGGTACCGCGCAGATCCCCACGATCGCGACGCTGCGTTGGCTCATGCGTAATGTGGCCGATGCCCGGCGCGCCACCTGCGTCCTGTCTGTAGCGGACTGGGTCGTCTCGCGCCTCGGTGGGGATAGCGCGGCTGAGCTATCGCTCGCCTCACGGACCGGCGCCCTGTCGGTACCAACCCGGCAGTGGTGGGCAGAGACCCTCGACTGGGCTGGCGTAAGACGCACGATCTTCCCCGAAGTACGCTCGGCCGGGGCCTTCTTCGGCCGGGCGCACGACCTGCCTTGCGCGCTCGAGCGCCTAGAAGGAACGGTGCTCACTGTCGCCGGCCACGACCACCCGTGCGCGTCCGTTGGGATCGGCGTAACCAAACCGAGCCAGGTAATGGACGACTGCGGCACGGCCGAGGCACTCGTTAGGGCCGTGCCCATGAGAGCGGACCTGGACCTTGCCGCTGGCATCCCCTTCGGCATCATGGTCGGGTGCCACGTTCTTCCTCGGCACTACTGCCTGATGGGCGGGTTCCCGTTCGGGCTCGACCTCGTCGAAGTGCTCGAGCAGTGCGGGGTGACTAGCCGCCACGGCCTGAGCGACCTCGATGAACCGGCGCTCGCCCTCGGTCTGCCCCAGGCCCGGGTGATGGTTGGCCCAACCGGCTTGCCACAGGTCCCGTCACCAATAGGTGGCCAGATATCGGCCGGGCCCGAACGGGCCTGGTGGACGGCCATGGCCTCCGCGGTCGCCAGGTCGCGATGGCTCCTCGACGGGCTCGAGCGCCTCGGCGGCCCCATAGCTGAGGTACGAATGAGCGGGGGTTGGTCGCGTAACCCTCTCTTGACGACCCTCAAGTCCGAAGTCTTCCCGACCCTGTCGTACCCGGTGGTAAAAGAAGCCGGGACTCGAGGCGCCGCGCTGCTCGCCTCTTTGGCGGCCGGGGCCCACGGCGATGTCGCGGAGTTCCCCGGGCCCCAGCTCGAGCTCATTTCGCCGCGCTCGCTGGGGACTAGCGCGACAACCCAGCTCAGGGCGCGACCCGCGGCCCCAACCCCGACATGACCTGCCCGGCAGGTTCGACAGCTACCAAGCAGGTTCAACTGCTACCAAGCAGGCCGACCCCTGGCAAGAGGTTCAACCCCCCAGCAAGGAGGTACCCATGAAGGCCGTCGTCTACGACGCACCTCGTCATTTCGCCGTCAGAGAAGTCCCCACGCCCGAGGTCAGGGCAGGTGAGGTACAGGTCCGCATCGAAAAGACCGGGATATGCGGCACCGACCTCCATATACACGAAGGAAAGTTCTTCGCTGAGTTCCCGCTCATACCGGGCCACGAGCTCGTCGGGCCGGTCGAGTCCCTCGGTGAGGGGGTTGAGGGCTTCCATGTCGGCGAGTACGTCTCGGTCAACCCCAACGTCAACTGCCGCCGCTGCGAGTACTGCCGGGCCGGCCGGCCATTGTTGTGCGTGAACCTCAAGGGGATGGGGACCAACTGGCCTGGCTCGTTCGCCGAGTTCGTCAGCGTCCCAGCCGAGCTCGTCTTCTCCGTGGACGGCATCGACCTCGACACCGCGGTGTTCACGGAACCGGCTTCCTGCGCCATGCACGGCCTGGAGACCCTCCAAGCTCGTCCCGGTAGCAGCGCCTTGGTTTTCGGGGCAGGCCCAACCGGTTTGTTGCTGTCGCAGTTCCTCGCGCACGGTGGAGCATCAAGCGTCACGGTGGCGGCTTCTTCAGCGTTCAAGCTCGAGCGCGCGACAGCGCTCGGCATTGACAAGGTGTTCCTGATGGACCGTAACGACCTGCTCGGCGACGTCAAGCGGCTTATGGCGGCATCTGGAGGCGGCTTCGACATCGTCGTCGACGCCACCGGGGCGGCAACGGTGTCTGAACAGTGCGTCCCGTTGGCACGCAATGGGGGCACGGTCATGTTCTACGGGGTCACCGACCCCGACGACGTGGTCAAGGTGCACCCATATGACGTGTTCCGCCGCGAGATCACTATAAAGGGGTCCTTTGCCGAGATCAGGTCTTTCCTTCCTGCCATCGAGGCCCTGCGTACAGGACGCGCCCGCACCGACGGTTTGATCACCCACCGCTTCGCGCTCGACGATTACGCCGAAGCTCTCAAGGCCCTGCAGGCTGACCGGACAGTGCACAAGATCGTCTTCGAGCTCTGATAGCGGGCGCCGTGAGCTCCACGACCCGAATGCCGGGCGCGCACCGGCAAACCGTGCTCGGGATCGACCTTGGGACAAGCTCGGTCAAGGCAGTCGTAACGGACGCCGCGGGCCAGGTGCTGTCTGTCGCTTCGGCGGAGTACCCGGTAGTGGCGGCCCAACCCGGCTGGGCCGAATCCGCCCCGGAGGACTGGTGGGAGGCAGTCGGCTCGGCCGTCCGCCAAAGCGTCGCGCAAGCAGGTACCAAACCGGTCGCGATCGGTCTTTCGGGGCAGATGCACGGCGTGGTGCTGACCGGGGGCGGCGGAGAGGTGCTGCGGCCCGCCCTGTTGTGGGCTGACGGGCGAGCTTCTGCTCACCTGCGTGCCTACCGGCGCCTTGGCCCTGCGGCGCTCCGGCGGTTGGCCAACCCGCTCAGCCCTGGCATGGCCGGCCCCCTGGTGCTCTGGGTGGCCGAGCACGAGAAGACCATTTACGACCGCGCCCGATGGGCGCTGCAGCCCAAGGACTGGCTCCGCCTGAAGCTGTCCGGGCAAGCCTTCGCGGAACCGAGCGATGCCTCGGCCACCCTCTTGTACGACCTGCCAGGTGACTGCTGGGATGCCTCGACCATCGACCGGCTCGGGCTGCGAGCCGAGCTTTTCGCGCCACTTTTGCCATCGGGCTTGGTGCTCGCAGGTGAGCTGACCGCGCCGGGGGCCACTCACCTGGGCCTCAGCTCGGGCACACCGATCGCGGCTGGTGCCGCTGACACAGCCGCGGCAATGCTCGGCAGCGGGCTCGTTCGACAAGGCGAGCTCCAGCTCACGATCGGCACGGGCGCTCAGTTGGTCACCCCCCGCGCCCTGCCCGACGCCACCCCGGGGACGGGAACCCACCTTTACCGAAGCGCTTTCTCCCCCGGTTTGTCCGCCGGCTGGTACGCAATGGCCGCCACGGTCAACGCCGGCCTCGCCCTCAACTGGGCGCGGAAGATCCTGAACGCCAGTTGGGACGAGCTGTACGCTACGGCCGAGAGAGCGCCCGAGCCCAGCGCCCCGCTCTTCCTGCCCCACCTTGTCGGGGAACGAACACCCTATCTGGACCCGACCATGCGGGGAGCCTGGACCGGCCTCGGGCTCGACCATGAGCGGAGGGACCTGCTCTACGCGGCGCTCGAAGGAGTCGCCTTCGCCGTCCGCGACGCGTTCGACGCCCTCCCCGGGGCCCAGGGCGCCGGCCATCTCCGGTTGGGCGGCGGTGGTTCCGCGGGTGCAGCCTGGCGACAGATGCTCGCGGACGTCATCGAGCTACCGCTGCACGAAGTCGCCGTGCCGGCTGCCTCCGCTCGAGGCGCAGCACTGATGGGCGCGGCCGCTGTGGAGATGGTGAGCGCCGACGACATCGGAGGCCCACTTGCGCCGAAAGCAACTCCGGTGGCCGAGCCAACCTCGCGAGCGAGCGAGTTGTTCCGGGACCGCCGGGGCGAGTTCCATCGAGTCATCAAGGCGCTCCAGCGCCGCGGGAAAGGAGCACCATCATGACGGCCCTCAGGGACGCGACGTTGCGAGAGCTCAGCACGCGCGTCGCCGTCCCCAGTTATGACCGCAGCGGAGTGACCGCCGGTATCGTCCATTTCGGCGTCGGCGCCTTCCACCGCGCCCACGAAGCCATGTACCTGGACACATTGATGAACAATGGCCAAGCGTCTGATTGGGGCATCTGCGGAGTCGGGCTACTTCCCCTTGACCGGCGGATGAGCGAGGTCCTGAAGGCACAGGACGGGTTGTACACCCTGGTCTTGAAACATCCCGACGGGACCTGGGAACCTCGGGTGATTGGTTCGCTTACCGAGCACCTCTTTGCCCCCGACAACCCTTCCGCTGTCCTGGACCGCTTGTGCTCGCCTGAGGTCAGGGTCGTCTCGCTCACCATCACCGAAGGCGGTTACGGCATTCACCGTGTCACCGGCCGGTTCGACCCCGCCATTGCCGGCGTGACGGCTGATCTCGCCCCGGGCTGTCTCCCGACCACTGTGTTCGGTTTCGTAACCCAGGCTCTCCACCGACGATACCAGGCGGGAGTGCCGCCCTTCACCGTCGTGTCCTGCGACAACGTCCAGGGCAACGGGGACGTGGCACGCGAGGCCTTCACCTCCTTTGCCGAACTGGTGAGCCCTGAGCTGGCCAGCTGGGCCCGGGCGAACGTTCATTTCCCGAACTCGATGGTCGACCGGATCACTCCGGCCACGACCGACCGTGACCGCGCCGAGGTTGCGGCCCGCTTTGGCGTCGAAGACGGCTGGCCGGTCTTGTGCGAGCCGTTCGTGCAGTGGGCCCTCGAAGACACTTTCAGTTTTGGCCGGCCACCGTTGCAGGACGCCGGTGTGCAATTGGTCGCCGACGTTGCACCCTACGAGCTGATGAAATTACGGCTCCTGAACGCGAGCCACCAAGCTCTCTGCTACGCCGGCTACCTGGCCGGGTACCGGCTCGTGCACGAAGTAGTGAGGGACCCCTTGTTCGCCCAGTTCCTGCTCGGGTACATGATCCAAGAAGCCATGCCCACCCTGCAACCGGTCCCCGGCATAGACCTTCCCTCCTACGCCCGTGAACTAATTGACCGCTTCTCCAACCCCGAAGTCGCCGACACGGTGGCGCGCCTGTGCACGAACGGTTCGGACCTCATCCCGAAGTTCCTCCTGCCGGTGGTGCGGTACCAGCTCGAAGCGGGCGGGAGCATCCGCCATTGTGCCACCGTCATTGCCTGCTGGGCGCGCTACGCCGAAGGCACCGACGAGGACGGGGCGCCGATCGATATCGTCGACCACCTCAAGGACCGCCTCGTGGCATCCGCCCGCCAACAGAGGACCAACCCGACAGCCTTCTTGGAAAACCGCGATATTTTCGGAGACCTCGTCGATGACCCGCGATTTGCTACTGCCTACGTGGAGACCTTGGCATCGCTCCACGACAGTGGCGCGCGCGCGACGCTTCAGGCACTGACCTCGCCCGGCTGACCGCTCAGGCCGGCACCCACGCTCGGGCCGGCACCTACGCTCAGGCCGGCAACCACTTCGCCTCTGCTCCTCACGGGAGCGCTCAAGCCCCCGCGCGTCGCCTCTCTATAAGCCCCCGGAGGTACGCGGCCTGGCCGAGGTGTTGCGCATCGTCTTCCAGCACGCTCACAAGGCGCACACCGAGCGTCACGGGCGGGTCCCAACGCTCGTCGACGACGCGGTCGAAGTCTTGGTCACCGAGGTCCTCCAGGAACTTCAGTGTTTGCGCAGAGACCTCTTCGTGGTACGCGGCCAGTTCCTCGCCGCTCGCCCTAACACGCTCGACGTCGGTTGGTCTGTGCCCATAACCGGTATCTTCGGGCGCCAACCCAAGGTCAAGGCGCTTGGCCCAGCCCGCCTTGAACCAAACTTGGTCGAGCCCGGCGGCGCCCGCAATGTGGTCGTCCTGGACCCGGGCCAGGTGCCAGACGAGCCACCCAATGGAGTTGGCTTCTTTGTCAGGACGCAAGGCGAGCTCCTCGACGCTGAGCCCCTCGATTGTGCGCGGGACGCCCTCTTTGATCCGGCCAAACCCGTCTAGGAAGATATCCCTGATGTGCACGACAGTTCACGTCCTTTTTGCAGTCTCTTTGGCAGTGTCACTGGCATGGTCTGGGGCCACTGCGCCAACGGAGCGGTGCACCCCACGCCAGCAATTGCTGTTCTACCGTGGCCGGCGGCAATAGTCGAACCGGCTCGACCACATCTCTCTACAAGTGCTGCTGCCGGCGTCGGTGGAGCCCCCCTGCCGTAGCACTGGCAACACCTCCCCAACCCGAGAACTCCGACTGGTACCCGCTCATCTGAGAAGATCCGAACTGTGTCAGATGCGTGGTATATCCAGCCCAACGGGCCCCTCGTGGGAGATGTCCAGGTCTACGGGTCGAAGAACGCCGTCACCAAGCACATGGTCGCCGCCATCCTCGGGCAGGGGCCGAGCACGATCGCAAATGTCCCCGAGGTCGGGGATGTACAGATCACGGCGGACATCCTCCGGGCGATCGGTGCGGGTGTCGAGCAGGACGACGGGACGCTCGTGATTACTCCCCCCGAGCAGGCCAAACCGGTTGTGCCGCTGTCGTTCAGCGGGCTCAACCGCATCCCGGTCCTGCTTCTCGGGCCGCTCGTCCACCTCACCGGAGAGGCTTTTGTGCCCCTCGTCGGCGGGGACAGGATCGGGGGGAGGCCGGTCGACTTTCATGTGAAGACGCTCGAGGCGCTCGGTGCAGAAGTCGAGGTCACTGACGACGGCATCCAGGCCCGCTGTCGCCGCTTGACCGGGACGATAATCGAGCTCCCCTACCCGAGCGTCGGCGCGACCGAGTCTGCGCTCCTATCGGCGGCCTTGGCCGAAGGAAAGACCGTGATCAGGAACGCAGCGACCGAGCCGGAAGTCCTCGAGCTGGCGTTGTTCCTGCAGCGCATGGGGGCGCGCATCGAGCTCGCTCCCGACCGCCGAATGGTCATTGAAGGCGTCCCCGAGCTCCACGGCGCCCAGACGCGCTTGCAGGGTGACCGCAATGAGGCGTTCTCCTACCTGGTCGCCGGCCTGATCACACGCGGCGCCGTCCGCGTGATCGGGTGCGGTCAAGACCGTCTCGTCACCGCGATCACGACGCTCCTGCGGATGGGCGCCCAAGTGAGCATCGACGAGTTTGGCATTTCGGCCTTTGCCCCCGACGGACTCCACGCCGCCGCAGTCCAGACCGACGTCCACCCGGGGTTCATGACGGACTGGCAAACGCCGCTCATGGTCCTTTTCACCCAGGCAGAAGGCATGTCGGTGCTCCACGAGACGGTTTATGAAGACCGCTTCGTGTACGTCCCGGCCCTAAAGGCAATGGGCGGCGAGATCGGCCTCTTCGCCACATGCCTCGGGGGCCCGGCGTGCCGGTTCCACGACAAGAGCTACCTGCATTCCGCGGTCGTACGTGGGCCGTCAAAATTGCAAGGCACCGAGGTCGACGTGCCGGACGTGCGGGCGGGCTTTTCGAGCGTCATAGCCGCGGCCGCGGCCTCCGGGCCGACGGTCATCCACGGTGTGCGGCACTTGGAGCGCGGGTACCACCGGCCCGCCGAGCAGCTCCGCTCGCTCGGGCTTCTTTTGGAGGCCCGCTAGGAGCGCCCGAGGGCTCCTGGGGGCCCCCTTGGTTAGTGCACAAGGCTCTTGGTTAGATGGTGGCCATGCTTGGTCTACCAGATGAGGTCCGCGCCTGCCTTTTCGACCTGGACGGGGTCCTCACAGAGACCGCCGAGATCCACGCGGCGGCCTGGAAGGAGATGTTCGACGAGTTCCTCGCCAGCTACCCCCAGAGCGGGGCAGGCCGGGCAGGCGAGACGAGCGAGACGAGCGTGAGGGGCGGGAGGGGCGGGAGGGGCGGGAGGGGCGGGGACGGCTCCGTCGACCTGCGCCCTTTTGACGCGCACGACGACTACGACCAGTACGTGGACGGCAAGCCGCGGCTCGCCGGCGTCGAGGACTTCCTCGCCTCGCGCCACATCCAACTTCCCAAGGGGAGCCACGACGACCCGCCCACGGCCAACACCCTTTACGGTCTTGGCAACCGGAAAAACGTAATAGTGCTCCGCCGCGTCCACGACGACGGCGTGAAGCCGTACCCAGGTTCAGTCACCTACGTCGAGGCGGTGCGGAGGGCAGGCTTGCGCGCGGGAGTCGTGTCTTCGTCCACCAACTGCCGGGACGTACTTCAATCGGCCGGGATACTGGGGCTTTTTGACGGTATCGTCGACGGCCACGTCGCCGAACGCGATCACCTCGCCGGCAAGCCTGCTCCCGACACGTACCTCGCCGGAGCGCGCCTGCTCGACGCCAGCCCCGCCGCAGCTGCTGTTTTCGAAGACGCGCTCGCGGGTGTCGCCGCTGGCCGAGCCGGGAGCTTCAAGTTCGTGGTAGGCGTCGACCGCGTCGGCCAAGCCACTGCGCTCTTGGAACACGGGGCTTCGCGAGTTGTCACGGACCTCGCCGAGCTCCTGGCAGCCCGCCAATGATCACCCATCCGGCATATGGTGCCGAGCCATGGCTGGTAAGAGAGACGGCTCTCCATCTCGACGTGCTCGCTCAGAGCGAGTCTGTGTTCGCCTTGTCCAACGGGCATATCGGCTTGCGAGGCAACCTGGACGAGGGTGAGCCGCACGGCCTTCCCGGTACCTACCTGGGGTCGTTTTGCGAGCTGCGGCCGTTGCTTTCCGCTGAAAGCGCTTACGGGCAGCCTGGTTCGAGCGAGACCGTGGTAAACGTCACCAACGGCAAGCTCATCCGCCTCCTCGTTGATGACGAGCCCTTAGACGTGCGCTACGGCCGCCTCTTGGAGCATGAGCGAGTGCTTGACTTCCGGGAAGGAGCTTTGTACCGGCACGCCCTTTGGGAGTCCCCCGGGCGTCGCACGATAGCGCTGCGGACCACCCGCATCGTGTCGCTCACCCAGCGCGCAGTGGCCGCCATTTCTTACGAAGTTTCCGCGACGGACCATCCCGTACGAGTAGTCGTCCAGTCCGAGCTGGTAGCAAACGAGGAACTGCCCGAGCCCGGCCAGTCGACCACGAGCGGCATCGTGCCGGACCCGAGGGCTGCCGCCGTGCTCAAGGCTCCTCTCGTCGGCGTCTCGCAAGCAAGCAGCGCGCTTCAGGTCCTGCTCGTCCATGGCACCCGCTTGTCGGGCCAGCGAATGGCGGCGTTGATGGACCACGAGATCCTCGAGATCCCGGGCGACCATCAAGAGCGCACGGAGGTCTGGGCCGACAAGGGGCGGGTGACGATAACGGCGCTCTTGGCGCCGGGCGAAAAGGTCCACGTCATCAAGTACCTTGCCTACGGTTGGTCCGAAGAGCGTTCTTTGCCGGCCCTGGAGGACCAAGTCGCAGGTGCCGCCTATGCCGCGCGGCACACCGGCTTTGAGGGGCTGCTGGCCGCGCAGCGCGCGTACTTGGACCAATTTTGGGACCGCGCGGACATCGAGGTTCACGAGGACCAAGAGGTCCAGCAGGCGGCACGATTTGCTCTCTTTCAAATCCTTCAGGCCGGGGTGCGCGCCGAGCAACGAGCGATCCCGGCCAAGGGTTTGACCGGCCCGGGCTACGACGGCCACGCATTTTGGGACACAGAAACCTTTGTGCTGCCAGTGCTTACCGCAACTGCGCCCGACGCCGCAGCTGACGCGCTCATTTGGCGTCAGAGCACTCTCCCCCAGGCGCGCAAACGAGCAGTCCAGCTGGGGCGCCGGGGTGCTGCTTTCCCCTGGCGGACGATACTCGGCGAGGAGTGTTCCGGGTATTGGCCCGCCAGCCTGGCGGCATTTCATGTGAACGCCGACATCGCCCACGCAGCCGTAAGGTACCTCGAGGCGACAGGGAACGAGGACATGGCACCGGTCGCCACCGAGCTCGTTGTAGAGACAGCCCGCCTCTGGCTGAGCCTCGGGCACTTTGACGACGACCACGGCTTCCGGGTCGATGGGGTGACAGGGCCCGATGAGTACTCGGCCATCGCGGACAACAACATCTACACAAACCTCATGGCCCAGGCGAACCTGACCGACGCCGCTCTTCTTGCCGAGAGGTACCCGGACGCCGCTGCTCAGCTCTCGGTTTCGCGGGAGGAGGTGACCGCCTGGCGGAAGGCGGCGGGACAAATCGTTGTCCCCTTTGACAAAGAGCTCGGCGTGCACCAGCAGTCGGAGGGTTTCACGCGCCACCAGCCGTGGGACTTCGCAGCGACCAAGGACGACCAATACCCATTGTTGCTTCATTTTTCGTACTTCGACCTCTACCGGAGCCAGGTCGTCAAGCAGGCCGACCTCGTAATGGCCATGTACTTGCGGGGTGACGCCTTCAGCGCTGAGGAAAAGGAACGCAACTTCCGCTATTACGAGGCAATTACGGTGCGCGACTCGTCGCTTTCGGCCTGCATCCAGTCCATAGTTGCGGCCGAGCTCGGGTATATGGACCTGGCCTATGACTACCTGCGCGAGGCCGCCCTCATGGACCTGGAAGACCTCGAGCACAATACGCGCGACGGCCTGCACATGGCTTCCCTCGCCGGCAGCTGGCTCGCGCTCGTTGCCGGGCTCGGTGGCATGCGCCAGAGCGATGGGAAGCTCAACTTCTCGCCCAGGCTGCCGGCAAGGCTCGGGCGTGTATCGTTCCGAGTTGTCTGGAGAGGGTCCCGCCTCGCGGTCGCGGTGACGGCTTCCAGCGCCGTCTACAGCTCGCGCGGGCCCCTCCCGGGGGCTTTCTCCGAGCCCATCACGCTCCACCACTACGGCGAGGCGATAAGCCTCAGACCGGGAGAAAGTGCCACCCGCTCCATCCCCCCGCTCGCGCCCCGTGACCCGCCAGGCCAGCCTCGGGGCCGCGCTCCGGCGCACGAACCGCCCCCAGGAGGAGATAAGCCCGGCCGCGGAGCACGGGTCAGAAGGGGGACGGCTTAGAAGCAGATTAATAGTTGGTAAATTTTCGGTTTCGAAATCCGGGCGGCACCGGGGACCTGGCGAACTTCGGCCTTGAATGACGAAGGACCGGCGGGGGGACGCCGGCCCTTCAGTCCTCGCTCAAGGGGCGGGAAGGGGGGGAACCTGCCCCGAGCTAAGTCCTCTGTTGGCAGGGAGAGCCGCAGGGACTAAAGCCACTGTACACCACTTGCGGCGTAGCGCCCATAGTTTTGTGTGAACCACATCATTTTCGTCACAGATGCAGGCCAATCAGCACAGGCTCTGGTTCGAGCAAGACCCCGAAGCGCGCCTGCACCCGGTCGCGCACTTCCCTCGCGAGCGCGATCACGTCCCGTGCGTTACCGCCCCCACGACAAACAAGTGCGAGCGCGTGTTTAGTCGAAATAGCCGAGCCGCCTCTCGTATAACCGCGAGAGAACCCCGCTTGCTCCACCAACCAGCCGGCGGGCACGCGCTCGCCTCCTCCCGCCGGGTAGCTCGGGACCGCCGGGGCGCGCCTGCGGAGGCGGTCCATCGCTGCCGGCCCGAGCACAGGGTTGGTAAAAAACGAGCCTGCGCTGCGGGTATCAGGATCGGTCGGGTCGATCACCATGCCCTTGCTCCGGCGAAGCTCGAAGACTGCGCTCGCAGTGTCTTGGAGCGGCGCCCGGTCGCCGAGCTCGGTCCCGAGCTTGCTGCACAGTTCGCTATAGCGCAGGGGCTGCGACATGCGCGAACGTTGCAAACGGAACGTCACGTTCGTCACGACGTAACGATCATTTCGCTTGAAGACACTTGTGCGGTACGCAAATTTGCAGTCGGCAGCCGACATTTCACGCAGCCGCTTGGCAGCGCGGTCCCATATCGTTACCTTCTGTACTGTCTGCTCCACGTCCTCGCCATAAGCGCCGACGTTCTGTACCGGGGTTGCGCCCACGAGCCCGGGGATGCCGGCGAGGCACTCGATGCCCGAGAGACCTTCGGCAACGCACTCCTGCACGAAAGGAGCCCACCTCTCCCCGGCAGCTACCGAGATGACGACGGCCTCGCCGTCCTTGGACGCCTCGCGGCCTGTCGTACAAACCCTCAGCACCACTCCGGGAAAACCCTCGTCAGAAATGAGCATATTGCTGCCCTCGCCGAGCAAAAGGACGGGGGTGCCTTGTTGGTCCGCCTCTTCGACGAGCCGGACCAACAAACCAGTGTCAGGGACCTCGACGAAACTTTCTGCCGGGCCACCGACCCCAAAGGTCGTCCATTTGGACAAAGGCT
The DNA here is from genome assembly GCA_035503915.1 of Acidimicrobiales bacterium. Classification (GTDB taxonomy): domain Bacteria; phylum Actinomycetota; class Acidimicrobiia; order Acidimicrobiales; family Palsa-688; genus DATJMJ01. The sequence goes on along the minus strand of DATJSU010000022.1, from coordinate 131,903 downwards.
CAGCGGAGTGCTCGAGGAAGCGGGGCTTTTGGACCGGGCCCTTGCCGGCGCCAGCGTCGCCGCTATCACCACTATTCCCAGGACCGCGCACAGTTGTTTCAGGTTCGCGCACTTTCCGTGCTGGCCGGCGCTTTTGGGCCCTTTTGCGCCCGCGAGGAAGAGCTCAGGGTAAGCTTCACCCCGCGCAAGGAGGCGTTGTGCGGCACCTCGAACAGGAGGTAAAGCTCGAAGTCGGCCCAGGCTGGACCTTGCCCGACCTCTCCGGGGCTATGCCAGGGGTGCGGGTGGTGCAGCTCGCGCCTCTCGACCTGGAGGCGACTTACTACGACACCGCCGACTTGAGCCTCGGGGCGCGCCAGGTAACTTTCCGCTACCGGCAAGAGCGCAGCAATCCCGCTCAACGGCGGAGGGCCGGCGGCGCTGCCTCCAGCCAGGTAAGTCATGTCTGGACAGTCAAGCTCCCGTCGAGCCTGGACGGAGGGGTGCTCACTCGCACCGAGGTCAGCTGGGAAGCCCCTAAACCCAGGTCGGGAGCGCCGCTGGCGGACGCTGTCCAGCTTCTCGCCGGCGTCACGCTCGGTGCGCCCCTTCGGCCGATCGCCCGCCTGAGCACCAAGAGGCAGCGCTCGGAGCTACGCACCTCTGATGGGCGTGTGCTCGCCGAGGTCGACCATGACAGCGTGACAGGGACCAGCCTCTTGCTCCCAAAGAGACGAGGCCGTCCTGCCCCAGCCGTCACTTTCACCGAAGTCGAGGTCGAGCTGGCGGACGGCTCGGCGCTCGAGGTGCTCGAGGCGCTCTCGGCTCGGCTCATCGAGTCGGGCGCAGTCGCTAGCAGCCGGAAGAGCAAGTTGATGACAGTGCTCAGCCTCTCCCAAGACGCCGCAGGCGAGGGGCGACCTGGCTCCGGCACAGGCGACGGCCGTGCCGCACTGGGCTCTGTTGCGCCCGCCGTGCGCCTTGGCCAGCTAGAGGGGGCGCCCCACCCGCAAGCAGCGCCTCTCGGGGTCGGAACGGGGAGCAAGCCGGCCAAAAAGGGGCGTGCTACCCGGCCCGTCCTGACGATGGCTGCGGCCCTCGAGCAGCAGGGCCGGGCGTGCCTAGACGCTCTTTTGGAGCGTGACCTGCCGCTCCGGCTGGAAGAGCCTGACCCGGAACACGTCCATAAGAGCCGGGTGGCCATCCGGAGGCTGCGGTCGTTATTGCGTGCTTTCAAGCCGCTCGTCGGTGCGAACGCCTTCTACTTGCAATTACGCGAGGAGCTGAGCTGGCTTGGGCGAGCCCTTGGCGACGCCCGCGACGCAGACGTCCGCCTCGAAGTACTCCAGGAGGCGTGCAGCGAGCTCGACGAGCAAGACGCGGGCGGCGCGAGGTGGGTGCTCCAAGCCGCCGAAGAAGACCGGGAACAAGCACACAGACAGCTGCTCGAGGCCATGAAGAGCGATCGCTATGTCGCCTGCCTGCGCTTGATCGGTGCCCTCGGCGGCTCGGGCCCGGGCCAGGACGCCCGCGGTCAGCACGGCGAGCAGCACGGCGAGCAGCACGGGATGTCGGCCCTTGCCGCGGCTCCCAGCCCGAAAACGCCCACCCGGCCAGCACCGAACCTCGCTCCGATGTTGTTGAGCTTGCGCGACCAACCCGCATCAACCGGCATGCCAGCGCTCGCCGGCCGCCAGTTGAGGGTGCTCCGCAAAAAGGTCCGGCGCCTTGGCCCCTCGCCCAGCGAGGGACAGCTGCACCGGGTGCGCATCGAAGCTAAACGGTTCAGGTACATTGCCGAAGCTGCAGCACCTTTTCTCAGCTCCAAAGAAGCTCTCAGGGCGACAGCGACAGGGAAAGCTGCGACCATGCTGCAAGATGTGCTCGGCGAGGCTCATGACGCGGCGGTGAACGCGCAGTGGCTGCGCGAGGTCGCCAGCCGCGTACCGGCGAGCCCGAGGTCACGACAGCAGGCCTCTCTCGCGGCCGCTCTCACCGCCGGGCTGCTCGTTGCCGCTATGAGAGAACTGGAGGTGGCAAAGCAAAGCGCATGGAAGAGCTTCTGGAAGAAGTTGGACGACGACAAGCTCCTCCATTGGGCGACCACAACGCGGGGCGCCACCTCGTGATGTTTTTCCCCGGGCTGCGCGCCGCCGGTGGCCGCCGGTGGCCTCTGGCGAGGCAGGGCCACGACCAGCTGTCCCTCCCCAGAGCGGCTTAGGTCCAGCGCCGCCGTTGGCGGCTCACCAGTGCCACGAGGCAAGCCGCTGCGAGGACCTCCAGGACAAGCGTCACGAACCAATGGGTGGCTGGGCCCCAGAACAGCACTGCCGCCACGAGGCCACCTATGAGCGCCCCGCCGATGCCGCACAGGGCCGTCAGCCAGAAGCCGATCGGGTTGGGCCCTGGCACGACAAGGCGCCCGAGGCCCCCTATCACGAGCCCACCGACAAGGGTGCCAACTACCCAAACGAGCAAGCCGGTCATGGTTTCACCTGGCCCGCGCTAGTGGTCGGTGCAAGGCCTGGTCGGTGCAAGGCTACCTGGCCGGCCGGCGACCGGGCGGAGCTCAGTGCTGCCATGGGTGATGCCCGAGCGTCTCGGAAGCAATCGAGCTCGCCCTGCCCTCTTCGGGGACGATGGCCCATGCGAGCAGGTAAACCACGGGGCCGCCTATGCCAGCCAAGAGCAAGGACCCAACCACAAAACCGACCCGGACAACAACGGGATCCACACCGAGGTAGTGGCCCAAGCCGCCCGCGACGCCTGCAATGACTCGGTCAGAAGTGCTGCGCCGGAGAGTGCGCTGCGCATAGGGGCCCGCGTCGGCACCAGCGGGATCCTGGGGTGCTGTGTACGACATATCTCCATTGTCCGCCCGGCGGCGCCGGCCAGCCATAGGGGAAGACCCTGAGCGCGCCCCTATGCACCCTTACGGAGGGCGGAGCGCTCCTCGCCGCCACGGCTCACCCAACGCTGGCTATAGACCGCTTGGATCTCACCCACGCTGCGGCGCAAGTCCCTGCCTTCGACCCAGGACTCCCCCGCGCTTTCCATTGTGTGCAGGAAACCTTGGTCAGTGCGAAGGCGGCGGATCTGCTGGACCAAACCGGGGACGTTGCGGGCCTCGACCGCGAGGTTGCGCTTCACCATCTCGAGAGTCGAGAAGGTGCCGTGCCCGGCGAGGGGGGCGAAAGCAACGACGGGGCGTGGGGTGCGGAGGGCTTCCAGCACCGTGACACCGGCACCGTTGGTGACGACCACATTGGCCGCCGCCATCAGCTCCGGCATCGTCGAGACATAGCCGTAGGCGGTCAGCCGCCCGGGGCGCTCCATCGCCAGGGAACGCATCTCCGCCTCGAGGCTCGAGTTTTTGCCGCAGACAGCTACCACGTGCACGGGCGGTTCGAGCTCGACGAGCGCCTCCACTCCTCCGGAAATCTCCCCGAGGCCCCAGGCACCGCCCGTCATGAGGACGACAAAGTCCCCTTCGGGCAACCCGAGCAACCGGCGCGCCTCGCCCCTGCCGATCTCACCGAAACCACGCAGGACCGGAGGTGACCCGAGGCGCACTGACTGCTCGAACCCCGGCAGCAGCGCGTGCTCGACTGCCCCGTCGTACATGACGAAATGGAGGTCGATCCCGTCATAAGCCCACAGGGGGTGAACATGGAAGGCCGGGATGTACGTGACGGTGAGGGTGGAAAACCCCCTCGTCCTTCGCAACCAGTCGAGTGCCGCCGAACCAAATGGGTATGTGGATATGACGAGGTCGGGCTCGTGCCCGTCCATTGCTTTGGCCAACCGGCGGCCAAAAAAGGCGCCGACGCCCCGCCGGGCTAACGCAGCGAAGCGCCTCGAACGGGAAAGCCAGGCATAAAAAATGGCGTAGCTCCACGGCAGTACCGAAAGCTGGAAGCCATATGCCCAGCGCGCGGCCTTGGCGAAGCGGACGCCGCGCAGCTCCATCGTGTCGAGGCGGGCAACCGAGCAGTCGGGCCAACATTCCTCGATCGCTTCTGTAAGAGCTGCGGCGGCAGCGTTGTGGCCCTCGCCCATCTCCGCAGAGATGATGAGGACTCGCCTCGGGGGGTTATCGTCTACCAACGGGGAACTCGCCCATAAAACGCTGCTGGTTGCGACGCATGCCTTCTCCCAAATAGCCCATGTTGGTCCTGGGTAGCCTACTCGCGCTCCTCTCGGGGATGTTCAATGCCGCGGCGGCGGCGCTCGAGAAGAAAGAGGGGATGCGCACCGCTCCCGGGCGGCGGGGCTTGCGCTTGTTGATAGCCCTTGCCAGGCGCCCGCTCTGGGCCCTGGCAATCCTCCTGTCGGTGTTCGGTTGGATTTGCGAAGCGGCCTCGCTCGCCACGGCGCCGGTCCCGGTAGTTGCGACCCTTCGCAACGCCGGTAGGGGCGTCCTGGTCGTGGGTGGCGGCCGATGGCTGGGCGAGCGCTTCAGCCGTCTCGAGCTCCTCGGGGTCATCCTGGCGAGCGCCGGCGCCGCCATCACCGCTGTCGGTGCCGCCCACACCTCGGTCGTCCGCACCCCGCTCTCCAACTTGGCCGTGCTCGCCGTGGCCGCCGTGTGCGCTGGAGCGGCCGTCGTCGTGTCAGCGGTTTCGAGCTGGTGGGCACGTGGAGCCCCTGCTGGGGACGTCGCGGCCACCCAGCGGCGCCTCAAGGCCTCCGGTGCTGGGACGGGCACGGCGGTTGGGCTCGTCTACGCCGCTACGGGCGTCTTTACCAAAGAGGTCGGTGACCGCTTTGCCCTCTACGGCGGAGGCGGCCTGCCTGCCGTGCTCGCGAGCGCAAGCCCCTGGCTCATGACGGCCTTGGCCATCTGGGCACAGAGCCTCATCCAGCAGGCCTTCCGCCGTGCAAATGCGGCCACAGTCTCCGCTGCGAACGCCTCGGTGGCCTCACTTGGGTTGATAGGGGCTGGTTTTGTGCTCTACCACGAGGCGCTCCCGCGCGGCGCGGATGCCTGGCTGCTCCTCGGCGGCGTGGTCGTCGCCCTCGTGGGCACCGCCCTGCTTATCGGCGCCCGCCCGACAGTCCCAAGCGGTGCGCCCGGCCCCCCGAGCACCGCCGAAGACCGGCCTCGCCCCGGAGAAGGCACACCCAAGGCAGGCGGGCTGCTCCCGAGATAGGAGGCTTGCTCCGCAGACCAGGGCCCTCCTCCTTGCGGCGGCGTCAGCTCCCCCCGTTTGCTGTGCTCAATTGCACCCTCAGCCGCTGGACCTCTTCCATGATGTCGGCGAGCCCCCCTTGCGTATGGCAGTCGAGCAGGTCGATGATCCTCTCGACGTCCTCGAAGGTCTTTGCCGAGCGGGCGTCAGCCGCTATGTTTTGCAGGTTTTGGCCAACCATGAGGGCTGGCAAGAGGACCAATTGGATGAAGTTCTGGGACAGCCAAGAAACCACGAGAATGAAGCCGTTAGCAGTGAGGAAGCTGGTGGTGTTGATGATGTGAGCCTCGTAAAGGACCGCAGTCAGCGACGACAACGAGATCACACAAAAGAGCCAAAAGCACGTCATGGTCCCGATGTTTTGGGTGATAAAGAGCGCGAGGCGCTTGTTGAACCGGGCATACGCATTGTGGTCCGGTAGATGGTCGACAGTTCTCGCATGGACGGGGTGCCCCCAGCGCGTGAACCCAAAGGTCGGCATGTGGTGATGTGTGCCCGGCTGCGGTGGGGCGGAGGTTGCAGGAGCATCAACAGTTGTCATGGAGCGAGATCCTCGCGCACCACGGCTCGCGCGGTACGGTACCCCTTATCTTCTCGGTTATCTTCTCAGCCGCTCCACGCGGAGGTGAAAAACTCGCCCGTCTGCCACTTCCCCCCGCTCGGCCCCAAGGAGGGGAGCTTCAAGGACCACGAGCTCATCGGCGAGAACTTCCCCCGAGATCATCGCGCGGTGCTCTTCGAGCGCTTGGCGTAGCTCTCCGAAGTGCGAAACATCGAGAAAAAGCCGGATGTGATCGGAGACGTCGAACCCTGCGTTCTTGCGAGCGAGCTGCACTTGCCGCACGACGTCGCGCGCGAGGCCCTCTCTCAAAAGCTCCGGCGTCAGTGCAAGCTCCAAGCTGACCACCATCCCGTTGCCGGGCAGAGCCCGCGCGGAAGCAGCGTCCCTCGGGACGAGAGAAAGGGAATATTCCCCCTCGACCAGCACGTGCCCGCCAGCCTCAACACCCCCCTCGGGAGCGCGCTTCCATTGCCCCTTGCGCACGGCTGCGATTACTTGCTGCGTGCCGGGGCCGAGGCGGGGCCCGCACACCGCTGGCACGACCTGTAGCACCAGGTCCGCAACTTGGCTCACGTCGGTTACCAAATTGACTGATTTGACGTTCAGCTCGTCAGCGACCAGCTCGCGGTACGGTGCGAGAGATCGCGCAGCCTCACCGGCAACCGTCACCGAGGGCAGAGGCACGCGGGTATGGAACCCGCTCGCCTTGCGGACGGAATGGCCCGCCGAAACAACCTCACGCACGAGGTCCATGTCCGCAACGAGTGCGTCGTCTTTCGGTAGAGAGCCCGCGTCAGGCCAGTTCGCGAGGTGGGCACTGCGTTCTCCGGTCAAGCCCCGGTAGACAGTCTCGACGAGCATCGGCAGCAACGGCGCTGAAACCAAGCAGAGCGTATGGAGAGCGGTGTAAAGCGTGTCGTAGGCCGCCTTCTTGCTGCGATCGGAGGCCTGGCTCGCCCCAAGGTGGCTCCAGAACCTCTCCCGGCTCCGGCGGATGTACCAGTTGTTGAGCGCGTCAATGAAAGAGGTCACCGAGGTGCATGCAGAATAAAGGTCGTAATTGTCCATCGCTTGGGTGACATCCTCGACGAGGGCGCGCGCCTTGGAAAGCACGTAGCGGTCGAGCAGCTCGTCACTGTCGCTTGACCAATGCGCCCGGTACTTGTCTGCGTTGGCGTACATTGCGAAAAACTTCCAAGAGTTCCAGAGCGGGTTCAGCACCGCGCGCACCGCCTCGGCCGGGCCCTTGCGCTCGACCACGACATCGCCCCCCCGCATCACCGGAGAGGAAAGCAGGTACCAGCGCATGGCGTCGGAGCCGTAGACATTGAACATTTCGTCGGGGTCGGGGTAATTGCGAAGCCGCTTGGAGAGCTTCAGCTTGTCGTGCCCGAGCACTATCCCGTGCGCCATGCAGTTAGAGAAGGCCGGCTTGTCAAAGAGCGCGCTGGCCAGCACGTGCAAGGTGTAGAACCATCCTCGCGTCTGGCCAACGTACTCCACGATAAAGTCGCCCGGGAAGTGGTTCTCGAACCACTCGCTGTTCTCAAATGGGTAATGCACTTGGGCAAACGGCATCGACCCGGACTCGAACCAGCAGTCAAGGACGTCCTCGACGCGCCGCATTGTCGAGCGCCCGCTCGGGTCATCTGGATTGGCCCGGACGAGCTGGTCTATGGCCGGCCGGTGGAGATCGGTCGGCCGCGTCCCGAAATCTTTCTCCAGTTCTTCCAGGCTTCCGTACACATCGACCCGGGGGTACTTCGGGTCGTCGCTCTTCCAAACCGGGACCGGGCTCCCCCAAAAACGGTTGCGCGATATCGACCAATCGCGAGCGCCCTCGAGCCATTTCCCAAAGGCACCATCGCGCACGTGCAAGGGCGCCCAGTTGACCTCCTGGTTGTGGGCGAGGAGTTTGTCCTTTATGGCTGTCACTTTGACGAACCAGGAACTGACTGCCCGGTAGATGAGCGGCGTGTCGGTCCGCCAGCAGTGCGGGTAAGAGTGCTCGTAAGTCTCGAAACGCACAAGCGCGCCGAGCTTGCGCAGGTCGGCGATTATCGTCCTGTTAGCTTCAAAGACCTGCGTCCCTTCAAAGTTCGGGACTTGGGCGGTAAAACGGCCCCGAGAGTCGACGGGGCAAACAACTGCTATCCCGGCGGCCTCGCAAACGCGCTGGTCGTCCTCGCCAAAGCCTGGGGCGAGGTGCACGATTCCCGTGCCGTCCTCGGTCGTCACAAAGTCGCCGAGGAGGATGACAAAAGCGTTCGGCTCGTCCTTGAAGAACTCGAACAATGGCTCGTAGGACAGCCCCGCAAGGTCCTCTCCATGGATGGTGCCGACGCGCTCCCCTCCCCCCAGTACCTCGCTCAGGACCTCGCGTTGCGCGTCCCAGCGCGCCTCGGCGATGAGGTAGCGGGCATGGTTCGCTTCGACGACCGCGTAGGGGACGTCACGGCCCACTGCGAGCGCAAGGTTGGAGGGCAGGGTCCAAGGGGTCGTCGTCCAGACAAGGGCGCGGAGGGGCAGCCCGGCGTCGAAAAGTGCGGAGGCGGGACGGCGCCCCTTGGGCGCTACGAGCTCGAATGCAACAGTTACCGCCGGGTCCTGGCGCGGGCGGTAGGAGTTGTCCATCCGGGTTTCTGAGTTGGAAAGCGGCGTTTCGCACTCCCAACAGAACGGCAGCACCCTATAGCCCTCATAGAGCAAGCCCTTGCCGTAGAGCTGGCACAACGCCCACATCACGCTCTCCATGTAGGAGATGTCCATCGTCTTGTAGTCGTTGACGAAATCGACCCAGCGGGCTTGGCGGGTGACGTAGCGCTCCCACTCGTTGGTGTAGCGCAACACCGAGGTCCGGCAGTAATCGTTGAACTCGCCTATGCCATAGCGCTCGATGTCGGCACGGCCGGGGAGGCCGAGCTCTTTGACGGCCTCCATTTCGGCGGGGAGGCCGTGGCAGTCCCAGCCGAACCTGCGCTCGACCCGCCACCCCCGCATCGTCTTGTAGCGAGGGAGGGCGTCCTTTACGTACCCCGTGAGGAGGTGACCATAGTGCGGCAGGCCGTTCGCGAACGGGGGCCCGTCGTAAAAGACGTACTCGGGCGCCTCGCTGCGAGCTTTTACCGAGGCCTCGAAGGTCCCGTCCTCGGCCCAATAGGCGAGGACCTCACCTTCCAGCGCGGCAAAATCAGGCCTGTCAGCGACGTGCGGGTAGGGCTCAGGCGGGGAACTTGCCACCTGAACATGCTATGGGACAGGCAACAAAGTGCCTGCGACTTTGGCTCGCGCCAACCCCAGCCCGCCGCGACCTGCTAGCTGCGCGTGTCGAGGGGGTGCTCGGGGGCTTCTTCGTACTCCTCTTCGAGGTCGTCCTCAGTCGCCAAGCACCACGATGCGTGGTCCTTGCCCGGCTCCGCGCCGCACTCCGGGCATGGTTCCGCATCGGTCTCCGTCGTGGCCAGAGCCCGCTTCAAATCTCGCGCCTCTTCGAAGCGCCGGTGCCGTCCCTTTTTCACAATGACTCCCGTGCCGAGACGTGCAGGAACAACCTGCAGCTTACCGCCAACTCGATGAACAGGGTAGCCCAAGCCGCCGTGCCACTAGCATGGCGATGGTGCCGGACCAGCTGGACGTGGACGCGATGCTCAACCGCTTCCGGGAACGGGCCAAGGCGGTGCGCCAACGGGGGCTGCCGCCCATCGAGGGCCCGGAGCGTAAACGCTTCATGGACCAGGCGCGCGTCGACTACATGGACTACGCCATGATCGGCGACGCCACAGCGGCCCTCGAGGACGGCATCCTCACGCTGCGAGTGGACCTGCGGCCCGAGGGCGCCCGAGAGGGCCAGCGCGAGGAGCAATCGACCCACGGTTGAGCGCCGGGGCGGCCCTGGGCCCCGGCGGCCTAGGGCCGGGTGGCTTAGGGCCGGGTGGCTTAGGTCAGCTCCCGACCTGCTGCCGTCCGGTCCTCGAGCAGCAACCGGCCATGACCATCCAAGGCCAGGGAGGCACGTCCCTCGGCCAGCCGCTCCAAAGGTGCGCCCACAAGCTCGCCCCGCCAGCCTTTGCGCAGCCTTGCACCGCGCCGGCCCGAGAGGAAATCGACCATGTCGCTCCTGGTCGCGAGCAGCGCGGCGTCGACCTCTTCGTCCTTGCTGAGCTGCGCGACCCAGGCCGAGGCAAGGGCCACCGCGGGGCGCAGTTCCCTGCTCACATGCTCGCTCCTGGCAATTCGCAGCCGCTCAGGTGGGAGTGCTTTGCCCCTCTCAATAGCGGCCATGATCTCCTGTTCGACGCCTCCCCGCAGGTGGCGAGGGTCCATGCCTCTGGTTTGGCGCAGCGCTATGAGCGAAGAGGGGGGCGAATGAGCGATGGAAAGCAAGGCCAGATCCGGCAGCACCATCCTCGGCGGGAGATCGAGGGCGCGCGCCTTTTCCTCCCTCCAGCCAGCAACCTCTTGCGCGATCGCGCGTGAGGCTCCCTGGAAATGCCTGCTGTCGCGCAGCTTCCACCACGCCTCTTCGGGGTCGTACGGTGCGACGGGCCGAGCGAGGAGGGCTGCGCATTCTTCCTCGGCCCAAGCAAGGCGGCCACGCTGGCGGAGCTGAGCAGCCACCACATCGGCAAGTTGGAGCAGGTGAGCGACATCGGCGGCCGCGTACGCGACTTGTGACGCGCTGAGGGGCCGGCGGCTCCAGTCCGTGAGGCGGTCGCCCTTGGTCAAGCGGACATGGAGGAAGCGCTCGACGAGGGTGCCGAGGGATGCCGAGCCATAACCGAGGAAGCCGGCAGCGAGCTGCGTGTCGAACAGCTGTGAGGGTGCGGCTTGGCACGCCTTCGCAAGCACTTCCAGGTCCTGGCTGGCCGCATGAGCCACCATGGTGCCGCCACCTTGGAGCACCTTCGCGAGCGGGGCGAGGTCGACGGCAAGGGGGTCCACCAGGGCAACCCGCGAACGACGAGGCGCGCTCGGGTTTGGTCCCCCGTCCTCGGCCGGCTCCCCCGGCTCTCCCTCGAGCTCCCAGGCAACCTGGACGAGAGCCAGCTTGGGCCAGTAGGTCCTCTCCCTGTGGAACTCGGTATCGAGCGCGTAGCGGGGCATACCGACGAGCTGGTCCGCGAGAGCCTCAAGGGCTCGCTCGCTGGCGACCAGCTCCGGGCTTGACGGGCCCGTTGAGCTATCGGCGTCGGCGGCTGAAGAGGCCGCCACTAGTGCTTCTCGTGCTGGTCGCGCTCGGACCAAGCTCGCAGCTGCGCGAGGCTGCGAGCCAGGGTGCGAGAGACCTGCATCTGGGTCGCGCCCACGAGAGCGCCGATCTGAGTCTGCGAAAAACCGGCGACAAAGCGCAGGCTAAGGACGAGGCGCTCGCGCTCGGGGAGCCTCTCCAAAAGGGGGCTTAAAGCGAGGCGCCCTTCGACTTCGGAAAGCGCCTCGTCGACAGCGCCAAGCTTGGCTGCGGAGTAGACGTCTTCGCCGGTGACCATCGTGTCGAGGGGCGCGCTGCTCCGCAAGCCCCCCGCGTCGAGAGCTTCGATCACCTCTTCGGGCGGTGCCTCGATGTGCTTCGCGAGCTCGTAGACAGTCGGCGAGCGCCCGAGGCCTTGAGTGAGCTCGTCCACGGCCTGCTGGGCCCTTATGTAGAGGTCGTGAACCCTCCGAGGCGGGCGCACCCACCACCCGCGGTCCCGGAGGTGGCGCTTCAGCTCGCCGAGGATGGTCGCCGTGGCAAAGGTCGTGAGCTCCGTGCCGCGGGAGGGGTCGAAGCGCTCAACAGCCTTGAGCAGGCCGAGGAGGGCGACCTGGTTGAGATCCTCCAAGTCTTCTCCCCGCTGCGCGAACCGGCTTGCAAGAGAGAGCGCGAGCCCCTGGTAGGTCGACACGATGACGTCGAGAGCAGCGCTGTCGCGGGTCAAGTGGTAGACCTCGAGGGCGTCGCGCGCCTGTTGCCGCCTGTTCGCCGCCTCGCGGGGCCCGGTCACGGGAGGAGCCGGTAGCGCCACGTGGCGAGTCTACCGACCCCTTGGGGCTGCTCGGGCTGTCGCCCGGGGGCCGCCAGTGCTGCTCCTAACCCCCGTAATTGAGCCGGGTGTCCTCCATCCGCAAGAGGGGGCTTCCTTCGTCGGGGGCGGCGCAGTAGACGACCTCGCCTATAAAGAGCGTGTGGTCACCAAGAGCCAACTCGTGACGTACCTCGCACTCGAGCCAAGCCACTGCCTGCGCCAGTACCGGAGCGCCGGTCACTCCCACGTTGACGGCGAGCCCACCGAGCATGTCGGGCCCAGGCCCCTCTTCGGCGGGCTTGGTAAAACCACGGACGACCGCCCGGTCTTCGCGCTTCAAGAAAGAGAGGCTGAAGACCCGACCTCTTTTCACGAGATCACAGGTAACGGCTTCGTTGCGTACTGACACGGCAAGCAACTTTGGAGACGTAGCCACCTGGAGCGCCCAATTATGGGTCATCAGGTTGCGCCGTCCGCCTGCCACGCTGCCCAGCAGGTAGAGGCCCGAAGGCATCCGCCACAAAGTCCTCCTGCGGAGGCGGTCATAGTCTTCGGGGTCGGCGCCCGCGGGTACCGGCCCCACGAGCTCAGACGCCATCCTGCTCTTCTTGTTCTTCACATTTAGCTACCGCCGCGCACGGGGGGCCCCCGGCGCTCTCGCGCAGCTCAGCTATCACCGGGCTCCTTCTGCGGCCACCCGGGGTCGAGCTGGCGGAGGAAGAGCGCGCAGCGCTCATCCTCTTCAGTCTCGCCAATGCGGCCCGCCAACCGGCCGAGAGCGGCGAGGCTGCGCAGGAAGCCTCGATTTGGCTCGTGCCGCCAACGAACATAACCAGACCCGCGCCACCCCGCCCCTCGGAGAGCGTCGAGGCCGCGGTGGTACCCTGTCCGGGCGAAAGCATAAGCCGTTACGGGGTCCGCCTGTTCTGTCGCTTCGGCAAGAGAAGCCCAAGCCGTCAAGAACCTCGGCCAGCGCGCAGCGACGGCCTTTAGCTCCGCCAGCTCGGCACTATTTGCCGCTCGTGCGAGCGCATCTTCGGCTTCGGGAGGTGGTGCCGGGAGCACCGTTTCGGGCGGCGCCCCACCCAAGCTAAATTGCGACATGCCAAGAGCGTAATGTCGCGCTCACGCAAGAATGCATATTCGACGCCATCATCGCGGGCACCGTTCCTGCCCACGTCGTCCTCGACGAGGCCGAGCTCATCGCTTTCTTGGACTACCGGCCCGTTTTCGACGGCCACGTGCTCGTTGTCCCGAAACAACACTATGGCCGGCTGGCAGAAACGCCCGCGCCCCTATTGGGGCCCCTGATGGAGGCGGGCAGGCGCGTGGCCGCGGCCCAAGCCGCCGCTCTCAGCGCTGAAGGGTCTTTTTTCGCCCTGAACGAAGTCGTGAGCCAGAGCGTGCCGCACGTCCATCTCCACGTAGTACCTCGTCGCTTCGGTGACGGCCTCCGTGGCTTTCTGTGGCCGAGGCACCGCTATGCGTCAGAGGAAGTCGCGGCCGAGCTTGCTTCCCGCCTGCGCTCGGCACTGCCGCTCTCGGGTTGAGCGTCGCGCCCGATCGGGCCCGACAGCTGGCCCGTCGCGTTCACCAAGGGAGAACTTGCAATTGAGCCAACGCAAGTTCACCCTCGGTCAAGAACCACGGAGGAAGTGCCGGCGCCCAGCTGCCCGATCCCTCACTCGCCGGCCCGCAAGGCCATGCGCACCACGTTTACAGCTTGTAGGCCCTTGGAGCTTTCTTGCACTTCAAACTCGACTGGCTCGTTCTCCTCCAGGGTGCGGTAACCCTGCCCTTGGATCGCCTTGTAATGCACGAAGACGTCTGGGCCACCCTCTTGCGAAATGAAGCCGTAGCCCTTTTCGGAGCTAAACCACTTGACGGTACCAGTTGCCATGATAAGTTCCCTCCTTTCCTGGCCCTCCCGGGCGATCAAACCTCGTCGCTCGGCGGCCACCGGCTCAAGCGCCGGGAGGGAACTGCTCGTCGCTCGATGCTGCACCCTCGGAGCGCCAAGGTACCACGGCCATCGGCGCGCGCCAAGCGGGGAGGTTCGGGACGCCTACCCCGCCGCTCAGATGGGCCGCTCACGGCGCCAGCAAAGCACCCGGGCCCACCACTACATGCGCTCGGGCGCATCAATCCCTAGTAGAGCGAGCCCAGCACGCAGCACTGCGCCTGTCATTGCGGAGAGCGCGAGGCGAAATGTGCGCTCCTCGGCTGAAGGCGCCCGCAACACCGGGCAGTTCTCGTAGAAAGCTGTGAACGCTCCCGCCAGGTCGAACAGGTAGCCGCACAACTTGTGCGGGCTGTAGGTCGCGAGGCTCGCCGCTACGGCATCCCCAAAACCAAGGAGCTGCTTGGCGAGCTCTCTTTCTTGCAGTTGCTCAGGCGCCAGCACGAAGGACCGGGAGAACCGGCTCAGGGGGTAGCCCGCCACCCCTGGAGAGCCTTGTGGCTGTGATGTGCTCGGTTCGTCTTTTTCGACCACCTCCCGGGGCGCGGCCACCTCCCGGGGCTCGGCCACCTCCCAGGGCTCGGCCACCTCCCAGGGCTCGGCCACGCCCGCGGGCCCGAGGAAGCCGTCGCTTGAAGCCTTGCGCAGCATTGTGCACACTCGGGCGTGCGCGTACTGGATGTACGGCGCGGTGTTGCCGTCGAATGACAGCATGCGGTCCCAATCGAAGCGGTAGTCCCGCGCGCGGTCGGTCGACAGGTCTGAGTACTTGACCGCCCCGATCCCGACGGCCCGGGACAGCGCTCCCACGTCTCCTTCCATTTCCTGGCCGGCTTGCGCAGCACGGGAAACAACCAGCAAACGTGCACGGCTCACCGCTTCGTCGAGAAGTTCCACGAGCTTGACGGTGCCACCTTGCCGTGTACGGAACATCTTGCCGTCTGGCCCGAGCACGTTGCCAAAACCAATATGGACCGCCTGCGCGTTCTCGCCCAGCCACCCAACCATCTGCGCAGCGTCAAAAACCATCTGGAAATGCTGCGACTGAGGCAGCCCGACCACATAAACGAGCAGCTGCGCCTGCTGTCGCCTTGTGCGGTCGAGCACCCCCGCGAGGTCCGTCGCGGCATACGTGTAGCCTCCCACAGAGTTCTGGATTATCAAAGGCAGGGGCGCGCCCTCCCGGTTGGTGTGCCCGGGAGGAAAAACACAAAGAGCGCCCTCACTTTCTACCAACAACCCTGCCCTGTCGAGCTCGGCGACGACCTCTGGGAGAAGTGGTTTGTAATAGCTCTCCCCGACGACGTCATCCCTTGTGAGCTTTACACCGAGGAGGCCGAACGCCTCGTCAAAATGGGCGAGGCTCCGGTCGACGAGCTTGTGCCAGAGCCCAAGGGTCTCTGGGTCGGAGGATTGCAGGAGGACGACGCGCGCCCGGGCCCGTTCGGCAAAAGTCGGGTCGGTTTCGTAGGACGAACGAGCTTCCTGGTAAAAAGCCTCCAGGTCCCCCGCCGCGAGCTCCTGAGCGGCCTCGGCTTCGCCCAGGACCTTCAAGTGCTCGATCAGCATCCCAAAAGGGGCACCCCAATCCCCCACATGGTTTTCGCGGGTGACGTTGTGGCCGACAAGCTCGAGCAGCCGTACGATCGCGTCGCCGATGATCGCCGAGCGAAGGTGGCCTACGTGCATCTGTTTTGCCGCATTGGGGCCGCCATAATCAACCACGACCCGCAGGGCAGGCGCGGCTGCGGCAGCCGAGAGAAGCGCACCGCCTCCTGCCATCTCAACCAATTGCTGCCTGAGGAAACCGGGTGAGATAGTCAGGTTTATAAAGCCAGGGCCGGCTACCTCAGCTTTCTCGCACATTTCGCCAAGGCCGAGAGCCTTTGCCGAAGCGAGCACCTCCTCGGCGACCTCTCGGGGCGTCCTCCCGAGGGCTCGCGCGAACGCCAGTGCCCCGTCGACCTGGAAATCTGCGCGCTGGGACGGTCTCAGGCCGATCGCTGTCCCCCGAGGCGCCCCCCCAGCCGCTGCGCCACGGGCCGCGCCGGCGTCACCGGCCGGCTGGCCCGCGGCACCGGTCATCTCACCAGCGGCACCCTGCGCACGCTCTTTGTCCCCGGCACCGGCATTGCCGGGGACAGTACCGGTGCCGAGCGCCCCTCGCCCCACCTCAGCGAAAGCAGCAGTAAATACTTCCTCGAGAAGTGCCAACAGGCCCGGCATCACTACATCGTCGCGTCAAGTAACTCGTGGCCGCAAAAGTTTTCCAGCTATGGTAAACGTCCCGAATGCCCACCGATGCACCCACAGACCCGACCGCACTGCGTTTTTGCCATGTCGACCTCGAACGCGAGACGGCCTCTGTCCTCTCGGACATCAACTGGCAAGTCGTAGCGGGCCAAATATGGGCCATGCTCGGGCCGAACGGTTGCGGCAAAACCACCCTGCTCCAGCTTGCCTCGGGGTACCTCCACCCCACGCGCGGCACGGTGGACATCCTCGGGCTCCGCCTCGGGAGGACCGACGTCCGCTCTCTCCGGTCACGCCTGGCAGTCGTTTCAGCAAGCGTCGGGCGGATGGTGCTCCCGTGGCTACCAGCTCGTGAAGTCGTTGTTTCTGCCCTCCATGGCGCCTTGGAGCCCTGGTGGCACAGATATCAAGCACCCGACCGGGAGCGGGCTATGTCGTTGCTTACGGCCGCCGGTTTTTCACACGTCGCAGAACGGCAATTTGGCCAGCTCTCCGAGGGGGAGCGCCAGCAGGTCTTGCTTGCCCGCGCCCTCATGGCCCAGCCCGAGCTGCTCCTCCTCGATGAACCCTGTGCGGGATTGGACATGGGCGGCAGGGAAAGGCTTTTGTCTCGCCTTCGCTCGCTCGCCTTGGACGCCACCACGCCACCAGTAGTGCTGGTGACTCATCACGTCGAAGAAATCCCGGAAGGGACGACCGACCTCCTGCTCCTCAGGCAGGGGCGTGTGCTCACTTCGGGCGCGATCGGCGACGTCCTGACGGCTCAAGCGCTGAGTGAATGCTTCGGTACGCGCCTTCGGCTCCGTTTCGAGGACGGGCGCTGGTCGAGCCGCTCTTAGGGCGCCCTGCCCAGTTGCTCGACTTGGCTGGCGACCAGGCCTAGCCGGCGGGGAGGAGCGTCTCCAGCCGGTCGTTGATGTCCGAAACCGAGTAGAGGTTGCGGCGCAGTGTTTCGGTGAGCCAGCGCTCGACCTGAGAGCGGGTGGGGCCTTCGTCCAACGCGCCCCATAGGTCCAGCAGGTGGTCCTGCACATTGGAGGCGGGCACAGCGATCTGGTCAGAAAGTGTGGCGAGCCAAGCCTCGGCAACCTCAACGGCGCTCGGGCCCTGCTCGATCTCGACGGTCTCCTCGCTCGGCGTCTCACTCACTTGTTCGCAGGCCTCTGTCATAGCTCAATCATACGGCACGCCTTCCGGGCACCCATGCAGGCCGGGGGCAGGTTTGCCGCTCTTGCGGCCTTTGGCACGTTCGCGGTCCGCCGAACACGCTGAGCGCTGACGTGCCACGCTGGCCGCCTGTGGGCGCCGACTCCCACGAGAAGCGCACGAGGAGGCACCGACCGCGCTAATGCGCACCTAAAAGGCACTTTCCGTAGCCTTCTGGGAACCGTTCACCCGATTATCCGCGTAAAGGGACAACGACATTCTGGCGCCCATATTAGTGCAGGTCAGCGTACAATCCGGGACAAAGGGTTGACTTATCGGAGCACATTAAGTAGGCTAAACGCCACAAATAAAACAACCGGCCCGAGTGCGGCGCGTTTGGCGATATACGCCTGAAAGCGTGTAGTGCGTGCTGCCAGATTGGTTTCGTGCTTGGGCTTGAGCGTCCCGTCCCGAAGTATTGGGCCTACGGGGCACGCGCGTAGTCATATGTCGCTGTAGAGATTGGCCGCCTTAGGCCGCAGCGCCTGGGTTCGCGCGCGACCTAAGGAGATACCCAGTGAGCAGCAGGACAAGCGCGCATTTGTGCGCTGAAAATCGCTTTGCCTCGCAAGGTGGAGCGAGGTGGTACCGGCGCTTCATGGCACCAAATGCACGCTCGGGACGCCATTTTGCACCTCCGCCGACAGCTGCAAGCGTGCGCTGGCACTTCCGTCAGGTCTCCGGGGCTACCAGGGTGGCCACGCTCACGCTGCCCTTTTTAGCGTTGAGCCTGACGGGGGTGGCGCCCAGCCCCGCCGTCCCCCCGGTCGGGACCGCGAGAGGGCAAGCAGGGAGTGGCTCAAGCTCGGCCTCGAACGCCAGAGAGGGTAGCTCAAATGTGGCAAAGCGTACCTCGGCGGAACATTTCTTCGGCCCAATGACCACGTCGATCTCTCACTTGCGGCATGATCTTCCCCCCGCGCCAGCGCTGCTTGCCGATGAGCTGGTCCGAGAGCGGCTCGAGTTGCCTTACAGTTCCGGGCGAGAGCACCCACGGCAGTCTCGGCGAGTCGCAAAACTCCAGCGTGCGGGGTTGATCGCGGCCTTCGGCGACGCGCGCTACATGGGCCAGCCGGCCGCCACCGCTGACGTCGTAGCCGTAGCGGCAACGCCCGATGGGAAGGGGTACTGGGCCGCCTCCTCGAACGGCAAAGTATTTGCGTTTGGTGACGCCAGGGTTTATGGCTCGCCAAGGAGGGGACGCGCGCCGGGCGGTATAACAGCGATCGCGGCCACGAGCGACGGGCGGGGGTACTGGCTCATCTCACGCGTTGGCGACGTGTTTTCCTTCGGAGACGCCCACTTTTACGGGTCACTTGGCAAATCTCCCCTGCCGGCACCGGTTTCTGGGATCGTGCCGACAAGTGACGGAAAAGGCTACTGGCTCGCCACCGCGCGCGGTGGCGTCTATTGCTTTGGGGACGCCAAGTACTTCGGGTCTCTCGGCAGTGCACGCATCACCACCCCAGTCGTGGGGATCGCCGCAACGGCTAAGGACAACGGCTACTGGCTCGCCACCGCCGGGGGCGGTATTTTCAGCTTCGGCGGTGCAAGGTTCTTCGGCTCTCTCCACGGCAGGCGAGTCCATGTGACCGCGATCGCGGCACCCAACGGCTCCAACGGGTACTGGGTAGTGAGTGCCAGCGGTCGGGTGTACGGCTTTGGGGGCGCCCATATCTACGGCTTTGGCGCGGCCGCGCCCACGACACACGTGAGCGCCATCGCGTCAGCGGACGACGGGCACGGCTATCTCCTCGCGACCGCCCGCGGTGCAGCCTCCCGGCTGGACGGCCAGGCTTTGGCTGCGGGAGGTGGCGCCGGCAGTCCCGCGCAGCTAGCTGCGAGCTCCGCCTACTTGGGGACGTTCATCGTGACCTGTTACGACCTGACAGGGGTAACGGCATCGGGGGCTTACGCCGGACCGGAAAGCGTCGCTGTCGACCCAAGCGTGATACCGCTCGGCACACGGATCTTCATTGATGGTGTAGGCAACCGCGTTGCCGACGATACGGGAGGCGCGATCATCGGCCAGCACCTCGACATCTGGGAGCCCTCTTACGCTCAATGTGCCGCTTGGGGCGTACAGTACAAGGCTGTTTACCGGGCGCGCTAGAGGGCAGGGCGCCAGCCCGAGGGCAACGGGAGGCTCTATACGCCCGAGAGAGCTACGATCCTCGTCCCGCTGGCTGCATAAAGAGCCGACCCGACGGCCATCAACCAGGGAAAGTGCGTGACAGGCGACTGAAGCTCGACGGTTTGCAAGACCTTCCCGTTGGCGGTGCCGAAGGCCTGGAGCTGGCCCCCCGAGGTTTGCTCGAAGACGCGCCCCCCGGCAACGACCGGCGACCCGTTGCCACCACCGGACGATGACCACAGGACGTGGAAAGAACGCCCTGAGACCCCCACCGCGGTGAGGCCGCCGGCACAGGGGACATAGACGGTCTCTCCCGAGACGGCATCGGCGCCCCATGCCCCCCCGCACACGTCGCCCTCGGCGAGCTGGCCTCCGACGCCGCCGAGATGACCCGTGGACAGGAGGTACCCGGTCCCTCCCTTGCCAACTTGGAAGGCCAAGCCTCCTGGCAGCACAGCTGGGCCGGTGGAGCCGAGATCGGTGTCGTCCGCGCTCAGCTCGGCCCAGTCCGAGGGCGCGAAGATGCTCGCGACCTTGAGCCCAGGGGTGAGCTCGATGACGGCATCGGAGTCGTCAAAACCCTGTTGTGCCGTGGCAGCCCCATTACCGTCGGCCACGAGGAGGTCGCCATTTGGCAGTACGTCGGGGCCCCCCGGTTCCCAGATGCCGGCTTGACGGGGGGTCGGCACCCTCCAGTAACCAGGGCTACCCCCCGCTTCGGGGAAGGACATGACTGCCCCCAGGTAGTCGCCGCAGTCCCCGTCCAAGCCCCCCAAGGCGACGTAGACGTTACCGTCAGCGAGCTGGAGCGCAGACCTTTGTTGCTGGGCAGTGGGGTCTGTGCCAGGGACGGCGAAAGGCTGGCGCCGGAGCACCTCGCCGTTGCTCGCGCGGAGCGCAACCAGTTCATGCCCGGGCTTTCCCGAGAAATAAGTAAGCACCACAACGAAAAGTTCGTCCTTAGCTGTATCCAGCACGGGCGCACCGGTGATCCCCGATGGGGTGATATCGCCGCAAGGCAAGCCTCCCGTGACCGGCGATGCCAGGTGGGCCTGCCAGCGCACCGCGCCCGTGCTCGCATCGAGGGCGTAGACGGTGTCGTTCTCGGTGGCAACGTACAGGCACCCACCGGCGAGCAGCGGCTGGCCGTAGATCGCTCCATCGAGGGCGCCAGACTGCCACTTCTGGTGGAGGGAGCCAGCGGGGTGCGTGGCTCCTGTACCGTCGCCAGAGTGCGCCGGGTTGCCGTCGAACACCGGCCACGGGGCTTCACCCACCGCGCTCGTGGGACCGCATGTGCGGCTCGTGGCGCTAACCGCTGGCGGAGCCGCAGCGGTAGCCGGCTGGACGGGGATGACAGGCACAAAAGCGAGGCTGGCGCCGGCCAGAAGTCGAGTCGCGAGGTGCATGGGCCTCATTCTGCCCGGCGCGCGTCGCATAGAGCAGTAGGGTCTCCTGCGTGGCTGGGTATGACGCCTTTCTGCTTGTTTCCTTTGGGGGGCCGGAGCGGGCAGAGGAGGTGATGCCCTTTTTGGAGCGTGTTACTGCGGGCCGGGGGATCCCCAAAGACAGGCTCGCCGCCGTCGCCGAGCACTATTACCAAGCGGGCGGAGCGAGCCCCCTCAACGCGCGCTGCCGTGAGCTGCTGGCCGCTCTCGATAACCAACTAGCCGAAATTGGCATCCCGACCTATTGGGGTAACCGCAACTGGTACCCAATGCTGGAGGACACTGTTGCGCAAATGCGCGACGATGGCGTGACGCAGGCCCTTGCCTTCGTGACATCTGCTTACGGCGGCTACAGCAGCTGCCGGCAGTACCTCGACGACATCGCCCGCGCGCAGGTGCGGGCCGGGGTAGGTGCACCGGAAATCCACAAGTTACGCCTCTTTTATAACCACCCCGGGTGGGTGGCAGCCTGGGCCGACAGCCTCGGGGAGGCGATAGCGTCGGCCCGCGGGCAAACCCAAGGCGGTAAGCCAGAAAGAGTCTTGTTCTCCGCCCACAGCATCCCGCTGCCGATGGCACGTACCAGCCCTTATGCCGACCAGGTCAAGCAAACAGCGGAGCTCGTAGCCGCAAGTGCCGGCCTGAGGAACTGGGAGCTCGTGTGGCAAAGCCGCTCCGGCAACCCTGCTTTACCGTGGCTCGGCCCAGATATCAACGAGACAATGCAACGCTCCGGTCCCAGCTCCTTCGTGGTGGCACCCATCGGCTTTGTCTGCGAGAACATGGAAGTGGTCCATGACCTCGACGTCGAAGCCGCCCGGACAGCTCGCAAGCGCGGCGCCGACTTTGTGAGGGCGGCCTCGGTGAGCAACCACCCGGTGTTCGTCGACATGGTCTGTGAGCTTGTCCGCGAACGCATAAGCGGGGCGCCTCCCCGCTCCGTCGGGCCGAGCGGCCCGTGGGGAGACTTCTGCCCCGGCGGCCATTGCCCGGCGCCGAGCCACGCCCCGGGGGAGGCCTCGTGAAGCTTCCTGTCATCCGTGCCGTCGCGCTCACCAGGGTGGGCTCTTGCCGGGCAAAAGCCCGCCAATGGCGAAAGGGAGCACGAGTGCCACTAACATGTCAGCGGGCTGACCCGCAGGGGAAGGGCTGGATGGCCCCGGCCTCCCCGCTCTGTCTCGCGCGCTTTCGCGCGGGACGCTAACTGCAACCAACAAGGAGCCCAAGTGACAGACGCCTCGCACACGTCCCCGCCCCCCTCGTACCGAGTGGCAGATATCGGGCTTGCCGACTTCGGGCGTCGCGAGATCAACCTCGCCGAAGTCGAAATGCCAGGACTTATGGCTCTGCGAGAGGAGTACCGGGAAGCCCAGCCTCTAAGAGGCGCGCGCATAAGTGGCTCCCTCCACATGACCGTCCAGACAGCCGTCCTCATCGAAACGCTGGCGGCTCTCGGAGCGCAGCTGAGATGGGCGAGCTGTAACATCTTCTCGACTCAAGACCACGCGGCGGCGGCTATCGCTGCGACGGGAACACCGGTCTTTGCTTGGAAAGGCGAGACTCTCGAAGAGTATTGGTGGGCCACTGAGCAAGCCTTGACTTGGCCAGGAGAAGACGGCCCGAACATGATCGTCGACGACGGGGGGGACGCAACTCTCCTGGTCCACCTCGGCGTCCAGGCCGAAGCCGAAGGCCGCACCCCCGAGCTCGGGCCCGACGACAGCGAGGAGCACGGGATCATCGCCGCCACCATCCAAAAGACCTTGCGCACCCGTCCGGGGATGTGGGCACGAATGGCGAAGGGCATAATCGGCGTGAGCGAAGAGACAACGACCGGTGTCAACCGGTTGCGACAAAGAGCCGCTGCCGGGACGCTCCTTTTTCCCGCTATCAACGTGAACGACTCGGTCACGAAGAGCAAGTTCGACAACCTCTACGGGGTAAGGCATTCGCTGGTCGACGGGATTTTTCGGGCAACCGACGTGATGGTGGCTGGCAAAGTCGCCGTCGTGTGCGGTTACGGCGACGTCGGCAAGGGCTGCGCCCAGTCGCTCCGAGGGCAAGGCGCCCGAGTTGTCCTCACCGAGGTGGACCCGATCTGCGCGCTCCAAGCCGCCATGGAGGGCTACCAAGTCATGCCGCTAGAAGACGTCGTTGGCACAGCTGACATTTTTGTCACGGCGACGGGAAACCGAGACGTAATTGTCGCGAGCCACATGGCCAGCATGAAACATAACGCCATCGTGTGCAACATCGGCCACTTCAACAACGAGATCGATATGGCTGGCCTCGCGCGCGTGCCGGGGATCTCCCGCCACCCGATAAAACCGCAAGTGGACGCGTGGGACTTCCCTGACGGCCACAGCGTCATCATCCTCGCCGAAGGCAGGCTCGTCAACCTCGGTTGCGCAACCGGGCACCCGAGCTTTGTGATGTCGAGCAGTTTTACCAACCAGGTGCTCGCCCAGATAGAGCTGTTCAACAACTCGGGCCGCTATCCCGTGGGCGTGCACGTGCTACCAAGGCACCTGGACGAAAAGGTGGCTCGCTTACACTTGCCCAAGTTGGGGGCACGCCTCACGCAACTGAGCGAGCAACAGGCCAAGTACATAGGCGTACCAGTTGATGGGCCGTACAAGCCGGAAGGTTACCGCTATTAGCCTGTCAACGCTCGGGCCGCGGAGGGCATGACAGACAGCTACGCGGTCGGCTGCGCCCCCTGCCAAGCCGCTCCAGAGGCCACGTCCGCAAGGCCCTCGACTCGCACGGCTGTCCCGTAGGCACAGATCTCGGTCCAGTTGCCCCCCATTTCCGAAGTGTCGAAACGCATGGCCAATACAGCGTTGGCGCCTTTAGCTTGGGCCTCTTCGACCATCCTGTCAATGACGTCTTGGCGGCTCGCCATCAAGTTCTTGGTCATCCCCTTGAGCTCGCCGCCCACCAAAGACTTGAGCCCCGCGCCGAACTGGGACCCGATATTGCGGCTCCGCACCGTCAAACCGAACACCTCGCCCAGGACCTGGCTCACACGGTAACCGGGCACGTCGTTCATGGTGGAGATCAGCATTTGAAGCTCCTTTGAAAGGTTCGATTTCAGGGGGCACTGCCCCTAGCGCCCAGACGCTAACGCGTGAACGTGCTCACTGTCTCGACGTGCGGTGTGCCAGGGAACATGTCCACGACGGTCGTGGAGATATGCCTGAAACCCTCGCCGGCGAGAAGCCGCGCATCTCGGGCCAGGGAGGCAGGGTCGCAGGAGACGAGCGCGAAATGGCTTGCACGGGTAGCCGAAAGGACCGTCGTCGCCCGCCTCCCAAGGCCCGACCGAGGCGGGTCGGCCACTACTGCGACCGCCCTTTCCGGTCGCCATCGAGCAACGTCGGTTTGGACCACTACAGCCCCAGGTACGTTGGCGCGAGCGTCTGCGGCAGCCGAGGAATTGTTCTCCAAGACCACCACCGGCCGCTCACGCCCTAAGGTAGCGGCGAACAAGCCGGTCCCCCCGTACGCGTCCACGAGAGGCCCGCTTGGCGCGCCAAAGAGCGCTTCCCCCACCAGCCCGACAAGTACCTCCGCGCCGTCGGCACGAGCCTGGAAAAACGACTTCGCCGAGACTCTCAGCCTCGCGCCGGCAACTTGTTCGAAGATCCATGCTCGCCGGCCGCTCCTCAGTTCGTCCTCCCCCACCATGGCCGCCAGACCGCGCATGTCCGCGCCCGCGGCGCAAGGCTTGAGGACGCAGAGGCGCTCGCCAGTTCGCGCCCCACAACGCAGCACGGCTTCCTCGCCTTGACCGAAATCGGCAGCAGCAAGCAGCTCGGCGAGGAGAGGGTGAGCAACCACGCAACTGCGGACTTCGACGAGCTCGTGGCTCCGCCGGCGCCGGAACCCGGGCACGCCCTCGCCCATCGCGACCCGTAAGGAAGTCCGGTAGGAAGTGCTCGGGAGGCCCGGCCCCGCTCTCACGGCTGGCTCTCGGAGCCCTCCCAAACGCTCGAGAGCTTCCGTTACCAACGCCATTTTGAACCGCACTTGAGCTGCTGGTGCGATGTGCTGCCACCCACAGCCGCCGCACCCGCGCTTCACGTGAGGGCAGGGCGGCGCCACCCTCTCCGGGGACGCTTCGAGGACCTCGAGGACCGATGCTTTCAGGTAGCTCCCGTGCTCCTCGTAGGTGGCGGCTTCGACCTTCTCCGCTGGCAGGGCGCCCTCGACGAAGACGACCCGGCCTTCGTCGTCGCGCGCCACGGCATCGCCCCCGAGCGCCATCGCCTGCGGCGAAAGGCGCAGGAGCCGCCTCTCGGAGAGAATCTCGCTCAAGGAGCCATCCTATGCGTAGTAGCGATGGCTAGTATCACCATCGCAGCTCCTCATCATCCAACCGGGGGGGTGGTCCATGACAAACGTAGAGGAGACAGGGGCCTCAATCAGCGAGGCCCAAATAGCAGTGCACTGGCGTGAGGAAGGGTACCTGTACCCTTCCACCTCGTTCATCGCTCAAGCCAATGCCTCGGGCCCGGAGATATACGAGCGTTTCTCCGAGGAGCACTTCCCTGAGTGCTTCCGCGAGTACGCCGACCTGCTCGACTGGGACCAGTACTGGCACACCACGCTCGATACGACCAACCCGCCATTTTGGAAGTGGTTCGTCGGGGGCCACCTCAATGCCAGCTATAACTGTGTCGACCGGCACCTAAAGACAATGGCCAACAAGGCGGCGCTGATCTGGGTACCCGAGCCAGAAGCAGAGGCAACCCAGGTGATCACTTACCGGGAGCTTTACCGGCGCGTCAACGAACTGGCCGCCACGCTCAAGGGCTTTTGCGGCCTGGTGACCGGCGACAGGGTCACTTTCCACATGCCGATGCTCCCCGACCTTCCCGTGTCCATGCTCGCCTGTGCCCGCTTGGGGGTGATCCACTCGGAAGTCTTCGCTGGGTTCTCGGGAACAGCTTGCGGAGGGCGGATCGCGGACTCGGGGAGCCGGGTCCTGGTAACGATGGACGCCTACTACCGGGATGGCAAGCTGCTCGACCACAAAGCCAAAGCGGATGAAGCAGTCGAGGTCGCAAGGGAACAGGGCGTCAAGATAGAAAAGGTGCTCGTCTGGCGGCGCCACCCGGGTAAGTACCTATCCCAGAGCCCCATGGTCGAAGGGCGCGACTATTTCGTGGACGAAGTAATGGCGCCATATCTCGGCGAGGTCGTCGAGCCGGTCTCGATGCCAGCCGAGGCACCGCTTTTCCTCATGTACACAAGCGGTACGACTGGGCGCCCAAAGGGCGCTCAGCATTCGACCGGCGGCTATTTGTCCTATGTCGCAGGGACGTCAAAGTTCTTCTTGGACGTCCACCCCGATGACACGTACTGGTGCTTCGCCGATATCGGGTGGATCACAGGCCACTCTTATATCGTCTATGGGCCGCTCGCTCTCGGCACGACAAGCGTCATTTACGAGGGCGCGCCGGCTTACCCCGACCCTGGGCGGCCATGGAGGATAGCGGAGCGGTTAGGGGTCAACGTCTTCCACACCGCGCCAACGACGATACGGATGCTCCGCAAGCTCGGCCCGGACGAGCCAGCAAAGCACAATTTCCACTTCAAGCTGATGTGCACAGTCGGCGAACCAATCGAGCCCGAGGTTTGGCGGTGGTACTACGACCACGTCGGCAAGGGCGAAGCAGCCATCGTCGACACCTGGTGGATGACCGAGACCGGGGGCTTCCTTGCCACGACCTTGCCCGCCCTCAAACCCATGAAGCCGGGGAGCGCGGGGCCTGCGGCCCTAGGGATATTCCCCGTGATCTATGACGACGAGGCCAAGGTGGTCGATGCCGGCAGTGGACGCGCTGGCAACATCTGCATCCGAAACCCCTGGCCGGGGATCATGCAAGGCGTCTGGGGACAGCCAGAGCGCTTTGTGCAGACGTACTACGCCCGCTACAACCGCGACCCCTCTAGCAAGGACTGGCATGACTGGCCCTTCTTGTGCGGCGACGGGGCGGTGGAGGCGGCCGACGGCTACTACCGCATCCTCGGGCGCATAGACGACGTCATCAACGTGGCTGGCCACCGCCTCGGCACCAAGGAGCTCGAGTCCGCCGTGCTCACGGTCCCCGAAGTCGCAGAAGCAGCAGCCGTCCCAGTTATGGACGAGGTGAGGGGGCGGGTGGTGGAAATGTACATCGCCCTCCAACCCGGGCAGTTGCCGAGCAAGGACTTGGAGGACAAGGTAAAGCTCTCCATCGAAGTTCAGATCGGCAAGGTCGCTAGGCCCAAAAACGTCTGGATCGTGCCGGACATGCCAAAGACCCGCTCCGGCAAGATAATGCGCCGGGTTATCGCGAGCATTTCCAATTTTGCCGACGTCGGGGATATAACGACACTCGCCAACCCGGACGTCGTCGAGGGGATCCGCAAGCAGGTCTATAAGGCAAAGACAGACCGGGGGGAGGCCCCCCGCACGCTCTCGGAAAAGGAACTGGCCGAGATCCAGTCCTTTGGCCGGGCTGAATAGCAACAAACCAAAACAGGGACAGCAGTAGCACCCACTAAGGAGGAACATGCCAGAAGAACAAGCAGCACTTCCCCCCCAGACCACTGTGGTCGCAGACCCTGCACCGCTGGGGCTGGCTGGCTTCGCCCTTACTACGTTTATCCTTTCAGTCCATAACGCCAACTGGGCCCCAGACCTGGTCTGGGTTGGCCTGGCTCTCTTTTACGGGGGCGCCGCCCAGTTCGTCGCGGGCGTTATGGAGTTCCGCAACAAGAACACCTTTGGTGCGACGGCTTTTTGCACTTACGGGGCCTTCTGGGCAGGCTATGCGACCTTCGTTATCATGGTCCTCGCAGGCGCCGTCCCGAGCACCGTCAACATCGACAACGCTGGCGGGTGGTTCCTCGTCAGCTTCGCGATATTCAACACCTACATGATGTTGTGGGCAACCAGGGTCAACAAGGCCGTCTTCGCGGTGTTCTTCGTCCTCGAAGCGACGGAGATCCTCCTGTTCATCGGCAACTTCCTTGCCGCCTCAGGCCATATCGCTGGGACGGACATACTTCACGTCGGTGGGTACTTTGGCGTGCTCACCGCAGCTATCGCCTGGTACACCTCGGCCGCGGGCGTTATCAACAGCATGAGCGACCACCCTGTGCTGCCGGTTGGGACGCCGTTCTGGCGGAGCTCAACGGGCAACTTGACCTCCAGGCCGAGACTGGGCCAGCCGCTGCCGCAGGTGTAAGCCTGCCGAGCCGGGGCGTTAGCCCGGGCTGACAAGGCCCTTGTGGGAGGGGGCGGGCCCAAGGCCCGCCCCCTCCTCTTTTCCTCTCTATCACAAAGTCGGTCACAATCTCACGTTGAGTGGTCGTACGAATTGTTTAGGCGCGCTCGCAGCGCGACGATGAAATAACCAACAAGACATCGTTGCCCAGCCGCGCGTAAGGAGTGGGCCCTGTGGACGGTCCGACGATCGGCATCTTGTCCCCGGACATGACAGGGTGGTACCACGGCCTGGTCGTCGCTGGCGCCCAGCGGAAGGTGGCCGCTGCTGGCGGCAAATTGTTGGTCGTCTCCACCGGGACGTACCGCTTCGGGCGGCGCGAGCTCCCCCGCGTCGGCTGGGGGCGGGCCCAAGGCTTCTTAGTCCGCCCTGACGCCGTACCCGAGAGCTACCTCAAAGCCCTCGCAGAAGCGGGTAAGCCCGTGGTCGCGCTCGCCTACCAGCCCGACTTTCCCTGCCCGGCCGTGATCCCCGACGACATTGGCGGCGTCACCCAGGCGGTTGACCACCTCGTCGACCACGGGCACACTGTGATCGCCTTCGCTGGAGGCCCCAAGTTTTACTCGCGCGATAGGTACAAGGCCTTCTGTGCTGCGCTCCGTGCTCGGGGGATCGAACCTCGCCCTGGCCTCCGCTACGAGAGCCGCCTCCGGCACGAGTTCGTCGGGCGCGACCTCGGTGAGAAGATGGTTGCCGCGGGGCTGCCCTCGACGGCGGCGGTCGTTGACTGCGACCTGCACGCTCTTGGGATAATGGAGGTCCTGCGGGCATCCGGGTACTTGCTGCCGAGAGACCAGGCAATTGTCGGGTTCGACAATATGCCCGCGCGAGGTGGTCTTTCTCCAGCGCTGTCGAGTTGTTCGCAGGACGTCGAAGAAATGGGCTGCTTAGCCGCCACGCTTCTCCTGCAGATGACCGCCGGCGAGGCAGTTGAAGCACGCCCTTACGTCGTACGGGGGCCCTTCGTCGCGAGAGAAAGCTGTGGCTGCGTAAGCCGCCCGGGTGTGGCACCTGCCGGCCCGGCACCCAGGGGCGCAGCCGAGCGGCGGTTCCGCGGGGCGATTGACAAGCTCGTGGTCGAGCGAGAAGCTGGGCCGAGCGGCTCTGGGGGCCGCGCCGGCCTGCTGGCGGGGTTTATTGCTTCCACGCTCCGGCGGGCGAGCACGGACGACCTGGGCGCACAGGAGGGGGCTGAGCTGAGCGCCGCTTGTTCCGAGCTCTCCTCGCTCGCTCCCTACCAGGAAATATCGGACGTTGTGCTGCGCTACGCGCAAGAGGTCGCCGCCGAGTTGCTGGCAGAGGCGCGCTCTCAGGGCACGGCCTCGTCGAGCCTGACGAGCCGGCTCAACGGCTGCCTGAGCGAAGTCCACCTCGGGCTCGCCAAAACCGCCATCCTCGAGCGGGACGAGGCGTACTACGAGCTGCGAA
Organism: Acidimicrobiales bacterium; assembly: GCA_035503915.1. Classification (GTDB taxonomy): domain Bacteria; phylum Actinomycetota; class Acidimicrobiia; order Acidimicrobiales; family Palsa-688; genus DATJMJ01. The sequence goes on along the minus strand of DATJSU010000022.1, from coordinate 102,459 downwards.
GGACGGTCCACGAGGAGCACGAAGTCAGTTTGGAGCTGCTCCGCAGCCACGAGTCAGACCCGCGAAACCTTGCTTGGTTGGCCAAGACGAAAGCCTCGACAGGTGTCTTGGCCCTTTGGGGCGAGGGAGAGAGCAAGCTCAACATCGTCGGGACCTACAGCGTGGGCGGCGACGCAGCGCTCAGGTCGCCGGGCCCGTTCCAAGCCGAGGAGTTCCCTCCAACCGAAGTCCTCCAAGCTGCGCGCGGCCACGACATCGTCCTGGTCGTCCCGATCAAGAGCCAGGAGCGCGACTGGGGAGCCCTGGCCCTGGCGGTGCCCCCCACCTCGGGTTTCCTTGGCGCGGACACCTACTTCGAATGGGACGCGCTCCTCGCCGAGGCACTCGACTACGAGGCCGCGCTCGCCTCGCTCCGCGAACGTAGCCGCGAACTGCACGAACGAGGCGAGCAGCTCGCTCTCAGCTATCGCCGGGAGCGAGAGATGGCCCAAGCCGTCCGCGAGAGCGAAGAGCGCTATGCCTTGGCCGCTCTCGCCGCCAACGAAGGCCTCATCGACTGGGACCTCTCGACCGGTGCGGTTTATTATTCGCCGCGCTGGTGCGAGATGCTCGGCTACCGGACCGAGGAGGTGGGCTCGGCTCCGGGCGAATGGTTCGACCGGGCCCACCCCGAGGACCGTGGGCACCTCCTCGCCGAGCTCGGCTCTCTCAAGGTTGGCACCTGTGGCTCGGTCCTCCTCGAGCACCGACTGCAAACCAAGAAGGGTCAGTACATATGGGCTCTTTCGCGCTGCGTGGCGGTTCCCGGCATGGGGCGCACGGCAACTCGCATCGTGAGCTCGGTAACCGACATCACCGGGCAGCGGGTGCTGGAAGAGCGCCTAAGGCACCAAGCTCTTTACGACGCCCTCACCGGTTTGCCTAACCGGGTGCTGTTCTTGGACCGGCTCTCCCACGCTCTGTCGGCGCAGCGACGCTGCCCGAGCAAGTGCTACACGGTGCTCTGGCTCGACCTCGACGGCTTCAAGGTCCTCAACGACAGCCTCGGCCACAACATGGGTGACAGGCTGCTCGTACGTGTTGCCAAACGCATCCGCTCCGAGCTGCGTGAGTGCGACACCGCGGCGCGCTTTGGCGGGGACGAATTTGCGGTGCTCCTGGTCGACATCGCCGACGTCGACACGATCCAAACGGTCGTGAAACGCCTGCTCGCGCACCTAGCCAAGCCCTACGACTTGGATGGCCACGACATCGTCGTGTCTGCCAGCGTGGGAGTTGCGACAAGCGCCAATGGCTACAAGCGGCCCGAAGACGTCCTACGCGACGCCGACATTGCAATGTACAGGGCAAAGTCCAAAGGACGCGACACGTTTGCGATCTTCGATTCCTCCATGCGCGCCACGGCTTTGTCGCGCTTGGAGACCGAGTCGGAGCTGCGTAAGGCTATCGCGCCCCGCGCTCTGGCACCAACCCAGATGGAGCTGCACTACCAGCCGATCGTGGACCTCGCTTCGTCTCGGCCCCTTGCAGTCGAAGCACTCGTGCGTTGGCTACACCCCGAGCGGGGGCTCCTCAGGCCGAGCGAGTTCCTGGCGGTGGCCGAGGACTCCGGGCTCATCGTGCCACTGGGCCGCTGGGTGATGAGCGAAGCTTGTGACCAGTTGAGCCGGTGGGCATCTTCGGGCATCACGTGCCCAACCCTCCGCGTCAGCCTGAACTTGTCGAACCGCGAGTTTTGGGGCCCGGACCTCTTGGAGCACCTCGACGCTGTGCTGGCGAGGACGGGCACCGACCCACAACAGGTCTCTTTCGAGATAACCGAGGGCGTGATCATTGACAACCTGGAAAGGGCGACCGCAATGCTCGACGAGCTCCACTCCCGGGGCCTCGAGGTTTATGTGGACGACTTTGGTACGGGGTACTCATCCCTGCACGCGCTCCAGAGGCTCTCCATCGACGCACTCAAGATCGACCAAAGCTTTGTGGCAGGGCTCGGCTGTGACGAGCGCACCGGGGAACTTGTCCGCACCATTGTCCAGCTGGGCAACAATTTGGGCGTGAGAGTAATTGCCGAGGGCATCGAAACCCCACAGCAGCGACAATGGCTTGCCGATGTCGGCTGCTCGTGGGGACAGGGCTACCTCTTTTGCCCCCCGCTCCCGGCATCGCGCTTGGGTGCTCTCCTCAGCGCACCCGGCCTCAGCGCACCCGGCCCCAGCGCACCGGGCCCCAGCGCACCGGGCCTCAGAGACTTAGCGTCAGCCGGAGCAGGCTAAGCGCGCCCGGGGCAGCCCGCGCTCCTCCGCGCTGTCCGTGGAGACGCTTCGCACCTTCGGTGTAGGACCTCCGGCGCCATCGCGGAGATGAATGGCGGGGTCGAGCGCGCAGCCATAAAGTGTCGCAGCATGCCAACGGGGACCAGGCTGCTCCGCCGGCCCTACCTGGTCGTGGTGTCGCTCGTCGTGGGCTTTAACCTCTGGAGCTTCCGCACAGAGACGCTGCCTGTCTCTTACCTTTACGACGCGCCCGTTCACCTGAAGATGGTCCAGTTTGCCACCCACGCCATCTCTCACGGGAGATTACCTCTTACGGCTTGGTTCCCTTATCTCGGGCTCGGCTCAGCTCAGTTCCTGCATTACCAGAGCTTGGGCGCGGTGCTCACAGGCCTCGCCGGCACCATAGTGGGAGCCGGTACTGCTTTCCGTTGGGCCGTTTATCTCTTGGTGAGCTTCTGGCCCTACGTTGTGTACTCGTCCGCACGGATCTTCAGGGTTGCCCGTCCGGCGTCGATGGTCGCCGCCGCTATCTCACCTTTTGTTGTTAGCTACACGGGGATCGCCTTCGAGAGAGGCGCTTACTCCTGGATCGGCGGTGCAGAGGTCTGGGCTCAGCTGTTCGGCATGTGGTTACTGCCGTACGCGTGGGCTTGCACCTGGAGGGCCCTCGAGGACAGCCGCTTCATTTGGCTGGCCGCGTTGACGACTGGGCTCACCTTCGCTTTTCACTTTCTCTGTGGCTACTTGGCTTTCTTTGGGATCATGGTCCTCGCGCTCGTTGCTGCGGGACCTTGGAAGAAGCGCCTCTCACGAGCCGCAGTCGTTTTGGGGGGGTCGCTTGCTTCTGCCATATGGGTGATCCTCCCGCTCATGGCCTTTGCGAAATGGTCGGCCATCAACGAGGTACTTGCCGAAACCCCGTACGTGCGCGGCTATGGCGCCACCCAGGAGCTCAAATGGCTGTTCAAAGGCGAGATCTTCGACGCCCGCCGGTCCCTTGCGGTCCTGAGCGTGCTCGTGCTCGTGGGCATAATCGCCGCGCTCGCGAGCTGGCACCGTGCCCCTCTTGGGCGTGGTTTGATCGCCCTCTTTGTTGGCTCTCTGCTCTTGTCCTTCGGCGGGACCACATGGGGCCCGCTGATCGACGTTGTGCCAGCGCACGCGGACCTGTACTTTCGCCGCTTCAGCATGGGCACTCAGCTTGCGGGGATATATCTTGCGGGCACCGGCGTAGTGACCGCATGGACATTTTGGTGGCGCTTCGTCTCCAAAATGGCAGGCTTAGGTGTCCTGCGGGGGGCGCTGGCGGGGTACGTGACCGCAATAGCGGCTTGGTGCTACCCGGCTGTCAGCCAGATTTACCATTACGACCGCAGCGACGCCTCGACTATCCACACGCAGCGCCTCGCGGACTCCTCCGATGGCGCGCTCTTGGCACCGATCATCGGCTATCTGGAAACCCACCCGAACGGCCGTGTTTATGCCGGGCAGTCGAGCAACTGGGGACAGAAGTTCGATGTCGGCTATGTGCCTGTGTACAAGTACCTATTGGACCAGGACGTGGAAGAGTCGACCTACATAGTCCCAACCACTTCCTTGATGCTTGGTGCAGAGCCGAACTTCGACGACAGCAACCCCGCCGACTACTCGTTGTTCGGCATCAGCTACATCCTTTTGCCCTCGGGCTTGAGCGCGCCGGTGCCGGCGAAGGAGATCATGGCGGAGGGGCCATACTCGCTCTGGCAAATCGAGCAAGCGAACGGGCCCCAAGCCAGCGCCTACGCGGAACTTGTGCGCGTTACGGCCGAAGTTCCCGCCAACCGAGCCGACATCGGCACCGAGTCCATCGTGCTCCTCGATACCATCGGGCCCGGGGAGGACTGGGCGGTCCGGTGGCCCGGGGTGACAAGCCACATCTCGGTTTTCCCGGCGCAGGGCGCGACGGCGAAGCAGGCTCAGTTGGGCAGCGTCCTCAGTGTCAGCGCGGACCTGGCCGATGGCAAGATTGATGCGCGCGTCGACGTTAAGTCCCCAAGCGCGCTTCTCTTTTCGGTCGCCTTCGACCCTGGCTGGCATGCCTGGGTCGACGGGCGCCCCGCGGCCACCGAAATGCTCGCGCCGGCTCTCGTGGGTGTCAGCTTGAGCCCCGGGCTCCACGAACTGGTGCTGCGCTACGAAGGCTTCGGGTGGTACCCCGAGCTTTGGGCGGCATCCATATTGACCTTGATCAGCCTGGCCATTATCGGCCGGCGGGGCCCGTGGCGATGGTCCCCGGCGAGCTCTGGGCGCTAGCGAGCACGGAGAGGGCGCAAAAGGGCGGAGACCCCACGTGGGCTCAGTATTGCGGCACCCTGCGTACGAGCCCTAGCGGCAGCGAAGGCAACGTGATCCCGAGGATCGCGGTTGTCACTGTCGTCGTCGACCCCGCCGTTGTCGTGGTCGGGTCGGTAGTCGTCGTCTGAGCAGTGGTGGTAGTTGGCCGCGTTGTCGTGGTCGAACGCCTGGTTGTCGTGGTGGTTGGCCGCGTTGTTGTCGTCGCGGGGGCAGAGGTCGTCGTGCCTGTCGGAGCGGTTGTCGTGCTGGTCGATGACGCTGTCGGGGGCGGTGGGGGCGAAAAGCCGCCAGCTCCCACCTCGTGGCTGGCGCCCGCTCATCAAATAATCCCCAACGCGCCGTTGGACTAGCCTGGTGGAGTGGCTCTGCAATCCCCGGGCGCGGGCGGGATGATAACTGATGCCTTCGCGGCACAACCAACGGTCTTAGAGATCGAGGATCTGAGAAGCGAGTTCCACCTCCGGCACGCCAACGTGAAGGCGGTCGACGGCGTCACGTTCTCAGTCCGTGCGGGCGAGTGCGTGGGGCTAGTCGGCGAATCCGGCTGCGGCAAGAGCACAATTGGGCTCTCCATCCTCAAACTGCTGCCTAATGTAGGCCATATCAGCGGCGGCTACGTACGCTTGCAAGGCCGTGACTTGGTCAAACTGAGCGAGCCAGAAATGCGCCAAATCCGTGGCAACGAGATCGCCATGATCTTTCAGGACCCCATGACTTCGCTCAACCCGACCTGGACGATCGGGCGCCAGATCGCCGAGCCTGTCAGGCTCCATCGGGGCGCTACCAAGGAGGAGGCCCTCGACCGGGCCGTGGAGGTCCTCCGCCTGGTGGGCATGCCTCGGCCGGAGGAGCGGATAAGGCAATACCCACATCAGCTTTCAGGCGGCCTGCGCCAGCGCGTAATGATTGCGATCGCGCTTTCTTGCGAGCCCAAGCTCCTTATTGCAGATGAGCCAACGACGGCACTCGACGTCACTATCCAAGCTCAGATCCTCAACCTGATCGACGAGCTGCGCCAGCGCCTCAACATGGCTGTCGTGCTGATCACGCACGATATGGGCGTTATTGCCGCACGCACCGACCGGGTGATGGTCATGTACGCCGGCAAGATCGCCGAAGCGGCAACTACCGACGCCCTTTTTGACGCGATGCGTCACCCGTACTCCGAGGCCCTCTTCGAGTCCATCCCGCGCCTCGACCAGGACAGGAGCCAGCGCCTTTACTCGATCCCGGGCCTCCCCCCGGACCTCTCACAGCCCCTGTCGGGGTGCCGCTTTGCAGCTCGTTGCCGCTACGCCACCACAGAGTGCACTGAGACCGAACCTCTCCTCGCGCTTGGCCCGGGACCTAGCCCGGCCATGGGCGTCCCAGGCACATCGAGCCCGCAGGCAACGGTCGCCAGCGGCGACGCGGAGGGAGGCCAACACGTCTATGCCTGCTTCCACCCGGTCCTCGCCACGCGGGAAAGACGCCTGGCATTCCAGAAAGAGCTGGCTACGAGGGGGGCAACGGGCCAAGCCGGCGTCCTCGTCACCGGTGACCGGGCGCGTACCTCCGCAACGCTACAGCCTGGAGAGGTCGCCCGCGCCGCAGAGGTGCCAATGCTCGCGCTCGACCAGCTCGTCAAGGAGTACGCGGTCACTCATGGGGCGGTGCTCCAGCGCAGCGTCGGGACGGTAAAAGCACTTTCAGGGGTCTCCTTCAGCATCCAACGGGGAGAAACATTTGGGCTCGTGGGCGAGTCCGGCTGCGGCAAAACGACGATTGGGCGCCTGGTCGTGGCGCTCGAGCGCCCTACCCGAGGGAGCGTGCATTATGCCGGGGAGCAAATTTCTTCTCTCCGCGGCCATAAGCTCCGGCGCCGGAGGCAGGAGCTCCAGCTCATGTTCCAAGACCCCTATGCCTCGCTCGACCCGCGCATGCGGGTGCGCTCGATCTTGAAGGAGCCGCTCCTCATACAGCACATCGGGACGCGGCGCGAACAGGAGCAGAGAGTGAGCGAAGCACTCGCCGAAGTCGGTTTGTCCCCAAAGGCCGCTGACCTGTACCCGCACGAGTTTTCCGGCGGGCAGCGGCAGCGCATCGGCTTGGCGCGCGCGCTCGTGCTGCACCCAAAGCTGATCGTCGCCGACGAGCCCGTTTCGGCCCTGGACGTGTCTATCCAAGCACAGATCCTCAACTTGATGAAGACCTTGCGGGAACGCCACGACCTCACCTACATCCTGATCTCGCACGACCTTGCGGTGGTCAAGTACCTGGCAGACCGGATAGGTGTCATGTACTTGGGCAAGCTCGTGGAGATCGGCCCCTCCGAAGAGCTCTACGTGCACGCCGCCCATCCCTACACGCAGGGGCTGATCGACACGATCCCCGTAGCGGACCCCCAGATCGCAAAACGGGCAGGCAAGGCGCCCATGCGCGGCGAGCTGCCGTCGGCTATAACTCCCCCGAGCGGTTGCCGGTTCAGGACGCGCTGCCCGTTTGCACAGGAGCGCTGCTCCGAAGAAGAACCGCTCTTGCGGCCCTTTGGCGAAGGCCATTACGCCGCATGCCATTTCCCGCTCCAGGAACCAACGGAGGAGCAGGCTCGCGCCGAAGTCGGTTCCGTCGGGGCGGTCAGCTAACTAGCGGCGCTGGAGGCGCACGTCCAGGCTGTCGCGCAGAGCGTCCCCGATGAAATTGAAGGCAACGACCGTGAGCACGATCGCGACGCCCGCTGGGTAGAGCTGCCACCAGTACCCGTCATAAATCACGTTCGTCCCGTTGGAGAGCATGCCACCCCAGGTCGGTATCGAATTGGGCAGGCCGAGGCCGAGGTAGCTCAAAGCCGCAAGCGCCAAAATGGCGTCGGCGATGAGGAAGGAGGTGTTGACCATGATGGTGCCGATCGCGTTCGGCACGATATGGCGCACCACTATGCGCGCCCTCGTGCCCCCTGCAACCTTGACGGCTTGTACGTACTCTCGCGTGCGCAGGGTCAATGCCTCTCCTCTCACCAAGCGGGCAGGGCCTAACCAAGCGACAAAAGTGAGCACCAGGATCATGAGGGGGAGGTTGGGGGTGAAGATCGCAGAAAGGAGTATGAGCAGGAAAAGGGTCGGCAGCGAAAACAAAGCGTCGACAACCCGCATCATCACCGCGTCCACTATCCCTCCGATAACGGCGGAGATCGCACCGTAAAGAGTCCCAAAGATCGCCGCGGCAAGCCCGGCCGCCATGCCTACTTCGATGGAGCTTTGGCCAGCGACCATGAGCCGCCCCAGGACGTCGAAACCCTCCCCGTCGGTGCCGAGAAGGTGCCCTGGGCTAGGCCCGTAGTTGGAGATAAGCGGGTTAACAGTCTTTTGGTTGGTGATGTAAATGTGAGGGCCGACAAAACAAAACAGCACCAACAAGACGATGATCAGGAGGCCCGCTATCGCAAGCTTGTTCTCGATGAACGTCCCAAAGGTCAGGCGCAGCACGCTCCCGCTCGAGAGCGCCTCACCACCTTCGTAGCGGGTGCCTGCAGGTGCCTCCTGGGGCAGCTGGCCATTTTCGAGGCCGGGCACCAACGGCTCGAGCGCTTGCACAGGGGTGGCTATCGACATAAGCCCGGGCTTGTCAGCGGCCTCCACGAGCTCCGAGGTACGGAGAGGAGCGGGGGCTTGTTCCTCACCCGGGTACCAAGGTTGCTCAGCCATCAGTAGCGGATCCGCGGGTCGAGGACGGCGTAAGCAATGTCGGCTACCAAGTTGCCGACGACCACGCCCACGGCGGCGACGAGGGTGAGGCCAAGAAGGACAGAAAAATCATTGCTGAGGGCGGACTGGACGAACAGCAGCCCAACCCCGGGGTAGTTGAAGACGCTCTCTGTTATAACGGCTCCGCTGAGCACGCCCGGTATGGAAAGGCCGATCAGCGTTGCCATCGGTATGAGGGAATTGCGGAGCGCGTGGCGGAGGAGGACCGCCTTCTGGCTCACACCTTTTGCCTTCGCGGTACGGATGTAGTCCTGCGCGAGGCTGTCGATCATGGCCGAGCGCATGTACCGGCTGTAGGAAGCGATGCTGATCATTGCCAGAGTCATGACTGGCAGGATGAGCTCCTTCCAGTGGGCGAGAATTTGCGCGACCGACGTGCCAGCCGGCACCTCGGCAGGCACGAGGTGCAAGTTGATCGAAAAGATCTCGATCAGGATGAGCCCGAGCCAAAACGTGGGGAACGAGTAAAACACGAAGGACGCTCCGGTAAAGACGTAATCCTCGACCCGGTTGCGCCTCACTGCCTGCATGACTCCGAGGGGGACAGCGATCCCTATCGCAACGATGGTCGCACATCCGACCAAGATGATGCTCTTCGGGAAATACTCGACAAAAAGCTGGGCGACCGTTGAGTTTTGGACGTACGAGAAGCCCAGGTTACCGTGAGCGAGATGGTCCAGGTAAAGCCAAAACTGGTACCAAACCGGCTTGTTGAGCCCTTGTAACTTGTCGAAAGCAGCGATCGTTGCAGGTTGAGCCTTGACGCCGAGCTCAGCCCTTGCGGGGTTGCCGGGCAAGAGGTGGAACATGATGAACATGATCATGGTCACGAGCAAAAGCACGATGACCGACTGCAAAAAGCGCCTGAATATATAGCCGGTCAAGTTGTCAAGTCCCAGGTTTTGTCAAGCATGAACGCCAGCCGGGCCCAGTGGGCCTGCCACCGGGCCCGGCTCCTGCCATGAGAGGTCGCCAGCGACCCGCTAGCTCATGACCCAGTAGTTGGGTTCGATGTACTCACGGTAGCCGGCGAACTGGCTCGTCAATCCGTAGCCGCTGAGGCCCGTCTTGGTGGCGGCGATGTGGTTGGGGTCGGGGACGAAGATCCATGGCTCGTCCTTGACCGTCTGGTTCTCGTAGTCCATAAAGGGCCCGAGGTTCCCAGCCACCGTGCTCTCATTGATGTACTTGTCGAGGAGGGGGTCGGAGAACTGGCCGAAGTTGAAGGCGCCGCCTGTGTTGAAGACGCCTTCACCGCTCGGGTACGTCGACAAGCCAAGCCCTCCCCACTCGCCGAGCTGCCACTCGCAAGCCGGGGTCCCCTTGCCCTTGGGAGTGCACGGGCTGACGTCAGTGAGGACGGTGTTGAAGCTCGCCTCCCGCTCGGAAATCTGGACCCCCGCCTGAGCAGCGTCGGAGGCGAAGAGGTCGTTTTCTTCTTGCAGCGTCACGTTGCCGCTCGCGTAGAGCAGGTTGAGCGAGAGCTTCGCACCCATCGCGATGCCGGCGCCGCAAAGGCTCGGGTCTGTGCACACGTCAACTTTGCCTGGGTTCACTTGCCAGCCGTGGGCCTTCAAGATCGACTCTGCAGTGGAGACGGAGTAAGGGTAGGGGGCGGTCTTTTCGATCGGGCTCACGAAGGGGTTGCCGAGCGGGTAGAGCGGGACTGGCCCGTAGCCGGGGTCGCCGAGGCCGTCCATGAAATGGCCGATGATCGTGCGTTGGTCGATGAGGCGAGCGAGCACCTGGCGGATGTAGGTCTGGCTGAGTATCGGGCCAACCTGTGGGTTTTTGAGGTTGGGCAGCATCATCTCGAAGCCCCAGTCGTGGATGGCTGCGGTGTTGTAGCCCTCGGCGTGGAGCGCAGGGATCGTCGGGAAGTCTTCAGGTGGCACCATCCCGTAATCGAGCGAGCCCGCACGCAGCGCCGTGTACTCGGCGGTGTCCGACGTGAAGGGGATTTCCTCGAACTCAGAAACAGCGGGCTTCGTGCCGGAGAAGGAGGAGTTGGGGACAAAGATCGTCGGCGAGCTCGCACCGCCGTAAGCTTTCAAAGTCCAAGGCCCGTCCACGACTTTCCAGAGCGGGTTGGTCGTGTAGGTGTTGGTGTCCGAAGCCTCCTTCTGGAGGAAGGCGAGCACAGCCTTGGCGCCTGAAGGCGTCATGTCATAGTTGCCGACCGGGCCGTTGACCGAAGTCTTGTCCCAAGCGTGCTGGGGGATCGGGTAGATGTAGTCGATCCCGTTGTCGACGAAATAGGTCGGGTTGATGGGGCTTTTCAGTACGAACTGCACAGTGGTCGCGTTGATGGCCTTATAGCTCTTCAAGTTGTAGGGGAACACCGTGGGCCCCGAGTAGCCGTTCCAAGCGGGGCCGAGCGCGATAGCCAGGTTGATGTAAAAAACGATGTCCCGAGCGCTCACCGGCACGCCGTCGGACCACTTGTAGTTGCGCAGAGTCACGCTCACTTCGGTGTCGGCCTTGTTCCACACGGGCGGGTAGGCCATCGACCGGTTGTAGTCCATCACCGGCTGGTACGGATCCGGCAGGTAGATCAAGGGCCACATCAAGTTGTAGAACTGATAGATGTTGTAAAGGCTGCCGTTAGTGGCTGGCGTGACCGGGAATATGTAATTGGGGTAGCCGCCCGCAGCCTCTGCGTAGGTGATGACAGAGCCAGCGGCTTGCGGCCGGAGTGCTGACGCGCCCGCCCCGCCCGGGAAAGCCGTGGCTGTCACGGTTGCCGCCATCGCGCTCGCGGCGGCAATAGCGAGCACTCGCGCCTTAAATCGTCTCATCTCCTGCTCCTAACTGCCTGGCCGGCGAGGCCGGCGAACTCCTCGAGTACCTGACCGGCCACGATATCGCAGCAGGAGCCTCGAGAACATTCACCCCGAGCACTCCCGCCCTGGCGGGAGGGGGCGCCGGGGCTGGGGGCGCCGGGGCTGGGGGCGCCGGGGCCGGGGGCGCCGGGGCCCTTTGGGTTCGGGCTCCCCCAGTTGTGATCCCAACCAGCTGGGCGCGAGGCTGTGCTGTGCGTTTTGTGGTGCTCGGGGCCGGCGCGGTCGGGGGGGTGGTTGGCGGGCGGCTGTTCCAGTACGGCCAGGACGTCGTGCTGCTCGCACAGGGCGCCCACGCCAAGGCGATCGCCGCCGAGGGCCTCACCCTCGCGTCCGCCACCGGAGTCGTCACCTTGCCCATACCCGTCGCCGAGGGCCCGAGCGAGGTCGCCTGGGGACCAGACGACGTCGTCCTGATGGCCGTAAAGAGCCAAGACACCGAGGAGGCTGTCCGCGAGCTAAGCGCTTCGGCACCCCTTGCCACACCCGTCGTCTGCATGCAAAATGGCGTCGCGAACGAAGCGGTGGCGCTCCGGCGGTTCCAGAACGTGTACGCCGTATGCGTCATGTGCCCCGCCGCGCACCTCGAACCCGGCGTCGTCGTCGCCGAGTCGTCCCCCATGACGGCGCTCCTGGACATCGGTCGTTACCCCGAGGGGGTCGACCGCACGGCCGAAGCGATCGCGGAGGCGCTCAACGCCAGCACGTCGGAGTCGGTGCCACGCGAGGACATCATGCGCTGGAAGTACACCAAGCTCTTGAGCAACCTCGTGAACGCGGTCGACGCGCTCTGCGGGCCCGAGGGCCGCAGTAGCCGCCTGGCACACCTGGCACGTGAAGAGGGCCGCCACGTGCTGCAGGCAGCCGGGATAGCGTTCGTTTCGCACGAACAGGACAGGGCTCGGCGGGGCGACCGCCTCAACCCGACCGAGGTGGTCGGGTATGGCCGCGGCGGTAGCAGCTCATGGCAGAGCCTCGCCCGCTCAACCGGCACGATCGAAGCCGACTACCTCAATGGCGAAGTAGTCCTGCTCGGACGGTTGCACGGGATCCCGACTCCCGTGAACGAGCTTCTCAGGCAGCTCGCCAACCAAAAGGCGAGGGGTCACAGCAAGCCCGGGACGATGACCCCCGAAGAGGTGCTCGCGCTCCTCGGCCAGCCTGTGGCTTGAACGCGAGAGCGCCCTAAAGAGCCCGAGGTCAGCTCGAGGCGACGCAGACCCTGTTGCGTCCTGAACGTTTTGCCTGGTAGAGCGCGGCGTCTGCCGCATTGAGGAGGGATTGCATGTCGTCACCGGGCTGCAAGGACGCGACCCCCACTGAGACGTGCAGGTAGAGAGGAGGGTTGACGACGATGGGCTCGGTAGCGGCGACAAGTTCCTTGATCGTCTCAGCCAGTGCGGTCGCTTCCTCCAGGTTGGTGTTGGGCAGGAGGACGACGAACTCTTCCCCGCCGTAACGGCCGATAAGGTCCCCGCGCCTCAGCCGGTGGGAGATGGTCCTGCCCACCGAGGCAATAACTTCGTCCCCGGTCGAGTGGCCGAAGCTGTCATTTATGTCCTTGAAATGGTCTATGTCGATGTAGAGGGCCGAGCACGTCGAACCACTGCGCCTGGTTGACAGGACAACCAGGTCAGCGCGCTCCAGGAGCCCTCGGCGGTTGGCCAAGCCGGTCAGGTCGTCGGTGGTCGCCTCCTCCAAGGCTGCCTCGAGGCGACGCGACTCCACTACGGCCAGGGCGCACTGGTCGGCGAAGAACTCGAGGCACCGGCAGTCCTCCCTCGTCGGTAAGGCCCGGTTGAGAGGTTCGTCCATCGATATGAGCCCCAGGAGGTTCCCCTCGCGGTCCTCCAAAGGCACGGTCAGGGAGTCCTCGCCGTGCCAAGTTCCCTCATCCCACTGCTCGTTATCGGGGGCGGGCAGCATGATGTCGACCAGAGCGGCAGGCTCCTCGAAGTACCTGTGGTCAAGCAGGTAGGAGCGGGACACGCGCATCTCTGGGCGAAGCACTGGCGCGAACTGTGCCAGTGAGCCCCATGCGCTGCTCAAGCGGCCTGCCTCGGCAACGCTGATCCCTACCGTTGCCGCCAAGCTGATCTCGATCTCCTTCAGCGAGGAGTCCCGAGCGGGCTCTACGCCTCTTCCGAGCCGTACCGACGGCTCACCGAGGCGACTCTCGAGGAGCCAGACGGCGGCGCGACCAAAACCAACGCCAGAGGCCATCGCCCGTGCGATCCCCGAAAGCACGTCCTCGAGGGCAGAATTTCCTCTCACCTCGAGGCTCGCAGCGATGAGGTCCTCCAACTGGCGGCGCTGAGCGTCGGCTACCGAAGCAGCACGCCGCTTGGCCGCCTCGACCCGCCGCAGCTCCAGACCGAGGTGGACGAGCCCGGCGAGGGCGACGAGTAGCAGCGCTTCCGAGGGCGCCGGGGGCGTCTCGGTGGCGCAGCCAGGGCTCACGAAGCCAAGTTGCCTGCCGTCTTCGCCGAGGACCGGCGCCCAGAACAAGCCGAGCTCTCCCAGCGTGGCGGCAGCATCGAGGACGGGGGCCGCCCCGGCCGGAGCAGGTCCGGGTACCGGCCGCGGCCGCCCGGGGGGCAGCCAGAACGCGCCCTCAATCCCCTCCGCTCTCTCACACAGCTCCTGGTAAGCACTCGCGCTGATGATCATTTCCCGGTTTTCATGCTCGCCGTCGAGTACCCCGCCCCAACCGGGGCGGGCACCCGGCCCGTTCTCGGGGCCGTCTGGGGCGGGCCGCGCGCCCACCTGCCAGCACCGCAAGTTGCCCTCAGCTTGGCAGAGGGCGACGGTGCAGCTGCGGTAGCCGAGGACATCTCGGGCTATGTCGGCGGCCCGCTCCAAGACTGCCTCGTCGCTTGGCGCGTACCCGAGGGCACGCGAGCGGGTGATCATTTCCACCACAGCCGGCAAGCCGGCAGGCACCGGGGTGTCGTCGGGAGACGGCTGCGACGAGCCTGTCGTCGTTGCCGTCGGCTCGGTCTGGAGGGGCGCCACCGAGCTAGTTATCGGTCGGGACGGGGAGGAGTTTGAACGGACGTTGCATCGCTGGCCCGTTTTTCAGATCTCGATGGGGCAACCACGCGCACGCTGGTAGCGGCCGTACAGAGCCGTCTGATTGCCACGTGTGCTCACGTCCTCTTCGCGGTACCCGGTGATGCAATTCGGGGGATGGCAGGATCATAGGCGCACGAACTGTGCGTGTTGACTTGCGCCAAGGGAAGGAGAGCATCAAATGACCACAGCGCCTGGCGCCCACCGGCGAGGCATGCTGCCAGAGGACATCGGCGCGCTGCGCCAAGTCGAAGCGCCACGGGTATCCCCGGATGGGCAAATGGTGGCCTTCACGGTGATGGACGTCGACCTCGAGGCCAACCGCTACCGGCACCGGATCTGGTTGGCAAGCACAAAGGGCGAGTTCTTGCCGCGGCCCATTTCCGCGGGGCCCGATGACGAGCTCCCGCGGTGGTCGCCCGACGGGCGCCTGCTTGCTTTCTCGGTCAACCCCTCCGAAGGGCGATGCCAGATCTGTGCCCTCCCCGTGGCCGGCCCGGGCGAGCGCCTGGTCGTCGCTTTATGGCCGGCGCCGATCACCGAACTCGCGTGGTCCCCGGAGGGAACTCGCCTTGCGTTCGTGGCGAGAGTGCCAGACGTGGAGCGTTACGGGCGCCTCGAGGACCAGCGCAAGCCGGCGGACATGCCCCCCCGCAAGCTCACGCGCCTGCTCTCCCGGCTCGACAGCGATGGCTGGGTAGTAGACCGGCCCAACCAGGTCATGGTCGTCCCATCCGATGGCACCTCGGCGCCCAAGGCCCTGACCGGCGGCCTTCACGAGTCGACGTCAGTGGCCTGGTCCCCAGACGGCTCTCGCCTCGCCTTCGCCTCAGCCCGTCACCCCACTTGGGACTTGGACTACGTCGTCGACCTTTGGGTGACAGAATCCGACGGCACTGGGAGCGCGGAGCGCCTTACGGCCAATGACGCCGCCTACATGTTGCCCGCCTGGTCCCCAGATGGCACCAGGATCGCCTATTTGTACAACCCCACTCCTGACGACGAACCGCGTCATGCACGCCTTGGCGTAATAGATGTCGCCTCTCGGGCGAGGGTCGAGGTCGCGCAAAGCCTCGACCGCAACTGTTTTCCACACGGGGCTGGCAGGGCGCCGGCCTGGTTCGGCGATGACCTGCTCTGCAGCGTCGAGGACGCAGGCAATGTGCACTTGTACGCAATGCCCGCGTCTGGGGATGGTAAGCCCGTCCCTGTTGTGGAAGGCGAGCTTTGGCTGAACCAATGGGACTGGGCCGGGGGCACACTGGCAATGGCTGTTGCGGCACCGGGGAGCTTCCCCGAGCTTTTCGTCCGTTCGCTGCAGCCGAGGGGCACCGCTCCCCTCGCGCCGACGTGGGCCGGCTCCGGGAGCGAGAGAAAAGTAACGGCACTTACAGCGAGTTTCGCCGCGAACGTGGAGATCGCTGAGCCCGCGCGGTTCACCGCCCGCTCTAAGGACGGGACCGAGGTGCCGTGCTGGGCGATCGCGCCGGTCGGGGCGGAGCCCGGTCGGCGCTACCCGACATTGCTCAATGTTCACGGTGGGCCGTTCACGAGCTACGGGAACCGGTTTTTCGACGAGTTCCAGTTGCAAGCGGGTGCCGGCTTCGGTGTGCTGTTCTGCAACCCCCGCGGCAGCTCGGGCTATGCCGAAAGCTGGGGACGTGCAGTGCGTTGGCCCGAATGTGCCAACGACCCGGGCTCAGGTTGGGGGGGAGTCGATTTTGAAGATGTGCTCGCTTGCGCCGAAGAAGGCGCCCGGCAGTTTTCCTGGGCCGACCCCAACCGCCTTGGCATCCTCGGTGGTTCTTATGGTGGCTACATGACCTCGTGGGCCATCGGGCACACCGACCGCTTCAAAGCGGGCTGCTCCGAACGAGCCTGCAACAACCTGCTCGCTCTCGAAGCCAATTCAGATTTTGCGGGCGGGTTTTCTACCTACATCGGGGCCCGCCACATCGAAGCGCCGCTCGCCTACCTACGGCAATCGCCTATCACGTACGTCAAAGACATGAAGGCGCCGCTGCTGATACTGCATTCAGAAGACGACCTGCGCTGCCCGGTCAACCAAGCCGAGGAGCTCTTCGTCGCGCTGCGCATACTCGGACGCGAACCTGTCTTTGTGCGCTTCCCGGGTGAGAGCCACGAGCTCTCCCGCTCGGGTGCACCAAAGCACCGCTTGCAACGAGCGCAGATCATCCTCGATTGGTTCCACGAGAAGTTAGGTCCCTAGCTGAGCTGGCGGCGCCCAGCATGCGCCGGCCCGCCTAGAGGCGCGCAACAAAGGGAGGGACGCGCAGCTTCCTCCGCGGCCGGGGCTCCTCTTCAGGGACGACCTCGGTAACGATCGCCAGCTCCTCCCGCACATCCTCGACGACCGGCTCGTCCTCTTCTAGAGAGCGGGTTGCCACGATCTCCTCCGGACGAGGCATCGCCCCCGCGAGCGACCTCGGCCGCCGGAAGATCTCGCCTGCAGTGCCCGGGGCGCCCAGGGCCCCGCCGCGGGCCGTCCGGCCGGCCGCTGCGGGCGCGCGATGTTGGGTTTGCCCGACCGGCGACCCCTTGGCGGCGCGCTGGCGGCGCGCGGAAGCTGGGAGCAGGTCTGCTTCCTCCTCGAGACGGTCGATGGGAGAAAGCTCGGGAGCTGGGTGCGGTTCGAGCTTGGCCGCCGTGCGGGCCGCAGCCCGGTAAGCGACGTTGCGCGCCTTGTGAGTAAGCGGGCTAGTCGGCCGCGAGCGCGGCCGGGCTTCGGAGAACTCCCGGAGGAACTCCAAAAGTTCCCGAAAGAACGTGAGCACGGCCTCCGGTCTCTCGAACCCGCCCTCAACAACGGGCGCGGCGCCTGTTTGCGTTGCAGCTCCGGGAGGTGGAGCGGCGGCACTTTTGCGGCGGTCCTCGGTAAGGGTAACGGTCACGGGCCCCAACCCCCTGTCTATCGGTTCGGCAAAATTGCCTTTGCTTGCTCCACCCCTCGCAACCGAGCACGAACAGGTGTAATGGATGATTCGGGGCCCGGCCCAGCCGCCTTGAACATGAGGGCTTCCCCCCGCGCTAAACAAGCCCTTTGAGCTATCCCGGAAGAATGTTGACTGAAGCAACGAAAGGACCGGTCGGTGCGCATCGCCGTTGCCGGTGGCACTGGGGCCGCCGGCCGCCACACAATTGACGCCTTGCGATCAGCCGGGCACGATGCCGTTCCCCTCAGCCGCGCAGGTGGGGTCGACTTCAGTTCAGGTGCGGGGTTGCCCTCAGCCCTCCAAGGAGCCGAGGTTGTCATCGACACGCTCAACACCTCGGCAAGGAAACTGCTCCCGGCAAGCGCGTTCTTCACCGGGGCAGCACGCAGCCTGCAATCCTCAGCCAGCGCACAGGGGGCGCGCCGGTTGGTCCTCCTGTCGATCGTGGGTGCGGACAAGGTTCCTTACGGCTATTACCAGGCGAAAGTCGCGCAAGAAGCCGCCGCCCTGGACGGCCCCCTGCCCGTCAGCATCGTGCGGGCTACGCAGTTCCACGAGCTGGCAGCCCAAGTCGCGAAGCGCTTCCGCAAGGGCCTCGTTGCGCTAGCTCCCCGCATGGCCGTGCAGCCTGTGTCGGCAAAGTCCGTGGGCCAGCTGCTTGCAGAGGTCGCCACTGCGAGCGAAGCACCCGCCGTGACTGAGCTCGCCGGCCCCGAGCGCGCCTACCTGCCCGACATGGCGCAGGCATTGCTGCACCGCCTGGGAACGAGGGTAATGGTCCTGCCCTTCAGCCTCCGCGGCGACGCCGGGCCGGCTGTCCAAGGGGGCGCTCTCCTGCCTGGCCCTGGTGCACGGATAATCGGGCCGAGCTTCGAGGACTGGCTCGCCGGCGACGGCCCGGAGCAAGCTTGGGCCGCTCTCAGGCAGTAGAGCGAAGCGCGAAGAGCGCCTGCGGCCTTTTCGGGAACTTCTCAGCTCAAGCAGAAGCCGGTGCACATTGAGCCTTCCAGTAAGGCGCTGCCTTGCCGGATCAGGCCTTTTGGCCCTAACCGTACCTAAATTCCCGCAGGCAGACTTGGGTCGCGAGGATCTTCGCCCGCCCGAGAGGAGGCAACTGTGGGCACTGCCGAAGACGTTGTAGAGCGCGGGCGGCCGTTAATCGTCGCGTTCGACCGGGACGAGACCGAGGAGCGACCGGGAGGCCCTAGCGGCGACAAGCTCGTCATGACCGGTGAACCGGACAGTTTTGCCACGGAGTGGGGTTATTTCTCAGACGAGGAGCCTTCACCCAAACTCTGACATCCTGCCGGCCGTCTGAGGCGCCTACAACCAAAGGGCCGCCGGGTGCAACCTGTTTCAAGGAACTACGATAATCGGCCTCCGCCCCATCGCCAATAATTTGCGGGGCACACCTCCCAAATGAAGCGCCGGGTGGCGCGACCGGCCGACGACTATCAGGTCAGCGTGGCTCGCTTCGGCCACCTGCTCCAGCTCGTGGGCAACATCCCCCCGCCGGCAGACAAAATCTCCTGCCACTCCCGCCTCCACCAGCTCCTTGGTGACTTGCTCCTTTAGGTCTTGGCCGTCATCGAAAACCGGCGGTACCGCGACACCAAAAACACCCATCTCGGCCGTGGCTGGTATATGCGACACGTAACACGCCCGCACGAAGGTGTCGAAGCGCCCCGCCACCCCAACAGCCACCGAGAAGGCGCGCCAAGCGGTCGTCGACCCGTCAATCCCGGCAATGATGACGACCGGGCCGGGTTTGTTGTGCACGCGCCCGAGCGGCTCGGACTCCATGCAACGGTCATACCACCTGGGGGACCTTCCGGTGAGCGGCCCGTCGGCCCCCCACAGGGGGCCATTCGGCCCTACCGGAGCGGCATCAGCCGGCCGCTTTGCCTGCCCGTTCCACGAGCGCCACGAGGTCGGCGCGAGCGCGTGCCACACGCGAGCGGATCGTGCCGGTCGGGCATTCGCTAACTCGGGCCGCTTCCGCATAGGAGAGGCCGATCACCTGGGTGAGCACAAAGGCGGTGCGCCGCTCGGGCTCTAATTGGCTGAGCAAGTCCGCCGTCGTAACCTGGGCGCTCGCGTCGGCGACTTGGCCTTCCTCCCCCCCGCCCATAGCGGCGTCGCGTCGGCGCCGGCGCGTGCGGGCGCGGAGCTCATCGACACAGGCGTGGCGAGCGATCGTGAGCAGCCATGTCCGCGCCGACGACTCCCCGCGGAACTTGGGGAGCGCTTTTACTGCTCGGGCAAAGGTTTCCTGCGCCAGGTCGTCAGCACCGCTCTCCCCCACCAGGCTCGCGCATAGCCGCCAGACCCCGTCGTAGCCCGCCTCCACGAAGCCCGCGAGAGCACCCGAGTCGCCGCCCCGCGCCCGGAGCGCCAACCAGGTCATCGCGTCCACTGCACCTAAAACCTAGGTTGGCTGACCCACAAGGCTCCAGTTAGGAGAGCAAAACTCCCGGGAACCAACCGGGCGCCCCGTTCGCCTACCTAGGTGTATGTCCGGCATGGGCTCCGGCCTCAGCACAAGCAACCCCGCCATCACCTCGGCGTTCCACGCAGCCTTGCTGCAGCAAGGCTTGGTCGTCTTCCTTATCGCCGCTCTCGTGGCGGTGGCGTGGAACATCCAGCGTGCCGCCCAGTTCCGGCGCGCTGTGGCAGCCGGGGCCGCTCCGGCGCAGGCGCTTGGTTCCCGCCCTGGCGAAGCCCCAGCGCGGCGGCTCCTGAGAGTGAGCTTCGGGCTCATCTGGGCCCTGGACGGTATCCTCCAAGCACAAGCGGCAATGCCGCTCGGGCTCACTTCCCAGGTGACCCAGCCGGCGGACGCCGGCTCACCGGGGTGGGTGGTGCAACTGGTGAACAACGGGGCCGCGATATGGGACTATCACCCCGTCAGCGCTGCTGCTGCCGCCGTGTGGATCCAGGTCGGGCTCGGTGTGTGGCTCCTGGCGGCGCCGAGAGGTGACTGGTCGCGCCTGGCTGGGTTGGCTAGTGCCGGCTGGGGCATCCTCGTGTGGATCTTCGGAGAGGCCTTCGGGGGCATCTTTGCGCCCGGGCTCACCTGGCTTTTCGGTGCGCCGGGGGCCGTGCTTTTCTATTGTGGTGCGGGAGCCCTTGTCGCACTGCCCGAGTCGGCGTGGCGAGCGCCTCTCCTCGGCAAAGCTGTCCTCCGCGTGATGGGGGTGTTTTTTGTCGGCATGGCCTTGCTCCAAGCCTGGCCAGGGCGCGGCTTCTGGCAGGGGCGGGGTGGTCAGCTCACAAGCATGGTGAAACAGATGGCCCAGACGCCGCAGCCGGACCTGCTCTCGGGGTGGCTCAACGCTTTTGGCAGCTTCGACGCGGCACACGGTTGGGCGGTGAACCTTTTTGTTGTCGTGGCACTTGGGGCCATCGGCGCCGCGCTGGCAAGCGCTCGCCCATCGCTCGTGCGCGCCGGGGTCGTCGCCGGGGCGCTCATATGTCTTGCTGATTGGGTCCTTGTCCAGGATCTCGGGTTCCTCGGCGGGCTCGGTACCGACCCAAACAGCATGGTCCCCGTCCTCCTCGTGATCGCCGCCGGCTATCTGGCGCTCACCCGCCCGGCACCAATGACCGAGCAAGCTGAGAGCGTCGTACGCCTCAGCGTGACGGGCAACACCAAGCGGTGGTGGGGGCGCTTTGCCGCAGAGCCGGCTTACGCGTTTCGTTCGGTCGCAGCGCTCGGCGCTATCGGTGTCGTGCTACTTGGCGCCGTCCCCATGGCCATAGCCACGGCCGCGCCGCGGGCGGGCACTGTGCTCGCACAAGCGGTCGATGGGGCGCCTCAGCCGGTAGACCACCTGGCTCCGAACTTCAGCTTGGTTAATGAACACGGCGAACGAGTGACCCTCGCCGATTTCCGGGGCAAAGTGATCGCTCTCACCTTCCTCGACGACACCTGTACGACTGATTGCCCGGTGATTGCCAGTGAACTGCGCTTGACCGACCAGTACCTCGGGTCTTACGCGCGCAAGGCTCAGATCGTGGCGATAAATGCCAACCCGCGCTATGTCGCCCCCGAGTACCTGGCTGCGTTCGATAACCAAGAAGGCTTGGGGGTCATGCACAACTGGGACTACCTGACCGGGAGCCTTGCGCAGTTGGAAGCGGTCTGGAGGGCGTACGGCGAAGAAGTCGTCTATTTACCCGCCGGAGCCATGATCGGCCACAGTGAGTACGTCTGGGTCATCGACAGCTCTGGCCATGAACGTGACCTCCTCGATTCGGACCCCGGCCCGGCGTCTTCGGCAACAGAGTCCTCATTTTCGGCCATGTTGACGAACACAATCGAGAGCGTCCTGCACCGGTGAAACGTAGAAATCTCAAGCGCCGGAGCCACCATCTCGCAGTTGCACTTGCAATTTCGGTGGTTTGCGCCGCAACAGGCTGCTCCACCACTGCTGAGGTGTCGGTGCCCTCGCCTGCTCAGGCTGCGCCCTCGCTTCCCACACCTATGGCAACTTCTGTAGAAACCGACGGCGCCACCTGGGCCACGATCCCCATGGGCGACCTGAGCCAGCTGGCCAACACCTTCTGGCAACTGCTCTACAGGCCCGCAGGGAGCCAGACCTGGTCGAACCAGGTCGAGGCGACAGCGACGGCGACCAACGGCGGGTTGGTCCTGGCGTCTGGGCCCGGCTCTCTCGTCGTCGGAGTACGGCCTTCGCTCGACTTGCACTTCACACCTCTCATCGCCACTTTTGGAGGTCCCAGTTCGTGGTCGGACGGGCTCATTGCTCAGGCTCTTGCGGCCCGCCAGAGCGCCCTTGCGGGCACCCCTGCCGACGCCCTGGCACTGGTGGCAGCCCCCCATGGTGGTTCTCAGGTGCTCGCAGACGCCGGCAACCTCTCCGGCTGGCACGCGTTGCTGTCCGAAGCACCGCTCGCCGGCACGCGACCGGGCGAGATCTGTGGCATCGGAGAACTGACCTCGGTGGGCTTTGCCGGCAACGAGCCCCTCGCCGGCGCCAGCTGTGCCAAACCAGGTGTGATCGGCCTATATGGCCTGCGGGGTGGGGAATGGGGGCTCGTCCCGGCGGTTTTGCCGGCGCAGCTGCGAGGTGGGCAGGCAGAGGTACTGGCCATGATCCAACTACGGGCGACGGCCGTGGCTTTGGTGGCAGTTGTGCTGCACCGCAGCACGTACTTGCTCACCCTGTCTCCCAATGGCCGACAGGGGTGGTCGAGTTCCTCGCCACTGGCTCTTGGGAGACGCCAGGCTGTGGCGTCGTCTGGGCCAGCTGGTAGCGGGGCTGTCTTCGTCCTGGTCCAGGAAGCATCGGGGACCGAGCTCTTGGCGACTGTTGCCGCCGGGCCGGGCAGTAAGTGGCAGTACTTGGTGGCTCCCCCTTCGGGCACCGAGACTGTCGCTTTTGTGAGGGACGGGACGGCGAACGCCTTCGTAGGCAAGAACACAAACCTCGACATCTGGTCCCTTTCTCGTGGTTCTTCGCGCTGGTCCAAGCTTCAGGTAATGCGAGTGCCTATCCAGTTCGGGTCTTCCTCATGAAGTTCCAGGGTCGTCACTCTCAGGGTAAAGGGGCCTCGGCTCCTAGGGCTACCTGCCAAGAGGCCGAGGAGTCCATCTCCGCTCGCCTCGACGGGGAGGCCTCCGGCATTGCCGAAAGCGACCTTGCCGCCCACCTTGCGGGGTGCGCCCGATGCCAACAGTTCCAGGCGAGAGCCATAGCCGTCTGTCGCCGTGCGCGCTTGCGACCTGCGAGGCCGGCACCCCCAGAACTGTCACGTTCGCTGGCACCGCTCCTAAGGGCACGCTCCAACAGCCCGTTGTCAGCCCTCCGTCAGCTGGTCCTCGGGCGGAGAGCACCTTTTGGGTGGTCTGCTACTGCGCAGTGGGCGGCGGCGGCCTTACCGCTGGCGGCCGCCGTGGTGGCGATGTTCCTCGGAGTTGGGTCGCACCCACACCTCGTGCCCAGTCACCCGAAGTCGCGTTGCACAGAGTGGGTAATTGCGCACGACAGCATTGGGACGCGACCCTAGCGCCAGCTAGCCACCTGGGAGCGACGGCGAGCTCGGGGCTGGAGTTTGGGCCGCCCTAGTGCGAGTCCCGTGGTACCCCGTCACCTCGCGAACCGATGAGGAAATCGAAATCGGCGCCCTCATTGGCTTGCAGGACATGCTGGACGTACAGCCACGTGTAACCAGACCCGACCTTGGTCGCTGGCGGGGACCAATCAGCACGGCGCCGTTCGAGCTCTTCGTCGCTCACCTCGAGGTGGAGCGCCCTCGCCGCCACGTCGAGCTCGATAGTGTCGCCCGTTTGTACGAGTGCAAGAGGCCCGCCGATGGCGGACTCTGGGCAAATGTGCAAGACAACGGTGCCGAAGCCCGTCCCGCTCATCCTGCCGTCGCAAATGCGCACCATGTCGGTGACGCCTTGCTTCAAAAGCTTGGCAGGCAAGGCGACATTGGACACCTCTGGCATGCCCGGGTAGCCCTTAGGCCCCGAATAGCGGATAACGATGATGTCGCTCGCCTCGATGTCCATGTCGTCGCTGTCGCTCACGGCGTGGTACTCGTCGGGGCTGTCAAAAACCACAGCGCGGCCGCGGTGCTTCATAAGCTCTGGCGACGCCGCCGACTGCTTGATGACAGCTCCGCCGGGGCAAAGGTTCCCACGAAGGACCGCCGTACCGCTCCCGGCCGGGAGGAACGGTTCGTTGACCGAGCGGATCACCTCGCGGTCCCAACACGTTGCGTCCTTGACGTTGTCGCGGACGCTCTTGCCGGTGACGGTCAGCTGGTCGCCGTTCAGCAGGCCCGCTCCGTCCAGTTCCCTGAGTACTACGGGGAGGCCGCCCGCATAACAGAAGTCCTCCATCAGGTAGCGGCCGGACGGCATGAGGTCAACGAGCGTGGGCACGGGCCGTGCCAGCTGGTCGAAATCCTCGAGCCCGATGGCTACGCCCAAACGTCCTGCGAGCGCCGTCAAATGGATTATGGCGTTGGTCGAGCCGCCTATGGCCGCGTTGGCGCGGATGGCGTTTTCGAAAGCGGGGCGCTCCATTACCTGCTGCGGCCGCAGGTCGTCTTCGACCATGGCGACCACCCGGGACCCGGCTTCTTGGGCGACCTCGTAGCGGCGCGCGTCCGCCGCGGGCCAAGTCGCTGACCCGGGAAGTTGCATACCGAGGGCCTCTGCCATGCAAGCCATCGTGGACGCAGTGCCCATCGTCATACAGTGCCCGTCAGAGCGCGACATGCAGCCCTCGGCAACATAAAGCTGCTCCTGCGTCATCCGCCCGGCTTTGAGCTCAGCTTCAAATTTCCAAACGTGGGTGCCCGAGCCAATATCTGAACCTTGGTACTTCCCATTGAGCATAGGGCCGCCGGTGACCATGATCGCCGGGAGGCCGACGCTCGCTGCCGCCATCAGCAAACCAGGCGTGGTCTTGTCGCAGCCGGACAAAAGGACGACCCCGTCAAGAGGGTTGGAGCGGATGAGCTCCTCGGCCTCCATGGCCAAAAGGTTGCGGTAGAGCATCGCTGTCGGGCGCATGAGGGTCTCACCTGTCGCCAAGGTCGGGAACTCGAGCGGGAAACCCCCCGCCTGCCAGACGCCTCGCTTTACGGCCTCGGCAACACGGTGTAGGTGCGCGTTGCATGGTGCCAGCTCCGACCAGGTCGTGGCAATGCCAATTACCGGGCGGCCGTCGAAAACTCCTGGCCCAAAACCCTGGTTCCTCATCCAGGACCGGTAGATCATCCCGGGGCGGCCCTTGGCGCCGAACCACCCTTGGCTCCGGCGTCCCGCTGTCGTCGTGCCCCGGCTGCTCGCAGTCACTTCTTTCCTGGCCTCCCCCGCCTCGCTCACTCCAACTTGAACCTGTACGACGGCGGGCCGCACACACCTGGCCGCGCTACAAAGATGTTGCCCGCCTCCGGTTCGGCTGCCCGCTGTGCCGCGCTCATTTCTTCCCTAGCAGTCGTAATGTACATGTCGTCCATACCCGGCCCCCCAAAGGCGACGCTCGATACGTTTGAAGTGGGCAACCTTACCCCTTCGCCCGTACGGCCGAAGCTGGGGTCGACCCGCTCCACACGCGAGCCTCCCCAACACGCAACCCACAGGAGCCCTTCAGAGTCGATGGCCATGCCGTCTGGGGAAACATCAGGGAACTCGGCGATGGTACGGCGGCGCGAGACAGCGCCCGTCTCCGGGTCGAAGTCGAAAGCATCAATTTGATGTCGCGGAGAATCGATGTAGTAGAGCGTCGTGCCAGCGCTGTCCCACGCTAACCCATTGGAAATCGTTACTTTTTCCACGAGCTCGCTCACGCGCCCATCCCCTTGCAGCATGTAGAGCGCGCCGATTGGCTGTCTCTTTTCCCAGTCCATGGTGCCAGCAAGGAAGCGCCCAGAGGGGCATACTTTCCCGTCGTTGAAGCGCACCACATCGCTATTAGCCGAGAGGTTGCCGAAACGACGTAAGCCGGAGCCGTCAACATTAACGAGGAAAAAACCGTCGCCTGCCGCGAGGGCAAGACCGCCGTCCTCGCGGAGCACGACGCAACCGACGGGCCGGCCGACGTCAAAGCTAACGTGCTCTTTGCTTAGCGGGTCAAAACAATGCACTGCCTCGCCGAGTATGTCGACAAAAAAGAGCTTGTGGGAGCGTTCGTCCCAGACCGGGCCCTCGGCTAGTTCGGCGTGCAGCTCAAGGACGCGCTCTGCGGGGTGTTCCTTCTTGGCCACGCCCGGCGATCCTAGCTATGCCCCTGCGCTCTTGGCTCCTGGACGTGGGCAAAGGCCCCGGGTGCGCAATAGTCTGAGGATGAGCCCGGCCTGAGGATGAGCCCGGTCTGAGGATGAGCCCGCAAGGAGGTGCCATGGACCGCAAACGGCCTTCAGGCGCGGAGGTGGTGCGCCGGCTTGGGATAGAAGAAGAGGCGCCCTGTTCGCCCAGCCCGCACCGCTTCCCCGACGGAGCTCATTTTCGGGTCGAGATCCCCAGCGTCGAAGGACCAGAAGCGCTCAGCGCGGTGGTGGAGGAAGCCGAGCGCTACGGCACCACCGTCAACCGCGTCTCCCAGGGCAGCGGAGTGATGCTGCTCGCAGAGGCCGAGTTGCGGGAGATGGCTCGGATTGGCGCCGACCAGGGCATTGAGGTGTCGCTGTTCGTCGGGCCGCGCGAGGAATGGGACGTGGGCGCTTCCTCGCGGGCGCCCGATGGGGCTGCGCTGGCCGGCTCGGTACGCGGCGCGCGCCAGTTGCGCTACGCCTTCGAAGATGTCGCAAGAGGCGTCGAGCAGGGGATCCGGAGCTTCTTGGTCGCCGACCCCGGTCTCTTGGAGACACTTGTTGACGCCCAGCGAAGGGGCGAGCTCCCAGCAGAGGTGGTCTGGAAAGTATCCGTCTACATGGCGCCCGCCAACCCTGTGAGCTTCGCCCAGCTCGAGCGCCTTGGCGCCTCCACGGTAAATGTCCCCTCGGACATGACTCTCGCCCAGCTCGGCGAACTGCGGTCGGTCTCCGAGCTGCCCATCGACTTGTACGTAGAGTCCCCTGACAGCCTCGGCGGCGTGGTCCGCGGCCACGAGCTCGGCGACCTCGCGACCGTGGCGGCTCCCATGTACGCCAAGTTTGGGCTCCGCAACTCGCGCGGCCTCTACCCGAGCGGCGGCCACCTGCGCAATGACGTCTTGGCGATGGTCCGGGAGCGGGTGCGGCGGGCAAGCATCGCGTTGGAGTGGGCCAACCGGCTCACCGAAGGAACCGTCCAGTCGGCGCGAGGAGCAAAGGGCCTCGGGATCCCTGTCGTTTAGCGCCCGCTCCCTGCTTCATGGCAAGCTGGCCGCTCACGATGCGAGCGGCAGGCTCGCTTGGTCGTCTTCCCCACTAGTCGAGGCCGTCGACGGCTCTTCCCCGGCCGCGAGCGCTGCGGCCAAGACGTCCTCGACGGTGGCGGCAAGCACAAAGTTGACCTGAGACCGCACCTCCTCGGGGACGTCTTCCAGGTCCGGGCCATTACGTTCGGGGAGGACGACCTCCCGGAGCCCGGCCCGGTGGGCTGCAAGTACTTTTTGCTTGACGCCACCTATGGGCAGCACACGGCCTTGAAGCGTGACCTCGCCGGTCATGCCGACTATCGGGCGAGCAGGCTTGCCGAGCAGGAGGCTCGTGATCGCAGTCACCATGGTGACCCCCGCAGATGGCCCGTCCTTGGGCACGGCACCCGCGGGCACGTGGAGGTGGAACCGCTTGCCAGCGAAGGCTCGCGGGTCGATGCCGAGCTCGCTCCCGTGCGAGCGCACGTACGAAAGTGCGATCTCGGCCGACTCTTTCATTACGTCGCCGAGCTGGCCGGTCAAGGTGAGCCCCTCGGGCCCGTCCATCGTCGTGGCCTCCACGAACAGGACGTCGCCCCCCGTTCCCGTGACTGCCAAACCAGTTGCCACGCCCGGCACGCTCGTGCGGTCGGCCGCCTCAAAAAAGAAGCGAGGCCTACCAAGCCATTTACGTATGTCGGCTGTGCCGACGACCACTGGCGAGGCCAGCGAACCTGCCGCCAGCTTTGTGGCCACTTTGCGGAGCAGCCTGCCGAGCTCGCGCTCAAGGTTACGGACACCAGCCTCCCGCGTGTAGTCGGCCGAAACTGCCCGCAAAGCGTCGTCTGTGAGATCGACTTCGTCGGGGCGGAGGGCGGCCCGCTCGAGCTGCCTCGGGAGCAAGTGGTTGCGTGCTATCGCGAGCTTTTGCTCTTCGGTGTAGCCATCGATGCGGATGACTTCCATCCGGTCCAGCAATGGGCCAGGGATCGTCTCGCTCACATTTGCCGTCGCGATGAACAGCACCTTGGACAGGTCGAGCTCGACTTCCAAGTAGTGGTCACGAAATGTGTGGTTTTGTGCCGGGTCGAGCACTTCGAGCAGCGCCGAGGACGGGTCGCCCCGGTAATCGGCTCCCAGCTTGTCCACTTCGTCCAACACGATCACCGGGTTCATAGTGCCTGCCTCGCGCAAGGCTCGCACGAGGCGCCCCGGCTGAGCGCCAACATAAGTACGCCTATGGCCGCGGATCTCGGCTTCGTCGTGGACACCACCCAGCGAAACCCTGACAAACCTGCGGCCCAAAGCACGCGCAACTGACTCACCAAGCGAGGTTTTGCCCACACCGGGCGGGCCCACGAGGGCGATGATCGCGCCCGAGCCGCGGCCACCGAGCGGGACGAGCCCGCGCTCGGCCTGAAGCGCTCGCACAGCCAAGTGCTCGAGTACTCGCTCTTTCACATCTTCGAGCCCGTCGTGGTCCTCGTCCAATATGCGCGCAGCCTCGACGACACCCAATTTATCCTGCGAGGTCACGCCCCAAGGGAGCTCGAGCACCGTGTCGAGCCAGGTCCGCACCCAGCCTTGTTCGGGATTTTGCTCGCTCGTGCGCTCCAATTTCGTTATCTCGCGCTCGACCGCGCTCCGCACAGCTTCGGGGAGCTCGCGCCCGGCGGCCAACTTGCGGTAGTGCTCGGGAGTGCCGTCGTCAGCGGTGCCCTCTAACTCCCCCAGCTCTTTGCGGATGGCGTCGAGCTGGCGGCGCAAGAGGAACTCGCGCTGGGTCTTTTCCATACCCTCTTCGACGCTGTCCTTTACGCGCTGGCGGAGAGCGAGATCTGCGAGAGCCTCTCGCGCCCAATCGAGCACGAGGCGCAACCTCGAAGCGACGTCCACGGTTTCCAGCACCTGTACCTTTTGCGCGAGCGAAAGCTCGGGCGAGTAACCCGCAAGGTCCGCCACTTGAGACGGTTCGGTAACTTCCCGCAAGCGCTCGGCGAACTGCCGGGCACCCCGAGAAAGGAGGATGTTTTCCAGCACGGCACGGTACTCGCGGGAAAGTTCGACCACATCGGGCGAGGCCGGCGGCTCGGCAACCGGCTCGACTTGGACCCAGAGCGCCTGACCGGTACCGGGCACAGCAGTACCCAGGCCCGCCCGCTGCAGGCCCCTTATGACAATGGCTTCCTGGCCACCAGGAAGTTGCCCGCGCTCGAGGATTTCGGCAATAACTCCAACGGACGCATAACGTCCTTCGAGGCGAGGTACTACCACGAGCCGGCCACCGACCTGCCCGGCAGCTTCGGCCGCGACTCGTGCCTCTTCAGTTTCCAGCGCCATGGTAAAAGCCATGCCCGGCAGCACGACCCCCGACGTAAGGGTGAGCACGGGAAGCGTCTGAGTTAGTTCGGGCATCAGATCTCCAATCGACGTAGCAACCTTTGCCGCCTTCAGTCTGAACAAGCAGGAGGCCCGACTTGTTCCCTGCGACGGCCCTGGGGAAAGCAAGCCCGCGCCTCAACGACCTCGCCCGGCTCGCCCGGCCCGAACATTGCTTCAACTTTCATGGTACCGGGCAGGGGTGGCTGAGCTACGTCCCTGCTGAGGGCGCCAGCCTGACCCGTCCCAGCACCCCCTGAGCCACCAGGTGGCGCCAAGCTGCTAAGTAACAAGGGGACAACCTGTAAGCCTCACCGAGCAGCCTCGCAGTGCGCCGCCTCCCGCCATACCACGTCCCCCGGCCACGCCTCATCGGGCCGTGCTTGCAACGCGACGTCGTGGTCGTCGAGGCGGCAGGTGGTTATGGCAAGAGCGTTTTTGCCGTGGAACTTGTGGATGCGTGGCGAGCCATCGGCATCGAGGTGGACCTCGGCTTCGGGCCGACCACCGCGCAGCTTTTCATTTCCCGCCTGCGCTCGGCCGTCCTGAGCGCCGGTTACAGCGAAGCGTTGCCCAGAGCGGACGCGGTGGACGACGTCGTCGGCGCGCTTGACGCTGTCATCTGCGCGCTCAAAGGGGAAAGGTGCGCCTTCGTCGTCGACGACGCGCACAATGCCCTCCCTGACGCAGCGCCATTGCTGGAGCAGTTTTCCACTCGGCTCGCTGAGGGCCAACGGCTCGTCGTGCTCGCGCGGCAATTGCCTCGGGGTGCCGGGCGCCTGCGCCGGGCCGAGTACCTCAACTTAGGCGCCGAAGAGCTGGCCATGAGCAGCGAGGAGACACTTCGGCTGTGCCGCTCGGGCTTCGGGCTCGAGGTCAACGCCGAGGCCGCCCAGGCGCTTGGGAAAGCAACTGGAGGTTGGACGGCGGCTACGGTCCTGGCAGTAGCCCGTTCGGCCCGCACCGGGGAGGCCTTGGCCTCTCTTGCAGAGACCTCGGCTGGGCCCGGTTACCCCGGTGGCGCCCTGTCGGCGTTGCTCGAGGAGGCCACCAGCTCGCTCGGCCGGAGCGGTCGCACCCTCCTCGCCCAGGTGGCGGGGCTGCCACTAGTCGACGCGGAACTAGTCGACAGGGTGACAGCGCGTCGCGGCTTCTTCGCCGCTGCTCTCCAAGCAGGGATCCCGTTCACGCCGGCTCGCGGTGGCTGGTGGGAGATCCCGGGGCCAGTGCGTGACTACCTCTCGACCCTTGCACCACCAAAGCCTGAGAGCCTCCGAGAAGCGGCGCGGGAGTACCAGCGCAGGGGCGAAGTCGGCTGGGCGATCCAACTGCTGCTCGCCGCGGGGGATCCCAACGAAGCAGCAGCATTAATGGCAGCGACGCCGCCCGAACTGATCGAGGATGTCGATGCCCCCGAACTTCGCGTATTTTTCGAGCAGTTCCCACCAGGGGCGATCGAGGCGCACCCCGACGTGCTGATCGTGGTTGCGCGCTTGCTCTTTCTCGTGACCCAGTTCGACGAGTGCGCCGCACTTGTCCGGCGCGCACAAGAGATAGCCCTGAGGACAGGCAATTCGTTGCTCGGTCGCGCGGCCGAGGTTTGGGAGGCGTCCCAGCTCATACAACGGCTCCAGCCTGGGGAGGCAGAGAGGGCTGCCCGCAAAGTCCTCGAGGCAGCGGGCCCGCAAGAGCGCCTCACCCGTGCACGCGCTTACTACATCCTCGGGCAAGCTCTTTGCTGGAAGCTGGCTCCCACCGGGCGGAGGGACGAGGCTGCTCTTGACGAAGCGGAGGTCTGCTTTGCCAGGGCCACCGACCTTTTCAAGGGGCTCGGGATGGTTTCGGCGGCCTCGGCGATAGCGCCTTACTGGGCGATCTCGATTGAGTTCGCCCGGGGGCACGCGATCGCGGCCATGAAACGGCTTGAAGGAGCCCTGACGCTCGTAGCGGACCGGCCGAGGCGCTGGGCGTACGTGCTCAGCTTTAGCGCCCTCGTCGCCTCGGAGCTTGGCCAAGACGAGCTGTGCAGGACGAGCGCCGAGGAGGTGCTGCGGGCGGCCGAAAGGCTTGACAGCGACTTGTTCCGCGCGTATGGCAATTGGCGGCTCGCGCTCCTGAGCTCCTACCGCGGTGACGCTGCCGCCACCCTGCGCCACCTGCGTGAGGCAGAACTGCACAAGGGGACCTGGTGGGTGGCAGCGTCGGGCGATTTCCTTGCGGACGCGGCGGACCTCTGCGACCGCGTCGGCCTCACCGGCCCTGCGCGTGAGTACCTCGAGCGTGTGCAGGCTGAGCCCAAGGATGCCGGCCACTCCGTCGCGTTGGCTGAGGCGGCCATGGAGGCACGCCACGGGGACCCTATAAAAGCGGAAGGTTTGTTGCTGGCCGCGGCCCAACAGCGCATCGACCCCCGGGAGTACTGGCGAGTTACCTTATTACGCGCTTATGCCGCCCTTCGCCGCGGGGACCGTGCGAGCGCTGGGGAACTGGCAGCCATCGCCCTTGATGAAGCGGCGCGGCTCGGCCAACCTCAGTTGCCCATGATCCGCGAGCGCGCTATCGCCGGACAACTCATCGACTTGGCCGTGTCTACCGGGGAGCCGGCCGCACTGCGTTTGAAGACCTCAGCCTTGCCGGCCTCGCTCACGATCCTCGGCCGCTTCGAGCTCACCGTGGCCGGTCGCGTAGCCCACTTCGGTACCGGCCGCGAAGGGCGCCTGCTGCGCATGGTCGCCGTGAGCGGGGAAGGGCTTCATGCCGAACAAGCGATCGAGAGGCTTTGGCCAGAGGTGAGCCCCGCCGCTGGTCGCAACCGCCTGCGTACCGTGCTCAACAGGCTTCGTTCCAGCGCTGGCGGGGCTGTAGTGCGCAAGGGGGACCTCCTCACCCTCGACAGTGCCGTGGCCTTGGACTACCGGGAGCTCCTGGCGCAAGCGGGCCAGGCCGAGCGGCTGGCAAGGACCGACTTGAGGGAGGCAGCCTCGGTGGCCAGGGCGGTCCTCACGCGCTACGAGGGCGAGCTATTACCGGACGACATTTACGAGGACTGGGCTGAGCTTCCTCGAGAGCGTGCCCGGCGGGCGATGCTCGAGATGTTCGAAATATGCAGCACCGAGGCGGCTCAACGAGGAGATCTGGACGGCACGCGAGCAATGGTCGAACGGGCCGTTTCACTCGCGCCGCAGGACTCCCTCGGTTACCGCCGTGTCGTTACGGCCCTCGTAGGCCGAGGCCAACGCGCCGAAGCTCTCTCGGTGCTCGACCGGGCGCGCCTTGCGCTGGCCGTGGCCGGTGTACCCCCGCCGAGAGACTTGGTCGAGCTCGAGCGCTCGATCTCGGAGCCCCTTGCCGGGACCGCCTGAGAGAGCTTCAGCTTGATGACAGAGGCATCCCCACCCAGGCGCCTAGGCGTGCGCCTGGATGCCCTCGAGCGCCCCCAGACCGACAAACTCCTTATGCCTACGTGAGGCGGCAATTGCCGCCCAAACAACCGATGCCGGCCAGACGAAGATCAGGACGAAACCCACGGTCGGCACAACCCCAATGGCGGCCAGCGCGATAAGCGCCAACGCACCCCAGATAGTGGCATAAAACAGCCCGAGCGGGCCAAAAAGGACCGTCAGGACGACTGCCAGCACGACAGAGCGGTCCCTCATATTTGTGCTCCTCCTTGCGAGGTCTATGTCCCCATCAGACACTCGCTCCCGCCGCGCCCGCTAGGGCCGAACGGACATAACTCTGCCCCAGGCGCCACATAGTGGCTACCGGGACTTCCGCCCGCCGACCGACCTTCTCTTGTCCCACCGTGCTGACTTTCTCCCGCTCCCAACCAGAAGACCGCCACTTAACGATATATCGCGATATAGTGAGCACGTGGACCACGGACAGTGGCCACAGGAACGGAACGGCAAGAGCGCACAAGGAGCGATGGAGATGCACATGCACGGCGGTTACGAGGGTGGTTACGGCGAGGGTGGTTACGGCGAGGGTGGTTACGAGGAAGGGCCGGGAGGCCCGCCACGGCGCCGCGGAGGTAGGCGAGGCGACCGGGGGCAACGGATGTGGTCCGGTCCTCCTTGGGCCCAGCAGGGACAGGATCCCGGCGACACCGAGGGCCCCGGTCCTGGTCATGCTCATGGTCAGGAAGGCCGCGGCCCGGTGGGGTTCGGCGGCCCGGTGGGGTTCGGCGGCCCTTGGTTCGGCGCGAGAGGATGGGCAATACGCGGTGGTCGCCCGTGGGGAAGAGCAAGACGAGGTGACGTCCGCAGCGCGATCCTCGCGCTCTTGGCCGAGCGCCCCATGCACGGCTACGAGATCATCGGCGAGCTCGGCGAACGTACCGACGGCCTGTGGAGGCCCAGCCCGGGGTCGATCTACCCGACGCTGCAGTTCCTCGAGGACTCGGGGTTGGTGACGTCTGGAACCGACGCGATTACCGGCAAAAAGCGCTACTCGCTCACAGACGAGGGACGGGCGGCCGCCGCGGAGGTGGCTCGGCAACCGGCCCCTTGGGAGCAAATGGCGGCCGGTGCCCCCGCCGGCGCGAGGGCTCTGCGGCACTCGGTCGCGAGCCTCATGCCGGTTATCGGGCAAGTCGGTGTCACCGGAAGCCCTCGACAGTACGAGGAAGCGGTAAAGGTCCTCGAGGAGGCCCGCCGGCGCCTATATGCGATCCTGGCCGGCGACAACACGACCAACGTCTGAGCCCGGCCCATCGCCTTGGCGCACGCCCACGCCAAGAGCACGATCGGCTAGCCGACTGCGATCGCGACAGCTACGAAGCCGGCGTAAGCGACAACGATGGTCGCTCCCTGGACGCGCCGCAGCCCGCCGCTCCCGAACGCCATCAGCACCACCAGCACCGTCATGCCCAAGTACCATCCCGCAACGAGCGTGCCTTCCTTGCCCGAGGCACCGATCCCCACGAACATGCCTGGGAGGAACAAACCAGCAACGACGTTGAGCATGTTGCTGTTCATCGCTTCGGAGAGCACCGCTGCTCCCCGCCCGCGTATAGCGAGGTAGACCGCCCCGACGGCATTGGGCAAGCTCGTGACGGCAGCGAGCACGACCCCGCCGAGGACAAGTTGTGGCACGCCGTAGTGCGACCCGAGGGACTGCGCCGAAGTCACCATGACGGCGCTCGCGAGCACGACAGCCCCGAGACCCGTCAGAGCCGCGACCACGTCTTTTGTTTGGACGGGTCGCCCGTGCTGGTACCCGAGCACTGCCTTGAGGTCCGCTTCTTCCTCCGCCACGGCCACCGCCAGCCATCGAAGCGTTCCCCTGGGGATGCAGCGCTCCAGGAACCGTCCCCTAGGCGCTGCGGAAATAACGACGTACGGCACCACGACGAGGAGGACCAAGACGAGCCCGGTAGCAGCGCCGAGCCTCGCCAAGAGGGCTAGCAGGGTGGCCAAGGCCACCCAGGCGGCGGCCACGCCATCGAAAAGCACGACCCTGCGGTGGAGCCTGACGCTGCCGGCAACGAGGGCGCTCAGGCCGAGCAGGGCCGCGATGTTGAACACGTTCGACCCGACTACGACCCCGGTACCGACTGTCCGATGTCCCTCCGCAGAGGCCGTGATGGCCGAGGTGATCTCGGGCGAATCTGCTCCGAGCGCGACAACCAGCCCGAGCAATGCCTCGGGAAGCCCGAAAGAGCCGGCCAGGCGGTCCAGCCTTGAGACCAGGCCCGTGCTGGCGACCAGCGAGCACACGGCCGCGAGCGGGAAAATGGCCCAGGCGGCAGCAAAGGACAGGTTGGGCATTGGTGAACCTCGGGCCCTGAGTAGTCGTAGGTGTTAGCTAGCCGACCCGACTTCCCGGCACACCAAGTTACGATCCTAACGCCCCGAGATTGCCCGGGGGCCCTTTGTAACATTGCCGAAACACGCGAGTGGTAACCAGGTCTGCCGTGGGTGATCTTTTCGGGCCGTACCGAGGAGCAGCGGTAGCGGCCCCTGCCTGGGACGAGATGTTCGACAGCGAAAGCTTCGAGAGCCCCTCTCCCAGTGGGCTTTCACCCCGTCCTCACTACTTGTCTCTTTACGACGCTCTTGGGACCCTTTCCAGCGAGGACTTCGAAGCGCGCTGCGTGGCCCGCGACCGCAGCTTCAGGGACCAAGGGATCACCTTTTCGCTCTCCGGGGAGCAGAGGCCGTTCCCATTGGACCTCGTGCCCCGAGTCATCCCCGCCCGAGAGTGGGAGCTCATCGAGTCGGGCGTCGCCCAACGCGTGAAAGCACTCGAAGCGTTCCTCGCCGATATTTATGGGCCAGGCAAGATCTTTGAAGACCGGGCCCTCTCGCGCCGGCTCGTGCTCAGCTCTTCTCAATTTCACCGTGAGGCGGCCAACCTCAACCCGCCGAACGGCGTGCGGGTGCACGTTGCAGGCATCGACCTGGTGCGAGACCGGGAAGGTCGCTACCGGGTGCTCGAGGACAACTTGCGCACACCATCAGGGATCTCCTACGTCATAGAGAACCGCCGCGCGATGACCCACGTCTTCCCCGAGCTCTTCCACAGCTACCGCGTGCGGGCGGTCGCCGATTACCCGGGCTATCTCCTCGCGGCCCTCCGAGCGGCCGCTCCGCGTCAGTCCGCCGGCGACCCTACCGTCGTGGTGCTCACGCCGGGGGTCCACAACGCCGCTTACTTCGAGCATTCTTTCCTTGCGCGCCAAATGGGCGTGGCGCTTGTCGAAGGGCGCGACCTCGTCTGCCGCAACGGCATCGTGTACATGCGCACCACTTCTGGCGAAGAACGGGTGGACGTCATATACCGGCGTGTGGACGACCAGTACCTCGACCCGCTGCAGTTCCTACCCGGGTCTATGCTCGGTTGCCCGGGCGTTGTAAACGCCGCCCGGGCGGGCAACGTCACGATCGCGAACGCGGTCGGCAACGGCGTTGCAGACGACAAGGCCCTTTACCCAAAGGTGCCCGACCTGGTGCGCTATTACCTGGGCGAAGAGCCCCTCCTCCCCAATGTCCCAACATTTGTCCTCGAAAACCCCGAACACCGAGCTCATGTCCTCGACCACCTCGGTGAGCTCGTGCTGAAGCCCGTGGACGGCTCAGGCGGCTACGGCCTTGTTATCGGCCCACAAGCGAGCGATGAGCAATTAGCGCGTCTCGACAAGCAGATCCGCGCCAACCCACGGGGATGGATCGCCCAAGAAGTCGTCTCGCTCTCCACCTCACCGACTTTCACCGGCGAAGGCTTCGAGCCGCGCCATGTCGACCTCCGGCCTTTCGCGGTCAACGACGGCGACAAGGTCTGGGTTGCTCCGGGCGGGCTTACGCGAGTCGCTCTCCCCCGCGGCAGCCTCGTCGTAAACTCCAGTCAGGGGGGCGGTTCCAAGGACACCTGGGCGCTCGCCCCGACGGGCGGCAGGGAACGCCTCGCCGCCTCCGCCGCCGCCCCTCTTCCCGTTCACGCTCCGGCAGACCCGAGCCGCTGGCCCACACGGCCCGAGGGACGCGCGCCAGAAGCTGGGCCGATAGTCCCAATCTCAGAACAGCAGCAACAGCAGCAACAGCAACAGCAACAGCAACAGCGGCAACAGCGCTATTGGGCCCGCACCGCCGGGGACCCGCCGTGCTGAGCCGCATCGCCGAGTCCCTTTACTGGCTCGGACGGTACGTGGAGCGCGCCGAAGACACAGCCCGGATACTCGATGTACATTTCCACCTCTTGCTGGAGGACCGCTGGGTCGATGAGGAAGCTGCGGGACGCGTCCTCCTGCAAGTAATGGGCTTCCCTGGAACACAAGGTCAGGCGAGCGACTCCATGGTGGTTACGAGGGCACTCGCTTTTGACCTGGAATACTCGGGTTCTATAGTGCGCTCCCTCGAGTCGGCCTGGGAGAACGCGAGAGGCGCTCGCGAAGCGGTGTCCTCCGAAATGTGGGAGTCCCTAAACGCCACTCATGAGGCCCTCCCGCGCGAGGTCGACGCCGCCACAGGCCAGATGCCGCACGCGTTCTTCTGGTGGGTGAAGGAGCGAGCTGCGATCCTCGGCGGGCTCTCCGAGTCAACGATGAGCCGAGACGAGGGCTGGCGCTTTCTCATGCTCGGCCGGTACTTGGAGCGCGCCGACATGACAGCGCGGTTGCTTTCGGCACGCTATGGAGAAAGCTGGGGCCAAATGGGTTGGGTGACGACACTCCGCTCCTGCTCTGCCTATGAGGCGTACCTGCGCACTTACCACAGGGCCGTCGACGGCTCTTCGGCAGCCGAGTTCCTCGTGCTGGACCGCCTTTTCCCGCGGTCGCTCTACTTTGCTTTGCGCAGTGCGGAAACTTCGCTTGATGAGATCGCACCC
The DNA here is from genome assembly GCA_035503915.1 of Acidimicrobiales bacterium. GTDB lineage: Bacteria > Actinomycetota > Acidimicrobiia > Acidimicrobiales > Palsa-688 > DATJMJ01. Next base: position 64,712 of record DATJSU010000022.1, on the reverse strand, counting down.
CGCGCCGGGCGGGCAGGGGTTGCGGACAAAGCCCGCAGGCACCTCGGCCAGGCCCGGGCCGAGCTCGAGTTCACCTCGGCGAGCGACCTCCTGGCCGACCTCCCTGGGCACCTCGGCCAGGTGCAGCGCCGCTGCGCCGACGCGAGCGCGGCTATATCGGACCGCTATTTCAGGGCGGCAGCGATCATGGAGTGGAGCGCATGAGCTGGCGCCTGGAGATCAAGCACGAAACGACATACCGGTACGCGAGGCCCGTCGTCGCCTCTTACAACGAAGCGCGGGTATCTCCTCTCAACACCGGGCGCCAGCGCGTCGGCAGGTCGGAGATCCGTGTCGACCCCCACATAGAACCTTTCGCCTACTACGACTACTGGGGCACCCTCGTGCATGCTTTCGACATCCACGACCCCCACGACCGCTTGGTCGTGACGAGCATGTCGACTGTGGAAACGGGTAGCCAGAGCGCGGCTGGAGAGGGGACGGAGCGGGGCTGGGAACACCTCACGGGCGAAGATTTCTCCGACCGCTTCTATGAGTTCCTGACGCCTACACAGCTGGTCACCTCACAAGAGCTGTCGGAAGTGGCCGATAAACTGCGCAAGGGCTGCAGTTCACCGTCGCGAGCAGCTACGTCTGTCGTCCAATGGGCGCACGGCCAGCTCGAGTACGGGCCCGGCACAACGCATGTCGGCACTTCCGCTCTCGAGGCATGGCGAGCAGGCAAGGGAGTTTGCCAGGACTACACGCACTTGAGCTTGGCTGTTTTGCGCGCGATGGGGATCCCAGCGCGTTACGTTTCGGGTTACTTCTACCCTAGGGCCGACGGCGCTTTGGGAGCTGAACTGGTGGGCGAGAGCCACGCCTGGGTGGAGGCCTGGACAGGCCGATGGGAACCGCACGACCCGACTAACGGAGTCGCAGTCGGAGAACGCCACGTAGTTGTGGCTCGTGGGCGGGATTACAGCGACGTCCCTCCCGTACGCGGCATTTACAGCGGCCCCCCCGGGTCAGCCACCGAGGTGTCGGTGAAGATCGTGCGTCGCGCCTGAACCGAGGTTGGCCGCTTCGTCTCGCTAGTATGTGGCGCCAGACGGCTGAGGGCCGCTGAAAGCAGCTGAGAGCACTGAGAGCACCGAGAGCAGCGGAGGGCCGTGTGCCGGCAGAGGATAGCCGACGCTTGAGGGCAGCTGACCTGTTTTCGGGTGCCGGTGGCTTGTCACTCGGCTTCTTGCAAGCAGGCTTCGAAGTTGTCGCGGCCGTGGAAATCGACGCTTGCTCAGCGGCTACGTACCGGGAGCTCCATGAGCGCGCGGCACCAGGCCAGGCCGTCAAGGTTCACGAACAAGACATATGCGACATCGATTTTCGCCAGTTCCGGGGTGAGATGGACGCTGTCATCGGAGGGCCTCCCTGCCAACCGTGGAGCCTTGGAGGGCTCCGCCAGGGTCATCTCGACGCGCGCGATGGGATCCCCCAATTTGCAAGAGCTTTATGGGAGGCGGCGCCGCCAGCTTTTCTCATGGAGAATGTCGCCGGGCTCGCCAAGGGCGCCACCGGCCCCGCCTTCCAGCTCATCTTGGACGTCTTGGCCGGCAAACTTCCTTTGGCCACCCTGCTCGGAGAGCGTGTCCCCGACGAGGCTCGATTGTCTTACCGGGTCAATTGGAAAGTGCTCCAGGCCGCCGACTACGGCGTGCCGCAAAATCGTCAACGACTTTTCATCGTAGGCACAGCTCATGGAGTGGAGTTCGAGTGGCCGGTGCCTACGCACGGGCCGGGCCGCTCATGCGCCCACGTACCGGCGGGCACGGTACTGGGCTTAACACCAGTTGGAGAACCCAACCCGAGCATCGTCACCTATGCGAGCAGGCCGTCGCTCAGGCCGGGTGCTTACCACGGCCAGGTGTTCAACGGTGGCGGGCGCCCGATTGACCTGTCGAAGCCCGCACCCACGTTGCTCGCGTCCATGGGAGGCAACAAGACGCCCTGGGTGGACATCGCTGGGGTCGTGCCTGGCTACCACGCCCACTTGTCCGGTGGCGGTGAGCCCCGCACAGGTCACGTCCCCGGGGCTCGCCGGATAACCGTCCTAGAAGCCGCGGCGCTGCAAAGTTTCCCGTTGTGGGCCCGCTTTTCGGGCGCCCGGTCAGCCCAGTACCGCCAAGTTGGCAACGCTGTCCCGCCGTTGCTGGCCGAGGCACTGGGACGATCTCTGGCCGAGGCCTTGACGCTGCAGCGATAACGGCCTTCCCCGCAGGGCTGCGGGCTACGGGGTTGAAGCGCGGGTTGCCGAGGCCTCGACGTGGCTTTAGGCATCGTGCACCGGCCCGAAGTGATCTTCCTCGGCGAACCGGGCACGGGCCATGACCCACAAGCCAGGGCACATCTCTGGGACCATGTGCGCGCGTCGCGGGTCGTTGCGCTAGCGAGACTTCGTGAAGCGCTGGACGGCCTCGAGGAGCTCTTTGCTCTTTTGCCCGGCAACCTCAGCATCTCCCGAAGCGAGCGCGCTAGCAACACAGTGGGCGACGTGGTCATCGAGGATTTTGAACGCCACTGCCTCGAGCGCGGTCGAGACCGCCGCCATCTGGGTGAGGATGTCTATGCAGTAGCGGTCCTCGGCAATCATCCTTTCGATCCCGCGAACCTGGCCCTCTATCCTGCGCATCCGCCTTGCGAGCGCGCCTTTGTCCCCTGCCGCCATATAGCCATGGACTGGCAGCGGCACCTGGCTGGCAGCGCCAGGAGCAGTGGTGGGGCTCATAGCAACCCTCGGGGGAGAGGCCGAAAATGGCGCAGGCGGAGCGAATTTGACAAGACGAAGAAGCTCGAGAACGCCATGGCCGCCGCTCCTACCATCGGGCTGATTACGCCGGCGACCGCGAGGGGGATGACCGCCACGTTGTAAGCGAAGGCCCAAAAAAGGTTGACCCTTATTGTCTTGTTCGTTTGGCGCGCGAGGCGTACCGCGTCAGCCACCGCCCGCAGGTCGCCTGAGACCAGGGTCAAGTCCGAGGCTGCTATCGCGACATCTGTTCCTGTGCCAACCGACAACCCGAGGTCTGCCTGGGCGAGCGCAGGGGCATCATTGACGCCATCGCCAACTACGGCCACGACCTCCCCAGCTTCTTGCAGCCTGCGTACTTCGGCCGCTTTGGCCCCCGGGGCAACGTTCGCCAGCACTCGGTCAATCCCGAGCTCTAAGGCGACCGCTCGCGCCGCTGGTTCGTTGTCGCCCGTCAACAGCACAGGCACCAGGCCCAGCGCCCGGAGCTCGTGGACCGCCTCCTTGCTCGTCGGCTTGATGCGGTCAGCGAGGCCGATCAGCCCCAGCGGTTGCCCGTCGACGCTTACAGCGACAACGGTCATCCCCTTTTGTTCCAGGCGAGCGACCTCTGAGCCAAACGGCCCCGAGAGGCCCAACGATGCCGCACGTCCAACCGCAACTTGGTGACCATCGACAAGCGCCTCCACGCCCGTCCCGGCCACCGGTTTGGCTGCCCTCGCGCTCGGCAAAAGGCCCGCTCTCTTGCGGGCATCGGCAGCGATGGCACGAGCAACAGGGTGGGCACTGTCAGTCTCTGCCGCCCCGGCAAACCGAGCGACCTCACTGTCGCTAACGCCCGGCACCGGGACAAGCGCGACAACCTCCATTTTGCCCTCGGTGACCGTACCGGTTTTGTCAAGCACCACAGTAGTTATCGACTTCGCGCGCTCGAGCGCCTGAGGGCCGTGGATGACGATCCCTAGCTGTGCTCCCCGGCCCGCCCCAACGAAAATCGCCGTGGGCGTGGCAAGGCCGAGCGCGCAGGGGCAGGCGATCACCAAGACGGCGACAGCCGCCGTGAAAGCGCGACCTGTGCTGCCAGAGCCGACGAGGAGCCAAGAGATGAGGGTAACGAGCGCGATCACGAGCACGGCCGGCACAAATATGGCGGCCACGCTGTCCGCCAGACGCTGCCAGCGCGCTTTGCCAGCTTGCGCTTGCGCTACAAGGCGGGCGATTTGCGCGAGGGCGGTCTCTGCCCCCAGCCTGGTTGCCCTCACCACGAGGCGCCCGGAAATATTGACCGTCCCGCCGGCGACTCCGTCCCCAACGCCAATTTCGGCTGGGACGTGCTCCCCTGTCAACATCGACTGGTCAACCGCAGAAATACCTTCGACCACAGTCCCGTCGGTGGCGATTTTTTCGCCGGGCCGCACGACGAACAGGTCACCCAGGCGCAATGCTCCTACGGGTAGCAAAGTTTCCTCGCCATCCCTTAGCAAGTGTGCTTCCTTGGCACCGACCTCGAGCAGCGACCTAAGGGCTTCACCGGAGCTGCGCTTCGCCCTCGCCTCCAGGTACCGCCCGGTCATCGCGAGGGCCGTGACGATGGTGACAGTGTCGAAATATAGGGGCTGTGCCAGGCCGGCAATAACGACCAAGGCCGACCAGGCCCAGGCAGCGATGGTCCCGAGCGAGATCAGCGTGTCCATGGTCGCAACGCCATGGCAAGCGTTCGTGGCTGCCGCCCGGTGGAAGGGCCAACCAGAGTACGCGCCGACGACCGTCGCCGCGACCAGCGCTGCCCATTGCCAACCGGGGAAGCGCGTTCCCCCGACCCAAGCCCAAAGCGCTTCGGGCATTGAAAGTACGAGCGCGAGGACGAGGCGCCCGAGGTGCGGCCACCGGGAACCTTCGTCCTCTGCCTGGTCTCTTCCGAGCTCGGCATGGTACCCGGCCGCTTCAACGGCTCCTATGAGGTCGACCAATGAGACGCTCGTGGCATCGAATGCCACCGCGGCCTGCTCGGTAGCGAAGTTGACAGTGGCTTCGACGCCCACCAGTTTGTTGAGCCGCCTCTCCAGCCTGGCTGCGCAGGAAGCGCAGGTCATCCCGGACACTGTGAGGTCGACGCGGCCCGCCCTGACCTCCTCGGGAGCTCCCGCACGGGAACGAGCGCTCATTCCGCCACCGCTACCTGCTCACTAACCAGCGCTGGGGACAAGCACGCCTTCGTACCCGGCCTCCTCTATCGCCGCAAGCAGCTCACTTTCCTGCAAGTCCTCGCCGCTGACCCGGACGAGCTTGCAGGCGAGGTCAACGTCGACGTCGCTCACCCCCCTGACACCGCCAACCTCATGAGACACCGCCTGCTTGCAGTGGTCGCAGCTCATACCTGGCACGGAGAAAGTCAGGCTCTCCTTCATGGCGGCCCCTCTCAGGCAGCTGCGACGCTTCGCAGCTGCTACCTCCACCAACAGCATACCCCCTTGGGGTATTTGCCGTCGCTCAGCTGCTCGCAGTGACCCTTCGGCGAAGTTGCGGCTCGCCGACCCAAGGCGGCACCCAGCCATGGTCGTCGATGTTGAGGTCGGCCCCGGGAGGCACGATCTCGTCGATGCGGTCCAAGATGGCATTGTCCAAGCGGATGTCCACCGCACCGAGCACCCCGGTGAGGTGGTCCATCGTGCGGGGCCCAATGATCGCAGAGGTCACTGCCGGATGGTTGATGACAAAGGCAACAGCCATTTCCGGGAGGGTGTAGCCGGCTTTGTCGGCTAGCTCGCTGAGCTGGTCGACAGCGACGAGCTTGGCGGCATTACCGGGAGCCGACATGTCGTAGCGGGCGGGGATACGTTCCGAGCGCCTCGAGGTGTTGTCCTTGCCAGTCCCAAAACGCCCCGAGAGCCAGCCACCACCCAACGGGCTCCAGGGCAGGACACCCATGCCGTAGCGCTGGCAGACCTCGAGCAGGTCGGCTTCAATGCCTCGCGCCAGCATCGAGTAAGGCGGCTGCTCGGTGGCGAGGCGCTCTCGGCCACGCCGCTCCGAAGCCCAATGCGCTTCCACAACCATCCAAGCAGGGAAGGTCGAGCTGCCGAAATAGCGGACCTTCCCCGCATGCACGAGGTCGCTCAGGGCACCGAGAGTCTCGTCTATGTCGACCTCGGGGCTCGGCCGGTGGATCTGGTAAAGGTCGATGTGGTCAGTCCTAAGGCGTCGCAGGCTCGCCTCGCACTCAGCGATAACCCAGCGGCGGCTGTTGCCCTGCTCGTTAGGCCCCGCCCCCATTTGCCCGTGGAACTTGGTCGCGAGCACGACCTCCTCGCGGACGGCCGGGCCGGCGTCGGCCAGAAAATGCCCCACGATTTGCTCAGATTCTCCGGCAGAGTAGACATCGGCGGTGTCTATGAAATTGATGCCGGCATCAAGAGCTTGCCTGATTATCCGGTGGCACTCGGCGTGGTCAGTATTGCCCCATGCCCCGAACATCATTGCGCCCAGGCAGAGCGGGCTCACCTTTACGCCGGTGCGCCCCAAGGTGCGGTAGTCCATATGAAGAAGCTACCCGAGCCTCGTCGCTACCCAACGGGGCCGCAACCTATAGTCGCCGCATGGCATGGCCTGGCCAGTTCCGCACGATCATCGAGCCCTTCCGTATCCACGCCGTCGAGCCGCTGCGAATGTCAACGCCCGAGGAGCGCAGGCGGGCGATCGCGCGCGCCGGCTATAACCTCTTCGCGCTCCCGGCGCACGAGGTCTTGATAGACCTCCTCACAGACTCAGGCACAGGGGCGATGAGCAGGGACCAGTGGGCGGCTGTCCAGCACGGCGACGAGTCCTACGCGGGCTCGCCCTCCTGGTACGTCTTCGAACGAGCGGTCAAGGAGCTCTTCCCGTTCCGCAACGTCGTCCCGACACACCAGGGCCGGGCCGCCGAGCGGATCCTCTTCAGCGCCCTCGGCGGCCCGGGCAAGATCATCCCGAACAACACCCACTTCGACACCACGAGAGCAAACGTGGAGGCAAGTGGTGCCATTGCGACAGATCTTGTTATCCCCGAGGGAAGGGACCCTCGTAGCCGCCACCCGTTCAAAGGAAATATGGACATCGTCGCTCTAGAGTCTCTCATCGAAGGTGCCGGGCCAGGCAATATACCACTCGTTATGGTGACGATCACCAACAATTCAGGCGGTGGCCAACCCGTGAGCCTGGCAAACCTTCACCAAGTACGGCAACTTTGCAAGCGCTACGGGCTCCTTGTATTCCTCGACGCCTGCCGCTTCGCCGAGAACGCGTGGTTCATCCATGAACGCGAACCCGGGCAAGAGCACCGTGAGGTTGCCGACATCGTCCGCGAAATGGCGTCGCTCGCAGATGGCATGACCATGAGCGCCAAGAAGGACCCCTTCGGGAACATAGGCGGGTGGTTGGCATGCAATGACGACGCCCTGGCCGAGGAGTTCCGGAGCGCGCTTGTCCTGACAGAAGGTTTCCCGACCTACGGGGGCCTCGCCGGGCGTGACCTGGAAGCCATCGCTCAGGGCCTGTCCGAGGCGGTTTCCCACGATTACCTGCGTTACCGGGCTCGCTCGACGGCATACCTCGGCGAGGCACTCGATGCGCGTGGCATCCCTGTCGTGCTACCAATCGGCGGCCACGCCGTGTACATCGACGCGGGGGCGCTCCTCCCCCATATCGCGCCGTTGCAGTTCCCGGGCCAGGCTCTCGCGGTTGCGCTCTACGAGGCGGGCGGCGTCCGCACTTGCGAGATCGGCTCGGTGATGTTCGGCCGCCAGCCTGACGGGACCGAAACGCCAGCCGCTCTCGAACTGGTCCGTCTCGCCGTCCCACGGCGCACCTACACCCAGAGCCATATCGACTATGTCGTCGAGGTTTGCGAGGCGGTGGCTGCCCGCGCAGCCGACTTGGCGGGGATGAGGATCGTGCACGAGCCTGCGCGGCTGCGCCACTTCACTGCCCGCTTCGAGCCACTTGCCTAGGCCTTGCCTGGTAAACAGGTCGAGCCTTTGGCCCCCGCTCGACGTACCATCGCTACGTGACCGGGGCCGGGGACCAAGCCAAGCTGAGGCCCGTGAGCAGCGGGGCCGGCCAGCTAACAACTCGCTCGGTCGCTGGACGTTGGGCCATAGCGGCGACGGTCCTCGGGTCTGCGATGGCCGGGATAGACGCGACCGTGGTTGGGATCGCGCTGCCGACCATCGGCCGTCACTTTCACTCGGGCGTGAGCGAGCTTCAGTGGGTCAGCAACGCTTACATGCTTTCTCTGTCAGGGTTATTGCTCCTCGGAGGTGCCCTCGGGGACCGCTACGGCCGCAAGCGCGTTTTCCAAGTTGGCGTTTCGTTGTTCGCGGTTGCTTCATTACTTTGCGGCGTCGCGCCCAATGCGCCACTTCTCATCGCTGCGCGGGGGCTCCAAGGCGTTGGGGGGGCGCTCCTCACTCCCGGCAGCCTGGCGGTACTCCAAGCATCATTTTGCCCGCAAGACAGGTCAAAAGCTATCGGCGCTTGGTCGGGCATCAGTGGCATGGCCACGGCGGGGGGCTCGGCGGCGCGCTCTTCTTGCTCCCGATCGACCTGCAAACGGTCCTCCGCTACACTCCTTTGGCCGCTGGGCTGTCGCTTTTACCAGTCACTCTGCTCATGCTCGCGCTCTCTGCGAGGTCGGGAGCTGTCGCGGCTCGAATTGGGCCGCGGTTGCAGATGTCCGCCGGCCCTATCCTCGTCGGGGCCGGCCTGGTGCTCTTGGCACGCATTTCGCCTGGCGGCAACTACCTGCGCTCAGTCCTCCCCGCCGCATTGGTTCTCGGTTTTGGCCTCGTGGTCACCGTCGCTCCGCTAACCTCGACCGTTCTCGCCGCGGTTCCCAGTGAGCACGCGGGCGTGGCCTCTGCGGTCAACAATGACGTCGCTCGAGCCGCCTCGGCCTTGCCCCCTCCCAGGGAATGGCAATGTGGGCTTGACGCCCCCGCCCCCTCCCCAAGCAACGCGCGTCAGCGGACAAAGGCTCAGCGCGGCTCGGTGTAGGCCGAGACGACCGAGAAGGCACGGCGGTCGGCCAGGAACGGGAAGGCTGCTCGTACCTCCTCCACTCGCTCGCCGGCCAGGTCGACAAGGACCGTCTCTTCGCTCTCGCCTGCTTCAGCGAGCACCTCGCCGAACGGCCCAACGGCTAAAGACCCTCCTGCGTAGTCGACACCGCCGCCGCTACCGACTCGATTGGTGGCAAGGACGTACGCCTGGTTTTCGATTGCCCGAGCCATCACGAGCGCCCGGAAATGTTCCTGGCGAGGAGCCGGCCAGTTCGCGACCACCAGGTAACAGTGCGTCTTGGGGGCGACCGCCCAAAAAGCCTCCGTGAAACGGAGGTCGTAGCAAATAAACGGCGAGATAGCGAGGCCCTCCCAAGCAAATGTCACCACCGAGGAGCCCGCCTCATACTGGGCGTCCTCTCCTGCCAGGGAAAAGGGGTGGACCTTTTCGTACGAGACCGCTCGCCCATCGGGGAAGGCGCAGACAAAACGGTTGACGGGCCGGCGAGCGCCGGCCACCTTTACCGGGAGAGACCCGCACACAGCGGACCCCGTTCCCGCCGCCATTTCAAAAAGGAACCGGCTACCCACGCCCTCTGCCGGTATTTCGGCCACCTTTTCGGCTGCCATGGAAAAGCCGGTCGCGAACATTTCTGTAAGAACTATCAACTGTGCACCCTCGGCGGCAGCTGCCTTCACCAAGGGCGCCAGGTGCCCACAGGTTGCTCTTGCGTCCTCAAAAAAGACGTCGTGTTGGACGAGCGCTGCTTTCACGGTTACCCCCTGCCACCCAAGCGCCCTAGCCGTTGCACCGCCTCTTCGATCGAGCCCCGGCTCTTGCAAAACGCAAAGCGGACGAGGTGCCGCCCGGCCGCGGGATCTGCGTAGAAAACCGAGCACGGCACGGCGACGACGCCACAGCGATGTGGTAGCCGACGGCAAAACGTCCCAGCGTCTTCGTCCGTGAGCCCGGAAATGTCCACCGTCAAAAAATAAGTGCCTTCCGCTCCACGAACGGGGAAGCCGACGCTGGCAAGCCCGTCGGCGAGCAGGTCCCGGTTGCTCACGAGCTCCTCCACCAGGGGGCTGACAAGTTCATCTGTGACCATGAGGCCCGCCGCGACAGCCCTCTGCAGCGGTGCAGGTGTCACATAAGTAAGAAATTGCTTGGCAGCGCGCACCCCGGCGAGCAGCCCGCGAGGAGCGCAGGCCCATCCCACCTTCCAGCCCGTAACTGAGAACGTCTTGCCAGCCGAAGAAATTGTCACAGTGCGCTCGCGCATGCCGTCGAGCATGGCCAGGGGGGCGTGCCGCTTGCCGTCAAAAACAAGGTGTTCGTAGACTTCGTCCGTCACTGCTATCAGGTCGTGGCCGCGGCAGACATGTGCGACCTGTTGCAGCTCGTCGTCGGACAGGACTTTGCCGGTCGGGTTATGAGGTGAGTTGAGCAATACAAACCGAGAACGAGGCGTGATCGCCGCCTCGAGCGCACCGCTTGGCAGCACCCAGCGGCCGCCCCGGTGCTCAAGGCGGACAGGCACTCGAACGGCGCCGGCCATGGCCACGACGGCGCCGTAGGAGTCGTATGACGGCTCCAACATAAGTACTTCGTCCCTGGGCTCGCACAGCCCCAGCACCGCTGCCGCCACCGCCTCAGTTGCACCTGCGGTCACAAGAACCTCGCTGCCTGGGTCGTAGTCGAGGCCGTAGTGAGATGCTTGGTGGGCCGCCACTGCTTCGAGCAGCTGGGGGACACCGGCTCCCGGAGGGTACTGGTTGTCGCCTTCGTCGATCGCCGCCATCGCCACCCTCCGCAGCAACTGCGGCCCGGGCCCCTCCGGGAACCCTTGGCCGAGGTTGACCGACCCGGTCTCCAGGGCAAGTGCCGACATTTCGGCAAAGATCGTCGTGCCGAACGGGGCCAAGTGCGAGGCCACTTGAGGTTGCCCCCCTGGCACCGCTCTCGTGGCCGCGCCGACAATGGTGCGTGCCTGCACGAGACGACAATAGCCTTAGCCCCCTTGGCGCTTACGGCGACGGGCCTGCCTCCCCGTGGCTTCTCTTCGATGGCGACGGCGGAGCAGGCTACTCCAGGAAGTCGCGACGTAGTGCGTCGAGCTGGGCACGGAGATCCGCAAGCTCTGCGCGCAGCTGGTCCACCTGAGCCGCCAAGTCCGCTCCCGCCTGAGGCTCGGGCCCGTCCTTGGCTCCCGGTCCCAATGCGCTAACAGCTGAGCCGGGCAGCGCAGCTGAGCTCAAGGGCCCCTCCGAGCTATCGCTGAGCAGCTGCGCCCAGCGCTCCTCCTTCTGCCCGGGCCGGCGCAACACGCGAGTGACGAGCGGTTCAGGTAGCTTGCTCAGGCGCTCGAGCTCGAGCTCGACTTGCGCCATGCCCTCGAAGTCGCACATTCGCTCCGTGCGCGAACGCAGCTCCCCGACAGTCTGAGCACCCCGCAGCATGAGCACACCCAACAATGCCAGTTGCTCGTTGCTGATCGCTAACTGCTCCCCAAGGAGCTGCTCGTAGCGCGTGACGCTACGGCCATGCGAGGGGTGGACGAAACGCACCAAGCCGGCGGCTTTGAGCGTCGCCAGGGCATTATTGACCGTGCGCTCGTCGTAGTGCACAACGGGGGCCCGGTTAGAGGACTGGTTACAGGCGACCAGGAGCGAGGCTGCCGTGAGCGGGTACTGCTGGGGCGTTGTCAGCTGTTTTTCGGTCAGGCTCGCGATCACGCGGGCTTCCTCTGGGCTGAGCCGCACGGCAACGATCCTACCTGGGCACCAGCGGCCTCAAGCTGAGGTCGAACCCAGGAGCTCAATATGCCTTTGTGAATGCTCTTGCTGCGCCCACGCCGAGATCTGGCGGCGAGCATAAAACCGAAGCGCAGGCAACCAAAACCCTTCGCGCAACCGTCGCCAAAGCTGAGGCGGCAATGCCGATCCGAGGACGGGAACGGCTTCCGCCCGGCGGTTAGCTTTGGCGTCGGGAAAACCGCGGAACCTGACGAAGGAGCCCATGCCTGCACGGACAGCGATGTCGTGGCTATCGGAAATGCACCGGTGCCGGCAGTTACGGCCTCGTCGCTCGAGCCCGTCTTTGCATGACCTGCTTCCTGCTGGCCCACCCACCTAGCCTCAGTTTCGCGGCGAAGTTCAAAGAGCGACGAGGGTGGAAACGATCTTGCCGTCGAGGTAAGCATTGCAGTGCGACATCGGGTGGGCGAGCCCCGCTGGGCAGTCGTGCTCGCACTCTCCGTCGGAGCCGTAGCACGCGCCATTCGACGTGCAGCAGAACTTGAGCAGTTTGCAAGCAAAGTCAGCGCAAAAGGCGGTCGCGCCTTTGGCGTCGAAGAGGCCCGCAAGGCCACCAAGGACCCCGTCTACCAACGTGGCGCCCTGCACGAGGGGGAGCAACGTGCTCAGGGCGTCGCCGGTCGGGCCGGAGACAAGACCAGCGCCGCCGGCGAAGAGCGACCCGGCGAAGGCGAGGGCGGCGGTCTCGGGAGCCGATACGACGGCAGCCGGGAGGGTGAGCATCGAAATCGCGACGCCCAGGGCGAAAGCGCAGACGTCGGCGCAGCTATAGGGCGACGTCCCCGCGGCCTCCACTTCCCTGGTTGTCCCCACGGCACGCGCCGGGGAGCCTACGGTGGCCGACGGAGGCGGCGGGGAAAGGGCGGCAGAAACCACCTGACCCCCAACAACCGTAGCCACGGAGCCGAAAAGGCCTTTCTCGGTCTTGAGAGCCGCCCAGGCATTCTGGCCGCCGTTGGTGAGCTCATATATGAGGACCGCCGTCGGGCTGGCGGGGGGCCCTCCCTTGAACTTCGTGACACCGGAGAGGACTGTCAGTTGGCCGTCGCGTTCCAAGCCGTAGGTGAGCACGTCGCTGTCCTGGACGTAGCCCTTGCTGCGCAGGTAGCCGGCGAGCGCGGTAAACGGTCCGTACTCGTTGGCGTAGCTCGCACAGAGCTTGTGGCCCGAGCAGCGTTGCGAGCATGGCCCACAGGAGAGCTTCTTCGGCGACGACGAGCTCGCCGAACAGACCACGCAGCTCCCGCAGCTCGGGCATGTCACGCCCGACGCCGAGGAAAAAGCATGGCGCTGGGTGCCGAGCGACGCGCTGCGGCCCAAGAGGCTGCGGCCCAGGAGGCTGCGGCCCAGGCCCGGCAACAGCACGACGCCGCCGAACCCGGCGGCGACGAGACGTCTCCGGCTGAGGATGGCCGGCACCTCGACCTCGGGTGCGGGCGTAAACGGCCCGGTGCCGCTGTCGCCCAGCACTTGACCGACCCCGGGGGCCCCCACGACGAGCTCTCTCACGGAGCCGTCGGGGCCGAGAACGACCGCGGCCGGTGTCGCCGGCACGCCGAGGCGGGCCGCCAATTGCCCGCTGTCGCGGACCTGGCGCCAGGCCCCGGCGGTGGCGGCAGCGAACTCGCCGTCGATGTCGGGACCTTGTCTCGTAACAACCACGAGCGCCTCGCCCCGCCCGCTCTCGCCAAAGCGCCTCACCGCGGGCAACAACGCACGGCACGGACCGCAGTGCGGCTCGAGGAAGAGGGCAATCGTGGGTTGCCCTCCGCTGACGAGCTCAGGCACCGGTGGTGCGCCGGCCGTCGTTCGGTTGCCCCCGTGCGACCGGTTCCAAGCAAGGGCCCCAACTACTGCCCCACAGCTCACCAGGACCACCAGCTCCGCACTCTGGGCCAGGGTATTGGCGAGGGCGCTCAACTTCGGTCCCTTTGGGAGGCTGGCGACAGCGAGCGACGCGAAAAGGAGGCCCAAGTTGCGGGCGAGCGGGAGCCTGCCCGTGACCGAAGCGCCCAGGGAGCCAAAGCAATTGCAACTCATGCTCAGCCCTCGCGCGGCCTGGCGGACGAGCAGGGCCGAAAACACGGCGAGCATGGCAGCGGCTGCTACGGCACTGGGACGTGCCGTCGCCGGGAAGGCCAACCCAGCGCCGACGCCCAGTTCTCCAAAGGGAAGAGCCCTCACCGCGGGTCGTGCCCAAGGGCCAAGCTCGAAGGTCTCCACAACCTTGTCCGGGCTCTGGCTCGAGGCGAGCTTGGCCGTCCCGGCCAGCACGAACACGACGGAGAGGGCAACCCGCACAAAAAGCAACACGAGCTCCACCAGCGTCCCCTCCTGAGTTAGGCCCTCCTACCCTCCTGTGCCGAACGTAGCAGACGAGCAAGAGCCCACCGTCGCTCTTTGCCGTCGGGGTCGCACCGCTACCATGCCACCCTTCACACGGTTAGTCCCTCCCCTTGGCGAGCATTTCCGCGAAAGCGATTTGGCCCCAGGGATCAGGTCGTCGAAGCGGCATAAATCTTGGCGCACGCTTGGTCCAACGCGGCATCGAACTCCTCGTCGCTTTGTCGGGCCTTCAGGTTCTCGATGAGAGCACGGGAGAAACTGGCGATGAGGCCCTCGTCACGGCTCAGGCGCTCGCAGGCTTCGTCGAGGTGGTAGCCGCCGGAGAGTGCCGCCACTCGCAGGACCTTGGGGTGAGCGATCAAGTCGGCGTAGAAATTGTCCACCGTCGGGATGCTTATTTTGATAATCACCTGCTGGCCGCCGGGCAGAGTGCTCAGCTGCTCCATGATCCCCGCCTTCAGGAGCCCTTCGGCTTGGGCTTTCTCGGGGCTGTGGATGTCGACCTCTGGTTCCAGGATCGGCACCAACCCTGATGCCAAGATCTGGCGCCCAATGTCGAACTGCTGAGCCACGATGGCCTTTATGCCTGCGTCGTCGGCCATTTTGATCACCGATCGCATCTTGGTGCCGGTGATCCCCGCTCCTACGGCCCGAGCCAGCAATGGCTCCAGGTTAGGTACCGGCTTCATCAGCTGCACCCCGTTGGCCGCGGTTTCAAGGCCTTTGTCCACCTTCAAGAAGGGGACAATGCCTTTGGAACCCCAGAGATAATCAGCAGTGGGCTTGCCTGCCACCTCGCGGCCCATCGTGTCTTCGAACAGGATGGCGGCAAGGACGCGGTCTCCATTGAAGACGGGGCTTTGCATGATGCGCGCCCGCATCTCGTGCATGAGGTCGAACATTCGCTCGTCGCTGGAGTACTCGCTCTCCGCTATACCGTAAAGTGCGAGGGCCTTGGCGCTGCTCCCTCCGCTTTGGTCCAAGGCGGCGATGAAGCCGCTCCCCGAGCGCACTTTGTCTAGTTGTTCGCTGTTGCCCATGACAGCCAAGGTTATGGCGCGAGCAGCCGTAGATGGCGAGCTTTGCCCGTCGTTCACCCAGCGAGAGAGCGTCCCAGTTCCAGCAAAGACCGCGGAGGTTCGAGCCCTAGCTGGGCGAGCGCCGAACGCGCACGGTTGACAATTGATAGCGCTTCACCTCGGCGGCCCTGTTGCAACAGGGCGGCGGCGCCCTTGATGTAGCGGGTGTCATCGTAGGGCGCCAGGTCGATCGCCTTTTCGAGCGTGCGCCGGAGGCTATCGAGGTCGCCCCGGCGCTCCGCCTCGTTCGCGCAAAGGTCCAATAGCTCGAGCATCACGGATTGCGCGTGCAGACGGGGCATCTCAGCCCAATCGGCGTACCTGTCTTCCGGTAGCACCTCCCCGCGGTAACCCGCCATCGCTCCCCGTGCTATCGCGGCCGCCATTGCCAAGTCGGTGCGTGCGGTCGCACGGGCGCGCTCAGCTTCTCGGAGAAAGTCATGGAGGTCTACCCTCACCGCCCGAGAAATAGACAGCGTGTCGCCGTCGCGCACGACTACTTCGCCTGCGACGGTTCGCAACCGGTTCAGCACCGTGCGCAAGCGGTGCCGACCGGTCGTGCTGCTGGCCTCCGGCCAGAGCATGTCGATAGCTTGCTCTGCGTGTACTGGAGCAGGACAGACTGCCAGGTATTTGAGGAGAAGTACCCCTTGGCCTGAGCCCAACTTGATGGGCCGACCGGCGACGGCAACCTCGAACCGCCCTAGCACTGACACCAGGACCGGGAGAGATGCTGCCTTTAACGCTATCGCAGCTGGCTGCCCGGTCGCGGCAGCCAAGCCCAGCAGTTGCTCCGCGATCGCCCGCTCGCGGACCATCGGCAGCTCTGGTTGCCCGAGGCGGCTCGCTTCCTCAAACGATTGCGCCGCCAATGTGCCCGCAATCGCGTCCTCGCCCCGGCGAAACGCTGCAAACGCCCTAAGGATCGTGAGACGCCAGTTCTCGCGCGGGTCTATGCGCAGTCGCGCCGCCTTGGAAAGGAGTTCTTCGGCGCTAGCTGGGTCACCGTGCCTGGCCTCCATCGCAGCCTCTGAAAGCGCGATTATGTAGGCCGCGTCCTTAGGTTCCGCCTTGGCCCGGGCCAGGTACTCGTGCGCAAGAGCCACGTACCCGACCCGGTCCAAAAGGTCTGCAGCCTCACCGAGGAAGTCGCCGGAAGCGGGCCCCCACCAGGTGCCTCTGTGGGCCTCAGCCTCTCGAAGGTTGGCCAGGGTGGCATTGGCGTCTCCTTGGTAAGAGGCAAGGACGGCGAGCTTCCAGTGGCCTTGAGCGCGAATGTTCTCGTCGCTGTGCACGTCGGCGAACCGGAACATCTCCTCAACGCAGGCGCGGCAGAGAGCGCCCAGGCCCGCTTCTGCCGCCACCCAAGCCCTCATCTGCATTATGTAGGCCCATCGGCGAGGCCTATCAGCCACGAGGGCCAGCGCCTCATCCAAGCGCCGCAGTGCTGCGGCGGAACGACCGCTTGGGAAATCGATCAGCATCGCCCAGAGGATCGCCACCCGTGTCACCATCGAACGCATCCCAAGAGCACCGAAGATGTTCGTGGCTGTCGTGAAGCACTCGGCGGCCTCTTGTAATGCCGTCTCGTCCCGTCGGCCGCTGGCGTCGAGCCGCCACCCGAGCGCGTAGCCAAGCAGGTGGAGGGCGCGGGCGCGGGTCAACTGCTCCGAGGGCCCCAGCTCTGAAAGTATTGCCCTGGCAACATTTTCAGCCCTCGCCTTGTCCAGTTGTAATAAGTGCTTCTGCAGCAAGAGGACAGACGCGGCCCGTTCCAGCACTTTGTCGTCCTTTTGCTTCGCGATCGCGAGGGCGCGTTCGCCCAAGCTGAACGCTGCCTCGAAGTGGTCTGCTGAGCGCAGACAGTACGCGACTACCAGCAAGGCATGGGGATGCGCGTCCAAGGCTTGCCTTGGGAGCTGGTCGAAGACGGCGCGCACTTCCGAGACATCCATCGCCTCGGCCGCCTCGGGGCTCGTTTTGGCGAGGAGAACGGCCGCCGCGTCCGCGTCGCCGCAAGCAAGCAGTAACTGAAGCGCGGCGCCCAGTTCGTCCCGGCGGCTGTAAGCCTGCGCCGCTTGGCGGACCGCCTCTGGGTCGAGGGGTGCAAGAGCCGCCAAGTAGTCACGAACGGGGCCGGGCATGTCCCACCACGCTCCTCTCGAGGGCGCAAAAGGTACTCCTGCCTTCAACGCTCGCTCGAAGAAGGTCACATCTCCACTGGCCGCTCCTACGACATCGGCGTCCAACAGAGGGAGGCGTGCGAGCTGGGCAAGTCGCGGCACCTCCGCTCGACCCAGTGCTGTCACCGCTTCGTCGAGAACAGCCGCCAAAGCGCCCGCAAAATGGCCATCTTCCAAGGTCTCAACGAGCGAAGTGATGCCTTCGCCTGTGCGCGCAGCGCGCGCGACCGCAAGTACCGTGACCGCGGTCCAACCTCCTGTCGCGCGTTCAAGTTCCTGCGCCTGTTGCAGCCCGACCACGAACCCGAAGCGGCCGCACACCTCCAGCGTTTCTTCGGGGCGGAGAGCGAGATCCGCCAACTCGAGGTGGCAGTGGCCCGCCCGACGCAGGCGGGCCGCCCCTCGCGGCAGTTGACGTGCCAGGACCACCAGCCGTTGCCGCGGGCCGAGCCGGGAAGAGATGTGGTCTATCAGCTCGCCTGCGCCGACCGAAGCGTTGTGAGCGTCGTCGATGAGAAATACGCAGCCGTCTTCGGACCTCGACAGCGCGTCGAGGAGCGAGTCGACGACAGCGACTGGATCTCCACTCGTCACCTCACCAGCTGTCGCCGCGGCTTCACTGAAGCCGGCGCGCCGAGCGCCTGCGCACAGCCCGGACGCGAGCAACAGCGGGGGCATTTCGGCGTGGCCGATGACAACCTCGATAGCCGACGCGCGCCAGCAATGGACGAGCTCGGCACCAAATACGCTCTTGCCGTACCCCGCGGCCGCTTCCACCACGACGACCCGCTGTTCGGCGCAGCGCTCGGTCAGCCTGGGCCTAGGGACGTGGTACGGCGGTAGGGGGTGCATCCTCGGCCCTCGCCCAAAACTATAGGGCACCAATGCCCCCCCACCCGCCCCGTTCGGCGCTTGGGTGCTCCCCCGCTCGCGCGATGGGGCCCCGCCGGCCGCGTTTACCCAGTCGGGCCCGCCGCCAAGGTCATCGTCGCCCTAGACGAGGCGCCGTACTGGTCTACCCAGCTCACGGTCGCCTTTTGGCCGGGGTGTAACTGGTCTATGAGGTTGCGGAGGCTCGCTGGCGAAGTGACAGCATGGCCGTCCACCGCAGTTATCGTGTCACCTTGCGCGAGGCCCGCTTGTGCTGCCGGAGAACCGCTGACAACGCCCACGATCGCGGCCCCCGAAGTCGTCGCCCCGAACCCCGACAGCGGGGTCACTTCGACGCCGAGGAACGCGGAAGCGCCTATATGGACGGACGAGGACGACTTCCCGGACTCTATTTGCTTGGCTATTGACAGCGCCTCATTTGCGGGGATGGCGTAGCCCTCTGAGGTCGAGGCACCCTGGGAACCCCCGTACTGGAACTGGAAGTTGGACGACGCTGCCGTGTCCATACCAACCACCTGGCCGTTCATATTGACCAGTGGTCCGCCGGAGTCACCAGGCTGGATGTCGGCGTCGGTCTCTACCAGGTTCGCCAGCGGCTCTGTCGAACCGGTCGCCTCGTCAGATGCGGTGATCGACTGGCCGAGGGCGGTCACAGTCCCCGACGCGGCCGAAGGTGTCCCGCCTACCCCTCCCGCGTTGCCGATGGCCACCACGCTCTCGCCTATCGCAACGGTGCTCGAGCTGCCCACAGACGCCGTCCGCAACCCGGAGGCACCGTTCAGTTTTATAACCGCAATGTCGGCAGTGGCGTCATAACCAACGACGCTGGCGCTGTATGTCTTGCCGTTACCAATGTCGGTGACCTCGATGCTCGTCGCCTCTTCGACCACGTGGTTGTTGGTGAGGACTTCACCCGAGGATGTGAGCACGATGCCGGTGCCCGCAGCCTCGCCCTCTCCGTAGTCGAGCGTCGACACCACATCGACGAGGGCAGGGTCGACCTTGGCTCCGACCTGAGCGACGGAGAGGGTGTCACTGGCTGTGCCGGCGTTGTTGGGCGTGCCGGCGTTGTTAGGCGTGCCGCCAGGTAGTAGGACATGACCAGCCGCCATGCCCACCAAGGCGGCGACCACGATGACCGCGGCTGCCGCCATTCGGCGCTGCATGCGACGGCCGCGAAGCGGGTGCGGGGCCTGCGGGGCCGGTGCGGCCGCTGGCAAGCCGGGGTCAGGAACGTTGGGTGCGCCGTCATCGGGGACAACTGAGCTCACGAGGTGCTCCTTTCACTTCTCACTCTCAGGCCCATCTTCCCGGCAGGCGCTGAGAGACGCCTGTGGCTCGCCCGAAAGGTGGCCAATAACTGCCTGACGAGATCCTGAGACGAACGGGCGCTCCCAACGCCAGCGGTCTGGTGGTGAGGGCTACGGGAGCAAGTCGGGGGACGGCCCCAAGAACCGGACTGCCAGCATGGCAATGTCGTCTTCGTGGTACCCGTCAATGAGCGTCGCCAATATGTCGTCGATGAAGCCTTCGGCGTTAGCCGCCGAAGCTGACGATGCGTGGGCGAGCCGGCGCAACCCATCTTCAATGCTCTCGCCACGCCTTTCCACCAGCCCGTCGGTGAAGGCGAGCACGACCGAGCCGAGCCTGAGGGGGACAGTGATCGCCTCAGCGGACGGGCCGCGCACTCCCAAGGGCGGGCCGGGAGGCACACTCACAAAGCCAACCTGCTCCCCATCGACCAGCAAGGGAGGGGGGTGACCAGCCGATGCCAGCGTTAGCTCGTCTCGAGCGGTGTCCACCCTTCCCACCAGCACCGTGGCGAAACGCTCACCGGATTGGTCCAGCTCGGCTTCCGCCTGCTGCAGCACCTCTGCTGGCCCCATCCCGAGCCTTGCCAAGGCCCTCGTCGTGTAGCGGAGAGCGGCCATTAGGCCCGCCGCGGCTGTGTCGTGCCCGGACACGTCACCGACCACAAAGACGAAGTTGTCCCGGTCGACCCGGACGACGCTGTACCAGTCGCCTCCGATCTCGATGTCCCTCGTGCCGGGGAGGTACCGCGCTGCCATGTCTACGCCCGGCACTGACGGCAAGGTCTCGGGTAAGAGGGAGCGCTGGAGCTCTTCGGCGACGCCGCGCTGTCGGTGGTAACGCTCACGGTTGAGCGCTGACAGGGACTCCGCAAGTGTCCGGCGATAGGCGAGGCGATCGGTCAGGCTCGCCGCGGCGAGCGAGAGCAATACGCCTGCCACCAGCACCGCCCAGGGCATGAACTCGGACCATTGCCCCGTGAGCGAGCCCCGGGAGGATGTTACGAGGGTCAATGCGTTCGTGCCGAACCTGACCGCAACCTTCGCCACAGTCCCTTCTATGGGGAGGCGACGGACATTGGTTTCCAGGAGCGCCGAGCGGGTCGTGACAGCCCCGAAGTAGACAGCCACGTTCAAGTTGGCGTCGGGGGAACTGGAGGGCAGGCTAACCCGCTCGCCGACCCGCAGCTCTTCAGCTACCGTCACGACGTAGACGCCACCGGGCCCACGTGCTGATACAAGGAACCCGATTTTCTGCAGGTCACCTTTGACGGCGCGGTTTGTGACCAGACCGGAGGTGTGAGCCGCCTGGAGGAAGAGACCGGTTACCTCGGCCGAACCAGGGTTGAGAAATGACGGAGAGCCCAAGTGGAGCAGGATCGCGAGCCGCGCGTCCTTGACCAAGCCCAGGTTCGCCGAAGCGTACGGACCGTGTGGTGCGAGCGAGGGCCCGATGGCTGCCCTGAACGTTGCACTTGGGTCCGGCGCCTCGGCCGACAGCCCCGCGACCCGGTCGAGGTTTGTTTGCACTTGCCCCACCGCCGTGCTCAGTACCAATCCGGTCAGCTTCGTCTGCAACAAGAGGAGCCGTTGCTCGTTATGGCGGTAACTCAGCTCGGCAGCAATTGTCAGCGCGGTAGTGAGCACAAGGCACGCAACTAGCACAGCGATGGCTACTCCCTGCACTGTTCGGCCTGTCTTGACTTCCTCCAATCTCGCGGACGCTTGGTTCGGCACTGGCGCGACTGGAGCCCCTACGGCGTTGGTTAGTTGGCGCTCCGCCTGCCCTGTAGTGTTCAAAGTGCGGCCATCCAGCTAATGTCAGGTGGACTTTACAACAGGCAATAGGTCCGGCGGAGCCCGTTCAGCCCTTCCCGCGCGCGAGATGACCAGACTGGCGGCCGCGGTCAGGACCGCTACGACGACTAATGCGCCGATGGCCCATGCAAACAGAGGCCCGGGCAATGCGGGGGTCGCCGGCGATGGCAAGCTTTGCACGCTGTGCACACCACCCACCCCCACAACTCGCCAGCCTGTGAGTGACCGCACCAGGGCCAGCACGCCGGAGATCGCCGACGGAGCGCCCGAGTGCGTTGGCCGGACCACGGTAAAAGGTACGGTCGCCACTTTGCCCGACACTGCTGCAGAGCCCACGATGATACGGGTGAAGGCACCCTTGTCCTCGGTGCCCGGGACGATCAGGGAGCGCGCCAACGAGGGGTTACCAAGCTTTTCGGCTTGGCTGAGGGAAGCTTGCCGTCCGCTCGAGGCAGTGGACCCTGCCATGTCAAAAAGCCACTCCTGACCGGCGCCAGAGGGGCGTTCCTGGCCCGTGCCGAACGCGAGGACGGCGCCGGAGATAGCCCCGAGCAAGACAACGACCGCCACCAGCCCTAGGCCGAAGGACCGGCGCAGCTTCGCGTCAGGGATCTCCGGCGCGCCAAGGACGTCCGCCCTTTGAGGGAGCCGACCGGCACTTCCGGCGCCAGAGCCCAGGTCGACGCCTCGGGTCTCAGGCATAAAGCGCAGTATGAAAAAGGCGGAGGGCAACGCGACCAGCATGAGCAACGTGACGGTGTTGCCTATGTTGCCGATGGTCCCGCGGTAGGGGTCCCCGAGGACACCAACCAAGCTGGGGCCAAGGGCCGAACCGATGATGGCGAACCAATTGCGCACCCAGGAGGAAGCCTGGGCGCGGATGCGCGTGGGGAACAGCTCAGTGGCAAAGGCGGACATCACCGGCCCGATGCCCAGGCCAAAGAACACAGCCACTGCTAGCAGGACCGGGCTCGCGGGGCTCCCGCCGCTCTGAAAGAGCCCCATCCCAGCCACGACGGTACAGAGGATGTAGATAACAGCTGTGGGACGTCTACCGACCCGGTCCATGAGCCTCCCGCAGCTGTAGTAGCCGAAGAGCCCTGCCCCGTAAGCGAAAATCACGTAGGTGGCTACCTGGCCCGTGCTCAGGCCGCGCTCGCGTTCAGCGTAAAATGCCCACCAGGCCACCGCCGCAGAGGACGGCAGGGTTTGGAAGAGCGACACCAGCCCGACCAACACCAGGCGCTTGCGGTACCTCGGCAGCCAAGGCTCCAGGAAAGAGGCCGCAGGCGGGGCCGTGCCCTGCGCCCGAACCCGTCGTTCCGCCTCGAAACGAGGTGTCTCCGGCAGGCGACGGCGCGCGAGGGCGACGACAACTAGCGGCAGGATGCCGACCAAATAGAACACCCGCCACCCAAGAGCAGTGTCCTCGAGGCCTGCATCGAGAAGGACGGCGACAACGACTGCCCCCAGCGGCCCGAACGTGAGCAGGGCGCCAAGTGCGCGGCCCCTGCGTTCGTTCGGGAAAAGCTCGACCAGCATTGTGACGGCGACGGCAAACTCTGCACCGATAAAAACCTGCGCCCCGAACTGGAGAGCGGCAAATGACCACAGGTCCCAGGCGGCTGCCGTCGCCGCGGTGAAGGCCGTGTAGCCAAAGACTGTCAGCAACAACAGAGGCCGGCGGCCGACCCGGTCCGCCTGGCGGATGATAAAGAAGGCGACGAACTGACCGAGAGCGATCGGGATGTGGGCCAGCCCGAGAGCCGTGACGCTGGCGTGGAAGCTGTCCTGGATCTGGGGCAGGAGCAGGGCCATGATCTGGGCGTCGTAGCCGTCGAAGAACGCCGCAGGGAGCAAAAGCGCCAGGATGAGGCCCAGCGAGGCACTTCTCTCGCCCGACGTCGCAGGAGCCACTCCCGAGTATTGCCGACCTGGTACCTCAGGAGCCGGCCGCGCACCTCCAACAGGCGCCAGCCAAGCCTCCCTGGAGCAACTCAACCGGTTTTGCCAGCTGGCCGATACAGCAATGGGGCCCCGCTCCGGCTAGGAGGCTCGAGTGAGCAAGGCGGACCAAGGCATCGGAGCCGGAGAGCTCCCGGGTCACGAGGACATCGAACGCGTCTGCCTGCGTAACCTTCTTGAAGGCACGAACGAGGCGATCTATTTCAAGGACCGCGACAACCGTTTCATTTTGGTGAGCCGGGGCGTGGTCCAACACCACGTGGACCGGGAACGGAAAAAGGGCGCCGCGCAAGCTACGGAGGCCAGGCCCGAGGACTTCATCGGCAAGACCGACATGGACCTCTTCGACCCCGACCTGGCCACGGAGTGGATGGCCGAAGAACGCCTCATGATCGAGACCGGTCGGGAGATCCTCAACGTCCTCGAGAGGGACACGTCTTCAGATGCCACCGGCGGATGGTTCCAGACCAGCAAGGCCCCCCTGCGCGACGGCGACGGCGTAATTATCGGGACCTTTGGTATCTCTCGCGACGTCACGGCCCAGGTAATGGCCGAACAAGAGCTGGCACGCCGAGAAGGACAGTTGCGCGCTGTCCTGGACAGCTCGCCGGACGCGATCGTCTGCTACAACAGCGGGCTCCGTTATGAGATGGTCAACGCCAGGGCCGCCGCCGCCCTTGGAGCGGCTCCCGCGGACATCCTCGGGCGAACCGATGAGGAGCTGGGACGGCCGAGCGAGGTTGTGGCAGTCCTCCGCCCCGCACTGCAGCTCGTGCTCGAGACAAGGCAGATGCACGAGGTGGAGTACTCCTGCCCGCTCGAGGGGAGGACCGTGTGGTGGCACGCGCGAATCGTCCCCCAACTGGGCCCCGACGGCTCATTGACGGGCATAGTCGTGGCTTCGCGCGACTTGACCGAGATCAAGGATGCTCAAAGTGTCCTGGCCCACCAGGCCACACACGACTCGCTGACCGGCCTGCCCAACCGGTTCGCGCTCATGGAAAAGGTCAAACAGGCCCTCGCCGGGCTCAAGCGCAACCCTGGAAGGATCGCGCTGCTCTTTATCGATCTGGACAACTTCAAGCTCGTGAACGACGCCCACGGCCACACGGCAGGAGATGAGGTCCTGAGGGAAGCCGCCGCCCGTCTGCGCGCGGCCACGCGCCCCGGGGACACCGTGGCCCGCCTCGGGGGTGACGAGTTCGTGGTGCTCCTCGACCGGCTTTCCCCGGGGTACGACGCCCTCACGGTCGCCAGCAGGATCATGAGAAGCTTGGGGGAAGGCTTCTCGCACTTCTCGCACGGGACCGAGGGTGTGAACATGACCGCAAGCATCGGGGTCATGGTGAGCGCGGGCGCAATGGCCGACCCGGAGGCCCTCCTCCGGGACGCCGACATCGCCATGTACAGGGCGAAGAGCAAAGGGCGTGACCGGGTCGAGATGTTCCACCCGGCCCTGCGCGACCGTGCCGACCAGCGCCACAAACTAGTACGCGACCTGCAACTGGCGCTCGAGCGAGCCGAGTTCTTCCTCGTTTACCAGCCCGTCTACTCCTTGGCCACCGGCACGCCGATAGGTGCCGAAGCACTGCTCCGCTGGCAGCACCCTCAGCGCGGAGTCGTCCCGCCGGCCGACTTCATCTCGGCGGCAGAAGAGACTGGGCTCATCCACGCCTTGGGGCGCTGGGCCCTCAACGAGGCTTGCGCGGAGCGCAACCGCTGGAGCGAGGCCAATCTTTGCCCGCCGAGCTTCGCGATTATGGTCAACGTCTCGGCGCGGCAGCTCGCGACTAACGGGTTCGTCGCCGAAGCCCGTTCTGCCATCGCTGATAACGGGCTCCTGGCGAACCAGCTCTGCCTCGAGCTCACTGCGCCTGGAGCCATCGAAGAGCTCGACCATTGCAGCGCCACGTTGGAGGCTTTGTCCGGGCTCGGGGCGCGCCTGGCGCTCGACGACTTCCCCACCGGCTATTCGTCCCTGGCGCACCTGCACGCGTTCCGCGCTAATACCTTGAAGATCGACCGCAGCTTCGTTGCGAGGCTCGAGAACCAGGAGAGGGACGCCGCCCTCGTTGCCGCTATCGTCACGATGGCCCACAGCCTTGGCATGGACGTGATCGCTGAGGGCGTAGAAACCGAGCAGCAGCGGCATAAGGTCGCAGGGATGGGATGCGATGGGGCGCAGGGTTACCTCTTCGCCAAGCCGCTCCGCCCGGTGATCATCAAGCGCCTCCTGGCAAACCAGTTCGCTTCCGCGCTCCTCGTCTAGGAGAACTGCCGACCTCTTCACTCAACAACGGCTCCAATAACGTCCGCTCCGAGGAACCGTCGCCGAAGGTCATGGTGCGCACCCTCCGCCCATCCTTTTCGCCGCCAGTTGCTCGGCCGCGCTCAGGCCGTCTGCGTTGCACTCGAACAGCGGGCTCCCATTGACGATTTCAGCCGAGTACCTGGTGGCATCTGCCGACTCCACGGTCCCGACGATGTAGTAGGCCTCAAAACCCTCGACTTTGCACCCAAAAACTGAACCTGCCGCCACGCCGGCAAGCACCGGGCAGGTGACGATGGCTTCGGAGAAACTGCTGGGCACCTTGCCCAATCGAGGGTCGGCGACCACGTTCAGGGTACCGAGGTCGGCCTCCTGCTGGAGGGTGGCGACAAAGGCCCTGGGGGCCCGTGACGGCGCACTGTAGCCGTATAGGCCGTTGGTGCCGAAAAAGGAGTCGAGAGCGGCCGTAAGAGCACTGAGCTGCCTTTCCTGGGCCGCTGTCAGCATGGCGTCCGGCAACCTTGACAACCGCGCGAGTTGCTGGGCGGCGTTGGAGTAGCCGCCGGTACCGGGCGCCCCGGCGGCCACCGCGGCCTCGAGGGCTTTGGCGGCGCCCAACCAATAAAAACCTTGCTCGGCGCTGATAGCAGCAGCACCCGCTCGCCATCCCTGTGCCGCTTGGGCGAAATAGGTGAGCAATATTGGCCCCGAAGCGTCCGGTGGCGTGCAGCTCCCGGCCTGCCAGTGCCACACGGCCAGGACAGCTGCCGGGATGCTCACGTGGTAGTTGGCGCAACCCGCGCTGCCCATCCCGTCGTCCACAGCTACCCAGGCGCCGTGCAAGGGCTCATGGAAGACCGTGTACCCGCCGTCGTCCTGGGTCGAGACTTGGGCCTCGTAGGCGGTCGAGGAGGGGACGAGCTGGGCGCCAGCCCAATGCATGGAGGTGGCAACGTCGTAGGCGTAATAGGCCGCGCGCAAGCCGATGAAGTCGTCGGGAGGGAGGTGTTTGAACGCGGCGTCGGCATCCACCAGTTCTACGATCACGGGCCCTGTAAGCACGAGGTTCTTGGCCGGCGGCTGAAGCGCTCCCGTAAAGGCACGGGCGGCGGGCGCGGCGCCCGCCGAAGGCCCAACCGGGACGAACGTTGCCGAGACGAGGGCGGCCGCCACCGCGGCTCCCGCGACCAGCGACAACCTTAGGACAGCGCTGTATGCGCCCATGAGGACATGCCTCCTCCTCCGTCATGAGGGCCCACCGTCCCCGACGGGCGACGGCCGCACCCCTCTGCCTCCCCCCGCTCTGGTAACTGAACCCGCTCGTGGCTACCTTGGTCGAATCGTTGAGGACGTCTTGAAGTTCCTCCGTAGTCCCGAACTTTCCCTGAGGTGGGACGCGCCCGTCGTTCTCGGCGTCGGGGCGCGGAAGTTGGGGTGCGGCCCCGAGCCGGACGCCGTGCCTTTTGCCCCAACAGCATGGCACAAGACGGGATTGTGGCCGGCAGGCAGGGTAATTACCCACCAGCGGGCCAGGAGGGCCGGGTTGCCCCTCCGATGGCCTCGGCGGGCGAAGATTGCCATGGCCGAACGGTAGCATGCCTTCCTTTCCGGAGGTTCCGTGTTGGGAAGGTTCTTCATTTGGCGCGCCGCGCGGGCGGACGCCGCGACCACAAAGCGTAGCCTTGCAAAGACGCCTCCTTGCAGGCGGCGCCGGCGAGCGTAACCTCTGGCTTGCAACGTCTGATTAGTTTTCGGCGAAAGAGGCCAGCGTGCATGGTGACATAGATCTGGTGATGCAGCGTTCCGAAGAGTGGAGGCGCCGCCAACGTGAAGCCGCCGAAGCTGAGGCTAGGCGGCCGCGCGAGGGGGCGAGCTCAGTGATATTGCCAGCGAGACAAGGCAGGCTCGCGGCAGCCTTGGGGGGGCGCCTGAGGGCTCTGCGGGGAAGGCTGCGCCAATCGTAGACGGGCCTATTTCCGCCGCTCCCAGCCTCGCTTTCTGTAACGGTGACCCAATTAACCGAAAGTGAAGCGAGGCAGTTTGACCAGCCGCCCGCCTTTCAGCGCCGACTCGTGGGCGCACAACCCGACGCAGGTCCAGTTGGCAGCTGGTAGTGAACCGCCGGACTGGCTTGGGGAGCACATGGCGTTCGCCTTCGACCAGCGCCCACTCGAACGATTGCTTGGACCCAAAAACGTCGATGCTCTCCCGGTACTGGCGCGCCGTGTCGAACAGCGAACGATATATGCGGGCTGTCAGGTCTGAACTTCGCAGCCGGATATGCGCCGTCTCAACGGCAAAAGGTGACCCGTGCTCGGCCGTCAGCTCGTCGCGGATGGTCCCCGACCCGAAGCAGGAAACGTACTCGGCAGTGGCCCAAGTGTCTAGCGTGAGGCCAACGTTCGCCCTGCCAACGAGGTCGCAAAGCTCCAACCCCTGCTCCGCGGTGTTAACCATGTCGGTCTCGAAACGGTTGAGAGGCTCGATGGCCAGACTGACGCCGGCGGGGGCGGCATAATCGGCCGCCGCTCGCAAGCCTTCTGCAGCTCTCTCGCGTTCGGCTCGCCGGGCCTCGGGGCTGAGGGGTCGGGCCTTGCCGACGGCCGAGTACATGGGACCACGGTGCGAGCACAGAAGCTTCGTACTACCTCGCCATGAGGGCTTGTCTTCTCGGTGTACTGCTAGTAGCATATTCAGTATGCTATGGAGAGAGGCGCCATGAGCGTGCGCCATGCATTGCTCGCCCTCCTGAGCGAGGGGCCGAAATACGGCCTCCAACTGCGCCAAGAGTTCGAGGCGACAACCGCAGACGTGTGGCCGCTCAACATCGGCCAGGTCTACACGACCCTGCAACGTCTGGAGCGGGACGGCCTCGTGGAGTCGGACGGTTCAAGCGGAGAAGGCTCCCAGAACATCTTCCGGATCACGCCACCCGGAGAGCAGGAGCTCACCAGGTGGCTCCACGCCCCAACAGACATGACCCCACCGCCGCGCGACGAGCTCGTCATCAAGATCCTCTCGGCTCTAAGGGTGCCGGGCGTCGACGTGCAGGACGTGGTCCAGGCCCACCGCCGCTACGTCGTCGAGCTCATGCAGCAGTGGACGCACCTCAAAGAAGACGACACCGATTTCGACCTCAGCTTCGCGTTGGTGGTCGACGCCGAGTTGTCCCGCCTGGACTCCCTCGTCCGCTGGCTCGACTCGGCAAGCAGCCGGTTGAAGCGAGCCAGCGTGGAGCCACCAGTCCAATCTCCCGGTCCTCGCCTCCGGCGAAGGGTGGTGGTGAGGCGATGAGCCTCCTCGAGCTCCGCAAAGTCACCAAGCGTTATGGCGAAGGCGCTACGGAAGTGCTCGCGGTACAAGATGTCGACCTCACGGTGGAGGGCGGCCAGCTTGTGGCGGTCATGGGCCCGAGCGGGTCCGGGAAGAGCACGCTCCTCAGTATCGCGGGCACCCTGGAAGAGCCTACGAGCGGCGAGATCAACATAGGTGGCGCGCCCGTTTCGGCAATGTCCCAAAACGAAAAGGCGCGGCTCCGGCGCCGGTCGATCGGGTACGTCTTCCAGGACTTCAACCTCCTCGGTGGCTTGACGGCGGCGGAGAACGTCTCGTTGCCCCTCGAGCTGGACGGCACCCCAGCGAAAAAGGCGAGAGCAGGGGCGATGATGGCGCTCCAAAGCCTGGACATCGCCGAGCGAGCGTCGCACTACCCGGACGAACTTTCAGGTGGCGAACGCCAGCGAGTGGCGATCGCCCGCGCCATCGTCGGCGACCGCCGCCTCTTGCTGGCCGACGAGCCTTCGGGCGCATTGGACTCGCTCAACGGTGACGCCGTCATGCGCTTGATCTTGGCAGCATGCAAGCGCGGGGTGGCTGCCGTGGTCGTCACCCATGACGCACAGCTGGCGTCTTGGGCGGACAAGGTCGTGTTCATCCGTGACGGACGGGTCGTGGACCAGACGGTACCGCCGCCAAGCCCGGAGTCTCTCCTGGCGCAGCCGCCGGCCCGCCGATGAGCGGCGGGGCCCCGGTGCTCCTGCTGTTTGCGCTCCTTGCCGTAGTTTTGTTCTTCGGGGGACGGCGGCTTTTCCGCTCCCGTGCGCATGGGTGGCTCGTCGCCGATGGCGGCAACGATGGTGGGGCACCTGCCCGGCGGGCTGTCAGCCGCTGGGCGTGGCGCCTTTTCAAGCGGGAGTGGCGCCAACAACTGCTGGTGCTGTCTCTGATCGTCGTGGCAGTAGCCGCCACCGTTGTGGGGGCGGCGGTCGCTATCGACAGCGAGGTCCCTGCGAGCAACGGCTTTGGGACGGCCGGCGACATGGCCACCTTCGCTTCGCCGGGCCCGCACATGTCGGCCGAGCTTGCGATGATAAAGGCCCGTTACGGCCGCACAGACGTCATCGAGAACGAGTCCCGGCCGGTCCCCGGTTCGGTGGGGAATTACCAGTTGCGAGCGCAGGCCCCAAACGGCCCTTTCGGCCGGCCCATGCTCTCGTTGTTGTCCGGCCGCTACCCCACTACGGCAGGCGAGACCGCCCTTACGCCTTCGTTGGCATCCGACCTCGGCCTGAAAGTGGGCGATACCTGGGCCCAGGGTGATCACGAGCGGGCCCTCCACGTGGTGGGGCTGGTACAGGACCCCGAGAACTTCGAGGACCAGTTCGCGCTCGTGGCCCCGGGCCAAGTGAGCAGGCCGAGCGAGGTGACCGTCCTCTTCGACGCGCCCGGCGTCCCGCCCCAACAAATCGGGGCGAACGTGCAGACACCCGCCAGCTCTGCCCAGACCAACCCCCTCCCCGCGATCGTCATCGGCGGGGGCCTGACGATGGGGATGCTGCTGATCGGGTTGGTATCGGTGGGCGGGTTCACCGTGCTCGCGCAAAGGCGGCTGCGGTCCTTCGGGGTGCTCGCCTCTTTGGGCGCCACCGAGGACAACATCAGCCTGGTGGTGAAAGCCAATGGCGCTGTTGTTGGCATCGTCGGGGCGACCGTCGGGGCGGGGGCCGGCCTCCTGGCCTGGTTCGCTTACAGGCCGACCTTCCAGGCGACGGCCCATCGTGCCATTCCCTTGCTGGCTGTGCCTTGGCCGGCGGTCGCTGGTGGCATGGTACTGGCAGTGCTGGCTGCCTATTTCTCGGCTTCGCGCCCGGCGCGCGCGGTCGCCCGGGTGCCGGTCCTGGCCGCCCTCTCCGGTCGCCCCAACCCTCCACCAAAGGTCCACCGCTCGGCGCTCCCGGGCCTCGCTTGCCTTGTGGCTGCCTTCCTTGTGATCGGTTACGGG
Organism: Acidimicrobiales bacterium; assembly: GCA_035503915.1. Taxonomy (GTDB): domain Bacteria; phylum Actinomycetota; class Acidimicrobiia; order Acidimicrobiales; family Palsa-688; genus DATJMJ01. Next base: position 33,933 of record DATJSU010000022.1, on the reverse strand, counting down.
GGGAGCCACAGCACGGCGGGGGGCGGGGCCACCGAAACGGTCCTGGGACTGGCGTTGCTGGTCCCGGCCGTGATCCTCCTGGCGCCTTTTTGCCTCTCCCTACTAGGCCGGCTGGCGCGGGTAGCTCCTGTGACGGTGCGCCTGGCGTGGCGAGACCTTGCTCGTTACCGTGCACGCTCGGGCCCCGCGTTGGCCGCCATCAGCCTCGCGGTACTGATCGCAGTGGTCATCTGCGTAGTGGCGGCAGCCCGCTATGCCAACCCGCTCGATTACACGGGCTCAAACGTGGCCAGCAACCAGCTGGTCGTATATACCTATACGCCAGGCAGCCTGCTAGGTGGCCCCGTAACAGGCTCCTCGCCCGCCACCGAGCAAAAGACGGCGCTCGCGATCGCCGGCCTGGTCGGTTCGCACGAAGTTGTCGAGCTCCTGACCACATCGGCCACTCTCTCCTACGCCGGGCCGGACCGCCGATGGGACGGCGCCATCTATGTAGCTACGCCAGAGCTCTTGGCCGCCTTTCACATCCGCCCGGGCGAAATCTCACCGTCGGCCGACATAATCACCGTGCGCCCCCGGTTGGCGAGCGTTGCGCACATGCAGTTGGTCGATAACGGGCAAGCCAATAATGGGCCCAGTACCGAAGCGCCCGGGTGCACGAGCAGCAACTGCATCATCGAGCGCCCTGTCATACAAGAGCTGGACGCTCTCCCCTCGGGGACCAGCGCGCCCAACACCCTCATTACGCTTCACGCCATCGGCCAGCTCGGGCTCAAGCCCGGCCTCGCCGGTTGGTTCATCCAAGCACCCCAAGCAATTAACCCGGCCCAGGCCAAAAGCGCACAGCTGATGGCCGTTGCCCAAGGCATGTCCATCGAGACCAAGGACAACGTGCCGAACATGTCGACGCTCATAAATGGCGCCACAACCTTCGGTATCGGATTAGCTCTCGCGATCCTTGCCATGTCTGTCGGGTTGGTCCGCAGCGAAACTGCCGGGGACCTGCGCGTACTGGCCGCCACTGGGGCTAGCAGCTGGGCCCGGCACGCGCTCTCGGCCGCCACAGCCGGGGGGCTAGCTCTACTCGGCGGCTTGCTCGGCACCGTCGCCGGCTATGTCGGCATGATCGGCTGGGTGAGAGGCAACGCGGTGGCAGGCGGCCTTGCTGCGGTCGCGGACGTACCCGTCACCAACCTGCTCGTGATCCTGCTCGGGATGCCGGCCGTGGCCGTAGTGCTCGGCTGGGTGCTCTCCGGCAGGGAGCGCCCGGCCACCAGCCGGCGGGCGATCGAGTGAGCAGCAACGTGCAGAGCATTCTGACGGTACTGCGACGCCTCGCCCGCGGCTGGCCACTCGCGGCCGTCCTCGCCTCCCTTTCGCTCGCGCTCGCTGCCTGCGGGGGTGGGGCGCCGTCGGCGAGCGTCGCCCATATCGGCTCGACGACTACCGCCCTGACCGCTAGCCCTGCGGGCTCGTCGCCAGGGAACATCGGTGGCCAGCTCGAACAGTTCGTCTCCTGCATGCGCCACCACGGGGTGGCGAACTTCCCCGAGCTCGTGATGTCAGCGAACGGCAGCGCGGTCCCTGCCGGGCCGGTTTCCATCGACAAGAACTCGCCGACGGTCCAGGCAGCGCGTGCGCGCTGCCAGTCCCTCCTCCCCAGCGGTCAGGCGCCCAGCCCGACGATCACCATCACCCCTAAAGACCAGGTCGACTACATCAAGGCCGCCACCTGCATGCGCGCCCATGGCGTGCCGGAGTTCCCGGACCCGGTCTTCTCGGCCAACAGCGTGCGCTTCCCCCTGCCGGCCGGGATGAACTCGAGCATCGGCAACTCGCCCACTTTCCTCAAGGCGCGGGAGACCTGCGAGATGCTCATCCCTCCCGGGCTTCCGTTCTCCAAGCAAGCCGAAGACGGCCAATGAGCAGGTCGGTGGGTGCCTTTAGAAACTGGAGCCCCAGGTGACGCTGAAGTTCGCTCGCCCGTCGCCCGGCGCATCATCGGCATTTGCCACCTGGACGACCTCCCCGAGCCGAGCACCGAACAAGCAAGGACCGTCCCGGTCACGGCGCTCCGTTCCTGGGGTGGCGGTCCCTGCTAGCGAGCGACCCGGTCGACAGCCTGGGGTGCCGGTGCCTAGCATCGTCCCCGAACGCGTTGGTTGAGCAAGGCTGACTGCCCGGGCGGCACACCTGCGGCCCCAGCGCCCGCCTATTAGGACGCGAGCGTGGAATAAGGAATGGTCGAACGGGCGGGCGGAGCGCTCACACGGACCGCCTCCCCCCACTTTGAAAACGCCGCAGTCTCCGTCGAGCCGTTGGCCGCGACCGTCGACTGCTCAACCGGCAGGGTATCGCCCACGGCCGCCAGCGTGAGCGTATGCGTGAGCTGGGGCGACGAGCTTGTTGCCGCCGAGGTCCATTTGAGCAGGAAGAGGTCCACGGGTTTGGCCTTCTCAACACTCAAAGTGGTGCCCTTGACGTCTGGGAGCAGCCCTGCCAGCGAGGAGGTGTCTAGGCCCGAGGCCAGGGACGTGTACTGGCTCGTGCCGGCCTTTACCGATACCCACTCATTTCCGATCTTCTTGGCCTGGCTGGCGCTGAAACCCATGATGGATGTCAATCCTGGCTCGTTGCCCTTGACGTAGGCGTAGCTGGGAGTCAGCTCAATGGTGACGGTGTCCTTGTTCTGCGTGATGGTTTCGATGCCGCGCTTGACCCCTAGGTCTCCTACGAGGCTCTCGACACTTGAACCCACATGCGAGTAAACGAGCAGGTGCACGCCGGTTTGCTTGGTGATCGCGCCCTTGGCTGAGGCGATCACTGAGCTCACCGTCGCGCCCTGAGCTGACGCGACCTGCGGCCATGTGAGCGGGACCACGAGCGCGGTCCCCAGGAATGTCAGTAAGGGGGCGGCCCAGCACGCTCTCAGCCGGGAAAATGAAGCCATCTTGCGACCCTATCGCGCCGGGCCGGGCTGACCAGGGTGCGATCTGCTCGCAACCAAGAGCTCCTCAGGCGGCGACCAGTTGACCGTAGGTTATGCAGAGGCCGAAAGCGTCAATGAGCAAAAAGGCCGCAATAATGGCGTAGACCACCGGCACGCGCCAACCCCGCACCCTCTTCGCCATGACCCGCGGCATGTACCACTCAGGCAAAAAACCGCTAGGCTGGCGTGCGAACAAGTCCAAACGCACAGCCCCGGGGGCGATGGGCGCGTCCGGGTCAGCACTAAGAGCCAAGGCGGTGAGCGCTTCGTCGCTGAGCGCTTCGTCGCCGAGCTTGGCCTGTTCGTCATAGGACAGTGGCGCCAGTCCTTCCTCGGCCAGCGCCCGGTCTCTGAAATCGCCAAGCGCGCTGTCCACCGTCGTCGTGGCCATAAGAACCCCTTTCCGTCACGACAATCGTACGGCTGCCGGACCGGTAGCGGAGCCCGAGGAACGCCCGCTGGCCCGGCACGGAGGTTGTCGCCCTAGCCAACGCGAGCGGTAGTGACCTTGTCCTCGGTACTACCCGTGACCTTCGTCCGGCGCCGGCCCCTTACATAGCCGTTATCGATAAACCATTGGACCGAGTCCTCGATCGCTTCGGTCGCCGGGCGCGGCACGTAGCCAAGCTCGAGACGTGCCCTGCGATCGTCAAAGGCCATCAGCGTCGACGACATCCGTACCGCTTCTAACGGGATCGATGGGTGACGCCGGAGAACTCGACCTTCGAGGGTTTCGGAGATGCCCGCCGCGGCGAAGGACACGACCCGCGGCAGGCGGGCCCTGGGCGCACGGAACCCTGTGCGCGCGGCAAGCGCCTCGAGCAGCTGCTTCAAAGTGAAGTTCTCCCCTCCCAGGATGTAGCTGCGGCCAACGGCCCCGGCCTCCAAAGCGAGGATGTGCCCTTGCGCCACATCGTCCACGTGGACCACGTTCAATACAGTGTCCACGTAGGCGGGGATGCGGCCGTTCAGGTAGTCCAGGACCAGCCGTCCAGTGGGTGTCGGGCCCCGGTCGCCCGGCCCCAGCGGGAAGGTCGGGAGCACCAGCGAGACGGGGAACCCTTGGGCTGCAGCACGAAGTACCTCGTGCTCGGCAACGTACTTCGAACTGTCGAGGATCGCGCGCCCAGAACCGGTACAGGCCAGCGAGGTGGAACACGGCCCGGCAACCGGCGACCGCCTCCTTCAGGCAGGTCGAGTCACGTACGTCGCCCGTCACCTTTTCAACGGGCAACCCATCTAAGTTCCGCGTGTCGGTGCCCGGCTCGACCAGGGCCACTGCTTGCTGGCCCCTACCGATCACCGCCCGCGTCAGCGCGGAACCGATAAACCCGCTGGCGCCGGTGACCAGCACCCTGTCCCCCTGCTGGAGGATCAAACCCGTGAACGGCGCAAGGTGCCCTTTGCGAGCGTCTTGCCGAACTCAAAGATCAGGTTCGAACCCTTCTCGGTGCTCGCCAGGACATCTTCGAGGGCGTCGACGAAGTACTCCACCTCGTCCTCCCCGGCGATCAGCGGGGGGAGCAGCTTTATGACGTTCATATTGTCCGCAGCGACCTGGGTGAGGATGCGGTGCCGCTGGAAAAGCGGGACGACAACCATTTGCGAGAACAGCGCCGGACGGACAGCTTCGACGGCCCTGAAGCGGCGGCGCAGGGCCGGGGAGGTCGGCTCGCCGAACACCAAGCCGATCATGAGGCCCTTGCCACGGACTTCTCGCAGGCACTCGTGCCGGTCCACGAGGGGCGCCAGAGCCTTGGCGAGCGCCTCCCCCGTGCGCCGGGCTCGGTCAGGGATGTCCTCTTCCTCAAAGGCCTTCAGGGTCGCCAACCCGGCCACCATTGCTAGCTGGTTAGTGCTGAATGTGGACGAATGGACCACTGCGCGTTCCATGGAACTGAAGACGGAGTCCGACACCTTTGCCGAGCACAGCATGGCCCCAACCGGGACATACCCCCCTGACAGGGCCTTGGACACGGTGATGATGTCAGGTTGAAGCTGCCAGTGCTCGTAGCAGAAGAACGTCCCGGTCCGGCCCAGGCCAGTCTGCACCTCGTCGATGACCAGCAGCGCCTTGTACTTGCGGCAGAGTGCCTGAGCCGCGGCCCAAAACTCGTCCGAGGCGATGTTCACGCCCTTGCCCTGGATCGGTTCCGCTACAAAGGCAGCCACGTCCCCGCGTTGTAGTTCCTGCTCGAGCGCGTCGGCGTCACCGAAAGGGATCTTTTCGCAACCCGGCAAGAGCGCACCGAAGCCTTCGCGGAACTCTGTCCCCCCGTTTAGGGACAAGGCTCCGGTCGTGAGCCCGTGGAACGCATGGTCGCAGTACAGGACGCGGCTTCGCTTGGTCGCACTGCGGGCGAACTTGATCGCGCTCTCGATTGCCTCGGCACCCGAGTTGGTAAAGAACACCCGCTCGATGCCCGGGTGAGCGCGGGCGACGAGCGCCTCGGCGAGCACGCCGGGCAGCAAAGCGCAGTCCATCTGCACGAGGTTGGGAAGGTCGGCGTCCAGGGCCTCGCGCAAGGCACGGGTAATGGCCGGGTGCCCCCGGCCCAAAGCGAAAACTCCAAAGCCAGCCAGGAAGTCGAGGTACCGCCGCCCCTCGTCGTCGTAGAGGTAACAGCCCTCGCCCCGCACGTAGAAGCGGTCGAAGCCGAGGGTCTCGAGCACCCGGGGAAGCTGGGGGTTCAGGTAGCGGGCGTGGAGCCGAAAGTTCTGGCGTTTGCGCTCCTCAAACACCCTTGCGAGCTCGAACGGCTCCGAACGCACTGCGCTAATCCAGCCAGCATACGACCTGCAAACCCGACGCCGCCCAAGACCGAGCTTGACTAGCTCTCGGCTCCCGCCGGTCCCAGTCAGCTAGACGGGGAAAGCCAACCTGAACCTGCGCTTCAGCCCAGCGTCTACCCTGCGACCTTGGGCCCAGGCATGACGCTCTGGCAGGCCTTCTGGGCGGCCTGGAACCGGGGGTTGTTCGGGTCCAGGTCACTGCCTGACTTCGCGCTGACCTCGAGCCCGCTCGACGTCGGGTCGGGGAAGTCGGCGATGCCGTGGGCGCGCATGCACTGGGAGAACTTGAGCGCCTGCGCCGTAAATTGCGCCTGCTGGGCTGGCGTCGGTTGGCCGCCGTTGGGCAGCAGTTTGCGGCACGTCTTGTCAGCCGCCTCGAACTGCGGTGACTGGGGGTTGATGCCGTCGGCCGAGCCGAACGAGATGGAGCCGTCGGCGCTCGGGTCGGGGAAATCCGCCAGCCCGTGGGAACGCATGCACTGCGAGAACTTGAGCATCTCGGTGTAGTTGGCTCCGGCCATGACCATTCGCTCGCCGCCGCCAGAGCCGGGGTTGCCGGCGCTCGCGGGGCCCGCGCCACCTCCACCTCCACTTGTGGCGGCCGGGGCCGGCTGGGCTGTGGTGGTAGTGCCGTTGCCAAGGCTGGCCACGGCGCTTTTCGGCGAGCCCCCGCAGGCGGCGAGGACGAGGGCGAGCCCGCCCGCGACGACACCGGTAAGGACGATTTTGAGCGAACGAGAAGGGGCCACGTGCTGATTGTCGGGCACTCCGGTTAACAGAGACGTAACAGACAGCGTTCTTCCCTAGCTGCCAGGCCATGAAGGGTGCGCTAAGGGGTCGCTGCGGGGCAACCGACATGTCCCGCCTCGATGCTGGCGATCCGAGGCGGCGGGCTCTCCTGGTTGACCTCTGCGCTCAGGTAACCCTCGAGCGTCCCGTTTGGGGTCTTAGCGAACCAAGCCCCTCCCTGGGCGAGAGTGGTCCTGAGAGCGCCGTCATATAGCCGCCGTGCCTCCCCCAGCGTGTCGCCGACCCGGAGGCCTTTGGCCGTCGCCATGTCCGCCTTGGGGAGTGGCTCACCATTGGCGGCAAACGTGCTGTAGCCGACAAAGCGCCCTTGGTAAAAGTACGCGGTTAGCGCGGGCCATTGCACCGCCATGTCAATGGTGCAGTCCCTGCCATGCTCGGCAACGGTTGCCTTGGTCTCAGAGAGAGCGTTGCCGAGGTCTGCGGTAGCCACCCGCTCGCTTTGGCCGAAGCGGGCTTTCCCGATGCCGTCGCCCAACAAGATGACCGTCTTGCTCGCTGCTGGGGGCGCTCCAGCCTCGGCGGCTAGTGGGCCGCGGAGCATGACAATCGCCGGCGTCCCCACCGCCACGAGGCCAACAACACCAGTCGCCCCCAAGCAACTGGTACATCGTCCAAAAAGAGCTTTCACTACGGTCCTTCCTGTCTGAGCGTCGCGGGGTGGTTTGCCAGCGCGTGGTCGTCCCGGTTGACTTGGAGGAGCTCCGGTGGCCCGAGGTGCCGCAACTCATCATTTCAGCGTCCCGAAACTGGTGGGCCGCCCCGCAACCCCTCGGCTCGCCTAGCCAGGTTGACCGCATGGTCACCAAGGCGTTCGTAGAAGCGCCCGAGCAAGGTGACCTGGGCTGCGATCGAGGGTACCAGCTGGGACGAGCTCACTTCGTCAGTTAGGCGCCTGGTGAGGATGTCGAGTTCTTCGTCGGCTTGGTTGAGCGAGTCCCCGGCGTCGGTGGCGCGCACGTAGCTGCCGGCCGCTTCGTGCCACATCTCGAGCGCCACGTCCGACATGCGCTGGACGATACCGCGGGTGACCGGGGGCATGTCCCGGCCGAGCTGGGAAACACCGCGCTGCGCTATGTGCTCGGCGAGGTCAGCACTGCGCTCGAGCTCGGGCAGGATGGTCAATAGCCCGATCAACTGGCGGGTCTGCTCGTTTGGTGGGAGCAGGTCGTCGAGGTCTTCCCAAATGCGGCGCGTGAGCTCATCTGTGAGAGCGTCCACAGACCTGTCGGACTCGACAACGCGGCTTGCTTCACTGGGTTCCCCACCCAGCAAGGCATCCGTGGCAGCGGCGAGAGCTTCGCTTACTAGCGCGAAAAGCCGGGCCACCTCTCTCTCGATCGGAGCAGGCTGACCTGGCTTCGCCATGTCCCATGTCTATCGGCTGAAAGCGGTCCCGCAGTTGATTGACCAGGACGCTGACCTGCCTCTGTTCACTTTTTGTTCAACTTAGGTCGGACCGCCAAGGCCATGGAGCACCGCAAGCACTGTCGCCGAAGCCCTCCGGGGGCCGCGCCAGGCCTGCTCAGGGTTCAACGTCCCCCGGCCAGGACTTCCTGACTGTCCGGCGCAACCTCGTCGGCAATGGGACCGACGTCCACCGACCGGGTGTGGAGCTGGACTGTTTTGCCTGCGACAACCTCGTCGAGAGACCTCCCGGCCGGCTCGGGCAGGAGCAGTGTCAGGGCCATGCCTGCGACTGAGGCGACAGCGGCGACGATGAGCATGCCGCGCAGCCCTATGTGGGCCTGCAAGGACGGGACCAAGAAGACACCCACAAATGCACCCAGTTTGCCGAGGCCGGCGGAAATGCCGTGGCCGGTTGTCCTCGCCCGCACCGGGAACAGTTCGGACGGAAGGACGAAAGTCGTGCTGTTCGGCCCGAACTCTATGAACAGGTAACTCACCCCAAAAATGGCCAGGAACGGCGCCACGTGGGCGGTGAGAGAGTGGGCCAAGCCCAATGCCAGAAAGGCGGCCGTCATGACGGCGAAGCCGATCAACTGCAGCCGACGGTGCCCTATCCGGTCCATGAACGAGAAGGCGAAAACATAACCGGGTAGGGCAAAGATGAGGAACAGGACCAGGCTTTGGACAAGTTGCATGCTGACCGACGCGTTCGGCGACACCTCCTTCAGGATGGCCGGCAGCGAAAGGGTATTGCCGTAGTAGGCGTAATCGAACAGGAGCCAGCCGCCGGCTGTTCCTAGCAGCAGCCGGAGCATACTGGGTTCTCTCAGGAGCTCCCAAAGGGAGGAGGCCGAGGAGCCTTTCACCGCCGCCTCCTGACGGCACGGCAAAGCGATTGTCCCGCTGTACGCGCCCCGAGCCGAAGCAATGCCGTCGGAGAAAGCCATCAGTTCGGCGGCCGCCTTGGTCGCGTTGCCGCGTACCTCGGCGACGAACCGGGGTGACTCAGGCATCAGAGTCCGCAGCCACAGCACACCCGCGGCAGGCAGGGCTCCAAGCCCTAGTAGTAAACGCCAGGTGGTGCCGTGGCTGACGCCCGACGAAATAAGTGACAGCGCCACCAGCGGGCCAATGATGAGCCCCAAAGCCTGCATTGAGAACACAAGACCTACCAGCCGGCCGCGATCGCTCCGGTTGGAGTACTCGCTCATCAACACGGCCGATACGGGGTAGTCCCCCCCAATCCCAAGCCCGAGGAGGAAACGGGCACAGACAAGCCAGGCAAAGCCAGGTGAGAGCGAAGACAGGAGAGCGCCGACGATCATCACCACCGCCACGGTGACGTACACGCTCTTGCGCCCGAGCCTGTCGGCTATGCGGCCGAACACGATGGCGCCGATGAAGGCACCCAGGATGGCGGCACCGGTGACCCAGCTCTTCTGGAAGGTCGTCAAATGCCATTGAGCTGCGACCAGAGTGGCGACCGTGCTGATGACGAAGAGGTCGTAAGCATCGGTGAAGAACCCGACACCGGAGACCACCACTGTCCGAAAGTGGTACCGGCTTCGCGGTGCTTCGTCCAGGGCGGTGGCAATGCTCGAACTGCAATAGTCGTCGGCGTACGGACCGGCCCCGGTCCCGGCTGTCATGGCACCCACCACAGTCTCAACGCCAGGTGTCGTCCCAATGACCAAAAGATGAACAACAGGTGTACGCAGATAGAAGTTTTGGTGTTAATCCGTTGAACGACGCGACAACTGGGCGAGGTTCGGGCGCGCTCTTCAGTTGTCTCCGCGGTGCCCATTACCAGTTTTATGTAATGCCTAACCAACTAAGCTGTGGTCACAGCCGCTGGTCGAGACGTGGTCGTCATCCCCTCGGCCAGCACACCGGAGTTCCGGCAACCGAACCACCAAGTGCCGCGCTCCCGATCGGGCACGGCGGCCAGGCGTTCGTTCTGGCCTGTCGTAGGCCATGGCTCCAAGTCAAGGCAGCGTGATGTTTGCCAGCACGGATGTGGTTTTCGATACGCCGGTGATATGTACCGGCGCCTAGCATCGCGTAGGTGTGCGCGTGCTGATCGTCGAGGACGAGCCCTACATGGCAGAAGCCGTCCGCGACGGCCTCCGCTCGGAGGCGATCGCAGCCGACATCGCCGGTGATGGCGGCACCGCTCTGGGACTGCTGAGCATCAACGCGTACGACATCGCCATCCTCGACCGCGACATCCCCGGGCCCTCGGGCGACGAGATCGCCAGGCGTATCGTCACCTCCGGCAGCGGCATGCCAATCCTCATGCTCACCGCTGCCGACCGGCTCGACGACAAGGCCACCGGCTTTGGCCTCGGCGCTGACGACTACCTCACCAAGCCGTTCGAACTCCGCGAGCTCGTGCTCCGTCTCAGGGCGCTGGACCGCAGGCGCGCCCACAACAGGCCGCCCGTGCGAGAGATCGCAGGCTTGCGCCTGGACCCGTTCCGCCGCGAGGTCTACCGCAACGGCCACTACGTCGCGCTGACCCGGAAGCAGTTCGCTGTGCTCGAAGTCCTCGTCGCTGCCGAAGGCGGTGTCATCAGCGCCGAAGAGCTACTGGAACGGGCGTGGGATATGAACGCCGACCCGTTCACCAACGCCGTGCGCATCACCGTGTCCGCACTGCGCAAACGCCTCGGCGAACCCTGGGTCATCGCCACTGTGGCCGGCGTCGGCTACCGCATCAACGCGGCACCCGGCACCGGGCCTGTGGGAGGAGACCGTGGATAGAGACCCTGGTTTGAGCGTCCGCCTCAGGTTGACCCTCAGCTACGCAGGTTTCCTCATGCTCGCAGGCGCCTTGCTGCTCGCCGCCGTGTGGGTGTTCCTGTTGCGTTACGTCCCCGAGCGTGCGTTCATCAGCACGCCCATCGTCCATGGTGTTTTTCCGGTCCGGTCCAACCTCCTGCACGTTTTCGCACCGCGGGCTGCCGCCGTGCTGGCGTTCCTGCTGGTGTTCGGTTTGCTGGGAGGGTGGCTCCTCGCCGGCCGGATGCTGGCCCCCTTGGCTCGCATCACGGACGCCACTCGCATCGCCGCGACCGGGTCACTCTCCCACCGGGTCCGGCTGCAGGGCCGCAAAGACGAGTTCCGCGAGCTTGCTGACGCCTTCGACACCATGCTCGCCCGGATAGAAGCCAACATCGCCCAACAGCAGAGGTTCGCTGTCAACGCCTCCCACGAACTGCGCACCCCGCTGGCGATCACACAGGCCCTTCTCGACGCGGCCCGCAATGACCTGAACGGCGACAGCGGCGAGCTTGTCGAGCGCCTCCATGTCGTCAACACCCGGGCGATCGACCTCACCGAAGCATTGCTCCTGCTCAGCCGCGCCGACCGGCGGTCCTTCACCCCAGTACACGTCGACCTGTCGCTCGTAGCCGAAGAAGCCACCGAGACGCTCCTTCCTCTCGCAGAAAAGCACGGCGTCACCATCGAGACCTCCGGCGACATGACCCCGACCATGGGCTCAGAAGCGCTCCTGTTGCAGCTGACGACGAACCTCGTGCACAACGCGATCGTCCACAATCTGCCTGGGCACGGCACCGTGTGGGTCACGACCACCCTTCACCCCAAGAGTGTGGTGCTCACCGTCGAGAACACCGGCCAAAAGCTCGCCCCACAGCTGGTCCCAAGCCTTGTCGAGCCATTTGTTCGAGGCACCGGGCGCGTACGTACCGACCACGCGGGTGCCGGCCTCGGCCTGGCAATCGTTAAAAGCATCACCCAGGCACACGACGGGAGCCTCACACTCACCCCCCGCCTCTCAGGCGGGCTCTGCGTCACGGTGCGACTACCGGCGCGCCACCGCACACTGGCAGCTGACGATCAGGGGAATTACCGCACGGCCCCGAGAGTGCCTCCGCCGGCGGCCCGAAGTTGGCTTGGCACTCGGCATTCGTCAAGTTGAGGGCCGACGAGCCGGTACCCTACCCCGACGGTCGTTCCTATCACTTGGGGCTCTCCGAGCTTGCGCCGGAGCCTGCCGATGGTGACCGTCACCGTCTTTGTGAAAGGGTCGGCGTTCTCGTCCCAGGCCTTTTCCAGGAGCTGCTCGGCGCTCAGGTAGCCGGGCGATGCGACCATGAGCGCCTCCGGCACCGCCAGCTCCTTCGCTGAAAGCGCGAGCAGGCGGCCCTGGCGCCGGGCGAGGCGGGACAAGCAGTCGAGCTCCACCCCACCGGCGCGAACGGCCCTTGGCACGGCGCGTGGCCGGCGCCGGGCCAGGGCTCGGACCCTCATGACGAGCTCGGGGAGATGGAACGGCTTCACCAGGTAGTCGTCGGCGCCGAGAGAGGCTGGCAATCCTCAACGACCAAGACCCTCACCCTGACGCTCCCGGGCACCCGTCACCCGAGTGACACGTCCCGGCGAGGCGTGAGCCCTTGGCGGCAACACTGCCGGTCACCCGCCAAGGCCACCAGTGGACGGCATCTGCGACTTGCAGGCGTCCATCGCAGACGGCAACCGCGGCGAGCTCGACCCGCCGGAAACCTGGGCTGCGCTGCCCGAAAAGGTCGGGTCGGCGAAGTTTGGCACCCCGTGGGCGCGGACGCACTTGGCCCAGCTCAACCACGCCTGCTGTTGTGCGGGGGAGAGCTGCTGGCCGGTGGACTGCCACGGTGAGGGGAGGCCCTTGCACGCCTGCAGCGCTCCCTGGAACCCAGCCGAGCGCGGGTCGATCCCGGGGGTCCTGTACCCGTAACGCCCGCTGGGGGTCAGCACCGGGTCGGGGAAGTTCGGGACGCCGTGGCTGCGCATGCACTGCGAGTACGCCTCAGCTTCGGCGAGCGGAGCCTGCCCCGACGAGCCTGGTCCTCCCGCAGCGGCGGCGGTCGTCGCCGGCTGCGAACCGGCGGTAGCGACCGCCGGAGACTTCGACCCGCCCGAGCAGGCGGCCACGGTCGACCCCAAGGCGACGGCCGCAACTGCCGACAGCAACGAAAGACGCATCATTACTCCTTGCGAAACGACCCGGCCCTCGGGGGGTCGGTCCGAAGGTGCTGCCACGGGCTCCCCTACGGCCTCATGGAGCAGTTGTCCCTGGCACCCCGGGGAACGCGAGCCGCTACTCGTGCTGGTCCGCTGTGGGTCATACCTCCAGTCAAGCCAGCGTGATGTTGCCAGAACGTATTTGGTTTTCTATACGCCGACGATATGTGCCGGCGCCTAGCATCACGAGAACGTGCGTGCGCTCATCGGCGAGCTCGAGCGCTACACTGCGGGAACGCCTCTACCTAGAGTTAGTACCATCGAACGGCCGCTGCACTTGGACGAACAGGCAGAGGGCGGATCGTGTAGGTGCTGCTGGGGGAACGGAGGGACTGATGCCTGGAGTGCACAAAGGGATCAGGGTGCTGGTGCTGTGGGGAGCGCTGGTTGCAAGCGGCAGCGCTGTCGGGTCGCCCGCTGCCGCTGAGGCGATTTCGGGCACCACATCTGTGCCGACCACAGTCCGGGTGTTCACCAGCGGCTCTTTACCGCTACCGGGTGACAGCTCGGTGCCCATCCAGGTGACCGCCAGTGGCGCGCTGAACTTCGTTACCGGCACAGCGTCGATCACACTGCACGTGCCAGGCAGGCTGGCAATGACCTTTCCGGGCGGCTCGGACAAGCCCACCACCGTCGATTTGCTGTTGGTAAAGGCCGTTGTGTACCTGTCGTACCCCGGCCTTGCATTGGCGACGGGTGGCAAGTCCTGGGTTACGGTGGGAGAGGGCTCCTCGGAGGGGATGGCCACGTTTTTCCAGTTCATCGCCATGTACCTTGCTGACGTGCCGGCGCAGCTGCGCAAGGAGCCCGCTGACGAAGCGCACAGGTTGGGGACCAGCATCATCGACGGCGTGAAGGCCATGGGCTACCTGATAGACCTGCCCCGCCCCCCGTATGGCCTCACGAAGTTCTGGTACTGGGTGGACGCGGAGAACCAGCTGGTGCAAAACAAAGTCATGGCTGTCCCCGCCAAAGGGCTCCCCACCACCGGAACCACCGACTACTTCAGTTACAACACTCCTGTCTCTGTCGCAGCGCCCCCGGCGTCCGAAGTCAAGGCAGAACCCAGTTCTGTGTTCACAAAGTACCTGTCCACTGCCTATGGGGTCATTGAGCTGGTCATCTGACCCGGCGAGATCTCGATGGCGCCGCCGCCACGAGCACGCTCGTGCCGGCCAGCGTGAACGGCTAGCAGACATCGGGGCCGGGTCACCCCAAGTTCACCGGGACTGTCCGGGCCTTGGCGTCTTAGCGCCTTTGGGTCACTCAGGCCGGCGGTTTCCCATCCAGAACAGGCCGCGGCTCACCGGCAGGTAAGAGGTAATCGGCATAACGGCTTGTTCGGTACTGCTCGTGGCTGCTTCGACCGGCGTAGGAGCCGCGCACCAAAGCACCCGGTAGCTGTCAGCTCAGCATCGGCGCGGTGATTGTCGCCGAGCGGATCCATTTCGCTCCGAGCGCAGCGTTCCCCTCCGAGGCCGCCCACAGGCCTCCGTGCACGTCGCGCGCGACGCCCCAGGCGGCGATTCGTTCCGGGACGAGATCGACCAGCTCCGCGAGCCGGCGGATGCGTTCGGCAACGGGGCGCGCCGCGTCGGGGAGCCGGAAGGGCCAGTCCAGCTGGGCGACCAGCGACCATGGGTCGTAGGCAGGGTCGCCGATCATGGGCTTCGGGTCGATGGCTAGGTACGGAGCACGAGTCGCGGCGAGCAGGTTACCCGGGTTGAAGTCACCATGCACCACAACCTGCCGACCCGAAGAGCGAGGGAGCCCGCGGAGCAGCTCGATGCCCAGGGTGAGGATGCCTGGGTCCGTCCCGAGCGCACACAGTGCAGCGCGGTACCTTTCGGCCCGGCGCTCAGCCTCCCGCGCCCACTCGTCGCAGACTTGCGCCATCGAGTCGAAGCGCGGGCCATCGCGCGGCGGGGCTCCTTTGCCCCAAAGGGCGTTCAGCAGTTCGGCACCGATCGCCAACCCGCGCTCGTTGGGCAGACCGACCTCGCGCAGTGGTGTGCCGGGCTCGCAGCGCTCGAGCAGCATCGTCCAGGCGTCGCTATCTTCGGCTAGCAACCGGACCGTGCCGGCGCCGTCCCACCAACGCAGCGCCACGGCCTCGGTCGCCGCTTCGTCGTGCGGCCAGCTGACCTTGAGCACGGCTTCACCTATTGCGCCGCGTACCGGTGCCACCCAGCCACATACGCCCCCTTCGTACGGCGTCCCCGCGATCTCGATGTCCCAGGCGAGGCAAGCCTCCGCAATGAGGCTGGGCAGCCGCTCGAGCCAGGCCAGGCCGTCGGGCGAGGTCTCTCGTGCCCTCCGAAGGTGTTCATGGACGACGACCGGCCTGCTCACGAGCCAAGGCTAGGAGACTGTGGCGCAGGTTCGAGCGACAGCCTCTCGGGATGCGGGGCACAGGATCGGCCGTCGGGCACCGAACCAACAGCCTTCGGCGCGCCCGCTCATGTGGACGCGGTGGAGACGAAACCGAAGTTCTTGAAGGGCGGCGAGACGACGTCGGCGCACCCCTCAGCCGAACTCGCTCGGATTTGGTTCTGCACTTGGGTCGAAGGTCGCCTTCCAGGTCAGGTTGACGCTGTCACACTGGTTCGGGCCGACGTGAACGCCAGCAGCAGAGAACGTCCCAGAAGCCTGGCTGCCATCGATTTTGCCGGAAATCGTGGGCGAGCTCCCATCCTGGCCCGGCACTATCTCGCTTTTGTGGAACGCGCCGCTCGCGCCTAGCTGAACATGCGACATGGAGATGCCCCAACCATGCGTAAAACTGAACTCTTCCCTTTGGGAGGGTGGGATCTTGACCTTCTTGCCATTTACCATTTCATAGCCGTAATAACAGCTTGTCCACGCGTGCACGTTAACATCCACCATGGTCTTGCTCACCGCCATTATCAAGACTATGTAGCTGCCCATATTTACACCTAGGTAGGCTCCTTGCCCGCCATGAGCTAGCCTTACTCCTGAGCTGCTGGTCGCAGCGGCTGGCGTAGTCAGCGTCGCCAGGAGCCCTACCGTGCCGGCAAGGCAAGCGACTACCCTTTGCCACATACCCGATCGCGGTGAACACCACCCGGTTGCGTTCGACCACGACTTCATGCGGCCAACCGGGGCATCAGTTGGCGTTTCGCTCATATGTGTCCCCTCTCGCTCCGAGTGCCGGGCTAGTCCCTGCGCCTCTGGTGCCCAAAGCTAAAGGTGGACCGTCACACCAACGTTACACGCGGCGGCAAGTTGCTGTGCGTGGTCGAAGACGCGCTTTGCGAGCAGTTTGGCCAAGGGGCCTGGAGGGTGCGCTTTGACTGGGGGCCCCCGAGGGAGCAGCGCTCCATGAGGTGGCCGCTTGAGGCCCGAGGTGAAGCTGCCCAACGCAAGGTCGCCGGTTGCGACCAACGGCCAGTCCAGTACCACCGCTGGCGACCCGCCGAGCAAGAGGACAAGGGCCGAGCACCGCCTCAGGGTTGGGCCGTTCTCATGTTCGTTTGGCGAGCCTGTAGTCGCTAAGTCGACGGATGCCGACGGTGTATTCCTTGCTTTCGTAGGCCTGCACGGTGGAGCGTAGGATGGTTCCGGCCTCGTCCCTGTGGCGGGCTGCGAGCAACACGGTGGCCAGACGCTCGTGTAAAAGGCCGTTGAAGACGACCATGTCGCTGTCTGCAACGAACCGGACCGCCTCGCGTGCCAACCGAACCGCCTCCTCAGCTCGTCCCGCCTTCAGCTCCAGCTCTGCGCCCAGCATGTGCAAGTAGGCCTGCGAGATCAGATCTTCTGTTGCTGTCGTCTCGCGAGATAGGTCTCGAAGGCGCGTTGCCTCATCGATTGCGCCGCAGAGTAGGTGCAGCTGGCCAAGCTCCGCGGCGTGGAGCGACAGCCATCCGGTCTCCCGAACCCGGACCAGACGGTCCACTAGCGACTGCATAACCGGCAGGGCCCGCCGATAGTCCCCGAGACGTAGCTCGCCATTCGACCCATGCGACTCGATGGCGACGTACATGAGATCCGAGTGCAGCTCGTCCGCCACTGCGCGCGCTTGGTCGATCTTAAGACGCATCCGGACCGCGTCGCCAGAGAGAGCATGGAGCCGGGCGCGGGCGGTCGCCAAAGCCACCCAGACCCATGGGCCCGGGTCCACCATGGCGGCTTCGAGCCGGTCCAGTTCACCATGTGCATCGCCGACCGGCATCGGCCCTTCGACCACCGCGTCCATGAGATAGAAGATCGCTATGGCGCTCCCGGTGCCGCACTCGTCGGCGTACCGCAATGCCAGCGGTGCGGCCGCGGTCACATCAGCCATTCGTGTCAGCATCTGGCCGATTTCCACCTTGATGGCGTAGGCGCTGGCGAGGAGCTCGGCGTCGGCCGGGTACCGGCCGATCGCCCGGTTTGCTTGCCGAGCCAGCCAGGCGACCTCGATATTGGGGTCTATACGCATGGCGAGCTCTGTACGCCTCAGCTCAGCCAGCGTGATGAGCCGTTCGTCCTTACAGGCGCCAAGTTCGGGGCCGACTGAGTCCAGTTCGTCGCGAGCCAGCGCGAACGCGCCGGTCAGCATGCGAGCTGGCACTCGGCGCAGCAGCATCTCGACCCGCCCCTGGTCCCCGGCCGGCAGCAGGTTCGCCGCCCGCTCCAGTAGAGCTGCCGCCGATGCCGGATCGACTCGGATCAATCGGTCGGCCGCTGCGCGAAGGCTCTGTGCGGCGGTGCGAGCAAGGACAACGGTATCTCGGACCGGCTCCCCGATCTCGGTTCGCAGGTGCACCGCTTGTTCCAGGTGATAGCCCACGAACTCGTCCGCGTCCCCGACCACATCTCCAGCGTTCGCGCCCAACCATTGGGCGAACCGGACGTGTAGGTTCGACCTGGCAGCTTTGCTCGTTCCTGCGTAGGTGGCGTCGCGTACCAGGATGTGCAAGAACCGGTATGCCGATTGCCCGGCTATTTCACTCCCCGTCGGTGCGATCAACTGTTTGCGGACCAGATGAGCGAGCAAGCCTTCGACGCCAGGTTCGGCTGCGAGCTCGCGGACCGCGTCCAGGTAGAACGACTCACCCACGACCGCGGCGGCTTGCAGCACGTGGCGCTCCGCCGGGGTCAATTGGTCCAGCCGCGCCGCCAACAGCGCCTGAAGCGTCGGTGGCAGTTCCAGTGCGGTGCTCAAGCCCGCCGCAGCCCATTGATCGTTTTGATGCGTGAGCCGACCCGTCTCCACCAGGTTGGCGAGCAACTGCTCTGCAAACAGGGGGAGGCCACCGGCGGCGGACACCACCTGGTCCCGCAGCTGCTGGTCGACCGGCCCTCCGAGCACTTCGTCCACGAGCTGTCCGATCTCCCGTTCATGGAGTGGCCGGACGTTCATCGCTACCGCATCCAGCTTGCCGCCAGCCCAGGCGGGCCTTACCTCGAGCAGCTCCGGTCGAGCGACGCAGAGCAAAAGGATGGGCGCATCGCGCCCGAAATCAGCTACGTGCTCGAGAAGCTCGAACAACGCCGGCTGACCCCATTGCAAGTCATCGATCAGAACAACAACCGGCGCGCGTCGACTCAGCGCCTCCAACAGCCGGCGGAACGCCCATCGCGCCTCCTCGGGGCTCGAAGCAGATCCACCCACGCCAGCCAACGGAGCTAAGCACGCTACGACCTGGTCGGCGTCGGGCTGCGGTCCGACTAACGCGGCCAGTCGCTCCCGGACTTCCTGAGCGGGCTCGCTGCCATCCAGGGCGGCCGCCGCGCGCAGAACTTCGAGCACTGGCCAGAACGCGACGCTCTCTCCGTAGGAAAGACACCGACCGTGCAACACCACGACGCCCTCGGCCAGCCCGGCTTCGAACTCCGCTACGAGACGGCTCTTGCCCACACCCGCCATTCCCAACACGGTGACCAGTTGGCAGCACCGGTCCGTGTTGGCCCTCTCGAACGCCTCTTGGACCGCCCTCAGCTCCCGGGCCCGGCCCACAAAACTCGCGGACAGAGCGCGGGTCGGGGGCCTGTCCGTGCCAGCCGGGACCTCGACCAGCAGCCAGGCAGCCACTGGCCCCGACTCGCCCTTCGCCGGCAACGCTGCCACCGGCTCGGCGCGGACGAGATCACGCACCAGCCGCCAGGTGGCTTCGCCGATCAGGATCTGGCCGGGCGGGGCGGCCTGCTCTATTAGAGCCGCTAGGTTGACGGCCTCGCCGGTGGCGACCGTGCCCTGGGACCCGTCTTCGATCACCACCTCCCCGGTGCTGATACCGACCCGCGTCCGCAGCACCACGTCGAACCCCGGCTGCAACTCGTCGTTCAAGCCCGCCAGCTCAGATTGCATTTCTTTCGCCGCCCGCACCGCTCGCAGCGCATCGTCCTCATGTACCTCGGGCACGCCGAAGATCGCCATCACCGCACCACCGATGAACTTCTCCACCGTGGCGCCATGCCGCTCGAGCACGCGCCGCATGGACTCGAAGTACGCCGTCACCAGCCGACGGGCGGCTTCGGGGTCGTGGCGCTCGGCCACCGTAGTCCAGCCCACCAGGTCGCAAAACAGCACAGTGACGGTCTTTCGGACCACCTGGCCGGTAGTCGGGCCCCGCTCGAGCGGATGACGAGCCGAGCGTTTCTCTGCTCCTGGTGAGTAGCTCTGAGCGTCGGGGGCGCGCCGGTCGCCAGGTGTGGCCCCTTCGAGGTGACGCAGCTCGAGGCCCGGGTCGATCGCTTCTCCATCAGTGACGAGCGAGGCGGCTCTCTCCGGGGGAGGATGCCAGTCCACAGCCGGGTCCTGGCACAAGATGGCCTGCTCGAGGGACAGGATCATCGATGACGGGGCAAGGCCCAACTGGTCGGCCAGCAACTCGCGAAGCTTCGAGCAGGACCGCAACGCCGCGGCCTGGGCCCCGTTCCGGTAAAGGGCGGTCATCAGTTGCGCCCAGAAACGTTCCCGGAACGGGTGCTCGCTGACCAAGCCCTCGAGCTCGGTTATCACCTCAGCGTGAGCGCCTGCTTCCAGATCGGCGTCAACACGCGCCTCGAGAGCCGCCAAACGTGCCGCCTCGAGCCTGGTCGCGTTCGCAGCGACGAACGGCACGCGCTCCAAACCAGCGAACGCTGGCCCCCGCCATAACTCCAACGCTCGCCTGAGCACTACACGGGCATCGGCTGGTCCGAGGGCAGGAGCCGAACGGTCGCGGGCTCGAGCGACCATGGCGTCAAACCGGCACACGTCGACATGGTCGGGCCGAACCATCAGCGCGTACCCGTTGCCGTCCCGAATGACTAGGTCCCCGTCGGGCCCCAAGCTCCGGCGTAGCCGGTATACCAAGGTCTGCAAGCTGGCGGCGGGGTCCCTCGGGCCCCGGTTCGCCCACAAGTCGTCGATCAGGCGTTCTGTTGGGGCCATCCGTCCTGGGCCCAACGCGAGACGGGCAAGAAGCGCCAGCTCCAACGTCCGGCGCAATAGGACTGTCTCACCCTCGCTCTCTACCACCACCGGCCCGAGAAGTCGGACTTCGATCACAACCCCTCCTCCAAGGGCCCGATCCTACGCCTGCATACTTCGGACGGCTCCGCTCTGTTCGTGCCGCTCCCAGACGCCGCGGCGAGCGCAGGACGCTACGCCCGTTCTCTCATCGCCGAAATGCCACAGACCGAGGCCATGCCGTTCCCCGAACCATGCTGTGAGCGCCGCGTGAGCGCCAGGTGAGCGGTTGAGCGCAGGCTGGTCAGGGCGCCCACCCAGCGCTGGCCCAGCAGACCGAAAGGAGACGAAATGAGGATCGGCAACTCTTGGCAACGGGCTGGTTTAGACAGCGCCGGCGACCGGGCGCACTGGAGCCGGAGGACCGCGTCGGTCGTCTGCCTTGCCGCTGTCGCCCTCGGGGCGCTGGTGACCGTCGACGACAGCGCCGTACCGGCCGGGGCCACCGGCCCTGGCAGCATCACCGAGTACCCGGTCCCGACGTCTAACGGCCAGCCCTACGGGATCACCACCGGCCCGCACAGCGAGCTGTGGCTCACGGGGACAAATGGCAACAAGATCGGGCAATCATCGACTTCCCTCTCTCAGCCAAGCAGCTCCCTGCCGGCCAACGCGGCCATCGCAGGTGCCCGGGTCAGCTCTGCCGGCACGGTGCTGTATTGGTGGAACTACTACGGCGGGAAACCGACGGTGAGCCACAGCCCGGGCAGCGGCCTCTATTACGTCAGGTTCCCCGGCGTCCCGGTCCTTGGGCAGGGCAACACCGCCAACAGCGTGCTGGCCGTCACCCCGGACACGCCCTCGGAGGACTGCACGGCCGCCAATGCCGACTACCTCGGTGCCGGGGCAACCGCGAGCGTTGCCGTAGAGACCAAGGACTGCACCAACAGCTTCGCCGACAGAGGGTTCCACCTGGTCGTGTTCGGCCCCCCGGTTGCTCCGCCCACCCCCATAAGCCCAACGGCCGTCGCCGGTGCCCGCTACAACGCCTCGGGCACGCTGCTGTACTGGTGGAACGACTTCGGGGGGGCACCGACGCTCAGCCACAGCCCGGGCAGCGGGATCTATTACGTCAAGTTCCCCGGCGTCACGGTCCTTGGCGACAACGCGGCCGGGCCTGTCCCCGTCAGCGTGCTGTCGGTCACCCCGGACACGCCCTCGGACGACTGCACCGCCCTAAACGCCGACTACCTCGGTGCCGGGGCAACCGCGAGCGTTGCGGTAGAGACCAAGGACTGCACCAACAGCTTCGCGGACAGAGGCTTCCACCTGGTGGTCTTCGGGCCGGGAGCGGGCGGGCCCTCCTTCAGTGGCCCCACGGCGGTCGCCGGTGCCCGCTACAACGCCTCGGGCACGCTGCTGTACTGGTGGAACGACTTCGGGGGGGCGCCGACGCTCAGCCACAGCTCGGGCAGCGGCCTCTATTACGTCAGGTTCCCCGGCGTCCCGGTCCTTGGGCAGGGCAACACCGCCAACAGTGTGCTGTCGGTCACCCCGGACACGCCCTCGGCCGACTGCACGGTGGCCAACGCCGACTACCTCGGTGCCGGGGCAACCGCGAGCGTTGCCGTAGAGACCAAGGACTGCACCAACAGCTTCGCCGACAGAGGGTTCCACCTGGTCGTGTTCGGGCCCCGCCCTTCCACCACCCCCACCGGCACCACGACTACCACCACCCCTAGCTCGAGCGGGGCATGGTCCGGACCAGTGGCGATCGACGCCGAGACAAACTCCTTGACCGCGCTGTCGTGCGCGTCGGCGTCGTTCTGCATGGCGGTCGACACCCACGGCGACGCCATCTCTTTTGACGGCAGCTCCTGGCGCGACCCGAAGAGGATAACCAGCATCGCGGGGGGCTTCAACGACGTGTCATGCGCGCCGTCGTCGTCCTGCGTCGCCACCGACGCGAACGCCCAGGCCCTCAGCTTCACCGCCAACTCGTGGCGTGCCCCGGTGAAATTGCCCACCGCGGGGGCCTTCGGCGTGAGCCTGGTGTCATGCCGGTCCCGCTCGTTTTGTGCCGCGGCGGTGGGCCTCGAGTTCGACATCTTCGACGGCAAGGCGTGGACGGGGACCGCGACCGACGACAACCACGCCGTCGACGAAGCCTTGTCGTGCGCGTCCTCATCCTTCTGCATGGCCCTGGACGAGGCCAACCGCTACTGGGCCTACGTCGGCGGGCGCTGGTCCGAGGGAGGCGACATCGACCCGGCCGCGGTGGTGACATCGCTGTCGTGCCCGTCCGCCTCGTTCTGCGTGGCCGTGGACGGGGTTGGGGACGCCGTGATGTTCAACGGCGGCACTTTGGGCAAGCCCTCACGGGTGGACAAGGTTGCCATCAATTCGGTGTCGTGCCCGTCCGCTGGGTTCTGCGCCGCGGTGGACAGCTCGGGAAACGCGTTGACATTCAACGGGCGTACCTGGACCAAGCCCAGAAGCATCAACGGCGGCGAAGCTCTCAGCGGCGTGTCGTGTGCCTCGGCGACGTTCTGCATGGCCTTCGACACCAACGGGCACGTGCTCACTTACCACGGGAGGACCAGTGATTAGGGCCGGGGAGGAGATGCCGACCATGCGCCGACGCGACGACCATCGAGGCTCACCGCTGCGCCGTGCCCGCCGGGCCACCAGCACCCCCCGGTACCGGTACCGGGCCTCGATCTTGTCACCGGCCGTTGTCATGGCCTGCACCGCCCTTGTCCTCTCGGCAGGGATCTTTGGCAGCAATGCCAGCGCGTCCGCTTCCGGCGCCCCGTCGCCGGCCACCGGCCCAGGGCTCAGCGCCGGGGCCCGGACGACCAGCACGTACTCGATGGCAACCAGGGTCGCGGGCATCCTCTATTGGAGCGAAGACCTGAAGTACAACAATTGCCCGGGCGAGAACTGCCCAAATTTCACCGTGGCCCAGGCCGAGTGGGAGATCGACACCACCCTGCCCATCGGGACAGGTGACGTCATATCAGGGTTCGTGAACGGCTCGTTCAAAATGAAGATGACCACCCCTCCGCCAAACGGCTCTGTTTGCGCCGTTACGGCGACGGGCGGTGAGCACGTCACCGGTACCGCCCAGAGCGAAGAGAACGGCGACATCGCCATTACGGTCTTGCCCGGTCTCTTAGAGGTTGAGCCCGGCATCCCCGTCACCTTGCGGGTCACGTCCAACTCGTGCAAGAACCCGGTGACTGATGGCCACTTGATCAGGAAATGGATCGTGCTGCCTGCCGATGGCGGCGGGCCCGGCTTGACGAGCGAGTATGTCGGCCCGCTGAAAAAGGGGGTGATCCGCTACGCCGGGAAATTGGGGCCGAAGGAGACGAGTGGCATCTACAATTTCAGCTGGGTGCTCGAGATCTGCGGCTCCGCGACAGCCACGCCGTTGCACCTCTGCCACTAGGTCTGGCCGGGCCGTGTCGTCGGCGCCGTCGGGTGTTGGCCCTCCTGGACGGCATGAGCCCATAAGGGCCCAGCCACACCCATGACGATGCCGCGCACCCAGCCGCTTGGTGGACCAACCGGGCGTTCCAGACCGGTCGGGGCACTAGCCTCGATCACTAGGCACCAATCGGCGAGGATGGGCATCGGCGAGCCGGCGAACTCTTGGCCGTCTCAAGCGACCGAGCCAGTTCGGAGATGAAGGCCGCCGTCAGCCCGTCGCTGGATCTTCGTCGCCCGAGCGCCGCCGCTTGTTCGCGGCCAAGAGAGGACAAGCTCCCGGGGAGCCAGCCGGTAGCCAGCCCTGCCTCGTCGTCCTTGATTTTCGAATGGGTCTCGAAGACTATTTGGATCGGAACGGGGACAATCCTTGAGCGCGCCCGGCGGCTCGCAGTCATACCGGCTCATCGCTCCCGCCCACCTGGCCAACAGCACCCAGATCAACCGCTCGGGCCCAGCCGGACCCAGAAATGCGCCGGTAAAATAACGCAGGTGCTGGTCGAGTGGGCCCGTCATGGCCAGAACACGGCCAATCTGACCCGGACATTGTCGCACAAGGCCTTTGACGGGGACCTAACGGACCTTGGCCGCCAACAGGCCCACGATCTGGGCTGCCTCCTCTCGGCGCGCCCGGCCCCACAGCCAGCACTGCTCGTGTGCTCGCCCCTGCGCCGGGCGCGCCAAACGGCCGAGATCGTTGGCGCTCACATCGGTCTTCGGGTCGCCCTCGAGCTCAACGACCTGCGGGAGCTCGACGTTGGCTCCCTCGACGGGCGCAGCGACGAAGAAGCGTGGGCGACCTATAACGAAGTGCTCGATGCTTGGAGCGCGGGCAACCCAGAGGTACGCTTTCCGGAAGGCGAGAACCACAACGAGCTCTGCGCGCGACTGCGGCGCGCTCTGGTCACCGTGGTGTCTTGCAGCCAAGAGCCCGGCGCCCTCGTAGTGGCCCACGGCGCCAGCCTTCGGGCAAGCGTTAATCACCTAATGGGAGTGCCAGACCCAGGCCACGATCTTGCGACGGGAACGATGGCGAGGCTCGACGTGGCCTTAGGTGTCGACAATGGCGTTCGGGTCAGCCTTCTGGTATGGGGGAAGCCCTGAGTGCCGGATCTGGAGCCAGGCCGTCGGGACGCCTCGGACCTGCTCGGCCGTACATAGCAGACAGTTTCTTTCCACCTGGGGCGTCGAGGTCCGCCACTCTGCGTGAGCAGTGGGTCCAGTTTGCCTTGTCGAGAACGCGGATGCTGGCATCACTTCGATCGAGCGGCATCACGTCGGCGTCAACTCGATTGAGCGCGCATCAATTTGCCCGAGCCCTGACATTCCCCGTTAGCGGCGTCGGATAACGGCCGCGTTACCAGATCCCCCAAGCCAACTTTCGCACCTCAGGAGTCGTCTTACGCGCGCTGGCCAGGTCTTTTGGGGCTGCGAGGACCGCCGCACACGCCAGGACCCGGAGCCGCACAGGAGCGCGATCAAGGCCTTCGCTCCCCGACTGTCTGGTTCCGCCCTTACCTAGTACTTGCTGCGGCGGCCTCACGAGCGTAGCGAGCGCCTCAGTCAAGAGTCTCTAACGGGCGGCAGAGCGCTGCGGTACGTCGGCTATAGACGGCGGGGCCCGGCCAATACCTGAGACCACACCGCTAAGTCGTTGTTGAGCCTAGTCTTTATATACGTGACTACCACGTCCTGGAGGTCCCTACTGTGCTCCGTTTGCTTATTTCGCTGATCCAGGCGCGAGTACCGGAGAATTGGCAAGAAAAACTCGCCACGGCGATGGCGCTCTCCAGACTTTCGACCCACGCGCTCAGCGGAACGTCATAGTCCCCTGCTAGCTGACGCGCTACAAAATACGCGAAGGCTCCGTGCAAAACGTCGCCGGCCCCGAGCGTATCGACAACACGAACTTTGGGCGGCCGGACAGTACCCATGTCGTCGGCGGTCCGCCAGGTAACGTCTGAGTCCCCCCTGCTCACCGCTGCGAACCTCACACCTAGGTCAACCAGGTAGCGCGTGACATCCTCGCAATTAGTTCCTGGAGGCTGGAAGTTCGCTGAACAAACCACGGCAGCGGCTCTGTGGAGGAGGGGCTCAGCGGGTACCTTCCAGCTGCCGGCGTCCATAATTATTGGCACTCCCATCAAGAGGCCATCTATTACCTCGAGACTCCTACCTGCGTAATGGCCGTCTACCAAGACGACCTTCGCTGACTTCGACGCTTCTGGCGTACCCGTAAATCCACCCTGGTCCTCAGCGTTCATTGAAATAACGCACCGCTCACCCGTCCGGGAGTAGACAGCTGCACTCGACAGTGGCAGCTTGTCGGTAGTTGCGTCCGCGCTCCAATCGATGACCTCTACGCCGTGGACGTACAAGTCGTTCCTCGCAACGGCCGCTAGCGGTCCGCCCCCCAACGAGCTGAGCAACTGTGCCTTGCCACCAAGTGCCCCGAAGGCAACCGCCGCGTTGGCTGCCGGACCACCCGCCGCCAACAGGCACTCCGTTGCTTGCAACTTTACATTCGGCGCTACCGGCTCGTCGACAACCTGTAACAAGTCCAGGGTCGTCAACCCCACGAACACACCCATTGGAGGACGATCGGCCAGCACGCGCCCTCCGCTCACACAGACTGCAGGAACGGATGCCATTGGCATGCACCCACCGCACCACGATAGCCCCCCTGGGCCCGCCCGCCGCACACTTTGCCCAACCGTAGCGAATTGCTCGCCGATTATGCTCGGGCCGAGAAACCTAATGCATACACGGAGGATCGCGCCCGAACGACGGCTCCTCTCCCGATGAGTTCCCCAACTGCTGGCGCCATAATCCTCCGCTGAGCGGCAACCATCTCATGAGAAGGCTGCCGACGTGGCCAGGGAACTGCCGGGCACCATGCGCCAGGTCGTGCCCCGGTCGGTAGTGCGCAACAGCACGGGCACCGCGCAAAGGTCCTGTGAGCTGGCTCCACAGGGTGTACCCGCGGCGTCCAACCATCCCGAGCTTGTAGTGGCCATGGCAAAGCCCCAAATGGGGTCGCCCTTCCCATAGGTCGGTGGGCTCGGCACCCTGGCCCAGTCCCGGCCGGCGTTGCCGGTTACGTAGAGCCTGCGGCCAGAGGTCATCGCCCAGGTGACAGGCGAGGTGACCTCGAAGGCGGGCGCAGCGAACCACCCGGGGTAAATAGACGGTGCGTTGGGAGCGCCTGGCAACGGTTCGGCGCGCCACTGGGCCCCGCCCTCGCTGGTGGCATAGACGACGCCTTGGCCCGAAGGCAGGCTCGCCGCGACGATGCCGCTGGCGGGCGAGAAGAAGTGCGGCGCCGAGAGGGCCACCGGGGAGGGGCCGGGGAGCACAACCCGTTCCCAGGTCCGCCCGCCGTCGTCGGTGCGCTCCAGCAGCCCCCCGGAGCTCGACCAACCGAGCTCGTCGCTGACGAAGTCCAGCGCCGGGACAGCAGACCTGGGCAGGCGCGTCGGTGCCAGCGACCACCTGACGCCGCCATCAAGGGTCGAGTAGAGGTTGCCGTTGCTGCCCAGGGCGAAGCCGTGCGCCGGGCCGAGGAAGGAGAACGACATGGAACAGGCGGTGCAACTTGGCAGCGCCGTCCAACGCCACGTCCTGCCACCGTCGACCGACCGCTCGATGGCAAAGCCCCTCAGGCCCTGGCCGGTCACGTCCCCTGCTTCGCTGGCCGAGAACCAAAGGTGCTCGCTACCGGACCAGCCAAAACCGGTCAGCCGGACGGCGGGGTCGTCCCCCACCAGGTTGGCGGGCGTGATCTCGTACCAGTGCCCGCCGTTGTCGTCAGTGCGCCAGATACCGAGCCCGTTGCCGGCCCAGACGTCGCTACCGGCGAACATGTCGAAGGCCAAGGCGGCGAACTCACTGTGCGCCCTGGGCACTGCCTCAATCGTCGCGTCAGCTCTCCGGGTCGGGGTGCCTGGGAGCAGCGAAGTACTCAACACAGCCACCACGGCCAGTGGCTCCAGCGACGACAAGACCTGCACAGCTGCACAACTCTCCTGCCGGAGCCATCGTTCCCTCGGCCGTTCGACCAGCCTGACGGGTTGTCGCAGCGCCGGACATCCAATACCGGGCAGCTCACTTTGTGGACCGGTGCGTGCCAGCCCACCCCGTGCGATGCTCCTTGACGGCTATCGCGTCGACAGTCAACTCTCGGCGTTGTCGGGGACCGGGCTAGGTCGTGCGGCCCTGACTCCTGCTCGGGTCGGCGTCGGCTTGCCAGATGCCGGTGACCGGGGTTCCTAGGTGGACCGGGACGCCACGACAGCGACGATCTTCCCCTGGGGCGAAAGCTCGACGATGCCCGCCTTACCTGGCAAGGACTGGTCCGAGTAGGAGATGTAGAAGGTCCCGGACGGGGAAACGGCCAACGCGTCTGGCGCGGCGAAGACCCCTTCCACTGGTTCGGGCAACTTGAACAGCTGCACCACGGTGCGGCCCGAGATACGGCAGAGATCCCAGTCGCAAAGGCCGTAGATGACGCCCTTCGGGCTGGTTGCGAGCTCCCCGTCGAAGAAGTTGAACCGTGGCCCGAACATGGCCGCCATGCCTCTTTCGACCAGGTAGAGCCGGTTCTCGTTCGTGAAGTAGAACTCATCTGGGCTGACCCCGGCGACGCCGTCGGGGTTGATGGCCACTTCGGTGGCGGGTTGAGGCCCGGCCTGTTGCTCGGCGAAAGCGATCGTGGTCCCGCCCGCTACGTGGGTGATGTGCCCGTCGGGGGCCCGTTCGAAGATCGCCGCCGTGGTCGTGAAGTAGGTGGTCCCGTCGGCGAGGACCTCGAGGTCCACCGCACACGGGACGTCCCCCACCCTGCGCACGTCTCGCCCCACGAGAGAGGCTTCGTAGAGACCGTTGGCAGCTGTGAACCACACGGCGTCCTTTGTGAGGGACAACCCCCCCAGGCCGGGGACCGACCTCTTGTGCGCCGCCGTGGCCTCCAGCGAGCTGAGCACGACGTGGGGCCCGCTCGGTGTGACCGCGTCAACCCGGCCGTACTCCCTGTCCACGTAGTAGAGGGCCCCCGTGGTGGAGACTGACAGCTGCCCGAACGGGTACTCCGTGCTCGAGGTGCCCGGTAAGGCCTGGCCCGGCGCGACGTGGCCGAACGGGGCGTTGGCCCCGACAGTGACGGCCAAAGCGGGCACCGCGGCGCAAGCGTGGTTCATTTCCGACTAATCCGACTTTGGCATGTCCAGGTTCCAGATCGTTCCGTATGGCGCCGCCTTGGGGAGTGTCCCCGCGACCGGCGAAGGCGTCAAAACGACGGGTAGGGCGTACGAGGGAGTCGTCGGGACCAGCGACAGAATACGCGCCGGGGAGCTTCGTCGTGCCTATGAGAGGCGGGGGGGCCGACTGCCACGGAAGCAAGCGACGTTTCGTCCGACCCAGCGCCAGGCAGGACGATTTGATGGTCGGCCGGCCTCTGCGATCTGTAGGGTTCCCCCTATGAGCGTCACCGCGAGAGGGACCTTTGACGTCCACTTGGTGCCCGGCCCAGCCGAGCTGGATGGGGTCGTGAACCGGTTCGACTTCACCAAGACCTTCAAGGGGGATCTCGAAGCCAGCGGCGCAGGGGTGATGCTGTCTGTCGGCGATCCCCAGCGTGGCTCAGCCGGCTACGTCGCCGTAGAGATCGTCCGCGGCAAGCTCGGTGACCGTGATGGCGCCTTCGCGCTCCAGCAGTTCGGCACGTTGCTCGACGGGTCCCAGACGCTCCACTATGAAGTCGTTCCCGGGTCGGGCGAGCGCGGCCTGAGCGGCATTACCGGCACGCTTCGTCTCACCATCGACACTGACGGCACCCACCACTACGAGCTCGAGTACGACCTCTGACGCGCGGAGCGAAAGCGTGCCGGGCCAAGCGGCCTAACCTGCGGGGCCGGCGGCTTGCTCAGCAGGCCTACACCGGCCACAGGCGTCGCGCTCGGCGCAAACGGATCTGCCGTACCGCCGACCCGCCCATCAGAACCGTTACAGCGCAACATCTTCTCGCTGTCCCACGGTGACCTTATCGCCCTGATCGACGGGAATGGCGCTCGCTTCCACTAGGGAACCCGCGCACATTATTGTCCCCACGTCAGGACCCCGTCGCTCATGGCACTGTGGCCGTGATGAGCTGGGGACCAGGTGCGCCCTTGAAGACGCCGTCGTGAGAGACGAGCGGCAGGCCGAGACGGATGGCGGCTGACGCGACCCAGCGGTCGCCGTCGTGGAGCTTGTCCCCGAGCGCGTGACCGGCCCGCGCGAAGTCGGCGCAGCTGGGCACAAACGAGGACCATCTCGTCGTCAGGCTGAAGGACGGTGAGCCCGGCGACCCGACGCTCGAGCCGGCGCCTGCGAAGTTCTCCCCAACCAGCACGGATCAATGGACGGGCCCGTGTCGTCACAGACATGGCGGCGGCCGATCTCGAAGCGGGCGACATCCTGGTCACCGCCTACACGGACCCCAGCTGGACGCCCGTGTTTGCGGCGATCACAGGCCTGGTGACGGAGGTGGGGGGCCTGATGACCCACGGCGCGGTTATCGCACGAGAGTACGGCTTACCGGCCGTCGTGGGCGTGGAGCACGCCACTCGGCTGATCCGCGATCGGCAGCAGATCCGCGTCAACGGATCGGATGGGTACGTCGAGATCCTGCCCTAGGCGATCCGGAGAAATCGAGATAGGAGGGCGCGCGTTTCGGGCCGGGATAGAAGAACTTGGAACCCAATGAGGCAAATGTTGGTCAGACCGGGTGATCTGGGCACGAAATCCCGAGCGAGCCTTCAGGATTTTGTCATCGCGTATTCGGCGATCACGGAAACGCTACTGAGTTGGCTCTACTTTGGTAAGGTGAGTACAGAATATCCCTGTTCTGCCTCGGTAATCTGGCCGCGCGTTTTGGCGTCGGCGTCCGATGGGATGCGCGAGCGCGGACCCGTCGCTCGGCGTCTTTGGCCTGGTCAGCCAGTTCGCCGATGGGCAGCGCGAGATGGAACAATCTGGGCCGCGGAGTGAAATGATAACCTTCGTGCCGATAGGTGCCTACTTGGTCCCTTTTGGCCTGTCGGAGCTCGACAGGTTCGGCGGAATGAGCGAAGCTCAACTGGGCTGCTAGCCGGCGACCTGCTCGTCTCGGGCGCCCTCGCTCACCGGTAACTGAGGTGCACAGCAGCTTCGGGGGTATTTATGTGGAAGGCGAGGCTCTCCTCGATGTAGAGCTGCACTGTGGTGGCGTCGCTCGTCAGGTACCCGATCGAGTAGTCCTGGCCAATGGTCAGGTCGAAGTCCCCGCCGCGCTGGCTGAGGACGACCGCTCCGTCGACGGCCGGGGCCCATACGACCGGTCCGCCGAGGATCTGGCGGAGGTGTTCGAAAACGGGGTAACCACCGTGCTCGGTCGTCTCTGTCACGCCCGTGAAACATCGCGCCCCCATGGCTATGGCGTACGGCCCGGCAATGTCGGCGCCCCGCAGCACTGCCACAGCCTTGGCCGCGTGTTCAGGGTAGAGGACGTAGTCGTCGGTGATGCCAACCGGTTCGTGGGGCGAAGAAGGTGCGATGCCGGAAATGCCACCCGGCGCGTAGCCGTGGAAGATGGCACCGTCCTCAGCCGCCGCGGCCGACCGGCTGGCCGCGATCACGCCGGCGAGGTCGAGGTCGGTCGCCCCCCGCTCGGCGGCCGCCAGCTCCGAACGCGACAGCGAGAGGAGCGCCCGGAACTCGACCAGGGGGAGCACGGCGCGCCTGGCCGCCTCTACGCCGCCAGTCGGCCCAGCCACCAGCTGGTCGACGCGGCCCAGGTCGACCGCCGAGTGCTCCCAGCCCAGGGGACCTTTGAAGTCGACCAGCCGGCGTGCTGCCAGGTGGTGTTTTAGGGACCGGCGCGCTTCCTGGTCGATCTGGGCCCAGGCCTCGTCGGAAATTGGTGCGAGTTCTCTCATCAGGTGGTTCACAGCAGGTTCCCGCTTTCATTCCGTAGGTTCCCGATGCCGAGGCTCGTGTCAACCCGAAGGCCCGGGGCCGGGGGGTTGAGGGCCAAAGGGTTGGGCACGGCCGGGCCCGCGCGGTGGAGAATATTGCTGTCGATGTGGCGAAAAAGTTCATCGCTCCCGATTTCCAGCAGGCTCTCTTCCTCGTAGGACCAGGTGTTGGCGTCCGCGACGGCTACGTGCATGCGGAAGCTGGTCGTCCGAAAAGCCCGGTGGAGGAAAGGATTCGACAAAATGCCGTAGATTTCCGAGCCGATGACGGCGGTGAGGTCGAACTCGGTGGCGTCGGAGTCGGTTACGCCGCCGGCCAGGAGCACCTGGCCCCGGGGGATGGCGAGGGTGAACGTCACAGCGCGCGCGGCCGGTTCCCACAGCCAGTACCCAACCTGGTCGTGAAAGGTCGCCGGGTCGCCGGGCTTCAACAGGCGCGTGTGGTACCGCAGCCCGTAGAACAGCTGTGGGCCGTTGGTCTGGAAGTCGATCGGGTCGAGTTGGTAGTGCTCGACGAACACATCGTGCGCGGTCCCCTCCGCAACCGGGTGCTCGTCGCAGCCCTTTGCCCCTTCCCACCTCCCGGCCAAAGGGCGCAGCGGCCCCAGGTTGGCGAGGGTGTCGGGGTCGCCCGGAGGCTCGGTGTAGAAGTCGGCTCCGTAGGGGTCCACCTCCAAACTGCTCGTCACGGGCTGCGCCTTTCGCGGTGATGATGTCGCCTATCAGCGAGGATAGCGAAGCACGGTCGTACTCCCTGCCGCCACGCTGCACACGACGGGACGGTGAGATTAGTCGGCGGACCTCGGGGACGGCGTCAGCCTCGTCACGTCTTTGCTGCCGCGCGGCGAGAAGCCCTCTCGTGCCCTGCTCTGCCTGTTTAGCTGGCAGTCCCGACTGCTTGTACACGTCTTGCTCCCCGGCGACGTTGCCTCCCAACTCGCCACCGCTCTGAGCAGCGCCCCAATAGCGCAGACGGACATTTCGCTGGTGAGCTACGGCTGCCCGGCCCAGCTCCCGCAGGTCCCCGACGCAGTGGTTGTCTTGGCCTACCCCGGTATTGCAGACGTAGCGACCTGGGTACAGCCGGTATGCGCGGGCACGACCAGCAACGGGTTCGTCGTGACGGCTACCCCTACCTCGGCCAGCCAGTTCATCCAGCCCTACGAGGCGGACGCGCCATCCGCACGTAGTCTTAGGGAGCTCTTGAAGTGACGGCCGCCGAGGTCCGACGACTGCGCTAGCCGGCTGTCAACAGGCCAGATGACGTCGTCTTGTAGGTCCCGCCGCGAGGATCTGGGTGTACGCTCTGCACCGGGCCGGCAAGGAGATTCACTCGAACTGGTGCGGCGGTATCCGTCGCGATGTGCCCCGTGAGCTGCCACCTTGATGAGGGCATGGGCTGTGCTCCGTAAATGGATCATCTGGTACTAATGGGGCCGTGACGCTGGCCATCTTCGTGGTGTTCGTCATGATGAGCCTCGTGCTGGTCGGAGCGATGCTGTACGGGGCAAAGCTTCAACGCGCACGCTCCTTGGAGAGGACTAGCCTGCGCTGGCTCCCCTGGGCTGTCAGCTCCCTGGCTGGAGCGGCCGCGGTGACGGGCGCGCTAGTCGGTGGTGCCTCAGAATCAGTCCGCGGCGTCGTGCTTACGGCGCTCATTGCCGCCGCTGCCGTGTGGTACCTACTTTGGAGGACCGGGGCGCGGTTGCCCCGGAGGAAGCAACACTCAGTCGACGATGACGTCGGCCCACGGTGAGGCTCGACGACGAACCAGGTTAGGTTCAGGGCCACCACACCCGAGCGCCCGGCGACCTCCCAGGGGATCTCGGTGAGGGTTCTGGCATCGTCGTCACCCCGTGGAGGAGCCGCTGACAAGCGCCAGTGCCGTCTCATTGATAATGCTTGTAGGCGTTGCGGCCCAGCCGTAGCGTCGAGAGGGCCGATGGGCCAGCTCCCGAACCGTCTGCCGACCGCCTGCGGCCTGGCTTTAGAACGAGGTGCTTGCCCATCGGGCCTCGCCCGCG
>DATJSU010000021.1:0-74435 GCA_035503915.1 Acidimicrobiales bacterium | reverse complement strand
TGTGCCGGGGCCGAGGACCCTGCCCCCGATACTGAGCCGGCGTGGCCAGTAGTCGAACCGGTCCGTCGGGTCGTTGGGGCCAACGATCAGGCCGGGCCGCCCAATGATCGCGCGATCACCGTAGACCTCCTGCACGATCGCTTCGCAGACCGCCTTGCGGGCACCGTACAGCTCGCCGTCGTCCTTGGCGTCCTCCAAGCGGAGGACCGCTGCGTCTTCGAGCTGGTCATCCGGCTTGTCGTGGCCCGCGTAGACAGAGACAGTGGAAACGAACACGTAGCGGGCGACCCGGTCCTGAAGTGCCTCAGCTGAGAGCTGTGCGACCTCGGGCAGGTAGGCGGCGACGTCGATCACCGAGTCCCACTCCTGCCCCTCGAGTGCCGAGAGGTCAGACGTGCGGTCGCCGCGGAGGTGCTCTGCTTGCGGGAACAAGTCCGGGTTTGTGGTCCCCCGGTTGAACAGCGTCACCTGGTGACCGGCCACCAACGCGGCCTCGGTGATTGCCCTCCCTAGGAACTTCGTACCCCCCAGCACCAGCACTCTTGCCATTCTCTGCCTTGCTACTAGAGAGCCTCGGAACAACGTCTACGGGGTCGCTCGCCGATCCCGTCAGTCACGAGTTTGCCTCATCGACTTCGGCCTGCGTGGTGGGATTTCCCTCCTGCGAACATCGCCGACGGGCTGGGGTGCTGGACAGCACATAATCGCGCGGTGCGAGGCGAGGCCAAGACCCGCTCCGGGAGTACAAAGTTGGCGATCCGGCGTCTGCCCTCGGGAGGCCGGCCTGGGCGCCGACAGGGAAGGCCGGCGCCCAGAACAACGAAATTGACTACCGGCTGGCGCCGGCTATGAACGTGGCGACGATATAGGTCGCACGGCGGTCGAGCGACCCCTTGCTCGGTCGTAGCGCATCGTGGTGCGGGGGTCCGCATACGAAGCCGCCTCTTGGACGTCGCTGAGGGGAACGCGCGCGTCCAGGGCGGCGGTGATGAAGGCGTGCCTGAGTGTATGCGGACAGCGGTAGAACCCGCCCTTGACAAAACGGGCTACCGGTGACCATAGTTATCTAGGTTCCTAGATGATTGGAGTCAGGGGTGATCGAGTTCCATCTCGACGCGCGCTCGGGAGTAGCGCCTTACCAGCAAGTCGTCCAGCAAGTGCGTCACGCCCTGCGCCTCGGGCTAATAGAAGTCGGCGACCAGCTCCCGACGGTGAAAGAGGTGGTGGCGTCCCTCGCCATCAACCCGAACACGGTGCTCAAGGCGTACAAGGAGCTGGAGAACCTCGGCCTGGCCGCAGCTAGGCCTGGCATCGGGACCTTCGTCACCAAGACCCTGAGCGACGACTCGCTCGCCGCCCATGGGCCGCTCCGCCAAGACCTCCAGCGCTGGCTGTCCAAGGCGAGACGCGCCGGGCTCGGCGAGGAGAGCATCGAGGCCCTTTTTCGTGACGTCGTTCGGGCATCCTCCGCGCAGGGGGTAGCGTGATCACGGTGCTCGAGGCCAACGGCCTGAGCAAGCGTTACGGCCACAAGTGGGCGCTGAGCGAATGCACGCTGGCCATACCCGCCGGCAAGGTCGTTGGGGTCGTCGGGCCTAACGGCGCCGGCAAGACAACGCTTCTCCACCTCGCCGTCGGGCTCCTGCAACCGAGCGCCGGCTCTATCTCCGTACTCGGCGGGCGCCCGGGCACCACCGCGGGCCAGCTGGCGCGCGTCGGCTTCGTCGCCCAGGACACCCCAACGTACGCAGGGCTCTCGATCGCCGAGCACCTGCGGTTCGGAGCGTGGACGAACCCGAGCTGGGACCAAAAGCTCGCCGAGGACCGCATCGAAGGCCTCGGCCTCGACCCCGGGCAAAAGGCCGGCAAGCTCTCGGGCGGCCAGCGCGCCCAGCTCGCGCTCACCCTGGCGGTGGCGAAAAGACCGGAGCTGCTCGTGCTCGACGAGCCGGTGGCCAGCCTCGACCCCCTGGCGCGACGCGAGTTCCTCCAAGGGCTCATGGAGGTCGTCGTCGACCACGGCGCCAGCGTGGTCCTCTCCTCGCACCTCGTGGCCGACCTGGAGCGGGTCTGCGACTACCTCGTCGTCCTCGTGGGCTCTCGCCTCCAGGTCGCCGGCGACATCGACGAGCTGCTCAGCTCGCATCATCGCCTGACCGGGCCACGACGCGACCGGGGCTCGCTGCCGCGCGACCACCAGGTCATCGGCGAGAGCCACACCGACCGCCAGAGCACGCTCGTCGTGCGGGCCCACGACCCCGTCCTTGACCCCTTGTGGTCGGTCGAAAAACTCGACCTCGAAGACCTCGTCCTGGCCTACATGAGCCGCGCCGTCAAAGTGGACCGCCGGCCCAAGCTGGAGGTCCGGTCATGACCCGGCTAACGCTTCGCCAGTTCCGCACCGAGGCGGTCGTCGGCCTCGTCCTGCTTGGCGCGTTGGCGATCCTGCTCGCTGTGTCCGGTGTGAACCTCATGAACGTGAACGACGCGTTCCGGAGTGCCTGCAAAGCGGCGAGAGACTGTGCCACGGCGTCCAACCCGGTGGTCAACGTAGATAAGCCGCTGCAATCCGCCCTGCCGTTCCTGGCGACAATTGCCCCCGCCCTCGTTGGGCTCTTTCTTGGTGCGCCGCTCATCGCCCGCGAGCTCGAGACTGGCACCTTCCGCCTCGCCTGGGCCCAGAGCGTCACCCGGCGACGGTGGCTGGCGGTCAAGCTCGGGGTCGTCGGCACCGCCGCCATGGCGTTCAGCGAGCTGTTCACCTGGATGGTCGACTGGTGGGCAGGCCCTATCGATGCGGCGAACAAGAACCGCTTCGGCTT
The DNA here is from genome assembly GCA_035503915.1 of Acidimicrobiales bacterium. GTDB lineage: Bacteria > Actinomycetota > Acidimicrobiia > Acidimicrobiales > Palsa-688 > DATJMJ01. The sequence goes on along the minus strand of DATJSU010000021.1, from coordinate 71,613 downwards.
GGCGAACTTCGGTTTCCACGGCGTGGCCCCGATCGGTTACGCGGCGTTCGCCTTCGCGCTGGGAGCAACCGCAGGCGTGCTGTTCCGCCGGACCGTCCCGGCCATGGGCGTGACGCTGGTGGGGTTCGCGGCGGCGCGCCTCGCCGTCACGTACTGGGCCCGCCCCCACTTCGCCTCGCCAGCACGAGAGTCCCTCCCGCTCACGACTGGCTCAGGCCCAGGCTTCGGTTTCGGGGGAGCCAACGGGGCCAGTGTCGTGCTCAACCCTCCGCATGTGGACGTCCCGAACGGGTGGGTGTACTCGACGGCCGTGCTCGACAAGGCGGGCCATGCTCCTACGAGCCCGTACATGCTCCATGCCTGCCCCGTTCTCGACCAGGTCTCCAAACAGTTGGCTGCTTCGGGCGGGTTACCCACCTCGGGAGGAGGACCAGCACAGTTCCATGGGTGCATCAACAAGCTATCTGCGACCTTCCACACGGTCGTCACCTATCAGCCGGCGGGCCGCTTCTGGCCGTTCCAGTGGGCCGAGATGGGGATATTCCTCGCAGCTGCGCTGGCGCTCTGCGGGTTCTCCTACTGGTGGCTGCGACGTCGGTACGCATGATTTTCGCACCAAATACACTGCTGGCCGGTGCGCGTCGAGATGTGGCTGGCAGCCGGCGGCCCCACGAGCCTCACGCCCCCACCGGCGCGCTCGCAGCTACCCGACGGTTACCCAAGGACATGCGGGCGCTTTCACCAGCTGACCTCTAAAAGTACTCTTCGTGCATGCGCGCCAACGGCGTCGCAAATTTCCCTAACCCTGTGGTCTGGGACCAGAACGTCTCGCTTGAGCTGACACCCGCCATGGCGAGCTCGCCGAAGTTCAACGCCGCGCAGGCAACGTGCCCCAAGTACCTCCCGCCCGGGTCAGCTGGCCAGCAGATCACCGCGAACGACCAGGCGGCTTACCTCAAAGCCGCCGACTGCATGAGCTCGCACGGGATCGTCGGCTTCCCCGACCCGGTGTTCTCGGGGGACGGCGTCGGCTTCCCCCTACCCAAGGGCATGGACGCAAACTCGCCGCAGTTCCTCAAAGCACGAGAAATCTGCGAGATGCTCATACCCGCCGGCCTGCCGTTCAGCAAGCAAGCCGAAGGGGGCAAGTGAACGTCGCCTTGTCTCCACCGGGCGAGAACCGTCTGCAAGCGTGAAAGCCGGCGCAAGACGAGTTACCGCCGCCTTGCCGGGTCACGCAGCGTGACGAGCATGTCTTTGAGGGCCGACTGGTAGTGCATAAGCGCATAATTGGAAGGCAGACTTGGCACGCAGAACTACCTTTACAGGGTCGGCATTACAGAGTCGGCATTTCTCGACGTCCGGGGTGGGCTCGGGTGTCGCGGAACGACGGGTCGGCGCTCGTGCATCCGACGGGACGCCGACGCCATAACGCGCGACCAGATTACCGAGGCAGAACGGGGATATTCTGCACTCGCCCTCCAAAGTAGAGCTAGCTCCGTGGCTTTTCCGTGATCTCCGAATCGGATCGGGTGAGCTGGCGGATAGAGTATTTCCAGCGCCGCCGTTCTGCGCCGTATGGTAGCACCGGTGGTGCTACCATGTTGTCATGGCTGTGGTGAAGCGATCCGTGTCAATTGACGCCGAAGTTGCCGCCGCCGCAGAGCAAGCGGCTGCGGAGGACGGTTTATCCTTTAGCGCCTGGCTGTCCGAAGCGGCCCATCGTCAACTTCTTGTGCGGGAGGGCGTCCAAGGTGTCGCCGAGTGGGAGAAGGCCGCCGGCGCGCTCACGCCAAATGAGCTGGCTGCCGGCGAGGTCCTACTCGACCGTCTCCTCTCGGGCGGCACCCGCAAGCAGGCACGGAGCGCGTGAGCGCCGTCGGGTTGACCTACGATACGGGAGCTTTGGTCGCCGCAGAACGCGATGACAGGATCGTGTGGTCGCTTCACCGGGCGGCTCTCCGACGAGGGCTGCCCCCGGCAGTGCCCGCCGGTGTGCTCGCTGAGGGTTGGCGGGGCGGCCCGCAAGCGAGCATGTCGCGGCTGCTTAAGGGCTGCGACATCGAGGATCTCACAAAGACCCAGGCCCGAGCGGTTGGAGCTTTGGCGGCGCGTGCTGACCACGACGACATCGTTGACGTCTCAGTTGTCGAGGGGGCGGTCCGCCGGAACCATGCCGTTGTCACCTCAAACCCAGGCCACATCCGCAAGGTAGCCACAGCGGCCGGAGCCGACATCACGATCCACAGCGTTTGACGTTCTGCACTGGACATCAGCGTTCCGCGCGATCGCCGAATAGGGCGCCGGGATGCTGGGCGGGCGTGGGTCGCTGCATGGAACAATCGGTGCTGCTGCTGCGCGACTCGATCTTCGACTTCTTCACAGCTGGCAACGGGCACCGGAAGGCGCACTGAGGTGGCATCTCCGGAAGGACTGGCCGAGCGTTCAGCGCCGCTGCTGCCACCCGGCAGCGAGGTCAGGCACGCCTTTGTCTGCCAAACGGCGCCGCACTTCGGCTTCTTCATCGTGAACTGGGCCACTGGCCTGGCGATGCCCTGGGTCAAGTACCGCTGCGTGGCCGTCACGGATGACGCCATCTACGTTCTGGGCAGTCCAAGGTTGTCCGGGGGCGCCAGGCCCACCTCGGTCATCTCTGCTCTGCCGCGTCGCACTCGGCTCGGGCCGGTGTCGGGACGGTGGGGAGAGATCACCCTTCTTGGGAAGCGTCACTGGGTGAAGAAGCGGTTCCAGGGGGAGGTGACTGCAGCCGACGCCGAGGTCGGCCTCACTGGCTGACCGCAACACATCAGCGAACCAGCAGCACAGCACAGCTCATCTGAGCGGGCGGCCGCCGGCCGCTTACACCGTAGAGAACCCGGCTCGGGCGCGGCTGTTTTGGGGTGAACCTCCACTGCTGGCGCTGCCGTGCTTGGCGTGGCGGTGTGGCTGGCCTAGCCGCGGGGCGGGCACTCCTCCTCGGCTCGGCCAGTGGTGACTGCGACTGCCCAACCGTCGCCGTGGGCCGGGGAGTCGCTGAGCATCGTTGGTCTACGTCGACTCCCCGGGCTACCAGGAGGCCATCACATCCCAGGGCAAACGGATCGTCGCCGACCTTGTTCTGGGCAACTCCGGGCAGGCACCGGTCATGATCTACGGCTTCAGCCCGCCGCCCGGTCGATGCAGCTGACCTGCGCACAGACCGACAGCGGCCCGAAGGTCACCTCGCTGACCGGGAATGTGCGCCTTCGCTGGCAGAAGTGAGCCTCCGGTCGCCAGGGAACCGCTGAGAAGCCGCTCTCACGGTCGGCAGCGGCGATCTGGTGATGGAACCGCTTGTGCACCCAGTGCCGCTCGCCGAGCAAGTCGACCTCCGCCCAGGGGCCAGGCACTGGGCCCAGCCGCGTGTGTCTCGGCATGCGCCCCGCCAGCTCCCTAGGTTTCGCACCGCCGGACCACTTGGTGCTGTCGAGGTCCCGGTTCGAATGAGGACCGTAGCCTGGATGGCATTCTGGGAGGGTCGCCCTTTGCAGCGTACGCGCCCCGTCCAGCGGTTCCCGCAGTGTCATTTCGTGAGTGGAGCGCCTTGACAAGGCTCAGCACCTCAGGAAGAGTGTTCATGGCGGCGACCGGTCGCCGAGCTGTGGGACATCCGCCCCAGTCGGGGTCCCGTTAGTGAAGGGGATTTGCCCTCTCGGTCGTAGATGTCACGGGCCACCTTCCAACACCGCGTCACTGGGGGACGGGGGTGTCACGGGGAGGCTTGTCAATGACCAAGGACGCCAGCTTCAAGCGAGTTGTCCGGCGCCACGCCGAGGAGACTGGGCAGCGGTACACCGGGGCGCTGACCGATCTCGAGGGTCTCGGTGCGAGGATGGACCACGAGCCCGCTGCCGAACGGTTGCTCGCGCATCTCCGGGACCGCTATGGCATCGACGCCGTCGCTGCGACAAAGCTCAGCGTGCACAAGACTTACGTCTTCCGCATCGACAGGAACGACGGTGAGCCCTGGGTTGCGCGTGCGTTCCCGCCCGCTCGCCCGCGTGCGGGTGCCGAGGGCGACGCAGCGGTCCTGGAGTTCCTAGAGCGGCAGGACTATCCCGCCGAGCGCCTGGCGGTCGATGATGCCGTATCTGACTTCGATGGGAGCTCTGTCCTGGTGACGCTGTTCGTCGAAGGCGTCCAGCTCCCCGATGGTGCCGCGAAGTTCGCCATGATGGGTGAGCTGCTCGGACGTCTGCATGCGCTGCCGTACGGTTCCGTCAGCCGCCCGGGTGGGGCGAGTGGTGAGGACCCGAGCCGTGAGGGCGCGCCGCGCCAGGACCTGCTGGCCTCCCTGTCGTTCCTCGATGCCGTCGACACGAAGGTGGTGGCCGACGAGCGCGAGCGGTTCGAACGGCTCCGCGACAAGGTGCGCTCGGCCGACGACGGTCACGGCCTTCCGGAAGCCTTGCTCCACGGGAACCTCCTCCACGCCCCCGATCACGCCGTCCTGAGCGAACAAGGGCCAGTCGCGATCAACTGGAAAGCCTCCGGGCGTGGACCGCGCCTCGCCGACTTCGCTTACCTGATCTGGGGAACGGGTTCGTGGAACCCACGTCGGCCCGACCAGGAGCGCATCCACGCCGTCGTCGATGCCTATCGCCGGCACGTCGAGCCGACCGACGAGGAGCTGGAGCGGCTCGAGGCGGTCATGTACATCCGTCCGCTCTACCTCGCCAGCTTCGGCTACCGGCGCGCCCTCGCCAACGGCGGGAGGTTCAACGAGTGGGGCTTCATCCGACCGAGGGAGTACTTCAGCGCCACCGCAGCCGCAACCCGAGCCGCGTTCGGGCGGTAGGTCCTCCGTGCGCCAACGGGACGCGCTACTGGCCATTGGTCACCCGTTTTTCGCCTTGCGAGCCGGCCGTGGCCGCATCGGGGTCTAGCTCACTGAGGACATCGACTCTAGCTACGAAGCCGGTTTCTCCCAAGGTGGTCCTGCCGCTCACATCGCCGTACCCGTATTCGTGGCGGTGGGCGCATCAGCCGACGTCACCCGCTCGAAGATGGGACGGTCTGGCTGGCCGGCTGAGCCTGCTTGCCTTGGCCGAGGAAGAGCTCGCCGTCGGTGTAGTCAACGAGCACGGGGTTGTAGTTGGTCAGGGTGCCGGAACCGACCACCCCGACCGTGCCGGCGGGAATGAAGTTGCTGCCGACCGTTTGCTCGGGAAGCTGCACCTTTCCGAGCATTGCCGGCCCCATCGTGTAGTGGTTGACGGCGACGGGGCAGTCGAGACCGGCGTAGGCCACGCCGGGCCCGCCCGCCGGCGCCAGCCGGAGCTTCTTGACCACGCTCGGCGCAAGGTTTGTGCTACCTGCGCCCGTGTCGAGTGTGAGCGTGAACCGGTTGGCCCCGAACGACACGTCAACGGTGGGCCTTACCTCTATCAGTCGTAGGCGGTGGGGGGAAAGAGTTTCGCTGACGACCTTGACGGGCATCGGGCTGGCGAACGATGTGCCCTCTGTCAATGAGCCTGAGACGGATGGGGGCCCCGAGCCACCCGCTACGTCTGAACGAAGGGGAGCACCTTGTGGCCCAAGTGTGAGGGTCTGTTGGCGGTAGTCGATCCTCACCGCACCGAAGCTGCTCAGTGTGCCCGAGCCGAGCACCCCGTCCAGGTTCGGGAGGGCGGGGGACTGCACGGTCCCAACTTCTACGGTCTGGGGGAGCAATGTGATGTTGCCTACCGACCATCGTGAAACAGCTGCGAAAGAGATCTGCCGCTTGCAGGTGAACGACAAAACAGTCCGAGGCCCGTCGACGAGGGCGAGGTGAAGCCTCGCCGCAAGGCTCGAGCCCACGAGGCTTGTGGATCCCCCGGTGTCCACCAGGAACGGGAACGGCCCTTCTCCGCCGATGCAGACGTTGGCGACGATCGCACCGCTCCCGACGACCCTTATCGGCACAACCGACGGCGGACCGGGCTGCGGCGCACAGGATTTCTCGAACACGGGCAGTTGTATGCCTGGGACCACGGTCGGCGCCACGCGCCCTTGAGGCTCGCTGCTGCCACACCCAGTGAGAAGGGCAACGACGGTCATAACAACAAACGCACGTCGAGCCCGCGGCCCAGCACTCACTGCGTACGCTCCCTCCTCCGCCTTCATTGTCCCATCTTGCCAGCCTCGCTTGGGCGGCCTGCCCTGTTACCAGCCTCCCTGCCTCGACGCCGATCGCGACCCGTCGGTGCTTCCGCGTCCCTGTCGCTCCCGCGCCATAACAGGCGGAGCGGTCGGCAACCGGGCCTTCGCTGAGCGCCGAGTACCTGCGAGCGCCATGCGGCCGCACACCTCAGTGCTGACGCCTGTACGCGCCGCCACCGAGATGGCGCACCCGCTCGCGCAACAACCGGTGCCGGCGAGGCTCGGCAACTGGTACCGGGACTGAGGTGCCAGCAAAGGCGTTGGTCAACGCGTGGGTTGGCATGCCGTCCCTCGGCACCCGGCCCGGCGCGTCACAATCTTCGTCGAGCGTCGCCATCCCCGCACCGGCGGCGACCGGCCCGGCCACAGCGCCGCTCCCGTTGGGCGAGCCCGCAACTCCTAACCTGAGATGGGCCTTCTGGGCGATTGACTCGTCGTCCTCGTGGATGAACTTTTCACCTCGCAGCGCCGAAGCAACCGCTGCAATGAGGCTCATGGCTACCGCGAAGGCCAGGATGATCACTAGGCCGTGCTTGAACGATGGCCCGATCAACTGCGGGAAGAACGCCCTGCTGGTAAGGATATTGGCCTGGGCTGGTGCGAGGTGCCCGAGAACCCCGGGGCCGAGGAGGCTCTTCAATGGGTTGAGGCCCAAGAAAGCCGCAAAAAGGTAACCCAGAGGCGGCATGTGGGCGAGTTGGGTCGCGTTGGCAGCTGGGACCCCATGGGCAACCAGGCCCTGGTACATGGCCGAGGGCACCTTGGCGTTCAGGCCGAAGACGAGAAGCGTAAAGAAGAGCCCCATCGAGAGCGGCATGCCGACTTGGGCGAACGTCACCCGCATCCCCGAAGCTGCCCCACGGTGACGAGCGGGGACCGAGTTCATGATCGAGGCTGTGTTGGGCGAGGCGAACAGGCCCCCGCCGATACCCGAGACGAACATCACTGCGGCGAAAGGCCAGTAGGAAAAGTCAGCGGGGAAGGCCATCATCGCCAAGTACATGGTGGCTGAGACCAGCATCCCGCTCGTAGCGAAGGGGCGGGCGCCGTAGCGGTCCGACAGCCTGCCCGACAGGGGGCCGGCGAACACAAAGCCGAGCATGAAAGGCAACATGTAGATCCCCGCCCAAAGCGGGGTCCTGGTGAAGCTGAAGCCATGCTGGGGCAACCAGATGCCCTGGAACCAGATCATTAACATGAACTGCAGGCCACCGCGCCCGATAGCCCCGAGGAACGACGCCGCGTTGCCAGCGCTGAACGCGCGGATGCGGAACAGCGACAGGCGGAACATCGGCTCTGCCACCTTCATCTCGACGACGACAAAGATGACGAGCAACGCGAGGCCCCCGCAGATCATCTCCAAGACGAAGGGGTCCCCCCAACCCGTGAGCGACCGCCCGTAGGGCTTGATGCCGTAGGTGGCCCCGGTGAGGACCATGGCCAGGCCTCCGGCGAAAGCGATGTTCCCCAGCCAGTCGATCTTGGCCTTGATACGGACACCTATCTCCTTCAGCTTCAAGTAGGCCCAGACTGTCCCGAAAACCCCGACCGGCACGTTCGCCAGGAACACCCAGCGCCACCCGAGCTGTGACAGCAACCCACCGGCGAGGATGCCCAAGAAGGAACCGAGGATCCCGGCGACCATGTTCATCCCAAGTGCGAGGCCGAGCTGTTCTGCAGGAAAGGCATCGGTGATGATGGCCGCCGAATTTGCCATCAGCAGCGCTCCGCCGATGGCCTGGAACATCCGCAGGATAACGAGCTCCAAAGCCCCCGTCGAGCCCGTGCTCCAGACGGCCGACAGGAGGATGGCGCCGAGGGTGAACCAGGCAAAGCCAAGGTTGTACATCTTCGTGCGCCCGAACATGTCGCCGATACGGCCCACGGTTACCACGACAGCGGCCGACACCAGTACGTAGCCCATCATGATCCACAACAGGTATGGGAAGTTCGCTGCCTGCAGCGGGTCCAGGTGGATGCCCCGGAAGATGACCGGCAGAGCGATCATGAGGCTGGTCCCGTTGAGGGTTGCCAACAGCACTCCGACGGTTGTGTTGGAGAGGACGACCCATTTGTAGTGGGGCCCCACGGCTGCTGACGAAGCGGGCGGCAGGGTAGTCATGCCAGCGCTCATGCCGGCGCCTCCTTGTCTTGGTGGTGGTCTTCGGGGTTTTGCGCAGCGAGGGACTCGAGTACCCCAAGGGCGCGTTCTAACGCCACGCGGTCGTCCTCGCTCAGCGCGCTGAGGTGCCCGGCAAGCCAGGCGTTGCCGGCCTCCCAGCGGCGTGCGAACAGTTGCTCGCCCGGCACGGTCGCCACTAAATGAACGCCTCGCCGGTCAGCAGGGTTGGCCCGGCGGGTGACGAGGCCAGCCTCCTCGAGCTTGTCGGCAAGGCGCGTGACTGCCGGGGAGGGCAGCCCTTCGATCTCGGCGAGGTGGCCGACGCCGATGGGGCCGGCCCGCACCACACTGGCGAGCAATGAGAGCTGGGCGATGGTGAGCTCAGAGGGGTCGTAGCGGCGCAGCTGGCGGCTGAGGCGGATCATCGAAAGCCGCAACCGGCCAGCCAGTACTTGAGGGGTAGGCACATCCGGGGCCGCGCCAGTGTCAACTTCGGCTTCGCTGGGCGCCAACGGTGCTTGAGACGGCTCTATACATATCTATGTTACTAAGTATCGGCGATAAGTAAACTACCACTGAGCCACTACACCCGAACCCCACCGCGGGCTCCATTTCGCCGTGGCCCGAGCCGTTCACAGAGCCGCAAGTTCAGGCTCGTCGGGCACAGAGCAGACCACAACGGTTGGCCCGAGCCGGCTGGCCGATAAGCTCGCCCGTTGGCAGCGGCACCTAATCGAACTGGAACGCCAGGAGGTTCTCAGCTTCCAGGTCCGGCACCGAGGAGGAAGGAGGCAGAGCATGAATGAAAGGGAGATCACGGTCGGCACCCAGGACGGCGAGATGACGACCTTTGTCGCCCATCCCGGCACCGGCGGCCCCTTTCCCGTCGCCGTGCTCTACATGGACGGGATTGGCTATCGCGAGCAGGTGAAAGAGAACGCGCGCCGCTTCGCAAAAGACGGCTACTTCTGCGTCGCTCCCGATCTGTTCTACCGGTCTGGGAAGGGGATCACTTTCGACATGCGCGAGCTAGGCACGGAGGGGGCCCGGGAGCGCATGATGTCCGTGGTCATGAGCGTGACACCGGAGAAGGTCATCGCCGACACCCGGGCGGTCTTGGACGCCGTCATCGGTGATCCTGAAGCAGCCCAGGGCCCCAAGGTGTGCGTGGGGTACTGCATGGGAGCGCGCCTCGCTCTCCACGCCGCCTCCGTCTTCGGTGACCAGATCGTGGCCGCCGCATGCATCCATCCGGGAGCCCTCGTCACCGACGACCCGGGCTCGCCGCACCACGACCTCGCCACGGTGCGCGGAGAGCTCTACGTCGCTTTCGCGGAGAACGACCAGTCCGCGACCGCTGAGGTCGTCGACAGGTTCCGCGCAGAGATGGAGCGCCTGGATGTCCGCGGCACGGTGGAACGGCTCCCTGGGACCGCACACGGGTTCGCGATGGGCGACCTTCCCGTCTACCAGCACGAGGCGGCCGAGCGGCACTTCGAACGGACCCTCGATCTCTGGGGGCGCAACCTCGGGGTTCAGCCGGTCGGAGGCTGAGAGGCCGTACCTGGTGTTCCGCAAGCGGCTGGGGCCGTCGCCCCGCCTGGACCTCGCTGAAAGGCCCAAGGTCCCTGGCACTGGGGCCGAGTTGCCAGGCGGACGGGAGCGGGGCTGCCACAAGATGGTTGCTGTTCGATAAGCAATTAGGGCCCCAGCCGGCCGGGGCAGGAGGTTTCGGACGTTGCCGGGCAACGCGACGCTCGTTAGCCCCCGTGTCGCCGAAGAACACTTCGGCACGGCCGAACGGCTCGGCGCAGTGGTGGCCCGGCTCCTCCGCCGCACCGACCGCACGCCGACGGGCGCCGCCCTTACGCCTGCGGGGACAAGCGTCCTCGCCGGCATCGTTCGGCAAGGGCCGCTCCGGCTGTCCGAGCTCGCCTCCGCCGAGGGCATGAACCCAACCATGCTTTCCAGGCTCGTTCACGAGCTCGAGCAGGCGGGCCTCGTTACGCGCCAGACGGACGCTTCCGACCGTCGGGCGTCGCTCGTCGAGGCAACAGCGGCCGGCAAGCGGCTCCATGGCCAGATCCGCACCGAACGCAGCCGCGTCCTCTCGCTCGCGCTGGGGCGGCTTTCCCCGAGCGAACGCTCTGCCGTAGTCAACGGCCTGGCCGCCCTCGAGGCCTTGGCGGACCAGTTGAAAGCGCCCAACACATGAAGGGCCTCCTGTTGGGCCTCGGCCGGCGTACCTTCGCTTCGCTCAAAGTCCCCAACTACCGTCTCTATTTCACCGGCCAATCGATCTCCCTCATCGGCACCTGGATGCAGACGACTGCTCAGGCCTGGCTCGTGCTGGAGCTCACTCACTCGGTCACTGACCTAGGGATGGTCGTTGCCATCCAGGCGTTCCCGGTCCTGCTGCTCGCTCCTTACGGGGGCGTCATCGCCGACCGCGTGGACAAACGCAAGATGATGGTAGTCCTCCAGACCCTGATGGGGCTCCAGGCGTTGGCGCTCGGGCTCCTCGTAGTCCTCGGTGTGGCCAGGCTGTGGCAGGTCTGCGTCCTAGCCGTGGTGCTCGGCCTCAACAACGTCTTCGAGAACCCCTCCCGCCAGGCGTTCATTAGGGAGATGGTGGGCCGTGACAACCTACGCAACGCAGTCACGTTGAACTCGGTCATGGCCAACGGCGCCCGTGCCATCGGCCCGGCGATCGCTGGCGTGCTGATCGCCACCGTCGGGGACGGGATCTGCTTCCTCCTCAACGCCGCGAGCTTCGTGGCCGTTGTGACCTCCCTCCTCATTATGAACAAGAACACCCTCCGGCCGAGCCCGCCGGAGCCGAGAGCCCAGGGCCAGCTCCGCGAGGGGCTCTCCTACGCGGCCCGCACCACAGAAATCGCGGTACCGCTGATGATGATGGGCCTGATCGGCACGCTGGCCTACGAGTTCACCGTGAGCCTCCCCGTTTTCGCCACCCGCACATTCCACGGAGGCTCCGAGGCCTACGGTTTCATGACCGCCTTCATGGGCACCGGGGCAGTCGTCGGAGGGCTCGTCACCGCGGCCCGGGGCCGGACAGGGGTGCGGCCCGTGCTCTTCGGCGCCGCCGGGTTCGGGCTGGCCATCCTTTTCACTGCGCTCGCGCCGTCCCTCCTCTTTGCCTACTTGGGGCTTCTGTTTGTCGGGTGGGGCAGCGTATCTTTCGTATCGGTCGGCAATTCGACCATTCAGCTCAGCTCGAAGCCGACAATGCGGGGGCGGGCCCTCTCGCTCTGGCAGCTCGCGTTCCAGGGCACGACGCCGGTGGGCGGCCCCGTTATCGGCTGGGTGATCTCCGAGTCCGAGCCTCGGGTCGGTCTCCTGGTGGGCGCCTCTTCCTGCTTCGTCGCGGTCGCTGCTGGCGTGGTGCTCGCTCGCCGCCACCGGCGGCACACAGATGGAGGTGCCGCGGCGGCTTTGCCGGTGCCGAGCCCGACCGCGAAGGCCGCGTGAGATGAACGACGACCGAACGAGGGGTGGTCCCCTCTCCCACGCCATCTAGTGCCCTAGCGCCTGGGGGCCTCGCTCACGGTCTGGGCCCGCGCCACGTACGACGGCACTTTGCCGGTGATGTGCACGACGAGCAACCCGTACAACCAACCGCGGTTGGTGTCGACCAGCTTCCCAAGAGCGAAGTTGGCCGCCGCCTTGCCCCACTTGTTGCTCGCTGCGCAGTAGGGGACGCAGAGGTTCCAGGTGAATGTGCCGGTCGCGTAGGCGGCGCTGGGCCCCCATTTCGACCAAACGAGGTGATTGCCCAGAGCGTTTGCGTCGGCGCAGGCAATTAGGAGAGAAGCGGGCTTGACTTCGGGTTGGCCGAGCCCGCAGTCTTCGACAGCGGGGACGGACTTGGTGCCACGGACGGTCGACGCCGCGGCCGGTACGGTCAGCGCCATCGCGCTCAGGCACGCGAGGGTGGCCGCAACACGCGCTGTCGCGGCCGCTCTTGCGCCGTGCCGCTCGGAGTTCATAATCGCGAAGCGAACAGTACACCCGGCATGGCCGCAACAAACCTCCGTTCAGTACCACGCCACGCGCCGAAAACCGAACGTGGAACCAGCGACGGCAAAAGGGCAACCCATGTGGGTCGCCCTTTTGCCATTTGCCATGTAAGGCTCTTTGCTCGTCACCGTCCCCGCTCGCACGGGTGGGGACCGCCTCGTCGCAGGCGCAGCCTTGGCGCAGCCTGGCATTGGGCCGGTTCTAAAGTCGAGCGACTGGTACTGGTGACGGCCTGGTGGGGCCCGAGCGGTGACCACTTGGTGCGGTCCCTCCCGGGCCGGGCTCAGACGCTGATGGAGGCTGCCTCGACAGCCTGGGCCACGCTTCCTACGTGGGTCACTTCGATCTTGCGGGCTTTTGCTTGCTGGGCTACTGGGATGGTGACCGTAAGCACACCGTCGTGGTAGATGGCGGTGATGTGGTCACGGTCCAAGCTTTCGCCGAGGAACAGCTGGCGGCCGAACTGGCCGTGGCCCCGCTCGGCTATTTCGACCTCGTCAGTCTCGCCCCGGTGCGCAGTGCGCGTAGCCCGCACGCTGAGGACGTCGTGATCGGCGGTCAGCTCGATCGAGCCAGGATCTGCACCGGGCAAGTCGAGCTCGACCTTGAGCTCGTTGCCTCGGCGGTAGGCGTCCACTGGGACCTTGCGGGCCCGACGTTCGCTGAGCATCTCCTCGGTAAGCCGGTCGAGGCCGCCGAAGGGTTCAAAGCGCATCAACATTGTTACGTCCTTTCATCGGCGCTCGAACAACCGGTGATCCAGGACCACCGCGCCTCGGACGTCTGGGGGTCATCATACCCTAGTCTGTAGGTACTAGCAAGTTGGTTCTAGAAATATTTGGTAAGATGACTTCTCATGACGGAGTGGAGCTTCCTCACCAACCATGCGCGGGTCCTGGTTTGCATCGCTCACGACCCCGGGGTTCGTTTGCGCGACATCGCCGCCGCGGTAGGGATCACCGAGCGCAGCGCCTACGCGATCGTGACCGACCTGGCCGCGGCCGGCTACGTGGTCAAGGACAAGGACACCGACGGCCGCCGCAACCGCTACCAGATCCAAGCCCACCTCCCGCTGCCAGAAAGCATCGGGCGAGAACGCACCATCGGAGAGGTCCTCGACGTGCTCGTTTACAGCAAGACCGACCGGCCGACGCGGCGGGCGCGTGGGCAGGACCATGCTTCCACGGGCAAGTCCCGACGCCCCCTAGCCACAGGTGGCGCCATGACCTGCCGATAATGGCAGCGTGAGGCAGGACGAACGGCCCCAACCCGCTGCCGAGAGCCCGTCAGGGACCGACGTGTGGCCCGAGCCCCGCCGCCCCCGGACTGCGACGCTCCTGAAGGACACCAACGGCGTCATCAGGTCGGTCGACGCCCGGGTCAGCCCGATGCTCGGGTGGGGCCCTGAACATCTGGTGGGGGCAAGGTCGGTCGAGTTTTACCACCCTGACGACCTGAGAGTGGCATTAGCCAGCTGGGACCAGTTCCTGGCCGACAGGGAAAGCGCGCGGGCCCGCGTGAGGCACCGCTGTGCGGACGGCACCTGGCTGTGGGTCGAGTGCGAGCACGCGTACTCCGGGCCCGATGACCGCGGCCACGTGCAGGTGCTCACCCAGCTCACCGACATCTCTGACGAAATGGCAGCCTACGAAGCCCTCCACCGGCGCGAGGAGCTCTTCCGCCGGCTTGCCGAGTCGGTCCCTGTTGGCCTGGTCCAACTGGGTGATGGTGGCGTTATCATTTACGCCAATACTCGTGCTTCAGAAATCCTCGGCCCGGACATGTCGACAGAGGACTTCGACAGCCTGACCCAAGTTTTTCCCGACGCCCAACGGCTCGCGCTCGAGGCGGCTTTTGCCGACGCCGTGCGAACGGGGGCGGAAAGAAGGCTGGAAATTGCCTTCAATTACGCCCATGGGGCCGAGGAGCGCCACTGCGCAACAAGCATTATGCGGATGAGCGGCGAGGGCGAAGAGACGCTGGTGCTCATTTGCCTCGAAGATGTCACCGAGGCTGCTCAGATGCGCAAAGAGCTCGAGAACAGGGCGACTTTTGACCCGCTCACGCGGTGTTTTAACCGTGCCTCGACTATGAACGCAGTCGAGGCTGCGCTCGCTCGGCCAGGGGCCGGCCGGACCGGTGCTATCTTCGTCGACCTGGACGGTTTCAAGCCCGTCAATGACAGGCTAGGGCACGCTGCTGGCGACCGGCTTCTCGCTTGTGTGGGAGAACGGCTTGCGTCATGCGTCAGGAGGGACGATGTCGCGGGCCGCCTAGGGGGCGACGAGTTCCTCCTGCTCTGCCTTGGCCTTTCCGGCCCCGCTGAGCTGCTTGCAGTAGCGGAGCGGGCCCGCGAACGCTTGGAAGAGCCGGTGGACCTGGAGGGCGAGGTTGTCAGTGTTCGGGCCAGCATTGGGGCCTGCTACCCCGAGGACGAGGTGACTGCAGACGAGCTTGTCGCCCGCGCCGACGCCGCGATGTACGAGTCAAAGCGACAGGGCAACGGTTTACCGGTGATCTTCTCTCGCCTGCTCAGCGCGAGCAGGTGAGCTCTCTGGTCCTCGGTAACCTCGAAGTCGGCAAGAACGACAGCGGCCTTAACCGGGGCCTCGGGGCTAAGTTTGGCTTATCGGTGAAATGTGGAGGGGGTATGAGCCTCGACGGAAAGCACCCGCCGACCGGCGGCGGCCTGACCGGTCTGGAGATGATCAAGACCGCCGGGTTGACAAAGATCTATCCTGGGACAGACTTCAAGGCCGTTGACGCTCTCGACCTGGTGGTGACGGCTGGAGAGATTTTCGGGCTCCTCGGGCCCAACGGGGCAGGCAAAACGACCACCGCCGGGATGTTGACGACGCGTGTCATCCCGACCTCGGGCTCCGCCTTCGTTGGGGGCGTGGACGTCATCGCTCACCCCGTTAAGGTGAAACAGCTGATAGGCGTCGTCTCCCAACAGAACACGCTCGACCGCCAGCTCACCGTCTGGGAGAACCTTTATTTCCACGGGCGGCTCTTCGGCATGTCATCTCATGCCAGCCGTGCCGAAGCGGACCGCCTTCTCGACCAGTTCCACCTCACTCGATGGGCAAAAGCGTCTGTTTACGCGCTTTCCGGTGGGATGGCCCAACGCCTCATGGTCGCCCGGTCCATGGCCCATCACCCAGCGGTGCTCTTCATGGATGAACCGACCGCAGGGCTCGACCCACAGAGCCGGCTCGCGTTGTGGGAGATATTGGGTGAGCTGAACCGAGAGGGCCAAACGATCCTCCTCACGACCCACTACATGGAAGAAGCGGACAAGCTCTGTGACCGGGTAGCGATAATGGACCACGGCCGGATCCTTGCACTGGGCACCCCTTCGGAGCTGAAGTCGACGGTCGGGGCCGACACCATCGTCACTGTCAGAGCGCTGGCGGCTCCAGAGCTGCTGGGCAAAGCCTTCGCCAAGCTCGAGGGAGTGACGCGAAAACGCTTGACGGAGGGGGCGATCGAGCTCCACGTCAAGCGGACGGCGGGCCTGCTCCCTCAAGTTGTCGCAGCCGCGGAAGCAAACGACGTCGAGCTGGCAGACCTCTCGGTTGCAGAGCCGAGCTTGGAGACCGTCTTTATCAACCTCACCGGGAAGGACCTGCGCGACTGATGGCGAACACTGGACGTGAGAGACAAACTGTGCCCGCTCCGCAGAAAAAGTCAGGCAACTGATGGCTGTCGCAAGCCCTATGGCGGTAAACGCGCCGGCCCACGCCCGTCCACAGGTCCTTCGCTCCGCGGCGGCGTCGAGCCGGGCCGCGTTGGCGGGCTTGATCTTGAGAGACCTGGCCGTGATGCGCAAACATCTCGTCGAGTTCGTGCTGCGAACGTTGATCCAGCCTTTCCTCCTGGTCTTTGTTTTCCTTTTCGTCTTCCCGAAGATCGGGCAATCGGTAGGAGGAGGCTCTGGCGGGTCGGCGGCTTTCGCCACGGTGCTCGTACCAGGCGTCGTTGGTATCTCGATAATGTTCCAAGGAGTTCAGTCGGTGGCGCTCACCCTGGCCACGGAGTTCGGTTTCACGAGGGAGATCGAAGACCGCGTGCAGGCACCCTGCCCGGTCTGGCTCGTCGCCGTGAGCAAGGTGCTTTCCGGCGTGGTCCAGGGGCTCATTGCCGCGGCGATCGTGTTCCCGATCGCCGCGGTCGTCCACGCAAGGGGCGTCCATCCCGTCTTCAATATCAAATGGGCGATCGTCCTCACCTTGTTACCGCTCACCTGTATCGCGTTCAGTTCACTGGGCTTATTGATGGGCTGCGTGTTCGAACCTCGCAACATTGGGCTGATGTTCGGCTTCATCGTCCTGCCCATTACCTTCCTTGGTGGCACTTACTACCAATGGACGAGGCTGCGACCTGTCAAGATCGGCGGGTTCCACTGGCTCCAGACGGTGGTGCTGGTCAACCCCCTGATTTATGTGACCGAAGGGATGCGAGCGGCGTTCACAGACATCTCACACATGCACTTGTACGTCGTTTACCCCGTCCTCACCGGCTTCTGTGCCCTGTTCATGTACCTGGGGATAAGGAAGTTCCGCAAGCGGGTCCTTTCCTAGCGCTCGAAGAGCAACGGGTATGTGGTGGCGGACAGGCTCGGCTCGAGCAACCTCAACCAACTCCTTGCCCTTTACGCAGTGCGAACTGGTCAGGGCGAGCACCCAGGTCGGTGGGCGACACCGCCGCCACGCAGAAGCTCAACTCCCACGCGAGACGGCCTTCGGGCACAACCTGACGCGCACATCGACAGCTACTGCGCCTTTTCGCAGCACGACCAACGGGTTGAGGTCTACCTCGCCGACCTCAGGGCATACCAACGCCACGGAGGCAACGGCTTGGATGGTGCTATGCAGCGCTCCCAGGTCGAGAGGTGGGGCACCCCTGTACCCCGTCAATAGTCGATATGCCTTGAGAGAGCAGACCATTTCGTCGATCTCGTCGGCCGAAAAGGGCGGCACACGAACTACGACATCGTTGAGCAGCTCTACGAGAGCCCCACCAAATCCGACCATCACCAGCGGGCCGAGGAGATGGTCGCGGTCCATACCTACGATCATTTCCTGGCCACCAACAACCTGCTCTTGCACCAACATTTCCTCGCCAAGCTGAGCTATCCCGGCTTCTTCCAGGCCCGCCCTGATTGACCGGACAGCCGCAGCGGCCCCTTCGGGCGTGCTGACCCCGAGCCGGACCCCTCCCACGTCGCTCTTGTGGAGGGCGCCAGCCACCTTGACAACTACCGGACAGCCGAGCTCGGCCTGGGCCGCGGCGGCCGCGCTTGGGCTGCCAACGAAGTACGACCTCGGCACCGCCACCCCGAAGGACTGCAGCAGCGCTTCGGCGTCTGCACTAGCCAACCAACCCTCATGAGCATGTTCGGACGCCCGGTTCAGGAGCAGGTGAGCTGCAGGGGGGCGCACCTCTTGGCCAACTGGACAGACAATACGGCCCGCAGGAGCGCCGACCTGGTCGCCTGGCGCGCGACCACGGCACCAGGCGGAAGCTCCGGCAAGGGCCCGGGCCGCATCCTCAGGAAAGACAAACCCCGGGATCCCGGCCTTGCGAAGCGAAGGCGGCGGCCCCTCCCCGTTCAGGAAAACTGCGACAAGTGAGACGTCCCTTTCGAGCGCGGCCCGGGCAGCGACCAGCTCGGCGGCAACCTCTCCTGCGCTTGTGACGACAGGGACGTTGAACACGACAACAACCGAGTCGACCTCCTGGGAAGCCCCGAGCGCCCGCACTATTTCGCCGTACTGCCGTGCGGTTGCGCTCGCGATCATGTCCACTGGGTTGGCTGCGCTTGCTTCTGGAGGGAGGAGGGTGCTGAGCAACTGAGCGGTCGGTTTGCTCAGCTCGGGCACGGACAACCCGTTGCCCTCGCATGCGTCCGCGACGAGGACGCCCGACCCACCCCCATTGGTGACGATGCCCACGCGTGGTCCTCGTGGCCGGGTGCGGCCGCGGGATATTTCTGCAAAATCGAGCACTTCTCGCACTGATTGCGCGCGGAGCACCCCTGCTTGGCGAAAAACAGCATCGATCGCGACTTCTCCCGAGCTCAGCGCCGCCGTGTGTGACGCCGCACCTCGTCGCCCCGCCTTGGTGCGGCCTGCTTTCAAAGCAACCACGGGCACCCTCTCGCCGACCTCGCGCGCCACGCGGATGAAAGTCCCTGCGTCAGTCAGCGATTCCAGGTAGAGCAAGATGAGGTCGGTGAAAGGATCCTGCCCCCAGTACCAAACAAGCTCAGCCACCCCGAGGTCAGCGATGTTGCCCACGGAAACAAAGCTCGCAATACCCAGGTCGCGGGCATTCATGAGCTCGAGCAGACCGAGGCCGAACGCGCCCGACTGGCTGAGCAGGCAAGTGCCGCCAATAGCTGGGACCGTCCTGCCAAAGGTCGCGTTGAAACGGTGACCGCCTCTCCCGCTGAGCACCCCCGTGCAGTTGGGGCCAACCAAACGGACACCCCCTTTGGCTGCGACCTCAACCAGTTCTTCTTGTAGTTCTGAGCCCGCCGGCCCGGTTTCGGCGAAGCCGGCGGAGATCACGCACACTGTTTTGACCCCGAGCTCACCTGCTTCGACGACCACGGCAGCTACTCCCGGAGCGGGCACACAAACCACGGCCAAGTCGGGCACGACGGGGCACGACGCCAAGTCAGGGTAAGCCGTAACCCCTTGCACTACCGGGTGCTTCTGGTTTACCGGCATAAGGTGGCCCGAAAAATCGCTGCCGGCCAGGTTGCTGAAAAGCAGCCCGCCCAGTGAGCCCAGGCTTGCACTGGCACCCACGACGGCGATCGCGTGAGGGCACAGCAAGGCATCAAGCGCCGGACGGGCGCCCTCCAACCGGCCCGCCGACGGGGCCCCCAGTCGGCCCTCAGCCGAGCGCTCACCTGTCATTTTTCATCAGTCTCAGTGCGGCCACTGCGCACGTGTAGAGCACAAGGTCACCGCACCCTCGTCGTCGGCGGAGAAGGGTCTTTCGGCCCCCAGGATCCGACCGAAAGGCCTGGTCGCCACGCCCCACGGGGCCGAAGATGAAGACGTTGAAGGTCTTTCGACAGGAGGTAGAGCCATGCCCGTGCTGGCCCAACGAAGCAAACCCCTCGTCGTGCCCGAGTACTGTAAGGGCTGCGGCAGGTGCATTGCGTCCTGCGCAAGAGGGTGCTTCACGCTGGGAACGGAGGTAAACGCGGCAACTGGCTTGGTGCCGGTGAACCTCGACCTTAGCAACTGTAATGGCTGTGGCTTGTGCTTCGATGCTTGCCCCGAACCTTATGGCCTCAGCTTGCTTGGGACAGGCAAGCTCGGGACGGCTGCCAGCGCCAACGCTCCCGAGGGGCCGGCAGACGGCACAAAAAGCTCATTGCCTAGCCCCGATATAACCGGTACCAAGGTGCCCCTGCCCCCGTGCGAGCCCATCGTCATGAAAGGCACAAGCGCGGCTGCCGTCGGTGCCGTCCTGGCCGGCTGCAGGCACGTCTTCGGGTACCCGATCACGCCCTCAACCGAAGGTGCCGAGATGATGGCCCGGATCCTCCCTCAATTGGGCGGAGTTTTCTTACAGGCGGTAAGCGAAGTCGCGACAGTCAACATGATGTACGGCACAGGCGGCGCTGGCACACGGTGCCTGACTTTCACGAGCTCGCCCGGTTTCAGCCTGATGTTGGAAGGGATCTCTTATATGGTCGGCGCCGAAGTACCGGCGGTCTTCGTCAACATAATGCGGGGCGGCCCCGGGCTCGGCAATATCGGCCCCGAGCAGGCTGATATAAAGCTCGCATGCCGGGGCCTCGGCCACGGCAACACGCACGCGATCTCCTTTGCGCCTGCCAGCCCGCAAGAAATGCTCGACCTGACGATGCTCTCGTTCGACCTCGCGTTCAAGTACCGTAACCCGGTCCTGGTGCTCGGGGATGGCTACCTCGGGCAGATGGTGGGCAAAGTGCAGCTGCCGGACGCGATGGTCGTGCCTGCTACGCCGGGCTGGGCTGTGCACGGCGACGGGCCGCACCGCGGCAATTTGATCTGCTCGCTCGAGCTCGACCCGCTGGAGCTCGAAAGGCACAACGAACACCTCAACGAGAAATACCACGAGATGACCCTTTTGGAGCAGCGAGCGGAGCGCTATTACTGCGACGACGCCTCGGTGGTCCTGGTCGCATGCAACACGCCCTCCCAGCTTTGCAAGGGTGCCGTCCAACAGCTCCGGGGCGAGGGCGTGAAAGCCGGGCTGCTGAGGCCGGTCACGATCTGGCCTTTCCCGATAGACGACCTCTGTGCAGTCCTCTCCGGCGCCGAGCACCTCGTAGTCGTCGAAGCGAGCAGCGGCCAGCTGGAGGACGAAATGAGGCTCGCCCTCAGCCACGCAGGTGTACATGCACCACCTCCCGTGAGCCACGTGCGCCGCATGGGTGGCGTCCTGCCTACCCAGGATGAAATTACCGAGCACGTACACGGTCTTAAGGGTGTGAAATGATGGCAGCTCAAGTTTTTTACAGCACTTTTTCTCGCCACGATGGCGGCGAAGGCACAAAGGGCCGCTCGACGACTTATTGCCCCGGCTGCGGGCACGGCTTGGTCCAGAAGTACCTTGCAGACGCCATCGGGTCCCTTGGGGTGCAAGACCGGACCGTCCTCGTCTCTCCTGTCGGTTGTTCAGTATTTATGTACTACTACTTCGATGTCGGCAACTCCCAAGCGGCACACGGCCGCGCCCCTGCCGTCGCCATCGGCCACAAAACCGCAAACCCAAGTTCGATAGTCATCGCCTATCAAGGGGATGGGGACCTCGCCTCGATCGGCCTTGCCGAAATTGTCAGCACTGCGCAGCTAGGGGCCCCCATCACGGTAATTTTCATCAACAATGCCGTTTATGGCATGACTGGCGGCCAGATGGCACCCACGACCCTCCTCGGGCAACGGACCACGACGACGCCCCAAGGCCGTACCGCACTTTCTGGTCAGCCGCTCAAAATAGCTGAGCTCATAGCCGGGTTGGACGGCCCGGTGTACGTCGAAAGGGTGGCCCTGTACGACAACAGGCAGCGCGCCCACGCCAAGCGTTCGATCCACAAGGCGCTCGAAACCCAACTAAACCAGGCTGGTTTCGCCCTGATCGAGGTCCTCTCGGAGTGCCCGGTGCACCTCGGGCTCGACCCCCAGGCGGCTTCGCGTTGGGTAAAGGACAACATGGTCCCGGTTTTCCCTCTCGGTGTGAAAAAGGACCTGGTTGGAGCTGGTTCCTTCCCTGCCTTCGCGACACCGAGCTACAGCACTGAGGAGATCCTCAGCGCGATCGGTGCAAACGGCGAGCGCGAACCGAGGTTCGCCGATAAGTTCCCGTCGCACCTCGACCCCGAAGATATCAGCTTCAAGTTCGCCGGCGCCGGCGGAGATGGAGCTCAGACGGCAGCGATGATCACGACACGTGCTGCGGTAAACGAGGGCTACGACTCGACACTTATCCCGAGCTATGGGCCTGAGTCGCGCGGCGGTACGTCCTACGCCGACGTCCACGTCGCCAGGCGCGAGGTGCTCTCACCGTCTGCCCCAAGGCCCCATGTCCTCGTCGCTTTCAACTCTCCGAGCCTGGCCAAGTTCGGCCCCACTGTGCGGCCGGGAGGCACCGTGATCTACGACAGTTCGGTCATGGGCCCCCCGCCCGTGCAGCTCGCCGAGGGCGTCACAGTCCTCGGCCGACCTTTTGCCAGCGCTGCACAACGGCTTGGCGCACCGCTGGTCAAGAACCTCGTCGCGCTGGGCATGCTCCAGGCCACGACAAGAGTTTTCCCCCCCGAGACCTTCCTGACCGCCCTCAGAGCGACGCTGCGCTCAAAGCCCGCGGCATTGGAGCTCAACGAAAGAGCCTTCCTCCTCGGGGCGCAGTCCGCGGGCCCCTAGGAGCTCGGGCCGGTGGGTCAGGCGGGCGCCGGCCTGGCCCGGCCGCTGCGACGATAGGGCCCGGGCGAAGGTAGCTTGCCCACATGGAAACTTGGGACGCAATCACAGCCAGGCGCAATGTCCGGGCCTATACGGACAAGTCGTTGCCCGCCAACGCCCTCGAGCGCATAGCCCAGGCAGGGTGGATGGCCCCCTCGGCAAATAACCGCCAGCACAGGGACTTCGTCGTTTGCACCGATCACGAGCAGCTCAAAGAGTTGGCCGCGGTGTGGCAGTACGGGCGCCACGTCGCGAGCTCCGCAGCCACGGTCGCCGTCATCCTCCCGGACGTCGACAACGAGCACGACCGCGAGCTCGACCAGTTCGATGCCGGCCAAGCCGTCATGGCAATGATGATCGCTGCCACGGACCAAGGCATAGGGAGCGGCCACTCATCGGCAAACGACCAGGTCCTCGCGCGCAAGATCCTCCGCTTTCCCGAGGACCGGTACTGTGCGCACCTCGTCGCATTTGGCTACCCGGGAGACCGGCCCCTCGCTCCCATCAAGAAGTTGAACCGTCGCCCCTTTGACGAGGTGGTCCACCTCGGTACCTGGTAAGCGGGGCGCCGGCTGGGCACGCCGGCGCGCTCCCCGGCGTGCCCGGGGCGACGCCTACCAGGCGTAAGCCTCCGGGGCGGGCTTATGCGGGGGAAAGAGCCCATCGAGCTCCTCGATGAAGGAGAGCCCGAGCTCCAAGTCGAGCGCCCTCAGGGCACTTGTAAATTGTTCAGGCGTGCGGGGCCCAACGATGGGGGCCGTGACACCTGGGCGGGTCAAGAGCCAGGCAAGGGCGACCTCGCCGGGGCCTTGCCCGATGCGCTCGCACATTTTCTCGAACTTTTCGACCCGTGGCCGCTCGGCCTCCAGCCGGTCGTTGCGAGCGCCCCGGCCGGTCGAGGCTTCCTTGCGCAGTACGCCCCCCAACAAACCCCCCGCGAGCGGCGACCAGGGGATGACCCCGACGCCGTAGTGAAGGCAGGCGGGAACGACCTCCCTTTCGATGTCCCGCACGATGAGGTTGTAATAGGACTGCTCGGACACCAGGCCCACGAAGTGCCGCTTTTGTGCTGCTTCCTGTGCCTGTGCGATATGCCAGCCAGCGAAGTTCGACGAGCCGGCATAGAGGATCTTGCCTTGGTAGCGCAGCACCTCCATCGCCTCCCAGATCTCCTCCCAAGGGGTCTCGCGGTCGATGTGGTGCATCTGGTAGAGGTCGATGTAGTCGGTTTGCAAACGGCGAAGGGATGCCTCGCATGCGCGGCGGACATGGAGGGCCGAGAGTTTTTCCTCGTTGGGCCAATCGCCCATAGGATTATGGACTTTTGTGGCGAGCACCGTCCTCTCCCTGCGCCCGCCACCCTTGGCGAACCAGCGCCCGAGGATCTGTTCGGTAACGCCCTCGCCTTTTCGCCAACCATAAACGTCTGCAGTATCGAAGAAATTGATGCCGTTGTCGTGAGCCAGCTCCATGATCTCGAACGAGCTTTCTTCGCTCGTCTCGGGGCCAAAGTTCATGGTGCCCAGGCAGAGCCGGCTGACCCTGAGGCCGCTGCGGCCAAGGTGAGTGTATTCCATGGCGCTGACCTTATAAGCCTGGGCGCTCGTAGGCGAAATAGGCGAAGTCGGCGAAAGGAGCCGGCCCCCCGCTCGATGTCCGTGCGAGCATTCGGCGTTGCGACCGGGCCGCGAACGAGCGCCGACGAACTGCTGCGAGACGCAGATATCGCCCTCCACAAAGCAAAGCAAGCAGGGAAGGGGTGCTTCGGCTCTCGACGCGCTCCTCAGCCTGAAGGACCGCTCAGGCACGGCGACCCACAGCCCAAGTTGACGGCCGGCGGGACCGAGCCAAGCGCCGTGGCCGCACGCCAGACAGCCTCCCAGCCCGCGAGTTAGGCGTTGGTAACCTTAGTTGTGTCCAGCGTCGCCGTGAAGGGCCTCCACAAGGCCTTTGGGGACCACTTGGTCCTGGCCGGGGTAGACCTCGAGGTGGCGGAGGCTTCCCTGACGGCGGTGCTCGGGCCCTCGGGCAGCGGGAAGACCACACTGCTTCGGATCTTGGCGGGCTTCGAGCGAGCCGATAGCGGGTCGGTCACGATCGGGGGGGCCGTGGTCGAAGACGGTCGCACACACGTCCCGCCCGAGGCTCGCCGGATCGGCTATGTGCCCCAAGAGGGTGCCCTTTTTCCTCATCTCGATGCTGCCGCCAACGTCGGTTTCGGCCTCACCAAGCGGGAGCGAAAGGGCGGCCGGGTCGACGAACTGCTCGCTCTGGTGGGCCTCGAGGGGGTCAGTAGGCAGTACCCCCACCAGCTGTCCGGCGGTCAGCAGCAAAGGGTGGCTCTCGCCCGCGCGCTCGCCACCAAACCGAGCCTCGTGCTGCTCGACGAGCCTTTTTCCTCCCTCGACGCCGCCTTGCGCACCGAGGTGCGAGCTGACGTGGCAAGAGTTCTCGCCGAAACCTCGACGACCGCCGTCTTGGTGACCCATGACCAGGACGAGGCCCTTTCCCTGGCCGACATGGTGGCGGTCCTGAGACAAGGGCGCGTTGCGCAGTCAGCGGAGCCTGAGGAGCTCTACGCCGAGCCCCTTGACCCCGCTGTGGCGCGCTTCGTCGGGGATGCCAACATCTTGGAGGCGACAGTTCGGCAAGGCAGGGCACAAACGTCGGTTGGAGCGCTCGACCTTGGGGGGCGCGATTACACCGAGGGGGAGAAGCTCTTGGTGCTCGTCCGCCCCGAGCAAGTAGAGCTCGACAACGGTTCGAGCAGCACAGGCCTCCCAGGTCGCGTGAGCGACTGCCAGTTTTACGGCCACGACATGCTGGTCACGGTCAAGCTGGGCGCCGACGGCGCTCGCTCGACCGTGCAGGCCCGTCTCGCCGGGCGCTCCCCGCTCAGTGCGGGCACCATCGTCTCCGTGCGGGTCACGGGCGCCGTGAAGGCCTGGCCTGCGGGCCCCGCGCTGGCCCATTTCAAAACGGCGCGCTGACCGGGGCGGCGCTATTTGTTGGCCGGGTCGGGGATCCCCAGCTCGTCGAAGCCTTTTTTCCGCAACAAGCACGAACCGCACGTGCCGCAAGCACGCCCTTCTGGCCCCGGCTCGTAACAGCTGTGGGTGAGGGAGTAATCGACCCCGAGCTCCAGCCCCCGGCTAATTATTTGCGCCTTGTTGAGCGCGATCAAGGGCGCGTGGATCTTGGCTCGCTGGCGGCCCTCGACGGCCGCTTTAGTAGCGAGATTTGCCATGTTTTCGAAGGCTGCGAGATATTCCGGGCGGCAGTCGGGGTAGCCGCTGTAGTCGATCGCGTTCACACCAACGAATATGTCGTCGCACCCAAGCGTCTCGGCCCAAGCGAGGGCGAGGGACAAAAAGATCGTGTTGCGGGCAGGGACATACGTGACCGGGATGTCACTGGCCAATTGCTCGACCGTTTCGTGATGAGGCACAGCGATGTCGTCGGTGAGCGCCGAACCACCGAAGGCACGGAGGTCAACCTGCACCACTACGTGCTCCTTGGCACCTCCCGCCGCCGCCACCCTCCGAGCAGCAGCGACTTCGACATGGTGGCGCTGCCCGTACTCGACGCTCAACGCATAGGGTGTGTAGCCCTCGGAGGCTGCTATCGCCAAAACCGTCGCAGAATCCAAGCCGCCGCTCAATAAGACAACGGCCGGGGGGGAGCTTTGGCTCATTCTTTTCCGGGCCTGGGATGGCAGCCTGTTTACTTGCCCTTTAGCGCCAGAGATAATCGGTGTGCGGGGACAGGTCGCGAAAGTCCGTCCCAGGGTCATCCAAATGGTCGTAGCAGGATTGCAAGCCGATCCGGCCGGGGCCCCAGGCCCGCACCCAGAGGTAACGGTTGGTCCAGGTCTGCCAGATCTTGACGCCGGCGGCCGGGTATTCGACGTGAAGCTGGATCCCGACCGAGGGGTCCTTGAAAAGCAACGCCGGGGGTTTTATCAGCAGCGACTCGCCGGCAGCAAGGTCTCGAACATATGCGTTACCACTCACTTGCACCATGACCAGCCCTGGCCGTTCGCCCGCATGGAAGCGGTCGAGGTACTGGCCGAGGGGGTAGTGCCACGTGGGCTGGTCGTCGCTCCTCTCCCTCTCCCTTCCCGCGCCTGCCATCTCGAGCCCCACCCGCAGGAGGCTGCCACCGGGCGAGGACGCTTGCTGGTGGTGGCCCTTTTCGGGCGCCAAGAACCAGATCCCCGACTCCACCCAGTCATAAGTGACGGCGGAGGTAGCGACAAGGAGCGCGTGCTCCCGCACGTCCACAGCAGCTCCTGGCTGCAAAGGAAGCGCGACCAGCTCGCCAGGGCTGTCATGGGAGAACGCAACCCTCCCGGGGCCGGCGGCCTGCATCATGACGAGCTGCATCCCGCTGCGGTTCCTCGTCCAAGGCTTGCTGAGGGCCATCGCGTCCATTTGAACTGCCGGCTCTTTCCACAACAAGACGTCGTGGGTGAAATAGACGCCGTCGCCCTCGGCGAGGTTCATCTCGGCGACGGGCACAAGACGGCCCTCCACCTGGCACGAAGAACGGCCGAACTGGATCTTTGCCATGTCGGCGATCGAGGGGAGCTCGGTCCACCCAGACGCAGTCGTGCGTAGCTCGATGTTGACCGGGGCGCCGCAGTTCGGGCAGCTCTTTCCCGCCCCGGAGGAGGTCTGCCTGCAGTAGGGGCAGGTGTAGGTCGTCGCCGGGGCAGCGGTGTCAGTCATCTCCGTGCACCTCTCAGCTCTTGGCCCTGTGCGGGCCCACGACGGGGCGGTCCATGGCGCGGGGGCTCAGTCAGTCTCGTGCGGTTTGAACATCGATTGGATCCCTATTCGTCCAGGGCCCTTCATCCGCAGCACGGTCGAGCCGCCCCCGCCCGCGAGGCCAGAGAGCGCCCCCGCGATGCCCCCGCTGCGTAATCCCCCTGCGGCAGCGGCGAGACCGCCGACGTTGATGGCAGAGGTGGCCGACTTGAGGCGCCCGAAGAGCCCGCCCTTCTTTGGCTCGGGTGCCGGGGCGGCCTCCGCTGGCGCCGCTTGGCCGCCGGGCCCGCCGAGGCCCGCTTCGCCGGTCCCCGCTTCAGCCGAGGGGGCCTGGCCAGCCGCGCTCGGCATCCCCTTGAAGTTGACCGAGGTCGTCTCCATGGCGACCGTCGAATCCTTGTAGAGGAACGCTCCCGGCTCGATGAGGATGGTCTCCCCCTCTGCCAGCGACCTTTGGAACACGTTCCCGTAGCCATGGAGCACGAGCAACCCTGGTGCCGCCTGCGCCATGAAGCGGTCCATGTACATGCCGCTCCCGCTCGCGAGCATGGCCCTGACGCCGGGCAACTTTTCAAAGGAGTAGCTGAGCGTGCCAGATGCCAGCACCATCGCGTGCTCGCGGACATCGACCTGGGCAGGGGGCTCGATGGGGAGCACGACGAGCTCACCTGCGGCATCGCGCGAGAACGCGATCTTGCCAGGGCCACGGGCGACGCTCAGCACGAACGGCACGCCCGCGAACAGCCGGCGGCTCCCGCCGGGGCTCGGCATGACCGACATCGGTACTGTTTCGTCCTTCCAGAGCATCGCATAGTGCTCGAAGAACACGTGGTCTTGGGCTGCCAAGAGGATCTCGACCACCGGGACAACGCCCGTGTCGAGCTGAAGTGTGCTCGCTGACCAGTGGAGCTCGGTGAGGTCCCTGAGCCTGGGCGCCTCCCGCCAGCCACTGTCGGTCACCACATCGCGAACATCGAGGGGTGCGCCGCAGTGATCACAGGTGCGGGCGGCAACCGGGCTCTGCTCGTGGCACCACCGGCACTGGATCCTCTGGTCGACATCGGTCATGGCGCCTTGACACCCCCCGTTTGTTGCCCGGCCGGAGACGAAGCGGACCTTATCACAGCGCCTCTTCGAAGGCACGGGGGCACGCGTGCCGGTAACCTCATGCGCGACTGCGCTACACGACGTGGGGATGCCAGTGGCATCGAGCATGAAGGCTTGGAGAACGCGATCGTGAGGAAGACGATTAGAAGGCTGGCCGACGGCCGGGAGATCATCTACTACGACGAGCTTGGGGAGCGGGAGCGCAACGCTGCCGACACGCGGCCGCTCGCACCTATGGCGGTCTCCTCCTCACTGCGCTACGACGACATTTTGGGGACGTGGGTCATGTACGCCTCCCACCGCCAGGACCGTACGTACCTGCCCTCAACGGAGGACTGCCCGCTCTGCCCATCGCGGCCGGGGCACCCGACGGAGGTCCCTGAGAGCAGCTACGAAGTCGCCGTTTTTGAGAACCGGTTCCCTGCCCTCGCGGCACCTCCCCACTCCTCCCGGGCTTGGGAGAAGGGCCCAAGGGGGCCCGGGAGCACGCCGCACGGGGCCGTGCCACCCGAAGACATCATGGCCGAACTGCCCTCGGCGGGGCGCTGCGAAGTTGTCTGCTACACGGACGACCACGACGCCTCGTTTGCCGATTTGAGCGCCCAACGAGTGGACCTGGTCGTCTCAGCGCTCGTTGACCGCACGCGCGACCTGAGCGCTACCCAGGGCGTGGAACAGGTCTTCTGCTTCGAGAACCGCGGGCGCGAGATCGGCGTCACCCAGCCGCACCCACACGGGCAGATCTACGCGTACCCGTTTGTCACACCAAGGACGGCCAAAATGCTCGCGTCTGCGGTCGCTTACCAGAGCAAGCACGGCACCAACATATTTGACGACATCTTGCAGGCTGAGCGCCGAGAGCGTAAGCGAGTCGTGACAACCACGGCACACTGGACCGCTTTTGTGCCCCACGCCGCCCGCTGGCCCTACGAAGTCCATTGCTACCCAAATGAGCGGGCCCCTGACTTGGAGAGCCTCAGTAGAGGCGCGCGCACAGAGCTGCCCGAGCTCTTGCTCGATATTTTCGGCCGTTTTACAAGACTTTTTGATGCTCCTGCCCCTTATATTGCGGGATGGCACCAGGCGCCCCTCCGGCACGGCCGCGATGAACTGGCAGTACATCTTGAGATGTTCACGGTGCGGCGTACCTCAGACAAGCTCAAGTTCCTAGCTGGTTCGGAATCAGCGATGGACGCTTTCGCCAACGATGTCGTCCCCGAGGAAGCGGCCGAGCGCTTGCGCGCCGCGGGCAGCTGAGGACCCGCCCATCGCTGCGCGGCCACCTATTGAGCTGGCGCTTTGGCCGGGTTATTGCGGCGGCGTGCCCGGCGGTGCCGCAGGGTCGTTGGCCAGCCCGGCCTCGCCTGGAAAGCTGGTCGTGACCTCGCTCGCCCCGCTTCCCGGGCCACTCCCGTCCTCGCTCAGTTCGGGAGGCTTGACTACGGGAAGCCGCCCTACCCCGACAGAGAGCATCACCGAATTGGGCACCTTGAAAGACACGTCCTCTACCCGAAGAGTCACATAGGTCAGGCTCATCTCGGTCACGCAGCCCTCGAACACGCCTCCGAGCGAGCCTGCGCGGACCCTCACCTGGTCGCCAACTGCGAAGGGCCTCGCGACTACGAGGACGAGCCCGGCAAAGACGTTCCCCAAGCTCTGCTGGCCCGCGATGCCGAGCACCACGCCCACCAGGCCGGCGCCCACGAGGAGCTTCTCGGCTTGGACCTCGAGCACGGCAAGGAACGCAAAGAGCACCAAAAGGTAGCCAGCCCCACCCGAAACGACGCGCACGGCGCCCCCCGCCGCCGGTGACCCGCGGGTGGCGAGGTGGCTGAAGGCCCGGGAGAGGCGTGTCGCAGCCAGGACACCGGCTACGAGCACTACGGCCGCACTCGTCCAGGCAATCACCCGCGGGTCGATGGCTCGTCCAGTCACTTTGCCAAACGCACGGCCGACCGCGAGCGCCGCTATCGTAAGCGCGCCAAGAGAGCTCCCCACGACCAAGTTGCTGGTGCGACCTGCCTTGATGGCGCTTGTGGGGTTCTGGCCTGGCACACCTGCCTCCCTCAGGGCTCGGGAAGGCGACCCTAGCCGATTCTCCCCGCTCACGCCTTTGCTAGCCTCCGGCGACGTGGGATAGTGCCGGCATCTGCAGCCGCGCGCTGGGTCGGCGGGCTGGACCGCCGCCTCCAGGACCTCGGAGGAGCACCATCATGAAAACGTCCCCTGGCAAAGGCCTCACCAACCTTGCGGCAGCCGGGCTCGCCGGGCTGTTGATATTGGCGGGTGCCGCCACATCGCCAGCAAAGCCCTTAGCCGGCGCAGGCGGGAAAGGTACCCCCGCCGCCTTCACGAGGGCCACCGCCGCCAAAGCCGCTTCTACAAAAGCCATGGAGGCTCGTCTCACGCGCATCGTCGCATCCGCGGCCGCGTCCCCACGCAACTACATACAGGCCGAGATCCTGCCCGCCGCCACCTTTGCAGTGGGGGCATCCCTCACCGGCGGCCCCGACGGCAAGGACTACGGAGCCGCCCTCACCGCCAACGATATTTCCAACAGCTGGTCTACTTGCACGAGCTCGTGCACATTGGACTTTGCGTTCTTTGTTTTCAGCAGCCGCCAGGAAACGACGCCTGTCGAGTTCCGCGTCCTCTCGCCGTCCAACGCCACCATCTACAAGTACACATGGGACTCCAAACTGGACCAGACCAACTGGTACTCGGTATTTGCCAAGGCGGACTACACCGAAGCCGGCACTTACTTCGCTGAAGTCTATATAGGGAGCACGCTCGAGGGCTGGGTCCCGGTCGTCTTCGCTCAACCCTCGACGGGGAGCACCAAGGGCTGAGGGGCTCAACGGGCGCTGGCCCTCACCGGCGCCCGAGGCTCACCGTCTTCGTCCACGAGCGCAAGCTCCAAGTGCAATTGGAGCGTGTTCGAGTCAAAGTCGAACAGCTCGGCATAGCGCCCCCAGTCGATCGCGATGTCCAACTGCGTCTGCGCTTCCTCTTCTGTGAAACCCCGCCTCAGCAGGTCGAGGAAGAACCTCTCCGAGAGCGACCCGTCCGGGCAGTGCTCGAGAGCGTTGACGATCGAGCGGACGAGGGGGGCGCTGTCGAGAGCCTGGCGCGCAAAGATCCGCTTGGAAGTGTCGATATCGGCTTCGTAGAAAGCCTTTCCCTCGGGCGTGAGCTCGATATCGGCGTTGTTCACTGTGACAAAACGGAGCATTTGGGCCGCGTCGACGAGAGGCAGCAAGTCGTCGACTTCGAAAATGAGGATGTTCGCGAGGTTGGGTAGGTCCTCCCGTCCGCCGCGAGCAGCGAGGATTTCGACCAGGCCTGACAAACCCCCGACCGTTGCCTGCGGGAGCGGGTACGCGATCGGCGAACCTGCGGGGCCCGCCTTCGGACCATCGGCGCCCTCACCCTCGCCGCCCTCTGCCCAGACGTGCGCCGGCGCCCTTTGGTCCGGCGTCGTCATCAAGCCGTAAATTTCGTCCACAAGGTCCTGGAAACCTTGGCTGGTGCGGTCTCGGGGCTGGGGGAAGGGGACCTCGACCTCGCGCCGTATGCGGCCGGGGTTGGTGCCGAGGACGAATATGCGGTCCGCCAAGATGACCGCCTCTTCGATGTTGTGCGTCACGATCAACATGGACCGGGTTGGGAAATCGCTCTCCGCCCACAACTTCAGGAGCTCGGTACGAAGGTTTTGCGCGGTGAGGACATCGAGCGCCGAAAAAGGCTCGTCCATCAGGAGAGCGTCCGGCTGCACCACCAGTGCACGGGCGAAGCCCACGCGCTGGCGCATGCCGCCAGAGAGCTCCTTTGGGTAGGCGGACTCGAAGCCGTCCAGGCCGATGCGGTCGATGGCTTGCACTGCCCGCTCGCGCCGCTCCGCTCGCGGGAAGCCCCGCGCCTCGAGGCCGAGCTCGACGTTTTGGAGCACTGTCAACCACGGGAGGAGCGCAAAGCTCTGGAACACCATCGCCACCCCGGGGTTGGCGCCGTTGAGCGTGGCGCCGCGGTAGCGGACGACACCGCTCGTAGGAGCGATGAGCCCGGCGATGCAGCGCAAGAGCGTGCTCTTGCCCGATCCGGAGCGGCCCAAAAGGGCGATGATCTCCCCTTCGGAGAGCTCGAAGGAGATGCCATCGAGGACGGGCAGCGGCCGTCCGTCGGGCGAGGTGTAGGACTTTGTGACCTCGCTCACCTCGATGATGACCTGCCTGCGGTCCACTTTCCTGGCTCCCGTCGATGTCTTTTGCTGTGAGGTCATAGCGTAAAACGAGCCTCGGCGAGGCGGTAGAGGCGGCGCCAGAAGACGCGGTTCACCACGACGACATAGAAGCTCATGACGACGACCCCCGTCAATACTTTCGCAAACGCGTTATGGGCGGGGGAGTTCGCTGCGTTCGTGATAAATGCCCCGAGGCCCTTCGCGACCAAGTGATGGTTCCTCCAGGTCGCCACTTCTGCCACGATGGAAGCGTTCCATGCTCCCCCGGCAGCCGTGACACCCCCCGTCACGTAGGCCGGGAACACCGCCGGCAGGATCACACGGCGCCAGCGCTGGGCACGGGTGAGGCGCATGCTGAGGGACATTTCGCGCAGGTCGTTGGGTACCGCCATGCCACCGGCTATCGCGTTGAAGAGGATGTACCACTGAGCGCCAAGCGCCATCAAGACGACCCCCCCGATGTTGAGGGACAAACCGATGGCGAGGAAGGCGATAACGGCGAAAGGGAAGAGCAAGTTGGAAGGGAAGCTAGCCAGCACCTGGACTACTGGCTGCGCGTAACGTGAAAGGTGAGGGCTCATCCCGATCTTGACCCCTATCGGTACCCAGATGAGCGTGGACAGGAGCACAACCACAGCGACGCGCGCAAAAGTTATCCCGCCAAGGCCGAACGCGTAGGCGAAGGTGCCCCATCCTACGCGCCTAACGAGGAAGGACATGCCGGCCCACGCTCCCCAGCCACAAACCCCAACAACAATGGCCCAAAAAACGGCGTCGCCCGCTCTGCGCTTTCGTTCGTCCTCGGCCAAAGGGTATTCAGCCAGGCCGAAGGGGCGGGCGGCGTTGCCCAGCGCTTCACCGAGCGGCGCGAGGCGCCGCCCGAGGGTCTTCGGCAGGCGCGACTGGCGCAACAAGTCCAGCACATAGCTGCGAGGCTTGCCGCCCGCTTCAGACTCCTCCATCCGGAACTTTTCCGCCCACGCCACGAGCGGTCTGAAGAAAAGTACATTGACTCCTATCACGAGCACGACCATGGCGGCAATAGCAATCCCCACCTTGCCAATGGAGCCTTGCTGTTCCGCGACCCCAATGTAACTGCCGATCCCAGGCAGGTACGTGGTCGCCTTGCCGTTGATCGATATCGCTTCCGATGCCGTCAGGAAGAACCAGCCGCCCCCCATGCTCATCATCGCGTTCCACACGAGGCCGATCATCGACCCGGGCACGTCCAACTTCCAAAAACGCTGCCACTTCGTCAGCCGGTACATGCGGGACGCCTCGTCGAGGTCGCGGGGTTGCGAGACGAGCGAATGATAGAAGCTGAAGGTCATGTTCCAAGCTTGGGACGTGAACACGGCAAAGACCGAGGCCGCCTCGAGGCCGAGGAGCGACCCTTTGAACGCGTTCACAAAAAAGGTCACCGTAAAGGTCAAAAAGCCGAGGATCGGTACCGACTGGAGGATGTCGAGCAACGGGACGAGCACCTTTTCGGCTCTGCGCAGCCTCGCGGCAGCCGTCCCGTACAGGAAAGTGAAGACTGTCGAGGCGCCGAGCGCGATGAACATCCGCAGCAGCGAGCGCGCGGCGTAGTACGGGATGTGCGAGATGCCGGTCGGCAGGGGCAGCGAAGCTACGCTTGGGGTAAACCTGACTGTCATCGACCGCCCGAGCCGGAGCACGCCGTAGAGCAGCGCGATCACGCCAAGCCCGACGACGATGTCGGCAGGGCTCAACTGAGGCCTGCGAAGGCTGATCCGGCCGGGGAAGATCCGCTGGGTGGCCACCGATGCGAGGCTACAATCCCGTGCTGTGGCGTTCCAGGGTTGGCCGGCCGAGGCCATCGAGTTTTTCGAGGATCTCGAAGAGGACAACTCGAAATCGTTTTGGCAGGCTCATCTTCACATTTACGAGTCGAGGGTGAAAGAGCCCATGCTCGAGCTCATGGACGAGCTCGAGCCCGAGTTCGGGCCGGGCAGGATCTTCCGCCCTTATCGCGACGTGCGCTTCAGCAAGGACAAGACGCCTTACAAGACCAACATCGCGGCCGCAATAGGCCCATACGGTTATGTGAGCCTTGCGGCCGAAGGCCTCGGGGTGGGCGCCGGCATGCACGTGATGGCCCCTGACCAGCTTGAGCGCTACCGGCAAGCTGTCGACCAGGCGCGCACCGGCGAGACGCTTGAGTCTATCGTTTCGGCGGTCCGCTCTGCCGGCTTCGAGTGCGGCGCACGCGATCCGCTCAAGACAGCGCCCCGGGGGTACCCCAAAGAACACCCTCGCATCGAGCTCCTGAAGGGTAAAGGCCTCGTGGTCTGGCAATCGTGGCCGCCGGGCAAGTGGCTCGCGTCCGCCAAGGCAAAGGACCGCGTGGTACAGGTCCTCCGTGCCGCGGCGCCTCTCAGCCAGTGGCTGGACGACCATGTCGGCGAGAGCTAGGTAAAGCCTGAGGCGCGGCGCCTACCGTTCACGCCTGGCCCCCGCCGAGGGCGCCGCCAGGAAGCAAGCCGGGCCAGCGAACCCCTTAGCCGCGAACTGCTCCGTCACTTCGGCCTCGAATGCTCCCGCCAGCTCGCTCGCGATGAGCGCTATCGCCGAACCCCCGAACCCAGCCCCGGTGAGCCGGGCGCCGAGCGCTCCCGACGCCATCGCCACTTCGACAACGGTGTCGAGCTCCGGAGAGGAGATTTCGAAGTCGTCTCGCGCCGAACGGTGGCCCGCCAACAACAGTTGCCCGAGCCCGCTCAAGTCGCCCGCGTCTAAGTGCTCTACCACGGCGAGCACCCGGGCTTCCTCGGTGAGCACGTGCCTGGCACGCCGGACGAGGACTTCGCTCCCCCGCTCGGAGAGCCGGGCCAAGGCCTCCTCGCTTTTGTCAAGCGGTACATCGCGTAAAGCCCTCACCCCGAGAGCGCGAGCCGCGTCTTCACAAGACTTTCGCCTTTCGCCATAAGCAGACTCGGCCAGCCCGTGCTTAACCCTTGTGTCTACCACGACGAGGCTGAGCCCGGCGGCCTCCGGGTCGAAGGGGACTTGGCGCGCTTGGAGCGCCCGCGTGTCCAACAACAAGGCGTTCCCAGCGGTGCAGCACATCGAGGCTGCCTGGTCCATTATCCCTGAGGGCACGCCGACAAATTGGTTCTCTGCCCTCTGTGCAATGAGCGCAACGGCCATCGGGGGGAGGTCGATGCCCGACAGTGCGCAAAGCGCCAATGCCACGCTGCATTCGAGGGCCGCCGACGACGAGAGCCCGGCGCCTACGGGCACGTCACTTTCTATGAGGAGATCCGCGCCTTTTACACCGTAACCGTAGAGCTCAATAGCGCGGGCGACGGCCAGGGGGTAAGCGCTCCAGCCGACAGGCATCTCGGGGTTGTCGAGGTCCATGTCCAGGCGCCCCCCGTCGCGGTCCTGGAGCGAGCGCACCGAGAGGCACCGGTCTTCGCGGCCCCCCGCAAGCACTCTCGTAGCTTGCGGCGTGGCAAAAGGCAGCACGAAACCCTCGTTTAGGTCCGTGTACTCGCCAA
The DNA here is from genome assembly GCA_035503915.1 of Acidimicrobiales bacterium. GTDB lineage: Bacteria > Actinomycetota > Acidimicrobiia > Acidimicrobiales > Palsa-688 > DATJMJ01. The sequence continues at coordinate 35,656 of DATJSU010000021.1, read as the reverse complement.
TCAAGTTGACACGGCCCGGCGCCGCCCAGAGCCCCTCGGGTGCGCGGCCAAAGGTGGCTGCAAAATGTTGCTCGAGTTGCCGCTCCGGGTTCACCTGACTTGTATACACCGTTTTCGCGCGAGACCGCGACCGGCGGCGCGGCGACAGCTCAACTGATCCTTACCAAACAGGCCGAGGGAGCGCGCTCCAGGTGTACGAGGAGCTCCCCGGTCGCGCTTTGCCAGGAGACATCAGCCCCCCCGGTTGGGAAAAGCGTACGAGCCTCACTAGCAGCGCTTTGTTTCCCGATCTGCAAGGCGATTTGCGCCGTAGCGACCTTGTCTTGGCCGCTCGTAGCCAGGTCGCGGCGCCAGAGCGTGAGATAAGTGGCTCGAGGGCTCCGCATCCCAAGAGCCACCCACGGATCTGTCCACTTCGGGAGGCCGAGGGGCCAGAAGGGGAGGGCGACAGGCAAGTCTGCCCGTATCGCTTTGTACACTCCGATTGCCTCCTTCACGAGGCCGAGCTGGTGCTCTGTCATCCCGTCGAGGAAGCCGGAGAGGTGCACCCGGCCGAGGATCGCGCTGCAGAGCGTGAAGGCGATCCGGTCGTCATCCCATTCGGGTTGGGGGTATGCCCACACGGCGCCTTGTTCGGGTGCCGTTGCGGCGGGTGCGGCCGCCGCTATTGGCGGGTAACGGAGCAAGTCCTGCTGGTCGCTGGTGGAAAGGAGCTGGCACCTGCTGAGCAGGGCATAGTCCGTCCGCATTCCCCCCGACGAGCAGTTTTCGATCGTGAGCTCCGAATGGCGGTCCAGGAGGTCGTCAACCCATTGCAAAACGGCGCGGTTGTGGGCGAGCAAACCGACCCCCGGAGCCTCCCCGTCTACCTCCGGCCCCGGAGAAATGTTGATGTTGTAGTCCATTTTTATGTAACCGACCCCAAGCTCGCCGACGAGATAATCAACGGCCTTGTCCAAGTGCGCCCGGGCCGCTGGGTGGCGGAGGTCGAGCTGGTACCTGCCCTGCTCCACCACTCTCTGGCCTTTGCGCAGGAAGAAGGCGCCATCAGGCAGCTGGCTTGCCACGGGGCTGCGCACTCCGACTACTTCGGGCTCGACCCACAAACCGGGGACCATCCCGAGAGCCCTGATGCGGTCGAGGACTTCTCCGATCCCATTGGTGAACCGGCTTTTTGACGGGGCCCATGCCCCCACGGTGTCCCACCAACCTTCGCCGATCTCGGCGTACCAGCCCGAATCAATACAGAAGCACTCCGCTCCCGCCCGGGCCGCCGCACCGATGAGCGGGAGGAGCCGTTCGGTTGTCGGGTTGCCCATCAAAGTGTTCATGTAATCGTTGAAGATCACAGGTAGCCGCCGGTGGTCTTCGTGCGGCCTCCTGATCGCTCTCCTGTACCTCGTCAGCCCCGCGATGGCTCCTTCGAACCCCTCACCGCTCACTGCGACCCCGGCCGGGACGCTCTCAAAGGTCTCGCCCGGCAACAGGGTCAGCCGCCAATGGTGCTCAGTGTCCGTGGGACCTAGTACCGCGAGGTACGAACCGCGACTATCTCTGTGCTCGCCCACCTGCCAGTGCCAACCGCCGTTGTGGTCAACCTGCCAGGCTATGCAGTAACCGCTCCGACGGTTGACAACAGCACCCATCGGTAGGTGGTTGCCCGACGACCAGGTCCCGGTGCTCGTCACGGCGAAGCGACCTCTCGAATTGTGCTCGTGCGCCCTGCCGTTTAGGTCCGGCAATGCGTCTCGGAGCGAGCGCGATTGCCACCGTCCCTCGGCAAGCCAGTCATTTTCCGCCCACATGACGTCGGTGTCTTCGAGGGAGCCGCCTGGGCCGGTCAACCCGCCGCCGAGGAAAGAGGTGACCGACTCGAGAGTGACCGGCGCGTTGCCCCTGTTAGCGACGAGCGCCCGGCTTCGCAGCGCCCCGGCGCCTCGGAGGATCTCGTAAACGACTGTCGCTGCGAGCCCCGAGCCGGGATCTTCGAGCCCCACTTGGAGGCGGTGCCATGGCCCGACGTCTTCCTCGTCGTGGTGGGTGTACAGCATCCGGCTCCCGACGACGGACTCGGAGTACCGCCTCCCGGCCCAGCACTTACCGCTCCCGGCCACGACCACGTCGAGAAGGGGGAGGCCGAGATAAGGGGCCTGGTCAGGGCTATCCCCGCCACGCTCCTCGGTGCCCGGCGCGAGGCCCACGAGCTTCTTCGGCAAGAGGCGCACGAGGCGCGGTACGCCCCCGGCGTCAAGCTCTACTCCCAATTCGAGGGCATCGTCAGACCACTTCAGCTCGGTCCCGGCCGAGGTCCCTTCGGCAACCATCTCGCTCCTCCTCGCGACGTCCCACAAATCTTGTCCGAGATGACTTGACACCATGTATGTGACCGGTCACAATAGGCCAACTGTGACCGGTCACACAATGCCAGCGCCTGCAGCATTGAAGGAAAACAGTGACCGGTCGCCCTCCGTGAGCATACGGGACGTCGCCCGCGAGGCCGGCGTCTCTTACCAAACGGTGTCCCGGGTCATAAACCAAAGCCCGAGCGTGAAAAGCTCCACCCGGGAGACCGTCCTCGACGCGATCGCCCGGCTCGGCTTCAGGCCCAACAGGGCCGCCCGCGCCCTTGCCGGGGGGCCTGTGCAGTCGGTCACGGTGCTCGCCTCCAACACCAGCCTGTACGGGTTCGCGGCAGCGCTGGAAGGCATCGAGGAGGCGACGCGCGAGGTCGGGTTCGGCATGGCTGTCCGGGTCGTGGAGTCGATCGGCCCCGACGACGTCCGCGACGCCGTCGAGCACGCGCTCGAGCCCGCCGGAGCAGTGATCGTGATCGCGTTCGACCGCCCTGGTGTTGCCGCCCTCGAGTGCGTGCCCTTTGACGTGCCGGCCGCCGCCATGATCCCGGCCCCGACCGAGAAGGAGGTGCCACGCAGGCCCTCGGTATGGATAGACGAGTACGCGGCAGCGATGGACGCAACCCGCTACCTGCTTGGGCTCGGCCACGAGACCGTCCATCACCTCTCGATCCCGACCTGGACCGGGACAACGCGGCGGATGTCGGGTTGGCTCGCCGCCCTCAAAGAGGCACGGGTCCCCCCGCCGAAGCCGATGCACGGGGGCTGGAGCGCTGAGTGGGGTTACGAGGCAGGAGAGAAGTTAGCCCGCGACCTAAAGGTGACCGCCGTGCTGTGCGGGAACGACGACATCGCACTGGGGGCGATGAGGGCCATGCACGAAGCAGGCCGTGCGGTGCCGGCCGACGTCAGCATCGTCGGCTTCGACGACGTGCCCTTCGCCCGCTTTTACACACCAGCTCTCACGACGGTGCGCCAGGACTTCAAGGCACTGGGGAGAGCTTGTTTTGCAACGCTCATGTCCTTTGTCGACCCCGCCCGTGCGGCTCGGGGGCTCGAGCTGCCAGAGGCGCGCCTAGTGGTCCGAGAGAGCGCCGGCCCCCCTCCCGGCGCTCCCCGGGGGAGCAGCCAACGCCGGGGAGCACCCTCCCTGGCTGGCAAACGAAAGAGGGCGACGGCGCAGCGGCCCTGAACCCGAAAATCTGCAGGCGCAGGAAAATAAACCACAAGGGGGAAAATTGCCCCTGACGAAAATGGCAAGGAGCAAAAAATATGAACAATAGAGGAGGAACAGCGACCAACGCCCTGGAGCCGCCGGGGGAGATCCGCCCCCGTCGCCGCCGGGTCGGGAAGGTCACGACGGCGATCGCGACGGCCGCCGTTATCAGTGGCACCAGCCTCGGGACATCGGGCGTCGCAAGCGCCTCGACCGTCCACCTCACGTGGTGGACGATGTGGTCAGGTGCGACGCTCCAATTGCTCAACCAAATGACGGCCCAGTTCAACAAGACCCATCCCGGGATCGTGGTGACAGAGACCAACATCCCGAGCGACGCCACAACGAGCACGGCCAAGCTCTTGTCGGCGATCGCGGCAGGCGACCCGCCTGACATCTTCACCGAGTGGTGGCCGGAGATCGGTTCGTTCGCCGCGGACGGTGACCTCATATCGATGAACCAGTTCCTCACGGGCGCGTACGCAGGCTTCGAGAAATGGGAGTACCCGGTCGCCGTGCAGGGCGGCTCCTACAAGGGCAACCTCTACGCCGTCCCAATGGGGTTGAACTCCTGGGCTCTGTACTACAACAAAGGCTACCTAGCCAAGTACGGGATTACCTCTCCGCCCAAGACACTGGCCCAGCTCGACGCCGACCAGGCCAAGATGTGGGTTATCCAGAACGGCAAGGTAGTGCAGCTGGGCTTCTACCCGGACCTGAACGGCAACGGCTTCCAGTTCTACACGACCTTCTTCAACGCCACCAACTGCTTCAACTCCGCCGGCAAGTACGACTTCGAGAACTGCGCGGGCGCGAAGGCCGAGATGAACTGGATAGCGAGCTTCGATAAGTACCCCTACACGCAGGTGATGGCCCTGCAGACGGCCCTGGGCTTTGTCGCGGGTGGTCAGACAGACGTCTGGGTCAACGGTAAGGCCGGCTTCGTGCTCAGCGGCCCCTGGGAGGGTACGCAGAACGTCCCCACGTCCAACCCTTCTCTCGTAGGCGACTTCGGAGTCGAGGCTTTCCCCGGCACGGTCCCCATCCCGAGCACCCTCGGGCAGGGCAACTTCAACATCATCCCCAAGGGCTCGGCCCACCCGCAGCAAGCCTTCGAGTTCATCTCCTGGCTCGCCGGTTACCAGAACGAAGCCTTCATGGGCAAGATCGACCCTCTGGGTGGGTGGGTGCCTGGCGGCCCCTCGGTCACCAAACAGCCCGCATACCAAGCGTGGCTGAAGACAAACCCGTGGCTCTCCGGGTTCCTGCCCGAGATGACGAGCCCCTACACTCAGGCGCCAGCGCTGACACCGACCCAGGCGGAGCTGTTCACCGCCGAAAATACGGCCACCAACGATGTGCTGCAGAAGATCATGACACCGGCACAAGCGCTCAAGTACATCGACCAGCAGGCAAACGCCTCGAGCTAACAGCAACTTCCGCCGCACGTAGGGGACAGCTAAGCTCAGCTGTCCCCTATTGTGCTGTGCTTACGCACCCTGGAGGAGCACCGCGCCATGGCGGTAGCAACAACCTCGCTCTCGCCGACCCACCGAGCAAGGAGCTCACAGCATTTGTCACGGTCGGTCGAAAGGCGCCGGACGAGGGCGGGCCTCCTCTTCGTCAGCCCCTGGGTGATAGGGTTCCTCGCCTTTTTTGCCTATCCTTTTTTCGCCACGATCTACTACAGCTTCACTAATTTCAATGGCGTAGGAGCGGCACACCTAGCCGGGTTCACAAATTATGTGAACCTGTTCCACGACCCACTGTTCAGGACATCGCTGTTCAACACGTTTTACTACACCGCGATCGAGCTACCATTGTCGACCGTAGCCGCTCTCGGGCTCGCGCTCCTGCTCAACATGAACGTACGGGGGAGGGCTATTTACCGGACGATTTTTTATATCCCTTCGATCGTACCGCTCGTGGCGTCCTGCATGATCTTCGTCTGGATATTCAACCCGGAGTTCGGGATCGTGAACGACCTCCTTACCGATGCCCACCTCCCTGGCCCGGGCTGGTTCTTTTCCATCGCTTGGTCTAAACCGTCTTTCATACTCCTCGGGCTTTGGGGCCTCGGCCAACCGATGGTGATCTACCTCGCGGGCCTTCAGGGAGTGCCGAGGGAGATGTACGAGGTAGGCGCGCTCGATGGGGCAGGGCCTTGGCAGCGGCTGCGCTTCATCACCATCCCAATGATCAGCCCTGTCATCCTCTTCAACGTGATCCTGCAACTCGTGAACTGCATTGCCTACTTCACGCAGGCACAGGTGATCGAAGGTGCTGACATTGGCGGGCCGGGGACATCGACATGGTTTTATGTGCAGTACCTGTACGAACAAGCCTTTGACTTCCTCAAGTTCGGTTACTCCTCGGCTATGGCTTTCTTCCTGTTCGTGATCAGTGCAGTCATCATGGTCGTGCTCTTCAAGTCGTCTTCCAAATGGGTTTACTATGCGAGCGAGCAGCCCTAGGCCATCCCCCCGCAAGGTGGCGGGGAACTTGTCGAAGCACGTCGTCTTGATCTTTGTCAGCGTGCTGCTCGGCTTCCCACTGTTTTGGATGGTCCTCAGCTCGCTCAAGACCAACCCCCAGGCTCTCCACATACCCGTCGTGTGGTGGCCACACCCTTTCCAGTGGCGCAACTATCCCGACGTCCTCTCGGCGGTCCCGTTTTACCGCTTCATCCTCAATACCCTTTTGTACGCCGCTGTCACCATAGTTGGCGTGTGCGTCTCAAGCAGCCTTGTGGCCTACGGGTTTTCACGGGTACGGTGGAGAGGCCGGGACGTTTTGTTCCAGGTGATGGTGGCGACACTGCTGATCCCGTTTTTCGCCACCCTGATCCCGCTGTTCGTCATGTACAAGCGGTTCCACATGGTGGGCTGGTACTGGCCGTTGATGGTGCCTACTTTCTTGGGTAGCTCGGTCTTTTCCACGTTCTTGTTGCGCCAGTTCTTCATGACGATCCCTGAGGCGCTGTCCGACGCGGCTCGAGTCGATGGGGCCAACGAGTTTTACATCTACAGCCGCATCATCTTACCGATGGCCAAGCCCGCGATGGCAACGGTCATACTTTTTCAGTTCATCTACTGCTGGAACGACTACCTCGGGCCGCTGATATACATCGACAACCAGGTCTGGTACCCGCTCTCGCTCGGCCTGAACCTCATCTTGGGGACCTACACGACCAACTGGCCCTGGGTTATGGCCGCGGCGACGGTGGCCACCGCGCCCATTGTCATCTTGTTCTTCCTCACGCAACGCGCCTTCATCGGGGGCATCGCCATCCAGGGCACTGGGGTCAAGGGGTGAGCACTTCCAGCCACAACCCGCCCGCCGTGGCACTTGGCGTGCGCCGGACCGGGAGAGGGAGTTTGACGGGCACCCAGAGCGCTCATTCGCGGCAGGCCGCACAACCTCTCGGTGACCTGGCGCGTGCGAGAATTGTCGCGGCGCTCCGCGCTTGTTTCAACTGCCTGGTCTTGAACCTGGCGCTCGTGCTCACGTCGGTCCCCGTTGTGACCCTCCCGATCGCGGTCAACGCTGCGGCCGTTGCGCTCGACCGCTGGCGGGTGGACGGCGAGGACCGCGTAGTGCGGGAGTTCCTCCACGCGCTCAGGTCACGCCACCCTGGGCCTACGGCCCTGGCGATCGGTGCCCCTTTCGCCGCCATCGCGATAGCTGTCGAGGAGGTCCACTTCTTTCTCCGGGGCGGTGCCCCCGTCAACTGGGCTTGCCTTGGTTTCGGCGCCGCCTCGCTCGTCGTCGCGATCAGCTCGACAAGCTTTGTCATCGTCCTCCGGGCACGCTTCCCTGAGATGCCCCTGCCCGACCTATGGTCCGAAGGGGTTCGGCTCGCCGTGGCCAACGTGCTGGTAAGCAGCCCCCTCTTTGCCATCGAGTACACCGCTGCCGTCCTGCTCGGCTTCCTCGACCCAGCACTCGTCCTGATCGGGCTGCCCCTCGCCTTCCTGTCACTTGTGAGGCTGACGGCCGACGCCGGCACCCGGAGAACGGGCTACGGACGGGCACCCACGACAGGCAACCTTGGAGCCAGGTTTCGTAGCAAGACCTCCTAAAGGGTGCTCCTAAAGGGGGCGTAGGGCGAAGCCCGCCGAGGTGGGCAGGGCTCCTAGCCGGGAAGCGTCGCCACGATCGCGAACCCTCCGGCGTGGGTACCAAGCGCGCGTGCGCTCCCATAGTTGTTGACCTTTAGCACGTTTAGGGCGTCGAGCACCCCGTGCGGCCGCCGCGCTGCGGCCTCATCCATTACCTACAACGACGGGGCGGTTAATATCGTTTCCTGGAGAAGGGTAACGATGACGACGAACGTGGCAGCGGTGTCGCTGGGAGGGGGCAGATGAGACGAGAGAGGCCACCTTTTCGGGCAGACCACGTGGGCAGCCTTTTGCGCCCGCACAGGCTGTTGGAGGCGCGCACTGCCTACACAGCTGGGCGAATGGGGCAGGAGGCGCTGAAGGAGGCCGAGGACGACGCCATCCGCAAGGTTGTCGCCCTCCAGGAGGAGATCGGCCTCCAAGCGGCCACTGACGGCGAGTTCCGCAGGACGTCCTGGCACATGGACTTCATCTATCAATTGGGCGGGGTCAGCCGCGGCAGCGAAAAATTGCAGGTTGCCTTCAAGAACAGTGAAGGCTCGACCTACTTCACTTCAGCTGCCCTCAAGGTCTCCTCCAAGGTGCGCCTGGACCACACGATCTTCGCTGACGCGTTCGATTTTTTGAAGTCCGTGACGACTACGGCAGTCCCCAAGTTGACCATCCCTTCCCCTAGCATGGTGCATTACCGAGGAGGGCCCGCATCGATCGACCCGGCTGCTTACGGCGACATCGAACAATTTTGGGCTGATCTCAGTGCAGCCTACGGTGAGGAGATCCGCCGGCTTGGAGAACTGGGCTGCACCTACCTCCAGCTCGATGACACTTCGCTCGCCTACCTTAACGACCCGGCGCAGCGCCGGATGATCTCGGAGCGAGGAGAGGACGCAGAGCACCAGCACCTGCGCTATATCAACCAGATCAATGCCGCGCTGGTGGCGAAGCCAGAGGGCATGACTGTGACTACCCACTCCTGCCGCGGCAATTTCCAGTCATACTGGGCGGCAGAGGGAGGGTACGACTTTGTGGCCGAGGCGCTCTTCAACGAGCTAAATGTCGATGGGTTTTTCCTCGAGTACGACGACGCACGCTCTGGCGGCTTCGCTCCCCTACGATTTGTGCCGAAAGGCAAAATGGTCGTGCTCGGGCTCGTAACGACAAAGCGTGGCGACCTCGAGACAAAGGACTATTTGAGGCGGCGCATCGAAGAAGCCACAAAATATCTGCCCCTGGAGCAAATATGCATTTCGCCCCAGTGCGGGTTCTCCTCCACCGTCGAAGGCAACCGCCTAACCTTCGACGACGAAGTTGCGAAGCTGCAGCTCATAGTCGAGACGGCAACCGACATCTGGGGATGATTACGCAAACAGCATCCTGACCTGCTCTTTAAGGCGAGTCATCCCTGTTGGCTCTTGCTCCGTAACCCCTTGCGGGAGAAACGGCCAACGCAAGGAGGTACCAATGAAAGAACTACGCCCGCCGTCCATCGGCGAGCACGGATGGCCCCGGCGCCCCAACGCCAGGGCCTCCTTGATCGCCCCGCTCTTGGCGACAAGCGCTCTTGGAGGCTTTGCAGCACAGTCCTTCGCGACAGCCGCGCCCGCGGCCGCGAGCTCGGTACTGGTGAAGGCTGCGACGGTTGCCAAGTACGGGAAGATCCTGGTCACGGGCTCGGGCCTGGCGCTTTACTACGACACCGCCAACAAGCCGGGCAAGTGGGCATGCAAGGGCAACTGCCTTACGGCATGGCCGCCGCTCCTTTTGCCCAAGGGCCAGACCAAGGTGAGCGCGGCCTCCGGGATCACCGGCCTCGGCGTCGTAAAGAGCCCTTCGGGCATGCAGGTCACTTGGGACAAAAAGGCCCTTTACACCTTCGTCAAGGACTCAAAGGGCACAGTCACGGGACAGGGCATCGGCCACGTCTGGTACGTCGTGCAACTGAAGGTATCGACCACCGCAGGCACTAACAGCGGCAGCTGGGGATGATAGACCGCGGAGCGGGGCGCGCTTAGCGGACGGGCCCCGCTCCGGCACGGGCAATCTTCTTCACCGAGGACAAAGGCGGCGCTCAGCGGGCTCTCGGTTTTGGGGAGCATTGTCAACCCATGCCCACTGTTGAAGCCACGGTCCGCGAGCCCAAAGGTTTGCTGGCCGAGCACACGGGCCTCGGCGCCTCCCAGCGCTCTGCCCCCTCGCTCGACATCGCAGTCCCGGTGTACAACGAGGAGGAGGACCTCGTACCCAACATCAGGCGGCTCCGCGACTACCTCGACTCTCGGTTCCCGTTCCGGGCCGTTATCACTGTGGTCGACAACGGGAGCACGGACACCACCTGGGATGTCGCCAAGCGCCTGAGCGACGAGGTGCCGGGGGTGAGGGCGCTGCACCTCGACGCCAAGGGCCGCGGGCGCGCTCTCAAGGTGGCGTGGCTGGCGAGCGAAGCAGACGTCGTGGCCTACATGGACGTCGACCTGTCGACTGACCTCGACGCCCTCCTCCCCTTGGTGGCGCCGCTCACGTCGGGCCACAGCGACCTGGCGATCGGGAGCCGCCTGGCCCAGGGAGCTCGCGTGCTGAGGGGCCCGCGGCGTGAGGTGATATCGCGGGGCTACAACCTCCTCCTGCGGGTGTTCCTTGGGGCCCATTTCACCGACGCCCAGTGCGGGTTCAAAGCCCTTCGCGCTCGAGACGCACGCCTGCTCCTCCCTCGAGTGGCTGACGACGAATGGTTCTTCGACACAGAGCTCCTTGTACTGGCCGAGCGCGGCGGGCTTCGCATCCATGAGGTGCCCGTCGATTGGGCTGACGACCCAGACAGCCGGGTGAAGGTCGCCAAGACCGCGATGGCAGACCTGAAGGGCATGTGGCGGCTCCTCCGGGACCGCCCTATGATGCCTCGGGCCGCAAAGCAGCCCGCGAGGCAAGGTCGGCCCTTGGCCCTCAGCGATCCGGAGGGCACCCGCTTCGCAAGAGTGGGGATAGCGAGCACGATCGCGTACCTGGTGCTCTTCGTGGCGCTCCGCGGCACCCTGGGTGCCTACCTAGCCAACATCACCTCCTTGGTGGCACTGGCATTGCTCAACACCATGGCTCAACTGCGTTACGCATTCGCGTGGCGCCCACTGCGCCCGCGCTCGGTAGCTCTCGTCGCATCCGCGACACTGGCGACCTCCCTTGCCGTGACGACAGCCTCTCTCGTAGTGAGCAACGAGGTCGCGCCTCGTTCACTTGTGGGCCAGCTTGTTGCGCTCCTGGCTGGTAACGCCCTGGCCGCCTTCGCACGTTTTCTCACCATGCAGGCATTGGTGTTCCGCACCTACTTGCGGCACTAGAGAGCCCTTCCTGTGGCACTAAGTGCAGTACGTACGAACAGGGCACGCGTTACCGCCACAGCGATCATGGTCGCAATCGCCCTCGCGGTACGGGCAGTGTTCTTTAAGTACCAAACAGGTGATTACGCTACGTTTTATGGCTGGTACGAGTTCATAAAGCAGCACGGCGGCTTTGGCGCGCTACAGTACAACTTTTCCAATTACAACGAGCCTTACCTCTACCTTCTTGCTCTTGTAACCTATCTCCCAGTGCCGGCGCTTGCCGGCATTAAGCTTATCTCGGTTAGTTTCGATTTGCTGCTTGCCTTTTTTACCTTCAAGGTGGTGCGGCAGCGTTACCCACAAGGTTGGGCGCCGCTGGCAGCGAGCTCGTTGGTGCTTTTTCTCCCCACGGTCGTGCTCAACAGTTCCTGGTGGGGCCAAGTCGACGCTACCTACACGGCATTTGCTCTTGGCGGCATTTACTTCGTCCTTCGACGAAAGGGTTGGTGGGCTTGCGCGCTCTTCGGCCTTGCTCTCGCCTTCAAGCTCCAAGCAGTGTTCATGTTCCCCTTCGTGCTCCTCCTGGCGTTCCGGCACCGCCTGCGCTGGCGCGAGCTCCTGGCTATACCTGCAGTCTTCGTCGTCGCCGACATGCCTGCCCTCGTGCTGGGCGCTCCTATTTCGTCGCTCTGGTCTGCCTACACGGGCCAAGTCAGCCAGTACCCGCAACTGACCCTCAATGCGCCCAACATTTACCAGTACTTCGACGTCGCGACATCGAGCACTTTACGGCTCGCGGGTATCGCGGGAGCCCTTGCCGCAGTAGTTGTCCTCGGGGCCTTGGTCGTAGTGAGGCGCGTGGACCTTACTCCCGCCCACATAGTGCTTGCGGCAACAGTGTCAGTGATCGTGGTCCCCTTCCTGCTTCCGGCGATGCACGAACGCTACTTTTACATGGCTGACATCCTGACAGTTGTTTCTGCCTTTTACCTCCCGAGGAAGCTCTGGGCCCTGCCGGTACTGGAACAGTTCGCCTCGTTGTTCTCTTACATGCCCTTCTTGCTCGCCACGACGACAACAGCCCAAGCCAAGCCGTTCCCAGGCATCCAGCCCGCAGGCACCGCCCTGGGGGGAGCGCCGCTGCGTGGCTCATCAGGCGCGGGCCGGTCTACGTTCTCAGGCGGGGGTGGGCCAAATGGGTTCTTCGGCCTGCCAGACCACACGATCGTGAGTTTTCCTGTGCTCTCGAGCGTGATGTTGGCCGCCTTGTTGCTCGCGCTCTGGGCAGCCGCCAGCTCCATGAGGCGCAACAAGATGAGCTCACAGCTGGTTCACAGCCCCCAAGCGCGCCACTCCCTGGCACCGATAGGAAGATCGCAATATGCCGACAACCATTGACGAACCCATGACCGCTCGTCCCCTTGCCGAGCTCTCTTGGCGGCCAGGGACCGAGCTACCGCCAGCGCCACTCCAGGAACGGCGGGCAAGTAACCCACGCTGGCGCTGGCCAGCGCTCATTGCGCTCCTAACCGTTACCGCGGTCGCTTACCTCTGGGACCTCAGCGCCTCAGGTTTTGCCAATAGCTTCTACGCTGCCGCAGTGGAGGCAGGGACCAAGAGCTGGAAAGCGTTTTTCTTCGGCTCACTCGATTCGTCGAGTTTCATAACCGTCGACAAGCCACCGGCTTCGTTGTGGGTGATGGAGATCACCTCAAGGATCTTCGGTTTCAGCAGCTGGAGCATGCTCGTGCCTGAAGCGCTCGCGGGAGTCGCTTCAGTTGGGCTTCTCTACGCAACCGTAAAGCGTTGGTTCGGGGAGGCCACGGGGCTGCTGGCCGGGGCCATGCTCGCCGTTACGCCCGTGGCGGCGCTCATGTTCCGCTTCAACAACCCCGATGCGCTACTCGTGCTCTGCCTCGTTGCCAGCGCCTACACGCTCGTGCGGGGTTGCGAAGACGGCAAGACGCGCTGGGCCGTGGCGACCGGCGCCTTCCTCGGGCTCGCTTTCCTCACCAAGATGCTGCAAGCTTTCACGGTTCTTCCCGCCTTTTTCCTCGCATATTTCCTCCTCGCGCCGGGGAGCGCGTTACGCCGCGCAAAACAGCTCGCCATCACAACGGCGACTATTGTTGCCTCTGCCGGGTGGTGGGTCGCAATCGTCGCGCTCTGGCCCGCCGGCGCGCGGCCTTATATCGACGGTTCGCCCGACAACAGCATCCTCAACCTGATATTCGGCTATAACGGCTTCGGCCGGCTCCTCGGCTCGTCCGGGCCAGGGGGAAGTGGAGGGGCAGGGTTTAGCGGTGCACCAGGGATTTTCAGGCTTTTCAATGACCTCATGGGCGGCCAGGCCTCATGGCTTATCCCGGCAGCGCTGTTGACTTTGGTGGCCGGGCTCGCTTGGACCGCACGCTCTCCCCGACGTGACCGCACGAGAGGGGCCCTCGTGCTCTGGGGTGGCTGGCTCCTGGTCACAGGTGGCGCCTTCAGCCTCGGGAAGGGCATTATCCACACGTACTACACCGTTGCGCTGGCGCCGGCGATAGCCGCTTTGGCGGCGATCGGCGCCACCCTGGTTTGGCAGCACCGCCAACAATTTGGGGCTCGAGCGCTGGGAGCGTTCGCGATCGTCGCCACTGCTGGGTGGTCGTACGCATTGCTCGACCGCACACCAAGCTTCGACCCGTGGCTCCGCCCGACCGTACTGGCCGCCGGTCTTCTGGCAGCGGCTGCGGTCCTTTACCAGCCTGCGATCTCGCTGGGCAGCCGTCGCATCCTCGCCGCCGGCGCCGGGCTCGGCCTCGCCGCGAGCCTCGCGGGGCCACTGGCATACACAGCTGTGACCATCAGCACCGCGCATACCGGAAGCGTCCCTTCAGCCGGCCCGGGCACACATGGTGGAGGCTTCGGCTCCGGTGGTGGAGGCTTCGGCTCCGGTGGCCGTCCACCCGGCGTGGGCAACCGGCCGAGCCCGCTCGGGAAGGACGGGGCCCCCTTGGGATTTGGAGGCTCCCCCTCGGGTGGCACCCCGACGGCGGCGCCCGGGCCTGCCGGCACAGGAAGCTTTGGCACCTTGGCGACGGACAAGACGCTTGTCCATCTGCTCGAAGGCGACGCAGGCCACTACCGCTGGGTCGCAGCCACTTTTGGTTCCCAGGAGGCCGCCACCCTTGAACTGGCAACGGGTGGGGGCCCGGTAATGGCAATCGGCGGCTTCGATGGCGAGGGGGGCAACATCACGCTTGCCCAGTTCGAGCTCTACGTTTCCAAAGGAGAAATCCACTACTTCATCGCTTCGGGCGCTGCAGGCCTAAGTGGCGGGCCCGCCGGCGGCGCGGGCGTCTCCAACAGCGACTCCGCGATCACAGCTTGGGTCGAGTCGCACTTCACGGCAGCAACTGTGGACGGGACGGCAGTGTACAACTTGGCCTCTCCCAAGTAGCCATGGGCGAGCGGAGACAAATAGTCGCCCGCAACCCGAGGCACCGCGCAGGCGCTCGCCCGCTTGGCTGCACCCAGAGGATGAAGCATCTCCCCTCCCCTAACGATTCTCCCCGTCCTAAGTCACTAATACAAAACTGAGACCACGAGGCGAACCAAATGTCCTCTCATCATGAGGCAACGCAGATCTCTAAGGGCCCAACAGCTGGTTCGACTGACCTCTACGCCTTTGTCAGCCCTGACGACCCGAGCACCGTCACCGGGATGCGCTCTTCTTCGGGGCCTCTTAGGGCCGAGGTCGTCCTCGCCCCGGGCGGGCAGGCCTATGTGGTCTCGTCCACATGCCCGCGCTCCCCAGCGGCGAGACGCACCAGCTTTGGGGCCTCGCCCGGGCGCGGCCGGTCTGTTGAGCCTGTTGGGCCGCGTGCCGGCTCCCGCGGCCTTGCGAGCCGACAACCAACTAGAAGCGCTAATGATAACGGCGGAACCAGCGGGGGGTATCGTGGCGCCCACCACGCCAGTCTTGGTGCAAGCGGTAATTCGAGCTCCTAACGTTCCCTCTCGGAGGAACGCCAGCCGGCCGATTTACCCGCCTAGAGCCGCCCTTATCCGCTGCTCGACCTTTGCCTGGTCGATCGCGGTAACAAATTGGTGGGCTACCGAGCCTTCGACGGGTGCGGCACCCCAAAGTTGGCCGTGGCCGCTCTCACTGCAGCAGACGACCGGAGTGGCCTTCACCGAACGAAGCGCTACGTCTTCGTCGAGCAACACGCACGCCGCAATCGTGTCATGCGCTGTAAAGGCTCTTTCTGCGCACTCCCACGCATTGGTGACGAAGTTTATGTACCACTGGTGCACATCGCGCTCGAAGCAGGCAATTTCCTTGCCAGATGCGCTTAGTTCGTCGAGGAGCGACGCCGGGAAGAGAGCTGGCCCAGTTACGTTCATCCCTACCCAAGTGATGTTGGCCTTGGCGCTCGCCACGGTCCTGGTGGCTTCGGGGTTGTGCCGTGTGTTGGGGTCCCCGACGAGGCGGGAACGGGGGTAGCGGGCTAAGACCTCCTCGGAGCCCCCCACCGGCCCCATCCCGCCCATGACCACCACTTTGCTAAATCTCCCAAGCAGTTCAGGGTCTTCGCGTACTGCAGCAGCGATATTTGTCAGCGGCCCGAGGACGAGGAGCGATGTGCCCGGAGGGGGTTCCTTCCCGACCCGCAGCAGCTGTGCAACGGCGGTCTCCCCCGTCGGCTTCAAGTACTTCGGCTCGTGGCCCGTATTGCCGAGGCCGTCGCTGCCGTGGACCGAGCAGGCCAAGTCAATAAGGGCCAAGGCTGAAGGCGGTTCGGGGGCGGCCATCGCGACCGGGATATCGTCACGCCCCGCCGCCTCGAGCACGCACAGTGCATTGGCGGCCGACCGGAAGGAGCGACAATTGCCGTAGCTCGACCCGATAGCGATGACGTCGAGATCGGGCGCGGCCAACATGACCAAGATTGCCAGGGAATCGTCGATCCCGACGTCGGTGTCAATCAGCACCCGACCTCCCACGCCGTTCACTTTATTGCTAACCCCGCATGCGAGATCCAAAGGGTTGAGAAGGGCACTGGCAGCTCATTGCCCTAGGCGAGCGTCGAAGAGCCTGCGCAAGGCCCCGTCCTTGTGGGCCGTCCTTCTGGCCCGTCCTTCTGGGCCCCTCGTTCTGGGTTGTAGAAAATGACCTTGCAGCGCCCGGAGCACGATTTCGGCAGTCACGCGCTTTAGCATCACCGCAGCGCAACAAGAACGCTGCTCTTGCGCCAGGCGCCAGGCCCTCACCGGTCGCCGGGTGGGAGCCCTGCCGCTACGAGAGGGGCACTCCGGCAAGCCCGGCCAGAACCCCGTCCGGGTCGTAGACCGTGCGGCCGCAAACGACTGCCGCGACAACCGAAAAGTCAGCACGGAGGATTACCAGGTCCGCATCAGCACCTTTTTTGATGCGGCCTTTCCGCTCCTCTCCGAGAGCCAGCGCAGGGTGGAGCGACGCCGCTCTGAGGGCGCCCAAGAGCGGCACCCCGGCCGTCTGGACGGCCAGGGCGACGGCGCGGTCCATGGTGAGGACACTGCCTGCGACCGTCGTCGGTTGATTGGCGAGAACAGCTCGCCCGTCGCTCACGACCACTTCCAAAGGGCCGAGCCGATGACGCCCTGGAGGCGTACCAGTTGCCCCGATGGCATCGGTCATGAGCACCAAGCGTTCGGGTGCCACGGTCGCCACAAGAGATATGAGCGCCGGGTGGACATGCACCCCGTCGGCAATGACCTCGAGGAAGACCCGTGGGTCTTCCAATGCCGCCGTCACAGGCCCTGGCCGGCGCTGATGGATCGGTGCCATCGCGTTGAACAGGTGTGTCGCGTGCCGTGCACCAGCGTCGAAGGCCGCCCTGGCGGTTTCGTAGTCCGCGTCGGTGTGCCCGATGGCGACCACCACTCCCTTGGAGCGGGCGGCGGCGATCAGCTCGCTTGCGCCATCGAGCTCCGGCGCGAGCGTAAAAAGCCGCAAGGTCCCTGCCGACCTCGCGTGGAGATCCTCGAACTCTGGTACCGACGGCGGCCGGATGGCTTCAGGGAACTGGGCACCGGCCTTGGAGCGCGCTATCCACGGGCCTTCCAAGTTGGAGCCAATAACGCCGCCGCCCGGGGTGTTGGCCACCGCCGCCACCCCTATAACAGCGGCTCGCAACGCCTCAGGACTGTCCGAAACCGTGGTGGCGAGCAGAGCCGTCGTCCCGTGCCGGGCGTGGAAACGGGCCATCTCGCGGACGGACTCCTCGACTTCGCAGGCAGTCGCACAGTTGACTTGGTAGCCGCCGCCACCGTGGACGTGGACGTCGATAAACCCCGGCGCGAGCAGCAGATCTCCAAGGTCAGCAAAAGGAAGCCCCGTGCCGGGGGGGCTCCCGTTCCCAACGGCGCTTATCAGCCCGTCTTGGACAACCAAGTAGCCGGGCTCGAGCATTTTTGTCGGCGTGGCTACACGCGCCGCGGCAAGGACAAAGGCGTTCATGTGATGGTCACCTTGGTGAGGCCGGCAGGTGCGTCGGGGTTGAGCCCGAGCAGTCGCGCCAGGGAAAGGGCCAGCTGTTGACCGCGCACGATTGCCAGCACCGGTGCCAGGACTTCAGGTACGTCCGAGGACCAGCCGAAGTCGGCCCCCGGCACCGGGCCAAGGACACGGGTAGGAGCGCCGCGGGAGCGGAGGTCCCCGACCACGTCTGAAACATCAGAGGCGGCAGGCCCGGGGTGGACAAAGGCAAGCACTGGCGCTCCGCTCGTCGCGATCGCGATCGGCCCGTGGCGCAGGTCCGCAGCCGAAAATGCCGCCGTCAACCGAGCGGTCGTCTCTTCGACTTTCAACGCCACCTCTTGCGCAGCCCCGTACAAGAGGCCTCTCGCCACCGTCAGCAAGCGGTCGGAACTGGCGAGCCACTCTGCCAGCCCCTCGACGGGGGAGAGGTCGGCGAGGACCTCGCCAACTTGGCCCGGCAGTCGCTCGGCGGCGCGCGCTTCCAAGCCGAGGTCGCCAAACGCCTGCGCAATGGTGGCAAAGACAGCCACCTGGGCGGTAACTGTCTTAGTAGCTGGCACGGCTCTTTCGCGTCCCGCACTTATGTCTACAACCAGGTCGGCCGCCGCGGCCAAGGGGCTGGCCGGCTCGTTGGTGACAGCGATGGCACGTGCACCGTAGGCCCGTGCGCGCTCGACAACTTCCACGATCTCGGGCGTTTGGCCAGACTGGCTCGCAGCGATCATCAGGTACCCACGAAAATCCGTGCGCGCGCGGTAAAGGGTCTGGATGCTCGGGGAGGTGAGCGCGACGGGGCGGCCGCTCGCAATTTCCAAGAAGTACGCCCCGCAGGTCGCTGCATGGTCGGACGAGCCGCGCGCCACCAGTACTGTGCCCGCGAGCTCGCGTGGGGCGAGCGCCCGCACCTGCTCAATGATCTCCTCGCGACGGGCAAAAAGCGAGGCCAGGCACCGAGGTTGTTCGTTCATCTCGGAATCCATGACAGCACCGGCTTGACCGGTGTGCTCGCCGTCCGAGGTGCTCGCGCTGTTCATCCCTTCACCGCTCCCGCTGTCAGGCCGCTCACAATCCGGCGTTGGATGAGGAGGAAGAAGATCACGACCGGCAAGGACATGATCGTGCACCCTGCCATCAAGCCGCCGTAGTCGGTGCCGGTATTGGTCGTGAAGCTGAAGAGCCAGACGGGGAGGGTCTGATGGTAGTTCTCCTGCATGACGACGTCCGCCACCAGGAAGTCGTTCCAAGCCGTGATGAAGGCGAAAATGCCCGCAGAAATGATGCCCGGCAGTAACAGAGGCAAGAGGATGCGCCGGAAGGCACCGAAGCGGCTTGCGCCGTCCACCATCGCCGCCTCCTCGAGCTCGTACGGCACAGCTCCCACGAAGCCTTTCAATGCCCAGATAGTGAAGGGCAGCGTCGAGGCCGAGTAGGCAAGGATGAGCCCGAGATAGTTGTCGGTCAGGTGGAGGTTGTTGAGCAATAAGAACACGGGGATGATGAGGGCCGTGCCTGGCACCATCTGGACGACCAGGATGAGCACGAGGAACGCGGTCGTCCCCATTAGGCGGAAGCGGCTTATCGCCGCCGCCGCCAGGAAACCAAATAACAAGGTGACGAGTGTTGCGATCGTAACGACAACGAGGCTGTTGCGGGCGTCGTCCCAGAAGTACGCCTGGCCGACCCCAGCCGTGTGGTTGACGGCATCGACAAAGTCGTGCAAGGTGAAATGGACAGGGAAGAAGTTCGGTTTCAAAGAGGTGATGTCGCCGTTGGGCTCGAACGATGACTGGACCATCCAGTACACGGGGAACACGATCACCATCCCGAAAGCGATCGCGACCGCGCGCCAGACCCAGGTCATGCCGCGGTAGCGCGCTGAGCGCACACCAGCCATTGTCACGGGCGCCGTCATGCTCGGAGCTCTGTCCGCAGCTGGCCCGTGCGGACCATGATCCGGATGTAGTAGCCGGTCACTGCCACCAGGAGGAGGATCATCAGGACGGCGACGGCGGCCCCGAGGCCGTACTCGTTGCTGGAGAAGGCTTCTATGTACTGCCAGACGCCAAGGGGGATGACGTTGAGGAGCTGCGCGTTACCTTGCGTCAAGTACCAGACCTGGTTGAAGACATTGGCGTCCCAAATGATCGAAAGCACCGTGAGCAGGACGAAGATCGGCCGCACCATGGGCAAGGTCACGCGGAGAAAGGTTGTCGCAGGCGATGCCCCGTCGACGGCGGCGGCTTCGAAGAGCTCACGAGGGACCAACGAGAACGCCGAGTACATCATGAGGGCGACAAAGGGGATGGCGCCCCAAACGATATTGGCCACGATGATGCTGTAGGCGGGGAGCGTGCTATTGAACCAGTTGTGGTTCGCGAAGTTGCCCCCGAGCGACGTGAGCACGTAGTTGACCACGCCGTACTCGGTCTGGAAAAGCCACGTCCAGACTATGGAAGCGGCGGACGTGGGCATCGCCCACACGAAGAGCATACAGATGGTGACCACGGTACGGAGCAACTTGCCGATGCGGCCGAGCAACAGTGCCACCCCCGTGCCGATCGTCATCGTGAGGCCCACGCACGCGAGGACGAAGAGGAATGTCTGTAAGACCGAAGTCCCTAGGTCGCTGCTGGTGAAAAGCGACCTGTAGTTTGCCAGGCCGTCCCAGACAACCTTGTGGCTGATGAGCTGGAACGGCCCCAGGTTCTGGAACGAGGTCGCGACCAGCCTGCCCAGGGGGTAGAAGATCATGAGGGCAAGCAGGCCGAGCGCCGGTAGGACGAGAGCCACGGGCAAAAGCTGGCGCCGCAAGACGCGGCGCCAGCTCCGGCCCTTGGCGTGCCGCCAGTGGGACGGGACTGGCGCGCTTGGCCGCTCCGTCCTCACTGGTGCCAGATCTGACAGGGTCGGCACGGACATTTTCGTCTACTCCGCTTGGCCTGTTCGAGCCCGTCTATCGGGTGATAGCGCCCGTCTATTGGCCGTTGAGCAGGTTGTCGAGCTTGAGGTCGTACACTTTGGCGATCGTCGTCACGGGCTCCTGGCCTTCGGAGATCTGAGCGAAGAGGTCCTGCATAACGTTGTCGGCTTCGACCGTAGCCCAACCTGGAACGGGAGGCGTGAACTGGCTCACGGACGCTGCTTTGAAGTACGTGCTCACGTTCGCCGGCACGTTCACTTGGCTAACCAGGTTGCTGGCATTGGGGATGAAGCCGATGACCTTCGCCTGGAGCAGCTGGTTGGTCGTCCCGGTGTAGAGCTTGACCCAAGCAAGCGCCTGCGCCTGGTTGGGGCTGTTCTTGGCGATCCCGAGGTCCGAGCCACCGAGGAAGACCGGGGCTTGTGACCCTGCGGTCACGCCCGGGAGGATGAAGGTGCCGACGTTGCCGGCCATGGCTTTGTTGTCGGTCGTGATCTGGCTGAGGGTCCAGCTGCCGTCGATGAACATGGCGGCCTTGCCGCTGGCGAAGATCTGAGCGTCCGACGGGTTGGCCTCAGTGACCGTGCGCGAAGCCGGCGTGGACATGAAGTTCTGGAACGCTTGGAACTCTTGTAAGCCGAGGATGGACTTGGCGGCTTCCAGGTCGCCGTACCATTTGCCACCCTTTTGGACAGCGATCTGGCCGCCCTCTGCCCACACGAACGGCATCGCGGCGTACCACTCCTCGCCCGGCAGGTAGAAGGCCGAAAAGTCCGCCCGCTTGGAGAAGAGGTTCTTCAGCACGGCGCCGTCGCCGAGCAGCTCGGACAACGATGTTGGCGGGTGCGTGATCCCCGCCGCAGCGAACATCGCCTTGTTGTACACGACAACGCGGTCGCCGGCGAGCTCGGGGATCGCGTAAAGCCCGCCGTTGTACTCGGCCGGGCCTTCGAGGCCGCTCAACCAGTTGGAGCTGTTCTGGAACTGGCTCCTGTCGGAGGCGAGGTTCGTGAGCCCTCCAGAGGCTGCGAACTCGGCTACGTCGGTGTTACCGAGCTCCATCACGTCCGGCGGCGTGCTGCCGGCCAGTGACGAAATGATCTTGGCGCTGATGCCGCTCCACTGCTGGATCTCAATGTTGACGGTCCAGCCCGGGTACTCCTTCTCGAAAGCGGCATTGACGGCGTTGTAGACCGACGGCTGCGAGTCACCGGTCATCAGCCAGACGGTGAGAGTGTTGCCCGACGCAGACGCTGTGGCGGGCACGACCGCTCCACCTGCCCCAGCCGCGAGGGCGAGGGCGATAGCGGTGGGAGCGATAAAGCGTTTCTTCATGGGCGCTCCTTGTGATCAGGTTCCACTTACGGCCCTTGCGGCCGCCTACCACTCTGGACTAAACCACTTTGGTCTAGACCAGACTGGTCTAGACCAGATGATTACACAGTCCGTGGGCCTTGTCCAGTCAAGCCATAACATCTGTCAAGCTCATGGGACGACCAGCCGTCGGGCTGGAAGGAGGCAGCTATGAGGACAGCGGCAGCCGGCGCCGGGCCGGCGCCAGACGGCGCCCGCGAGCAACCGGGCAAGCGACGCCCGAAGTACTACGTGGTGAAAGGTCACCTCGCCGAAATGTTGGCGCGCCTTGCGCCAGGCGAGCCATTGCCCCCCGAGCGCACCCTGGCAGAGACCTTCTCCACGAGCCGCACGACCGTTCGCCAAGCGCTGCGAGAGCTCACCATCGAGGGGCGGCTCGTGCGGATGCACGGCCGAGGTACTTTTGCCGCACTTCCCAAGATGGCGCAGCCACTCCTCCTCACCAGCTACACCGAGGACATGCGCCGCCGAGGTTTGGCATCTCGGTCACTGCTCCTGTCGGTTGGGCAGGTGCGTGCTGACGAAGAGCTTGCGTGGCGGCTCGGGCTCAAACCTCGCGGCCGTGTGCTGAGAGTTGAGCGGCTCCGCATAGCGAGCGAGGAGCCGATGGCGATCGAGACCACCCATCTCGACGCCTCCAAGTTCCCAGGGCTCGCCCGAAAGCTCGGCGACTCCGTATCCCTTTACGCGCTCCTCGCAAAGGATTACGGGGTGCACCTCGCCGAGGCCGAAGAAACAATTGAAACTGTCCCGGCACCGCCCCGTGAGGCGGAGCTCTTGGAGACCGAAGTCGGCTACCCGATGCTCTTGCTCAGCCGCCACAGCCGGGACGCTAAAGGCGAACCTGTCGAGTTCGCGCTCAGTTATTACCGCGGAGACCGCTACAAGTTCGTCGCGCAACTTCGCCCGCCGCTCGAGCCTGCGCAGCAGATCTGATGCAAGCGCAGGCACCCAGTGGGGGCCGTTCCTCCGCGCCCGGTGCGCGGGACGCCAAAGCGCCCAGTGCCCTTGATGTTTTCGCCCTTGCGCAGCAGCTCCTCTCACGGGTAGCCGACGAGCAGCTCGGTTCTATTGCCGCGGCGGCTGAAGTGCTCTCCACGAGCCTTCTGGCAGGCGGGACCGTCTACGTCTTCGGCGCCGGCCACTCCCGTTCGGTCGCTATGGAGCTGGTCGAGCGCTCGGGAGGCCTCGCAGGGTTCAAGGAGCTCGCTCTCGACGAACTTGTGCGGCGGGGCCTGGCCACTCAGGAGGAGCTTGCAGACGGTCGCTTGGAGCGCAGGGCCGACGCTGCCCAGGCGCTCCTGTCGCAGGTGAGCACGGCCTCCGAGGATGCTTTTATCGTCGTTTCCCACTCGGGGCGCAACGGCGCTCCCGTCGAGCTGGCACTCGAGGCGCGCCGGCGAAGCCTCCCCGTCGTCGCCATCACCTCGCTCGAGCACAGCGAGGCGGTCGAATCGCGCCACCCGAGCGGCCAGCGCTTGTTCGAGGTTGCTTCCCTCTCGATCGACACCTGCGCTCCCTACTCGGACACAGCCATCTCGCTCGCTGATGGCACCGGCCTCTGCGCCTTGTCCTCCCTGGCCGGCGTCCTCATAGCCCAAGCGCTTACGGTCGAGGTCGTCCGAGCGATCCTTGGGAAGGGAGCTGCGCCTCAGCTCCTGGCGAGCCGCAACCTGTAAGCGAGGTGGCGCCCAGCAGCCCTCACTCGCAGGGCCGCGGCTGATTCGAGGAACGGGCGTACTGGGCCGGTGCTCCGCCGCGAGGGCCTCGGCATAGGCTTCCAGTCGGCCCCGTCCCGGCTGTCAGCGACAAACCAGGGCGCTAGCAATAGGACTACGACCACTCCCGCAAAAATCAGTAACCCCATAACTTCATGATGAGGGCCCTGATCATTAAGATCAAGCGATTAGTCGTAATGAATGCTTTAGCATTGCTTATATAATGTCCCCATGCTAGAGGTACGCCGGCTGAGGGTGCTGAAGACCGTGGTCGAGACAGGCTCGATCTCGGCCGCAGCGGCGGCTCTCAGCTATACGCCCTCCGCTGTCAGCCAGCAGGTCGCCGCCCTCGAGCGCGAGACCGGCTCGGTCCTCATCGAGCCTGCTGGGCGAGGCATAAGGCCAACTGATGCCGCGATCCTCCTCTGCGAGCACGCCACCAGGGTGCTTGCGGCGATGCAGGAAGCCGAGGATGCTCTCGGCGCCCTACGGACAGGGCACTCGGGCCGCATGCGGGTTGGTGCTTTCCCAACTGCGGGCTCATCGGTGGTACCCGCCGCGCTGGCCGCCTTCCAGAGCCAGTTCCCTCGCATCGCGCTCGACTTGGTCGTAGTCGAACCGGATGAGGGCCTCGCTCGGCTCCGGGCGGGCTCGATCGATGTTGCCGTCGTGGTTGAAGCCTTCGGCCCGGGGCAAGAACCTGACGACGGGCTCTTCAGGACGCACATGCTTGCGGACCCCTTCTGGGCGGTGCTGCCCAAAGGCCATCGCCTCGCTGGGAGCCGGGCGGTCAACCTGAAGGAGCTCGCCAACGAGCGCTGGATCGGCATCAGCTCGTGCCCGGGACATTGCGAGCAGGTCGTGAGCGACAACTGCCGGAAAGCGGGCTTCGAGCCGCACTACGGGCTCGAAGCAGACGAGTACCCGACTGCTCAAGGCTTCGTCGCTGCCGGGCTTGGTGTCGCGCTCGTCCCCCTGCTCGCGCTCGGGGCCTCGCACCACCCAGGTGTGGTGGTCCGCCGGCTCCTGGGCGAGCAACCAGTGCGCCAAGTCTGGGCGGCTACGCGCTCCGCGATCGCCGGCCAGCTCCCGGTAAAGGAGATGTTGGTCGACCTGGAAAAATCGGCGAGCGAGTTCCGAGCTACCCAGCCCTAGGGCTCTTGCAATGGCGGGGCCTCGTCGCGTACATGTACCGACGGCCTCGCTGGGAGGGCGGCAAAGGCGACCAGGCAGCCAGCGAGCACGGCAAAAGCCGCTGGCAACAACCCGAGGTCCATGCCGCTGATAAACGCTGAACGAGCCGCACTGGCCAGAAAGATCCCTGTGCTCCCCCCAACGCGAGTGGCGACGCCGAGCGCTCCACCAATCGAGCCAAGGATCGTGTGAGAAATTGAAGAGCCCAGGCGGTAGGGCGCGATCATCTTGGTCATCCTTGCTTGGTAACGAGTCGACAGCAGGCTCCCGATAACGGCGACACCCACTGCCCCACCAATCTGTATGCAGGTCCCGTTTGTAGCCGAGCCGACCCCGGTGTGGCCCTGTGGCACCGACCCCATCACCGACGCCGAGACCGACGGCATCACAAGCGCCGCCCCGAGCCCGATGATCATCATCCCGGGGAGCATTTCGGTGTAGGTCCAGCCAACGGCCGCCCGCGAGACCATCCAAAGGCCGAAGGCGGCGAAGAACATCCCAGAACCGGTGACGACCTTGGCCCCAACAGTTTTGTTGAGCACAGCCGACAGTGGCGCGACCACTGCAAGGACGGCGGCTATCGGCAGCATCCTCAGGCCGGACTGGAGAGGCGTAAGCCCCAAGTCGAACTGAAGGAACTGCGTCAGGATGAACATCGACCCGATCAAGCCGAACATCGTGAGGCCGACCGAGCCCACTGCGAAGGTAAAGCTCTTCGCCCTGAAGAACTCGAAGTTCAGCATCGGGTGCGTGCTGGCCCGCTCCCAAGCGAAAAAAAACGCCAACAGGACCACGCCGGCGGCGCCGGGGCCGATGACCAAGGTCGATGTCCACCCATCCACTGGTGCTTCGATCACGGCCCAAAGTACGAGCCCGACCCCACAAACGGACCCGAGCACACCGGCTATGTCGGGAGCGAGAGCGAAGGGGTTCTTGGAGTTGGGTACCAATTTGACGGCAAGCAGCGCTGCGCCGATCGCGATCGGGACGTTGATGAGGAAGACCGAGCCCCACCAGAAATGGGCAAGGAGCGCGCCGCCGATTATCGGGCCGAGGGCGAAGCCGAGGCCACTCGTGCCCGCCCAAAACCCGATCGCGCGCTGGCGGTCCCCCGGGTCACGGAATACGTCAGTGATTATCGACAGAGTCGAGGGCATCAGGAGCGCAGCCCCGATGCCCATGCTTGCCCGGGCGGCGATAAGGACGCTCACCGAACCGGAGAACGAAGCCCAAGCGGACCCTGCGGCAAAGGCCACCAGCCCCACTAGGAAAGTCCACTTGCGCCCGACCCGGTCGGCGAGGCTCCCGGCGACCAGCAGCAGGCCACCGAAAACGAGCGCGTACGAGTCCACAACCCATTGCAGTTGGCTGGAAGTAGCGTTCAGGTCTTTGACAAGAGTCGGCAGTGCAACGTTGAGGACAGTCGTGTCCAAATTGACGATCACAAGCGAGCAGCACAAGACCGCGAGCGTCGCCCATGGGGACACGGCGAGCTCGGTCTGTTCGCGGAGGGGGCGGAGCCAACCTGGCGTAGCCGCGGGCCTCACTTTGACGTGGCTCACAGAACCCTCCTGTCCGCTCGGGCGGGGCACTCGGGCCACGGTGGCCAGGCGCTGGCACAATTGTCCCTGGAGGGGGCGCTGAGCCACCAGGGCCAAATGGCCCCCCGGTCGAGCGAGCCCGCCAGCTCCCCTGCACCCGGCGGATCCCCAGGCTTGTGACTGCCCGAGCGCGGGTTGGGGACCGCCTTAGGCGCGCTGCGCCTGCCTGCGGGCGAAGAGGATGCCTGCTCGGCGCTTCGCGTTCGCTTGCACGGAGCGCTCGACTTTTCTCCCGGTGATCTCGGAAGTCCGGAGGCGGAAAGCGACCGGGACACGGCCCTCACCTCTTGGCCGCTCCCTGCTGCCATTGTTGGAGCGCCGCGCGAAGCGGTCAGTGAGCAGGGCGAGGGTACGGAGCGCACCTTCGCCCTCGAGCTCCTCGAAAGTCCCTTGCGCTATGACGCTACGCCAGCCGCCGCCAGGCAGGTACTGGTCGACTTCGAAGCACACAGAAGGGTTCTCACGCATCATGCGCACCTTTTGGCCTTCGACTGAGTAGACGTACGCACAACCGTCCTCCCAGGCATAGATGATCGGTACGACGTAGGTCTTGCCTTCGGCGTGGCACCCGATCCTCCCGACAACTTGTTCGCGGAGGAACGCCTCGACCTCCTCCGGGAGCATCTCTTCGATCACACGACAATTCTCCCACGCCAGCCTGAACGAGCGACCGGAGGACTTTAGACCCGTGCGTCCGCTCCCTCGGAGGTGCATCGTGGAGGATGTGACCTTCGACGAGGCGCCCATCCTGGTGTTCTGGGAGACGACCCTGGCCTGTCAGCTCGCCTGCAAGCACTGCCGGGCCGAGGCGCAGGAAGGGCCGGCACCAGGCGAGCTGACCACCGAAGAGGGCGTCAAACTGCTGCGACAGCTGAGCGGGTTCGGGCCTCGGCCACCCGTGCTCGTCATGACCGGCGGTGACGTGCTGAGCCGCCCCGACCTCTTTGAGCTCGTCGCGGGGGCTAAAGCGGCCGGGTTGCCTGTGGCCCTGGCGCCGAGCGTCACGCCTCGTTTGACCGAAGATGTGCTCGAAAGGCTGAAGGAGCTCGGCGTGAGCAGCATCTCGATCAGCCTCGACGGCGCGTGCGGGCCGACGCATGACCGGGCCCGGGGAGTGGACGGGCATTTCGGCGCCACCGTGGAAGCCCTCCGGCTGGTGAGCGCTCTCGGGTTCAAGCTGCAAGTTAACACCGCGGTCATGAAGGCCAACGTGGGCGAGCTTGCTGCTGTTGCAGCTCTTGTAAAGGATGTCGGCGCCACCTCCTGGGAGGTCTTCTTCCTGGTGAAGGTGGGCAGAGGCCGCGAGGAGCAGGAGCTTGCGCCCGACGAGAACGAAGACGTCGCCCACGTGCTCTTCGAGGCATCCTGTTACGGCTTTGCCGTGAGGACAGTGGAGGGGCCCTGGTGCAGACGTGTCGCCGCTTGGCGCAAGGCAGCGCTGGAGGGCGGGGGCTGCGACCCGGCAGCTGCTTTCTCCCTCGGTGACCTCTACCGGTCCCAATCTGGCCTCTTGAGCGCGGCGCTCGGGGCCCCACACACCGCCCCCTCGATGACTAGCGCTGGGACACGAGACGGGAAGGGGATCTTTTTCATCGCTCACGACGGCTGGGCCTACCCGGCCGGCTTCCTCCCCCTCCGGCTAGGCAACGTGAGGCACGAAGACCCCGTGGCCATCTACAGGGACCACCCGCTGCTCCGTGCCGTGCGGGCCGCTCAGTTCAGCGGCCGCTGCGGGCGATGCGAGCACAAGCAGACTTGCGGCGGCTCCCGAGCACGAGCGTTCGCAACTGCCGGCGACCCTCTCGCCGAGGACCCTGGGTGTGCCTACGTGCCGGCAGGAGCAACCTGAAGGGCAGAGGGCGCGACGGGGTGCACAGTCCTGTGCCCATCAGCCAGCTCGGGCCTTGGCCCTCCGGGAGTTTCGCCATGCTCATAAACCGATGAGGCAGGGCCAACGACGAGCGGGTCGGGCGGCCCGACGACGTCGCTGCGCTTGCGCGGGTAGTCGAAAGAATTGAGCACGTGCAGCATTGCGTTCAGCCGAGCTCGTTTTTTATCGTTGCTTTTCACGACGGTCCACGGCGCATAGCGAGTGTCCGTAGCAACGAACATCGCTTCCTTAGCACGCGTGTAGTCGTCCCACCGACCGAGCGAGGCCAGATCCGTGGGGCTGAGCTTCCACTGCCTAACCGGGTCCACCTGGCGGATGAGGAAACGGGTGCGTTGCTCGGCGCGTGAAACAGAAAACCACAATTTGAAGAGCGCGATCCCATCGCCGGTAAGGAGCCGTTCGAGCTCGGGCGTCTGCACCATGAAGCGCAGGTACTCCTCTTCGGTGCAATAACCCATGACGCGCTCGACGCCGGCCCGGTTGTACCACGAGCGGTCGAAGAGCACCATTTCACCTCGGGAAGGAAGGCGCGCTACGTAGCGCTGGAAGTACCACTCCCCCTGCTCTCGTTCATTGGGCTTTTCCAAGGCCACGACGCTCGAACCCCTCGGGTTGAGGTGCTCGGTAAAGCGCTTTATGGTGCCACCCTTGCCCGCCGCGTCCCGCCCTTCGAAGAGGACCACGATGCGCTGGCCCGTGTCCTTCACCCAGTTCTGCAACTTGAGCAGTTCAATCTGGAGGAGGCGCTTGAGCTTTTCGTACTCCGGGCGCGGTAGGCGTGTTGCGTAGGGGTAGCCCTCGCGCCACGTGTCCACCTCGCGACCGTCCTTCCAGCGCAGGATGGGCTCGTCGTCGTCGTCGCTCTCGTCAAGCTCGAGCTCGTCCAAGTGCTGGGACAGGTCGAGCTCGAGGTCGAGGATGTGAGTGTTGGCTGGCAAGGTCATCGTTTCGCCTTCAAGGAACAAAACTAGCCGTCTATATGCCCAAGCGGGGTAGGACCTCGGCCCGAGGGAGCTTGCCTACCATCTCCCCTGGCACGAGAAGTTTCGAGCGTCGCACGCCCGAGCCCATTACGACGAGGCGGGCCCGGGCCACTCGGCTGTCGACGAGCAGGGGCCAGTCCTCGGGGAGGCCGAAGGCCGTGATCCCTCCGTACTCCATACCGGTGAGCGCGACGGCCTGCTCCCTCGGGAGAAAAGACGCCTTGCGCACGTCCAACCGGCGCCGGGCGAGGCCGTTGACGTCGGCTCGAGTGGAGGAAAGCACGACGCAAGCGGCAAAACGCTCTTCGCCCTCCCTCTTGCCCGACACGACCACGCAGTTGGCAAGCGCCTCGTCGGGGAGCCCATAGGCGTCGCGGGTGGCGGCTGTGTCGGAGATCCCGGGGTCGATCTCAGCCAGCCCGACCTGGTCGAGCCAGCCGAGTGAAGTCAGCGCCAAAAGCGTCGAGGCAGCCAACAGATCCGGCCGCTCGGACGCGGGAGGCCCGCTAAGGCGCGCCACGCTGAACGTGCTCGTCATTCCTTGCGCCCGGTGGCGGCGACAGTCAGGCCGAGCCCGATCATCACGAGCCCACCGGCACCGCCTATTGCCGCAAGGCGGCGAGGGGACCTCGACAGCCATTCGCTGGCTGTGCCGGCCACGATCGCCCAGACGCTGTCCAGCGCGAGGGCGACAACGGGAAAGATCGCACCCAAAACGAGGAACTGAAGTGCGAGGTCACCGGAAGCCTTGTTCGCGAACTCGGGGAGCACGACTAGGAAAAACGCGATCGTCTTCGGGTTGGTCGCCCCAACAATTGCCCCGTCGCGCATGGCGCGGCGGGTGCTTATGGGGGCGGCCCGCTGCGCCACTGCCTCAGCGAGCGACCGCCGGTGCCGAACAGCCTGGGTGCCCAAATAAACGAGGTAGATAGCACCGGCGAGCTTGACGAAGGCATAAATGCTCGCTGAACGCTCGACCACTGCGCCGATGCCGAAAGATACGGCGACCACCTGGACGACTAGGCCCATCTCGTTGCCGACGACGTTCAGCAACGCAGTACGGCGGCCAGAAGTGAGCGCCCGGCTGACCGTGAAAAGCACGCTCGGGCCGGGGATGGCAACGAGCAATGCGGATAAAGCCGTGAACTCGACGACGTGGTGCCAGGAGACCATGGGCACCAAGGCTAAACGCTACGCACCGATGCCCGCAGCCGATAATTAATTTGCGAGGAAATATTGGACCGCTCGCGTTGTGCGTTCCGCGTCGCCGGTAGCAAGGAGGTCGAGTAAGAGCCCGCGGAGCACAGCCAGGAGGAGAGTGCGCTGGAGATCTGCGGTTTTCGTGCGCGTCCTGCCCGGTGGCTGGTAGCGGGCGAGCAGATCAAGCCAGTCATCGACTGTTCGGCGAGCGAACCCCGCCCACGGGCCGGGGGCAGGCTGCAAAGATCTCGTGTAACCCTCGGCCCAAAGGACAAGCAAAGAACGGTGCTCCGGGGCGACGAGCCAGGCCCATATCTTCTTGGCGGCCGTGGTGAGCTGCCCGTGCTCTCGCTCGTCCCTGAGCTCGGCGACGGCCGCAAGCTCGTCCTCCCGAGCCCGCGCGAGGATGGCTTGGACCAAAGCGTCCTTGGTCCCAAACAGAAAAAGCAGGACCCGAGGGCTGGAACCGATCGCCTTGGCGAGTGGGCGCAATGAGAGACCGGCGAGGCCATTGTGAAGCACGTACTCGTACGTGGACTCTAGGAGCTCCTGCTTTCGTTGCGACCCGGCCGCCCCGCCAGACGCATGTTCGGCAGGTTGGGGTGCTGACGTCACGATGCGGGCCCTTGCTCCCAGGTGAGCTCGTAGACCTGGCCGACCAGGTCCACGCCGAAGCTGTGGTGCGGTGACTCTTCCACGAGCTTGAAACCCCGCGACAAGTAGATGTGGCGCGCCGCCTCGAGTGGGTGGTTGGTCCACAAACGCATGCGCCGGTACCCGGTATTGCGGGCAAACCGCAAGCACTCGTCCACAAGCTTTCCCCCCACGCCTTGCCCGCGAGCTGACGGGTCTACGAGAAGGATCCTCAGCTGCGCGGTCCCCTCCCCGGCATCGACGCAGTACACGCAGCCGACCCTGCGCCCGCCTACCTCGGCAACCCAGGCTGCCTCTCTTTTGTCGTCGTGCGCGCCTGCAAAGTCGGCGACTACTCGGGCGACCAGCGCTTCGAAGCTCCTGTCCCAGCCGAATTCCCTGTCATAGATCTCGCCATGCGCCATCACGGTCCAACCGAGGTCTCCCGGCTTGCCGAGGCGGCGCACGACGACTTCCCCTTGGCCCATGGCCTTCAAGCTTACTGAAACGATCGTTTCAGTGAGACGGGTGGCGGCTAGGCGGCCCGTGCTTCGAGTGCCTCGACCGCGGCAGCCGCTGCCTCAGCTGGCGCGGGGACAAAAGCGTCTTCTGCAAGCGCATGCCGGGTCGCCCTGGCGGGCAGGAAAACTACGGCAACTACCGACCCGGCCAAGGCGGCGACAACCGCGATGAGCTCGGCCGTGCGGGCACCGCTCATGAAAGCCTGGCGGGCGCCCTCAATGATCCCCTGCCCCACAGGGCCGGGAGCATGTTGGCCAACTGTGACTGCAGCACTGATCGACGCCTTCGCGAGAACGGCATCTCGGCGCGGTAGGCCGGCCAGGACGGGCTCGATCTTGTTCGCAAAGATCGACGCTGCGACAGAGCCCATCACCGCTACTCCGAGTGCCCCGCCAACTGCCCTCGTGGTGTCGTTGACGGCTGACCCAACCCCTGCCTGTGCAGGTGGCAACGTACCCATGATCGACTCGGTGGCCGGGGCCATGGCGAGGCCCATTCCAGCTGCAATGACGATGCTCGCGGCCAGGAGGTAGCCATAACCGGTGGAGGTGGTGGATGACGCCATGAGCGCCAGGCCTCCACCCATGAGCGCCAGGCCAGAGGCCACAACTGGCTTGGCGCCGAGCCGGGCCGCCATTTTGACCGCAGGCTGCGAGAGCGCGGCAAGGGTGAACGCAAAGGGGAGGGCCCTCACGCCAGCCTGTAGAGGGTCGTAGCCGAGCACCACTTGCATCTGCTGGGTGAAGAGGAACAGCCAGCCGAGAAGGGCAAGAAAGACCATCGTGACCGCGAAGCTGGCGGCACTGAAACGGGGGTTCCGGAAGATCCGCAAATCCACCATCGGGTGAGAGCTCCGCAGTTCGAGCGCGACGAAAGCCGCGAGCACGGCCAAGCCGGAAGCCGCGACCCCAAGGGTGCCGGCGCTCAGCCACCCGTTGGAGGGGGCCTCGATGATCGAGTAGACGACGGCTACCAAGCCGATAACCGAAAGAGCTGTGCCAATGGGGTCAAGTGCCTTTGGGTCGGGGTTCTTCGATGGAGGCACCACATAGCGGCCCGCGACGAGGGCGATGGCGACTACAGGCAGGTTGACGGCGAAGACAGATCCCCAGCTGAAGTGCTCGAGGAGCCAGCCGCCCAAGGATGGGCCGATCGCGACTCCCAGCCCGGCGACAGCGGACCAGGCCGCGATTGCCTTCGCGCGTTCGACGGAGCTGGTGAAGACGTTGCTCAGGATGGACAGGGTCGCAGGCATGATCGCGGCGGCGCCAGCACCCATGAGGGCGCGAAAGCCGATCAAGGCCGCTGCAGAACCTGAGACCGCTGCCAGCCCCGAGCCGACGCCAAACACGAGCAGCCCCCCGGCAAGCGTGCGGTGCCGGCCGGTGCGGTCACCGAGGCTGCCCAGGCTGAGCAGGAGCCCCGCCATCGCCAGGGTGTAGGCGTCGGTTACCCATTGGAGTGCCGACGTCGAGGCATGCAACTGCTTCGAAATGGTGGGCAAGGCCACGTTCACGATCGTGCCGTCTATAACCGTGAGCAGCAGGGACAAGCACAGCACAGCGAGGGTGGCCCAGCGTCGAGCGTGGACCTGTTCGGGCGTCGGGTTTCGCACAGCTCCTCCTTGACATGTCGTGATTGACATGTTGATGGTAGAGTCTTTGACTTGACATGTCAAGATGGATATGTCAAGATCTTCATATGTCACTTCGCCACGGCCTGCTGTCCCTACTGGCTGGGCAACCGATGAGCGGCTACGACCTCGCCCGTTTCTTCAGCGTCTCGATGGGCAACGTATGGCCCGCTCAGCACGGCCAGATCTATCCCGAGCTTGCCAAGCTCGCCTCCGAAGGCCTCATCACTCAGACCGGCGACGGGCCCCGCGGGCGTAAAACCTACGAGACCACCGAAGCCGGCTTCCAAGCGCTCCGCGTATGGGCGCAGAAGGCAGAGACCGACTATTCAGTGCGCTACGAGCCACTGCTGCGAGTCTTCTGCATGTGGTCATTGAGCCCAGACGAGGCTGTCGCGTGCCTTCAAGCAGACCGAGAAGAGTACCGCCGGCACCTCGAGAACCTCGAAGGCGTGGTGGCGACGAGGGACTGGTCGGCCAACGGGACCGCCCGGTCGGCAAGGCTCGCAATTGAGTTTGGCAGGCGCTTTTACTCGATGCAGGTGGCGTGGGCAGATTGGGCGATAGGCCAGGTCCGGGCCGGCATCCTCGACGATGGCGGACCGGTGCCGCCCGTGACGTCGTTAGCGGACTGGTCCTAAGTCCTCCGTATGTCGGTGCCCCATTGGTCACCCTGGCGGTTGTCCGGCTGGGGAGCAGGGCCCGGGAAGGGGCTAGGCGGAGGCAACGGCGGCAAGGGCTCGGGCGAGGGCCACGGTTCAGGGGGCGGCTCGTCCGGGCCCGGGAGTGGTGGCAATGGGGACACGGGTGTCATCTCCTTTGCGATGGCCGCGCCCGACTGGCGTGGGTGGCACTGGGCGGGCCGCGCCGGAACTATAGGTCGTGCCTTCCCAGAGGGTCATACCCCAAGGAGCGGGCCGGCCTCCCGGCAACCTCCTGCAACTGGCGGTCGTGGCCTACTTGTCAGGGGGCAGCACCTTCATCGGCACCCGGGCGACGGCGGGCTAGCTTTGAGAGCGGGGGGTACAGTGCCCCAGTGGTTGGTTAGGCCGGCTTCGGAGGCCGGCGGAGCCGCCAGAGCGCCTCTAGCTCAACGGCAGAGCAACGGACTCTTAATCCGCAGGTTCCGGGTTCAAATCCCGGGGGGCGCACTCAGTTTTTTGGCTCTTCCGGTTTCTGCGGGGTGAGCCAGCTCACGTGACGACGATGGAGTCCAGGACCCTGAAGTTCGGCTTGCCCGCGTAGAGGAGAGCCCGGATCCGGAAGTTCTCGAAGTTGGTGAAGCCGGCTCGCACGAAGAGGTACTCGTCGAGGCCGATGGCGGTGGTCTCTTTGAGCCGCTTGGTGTCCGCAGCCAGCCAGGCGGTGCCACGTGCTGAGCCGGCATCCGACCGCGGCGATCCGGTGGCACCCCTAAGGGTGTGAGGTAGTAGTCCTGCCCTCAAGCATTCCGAAGAGCTGTCTCCTTGGAGGTCGATTCCCTGTGGGACGACCGAACCGGACATCCTGGGGGGAGCGGGTCTACCTCCCCGAGCCGCCGTCGGCGACCCGACTTAGAGTCCGGTTGTGGACGTTCTCAACGATCGCTATGAACTAAGGGAACGGCTCGGAACTGGCGGCATGGCGGTCGTCTGGCGGGCCTTGGACTTGCGCCTCCACAGGACGGTTGCGGTGAAGGCTCTTTCGCGAGTTCTAGCTGCCGACCCAAGCTTTCTCGCCCGGTTCGAGCGAGAGGCGCGCCACGCCGCTGCGCTGAACCACCCCAACATCGTCACGATCTTCGACTACGGGGTTCAGGAGGACGCTGCATACCTCGTGATGGAACTTGTCGAAGGTGAATCGCTTGCGAAGCGCCTTCGCAGCGTCCAGCGCCTCGACCTTGCCGACACCTTGGCGGTCGTCTCCGGCATTCTCAGCGGATTGTCAGAGGCACATCGGCAAGGGATCATCCATCGAGACATCAAGCCGTCAAATATCTTGTTGGGTCCAAGCGGGGTCGTGAAGGTTGCAGACTTCGGAATAGCCCGCGCCTCGGGCGATGGCACGCAGTTGACCGATACCGGGGTGCTGCTTGGCACCGTCGGCTACCTTTCGCCAGAGCAGTGCGCTGGTAGCTCAGCGACCGAACGATCTGATCTCTACTCTGTCGGATGCCTTGCGTTCGAGTGTTTGATTGGTCGCCCTCCGTTTACCGGCGAGACCCCGGCATCGGTCATGTACCAGCACGAGCATGCTCAACCGAAGCGCGTCTCCGACCTTTTGCCTGATGTTCCAGCAGCGATAGACGCCGTCGTCGCAAGGAGTCTGGAAAAGGACCCAGTCAGGCGCTACGCCTCGGCCACAGAGATGCGCGGAGCCTTACTTGGCGACCCTCCGCGGTCGCGTCCGCCGACCGAGGTGAGCGAAGTCGCTACCCAAACCCTTGTCAGAACCGCTGCTCTTGGGCCGCAAGTGGCATCCAAGGCTGAAGCAAAGGC
>DATJSU010000020.1:0-2721 GCA_035503915.1 Acidimicrobiales bacterium | reverse complement strand
CGCTGCTGCGGTCTCGGGTCCGGCGGGACCTGGCCGTGCTCGGGAGAAGCCCCGAACGACACCTGGCGGAAAAGGTGACCCTCGTCCTCGTCGGCCTCCTGCTTGTCCCGGCCTCTGCCGGGGCGTTGGCCCTGGCCGGCGCCGACCTGCCACTCGCCGTTCCCCTGTGGGCTTCGGTACTCCTCGCCGTTGGGGGGTTCTTCCTGCCCGACATCGGCATCCACGCCGAGGCCCAGGCACGGCGGCATGACTTCCGCCACGCCCTCGGCAGCTTCCTCGACCTCGTCGTGATCGCCCTGGCGGGCGGCGGGGGCGTGGAGACGGCACTGTCGGACGCGGCGAGCGTGGGCGACGGCTGGGCCTTCGACGAACTTCGTCGCAGCCTCGACGAGGCGCGCATCGCACGCCAGAGCCCGTGGCTTGCCCTCGACCGGCTCGGCCACACCATCGGTGTCGACGAGCTGGGCGAGCTGGCCGCCAGTGTGGGACTCGCCGGATCTGAGGGAGCCAAGGTGCGCGCCTCGCTCGGCGCCAAAGCCGTTTCGCTGCGGACCCATCAGCTCGCCGAAGCCGAGACCGCCGCCCAAGCAGCCACCGAGCGTATGAGCCTTCCGGTCGTGTTGCTCTTCGCCGGGTTCTTGTGCTTTATCGCCTTCCCCGCCATCGAGCGGGTGCTTGCTGGTCTCTGAAACCCGAAACCGAAAGGAAACCACCGTCGTCCCCACCAATTAGCCCGGACCATTCACGAGAAGTCCGGTCGACGCGCTGAGCCCATGGAATCGATTGCCTGAGCCTCCCCGCCGACGATTTGGTGATCGCTCGTCCCGCGTCCTCGGCATTTGGGGTTGAAACGGGGTCGAAGATGACTCCGGCGCTGATCGGGGGCGCGCGTCGTCAAGCTGGTGCCGACCGGCGGGAGCTGAGTCGGATCAGACGAGCAGTTCGATGCGGCGATAGGCCCCGAGTAGGACTTCGGTGCCCGGCCAGCCCTCGATGATGCGCACGACGCGGCGACGGGCCCGGTGCACCAGGCGACCCGGTGCGTGCAGGAGTCCCCAGCGAAGAGCCTTGGGACGCGCGTGCACCCAGGAGCCGTCGAGGCAGAGCAGTTGGAACCAGCGCACCAGGTCGGCGGCCAGGCACACCGCCATCATCCAGTTGGCGTTGGCCTCGAAGTTGGCGAAGGGGAAGCGCAAGAGCCCCGAGTCCTTCAAGCGTTCAATGTGCTGTTCGACGTGCGCGTGGGCCCGCATCATGACGTCGAGATGCACCGGGTCGCCCTCTTGGTCGGTGTAAAAGCCCCAGTAGCGGTACTCGAGGGAGGGGAACAGGCTGCGCTGTGCTCCGGGGTGCAGCGGTTCGCGCCGCACGATGAGGCGGGTGCCCTCTGGCAGCTTGGCGTCATCGATCAGTGACGTCAGCTCGCACACCGCCGCGCCCTCCTTGGGCTCACCGGTTTGGGTGAGGGCGGGCACCCAGACATCGTCGAGGCCGATGGCGTCACAGATGGCCGCGGTGACCTGGGGGTTCGAGCGCGCGCTGACGAAGAAGCCGACGTTGCGCTCTCGACAGGCAGAGAGGAAGCCCTCGGTGCAGCCCGCCGAGTCGGCCCGCACGACGACCGAACGGTCCACGAGGGCTCGGTCCTCACCCACGTGGTGGCCCGCCGCGATCTGCTCGGGGAGCTGGTCGAGCGAGCGCTCGAGCATGACGACGTGGTCGGCCACCGTGTTGGCCCCGGCGTTGCCCGGACGCAACGTCGCGGCGAGCACCTCGCCGGTGGCATCGGCGAAGCAGAACATCGGATGAAAGCCATAACCCCCCTTGAAGGTGGGGGCGGCGTGCTCCTTGTGCTCGGAATGGATGTCGACCAGCGAAGCATCGATGTCGAGGAACACCGGATCGGTGCGCGACGTCAGCGCGCCATGCGACCAGACCTTCGAACGCATCTTGGCCACCGCCAACGCGATGGCCGCCCTCGTCGAGGCGTCGAACTCGTGGAAGGTCCGAAAGACGGTCGTGTCGGAGGGCACCGAGCCGAAGAGGTCCTCTTGGAGGCGCAAGTGCTCGATGTCGGCACAGCTCTCGCCACCGCCCGCCAGCATCAACGCGCTGTGCACCAGGACCTTGCCGCGGTCATGGATCGGGAGGCGTTCGCCCCTGGGAGGGATTGCCGCCGAGAGGGAATCACCCAGGCCCAAGCGGTCGGCAAAAGACCCAAGAGCGTGCAGTCCGACGTGGGCCACCACGCCTGCTCCGCCGGGTTCCACAACGACGCGACGCGTGCTGGTACCGTTCACTTTTGAAGTGCCCTTCTGGGAGAGGGAAGTGTTGCGTAGACAACAACAGTTTCCCCTACTGGAGGGGCTTCTTCGCGGACGCGACCCGCTCAGGTCACGGGGCTACGTGAATGGTCCGGGCTAGACCGACTGGGAGGCTGCCTGGCTGGTCGTACCGACGCCCCTGCTCCTCGATCAGATCAAGGAGTTCGACCAGCACGTCGGGCAAAGACCTGGTCAGGCCACTTGGCGGGACGGAAACATCGGGGGAGTCGTCGCTCACTGGTCCACCATTCCTGTGTCGGTAACCGTAAAGCTGCCGATGCACCCCTGGTGACCGTCGGTCCATCGCCGCCGTCGCTTGCGGCTCGACCGCCAGCATGAGACATGCGAGAACCGGCGGCCCAGGACGTGCCGACTGGCAATAGGGCTGAGCGCCCCA
>DATJSU010000019.1:0-1706 GCA_035503915.1 Acidimicrobiales bacterium | reverse complement strand
AATTGTGGCGTCATCGGCGATGTCGAAAGTGTCGCTTCACTTACGGGCATCGAGCGCAACCTTCTGCCGTACTGGCTGTCGCGCTACCGCGGTCACGAACTTGGATTGCTGCCCCCCTCCGAGGCAGCTCGGCTGGTGCGGTCCTTCGGGGAGGCAGGCGATCCGGTCGCTACCAAAATATTCGAGCAACAGGCGCTGGCCTTGGGCCGCTTGTTCACCATCGCTGCCAACGTCTTGGACCCCGATGCCTACTTCGTCGGCGGCGGAGTGGTCGAGGCCGCCGAACATTTCAGAACCTGGTTCCTGCAGCGAGTTCGAGACAGCACGATGCTTCGCGAAGAAGAAGCGGATGTCGCGGTGTT
This sequence comes from Acidimicrobiales bacterium, assembly GCA_035503915.1. Classification (GTDB taxonomy): domain Bacteria; phylum Actinomycetota; class Acidimicrobiia; order Acidimicrobiales; family Palsa-688; genus DATJMJ01. The sequence continues at coordinate 1,344 of DATJSU010000019.1, read as the reverse complement.
CGCACTCGTACCCGACCTCGACATGGCGGGCGCGCGAGGCGCCGCAATGGCTGCTCTGGACGCCGTTTTAACGACCTTCGCCTAATACCGCGCGGCCATCGAGCCGAGGCTGAGGCCGCAGTGGCGCAGGAAGGCGAAGCAGAGGCGAGCTTCCGAGCCGATGCGGCATAGACCGTCCTCGGCCGCCTCGGCCGCTTCCCCGATGGTGTCGGGGCAGAGGTTGGCGAGCTCGGTGCCCTTCAGATTGCCCCAGACCTGTTCGACCGGGTTGAGGTCGTAGGCATAGGGAGGGAGCGGCTCGACGACGAGCCAGTGACGCTGGGAAGCCACGAAGCGGCGCATCGCCTTGCTCCGGTGCGAGGACAACCCGTCCCAGACGAGGGTCACCTTCTGGCCGCCGAGGTGGACGTGGAGGTCTTCGATGAACTCGATCAGCGACTCGGTGTTGTAGCTGCCGGGCCGCAGGCCGAAGACCATGGTGGCGTCGCGCCAGTCCGGGCCAAAGCACAAGGCGGCCGACATGGACAGGCGCTTCCAGGCATTGAGGTGGTGGCGGAGCACCGGCGTCTCGCCTCTGGGGGCCCAAGTGGCCCGGACGCTCGGGATCAGGCTGAACCCGCTCTCGTCTTGGAAGACGATCCAGGCGTTGCGGCGTCTGGCGTTTTTTTTACCCTGGGCCATCGCTCGTTGACCCAACGCTCGACGGCCGCGTCGTCACGCTCCATGGCCTGTCGGGCCGGCCGTTGGCGGCTCCAGCCCATCTGGCGCAGCAGTCGCCAGACATGCCCAGGGTGATAGTGGACGCCCGTCACCTTCTCGATGACCTCGGCCACCCGAGAAAGCGTCCACAGCTCGGTCGGGTAGCCGTGGGCCAGCGGTCCCTGGCGCAGCGCCTTGTCCACCCGTTTGAGGTCCGCCTCGCCGATCCGGGGCAGGCGTCCGGCCCGGCCGGCGGCGCGCAGCGCCCGTTTGCCGCCCACCTTCCACTTCTCGTGCCAGTCCGACACCGTCTGGTGGGCCACGCCCAGTTCCCTGGCGACCTCGGCCTGGGGGACGTGCTTTTGGAACAGATCGGCGGCGCGCATGCGACGCGCCTCCATTGCGGCGAAGTCCCGACGAGGGCGGACCTCAGGCACCCGTGCAGTCTTCACGGTCGGTTTGGTGCTGGTGGCAGGCATCGCCAATTGTCCCACGCGGGAGGCGCTCAGCCGTGTATTACGCGAAGCTCTTTAGATGGCGACAAGGGGCTCCTGAGGCGGTTCTCGGTTCTGATGATCTGCGGCCACAGCGAGTACTGGACGTGGGCGATGCGCAACGCCGTCCGATCCCACTTGGACCACGGGG
>DATJSU010000018.1:0-7683 GCA_035503915.1 Acidimicrobiales bacterium | reverse complement strand
TGCACGCAAACGAGCCGGACGCTTACTTCAGGACGATCAAGTTCTGGAAGACCCCCTTGGCACAGTGCGACAACGGCAAGCCCGACTGTGTGCCCTTCCAGGACTGGGCGACGGCCTGGACGCAGATCACAGGCTGACAGGCTCGAGCTGACCGCCGCCGGGTGGGGCAAATGGCAGATACCCATGTCGTAGTGGGACCACCCCGCGAGAGGCTTGGGCTCAGCGGTGCTAGCAGGCTCTCAGCCGCGCTCTGGCGCAGGACGTGGCTGAGGGCCACACTGGCTCTTTCCCCTCCCCTTGCGTGGTTCCTCGTGATTTACCTGGCATCGCTCGTCGTGATGCTCGTAACTGCTTTTTGGACCGTTAACCCGTTTACGAACAACCTTCAGCACCAGTTGTCGCTGACCAATTTCGGCGCCATTTTCGACTCGCCCATCCCCGACATAATCGGGCGGACGGTCGTGCTCGCCGCCTTGGTTACCATCACCGACGCCGTAGTTGCCTTCCCGTTTGCCTATTTCATGGCGCGGGTGGCGGGGCCGCGGGTGCGCAACGCGCTGTTCGTAGCTGTGCTCCTGCCGCTCTGGGCGAGTTACCTCGCCAGGGTTTTCGCTTGGATCGTCATCCTCACCAAGGACGGGACCCTCGACTGGACCACGAGCAGCCTCGGCCTGGGCCAGCCCAACATTGCCTATACGAAGATCGCCATGTGGGTGGTCTTTTCCTACCTATGGCTCCCCTTCATGATCTTGCCGGTGTACAGCGCGCTCGAAAGGGTACCGGGGTCGCTCATCGAGGCGTCTGCAGATCTCGGCGCGCACAACCTGCGCACCTTCCGCAACGTCGTGCTTCCTCTCGCCTTGCCCGGGGTCGTGGCGGGGTCGATCTTCACCTTCTCCTTGACGCTCGGCGACTACATCACGCCTTTGCTCATTGGCTCGGGCTCGGGGACCAACCTGATCGGCAATGTCATCTACGACAACATCGGGCTGGCCAACAACCTCCCCTTCGCTGCCGCTCTCGCTTTTGTGCCGATACTCGTGATGGTGGCCTACCTTCTCGGGGCGCGGGCCGTCGGCGCCTTCGAGGCCATGTGATGGAGGGCCGCTTCACTCGCGCTGCACTGGTGGCATGGGTCGTGGGGGTGCTGCTGTTCTTGTTCGTCCCGATCGCAACGATCGTGCTGTTTGCCTTCGACCGTTCGAATGTCCAGAGCTGGCCCATCCGGCACTACACGACCCACTGGTTCAGTGTCGCCTGGGACGACCCCACAGTGCGTTCGGCGCTCTGGTTGTCCGTGAAAGCGGGGGTCGGCGCGACTGCCCTGGCGCTAGCACTCGGTTCGCTCGCGGCGTTCGGCGTACACAGGTTCCGTTTTTTTGGCCGCGAGACGATATCGCTCTTCCTCGTGCTGCCGATAGCTCTCCCGGGGATCATCACCGGCCTGGCATTGCGCTCTTTCTTCACCTTCGGGGGGGTAAACCTCTCCCTGTTGACCATTATCATCGGCCACACAACCTTTTGCATCGTCGTCATATACAACAATGTGATCGCGCGGCTGCGCCGTATTTCGGGGTCCCTCGTCGAAGCCTCCATGGACCTCGGTGCGAACGGTGTGCAGACTTTTTTGTACGTGACCCTCCCCATGATCGCGACGGCGCTTGTCTCCGGGGCGCTCCTCGCTTTTGCGCTGTCGTTCGACGAGGTGATCGTGACGACCTTCACGGCCGGGGCTCAAACCACCTTGCCGATCTGGATCTTCGGCCAGATCCGTCTTGGCCAACAATTGCCCGAGGTCAATGTCGTCGTTACCGCCGTCCTGGTCCTCACACTGGCTCCTGTGGCACTCGCCGCAAAGCTCACGGGTGGCGGCGGCCTGACAAGGTCTTCGGTCCGCTGATCTCCCAACGTGCCACGGGCAAGTTGGCTGACGCCCACGAGCACGAGCGTCCCGCCCGCTCGGCCTTGGTCGTTTTAGCAGTGCTCGGCATCGGTTTGTCCGTTTGGTTTGCGCGCCGGCCCGACCAGCTCTTGCACCCGTACGTCTGGGCTGACGAGTACCACATCCTCAACCGGTACCAGATGGAAGGCTTCGCACAGGCGGTACTGGCACCGGTAAAGGGTTATTTCATTTGGCCGACTTCGTTCAGCGTTGCCGTTGCAGCGTCGGCGGATTTCGCACATCTTCCCGAGGTTGAGTACTGGTTCGCGACAGTTTGGTTCGCCGTCACGTTGTGCCTCATCCTGCTCCCGAGGTCGGTCGTCGGCCTGCACTGGCGCGCCGCCGCAGCGCTCTTGCTCGTGCTTACGCCCATGAACCCTGAGGTTTTCGGAGTCGCCCTCTACATTTTCTGGTGGACGTCCCTTTGGCCCGTCGTAACGTTCGGGTGGCTCGAGGGCTACTGGTGGCTCCGGGCGCCCGTCCTTGTCATCGGCGGGATGAGCAGTTTGGCGGGGGCGGCGATGGTCGTCCCCTCGGCTGTGCTCTTCGTCGCCGGGAAAAAGCGCCGCGACCTTTGGGCCACAGTCTTGCTCGCGCTGACATGCGTCCCACAGGGGATCGCGTACTTTAGTTCCGCGCGGTCGGGACGTACGCCTCTTCATCCTGCGAAGGTCGCGCTCCAGGAACTGCATAACTTCTCCACCTACGCGCTGGGCTGGCTGAAGCCTGAAAACTCCTTGCTGCTCGACGTAACTGGTGCTCTTGTGTTCGTCCTTACGGCATCCGCCGTTTTCAAATGGAAGGCCCGAAGTGCTCCGGCGGGTGCCCTGGGGCTTGCACTGTTCGCTGCACTGCTGACAGTCGGCTTCATTTCCGCCGTCCCGGCGCCTTTGTCGACCAACCCCGCCACGACCGGGCCGCGTTATTATTTCCTTCCCTTTGCCCTCCTCGGCTGGGTGCTGCTCGCCATGCTGCCGGCCTCGCCGGGCACTTGGAGGCGCCTGGGAGCGGGTGTGCTCATTGTGTTGTCGTTCCTATGCCTCCAGCCAAACTTCTCCCGCCACGAGCCCGCGGTGAGCTGGGGTGCGCAGCTTGCGCGGTGCAAGGGTGCCAGCACGCCCTTTTACGTCCCGGTGCAGTTCACAGGGGTGCCTTCGCAGATGTGGCGCACGGCCTTGGTGATCACGCCGCGCACGTGCCGCAGCCTCGGTTTCGCATTGCCCGCAGCCGGCGGTGCCCGTCCACTTTGAGCCGGAGGCGTGCACAACGTGCGCGCATAACCCGCCGGGACGGCGGCATGCGCGTCGGCGCGGCCCAGGCGTTGTAATGTCCGTAGCGGATGGCCATCGGCGCGGTCTGCGATCTCGGCAGCAGCTCGTTCCAGCTACTCGTATGCGAGTACGGGCCTTCAGGGGTGCTGAGGCCGCTGCTCAAGCGTCGCGCTTTGCTCAACCTCGGGCACGACGTCGGCTCCAAAGGCAATATCCCGCCCGGGCGGGTCTCGGCTGCCGTCAGCGCAGCCAAGCGCCTCCGGCGTGCCGTCGACGCCGCCAAGCCCGATGTCGTAGTCGCGCTGGCAACAGCGGCCTTGCGGGACGCCGCTAACGGGCGGGTTGTTGTGGACAGGCTGGAAAAAGCCCTTGGCGTTCCCGTCACCGTCCTGGACGGTCCCGAGGAGGCTCAACTTTGTTTCGCAGGCCAGCGCGCCTCGGTCTACATGTCCGACGAGCCGACCATGGGCGTCGACCTAGGTGGCGGGAGCTTCGAGATCGCGGTCGGCAACCGTTTCGAGGTCAACTTCGCCGCGACAGCTCCTCTCGGCGCGACCCGGCTGCGGGGGGAGATCGCGGCGGGGGACCCTCTTACACGCGAGGACCGGAAGGAAGTGCGCGAACGGGCCCGCGAGGCGGTCGAAGCAACCGGCATTATTGCCTCGAAGTACATGAGAGCAGCCAGGAGGACGGTGCTTAGCGGCGGTACGGCTCGCGCTCTCGCTCGCATGGTTGTTGCGAGAGCCAAACCGTATGCCGGCAGGGCGCAATGGTGCGTCAACCAAGTCGAGTTGTCCACGTCGCAGGTGGCCGAGACCGCAGAGATGCTTGCAAGGATGGACCTTCGCCAGCGGCTCAAACTGCCTGGGGTGTCGGCGAGCCGTGCTCCGGTGCTGCCCCTCGGTGCCTGCATCCTCCAAGCAGTGGCGGAGGAGCTAAATGTCGGCCATTATGTTGTCAGCGAGTGGGGCCTCCGCGAGGGCACTCTCCTCGAGGTGCTCTCCGACCAGGGGCAGCTCGGCTTTCAGATGGGCCAAAAGCGCTAAGTCATAAAGAGGGGTTGCCGGATGTTCAAGGGTTTTAAAGAGTTCATCATGCGGGGCAGCGTCGTCGACCTCGCGATCGCCGTCGTGATCGGGACAGCGTTTACGACGCTGGTCAAAGCATTCGTCGCCGACATACTCACGCCGATCATCGCAGCGATCGTCGGACAGCCCAATTTCGAAAACCTGACTTTCACGATCAACCATAGTCATTTCCTCTACGGCGACCTGATCAACGCGGCGGTAACGTTCGCCTCCGTGGCTGCCGCCGTTTATTACATCGTCGTCGTGCCCCTCAACAAGCTCGCCGAAAGGCGGGCGCGTGGGCAGGCACCCGCGCCCGAGGAAGTGCCACCCGACATCGCGCTGCTGTCCGAGATACGGGACCTGCTCGCAGGCAAAGCGGAGCCCCCGGCGGGCTCTTAGCCCCGGCCTCCCGCCGCCTATGCCCGAGGAGCGGGCAAAAGGTCGTCCAAACCGAAGAGAGGGACCAGTTGGAGGCCCGCGGCTTGCAACTTGTCCTCCTGCCCCGTAGCGCCGGCGCCTGGCCCGCCACCCGGGCCGTTCGCGGTCGGTGGCCGGCGGTCGATGATGCAAAGTACCGAGGAGACCTGGCCACCTCGTGCCCTCAAGTCTTGCGCCGAAAGGACCACTTGGCCCCCGGTCGTCACCACGTCCTCGACGATGAGCAACCGGCGCCCCGCTATGTCGGGGCCCTCCGCGAGCTTCGCAGTCCCGTAGGTTTTGGCCTGCTTGCGCACCATGACCTGGGGTAGGCCGGTGAGCAGGGAGAGCGCGGTCGAAATGGGGACGCCCCCCAGTTCGAGGCCGGCGAGGATCTCCGTGCCGGGAGGTATGAGCGGTGCCGCGAACTGTGCGACCGCTGACAGCAGGCTGGGGTCGGCTTCGAAGCGGTACTTGTCGAAATAGAAGTTGGCAGCCTGCCCGGAGCGGAGCACGAAGTCGCCCTCGAGGTAGCAAGCCTCCTGGACCTTCCGGGCGAGCTCGGCCTTCTCCACGGACCAATCATGCCCGCTGTCTCGCTCCGAGCGGCGACGACTGCGGCAAGGCGTCGTTCGCCCCGCAGGTCACTGAACGGATCCCTGCGGCGGCCGGATCCTCTAAGGGCGCACCATTATGGGCGTATGAACGTACGCCGCCGTTATGCCCTCGTCGGTACCGGAGCGAGGTCACAGATGTACACGAGGGCCCTCGCCACCACTTACCGCCATCGCGCCCAGCTCGTGGGGTTATGCGACGTCAACCCGGTCCGCCTCGAGCACGCTGCCCGGCGTTTTCGGGACCAGAGCGGTGACGAGGGGGCGCCGCTCGTCCTCGGGCCGCCCGATCAGCTCGCCGGCATGCTGCAAGGCGAAGGCGTCGACGAGGTGATCGTCACGTCCATCGACCGTACTCACGACCGCTACGTCGTCGCCGCCATGGAAGCGGGCTGCGACGTCATTTGCGAAAAGCCGCTCACCGTGGACGCCGAACGCTGCTCGGCCATCCTGCGCGCTCAGCAGCGCACAGGCCACAACTTGCGCGTCACGTTCAATTACCGTTACAGCCCCCGCAATTCGGCATTGGCGCGGCTGCTGATGGAAGGTGCTATTGGCACCCCCACGTCCGTCCATTTCGAATGGCTCCTCGACACTGTCCACGGGGCGGACTATTTCCGCCGGTGGCACCGCGACAAGCGCAATTCCGGCGGGCTGATGGTGCACAAGGCGAGCCATCATTTCGACCTGGTCAATTGGTGGTTGCGTTCGGTCCCGGTCAAGGTCTTCGGGCTCGGGGACCTTCGCTTTTACGGGAGGGCCAACGCCGAGGAGAGAGGCGTGACCCATTTTTACGAGCGAGGCACGGGTAACGCGGCCGACCCGTTCGCGCTCGACCTATCGGCGGACCACGAACTGCGCGCCCTTTACCTCGACGCGGAAGGTGAGGACGGTTACCTGCGGGACCTCAGCGTCTTCAGCGACGGCATAAGCATCGAGGACGACATGGCCGTGCTTGCTCGCTATTCCAACAAAGCGACGATGTCGTACCACCTGGTCGCCTATGCGCCCTGGGAAGGCTACCGGGTCATGGTAAACGGGACGGAAGGGCGGCTCGAGCTCGACGTCGAGGAGCGCTCGTACGTGAGCGGCCGGAGCGGGGAAACCCCGGGCGGCAACCGGTGCACCCTCACGCTCAGGCGGCATTGGGAGAAGCCTGAGCAGCTGGACGTGGAGGGCTCCGACGAGGGCGGCCACGGTGGGGGGGACAGCCGCATGCTCGAGGACATCTTCGGCGAGGCGGCGCTCGACGACCCGCTCGGCCGGGCTGCTGGGGCGCTCGACGGCGCCTGGGCCGTGCTGACGGGTATAGCGGCTAACACTTCTTTCGCCACAGGTGTGCCGGCAGTGCCGGGCGACCTGGTGCCCGAGGTCCGCCAAGCCGGGGGATAACTCCCGTTTGGGCGGGCCACCAGCCTGAGCCCATCACCACCCGAGCTCGTGCAGGCGCTCGTCGGAGATGCCGAAATGGTGGGCCACCTCGTGGACGACCGTCGTGCGAACGAGGTCCTTGAGCTGTGCCTCGTTCCCCGACAGGCGGCTTATCGGCCCCTGAAAGATGGTGATGCGGTCGGGCATCGCACCGGCGTACGACAGGGGCGAACGGCGGGTCAAGTCGACCCCCTGGTAAAGCCCGAGGAGAGTGCCGCCGCCGCGAGGCAATTGCTCGGGCGTCGGCCAGTCCTCTACGAAGACCGCCACATTGTCCATCAGCTTCCCGAGGTGTTCTGGGATCTCGTCCAGGGCGTCGGCAACGAGCTCCTCGAAGCGCTCACGACAGAGTTGCACGGGCGGTCCCCGAGTTACCTGGTGCGGGCGGTCCGAGCGGTCCGGGAAGACGCCATCCCGCCATAATGCCCCGCCAGGCCGCCGAAGAGGCTGCTCACGGCGTTGCCGTAGGCGCTGCCCTGAAAAGATGTCATCGAGGGCTTGACATGACGTCATAATGATGTCATAGTTGACTCCTGAACGGGTTGGAGGGATGTCATGGAGACGTTACAATTACATCGCTTGGCCGATACGAGGCGAGCCGAGCTCAGCCAGGAGCGTGCCGATCGCGCCACCCTGCAAGCTCAGTTGGGGCGCGCTAGGCGCGCCACGTCGTCCCGGGGCGATCTGACCATCGGGGGCCGGGCCTCGGCCTGGCTGGGCTACCGCATGATCGGGCTGGGCTGCAGGCTTGCCAGGCCGGCGCTCGTTGCAGGCGCCCAGCCGGGCCTTTAGGGAGGGACGTTGCGCGTATCCGAGCTGGTAGAAGCGCTCGCTGCCGACCTGGCGTCGCTTGGGGCGCTCGGAGACGAGGCCACGGCTGATGCCGCCAGGCGCCTGGCCGCTGCCATGCAGGCACCGATCACGGCACGACTGCTGGA
>DATJSU010000017.1:0-2014 GCA_035503915.1 Acidimicrobiales bacterium | reverse complement strand
CACGCGTTACAGCTACGGGGCCTGGAAGACCGGGGTCAAGGTCAACATCGACTACCACATCGAGGACACCGCTTATCACCACTACTACTCCGTGCCCTACCAACTGGTGGGCCAGCGCGTCGACGTACGCACCGGTGCCATGACTGTCGAGGTGTTCTGCTCCGGGCGACGAGTGGCCTCGCACCTTCGCTCTTTCGCCCCGGGCAGGCACACGACCGACCCGGCGCACATGCCCGATTCGCACCGCCGCCACGCCGAGTGGACGCCGAGCCGGGTCATCGCGTGGGCGGAAAAGACCGGCCCCAACACCGCCGCCTTGGCCAAGGAGATCATGGAAACGCGCACTCACCCTGAGCAGGGCTACCGCTCCTGCTTGGGCATCATCCGCCTCGGGGACCGCTACGGGCCAGAGCGCCTCGAAGCGGCCTGCGCCAGAGCGCTTGCTGCAAGAGCACTTTCTTACCGCTCGGTCGAGTCGATCTTGTCCCACGGCCTGGACAGCCAACCCCTCGGGGCTCGCCCGGTGCGCTCTCACCGGCGTCACCAGAACCTGCGCGGCCCCGAGTACTACCGATGAAAGGAACAGCAGTGTTGACCAACACCACCGTCGACGGCTTGCACAGCCTCAGGCTCCCGGGCATGGCCCGAGGGCTTCTCGAGCAGAGAGAGCACCCCGATTACGACGGTGCCGTCCAACCCTTGGTGTAAATGACAAGGACGTAGGCTCTCTCTAGAACGACCAGTTCAGAGAAAGGAACCTACGTCCTTATGACCCAAAGACTAACTCCAAGCGAGCGTCTTCGCGCCGAAGCCGACGAAGTCTTCGCCGGCAGCGGCGACCTATCGGGCGCTATCGAGCAGGTGGCCCGGCTCGGTGCCCGCCTTTTGCTACAAAGCGCCCTCGAAGCCGAAGTGACCGATTTCTTGGGCCGGGAGCGCTACGCCAAGGCTGCGCGCACCCCAGAGGCCAACGACGGGATGCGCAACGGCTACTCACCTCTCACAGTCAAGACCACCGCCGGACCGGTCACCCTCGAGCGCCCGAAGTTGCGTGCCACGAGCGAGAAGTTCGCCTCCAGGCTGTTCGGCGACGGCCTTACGCGGACAAACGCCCTCGAGTCGCTCGTCATCGCTGGCTTTGTCCGGGGCCTGTCTGTGCGCGACGTGGAGGCGACCCTGTCCGACGCCCTCGGGCCCGAAGCGGCACTGTCCAAGTCCACCGTCAGCCGGGTCTGCCAGGCGATAAAGGACGACTATGACGCCTGGGCCGGCCGCAGCCTCGCCAGCACCGAGCTCGATTACTTGTTCTTGGACGGGAGCCATTTCAAGTACCACCAAGGGGCCAAGGCCGAGCCGCTCCTCGCCGCCTGGGGCATCACGACCCGGGCGAAGCCGGCCTTTGTCGGCCTCGACGCTGCCGCCAACGAGGGCAACGACGCCTGGGACGGTTTCTTGGAGGACCTAAAGGCCCGTGGGCTCGCCTCCCCGCTGCTCGTCATATCTGACGGTGCTGCTGGCCTCGTCGGGGCGATAGAGCGGGCTTTCCCCAAGGCTCTCCGCCAGCGCTGCCTTGTCCACCGGGCGAGGAACGTCCTTGCCAGGACACCGGCTCATGCCCAGGCCGAAGTCAAAAAGGCTTACTGGTCGCTCTTCGAGGTGCCCGAAGACGTCGCGCCAGGCCAAGAGGCAGTCGAGCTCGTCCAGGGCCGCATCGACGCCTTCGTTGTCAAGTACAAAAAGCTCTTCCCGGGCGCAGCCGCATGCCTGCTCGACGACCGGGCGGCGCTCACCACTTACCTCCGCTTCCCACGCGAGCACTGGCAGCGCGTCCGGCACTCGAACTTCATCGAGCGCACCTTTGGCGAGACTCGGCGGAGGGTGAAGGTCATCGGCCGGCTCCCCGGCGAGGCGAGCTGCACGGGCCTGGTCTGGGCCGTACTTGACCGAGCGAGCCGGGCTTGGAGGGGCTTCAACCTCACCGCCGCCGGGCTACGGCTCCTCCAGGACATGCGAC
>DATJSU010000016.1:0-5798 GCA_035503915.1 Acidimicrobiales bacterium | reverse complement strand
ACGAAGGTGACGAAGACCGCCAGGACGTCGAGCTCGACCAGCCTCTCCATGGCCTTGGTGCCGAGGAAGAGCGAGTCGTGCAAGGTCGTCGAGGAGAACGGCTCGTTGAGCACGAGGACGCTGTCGGTGGTCGCGCGACTGAGGATGCGGCGCGCCCGCAGCAGGTCGTCTTCGAGCTTGCCGGTGGCATCGACTAGGTTCTCCTCCCGCTCGAAGTGGGTGTAGAGCTGGTCGAACAGGTGTAGCTGCGCCCTCGTGCCCGGCACCGGGCAGCCGATGCTGCCAAGGTGGTGGAGCTGGCCGAACATACGTGCAAAGGTTGTCTTGCCACCCTGGTTGGGCCCGGACACGACCAGGACCCGCTCGGGGCCGGCGAGGGAGAAGTCGTTGCAGACGACCTTGGCCCCCCCTTTCACGAGCTTGCTCGCCAGCACGAGGTCAAAGGCCTCCTGCGCGAAGACTTCCTTCGAGCCCCGCGTCACCTCCGGGTAGCAAAGCTTGAGCCCCGCGGCGCGAAGCGGGGCGACGTGGTCGAGATAACCCATATAGAACTGCACCTCGCGGTCGAAACGGCGGATCGTCGGGTCGACGAAATCCTTGTGCGCGCTGCAGAACTCGTCCAAAAGGGCGAACTCTGCTGGGTAGAGGCGGGCCACTAGGCCCAAGACGCCCGCCTCCACGTGGTCCATCTCAGCTCGTTCGGGGAACCGTGCCCGGTAGTCCTTCACCGCGCCTTGCTTGAAGCGCTCGAAGGTGGCGAGGACCTCGGCGCCATAATCGGTCTCGCCTTCGTACCGGGTGGCAGTTACGCGCCCGCCCTTGATGTTGACGCAATAGCGGACCTTGGCGAGCGCCTCGCTCACCTCTCGCTGGGCCGAGACGAGCGAGGTGAAGGGCTCACCGGACGTGTAACGCTCTACGTGGGCGTGCATGCCCCTCATCGCCTGTGAGCGGAGCTCGAGCCCGCCAAGGCCTCGGGCCAGGGAGACTACCGCGTCGCAGTACACCCCGACTGCGTCCACGAACCAGCTTTCGGCCTGGTAGCGGTAACGGAGCTTGTTAGCCTGGCCGAGGCGTTCCCTCGCCTCCCGCATGCTCTGGACGAACGTGGCGACCGTCTGGGTAACCTCGCTGTCCTCCAAGTCCCTGAAGACCTCTTGGCGATAGGCGATCGTGCCGGCGTCCTCGAGGTGCTCGTAGAAAAACGGGGCGAGCTCGTACTCCTCCCGGCCGGCCGTAACGGCCGCCACGAACTGGTCGAGGTTGAGGTCGGCGAAGTACTCCGGTTGCCCCCGGGTCTCGGGGTGCCCGGCACCAGCAGGGCTTCCAGGCGGGAGAAGCACGCTCAAAGCCCCGGGCGCCGCCCCCACTATGGCCAACCTGGTCCCCACGCCAACCGATGCCATCGCCAGCTCCTTTGCTCGACAGTTCAACCTGCAGCAGAAGCCATCGGCGCCGGCCAGCGCACTCAAAGGCGAGCTTCATCGCCTAGCTGACATTCTACCGCCGCCTCCGGGGCGCCCGGTGGGCTTCGGAGCCGAGCTAACATTGGAGCGCGCCGAAGCGCCTGGTGATGGGCCCCGCCAGGACCAACCTGGTTGGTCGAAGTGCCGAGCGGCTGACGGTCCCTAGCCCAAATTTGGGTCAAGGGAGGCCTCGGTGGTTGACGGTGTCGCCGGTCCTGGCGGAAGGGGGGTTAGCATCGGCGCGGAAGAAGAACTGGAGCGCTTGGCGCGGCTCCTCGCCCTCCGTGTGGCCATAGCTGTGCCCGACTGGGTGCGTCGCTGCGTCGAACGCGGCGTGGCCAACGGGAAAGCCCGGGCTGGGCCGTACTGGACGCTCGGTGCCGAGGCGTCGAAGGTGCTGTTACGCAGTTCCGAGCTCGTCGGCTGGCAAGCGGCGGAGTTCGTGCAGCGCAAGGTCTGGGAGGTCCTGGCAGCAGTGGGAGACGCGCGGCCCGCGCAGCCACGTCTCGTCGCGGTACTACAAGAGGCGGGGGCCTACCCAGCCGGTGTGCTGGCACGAGCCGGTGTCCCCGCGGCGCGACGAGACCGGGCTGCGATGAGGCTCTTCCCCGACGACGCCTACGACATCGTGCCAAGGTCACTGGCTGAGCTGCACCCGATGCTACCCGAGCTGGTAAATGCCTGGGAGGAGGCCCGATGGGCGGTCATCTGTGAACGCAACGCGGCCGTGGGCTGACTCAGGCCCGGGTCGCATGGATGGGGGCCGCATGGAGCCTGCGCCGTCCGTCAGCATCCTCTTCGAACAAGCCGAAGCACACCCTGGCGCTGAGCACCCGACGGTGCCCGACCACTTCTATGACCTCAACCTGGACCAAGTCGTGGCCCGGGTCGTCCAGGCGCACCCCGGTTCAGAGCTGGAGAGCGTCTTCTACCTGCCGCTGCGCAACCGAGAGGAGATCGCGTTCCGCCACGAGGTGTTCCAGGACCTAGACGGCACTGCTCTGTTCGCCGAGGTCGTCAGGTTCACGGCCCGGATGCGCACCGTCAAGGGACGCCTAGCCCGCTCGCGCAGGGCCAACTACGCCCACGAGCAGCAGCGGTGGCACCTGGACGCCGCGCTTGCTTATTGCGACGCGGTCACGGCGCTCCAACGGGCTTTCGATGCCGCAGGGCCTCGGTCTCGAGGCCTACGGGCAGCGAGCGACTACCTCGCGGCCTACGTACGGTCGTGGTCGTTCAGCACCTTGGCGGGCGACTCCCGCCAGTGCTCCGACGCTCTGGCTGGGGTGACGTACTGCGTGCACGTCGAGGGGGGCAAGGTTCAGGTCAGCCCGTTCCGAGGAGAGGCCGACTGCGGTCCCCAAGTCGAGGAGGCTTTCGCCCGCTTCGCACCGGCGGCTCCAGGGTCGGCTCACGGGCCGGGCCCGCAGATCGACGACAACCAGGGTCTCGACCATGTCGAAGCGCGGGTGCTCGACCTCGTCGCTAAGCATTATCCCGAGGTCTTCGCCCGGCTTGCCCGCTTCTGTGAAGTGCATGACGAGTTCTTGGACAGCACTGTCGTAGGCCTGGATGAAGAGGCATATTTCTACGTCGCCTTCCTGGAGCACATAAACCGGCTAAGGTTGGCCGGCCTCGGTTTCTGTTACCCGCAGCTCGTGGACAGCGCAGACCAGTTATCGGTCTCGGGCGCCTTCGACCTGGCGCTCGCCGGTCATCTCGTCCAACGCGGCGTGCCCGTGGTGAGCAATGACCTCCACTTCCAACCCGGCGAACACGTCTTCGTCGTGACGGGGCCTAACCAAGGGGGCAAGACGACCTTCGCCCGGATGGTCGGCCAGCTGCACTACCTCGCCTCGCTGGGCTGCCCAGTGCCGGGCACGGCCGTCAGGGTCCCGCTCCCCGACCAGATCTTCACGCACTTCGCAAGGCGAGAGCGCCCATCCGAACTTCGCGGTGCGCTCGAAGACGACCTCGTGCGCGCCCGCTCCGCCCTCAACGCTGCCACGGCGAGGAGCATCTTCATCTTCAACGAGATCTTCACCTCCACGACCAGCGACGATGCTGCCTGCCTAGGCAGACGGCTCCTGCAAGAGGTGGTCGAGCTCGAGGCACTCAGTGTCTACGTGACTTTCGTCGACGAGCTCGCCTCCCTCAGCGAGGCCGTTGTCAGCATGGTGGCGACGGTCAGCCCGAACGACCCCTCAGTCCGCACCTACAAGCTGGTCCGTAGACCGGCCGATGGGCGCGCTTACGCCGCCGCATTGGCGGAGAAATACGGGCTCTCTTACGAGCGGCTGAAAGAGCGCGTCGCCCCATGAGGTGCAGGCTCATGTTCGAGGACCGCGACTTCGGCCTCGTAGGGCGGCCTCCGCCAAGGGGGGTCTCCCCAGTGGTGTCGGCCCTCGAGCAGGACCTCGACCTCCCGACCGTGTTGGGTGCGATGGCGTCGGGCGACAGCTACATCTTCGAGGTCTCGCGGCTCGCTATGCTCTCGGGCCTTACCTCGCCGGCGGCTGTCCGCTACCGCCAGGCGGTGCTCCGCGACTGCGCTCGGTGGCCCGAAGGGGTGAGGGAGATGTACCGCACGGCAGAGGCGGTGCTCGAGGAGGGTAAGAGCCTGTGGCGTGGTGAGCGCCCGATCTCCATGCTCGCCAGCTCGCTTGATGTCCTCGAGCTTTGCCTGCCGGCATTGAAGCGGGTGCGGGCGGTCGCCGAGGACGACAGGGCTAGAGCTTTTAGCTCGGAGGCCTTCACGGCTCTGTTCCGCACGCTTCGCGAGGAGTTGAGCGACCAGTACCTTTCTGAACTGCGAGCCCACCTGGCCCTGCTCCGGTTCGACCACGGCACCTTGCTCAGCGCCCAGCTCATTGAGGGGAACAAACCGGGCAACTACGCGTTGCGCCTACCGCCCGAGCGGCACAGGCGCTCTCTTTGGAGCTGGGCCCGATCTGGAGGGGACGCCGAGACCGGTTTTGAGATCCACCCTCGCAATGAAGCGGGCATGCAGGCGTTGGAGGACATGCAGGCGAGAGGCATAGCTCCGCTGGCTGCCACCGTAAGGCGGGCAGCCGACGATGTGCGCGGCTTCTTCGAGGCATTGCGAGCCGAGCTGGCCTTCTACCTAGGCGCGCTGAACCTTCAGTTGCGCCTGTCCGCCAAGGGGGGGGCGACTTGCCTCCCTGAGCCGGCACCCGAGGGGGAGGTCAGGCTCAGCGCTCGCGGACTTTACGATCCCGGCCTGAGCTTGCTGCAAAACGAGGCGGTTGTGGGCAACGACCTGCGTGCTGACGGCAGGGCAGTGGTCGTTATCACCGGCGCCAACCAAGGAGGCAAGTCCACCTTCCTGCGCGCCTTGGGCTTGGCACAGTTGATGATGCAGTCCGGCATGTTCGTCACGGCCACTTCCTATGAGGCGAGCCTCTGCCGTGGCGTTTTCACTCATTTCAAAGCCCCCGAAGACGATGGCGTGGGACGAGGCAGGCTCGACGAGGAACTGGCCCGCCTGAGCGAGCTTGCCCCGAGCCTGTCGGGGAGCTGCATGGTCCTGTTCAACGAGCCGTTAGCTTCCACCAACGAAAGGGAGGGCTCGGAGATCGGCCTTCACGTTGTGCGGGCCCTGAGCGAACGTGGGGTCAGGGTGGTCCTCGTGACTCACCTGTCCCACCTGGCTCGTACTCTTCATGACTGCTCAGGAGACCAGGCCCTGTTCCTACGGGCAGAGCGTTTGCCGAGCGGCCAGAGGACGTTCCGACTGCTCGAGGGACGCCCTCTCGCGACCAGTTACGGAGACGACCTCTACCTGCGGATATTCGGGGACAAGGCCGGCGGCAACGTGCCCTCAACGGCCGAGGCGCTGGACGCCCCTCAGCACAAGAGCCCCGAGGGCCGGTTTACGGGCGCCACCCAGGACCGCCAATGCCGAGCCCGCTCCTAGCGCGGCAGACCCGACCAACCCGCTCAGGGGCGGCGACCGCAAAACTGCCAGGGCAAATCTCGCGCATGTCGGCGAAGGCTCCTCGCCCGAGCTGAGCATTGGCCGCAGCCGGTGCCCACCGCAAGGTCGGCGATAAAGGAGTCCTCGGTTTCAGTGCCGCGTAGACCTCGGCCCCAGCCCGCACGGCCTCCGCTTCGCTCGGGGCACCGAGCGGGGCGAGCATGAACTCCCGGAAATCCAGCTCGTTCGGGGCGTGCACGCCGCCGTTGACGACGTTGAAGTGAGGGACGGGCAGGCGCGGGGCCGTGCCCGGGCTGGCGAAAGTGCTCCACAACGGGACGCCGGCAGTGACCGATATGGCCCGGGCCGCGGCCATCGACACGCCGACGGTGGCG
>DATJSU010000015.1:0-37268 GCA_035503915.1 Acidimicrobiales bacterium | reverse complement strand
GTTCCTCGGTTACGCCCTCCGGCTCGTGTCTGGCCGCAGCGCCGACCGTACGGGCCTTTACTGGCCCATCGCGATAGGCGGCTACATCCTCCAGATGACGGTCGTGCCCTTGCTGGCCCTGGCGGGCAGCTGGCAGATTGCGGCGCTCTTGGTGGTGCTTGAACGTGTCGGCAAGGCCACGCGGAACCCGCCTCGTGACGCGATGCTGTCACACGCCGCCAAGCAGATGGGCTACGGCTGGGGCTTCGGGGTCCATGAGGCGCTCGACCAGTTGGGCGCCCTCATCGGCCCGCTCGTGCTGGCACTGGTCCTTTCCCTCAAGCACAATGACTACAAGCTTGCCTTCGCTTCATTGGCAGTGCCAGCGGGGGTCATGTTGGCGCTCTTGGCGGTGGCGCGCCTCGTGTACCCCCGGCCACAGGATCTCGAGCCGGCCACCACACACGTGACGGCAACGGGCTTGCCGCGAGTCTTTTGGATCTACATGGCTGGCGCTGCCTTGGCGGGAGCGGGCTTTGCGGACTACCCCCTGATCGCCTACCACCTGCAGCGAGCTTCGGTGGTGAGCAGCACAGCAGTCCCCGTCTTTTACGCCATCGCAATGGCCGTCAGCGGGTTGGGTTCGCTAGCTTTCGGGCGGCTGTTCGACCGCGCTGGCATCGGAGTGCTCATCCCGCTCACGGTCGTCGGCGCCGCCTATGCGCCGTTGGCCTTCTTCGGGGGGTTCTGGGTGGCGCTGGTCGGGGTGGCGGTGTGGGGGCTTGGGATGGGCGTCCAGGAGTCCATCATGTCGGCCGCCGTAGCCCCTATGGTCTCCCCAGACCGGCGCTCTTCTGCGTACGGCCTCTTCACCGGCGTCTACGGCATGGCCTGGTTCGCCGGGAGCGTGGTGATCGGGGCGCTCTACAACCTCTCGTTTGCAGCGCTGGTTGCCTTCTCCATCGTCGCCGAATTGGCCGCAGTCCCATTCATCTTGGTGGTCCGAGCCGAAGCCGGGCATACCGGCGGGACGACTTGAGCAAACTTCCTGAGATTGCCGCTATCGGTGTGGGAGACAGATGACCACGGCTAAGAACAAAGTGCGAAAGCCTTTTACTGCCAAACGGCGTGTTGGTGCTGGCGTGTGGGGAGGAGCGACGACCCTGTTGGCCTACCTGCTATCGTTCGGTTCCGTTCCTGTGTTCATCGTCCTCCTGTTCGTCATCAGCGCAATCCTCCCGGTTATGGCGCCACCTTCCCTCCAGCAGTTGCGGGCCGCAGGCCAGGAAGTTCGCGTCGAAAACGTGGCCGGCTCTCGCCGCTCGGCTTCAGCCACATCAACTTCCTGGGTCGCTACTCCTTCATAGCTCCGCCACCAGGGTCTCTCCGTCAACTGCGTGACCCCGGACGAGCCAGACGACGAAGAGGACATAGCTCTCAGCGACCACCAGGGTCTGGTTGACAGTGACCCTTAGCGCCAAATTCCGCGCAGATCCTCCTCGACCCCCAGTTCTGGTCCACCAACCCCCTTGAGTGGCTCAACAAGGAACTGAAAAGATTGCCGAGCTAGAAGTGAACGCCAGTCGGGCAACACCAAAGTTGTGGCCATTCGTTGCGGGAAACAGTCCTCCCGGGAGGCGGTTGGACGGGTTGCAAGGTCATAAAGCAGCCGACCAGAGGCTGGTTGCAGAACTGTCGCCGAGGTATTCCGCGGTCACGTTATGTGCGGCTGGGCTGAAACATAGGACATGAACGCCATAACTCCCAGTCCTCGCGCTCAGCCGCTGCTGCGTAGCGACAGCGGTTAGGAGCGCCCTCGCCACACAGTGGCCGACGGGTCTGGCAGAGTCTTGGCGTGCTTACGCCAGGTCCGGTGGTCATCTCCGCTACCGGGGTCTCGAAGCAGTACTGGCCGCAAGGGGGCCCCCCGGTCGATGCACTGCGCCAGGTCTGCTTCTCGGCGGCGGGCGGCGAGCTTGTGGCGGTGACGGGGCCGAGCGGGTCGGGCAAAACTACTTTGCTCAACCTGCTCGGAGGGATGGACCGCCCGAGCGCCGGCAGCGTCTGCATCGAGGGCAGGGACTTGTCGGCTTTGGACGACCGGTCCCTGTCTGAGGTGCACCGCAAGCGGGTTGGTTTCGTGCCGCGCTCTTTCGACCTGCTCCCGGAACTGCGAGCGTGGGAGAACGTGGCGCTCTCCCCCCTTCTCGACGGTGCCTCGCTCTCCGCGGTCCGCCCCCAAGCGGAAGAGCTGCTGGCCTGCTTGTTGCTCGCTCAGAGTGCCCAACGTTTCCCGAGTGAGCTGTCGGACGGCGAGCGTCAACGGGTGGCCCTGGCCCGGGCGCTGTTCCATCACCCGGTCCTCGTCTTAGCCGACGAACCGACCGGCAACCTCGACCCCGCCGCCCGCCGGAGCGTCTTGGAGCTCGTCTCTCGGCGGGTGGACGAGGGGTGCTGCGTGGTGGTGGCCACTCATGACCCCGAGCTGGCCGGGGCCGCTCACCGCGTCGTACAGCTACGGGACGGTGCGGTCGTCCCGTGAGCATCGTCGTCCGTGCTTACCTGCGGTGGGCGTTGCGGCACCCAGCTGGACTGGTCACGACCGCACTCGCGGTGGCGGCGTCGTCGATGACGGTCGTGCTCTTCGTGGCGGTGCTCGGCTCGTTCACCGGGTCGCTCACGGCCATGCAAGACCTGCTTGGGAACGCCACCTACGAATTGACCCCCTCGCATGGCGGCGGGTTTTCCCCAGCCCAGCTTTCCCGCCTGGCCCGGCTCAGCGGCATCAGGTCTGTCGTCCCCCTCGTGGTGGCGACCGTGGCGGTGGACGGCCGCAGGGCCGAGCTCATCGGCGGTGACCAGCGGGCGGCCCAGCTCGGTTCGGGAGCCGGCCCGGCCCTCAGCCAGGCGCTGGGGGAGTACCGCTTTGAGCCCGCGCTCTTGCTCGCTGGCGTGTTCATCGGGCCGCAGGTCGCCAGGGCCGATCGTGCCCGGGGCGGAGGGACCGTACGCTTCGGAGGCGCCGCACAGCCGACGACGGTGCTCGGGGTGGTCAACCAGGCGGGCTTGAGCCGTCTCGACGGCGGCTCGTTCGTGATGGCGGCGCTGCCGCTCGCGGAGCAGCTCGCCGGCCCGGTCAACACGGTGGAGGTGATCGGCAGCCCAGGCCCCGCCAGCGCCAAGCTACAGGCTGAGGTCGAGGCAGCCGTCCCTGGCGCGGTGGTGGGGGACTTGCACCTCGTGTTGGAACAGGTCCGGGCCTATGTGCACGGGGTGGCGCGCGCCGCTGTTTTGAGCCTCGCCGTAGCTCTTGGTGCGGCGGCGGTCGCGGTGGGATCATCGACGGCGCTCGTCGTGGCGGAGCGACGTTCCCGGCTCACCCTGCTGAGGCGGCTGGGGGCGCCGGGCATGAGCGTCGTCGTTGTCGACGTCGCCGCCGTGCTCCTGATCTGCGAGGTGGGAGTGGGCGTGGGGTGGGTGCTCGGGCACTGGCTGGTTGCGCGGGTGGTCGGTGCCCTGCCGCCATCAGTGCTCGGGCGGTTCAGTTCCTCCTTCGCCTCCGGCGCCAGCGGTCGTGCTGCGCTCGTGGCCACGGTCGTAGGAGAGGGGATGGTGATCGGCGTCGGGGCCGCTCAGGTGTTCGCGGCCCGCACACCCGCGGCCCGGCGGCGCGGCCCGGCCCGCGGTGGCGTGCTGGCGTCCAGCGTTGCCTGGCTCCTGCGGGTGGTGGGGAAGAGGGAACAGCCCGTCGTAGGGCGCCTGCTGGTGGCACGTTCAGGGCCAGGTTTGCGGCGCCTGGTAGTGGCAATCCTCGCCCCCGCGGTGCTCGTGCTTACAACGACGGGCTTGACGGGGCAGCTCAGCGCGGCGGCAACGACCTTGGCCCAGCCATGGCGCACCGTCGGCCTCGTCGTCCAGGACGTCCCCCTCGGCAGCGAGCCAGCGGTGGCGTCCCTGCCGGCGTCGTGGGGCGCCCTGCTACGGGTCCGGGGGGTGCGCTCCGTCGTCGCCGACGAGGTCATCTCGGTGGCCTCGCCCCGAGGCGACTACGAGCTAGAGGCGCTCGACGAGAATTCGCGTGACCCTCTCTTGCACCTTGCACCATCGCGGGCGCGCCTGCTTGTGGGCCAGGGTCGGGCGGTCGTCATTTCGGGCTTGCTTGCCCACGAGCTGGGCCTCCATGAAGGTGTCCCCTTTTCTTTCGCAGCCGGTTATGGCCGCCACCAATTGCCTGTCGCCGCGATTGTCGAGCTCCCCGTGGCCGAGGTCGCTGTCTCCCGGAAGGTTTATGACGCCTGGTCCGGCGGGAACGACGTCTCCCGCTTTGAGCTCCTGCTTGCCGCCGGGGCCAGGGCCCGGACCGTGACCAACGAAGTCGACAGCTCCTTACGGGCCGGCGTCCGAGGCGAAGAGCCGCCGACCGCCTATTTCGTTGGCAGCGGGCCCGCCCTGGCTGAAGCTTCTAACCGCGTTCTCACCGGGCTGGTGTCGGCCATGGCCGCGGTTTCTTGGGCCGTGGTGGGGACGGGCGTGATAGGTCTCTTGCTCGCAAGCGTGCAGGCCACCGCCGAGCGGCGCCCAGCCCTGGAGCTGCTCCGGCGCTTCGGCGCCACGCCGGCTTTTCTGCGGCGCCACGTCCGGGCCGAACGGCTGGCTGTCGACCTCCTCGCCTTGGTGCTCGCGTCCCTGGCGGCCCTGCCCGTCTTCTTCGCCAACCGCGCCCTCATAAAGGGCGCGGTTTACTTGCCTACAGCCGGTTTGACAGCGGCGTCCCTCGCCAAGCCGCTCGGCTACGTCGCCGCCTGCTGGCTCGTCGCTTGGCTGTGCCTGTTCTGGGCCGAGACGTTGCGCCTGCGAGAAGGTCTTGGCCGGGGAACAAGGCGTCCGCGTGCCACCGAGCCCGTGGCGTCGTCCGGCGCCCCGGGTCAGGACCGGGTCAGCTCATAAGACGCCGGCACCGTGCCGTGACCGGTCGTGACAAAGTTGAACGTCCCGGTCAAGGTGTCGTCAGCGGGGTTGTTGCTCGTCTCGAAGGTGGCGATCGTGTTCATCTCCCGGACCTGGGAGAACGCAGGCGTGCCGAGGATCGAGACAACTGCGTGGTCGGCGCTCAGCTGCGAACGTAGAGGGTGCAAGGCGAGCCTGGTGATCTCGATACTGACCTGGTAAGGGATCGTGCCTGAGAAGCTGTAGGAGATATCGCCGAGGTCTGGCAGCGCCCCGCTGAACTGCCGGCCGAGCACCTCGTGGAGGTCGAGGGTGCTGTCGCTCACGTCGCAATAGGCCGAGGACCCGCCCACCATGCCATTGGCGAGGTTCCAACCAAGGGCGAAGCCGACCGTGACCGAGCTCGGCGCCTGGAACTTCATGGAAAGAGCGAGAGCGCCGAAGGACCCCTCGAGCGCGCCGTCGAGGATGTGCCAATAGCCCGAGTAGGTGCCGCCGATGTAGGACTGGAGGCTCTTGGCCTCCCCGACCGGGAGCGCCTTGACGGGGTGGGGCGAGACGATGGTGGCGTGCGTCGGTGTGCGGCTGCTCGGCAGGCAAGAGGTCTCGCCCAGGGAAGGCTGCGGCGCCGGCCTCGTGGGCTCCCGCACCCGGGCCGCCCCCGCCGGGTGGCTGGTCACGGCGTAGGCCGCCAGGCGGACAGGGGAGCCCAGCGTGGCCAAGAAAGCCCCGAGGGTGGCAGCTACGGCGACCCGGGCCGTCGTGCCTCGACCTCTCCGGCTGCTCGAGGCCTTCGCGGCGGTCGTGGACGGCATGTTGGGTGCCCCCTTTCCTTTGTTGTAACAGGAACAAACATTATTTGGTTAGCCGACCCACTGGAGGCACGCCACGTTGTCTATGCCACGCCTTCAAGGTGCGCATGCGCTTGGCAGTTCGCCCGCAGAGATTTCTCTGTGCCCTATGGAGCTCCCGCGTCCACCCGCAGCCGGGAAACTTGACCTCCCGACAGGTCTTCAACCTTCGCAGTGTCTACCTGCTCAGCGGTCCGTCTCGCGCATATCACGACGTGTGCGTCCACAATGTCGTCCGTGCCTGGCTGGCGGACCAGCCGTGACAGTCGGGCCTGGCGATCGGGCTGACGTACTGTTAGGCGGCCGTGTTCGTCGAGCGCTCCTTGACCCCGAGCGCCGTGTCAGCCCACACTTGTCCGGCAAGGCGGGAGACCGCCTCGAGGCCTCTCATCTCGCCGAGCCTGGCGGCTGAGTATTTTGGCGCTCGCCCACTCATCGCCAGGACGACGACATTTAGCTGTTCAGGCCACCTACCTCGTGCCCGGTTGCTCAAGAGCCTCGTTCAGGCCAGAGGTTGAGGGTCCTCGGTCGTCCTCGCCCACGAAAGCTCGGTTGCGCCGGCCACCGGGGGCGCCGCTCCCGGTTGTTGGTCCTGGCGCCGCTTCTCGTCGGCTAGCTGAAAGTGGCCCCTGAGCTCTCGGCGCGACCGCACGCCAAGCTTGGCGTAGACAGATGTCAGGTGGTGCTCAACCGTCTTGGCCGAAATGAACAGGGGGGAGGCTATTTCGGCGTTCGTGGCGCCTTGAGCGGCGAGCTGGGCGACGCGCAGCTCACGGGGGCTCAACCACACCGAGCTCACTCGTCGACGCCGGCCCCCGCTGGCCTCGAGCTCCCCCCTGGCTTGCCAGGCCAGGCGCGTTGCGCCGCAGGCCTCGCACTCTTCGAGCGCTCGTGCCAAGGGCGCCCGGGCGAGCACGGCTCGGCCGCTGCGACGAAGGAAGCGCCCGTAGTAGATCAGCGCCCGAGCCCGACGCGGTGCGAGGTCGATATCCTCCAGCAGCTCGACAGCCCGGCGGTGCTGGCGTTCCGCCTCGGCCAAGTCGCCTAAGGCCTCGGCGACCCCTGCTCTCCCGCTGGCTGCCACCGAGCGGGGCCATCGGCAGGTCCACCCGGAGGACACCTGCTCCAGGTGGTCGACCAAGGTGCGGCAGTCATCGAGCCTCTTCACCCGCAGGAAGGCCTCCATGGCAGTGTCCGCCCACGGCGCCCACAGGGGCTGCAGGGCGCCGGGCGGGCCTACGTGTTCAGTGCGGCTGCGGGCCGATGGGGCCAGACCGCCGAGCTGGCAGGCCGGGACACCCAGGCCGGCGACAACTTCGGTTTCTCTGTCGCGGGATCAGGCGGCCAAGTCCTTGTCGGGGCTCCCTGGCACCGCGCCGGCACGGCCTACGTGTTCAGCGCTTCCAAGGGCGAATGGCACCAGACCGCCGAGCTCACCAGCCGAGGCACTCAAATGGGAGACAAGTTCGGCTGGAGCGTGGCTGTGGGGACGGGGCTTGTCGTCGTCGGTGCGCCTGGGGCCGACGCCGGCCGGGCCTACTTGTTCAGCCAGGCCGGTAGGGGCTGGTACCCCGCCGCCGAGCTCGTGGGGCCCACGGCTCCCGGCAGCTACTTCGGGACCGCCTTAGCAGTGTCTGGTACTGCGGTAGTAATAGGAGCCAACGGGTGCGACGCCGCTACGGGTGCAGCCTGGGCGACCACCCTGTCGTGAACCGACGTTGAGCACGCTCGGTCACTCGAAAGCTTCTGGCTTCGGCCTTCGGCCGTCGCCGCGGCCGGCAAGGCTCAGGGGGGTGAGCTAGAAGTCCACCCAACCTCTCGGGCTACGGGAGCCAAGCGCCGCACCACGGCCGCGCACGGCTGCCCTCGGCGTAATCGCCATCTCGGCATAAGTCGACTATGCAAGGGGCCCGGCGTAGCGCCGACGACCCCTCCGCCGTTTAACCTGTGCAACAAGGAGCGGGGCCATCGTTTAGGCCCCAACAACAAACAGCGTAACCGTCCCCGCATATATTACAGGGCTTCGATTCGGGGCAGACATATGCCTTGGTCGTTGGGTATTTGTCGTAGCAGCATGTCTGAGTGGGTGGGAAACAAGTGCCCGGATCTTTGGGGTTGCCAACGTTCTTGCAGCAATAAGGGGCCTCATTGGGGCATGGTGCGTACCCCTTCACATCCGGGTTGCACGGCGGGCGCCGGCAGGTCCCCTTCGGCACGCATTTCCCACCGCAACAATCCTCGGTCAAGGTGTCGCAACAACCGTCGACGTCGCAACACGTCTGGCCCTTGCGGCACGGGTGCTCATTGGGGTACGGACAGCAAAAGTGCGTCGTCGGGTCGTAACAGAAGTCGCCACTTTTGTCGGAGTGGCAGCATTTGTTCCCTGGGGTCTTGCAGTACTTGGACGTGCACGTCGCTGAGCTGATCGCGCCTGGCCCACCTAGGGGCCCATATCCACAGCAGCCGTCCTCGCGGGGGCAAGCCTCGCCGTTCCCGCAGCAGGTGTGCGTCTCGAAGTCGTAACACGTCGAGCGGACGGGTGCCTCCAAATCCGAGCAGCAAGCCATGTTGCTGCCCGTGCAGACGTCCTTTTCGCATTGCAGGCCGCAACAGCCCCCCTCGTCGAGGCTGCAGACGGTGTTCGCGGCGCCGTTCAAGTCGCCTGCGGGACGCTGGTCGCAGCACTCATGGGTTCGCGGGTCGTACCCGACCTGGTTGCCACCCGAGCCGCAGCACTTCCAGTTCTGGGGGACGTGCTGGTCACCGCAGGTCTTGACGGCGGGTATGAGGACGCGCCGCCGCAAAGGCATGAACGAGGCGGCCAGGGCACCGGCGAGCGCCACCACGCCGCGGTTGAGCACCTGGCGCCGGCTGAAGCGGCCATCTGCCAGGCCCTGAGCGCTGTCGTCGAGCCAGTGGCTCACCGCTCGAGCGGGCTTTCTTCGGGAGCTCGCTGCGTCTGCTGGGCCGCAGCGTGGACCAGCTCGAAGACGGCCTGGGCCCCAGCGGCGACGGTCGATGCGACCCGGCCACCTTCGACAAGGACCGCCATCGGGGTGCCGCCGGCCCCGAGCGCGTGCGCCGCGGCCGACCCGGTATCTACCAATACCGTCGAGCGCAGCCCCTGTTGGCGTGCCTCCTCCGGGTCACCCGCGCTCAGTACGAGGACCTTCGGCGCCCCGGGGGGTGGGGCGAGCTCGAGGGCTTTCAGTTCGGGCAACATCCGCTGGCAGAACCCGCACCCGGGGTTCCAGAAAAGTACCACTGCCCGTTCCCCCACTACCTCGACCAGCGCCACGTCGCTTCCGTCGAGGTCTGTGAGGCTCAGCGCGGGTACCCGCTGGCCGACCCCGCTATCGTCGACCGACGGGGTTGCGTGGCCGTTTCGGTGCCCGTTCTCGGACCGCGCGACCTCGACCGGCAGGACCACCCGCGCCGCCTGGTCGACAAGCGTGGCGATCGCCTCGGCGCCGCCCACGACCGGGCTCGCTATGAGCCCGTCCACGCCGACGACGACAGCTGTGGGCGTCCCGCGTGCCCTATAAGCATCAGCGACTTCCCGCCCCGGTTGGAGCAGCACCGGCTCCAGGTGGTGGCGCTCGGCCTTGTCCCGGCTGCGCTGCCCGTCGCCGCCGGCGACAAGGGCAATGGTGAGCCGCCGCGAGTACCGGCGTTGCCAGCGCGCCACTTCGGGCAGGAGCGCTTCGCACGGCCCACATCCAGAGTCGGTAAAGATCAATAGGAGGGGCCTCCCCGCCGCGAGCAGCGAGCTGAGCGAGTGTTCCTCGCCGTCGAGGGCGGTCAAGCTAAACCCGGGTGCAGCCGAGCCCACCCGGAGCCCGCCGGCGGCCAGCCCGGCGCCGAGGGGTGCTGTCACCGGCATGCTTGCGCCTAAAGGCCGCCCGGCGAGGTCGGCGAAGGCAGCTTCGAGAGCCTCAAGCCGCCCGAGCGTGCGGCCGTTTTGTGCCAGGAGCTGCAGGGAGAACCACACCTGGAAGCTGACAAGGCCTAAAACCAACGCCCCGGCCGCGACCGCGACCAACCAGGGGGCCGAGAGCTTGGTCAGCCAGTGCGTGGCCGATGTGCCGCCATCGCCCCGGCCAGCGATGGCTACAAAACCGGCCAAAGCCAACAAGACGCTGTTGCGGGCCAATGTGTTCCAACCAACGGGAGCGCTGTGGACTTGGCCGAAGCAGTGGCACTCCGGTGCTCTGCCGTGAGCCATGGCGTTCCCGATGGCGGCTATGAAGCCCAAGAGCAAGAGGCAAGCCCCGATAGCCGCGTACGGTGCCGACGCCACCGGTACTAGCGCTACCGCCACAGCGACCTCGGCCAGCGGCATGGCCCTAGCCACGGGCCCGCTCAGCCGGGGTGGCACAGCGAAGCTCGCTACAGCCTGACGAGCGCCGGAGAAATCGAAGGCCTTGGCGGCGCCCGCGACCAAGAACACCAGGGCCAAGACCAACCTGGAGGCCAGCAGGCCTGCTCCCATTGGAGGTGGAGATTACAGTAAGGCGCCCCGAAGAGCCATCAGAGATGTTCAGTGCGCTGCGCTCAACAGCCTGGTTCCCCCATCGTGGCGAGCCGAGCCGGCTCAGAGATGAGGTCTGCTTGGGCCCCGCTCCAGCAAGCCGAACGGTTGACCGAGCGCACCGGCACGTCGACCTGGCCAGCCAGGCGGGAGACCGCCTCGAGGGTCTTCATGTCGCCGATCCCGCCCAGGAGCACCTTGGTCCCAAAGAGAGAGAAAAAGCCGTCCGCCGCTTGCCCCCGGCGGCCCCGTACCTGGGAGAGGTCCTGGAGGCAGGCCATCGTTAAGAGGCCCTGGCCCAAAGATTTGTTTGTACCCCCTCGTCAACCTCCGACGCTCAGACCACCACCAGTCGGATGGTCGGGTCGAGCGCCCTGAGGTCATCGGGATTGGAAGTGACTACCTGCTCCGCGGTCCGTCTCGCGCATATCACCACGTGTGCGTCCACAATGTCGGTGGTGCGGCTCGCGGCCAGCAGCCGACCGACGTAGGTGGCCTCAACACGGTCGAGGGCAACAACGTCCGTGCCTGGCTGGCGGACCAGCCGCGACAGTCGGGCCTGCCGCTCGGGTTGACGCATTGCCTGCGCAAGTGCAGTGGCAGGCACGGTCACACGGGCACCTTTCTCTCGGGCACGGGCGAGCAACACAAGGACTCGGCGATCTGCACGGTCAACAGCGATCAGGCCGCCGGTGTCCATCGTGATCCCTGCCACTAGGCAGCCGTGTTCGTCGAGCGCTCCTTGATCCCGAGCACCGTGTCAGCCCAAACTCGTTCTTCGCGTGATAGTTCGCCCCCGGTCTCTCGCAGCGCGTCGGCCAGCATCGCGCCCCAGCCAGCAAGATCGTCGAGGGCAACGCCGACCGCATGCTGAACGAACCCCGAAACGCTCGACGCGGCCCCCTCGTCCACCAGAGTGCGTACCCGTTGTAACTGGTTCTCGTCGAGCGTTACCGTGACCTTCCTTGTTGCCATACCAACTACCATACCACAGAGCCACTTGTGCACGGGATTGACCATCTCGGGGAGCCTGGTCGTGTTACCAGAGGGTCGCTAGGCCTTAGCTGGTGATTACGTGAGGCTCTCGACCGTGCACACCTGTGGCGGCTATTCAATGTGGACGGCGGGAGGACGGAACCTTTCGGTCGGTTCGGGCGGCCTCTCTCGGAGGACCCGTGGAAGCGCTCGAAAGCTCGGATCTCAGATGTCATCCGTGCACCGAAATCACGGTCTTCAAACCCGCTTCCAGCTAACGCCGTCGCAGGCGCAGATGGCCCACAGTGGCTCAAACCGGCCTCACCACCTCCCTCCGCTCTGAGATGAGGTCTGCTGGGGCCTCGCTCCGCTTACAGCTGAGGCGGGGGAGGGTGGAGCCGGCGTTGCCCGGGGACGCGTTGCCACTTGACCGGCGGCCCAACCTGCCCAGGTGCTGTCGCAGCCGCTCTGGGTGGCGGCACGTGTGAGCCGAGAGCCGCCAGAGCCTGGGCCTCCCGCTCCTTTTGGGCCCGCTCGGCCACTTCGCACCCGCTTGGCAGGGGCCAAACGCTTGGAGCAGGGGCGAGGCGGGCATCCGAAAAGGGGCGGTAGCCCCACCAGGGCGTGAGAGCGACCGGGCGCGGTGGCCTTGCGCCGGCAATGACGAGGGCCGACCCGGCGGGCAAGCTATGTGCTTGGTCCACCGGTAGGCGCGCCTGGCGGCGCCAGGAGTAGGTCGTCGAAGCCGAAGGTCGCCCGCTCCACCAAGCCGAACGGTTGACCGAGCGCACCGGCACGTCGACCTGGCCAGCCAGGCGGGAGACCGCCTCGAGGGTCTTCATGTCGCCGATCCCGCCCAGGAGCACCTTGGTCCCGAAGAGAGAGAAAAAGCCGTCCGCCGCTTGCCCCCAGCGGCCCCGTGCCTGGGAGAGGTCCTGGAGGCAGGCCATCGTTAAGAGGCCCTGGCCGCCCCCTTCGCTCACCATTGCCGGCAGGTCCGGGAGCGGGGCAACGTTAGCGACTTCGTCGAGCACGAAAGACACCGGGAGCCGAAGGCACCCGTTGGCTGCCGCGCGGTAAGTCGCAGCCCGCACTTGCTCCAAGAAGGCCACTACGACGGGGGCTACGAGCGCCTGGTAGCGCGCCGGCGCGCAGATATAGACGGTGTCTGAGGTGGCGGGGAAGCGGCTGGGGTCGAAGTTGGGGCCTTGCGCCATCTGGAGCGCCCTTTGAGAGCGGTAGGCAGCGAGGGCGCCGGCAGCCGTGGAAAGGATGCCGCTCCGTTCGCGTTCCTCGGTGTCGGCAATCCCGGCAAGGACCTCAACTGCGAGCTGGGCCGCAGGCCCCCCGTGGTGCGCAAGCTCGGCCATGGGGGTATTGAGGTCGTGACGCAGCACCCAGGACAAGACCTGGGACATGTCCCCTCCTGCTCCTGCTGCGGCATGGAACATCGGAGCGAGGAGGGCCTCGGCCCTCTCGGTCCAGTGAGCGCTTTCGCCGTAGGAGCCATGGGGTCGCGCTGTTGCCACCATCACCCTTGCACTGGCCAGTGCCTCCTCCCAGGACAGCGACGCCTCCACCGGAGACCACCTGAGCGCCGTTGCCCCCGGCGGTGCCGTCATCGAGCCGCTCGGGTCCAGGATCCAGCAGCGGCCGAGCTGAGCCCTGCTGGGAAGGGTCCAGTCGAGCACGTCCCGTTTGGTGGAAGTGACGACGAGGGGCCCGGGAGCAGCAAGCACGTTGGGAAGGACAATTGCTGAGGTCTTGCCCGAGCGGGGTGGGCCAAGCGCCAAGAGCGCTTGCTGGGGACCGGCCCAGACGAGGCCGCGGCTGTCAGCGCCTACGTAGAGCTCGGGGCCGTTCCAAGCGAGGTTGGAGCGCATCTCGGCCAGGCTGATGTCAGGTGCCCAACCCGTGGCCGCCCCCTGGGCCTGGTGACGCTGTCGAGGATGGCCACCTTGGAAGGACAGAGGACGATCAGTCATTTGGTGCACCCAAAGAGCGAGCAGGTGTTCGGTACACCTATTAGGCTCGCCTTCTGAGTAGAGACCGGCCGACAGGTGGCACAGGTTTTGGCAAGGAACGCGAAGCCCTTCTTGCCCTAGTGAGACTGCTCCGGATCCCCATCAGACCAGCCACGAGGTTGCACCTCGTGTTGGACCACAGCACAGTCACGCTGCACTGGGTGGGCGACGCCGATGAACGTGATCTCGGTGCCACCTCGAACGGCTGCCCCTAAGCCAATTAGGACAGGATCTTCACTGAGAGGAGGAAGGACTTCGTTGCGGAAGTCTTTTTGGTCTCCACCAAGGCCACCAGGATGCTTTTTCCGTCCAGCACCGCGAGATCTCCCTGCGTCGCGTTCTTGTCCGGCACGGTAGTGCCGCTGTTGAGCTTCGCGGCGTTGCCGATGGCGTCGTAGGCTCGTCGGCCGTCGACTGTTTCTTTCTCGGCGCCAGGCGCGGACGCATAGCCCTGAAAGAGGTTGTTCGAGGCTGACGTGGAGCTGAAAGTGATCACAGTCACCTCGAACGCGTCCGGCTCCGGTACAGCCGAACTGGAGAAGAGCTCGTTCGCATTGACGCCAGCCGAGAACACTGTCGCGGCTGTAACGCCGCGCACGCCCGAGAACGCTTTTGCGAGCTCTGCCTTTGGCACGGGCGTGGTCGTCACGCGGGACGGGAAAGAGGCCTGGAATCGAACGCTGCCAGCCTTGTAGGTGGTCGTGCTGGCATTGGCGGGGCTGATGTACGCAAGGAACACCGCAGAACTAGCGCTCATAGCGACCATCACCGCCGCTCGCCGCCAGTGGGCTCGGATCACGTTGCCTCCCAAGCTGTGGCCGCGGTGATGTTCGTAGTGTAGGGCGCGCCCCACGTGCTCGCTCGTCGTGGAGTCCACGCCCGGGCGCGACATGATCCTGGCCGGGACGAAGACGGCACGAGTCGGTGCGCTGCAGCGCTGAGCACCGAGATGGTCCTGCATCGAGTTTTGGTCGACTGCCAGGGCGCGTCCGTCACCAACTCGCACTCGCTAACTGCGGCGCAAATAGGCGTTGGCGTTAACTAGCTCTGTCGCCGGGTAACCTTACACGGTTCACCTGGGAAAACGCCCGGTAGGAGATCCGCGTCCGCCAAGGGTCGTTAGTGTGACGGGCACTTGACCTTGGGGCCAGAGGTAGCCTCTTGTCGAGGTCGAGGGGCCCCACCCTTGGCGTCCCCGGGAGGCGTCATGACTTATACCGTGGATTTTGACACCGTTTCGACCGTCGGTCTGGAGTCGTCGCCTGTCGCGGTCGCGCTCGCTGGCCTGCGGGCAAACGAAGCCCGTTACTTCAAGAACAAATATGACCATGTGTTCACGGTGGAGCCTGCGAGTAACGCCAAGACGACCATCGACTGGGTGCGCCGCGTCCTCAAGGAGGAACGTGACATCGTCATCTCGTCTCGGCCTCTTGAGGCTACGGCCTTCGAAGTCGAGAACATCCGGATGGCTTACGTCTTCTACGAGAGCGGTCTGTCGGTCAATGTGATGTACGCGGTCGATGACCCCAAGAAGCGGGCGGTCGGCTTCAAGCTCTCGGAAGGGATGGAAGTTCCTGCCGAGCTTGCCTCGCGGTTCAAGTTCGCGCGGCAGAAGTCGAAGCTGGCTGGGACCATTCGCGGTTCCTTCTTCGTGCTCAGGAACGAATACTGGCTCGGGTAGCTCAGCGAGGTCAGTTATGGTCGCATGCCCGTGGCCGCTGCCGGGCATGGGGGCAGCGTGATCGCTGTGCGCGGCTCGGCTAAAAAGGTCCGATCTGCGCTTAGGCCCATAATGGGACTACCCGTGGAATGGCCAAAAGTTGTGGACCGCTTGGTCTCGTCACTGCGGTGCCCCGGCCTCCGGTTCGTCGAAGTGGGGCATCAGGCGAGCTCCTAGTAGGGTCGGACGGAGGCGGCACCGAAACTTACCGGTGGCCCGTACCCCTCGCACGCAGCCGGGGCGCTCGACGATGCCGTAGCCTTTTGGCACGGAGACGCTCGCCTTCCTTTTCACGGACATCGAAGGCTCCACGGCGCTCTTGCAGCGCGTCGGCGACGAAGTGTACTCGGGTTTGCTCGCTGACCATAATGAGATCCTTCGGTCGGGGCTCGCTGCCTACGGGGGAAGGGAGGTTGGCACTGCGGGTGACAGTCTCTTCGCCGTGTTCTCTTCGCCGCGCGCCTGCGTGGCGGCGGTTGTCGAGATGCAGCGTTCCCTCGCCACCCACGATTGGCCGGAAAACGATGGGTTGCGCGTTCGAATGGGCGTGCACGTCGGCGAGGCCTCGGAGACGGCCTTAGGAGACTTTGTGGGCCTCGAGGTCCACCGCGCGGCCCGAGTGGCGGCAGTGGCGCACGGCGGCCAGGTGGTACTTTCGGCCGCGGCCGCCGCGCTCGTGGAGGGTGCATTGCCCGAGAGGGCGACGCTGCGAGACCTTGGTTTTCACCGCCTGAAGGACCTCGGCCGTCCAGAGCACATCTTCCAGGTCCAAGCGGACGGGCTGAAGGCAGATTTTCCCTTGCTCCGATCGCTCGACAACCCGGCGTTGCCTAACAACCTGCCCGCACAGTTGTCGGCCTTCATCGGGCGCGAGCGCGAGCTATCAGAGCTCCGGCCCCTGGTCGAGTCTTCTCGGCTGGTCACCCTGACCGGGGCAGGGGGTTCGGGTAAGACGCGGCTAGCGCTCCAAGTGGCCGCTGAGCTTTTGGACGGGTCCGGTGACGGCGTGTGGTTAGTGGAGCTGGCACCAGTCTTAGATGAAGGCGCCGTGCCCCTGGCCGTGGCCCAGGCACTGGGGATAACCAGCCAGGCCGGTCGGCCCGCGCTCGAGAGCCTCATCGACGCCCTCGCGCCGCAACGCATGCTCATCGTGCTCGACAACTGCGAGCACCTGATCGGGGCGTGCGCCAAGCTGGCCGACGCCGTACTGCGCCGCTGTCCTGGGGCCCACCTGCTGACCACGAGCCGCGAACCCCTGGGCATTGGCGGGGAGACGATCTACCGGGTGCCGTCCTTGTCGCTCCCGGCCAGCGACGACGGCGGGATGCCCGCTCTGGAGGGTTCGGACGCGGTCGCTATGTTCGTGGAGCGGGCGCGATCACAAGGTGTGGGGTTGGCGGCCGACAAGGAGACCAGCGACCTGGTCGTGTCGACGTGTCGGCGACTGGACGGGATGCCGCTTGCTATCGAGCTGGCGGCCGCCCGGCTGCGTTCACTGTCCCTGCGCGACCTCCACGGCCTGTTGGACCAACGCTTTCGCCTCCTTACCGGTGGCAGCCGCAGCGCGCTCGAGCGCCAGCAGACCCTGCAAGCAACCGTGGACTGGTCCTACTCCCTCCTCAACGACCCGGAGCGCTCCCTGCTGAGACGCCTTGCGGTGTTCTCAGATGGTTTCGACCTCGATGCCGCAGGGGCAGTGTGCGCCTTCGGTGAGATAGAGAACTTCGATGTCACTGACATCCTCGGGTCGCTTGTGGACAAGAGCCTGGTGGTGGCCGAGCCTTTTGGGGGAGGTTTCCGGTACCGCCTCCTGGAAACCATCCGGCAGTTCGCCGCCGAGCGCTTCGTCGAGGCGGACGCTGAGCAGGTGGCCCTCGTCGCGGATTCCCACTGTGAGCATTTCCTGGCGGTCGCCGAAACGGCCGCACGAGAACTGAGCGGCCCTAACCAGGGTCGGTGGTTCACGCGGCTCGAAGCCGAGAATTCCAACTTGCGGCGCGCCATCGAGCACGCGGCGGACGACCCTAACAAGACCGAACTAGCCCTGCGTTTCGCCATCGCCCTCAAGTACTACTGGTGGGCGTCTTCTCGACGGCAAGAAGCTTTCGGGTTGCTGGTGCCGATGCTCGAACGGCCCGAGGCGCTCGCTTTCCCCAAGCTGCTGGCCAGGTCTCTCGTGACAGCTACATTGATGGCCCGTTACGTCGATGTGCGGCGGTCCGTTCAGTTCGCCGAGCAAGCGGTGAAGATCGCTCGCCAGCTCGGTGAGGGCCCGTTGCTCGCCGAGTCCCTCGCTGAACTTGCTGCCGCTTGCTCGTTCGCAGGCGATTTCGGGAGGGGCATCCCGTTCGGTGAGGAGTCTGTCGAGCGCGCCAGGGGACTTGGGGACGATCTCTTATTGGCTGAGAGCATAAATTGCTACCTTCTCTGCACCCAGGCCACCAACCCGGACCGCACCGAAGACCTCTACAGCGAAGCTATATCGTGCGTAGAGCGCCACGACAACACGTTCTTGACTGCGCTCCTGCACAACAATGCTGGCTGTTTCGCACTTGCGGCGGGGAACGTACCCAGCGCCCGCTGCCATTTTGAGGCGTCCATTCGGGCGTCGCAAACCATTGGGCGACATTACGAGGCCGCCACGGAGGGCCTCGGTTGGGTGCGACGCGAAGGAGGCGACAGTGAAGGCGCCCGCGCCATGTTCGAAGACGCCCTGCGCGCGAGCCGTCGGAGCGGGGACCATGCATGTGCCGCTTATTGCACCCTCGGTCTCGCCTGTATTTCTGGGGACCTCCGCGACTGGCGCCGAGCAGCTGTGCTCCACGGTGTGGCACAGGCTTTTTTTGACGTTACAGGCGAAACGTGGCAAGTCCCTGAGGTTGTTTACCGCCAAACCAGCATCGACCAGGTACGCGTTCACCTGGCGGAGGACGAGTTCCGACGGAGTTATTCTGAGGGCAAGGGCCTCAGCTCGGACGAGGCGATGGATCTGGCATTTGGCAAAGCAGGCCCCGCCTGACGGATCGCGACAGAGCGCTTTCCTGTGCACTACCTAACGATCCTTCTCGCTCGCCCTCCGCGCGCCAACTCCGGGATCGTAGAGCCGTGCCAAACTACGGTTCTCGCGCTCTCCGCTCCCTTTCTAGAAGTGCGGGCCACGACGGGCCGGTGCTCCGAGCGAAGCTCACCGATCTCGGTCAGCCGCGCCCAGGAAGGTCACCGAGAACCGGCCTTCGCTCCTGGCCCATCGCCCTCGGCGAGCCTGGCGGGCTTTTTCGCTTGCACTATGGCGGCGTGCATGCCGTCTGAGAACTCGTGGGTGAACCGGAGCGAGATCTCTTCGAGGCCGGCTGCCTCGAGGCCGGCGACGTACTCGCCCCGCGACAGCGCTCCGGCGACGCAGCCGACGTAGGAACCTCGTTCCGCACGCTCGGCGGGGGAGAGGCGGTCCTCAGCGACGATGTCGCTGACGCCCAGGCGCCCGCCCGGCCGGAGCACTCGTGCCACCTCGGCGAAGACCCTTGTCTTGTCGGTGGACAGGTTGATGACGCAATTGGAGATCACGACATCAACCGAGCTGTCCGGCAAGGGGATGTCCTCGATCACGCCCTTTAGGAACTCCACGTTCGCCGCTCCCGCTTTGGCCGCGTTGTCCCGGGCCAGGCCCAGCATCTCATCGGTCATGTCGAGCCCATAGGCCTTGCCCGTGGGCCCGACCCGGCGGGCGGACAACAGGACGTCGATGCCACCGCCCGACCCCAGG
Organism: Acidimicrobiales bacterium; assembly: GCA_035503915.1. GTDB lineage: Bacteria > Actinomycetota > Acidimicrobiia > Acidimicrobiales > Palsa-688 > DATJMJ01. The sequence continues at coordinate 18,478 of DATJSU010000015.1, read as the reverse complement.
TCGAGTACCGTCTCGCCCTCCCGCAGTTCGGCAACCGCGGTCGGGTTACCACAGCCGAGCGACGCCAGCACGGCCGCGTCGGGGAGCACATCGCGTTGGAGGGCGTCGTAGAACGCGGCCCCGCCTTCGTTAGCGAAGGCCCCGCAGCCCGCGGCCTCGCCCCCGCAGCAGGGGGCCTCCGCCCTCACTACGGCCAAGGCCGATCCTGCATAGTGCCTCCGGACGCTCTCGCGCAGCTCATCGGCGTTTGTCTCAGACGTCGTCATTGCCTGTCCTTTCAGCCCCCTTTTACAGGGTGCTCTTGTTTGGTGTCGCGCCACTTTGTCAGCGGGCCTCCCGCCGGGCGCGCCGGCTGGTAGCCCCGGGGCGGGGGTGCCGGCAAAGCCTCCGTGCCCACGTTGCCCATCACCAGCTCGGCCGCCGGTGGCAGGCGCTCTCGCCCCCTGCCACGCGGACCTGCCCGAGGGGCCCTCCCGTTCCCAGTCCTCATATCGCCTGCTGGGGACGATCGGGCGCTCGTACCGCCCACCCCTTCGTGACCACCACATGTGACTGCCCACGTCGGCCGCCCCTTCGGTGATTGTCACGGGATTGGCCATCGCGACTCTCCGTTCTTTCGCGCCGGTGCGAGGTTGGCTCTCACCCACGCCTGCGCCCCTGCCTGCACGGCGTCCCAAGGGCTCCCGAGCGGTGGGGTATAGGACAGGTCGAGGTCGCTCATGGCCTCGACGTTCATCTCGTTGAAGATCGCAGTGGCGACGACGTCGACGCGCTTGGCAATTTCCCCGTGGCGGTGGCCGAACAACTGCGCTCCGAGAAGCATGCCTGTCTGCCTGTCGGCCGTGTAGCGCATATGGACGCGGTGGCTGCCTGGGTAGTAGGCCTTGTGGTCGTCCGCCTCGCTCCCCACGGTCAACGGTTGGTAATTGGCCGCCGCGGCCTCGTGGTCGCGCAGCCCCGTGCGGGCGACGGCGTGGTCGAAGACCTTGACCACCTGGGTCCCGAGGCTGCCCGTGAACTCCCGGTTGCCCCCGAGGGCGTTCTCGCCCGCCACGCGGCCCTGCTTGTGGGCGGTGGTGCCGAGGGGGAGGTAAGTGGTGCCGAGGAGCCGGTGGTAGGTGGTGGCACAGTCGCCCGCGGCGTAGACGTGGGGGAGGTTGGTCCGCATGTGCCGGTCAACGGCGATGGCGCCGCGCGGCCCCAGGGACGCGCCTGCGGAGGCAGCCAGGTCGGTGTCAGGCCTGACTCCGACGACGACCAGCACCATGTCGACGGCGCGGGCGACATCTTGACCGTCGGTTGTGCTCGCCTGGACGAGCAGGCTCCCCCGCTCGCGGCCGGGGGCTCGAGAGAACGAGCGGACCGTCGTGGCTGTGAGGACTTCAACGCCGTGCTCGCTGAGCTGGCCATGTACGAGCCCACCGATCTCGTGGTCGACCGTCGGCAGCACCTCGGGGAGCTGTTCCATCTGGACGACAGCCATGCCTCGGGCGACCAATGCCTCGGCCATCTCCAGGCCGATGTAGCCCGCCCCCACGATGACGGCGCTGGCTGGGGACTTCTCCTCGAGGGTGCGCATGATGGCGAAGGTGTCGCCCATCGAGCGCAGCAAGTGGACCCCGTCGGCAGTGCCCAGCGCTTCGGGGCCGCCCAGGCCTTGGACCGGGGGACGCACAGGCACGGCGCCGGTGCCGATGACCAGCTCGTCGTACGACAGGAGCTCCTCCTCACCCCTGGCATCGGTGACGAGGAGCTTGCGCCCTTCGACATCGATGCGCCGAGCGACCGTGCCCAGGCGCAAGCCCATGCCGGTCGCCTCCAGGTCGGCGACGCTCCTATGCGCCAGGTTGCCCCAGTGGGTGACCTCGCCCGAGACGTAGTAGGGGATGCCACAAATGGAGAAGTTCGGGTAGGCGTCAGCGACGACGACTGTGACCTCGGTGCTGGCGTCAAGCTCGCGTGCCCGCAGCGCGGCACTTATCCCGGCGTCGCTACCTCCGATGGCGATGATGTGCATCTGGCTCCTGTCTGGTACCGGTCGTCACCGCCGGGGTGGCGAGGGCTGGTTTGGCCGTGGTCCTTGGGCGTGCTCGTTCGCTGCGCCGTCCAAGGCGATCAGGCCCCTGGGCAGTTGCCGGACCTCGGCGTTGCGCGTGCCGCCCGTGGCCCCCTCCGGCTCGTGGGCATGGTGAGGCACGATGACCTCAGCCGCCTCCGACGGTGTGACCGCCGGGTAAAGCGCCTTGATGGCGACGAACGCGACGGCGCCGCCGATGAGCTCAGCACCGATGAAGGCCGGCACCGACGACGGGGCGATCCCGGCGAAGGTGTTCGAGAACATGCGCCCGACGGTGATGGCGGGGTTGGCGAAGCTGGTCGAACTGGTGAAGAGGTAGGCGGCACCGATGTAGGCACCGACAGCCGCCGGCGCGGCATGGCCTCGCCCGCTCCGGGCCAGCGCGAAGATGACCAGCACCAGGCCCATGGTGGCCGCCACCTCGGAGAGGAAGTGAGCCGGCGTCGCCCGGTGGTGCGCCGAGATCGACACCCACTCCTCGGAGAACATCAAGTTGGCGACGATCGCGCCCCCTGTGCAACCGGCAACCTGGGCGGGTAGGTAAGCCCATGCTTGGCGCCAGCTGAGCCCGCCGAAGGCGGCATCGACGAAGGACACGACGGGGTTGAAGTGCGCCCCCGAGACCGGGCCGAACATCAAGATGATGACGTACAGCCCGGCTGCCGTGGCCGCCGCGTTCTCGAGCAGCTCGAGGCCGACAGCGCCCGGCGAGAGCTGCTGGGCGGCGATGCCCGATCCGATCACGACTGCGCCCAGGAAGGCGCTCCCAAGCAGCTCAGCCAGCAGGCGGCGCCAGAGCGGCGCCTCGTCACTAACGACTTCGGTGGCCACAGGCCCTCGTCCTGCGACTAGCAGCAGCTGGAGGAGGTCTCGGCACCTACCGTGACGACCTCGTCGCCGCTGGCGCAGCAAGTGCCGTCGCCAGCCAGGCGCGCCGATGCGGGCGCGTCTGCGAGCACGGTGTAGAGCTCCCAGGGAGCACCGTCGGGGTCGGCAACCCAAGCCTTGTCCTGCACCGCATAGCAGCACGTCGTCGCCTCTTGCACCTCAGGGGCAAGGCCTTCTCTCGCTAGGCGGCGAACCGCCTCCTGGACCTCTTGGGGCGTCCCGACTTCGACGCCGAGGTGGTTCAAAGCGCCGGCGGCGCCGGCGCCCCGTGCCGAGGTGCCCTCGATGAGGACGAGCTTTAGGGGTGGCTCTGCGATGGCGAAGTTGGCGTAGCCGGGCTGACGTTTGGCCGGCTTGGTGCCGAACAGCTTGGAGTAGAACTCCACCGCGGCGTCGATGTCAGAAACGTTCAAGGCCAGTTGCACTCGGGGCACGTCTACCTCCTGGTAGCATTTACGATCATAAATGCATCTATCATGCTCGATACATTGAACGTTGTCAATAGGAGATCATCTTTAGGATGGCCAAACAGGGTGCAGTGATCGAGGTGGCCGAGGCCCTGTGCTGCCCATCGGTGCTCGCGGCCCCGCTTGACGCGGACGAGGCGTCCGACATGGCGCTGGGTTTCAGCGCCCTCGCCGACCCGGCACGCCTTCGGATCCTGTCGATCCTGGCCGCCGCGCCGGAGGGCGAAGTGTGCGTGTGCGATTTCGTAGGGCCGGTGGGCAAGTCCCAGCCCACCATTTCCCATCACCTAAAGATCTTGGGCGAGGCCGGGCTGGTGCACGGCGACCGTCGCGGCAAGTGGGTGTGGTACTCGCTCGACCGGGACCGCTTGGCTCGCCTGCGGTCCGCCCTGGGCACTTAGCTTCCCGGGCCCGATCGAAGCTGGCGACGAGGAGCAGGACCGCCGCGGCGGTCAGCAGCACTGGGCAGATCTGCACCGGGTGGCCGAACGCCTATTGGGGAAGATTGGCTGACCGTGGCTATGTTGTCACAGGCCCTTGCGTGAGCGGGTTATTACGGGCCCTTGCCTGAGCGGAGCCTCGACCAAGTCGCCGCGCACCTCATCCCACCGCCAGGGCTCGTCGCTAGCATCTTGGCGTGCCCTCCGACCTTGTCTTGAAGGGCATGAACCGCCTCCACCGCCTCTTGCTCGGCCTCACCGGCGGCCGGGTCGGTTGGTCAGCCTACGGGATGCCGGTGATCGAGCTGACAACCACAGGGCGCCGCAGCGGCCAACCTCGTACCACCCTGCTGACATCGCCTTACCAGGAGGGGCACACGATCATCGTCGGCAATACACCGGCCGCCTGTTGGCCACGATCATAAAGCAACGAAGTCCCCCCGTGCGCAAAAGGGAGCTCCTGAGCCGAGAATACGCCGTTCGGCGTACACGAACGGGACCTCGGCAGCCGGTTGCTCGTCAGCTACTTGTCAGTGCAAATATGGCGCTCAGGCGAGCGCCGGGGCGGGCCGGTAGTTTGTCGCGCGTGGTCCGTCGCCATCTCTGGGTCAGGGGACGGGTTCAGGGCGTCTGGTTCCGCGGAGCGTGCGCGGATGAGGCGCGTTTGCGGGGAGTCTCCGGTTGGGCTTGCAACCTGCCAGACGGCCGTGTCGAAGTCGTCGCTGAAGGCGAGGACGAAGCAGTGCGCCAGGTCGCCGAGTGGTGCAGGCACGGGCCGCCCACAGCGCGCGTGACCGGGGTAGAAGAGCAGTTCGAAGAGCCAGAAGGGCTCTCGGGTTTCACAATCTGCTGAGGCCGGGGCCCCGGCGAGGTCCGGAGAGGCCTGGCGAGGCCCCAGGCCCTAGCCACTGCCCCGGCATCTCCGGCAAACCCCTCCCAAAGAGCACACTTGCATTGTCAATAGTGATACAGTAGGTTCTACTGACTTGATGGAATCAATCGCCAATGACGCGGCCTGACCAGGAGGATCTCTCATGTCCAAACGTGCTCTAGCGGCGGCGTTCGTGTTGCTCTCGCCCCTGGTGAGCGGCGCCGGCGCGAGCGCCCAGGCACACTTCGCCCCAGCGGTGAAAAGCTCATCGTCGAGCCCTTCGGTCACCCTGAACGGAGCGGGCGCAAATTCGATCGACCCGTTTTTCGAGTCTGTTTTTTACGCTTACCACAAGGCCAACCCCAAGGTGACCATCAACTACGACCCGGCGGGGAGCAGTGTCGGCGTGAGCGAGATCCAGGCCCAGACGGTCGATTTTGGCGACTCGGAGATCCCGATGTCAGCCAAGGACCTCGCAAAGGCCAATGGCACGGTCCTGCAGGTGCCCGTGGACTTGGGCGGTGTCGCTATCAGCTACAACGTCCCCGGGGCGCCTAAGGACCTGAAGCTGGACGGGCCAACGCTGGCGGCGATCTTCGAAGGCAAGATCACCGTTTGGAACTCCCCTGTGCTAGAAGCCGAGACTGGTGTAAACAACCTCCCTGCCCTGCCGATCATCCCTGTCCACCGTGCCGACAACTCCGGGCCGAGCTGGGACGTGGATGCCTATCTCATCCAGACTTCGCAGGAATGGGCCTCTATGCTCAGGACCAACACTCCTTCCAAAGCGTGGCCCGTACTGACCTGGGGAGTGGGTGAGCAGTTGAACAGCGGTGTCGCTTCCTACATCGCGCAAACGCCCGGTGCGATCGGCTATGTCGAGTACGGCTACGCATTGAAGGCGGGGTTCGCAAACGCGGCGATAAAAAACCTCTCTGGCAACTACATAATCCCTTCCGAGCCGAGCTTGGCCAAAGCGGGCATCAACTCGAAGAACCTGAGCGCCACGGATTTCTCGATTGTCAACTCGCCCGGCCCCACGACTTACCCGCTCGCCAACTTCAGCTGGACGCTGCTTTACCAAAAGCAGTCAAACGTTGCTAAAGGCGAGGCTCTGAAGGCACTGTTCGAGTACGTCGTTACAAAGGGCCAGAGCGAAGCAGGCGCTCTCGGCTACGCCCCCTTGCCGGCAAATGTCCAGCAGCTCGCCATTTCCACGCTCAGCCAACTAGAAGGCCCGAACGGCAAGCCCCTTCCTTAGCAGACGGGAGCCCTTTCCTGGGACAAGAAGCACCAGTCGGCCTGGCTGTTGAAGGCAACGAGGCCAATGTCGACTTAGGCCGGCGGGGCCGTCAGCCATCCGGTCGCCAAGCCACTAGCGGGCCTGGCAACATCTCGGAGGTAGACGGCCCCTTTGGCGCGCCTTTGCTCCCTACCGCTGGTGGGCCGGGCGCGCGCGCTCTTGTCCGCAAGAGGCAAGCCTGGCGCCGGGGCCGCGCCTACACGCCGGCACGCTGGCTCGGCGCTGTTGTTTTTGCCGCAGCGGTCGTGGCGCTCGTCGTCAGCATCGTCACGGGGTCGGCGCAGGCCTTCGCCCATTACGGTGTCGGCTTCGTATGGTCCACTACTTACTCTCCAGGCACGGGCAGCTTCGGCGCCGGCCTCTTGATCGTCGGGACGCTGGTCACGACGGGTGTCGCGATCGTCCTGGCGGCGCCCGTGGGTCTTGGCGCTGCCATAGCGCTTTCTGAGCTCGTCCCCAAGAAGGTCGCGGCCGTCGCCTCAACCCTGGTCGAGCTGCTAGCCGCCGTGCCAAGCATCGTGATCGGCCTGTGGGCGCTCCTCGTGCTGACGCCGTTGTTCAGGGTGCGGGTGGAACCGTTCCTTCACTCGGTGCCTCTGCTCGGGCTGCTCTTCGGCGGCCCCGACTACGGCCCGAGCATCATCCTTGCCTCGACAGTGCTTGCCGTGATGACCTTGCCGACTCTCGTGTCGTTGTCCCGGACCGCCTTCAGGGCTGTGCCCGTCACGGACCGCGAAGCGGCCTTGGCGCTCGGTGCCACTCGCTGGCAAGTTGTCCGCAGGGTCGTCTGGCCTGCCGCGCGCCCAGGAGTTTCTGCCGCCGTAACACTTGCCATCGGGCGGGCGCTCGGCGAGGCGATCGCCGTCGCCATGGTCATCGGCAACATCCCTCAGATCCCTCGCTCTCTGGCCGGTGAAGGGGCCACGCTCGGGTCGGCGATCGTGAACCAGTTCTCAGAAGCGGAAAGTTCGCTCGGGACAAGCTCAGTAATCGCCCTCGGCGCCGTCCTCCTCGTGTTGACGGTCGCAGTGAACGCCGCCGGCCAAGCACTCCGCCGCGCTGGCAAAGCCTCACGGGCGTCCCGCGGTCCCGCCCCCGCGCCTGGCCTCCCTGTCGCCAATATTGTCTCTCACGCAGAGCCCGCCCCGAAATCGGGTACCCCAGCCCTCAGTGCTGTCGCGAACCCTCGGGGCCGGTGGCTCCCAGCCAATAGCGCGCTGCACCGCCATCTCCGGTCCGGCCTCGTCGCGAGCGTTCTTTGCGGAGCGTTGCTTGTCGCCGCTGTCGCACCCCTGATCGCGCTCCTCGTCTACACCATCAGCCGAGCGGCCCCGGCCCTTTCCTTCGGGCTCCTCACGGGCCCAGTCGTCCCTGCGTTCGTTTCAGGCGGCGGCATCGGGACTGCGATCGCGGGGAGCGCTCGCGTTGTCGGGCTTGGCCTGGTGATGGCGGCTCCAGTTGGCCTGCTGGCGGCAATGTTCCTATACGAGCGCTCTGGTCGCTTGGCAGCGGCCCTGCGCTTCAGCGCGGACGTGCTCTCGGGCGTACCGTCGATATTGATCGGGATATTTGCCTACGAAGTGATCGTCCGCCCCATGCACCACGCGTCGGTCCTGGCCGCCGGGATCGCTCTTGCGTTCCTGATGCTGCCGATCATGGTCCGTGCCAACGAGGAGGCGGTGCGCGCGGTCGCCGTCGAGCTCCAGGAGGCTGGTGCTGCGCTTGGCGCGCCGAGGTGGCGCGTCGTGCGCTCGGTGGTGCTGCGCGGTTGTCTTCCCGGCCTCGTAGCTGGGAACCTTCTTGCGCTCGCACGAGCTGTTGGCGAGACTGCGCCGTTGCTCTTCACGCTCGCGTCGCCCAGCCTCGCGATAACCCTCCTCATTTTCAACGACGGCACGCAGCCTTATCCCTCTCAGCAACAACTCGCTTGGGCGGCCGCTCTCGTCCTCTTGCTCGCAGTGCTCGCCCTGAGCGCGCTTGCGCGCGCGACCGCTTGGTCACTCACTAGGAGGTCAAAATGACCGCAATTTCGGGCTCGCTCAAAGCCGCCAGAGCACTCCTCGACGAAAGTATGGGCGATGTAGCCCTCAAGTTCAGAGATGTTTCCGTGAGCTTTGGTGGCCACGTTGCCGTCCGCGGCGTCAACCTCGAGGTCCCCGCGCACCGCGTCACGACGCTCGTGGGGCCCTCGGGTTGTGGCAAGACAACCGTGCTGCGTGCGGTCAACCGCATGCATGACCACTTGGGAGGCCGTGTGCAAGGGTCGGTCCTCCTCGGGGATCTCGACATATATGGAGCGGGTGCACCGGCCGAGCTCGTGCGGAGCCGGGTAGGCATGGTTTTCCAGAGACCTAACCCTTTCCCGACGATGAGCATTTTTGACAACGTCGTGGCGGGCTTGCGCTTTGCTGGCGTCCGAAAGAGGCACTTTCTTCGCGATGCGGCGGAATCCGCGTTGCGCCATGCCGCTTTGTGGGACCTTGTGAAAGACCGCCTCAACAGTTCGGCTTTATCGCTTTCTGGTGGCCAGCAACAACGGCTCTGTATCGCGCGCGCCCTTGCCGTCGAGCCTGAAGTGCTGTTGATGGACGAGCCCTGTTCGGCGCTCGACCCGATCGCGACTGCGAAAGTCGAGCACCTGATCACGAGCCTCGCCGAAGAAGTGACGATCGTGCTCGTGACGCACAACATGTTCCAGGCGGCGCGCGTCTCTGATTACGTTGCCGTCCTTTTGATGGGAGAGGACAGGGTAGGCGAGCTAGTGGAGTCCGGGCCTGCCGACCAGGTGTTGCGCCAGCCGCAAGACCCGCGCACCCTCGACTACGTGAGCGGCCGAGTCGGCTGAGCTCCCAAGTGCTGGCGTAGCACGGGTCGAGGGCGGCAAGAGCCTCTCTGTACACTTCGCATGTGCAGATCTCCGCGAAGGTCGACTACGGGCTGCGGGCTTTGCTCGTGCTCGCGTCTGCCGCGGAGCCGATGACTGCCGACGCGATAGCTGCTGACCAGGCCTTACCGGGCAAGTTCCTCGGTGTCATCCTCAATGACCTCCGCCGGGCGGGTATCGTCATGAGCCATCGGGGCCGGGAGGCGGGGTACTATCTCGCCCGTCCGGCATCGGAGGTCACGGCGGCTGATGTGATCAGAGCGCTTGAAGGCCCGCTCGCACAGGTGCGCGGTCTCAGGCCCGAGACAACTAGCTATCAAGGCGCAGCTGCGCACCTGCAAGAGGCCTGGATAGCTGTGCGGGCGAGCTTGCGGGTAGTGCTCGAGCATATGACCATCGAGCAGATAATGAAGGGGGAGCTGAGCCCGGACATTGCGCGGCTTGTCTCGGACCCGGACGCCTGGGTGGCGCGCCGGCTCGGCTAGCTCACCCTTGCCCCACGCGCCGACCCGATGGGCTCGCGCCAACCCGCTAGCTCGACTTAGGCACCCGTTGCAGGTCCCGCAACGCCCGGTAAGACGTGAGCGTGGTCCCAGTCCGCCCGGCGAGGACCTGCACGTACCCCGTCGCCTTTGCTATCGCGTGGTCCTCGACGCGAGCCGCCCAATCCGGCGCGACCGCCCGCAGCTCTTCGCTGTCACGCGCTGGGCGCAGCACGAGCTCGGTTACCCCGGGCGCCAGCTCGCCCAAGACCTGGTCCATGGCCGACCTACCGCTCTGCCCTCTGGGGGGGCGCACGAGGCGGTCGGGCGAGAGCACCCCTTCCTCCGCGGACAACTGCCTGAAGGGGAAGCCCGCCTGATGTTGTTGGTCAGCACCGGGCAGGCGTAGCGGGAGCCGGAAGTCCACTGCGAGCTCGAGGGCGACGTCGAAGAACTCGGGACGAAGTTCCATTGCTCCAAGGTGTGCCGAGATGTGGCTCACGTCGAAGCCCCAGTAGATCGCCCGCTCCACTTGGGCGCGGCACTCCTTGCGTACCTCGTCCACATCGGCGTGCTCCCAGAGGTCAACGACGGTACGCGGGAACCCACCGTCTCCGTCGAGGAGAGAAGGGGCGTGGGTCACCGGGCCCCATCGGTAAAGGTCGTACTCCGCATTGAGCGTCAAGTGGGCGCCAACGTCTTCGCCCCGGTAGCTCGCCGCTGCCTCGCGAGCCCACGGGCCCGGCACCACGAGCCCCGCCGAAGTAGCAACCCCTGTCCGCAACGAGTCATAAATCGCGGAATTGGTGGCATAGCTCACGCCCAGGTCGTCGCAACTAATGATGAGCAATTTGGCGTCGGGCGCGAACCCGAGCGCTTCAGCGAGCGATGTCACTCACCGAACGGTACTAGGACCGCGGGCAGTGCCTTATGCGGCCTCGTTGGCACGGCTCTCGGCTCGTGCCTGCGCCCGCCGGGCGGCCTCAGCGAGCGCCGCCCGGGCCTCGGCTATGCCAATAAGCCCTGCTTGGCGGATGCGCTCGCCTGACTTGCTGGTCTTTTTGGGCGGCTCGAGTTGGAACTTAGGCGGCTGCGCCAGCAGCTCGGGTTGTTGCCACAGCTCGCTCTCGGAACCGCCAGTCTCCGATGTGCTCGTCGTGCCCATGGTCAGCCCTTGTTGTCCCATACCTTCATCATGCCCAGGGGGTGTGACCGTTATGCCTTCCCCATCTAATGGCCCGGTCTCCTGGTGCCGCACCTATTTGGCCCACCCATGGGCAAGTGCTACCGGCCCACCCGGGTGAACTTGTACTCGTTGAGCTCGGGGTACTCGTCGACCAGGTCCAGCACCCGCTCGATGCTGCGTTCTGCCAGTTTCGCGTCGCCGCCGGGACGGTGCATGAGCCTTACGAAGACTGCCTTTTCGTCAGCGATGAAAGTAGGCACGCCGAAGACGTCCCAGCGTTGCACGGACTCCTCGTGCTCCTTGCGAGCGACCTCTGCGGGCCATGTGCCCCGGGCTTCGTCGACGATGGCCGCCCCGTCCAGCCCCACCCCGTTCAGCGCAGCCTCTACGACAGCAGGGTCCCGGAGGTCCTTGCTCTCGTCATGGCGTGCGGAAAAGAGAGCCAAATGCGCGTCAAAAAAGTTCTCCGGGTAACGGTCGCGCACGACGATGCCCGCGAAACCTGCCAGCACACCAGGGTTGCTTGTGGGCTCACTCCAAACGGGCTCTTGTCCTTCGGGCGTGTGAGCTTGCGCCAGCGAGAAGAACCTGAACCGCGTCTCCCAACCAGCGCCGGCCTGCAGGGCGGCGACCAGGTGCTCGTGTGCGTTGCGGGCGAAGGGGCACAAATAATCCCAGGTAACTTCGAACTTCGACGGCATAAAAGGTACAACGCGCCCGCAGTGCCTATTGTTCCATGCCCCTTTGCCCGCTCCCCCAAACAGGAAAGGCACGCCTGGCTAGTTCACCCAAAGCTGCCCCGAGCAAAGCTCCCCCTACCACGTCTGAGGCGTAATGGATCCGCACGTGCACCCGGCTCGAGGCGACGACTACCGCGAGTGGGTAGTACAACCACAAGGTCGAACCTCGACGGAGAAGCGCGGCGGCAAAGAAGGCGCTGCTGGCGTGCCCGCTTGGGAAGCTGCTCGTGATGGGCACCCGCAATGGGAGCGGGGGAGGGTCGCTGCGCTCCGGGCGTTGCCGGCGGAAACCGAGCTTGACCAGCCCGTTGACCACGATGGACTCCGTCACCAGGGCTGCAGAGGCTCTCGCCAGAGGGCGCAGGCTCGGCCCCTCGGGGCTCAGGGCTCCCTCCACCCCGGCGAGCACCGCCCATATGAGCCCATGGTCCCCTGCAGCGCTGGCGGCGTACATGACGCGGTCGGCCACGGGCCTTCCCCGAAGGTGCGCCTCGAAGTACTTGTCGGCTCTTTCGTCAAAGCTGGCGATGGCTTCCCTGAACGCTTGTACCCTTTCGCGGCGAGCCGGGTCGCAACCATTTGGCGGTCCCACGCGCCCGTACCCCTTGGGCGCGCCGGTGAGCCGCAACCAGACCGCTTGGCCGCAACCAAAGAGGCTGCTCACGGGGTGGCAGCGATAGGGGCACCGAACAGCCTGAGGTCCCTGCCATCCCCTGAGGCGACCGCCTCCCCTCCTGCGGCGCCCGGGCGTGCGAGCGGCACGAGGGAAAGGTCACCCCCCACTGCTGGGCAATACGCGTGGTAGCCGCACCACTCACAAAGTGGCCCGGGCTTTGGCCGGAAATCCTCCATCGAGCAGGCGCGCAATATCGCCGCCCATATCGCCGACGCCTGCCTCTCGAGCCCTGCAATCGATTGGTCGTCGGGAGTGGTCGAGATCGCCAGTGGCTCACGTAGGTGGAAAAGCTGGACGCGCACCGGTCGCTTGCCGAGCACTTGCTCGCACAAAAAGGCGTAGAAGTGGACTCCCCCCAGCCTCGACTGCTCCTGGCTTACCCCCGGCGCCCTGCCGGTCTTGTAGTCCGTGACGACGAGCTCGCCGTCGCTGTCGAGCTCCAATCGGTCGATGATGCCTCGCAGGCGCAGGCCGAGGTCGACCTGTAGCCGCAGCTCCGTGCCAATAACCCTTATCTCGTTTGGGTCTTCGAGCACGAACTCGTTACCGACGAGCTGGCGGGCGTCCTCGGTGAACTCAGCGAGACCTTCCCCGGCAAGCCCGAGCGCCCCACCCTCGTCGCTCACCAAGAGCTCATCGAGCGCCCTGTCCAGTTTGGAAAAGGCGGCCTCGCGCGTCCGTTGGCCTGGCGCCTCCTCCCACATCAACAGCTCGAGGGCGCGGTGCACCACGGTGCCTTTGAAGGCGTGCAGGTTTGGGCGCTCAGGGAGCTTGTCTATCGCCGAAAGCCTGAAGGCGAGGGCGCACTCCTTGAAGGTGGTCACCTTGGAAGGCGTGAGTGACCCCGGAAGCTGCAGCGACATCGCACCAAAGGCTAACTATCGACGCCGACCATTATGGGGACCCGCGCCCAACCAGCTCCATTAGGGTCGCTGCGTTGTCGACAGCATCCGCGCGCCAGCAGTTGTCCATGATCAGGTGGACCTGTTCGGTACAGGAGGCAAGGTCCTTGACTGCGGGCACCAAGGCCGCTAGCTCCTCGTCGCTGTAGCGGTACGACCACCAAGCGACCTCGTCCGGAGCCGGTCCAGGCAATTCGACGGCGCTGGTGGCGGCCCTTGCGGGGGCCTCTTCGGGCTGGCCCCTTGCCGCCCTTGTCTCTTCCCAGGCTTGGTAGCGGCGGCCATTGAAACGCACAATGGCGACATCGGATGTCGCAGCCACGACCGGCGCTGACCCGTCCGGCTCGACCTGGACGACGAAGCCGAGCCCGAGCTCTTCCAAAAAACCCAAGGTTTGCTCGCATGTGCCGCCCTCCAACCAGCGCTCACTCGCGAGCTGGACCGCCACCTCGAAGCCGTCGGTCCTGCTCTGCAGCGCCGCCAGCTCTTCCCAGGAAGTGGGCCGCGGTTTGAACCAAGAAGGGAAATGGAAGGTCACGGCTCCGAGGCGCCCAGCGTCCTTTAGGGGCTTGATCGAGTGGAGGAACCTCTCCCAGCACTCCTCGACGACGTCATCGGGAAGGTGCCCCCTGTAGAGCTTGGCGCTTTCGGTCCGCGGGGGCCTCATGTAACGCTGCAGGTCCGGCCAGAGAGATTCAGGCCAAGTGGGCGCGCCCGAAAGCAACGACCAAGCGCGAACGTCCATCGTGAAGCCGGGAGGAGTGAGGGCAGCCCAGCGCTGGGAGACTTCCGGTGTCGGGGGGAACCGGTAGGTGGTCGCGACCTCAGTCAGGGGGAGGCGGCGAGCGTAGTAGGAGAGGCGCTCAGCCGCCGTGAGCGAGCGCGAGGGGTAGAAGGAACCGTCCGCCACGAGCGAACGGTCCGCCCACGACGTCGTCCCAGCGAGAACCTGGCTGCCGCCCACTTGCACACCTGCCGCTGCGCCGGCGAAGGCAACCGCCTGCGGTCCTGCCACCCCCCAAGCTTATGGCCCTCACACCGGCGGCCCGTGGGCCCGCCACGGAGGGGAGAAGAACGGCCGACCAAGCACGACAGATCCCGGCGGCGTGAAAAAATGAACCGGATGACCCTCCCCGCCAACCCTGACGCTTGGGGGCTTTGCCAGGGTTATTGGGACGTGTCGGGACATTGGCACGATGTCCCTGGCGAGACGACGGCCTCTGTGCTTGCGAGCATGGGAGCCGACGCGCCAGCCCCTCCCTTCGCGGCACCGCTCATCACCGTCGACGAAGATGGCCCCTTGCCGGCCCTGCCCGAAGGCAAGCTCGACCTCGAGGGCGGCGGCTCGGTCGCTGCCGGCGGCTCTCGGGAGGTCGGCCGCCTCCCTCTCGGTTACCACCGCTTCCAGAGCGCCGACGGGGTGCAGTCCCTCTCCATCGCCGTCTGTCCTTCCCGCTGCCCAGCACCTCCCCCTGCGCGCAGCTGGGGATGGGCAGTTCAGCTCTATTCCGCCCGTTCCAATGCCAGCTGGGGCATCGGCGACTTCGCTGACTTGCGGCGCCTGGTCCATTGGGCGGGGGGCAGCGGAGCCAGTTTCGTGCTGCTCAACCCCTTGCATGCCCCAGCGCCCGGGCCCGTGCCCGAACCGAGCCCCTATTTCCCAAGCTCGCGGTGTTTCATCAACCCTCTCTATATAAACGTGGAAGATGTCCCGGGTGCGGCAGGAGATGCAGGTACCTCCGATCTTGGCCAAAAGGCGCGTGCCCTCAACAATGAGCGCCTCATTGACCGCGCTCGGGTATGGGCGCTCAAATCTGAAGCTCTGGAGCGGCTTTTCATGTGCTTCGAAGAGAACGAAGACCCGCGCTTCGAGGCTTATCTCCAAAGAGCAGGAGCGATCTTGGACAATTACACGTCGTTTTGCGCGCTTGCGGACGTGCATGGCGTCCCCTGGCAGCATTGGCCAGAGCAATTGCGGCGCCCTGACGGCCCGGGCCTCGCTGCGTTCGCGAGCTCCGAGGAGGGGAGAGCCCGCAAGCGCTACCACGGCTGGCTGCAATGGCTTTGCGAGGCCCAACTTGGCGCCGCGACGGAGGGTACAGGCGTCCGCCTCATGTGCGACCTTGCTGTCGGGGCTGATGGTTGCGGCGCAGATGCATGGCTTTGGCAGGACGTTTTTGCGCTCGACATGAGGGTCGGCGCACCGCCCGACGACTTCAACCCGGCCGGCCAAGACTGGGGGCTGCCTCCCTGGGACCCCTGGAGGCTCCGTGCGGTTGGCTACGAGCCGTACCTCGAGACGCTGCGAGCTGTCCTACGGCCGGCAGGCGCGCTCCGCGTCGACCATGTGATGGGGTTGTTCCGGCTGTTTTGGGTGCCCCTCGGCGAGGAGCCCTCCGTTGGGACATATGTGCGTTACCCCTGGGAGGACATGGTGCGGCTGCTCCGCTTAGAGGCTGTGCGGGCAGGGGCTTGTGTCGTGGGAGAAGACCTTGGCACGGTCGAGGACTACGTGAGGGAGGTCCTGGCAGGCAGCGGGGTCATGTCCTACAAGTTGTTCTGGTTCGAGCCGCAGCCTCCCCGTGAGTGGCCGGCGCAAGCGCTCGGTGCGGTAACGACACACGACTTGCCGACGGTGGCCGGCGTCTGGACAGGTGCCGACGTCGCGGCGCAAAGAAGGATCGGGATGGCGGTGAACGAGGAAAGTTCTGCCGCTTTGCGAAGCCGCCTTTCAGAGTGGACAGGCTCTGGCGACGACCGGCCCCTGGACGAGGTCATATCGGCGACGTACGAAGCGCTTTCCGAGGCCCCCTGCTCGTTCCTCGTGGCCGGGCTCGAGGACGCGCTCGCCGTCGAGGAGCGCCCGAACATGCCCGGTACGATCGCGCAATGGCCCAACTGGTGCTTGTCGTTGCCCCTCCCGCTCGAAGAGCTGGAGCAGAACCAGCTCGCCGCGGCCATTGCCCGCCACCTGAGCGGTGCCGGCGGGTAATGCCGGCGCCCGAAGGCCAGCCAAGGCTGCGAGCGAGCCGGCATTGAGCCTTGCCGACCTCCCGGTCCCCCCACCCGTCTCGCCCATGCTCGCCAAGTTGTCGCGCGCCCTCCCGCTTGGCGATTTCATTTATGAGCCAAAATGGGACGGGTTTCGTTGCATTATTTTCCGCAACGGCGACGACGTGGAGCTTGGCAGCCGCAACGAGCTGCCGCTAACTCGCTATTTCCCCGAGGTTGTCGAGGCGGTGCGCCGGTTCTTGCCCGAAAGAGCGGTTGTCGACGGGGAGGTTGTCGTCGCGGGGCCCAAGGGCCTTGACTTTGACGCCCTCAGCCAGCGGGTCCACCCGGCCGAAAGCAGGGTGCGGTTGCTCGCAAAAAGCACTCCCGCCTCGTTTGTGGGCTTCGACTTGCTGGCACTCGGTGAGCGCGACCTGCGGGGAGAACCTTTCGGGGAACGCCGGAGGCTCTTGGAGGGTTGCCTTGCCCAAAATGGCGTGCTCTCCCAAGGCGCCGGGGGCCGCGCGGCTGGGGTGGGGCAAGTGCACCTGACGCCCGCCACGCGCAGTGCCGCCGAGGCGCAGGAGTGGTTCGAGATCTTCGAGGGCGCCGGCCTCGATGGCGTTGTCGCCAAGCCTGGCGACCTGAAGTACCTGGAAGGCAAACGCTCAATGGTGAAGGTGAAGCACGAACGGACAGCCGAGTTCGTCGTGGCCGGTTTCCGCCGTTACCGGGCGTCTGCGGTGCGTGCGGAGAGCGCTCGTCGGGGCCAGGCCGCAGGCGCGGCGGGCGGGGAGAGGGGCGTTGGTGGCGTTGAAGAGGTGGGCTCGTTGATGCTCGGGCTTTATGACCCCGCGGGCAACCTTTGCCATGTCGGGGTGATCGGCGCTTTCCCAGCAACCCAACGCCGTGAGCTGGCCGCGTTCCTCGCGCCCTACCGGGCCTTGCCCGGCCGAGGGTTGGCCGAGCACCCCTGGGCCCAGTGGGCTGCAGCTGGGGAGGAGGCAGGAGGGCGGCTGCCGGGCGCGCGGAGCAGATGGAACGCGACCAAAGACCTTTCCTTCGAGGCGCTCCGGCCCGAGCTCGTCGTCGAGGCTTCCTATGAGCACCTGCAGGGGGACCGGCTCCGGCACACTGCTCAGTTCCGTCGCTGGCGCCCCGACCGGGCTCCCCGGAGCTGCACGTACGAGCAGCTGGGCGCCGTCGTGCCGTACCTGTTGGCGGACGTCTTCGGGGCTGGGGTCGTCGTGGCGGCGGGAGAGCAGGCCTAGCCGTAAAGAGCGCCCTGAGCAGCGCCGATGGCAAGTGCCGGTAGGACAGCAGTAGCGTTAACTAGGTGGCTTGGGCACAGCTCGAGGGCGTGGAGGAGCTGCGCGCAGGCGCTTTGGGCGCTGCCGAGAGCTCCTTCAAACCCATCAGTTCCTGCCCACAGAGCGCGGTGCTGGTACCAGTCCCCGAGGCTGAGCCCGTCGTGGGGCAGTGGCGGGCTGTGCACGACCCAAAGGCGCTCACCGGTGTACCGGCGCACATCACACTGCTTTACCCCTGGGTGTCCCCAGAGCAGCTCAAGCCTGCACACCTCGAAGAGCTCGACGAGCTTCTCTCAGAGCAGGCCCCTTTCGGTTACGTCCTCGACAAGGTGTCTTGGTTCGGCGAGAGGGTGCTCTGGCTTGCCCCCAACCCTGCCGAGCCGTTCAAGCGGTTGACAGCCAGGTTGGCTGCTCGTTTCGGGACTCAGCCCTGGCAGGGCGAGTTCCCCGACGTCGTGCCCCACCTCACCGTTGGTTTGTCAGGCCATGCGCTCAGCAGCTCGCTGGAAGAGGCGGGAGCGGCCATCGCCGAGAAGCTCCCGCTGCATTGCGAGGCCCGCGAGGTAGTTGTCATGTGCGGCGATGGCCTCAATTGGGAGGTCGTGCACAGGACGGTGCTCCGCTTGCCCGCCGCAGGCTAGGCGGGCCGACCACCTACCGGCGCAGCTCGCGCAGTTGCTCCCGTGCCGGGCTGACTGGTTGCTCAGGCGCCTATGAGGCCGTACGGTTCGCCGATCTGCGCGTAGCAGATCTCGTGGTAGTGCTCGACACGGTCCCAGCGGCCGTCGACGTAGACATTCGCGATTACCTGGTGCTCTTTTGCCCTCGCCACGAACTTGATGGGAGTTCGGCAACGCTCGCAGGCCGCGTCGTTGCCGGCCTCGACGAGGCGGACGACTGCCCTGCTGACGGGGAGCAGTGGAGTTAGCGGAGCCACAGCACACTTATCGGGCGCCGGCCCGCCGACCTGAGCCGTCCGAGCCGCCCGAGGCGGGAGCCAAGCCGCCGCCTCGGGCGCCGCCGTAGCCGCCCCGGCCGGGCGACTTCGTGCCGGTAGGCTGGTATTTGTCGTGCCTGAGAACCCAAATTCGCGCCCGGAAACCTTCGGGCCTAATGCCTGGCTCGTCGACGAGATGTTCGAGCAGTTCCGGCGCGACCCCCAAAGCGTAAGCGAGAGCTGGCGCGAGTTCTTCCAGGGTTTCAAGCCCGGCGGGGCCAATCTCGCCCGCCCTCTACTGGTCGCCAGGCAGCTCGACGAGGC
>DATJSU010000014.1:0-2402 GCA_035503915.1 Acidimicrobiales bacterium | reverse complement strand
GGGGGGGGTGTCCCCATGTTTTTGTCAAGCCCTTTTGAGGTCGATTTCCTTTTTTGCGGGAGGCATCCTCGGTGAGAGGGACCTCGTCCTTCGGGGTAGCCAGCGTCGGTCAGTTCCTGGCTGGATTAGGGAGCCCTTTGTCAACCCCTTGTTTGAGATGCCGGCCCCTGCCGCCTTTGTGCTGGAGCCTGGTGTCCTCCGAGGCGCCGTCTGTAAGCAGCTTGGCGGCAACCGGGGGAGCAGAAACGCCTTGGGGAACCCCGCCGCTGGTCACGGAACAAACCTTCTATGGCGGTCGTTATGAAACGCCCACAGGTCGGGCAGGTGAAGCCTTCTCGGCGGGGCTCGGGAAAAGCGTCACTCATTCAGGCTGCTCTGCCCATGGCAGGGTGGCGGTTGGCGACGTAGGTGCCGGTGAAGGCAGCGGCCAACTCAGGCAGCCTCCGTAAGGCCTCCGGCCAGCCGCTCGACATAGGGCCGTTTGTCACGGAGCATGGCCAGTATTACGTTGCAGCGCCGCCGGGCGAGGCAGATGACAGCGGCGTTGTGCCGCTTGCCCTCGGCTCGTTTGCGGTCGTAGTAGGCCTTCGACTCACCGGACCGGATGGAGGCGAAAGCGGCAAGGAACATGGCGTTCTTCAGCCGGTGATTGCCTCGCCGGCTCTTGGACTCGCCATTTATGGACTTGCCCGACTGGCGGGTCACGGGTGCCAGGCCGGCGTACGAGGCGAGCTTGTCGCCGTCCTCGAAACGGCTGCCGTCACCTACTTCGGCCAGGATCCTTGCCCCGGTGCGCGGGCCGATCCCCGACAGGGTCGAGAGCAGCTCACCGAAAGGGTGGGCCAAGAACGCCTCCTCGATCTCGGCCGCCAAGGCGTCCCGGCGGGCGAACAACCTGTCGAGCTCTCTCGCCAGCTCGGAGATGACCCGGCCGATAGTTGCTTCTGCCGGTACGGTCAGGTCCTGGGCACCGAGAGCCGCCATGACGTTATCAGCCACTTTTTCGGCTAGGCGAGGCGAGCGAGCCCGTACAGCACGGGCGACGCGGGCCCGGCCAGCCGCTTTGAGCGCGCTGGGCGTCGGGTACTTGGCGAGGAGGTCGCGCACCCCCGCGTGCCCGAGACGAGAGCCCACCGCACGCTCCAGCGCTGGGCTCATGCCAGCCAGAGCATCCCGGCAGCGGTTGGTGAGCCTGGTCTGGTCGGTGGCCAGGTCGATGTCGAAACCGTTAAGGACGCGCAACCGTTCCAGTAGTTCGTCGGAGGCTGCGTCCAGCCATTGCACCTGCTTGCGACGGGTGCGACCGGTATCGGCGATGATGAACGCGTCGCGCTTGTCCGTCTTGGCCTCTCCGGGGTACAAGTCGGCAGCCCGGCGCATGACTAGGCCTGGGACATATGCCACCGGCACTTGGCGGCTGCGGGCAACCGCAAGCGCAAGCTGCGCGATCGAGCCCGGCTGGTCGACCACCAAGCCGGGGGTACCGTGCTTGGCAGCCTGGTCCAAGAGAGCCTCGAGGGCAGCCTGGTCGTTCAC
The DNA here is from genome assembly GCA_035503915.1 of Acidimicrobiales bacterium. Taxonomy (GTDB): domain Bacteria; phylum Actinomycetota; class Acidimicrobiia; order Acidimicrobiales; family Palsa-688; genus DATJMJ01. The sequence continues at coordinate 866 of DATJSU010000014.1, read as the reverse complement.
CACCGAGCGGGTGAACAGCCGCTCGCCGGCGTCGTCGAGGACCTCGGCGAAATGCCCTTCCTTGCCTACGTCCAAGCCCACCCAGACGTCCACTTGCTCCGGCGTAGCCAACCTTCGAGCCTCCTTGTCGTCGTTTTTGACCAGTTCGGGAAGACCGTCCATGGTGCGCTCGCCGTCATCCACCTTACGAACCAGCGATCGAGCCGCATGTCCCCATCAGAGGTCCACGCACCGACCGTGCCGGCGGCAACACCCCCCAGACCATGAACAACTGCAGGGGGTAGTGAGCCATACCGGCACTGCCGGACTTCCCAGGCCCAAGTATTACTGGCTCAGGCCTCGTGAAGATGGTAAGGGGGTTGGCCTCCGGTGAGGGAGGGTGAGAGACCGTCCGCGTGCGGGCCAATACTTCACGGGAGTTGCAGCTGGCGTTTGATTCTTCCGTCGCGCAGTACGACGCCGGCCGTCCTCGTTTTGATGGCGGGCTGGTCGACGACCTGACCGCATGGGCCGAGCTTCGACCGGGGGACCTGGTGCTGGAGGTGGGCGCCGGCACCGGCCAACTCACAACGGCACTCATGCGGGTGGGCCTTCGCGTAGTTGCGCTCGAACCAGGGCCGAACATGGCCGCCCACCTGCGGCACACGTTCCACGACGAACACCGCGTCACAATGGAACAATCAGTCTTCGAGGATTATGAAGCGGCCGAGGGACAATTTGCCGCCGTCGTTTCGGCCAACGCCTTCCACTGGATCGACCCAACGGTCAGTTACGCCAAAGCGGCGCGCCTGCTGAGGCGTCGAGGGTCGCTGGGCCTGATCTGGAATTTCCCGATCCTCGCCGACCGGGACCTACAGCGCCGGCTC
>DATJSU010000013.1:0-16197 GCA_035503915.1 Acidimicrobiales bacterium | reverse complement strand
CGGTGAACAGGCCCGTCGAGTTTTACCTGGTGAAGGACCTGATGAAGTGCGCCAGGACCTGATGAGCCTATATAGCGCAGGCGCAGTAGTCAATCCGCAGATCAGAGGCATTTCAGCGAGTTAGACTGTAAATAAGAGCTGAGAGCCGCAGTTTCGGGGGTAAATCTGTGCTCGACGCCGTCCGCTCCCCACAGCACTTCCGACCACGGCCCCTTACGGGCGCACGCGCCGGCGCGCGTGGAGGCCCGCAGCAGGCACCCTCGGGCCCGCGGGCGAGGGCGGGGTCAACCGGCTGGCGATTGGTAGGCCGGGGAGCCGATGACGATCGTCCCGCAGTGCTCGCCCGGCAAGTAGACAACCGAGTTGTAGAGGGGGTCGAACTTGACAAGCCCCTCCCGCCGCAGGGTCGCGATCGTCGCGTACGTCCCGTACCGGGAGCAGCTTTCCTTCTCCGCTTTCATAATGACGGCGTTCTCGGCACTGATCGCGCTTGTCGTCCCCTTGTTGGCTTTGGCGCCCGACAGTACGAAGACCGCAAAGCCAGCGATAAACGACAGTACGAGGACAGCACCGAGAAGGTAGCCAAAGCGGGGCTTCGCGACCTCACGCTGGGTCACGCAAGGTCGCCACCTTCGAGGTTGACGACTTGCCGGTCTGGCGAGGAGAACGACACGACCACCACGAGGCGCTCGCTGCTAGTCGTCCGAGCACAGTGAGGGGCTCCACGCGGGATGCAAATGCACATACCTGGCCCGAGGTCCACTTTTTGGTCGCCGACCCTATGCTCGCACTGGCCGGAGACCACGTAGAGGATCTCTTCACAGTTGGGATGGAAGTGAAGGGGGTTCGATTGCCCAGGCTCGATCGTTACTACGCCCAAGGTCTGCTCTGCGCCGGCCACGGTCGCACCGTTGACCAACCAGCTGACGCTCCCCCAACTCGTCGCCGTAGCGGTCCGCGGGTCCCAATGGGCGAGCAATGGCCCAGGTGCCGTCATCGCCCGGTCTCCTCGCGTGGCGGGCCGAGCGGCGGCAGTGGCACGTGGCGGCCAATAAAGTCGCGCGACCCCTTCAACGACACCGTCACGTCCGCCCCGCTCTCCTCGTCGACGCACAACCAGCCTTCGTAGCCTACGGCTCCCAACGCTTCGAATACCGGGCCGAAATCGACCTCGCCCTGGCCCAGGGATCTGAACGAGGTGTCCCGGCGCCCTCCTTCGGGGAGCCGCTCACCGGGGGCATTGTCGTGGCAGTCCTTCAAGTGGATGTTGTCGAGCACGGCGTGAAAGCGTTTTATTGCGGCACCGACGTCGTCCTGGCCCGCCATCCACATGTGCGCCGTGTCGATGGTGAGCCAAACGGTGCCGGGCTCTACCTGCTCGAAAAAGAACTCGATGTCTTCGGGGTACATAACGGGGTGGTCGTAGTGGTGATGGAGGGAGAGCCGGGTACCTTTGTCGTTGGCCATCGAGCCGAGCGTGGACAAGACCGAAGCAGACCTGGCGATTCCTTCCCGGCTACTTTGCGCCCGGGATAAGCCGTGCCAGAAAATTATGCGCTCGGAGCCAACGAGGGCGGCAAAGTCGATTACTCTTCTCAACGCTTCCCGGCCGCCTTCGTCCAGGCCGCCGCCGAAGATGAGCCCGGAAAACCTGCCGGGGTCGGTCCTGGCGGCGCCCGCCGCATTGGCAGGCTCGTCGAGGTGGGGGACGTACTGGGCGTCCTTGAGCTGCAGGCCCTCGTAGCCGCTGTCGCGGTAGCTGGCGAAGAGCACCTCCTGCTCCGACGACGACGGCGTGGGCGCCGAGAACGCGAGCCTCATGGCGCGCGCCCCGGTGTAACGGCGACCGGGCCGCCCTGGTCGGCACTGAGGTAGGCGGCTTCCAGGAACCTGACCGTGGCGAGGTTGTCCCGCCCGCTGTTCGACGGAGCGCCATCACTTTCGATCGCCTTCAAGAGCTCCTCGATGGCGAGGAACGTCGCCTCCGGCTTGTCGGAGCCGCATGGGTTGGGCTGCGTGCTAACTACGGGGCCTGGCCCCTGTGCCACCAACGCCTCTCGAAGTGACTGGTAATCGAGGCTAAGGCTCCCTGACTCGCCTATCACGGTCGTGCCGACCTCGGGGATGGGGCAGGAAAAGCTTTGGACATAAGACACGGTTGCGCCACCAGCGAAGGTCGCCTGCACCAACGCGTCCGAGTCGCCTGCAGTCTCGATGAGCGGCGACGAGTGCAGCAGGCACCATACGCTGACGGGCTCGTCCTCGAGCATCCAGCGGAACCCGTCCAGCCAATGGACGCCCATAACTGCCAATGAATGCCGTTTCGCCGAGGTCCGCCAGCCCTCGTCCCGGCGCAGCATGAGGTCGCGATGAGCCACCGTCGTCACCCGGCCGATCCTTCCCGACCCGATCAGCGACCTGGCCAGGTCGAAGGGGTAGTGGTAACGAAAGTTTTGGTGGACCGCCAGTTGCACCCCTGCCGACTCACACTCCTCGACCATGTGGGTGGCCTCGAGGAGGTTGTCGGCGAAGGGCTTTTCGACGAACACATGTTTGCCAGACCTGGCAAGTTCGGCCACGACGCCAGACCGCACCGGGGTAGGTGAGCAGACGACCCCGATGTCCCAAGGCGGCCCGGTGACCGCTCCGCTCACCGAGGCGTAGGCGCGACAGCCCGGGAACTGGCTCGCGAGCTGCTCGGCGCGCTCGGTTTGCGGGTCGACAGCTGCAACTACCCGGGCCCTTTCAGGGTGGCGGGCGTAGGCCTCGGCGTGCAAGGCGGATACGCCGCCACAGCCGATGATCGCAAGCTTGAACGTACGCACTCCAGCTACTCCTAACCAGTCAGGCCGCCAAGCAACAGCCCGCCTCGCCAATAGCGCTGGAGGACGGTGAACATTATGAGCAAGGGGGAGATGCTCAAGAGGCCGCCCGTAACCGCCAGGGCGAGGTAGTCCTCGTTGCCCCCGGAGATATTTGCGTGGTCGAGCCAGATGGGCAGGCCCTGGGTCAGCGTGTTCAGGTTGGCGTTGTTGTTGATTATAAACGGGAGAAAGTAGTTGTTCCACGCCCCGACAACATTGAGCATGAAGACGGTGACCAGGGCGGGGACCATGAGCGGTACGGCCACCCGCAAAAAGATGGTCATCTCACGTGCGCCGTCCACCCGGGCCGCGTCCATTAGTTCCCTTGGCACAGAGCCGCCAACGTAAACCCTCATCAGGTAGACGCTCGTCGGGCTGATCATAAATGGGATGAATATCCCCGGCATAGTGCTGTCGAGGTGCACCTTTGCGTAGAGCAGGTACAGCGGCACGGCGAAAGCCGTGATGGGTATCAGCAAGGCAGCTACCACAAAGATAAAAAGTGCGTTTTTGCCTCTGAAATTGAAGCGCGCAAACCCGTAACCTGCCATCGCAGACAGGATTGTCGCCCCCACGCCCCCGGCGGCGGCATAAATGGCCGTGTTCCGCACCCACAACAGGAAAGACCCGCCTTCGTCGTAGGAAAAAAGCTCTTTCAGGTTGGAGAACAGGTGGAAGGGCCTCGCGAACCAAAAACCAAAGGTGGAGTTCAAATTGGGGGCGGTCTTGGTTGCCGATACAAATATCCACCAAACCGGTACCAGCGTAAAGATGGTAAATAAGCCGCAGGCGAGGGTGACGAGGTTGACGGTCCGGCGCCGCAGGCCGTAAAGGTGCAGGGGGATCATGCCGGCGTCGTCGCGTCCCCGTGGCCGGCCTGGGGCCGTGCGAGCTCCCGAGGCCGCGCCTGCACCGCTCACCCAAGCTCCTCCTACAATTCGTGCGCTAGCAACGCTAGCGTGCTGGCCCGGGCCGTTACCCAGCGGGCGTTAACTAAGTTGATGGGGACAGTCAGGTCCAGTACGACGGAGGTGCGCAATGAGCTCGACTGATGAGTTGATCGCCAATAATGCCAACTACGTGGCCGGTTTCGACAAGGGGGCACTTCCGGTGCCGCCGGCCAAGAAAGTGGCGGTCCTGGCCTGTATGGACGCCCGCCTGGACCCGGCCAAGGTCCTCGGCCTCGAAGAAGGCGATGCCCACGTGATCCGCAACGCCGGCGGGGTCGCAAGCGACGACGTTGTGCGGAGCCTGGTCATATCGCAGCGGCTCCTCGGCACGCGGGAGATCATCTTGGTCCACCACACCGATTGCGGCATGGAGACCTTCCGCGACGACGCCGTCAAGGACCAGATCCTTGCCGACACGGGGCTCAGGCCGAGCTTCGCCATGGAAGCCTTCCCCAAGGCCGATGAGGACGTGAAGCAGACGGCGGCACGGATCAAGGCCAGTCCCTTTATCCCGCACAAAAACATCCGCGGATTTGTCTACGAGGTCGAAAGCGGCAGGTTACGCGAGATTTTCTTGGATTAGCCCTTTAAAGGCGCGCCGCCGCCTCTACCGCCCTTGCCTCACTTTGCGGCCTGGTTGTCGTACCGAACAACCAGCCGCTTCCCCCGTCGTCTGCGGCGACCGTGTCGCGTCCTGCCTGTTTGGCGGCGTAGAGGGCCCCGTCAGCGGCTCGCAGCAGGTTGCCCTTGGAGAGGTTGCTGGCGACGCCGATGCTTACGGTAAACCTCTCCTGGGCGCTCGGGCCGAGGACTTCGCTTGCGAGGCTCGCGGCTACAGAAGCGCGGATGCTCTCCGCCCGTGCAAGGGCTGTCGGCAGCCCGCAGCCCGGCAGGAGGATCGCAAGTTCGTCGCCGCCGAGACGGTAGGCGGTATCCGTGGAGCGCCCGCCGAGCACCAGCCGGGCGGCTACAGAGCGGAGCACCTCGTCGCCGACCGAGTGGCCAAAACTGTCGTTGATCACCTTGAAATGGTCCACGTCGAGGATGAGGAGCGAAACCGGGACCCCCGGCAGGGAGAGCGCGTCCAGGTCGGCGTCGAAGCAACGGCGTGCGGCCAGTCCCGTCAAGGCGTCGTGCTCAGCCTCGTGGCGCAACTTGACGAGGAGGCCATCGGCTCTTTCGCAGGCGCCGACGAGGATGAACGTGATGGCCACGAAGATCACAGGGACAGCTGTCGCGTCTTCCGACATCGATGGGCCGCCCACCACGAGGCAAAGGCAGATGTCGGCGACGACCACCACGACGGTGACGACCCAAGCGAAGGTCGGCTTGAGGTGGTAGGCAGCGAACAGGAGCGGCCAGCAAAAAGTCAGCTGGGCCGCCGCCGAGTCGTCGTGGCTCAGGACCGAAGCCGACATGATCACCGCTGTTGGTACGACGCCGGCTATCAGTGGCCATGCGAGAGCCGGCACCCCGCGCTGGCCGAAGTACAAGATCGCGGCCATGCCGATCAGCCCAGCGACTATTGCCCACGCCGCCCATGCCTGCGGGATGGCGGCGCCCGGGATCACGAGCTGGTCGAGGACGACAAGTAGCGACCCGGCCAGGTAAAGAGGTACGGCTGCACGGGCCGCGTTCGCCGGGGCCCTGGGCGCAGAAAGTTGAGCGGCGCGCCGCCACATATCAGCTTTATCGGCCGCTCGCAGCCTCTTGCTGAGAGACCTTTCGGCGTCCGGCTGCTGAGCGAGAGCTTGCGAGAGGTCGGGAGTACGCCCGGCGCGGGTGATGTGCGAGGGGTAGTCCCGGGGGGAGCAATGAGGGTGAGCTGACCCAGCGGCTGACGTCGTCGGCACTCTCGCTCGGCGAGGCCAGGAGGTAGCCCTGGCCCGCTCCGATACCGAGGGAGCGCAGCGTGTCCAAGTCCTTTTGCGTTTCGACGCCTTCGGCGACCACCGTTGCTCCGAGCTCGCCCGACAGCTGTGCGAAAGCGCCGATCGTGACGCGGCGCGCGCTGTCTTCGGCGACTCCCCTGACGAGTGAAATGTCCAGTTTGATGAAATCGGGTCGCAGTTCTACGACGTGGTGGAGGGAGGCGTAGCCTGCCCCGACATCGTCCACCGAGAGCCTGAGCCCTCGTCTGCGAAGAGGCCGGAGGCGGTTCCTGAGCTGGTCGTAGCGCTCGACTATGGCGTGCTCGGTGACCTCGACGACGATACGTGAGAGGTCGACCTCGGGGCGGGCGATGGCTTGCTCTGCCAGGATGAGCAAGCTCGCGGGGCTCACGTTGACCGCGAGGAACTGGCTCTCCTCGAGCACCTCTAGCACCCGCCAGGCCTTGCAGATCGCAAGGCGCTCGAGCTCGAGGCTGAGACCCGTCTCGTCGGCAGCGGCGAAGGCCGTTTCGGGCCGCGTGAAAGGCTTGTCGAAGCGTGAGAGCGCTTCGAGCCCGAGGCAGCGGCCCGTCGTCAACTCGATAATGGGCTGGTACGCCGTACGGGCCCGTTCGTGGTCGATGAGCTCGGCGAGGTCGGTGCGCAACTTGTCCAGGCGGCGTTGCTCGTCGAGCTCGCGCTGTACGAGGCCTGCCACGATCTCCATTGCCCGGAGTTCACTCTCTCCGGGAACAGGTCCAAGTGAGCATTTGGCCCCGGCAAGCACCCCGTACAGGGAGCCGTTGGAGAGCTTCAACGGCACCCCCACAAACGAACGGGCCCCCAGCCAGCGAGTGAGAGGGAGGTTCGCGACCAGCGGCTCGGAGGCCGCGTCGGGGATGAGCCCGGGGATCCGGCCGGTCGCCAGCAGCTCCAGGTAAGTGGCCTCGAGAGGCGTCTCGGTACCGACGGCTATACCGCCCTTGCCGGCCCAGGCCCGGAACACGGCCGAGCTGTGGCGCATCTCGGCAATACAGACCGCATCGAGCCGGAGCTGCTTGCGCAATAGCTCTGCGATCTCGCAGAGCCCGCCGCCGCCCTTTTCGAGCGCGATAGTGACCACGCTGCCCCCTTTTCGCCAGGCATAGGCGCGCCGCCGCGCCTACGCGTGCGTTGTCGGCAGGGAGCGCCGCCTTCTTGAGGCGGGCCAGAGGCCAGCCGACCGGGGCGCTACGGTTGAGAGGGGCCGTGACTGGTCCCGGCGGAGCCGGTGACGTCCCGGGACATCGAGAAGCAGCGCTGGGAGTTGGGCCGCCCGAAGCGAAGGAGAAGACGTTGGGGGAGTACGCGCAGGCAAGTGCCGAATGGGAGAGACTGCGGCGGCCGGTGCCTGCGTGGTTCCCGGACGCCAAGTTCGGGATTTTCGTGCACTGGGGCGCATACTCGGTCCCGGCCTGGGCCGAGCCTGTGGGAGAACTGGGCGCAGTCGACGAACAGACGTGGTTCGCGCACAACCCCTACGCCGAGTGGTACTGGAACACGGTGCGGGTCGACGGCAGCCCGGCCAGGGCGCACCATCGCGAAGTCTATGGGGACGCTCCGTACGACGACTTCCTCGATGCGTGGGATGCCTGCGATTTCGACCCCGCCGAATGGGCCGAGCTCTTTGCCCGTGCTGGGGCTCGCTATGTCATCCCGACTACCAAGCACCACGACGGGATAGCTCTCTGGGACGCGCCCGGGACGGGCGACCGCAATACGGTCCACCGCGGCCCGAAGCGGGACCTGGTCCGTGAGATCGCAACCGCCGCCCGCAACTGCGGGCTCCGCTTCGGTGTTTACTACTCCGGAGGGCTCGACTGGAGCGTCAGCAACCTGCCGGCGATCACCACCTCCAAAGGGGTGCGCACCGTCCGGCCGACCGACGCCGCCTACAACGCTTACGCGTACCTCCACGTAAGGGACTTGGTCGACAGGTTCGAGCCCGACGTCCTCTGGAACGACATCGAATGGCCCGACGCCGGCAAGCACGCGCTCCCGTTCGGGCTGTTCCAACTGCTCCAGCACTATTACCGCACCGTCCCCGAGGGTGTCGTCAACGACCGGTGGGGCACCGGTTATTACGATTTCGCAACAAGCGAGTACCAGGCCCACCTGGAGGCCGAAAAAGCGCCCGTGTGGCAGAACTGCCGAGGGATAGGCCTCTCGTTCGGTTACAACCAGGTCGAGGACGCCTCGCATACGCTGAGCGGTCCCGACCTCGTCCGCCACTTTGTCGATGTGGTCTCGCGCGGCGGCAGCCTACTGCTCAATGTGGGCCCGACCGCACGAGGGACCATCCCCGAGCTGCAACGTGACCGGCTCGAGCACCTCGGCGCCTGGATGAGGAGGGCGGGCGAGGCGATATACGGCACGCGGCCGGTGGAGCACGGGACCGCACAGGCATCGGCCACGCCGTGGGCCCGGTGGACGCAAAAAGGCCGGCGGGTATGGGCAATTGTCGAGCCCGGCGGGAAGGGGCCGCACAGCCTGGCGTTGCGCGCCCGCCCGGAGGCGCTCGAGTTGGCGTCGGCGTCGTTGATCGGCGGGCCGCGGGTCCAGGCCCACCCGCGCGGTGACGAAGTGGTCGTCGAGCTCCCTCACATAGACGGGGACGTGCCGGCAGTGATCTCTTTCGAGCTCCGCACCTGAAGAAGAGGCATCAGCCCGTCCTAGCCGTCTAGGTCGTCGCCTCCGTTGACCCCTCGGTGCCGTCGGTGCCCTCGGTGCCATCAGTGCCGATCGCCCCGTGCTCCGCGGCGTGCTGGTCGAGTGCCGCCAGAGCCGTGGCGACATCGGCGCTCGAGCCGCCTTGGCGTTGCTCGGCGTATACGGCCGCTCCCAGATTGCGCAGCAACCCGTCCCACTGGCGGCGCGCCTGCGCGCTGTCGATCTTGGCCTTGCCCTGGTTGACGCCCTGCTGGGCTTTGCTGAGAGCCTGCTCAGCACTTTGCTTCACCTTGTCCATTAGGCCCATTTCGTTTCCTTTCGCTTTTTGCGAAAAGCTACCAGCCGCTGCCTGCGGGGCCACGACGGGCTACCGGGACAGCGTCCGCCGGCGAACAGTTCATGCGACGATCGATCGCTCGAGGTCGAGCAAGGGTGGCGGCGGCTCCAACCCGATCTCGGCGAACGCCGAACGTGCGCGGTCGACGACCGAGAGCGCCTCGCCACGCCGGCCCTGCTGCAGCAGCGCCCCGGCTGCTCGCAGGTAGCGCACGTCGTCATAAGGGGCCAACTCGATCGTCCTCTCGACGGTGCGGCGCAGTTCGTCGAGGTCGCCCCGTTTGGCGGCGTCGCCGGCGCACAGGTCGAGGAGCTCGAGCATCGCAACCCGTGCTTTTTGGCGAGCTTTCTCGGCCCAGTCTTCGTACCTGTCCTCCGGGAGCACCTCGCCGCGGTAGATGGCCATCGCACCCTTTGCGATCGCCGCCGCCATCTCCGAGCCCGAAGAAGCGAGTGCTCTCGCTCGGGCTGCCTCTTCCAAGAAGTCGTCGAGGTCCACCCTCACCGCCTCGTTGACCGCCAACATCTCACCTTGGCGCAGCACTACGTCGCCCGCGAGGCGCCGCAGCCTGTTGAGGACGGTGCGCAGGCGGTGGCGGCCGGCGGCGCGGCCGACCTCGGGCCACAAAGTCTCGATCGCTTGCTCGCTGTGGAGCTGGCCGCCCGATGTCGCCACCAGCTTGAGCAAACGGGCCTCCTGCCCAAAACCCAGTGCGAGCGGCCTGCCGGCAACGGTGAGCTCGAAACGCCCGAGCACAGCCAGCGCCACCGGCAGCGACGTCGCTTTGAGCGCGAGGGCAGCCGGTTGCCCCGTGGCGATGGCGAGGCCGATCAATTGCTCTGTGAGAGCGCGCTCGCGTATGAGGGGCAGCTCGTGCTGGCCGAGCCGCGCCGCCTGCTCGAACGACTGGGCCGCCAGCGTGCCGGCTTTGGTGTCCTCGCCCCGGCGGAAAGCGGCATATGCCCGCAGCAGGGTGACCCGCCAGTACTCGCACGGGTCGATGGGCGCCTCGGCCAGCCCGGTCAAGAGCGCCTCCGCAGAGAGGGGGTCGCCGTGCCTCGCCTCCAGGGCAGCTTCGGCGAGCTTTACAAGGTGGCCGGCGTCCTTTGGTTCGGCCTTGACGCGTCCCAGGTACTCCCTCGCCAGGGGGACGTGCCCCACGCGGTCCAAGAGGTCGGCCGCTTGGGCCAGGAAATCGCCCGACCCCGGTCCCCACCAGCTACCTTTGCGCGCCTCGGCCTGGCGGAGGTGGTGCAGGGTCGTGGCGGCATCGCCCCGGTAGGACACCAGTATCGCGAGCTTCCAGTGGCCCTGTGACCACAACGTGTCACTGTCGAGCTCCTCGGCGACCCGGAAGACTTCGGCGGCACTGGCCTGGCAGAGGTCGTCAAGCCCCAGTTCTGCCGCCAGCCACGCCCTCCAAACCATGAGGTAGGCCCACCGCCTGGGACGGTCGGCTACCTGCGACATCGCCTCCTCGATCCGGGCCATTGCCTGGGCGGCCTGTCCGCGGGCGAACTCGACCAGCATTGCCCAGTACGGCACGACAACCGCCAGGGCCGAGCGCATGCCTGCGGAGCGGTAGAGGTCGTAGGCGCGCGCAAAGCAGTCCTCTGCTTCTGCCAGCGCGGCCTCGTAGAGGTGCCCGTCCCCGCGGCGGGCCGTCAACGCGATGCCGAGGAACTGGTAAGCGCGCGCCCGCGTGTAGCTCTCTTCAGGGCCGGCAGTCTCGAGCAAATGGCGGGCGCTGGTGATGCATTCCTCGTAAGCGAGCTGCCGGGACAGGTCGTTGAGCCGCTCGCAGGTGACCCATCGAGCAAGGACGGCATCGCCGGTCCTGTTGGCCAGGCGGTCGGCCCGTTCCAAGAGCTCGGCCCGGCGGGCATATTGGAACTCGCGGCCATGCCCACGAGCGACGACCATAAGCAGCCTCGGGTTGGCGTCTACCACGTCCTCCGGCATCTGGTCGAAAATCGCCTGCAGCACCAACCCGTCGAGCGCCTCCGTTTCCTCGGGAGTTGTCTCGATAAGGAGTGACGCGGCATCGCCGACCAGGCCGAACTGCAACAGCAGCTGTACGGCGACGCCGAGCTCGCCACGACGCCGGTAGTCCTCGGCCGCCCGCCGCATCGCCGTGCTGTTTACCGGGGACAAAGTTGCGAGGTGGTCGCGGACCGGCCCGGGGAGGTCCCACCACTGCCCTCGCCCGGGGGCAAACGGAGCCCCGGCGTGCAATGCCCGCTGGAAGAAGCCTTCCTCGCCCACGGCCGCGTCGGCCACTTCGTTGTCGAGCAGGGGAAGACGCGCGACCTGAGCAAGCTTCGCCGCACCTGGTTTGCCGAGGGTGGCCAAGGCTTCTCCCAATATGGCGGCGACGGCCCCGGCAGACTGGCCATGGACGACCGCAGTGGCGGCGATGTGCTCGGCAGTCTCGCCCGTGCGGGCCGCCCGTGCCAGCGCGAGCACTGTCGCTGCGGTCCAACCCCCGGTCGCGCCCGCGAGCGCCCGGGCGCCGTCGGCGCTCACCGCCAGGCCGAAGCCCGAGCGGCACAGCTCCAGCGTCTCGTCGACGTCCAGCGAAAGGTCGCTCGCGACCAGCTGGAAGTACTCGGCACGGCGGAGGCGCTCAGCGCCCTGGGGCAGGTTGCGTGCCAGTACCACGAGGCGTTGCCCGGGCCTCAGGCGCGAAGCCATGTGCTCGATGAGCGCGGCGGCGTCGGGAGCGGCGTTGTGCGCGTCGTAGATCACAAAGGCACAACGTTCCTTGGCGAGCGCGCTCACGACGGCATCGACGGCTGCGGTGGGGTCGCTCCCCGACTCCATAGCCGTGGCGGCTGCACCGGTGAAGCCTGCCTCGAGCACGGCTGCCCGCAGCCGGGACGCAAAAAGCTTGGCTTCTGTGCCCGGATGGTCGAGCTGGACTTCTATGCCGACCGCACACCACGCCGCCACCAGTTCGGCGCCGAGGACGCTCTTGCCATAACCCCCGGCGGCCTCCGCGACGACGACCGGATGAGCGGTACAGGCCTCTACCAGGCGTGGGCGCGGGACGTGGTAGGGCGGTAGGCAGTACATTCAGCGGCCCTCGGCCGCAACTATACAAGTGTGCTGCCGGCGGCGGACCATGGAGCAAAGCCAGGCGGGTTACCCGTGTTGGGTAGGGTTGCGCCGTGGACTTGCGGATATTCACCGAACCTCAGCAGGGGGCGTCGTACCAACAACTGCTGGCAGCCGCTCTTGTGACCGAAGACGCCGGCTTCGGCGGCTTCTTCCGGTCCGACCACTACCTCAGAATGGGCGAAGCGAGCGGCTTGCCCGCCTACACCGACGCTTGGGTCACCCTCGCCGGTCTCGCACGCGACACTCGTTCGGTCCGGCTCGGGACGCTGGTCACCCCGGCTACCTTCCGCGCCGTCGGCACTTTCCCCGTTTTGGTGGCCGGAGTCGACCACATGAGCCAAGGCCGTCTCGAGGTCGGCTTGGGCGCAGGTTGGTACGAGGAGGAATACCATGCCTACGGCCTCGAGTTCCCCTCCCTCAGCCGCCGTTACGACCTGCTCGAGGACCAGCTCGCCATCCTCCACGGGGTGTGGTCTGCGGGCGCCGGTGGGATCTTCGAGCATGCCGGGCTTACCTGCAAGGTGCGGCTGGAGACGGAGCCGTTGAGGACGTTCCAACAACCTCATCCTCCGGTCATCATCGGGGGCCGGGGGGGCAGGCGCAACGCGAGGCTCGCTGCCACGTTCGCAGACGAGTTCAATATCTCGTTCGTCTCTGCTGAGATTGCCAAGGCTGCGTACGCATCGGTGCGGGCTGCATGTGAAGCGTTGGGGCGCGACCCAGGGAGCCTCGTGTGGTCCTCAGGACAAACGATCTGTTGCGGCCGGTCGGAACAGGACGTGGCCCGGCGAGCCAAGGCGATCGGGCGGGATCCTTCGGAGCTGCGCGAAAACGCGTTGGCTGGTTCGCCTGCCGAGGTGCTCGAGCGGCTCGGGACTTTCGCGAACGCAGGAGTGCAGCGGATGTACCTGCAGGTGCTCGACCTCTCCGACCACGACCACCTTCGCCTGGTAGCTGAAGAGGTCATGCCTTTCCTCCCCGAATGACGCGCGACGCCGTGCAGTCCTAGCGCCGAGTGCCTGGCCCGGGCACGCAATTGAGGGCACGGAGGGCTGTAAATGCGGGTCGCTGTCGCCGGAGGTACTGGTACGGCGGGAAGTTACGCGCTCATGTCTGCCAAGGCAAACGGTCACGAAACCGTGCCGATCAGCCGGGCTACCGGCGTCGACTTGGTGACCGGCTCCGGTCTCGAAGCCGCGCTCGAAGGCGTGGACGTCATCATCGACGCCGCCGGCCTGCGCACCTGGGACCGGCGCAAAGCCGAAGCGTTCTTTACGACTTCGGCCCGGCGCCTGCAAGAGGTTGGGTCACAAAAGGGGGCCCGCATGTTGGTGCTGCTTTCCATCGTCGGCATCGACCGCGCTCCCTTGGGCTACTACAAGGCAAAGTTGGCCCACGAGGCAGCGACGCTCGAGGGGCCCTTGCCCGTAGCCATCGTACGGGCAACTCAGTTTTACGAGCTAGCGGCTCAGGTGCTCTCCCGCACTCGTTTCGGCCCGGTCGCCCTCATGCCCCGTATGCGCTCGCAGCCGGTCGCGGCCCGGACGGTCGGTGAGGTCCTGGTCGAGGTCGCTACGGCAACACGAGAGGCCGGCCACGTGGAACTGGCCGGGCCCGAGCAGCACTACATGCCCGACGTAGCGCAATATGTCATGAGGCGGAGCGGCAAGAGGACGGTCGTTTTCCCCTTTAGCATTCGTGGAGAAGCCGGCCGGGCGCTCCAGGGGGGAGCACTGTTGCCTGGCCCGGCGGCCCGCATCGCCGGGCCGACCCTCGACGACTGGCTCGAGAGCGAGGATTCTCTCTACCCTTAGCCGGTTCACGCCGGCGTGCCGTACAACCTCCCAGCGTGGGGGGAAGCGAGGCGGAAAATTCGGGCTGGGAAGGCCCGGGGTGGCGTTCCGCCTGGTCAAAGCGGACGTCGAGCGGGCACGGGCCACCGGCCGTTGCGCCCGGGGCAGCAAAGCTAACGTACAACGCAGTGAGGGTAAAGTCCGGCTTGAGCCAACCTGCGGCGCAGGTCCGGCCGCCCGCCGGCCAAGGGGAGACGAGATGGGCCGTGCGCCTCACCGACCTGTATAAGAGCTACGGGCAGGTGATTGCCGCCGACGGTATACATCTCGAAGTGGCAGAAGGAGAGTTCTTCACTCTGCTCGGTCCGTCGGGGTCAGGGAAAACGACACTTTTGCGTGTGATAGGCGGCTTTGAGCGCCCGGACAGCGGGGTCGTCGAGCTTGGGGGAGCAGACGTCACCATGCAGCCCCCCTACGCACGGGACGTGAACACAGTTTTCCAGGACTACGCTCTCTTCCCTCACATGACCGTCATGCAAAACGTCGAGTACGGGCTGAAGATCCGCAAGCTGGCCCCTGCGGAGCGCAAGAAGCGCGCCGAAGAAGCGCTCGACATGGTCCGGCTCTCAGGGCTCGGCGGCCGCAAACCCGCCCAGCTTTCAGGCGGTCAGCGGCAGCGGGTCGCACTTGCACGCGCCATTGTCAACCGGCCCGAAGTGCTCCTGCTCGACGAGCCGCTCGGCGCCCTCGACCTCAAGCTACGCCAGGAAATGCAGACCGAATTGAAGAGGATCCAACGCGAAGTGAGGATCACCTTCATATACGTAACGCACGACCAGGAAGAGGCGCTGACTATGAGCGACCGGCTGGCGGTCCTGAACGCAGGCCAGATCGAACAGGTTGGCACCCCGGTGGAGGTGTACGAACAACCCGCTACCGAATTTGTCGCAGGTTTCATCGGTGTTTCCAACCTAATCGACCGTGACGGCCACAGGCTTACCGTGAGGCCCGAGAAGGTCCACCTTTTGCTGGAGGCTTCCGAGCCCGCGCCGCCGGGTGCCCACGTGGAGCAGGGGGTGATAGCCGAAGTGGTCTACCTGGGGGTCGTCACCCGCTACAGGGTCGAGCTCGAAGGAGGGGGTCACCTGGTGGCGGTCCGCCAAAATCTCGAGACAGTTGCCGCACAGGTGCTCGAGACCCGGGGCCGGAGCGTCCGGGTCGCTTGGCGGCCCGACCAGGCGTACCGGTTACCCGGTAGCCCCGGGACGGCGGCCGGCCCGCGGTAGTCAGAGTGCAAAGTCCTTGAAGCCATCACAGAGGAGAGACAAATGAACCATCGGGACATCGTGAAACGTCTGTCAAGCGGTGCGCTGGCGATTGCCATGGCGCTACCGCTGCTCAGCGGCCTCGCCACAAGGGCCGCGGCGACGCCCGGGCCTTCCGGGAGGAGCTTGTCGAGCGCATTGACACCACCGACGCAGGGCATGGCGCCACAAAAGTCGGTAGGCAAGGGCGAGGGGCAGTTGAACCTCATCGCCTGGGAGGGCTACACGCAGCCGGAATGGGTGACACCTTTCGAAAAAGAGACCGGTTGCCAGGTGAACGCAAAATACGCCGGATCTTCGAGCGAGATGGTCTCGCTGATGGCCAATGGTGGCGGCGGCCAGTACGACCTCGTGTCAGCCTCGGGGGATGCGGACCTGCGCCTCATCTACGGTGGTGACGTAAAGCCTGTCAACGTCGGCTTGATCCCGTCTTGGAAGCAGTTGCGGCCCTTCCTCCAGAGCCCTGCCTTCAACACGATCAACGGCGTCCACTATGGGGTCTCGCTCCAATTTGGGCCTAACGACCTGCTGTACTCCACAACTGCCTTCCCGACTGCTCCCAAATCCTGGTCGGTCATATATTCCAAGCAGTATGCCGGGCGCATCACTGTCCCGAATAACCCCATCCAGATAGCCGACGCCGCCTTGTACCTCTCCGTCCACGACCGCAGCCTCGGGATCTCCGACCCCTACGAGCTCACCCAACCGCAGTTCAACGCTGCCGTCAACCTGCTCAAGCAGCAAAGGCCTCTCATCAAGAAGTACTGGAACCTGGCGTCGGACGAGATCTCGCTCTTCGAGAACGGCGAGGTTGTCGTCGGTGCCGCGTGGCCTTACCAGACTGGTCAGCTTGTCGCTGCCGGGGACAAGGTCGCCGACACCATCCCGAGCGAGGGTGCCACTGGGTGGGCTGATTCGTGGTTGCTTGCGACCAAAGCACCGCATCCGAACTGCGCTTACAAGTGGATGGCCTACATCACAACGCCCCAGGTCCAAGCCGAGCAGGCCGTCTCGTACGGCGAGACTCCGGATAATTCGTTGGCTTGCCCTCTCATGGACCGAATTTCCAAGGGCTCGTGCGAATCGTTGCACGCAAACGAGCCGGACGCTTACTTCAGGACGATCAAGTTCTGGAAGACCCCCTTGGCACAGTGCGACAACGGCAAGCCCGACTGTGTGCCCTTCCAGGACTGGGCGACGGCCTGGACGCAGATCACAGGCTGACAGG
>DATJSU010000012.1:0-1291 GCA_035503915.1 Acidimicrobiales bacterium | reverse complement strand
GCGCCGCCGTCTGCGCTCTCGGTGGCGGGCTATGTTCCTAGCTTCCGGTATGCGCTGCCGCCGTCGAGCCGTCCCTAGGGCGTCAAGAACCCACGCCCTGCCCGGAACCTCAGCGCCCTCCACTTGGCCCCTCTCCTTGTGGTTGGGAGTATAACGCCGCTACTGCGCGATCTCGTTTAGTCTTCTTTCGTGCTCCGCCTCGGCATCGACCTCGTCGATGTAGACGAAGTTGAGCAGTACCTTGCCCACTTCGGGGAGCATTACAAACAGCGCCTCCTCGATGAGGCGGAACGAGCTTGGCTCGAGGAGAACGGGTCGCAGCCGGCCCGCCTCGCCGAGCTCGTGGCTGCCAAGGAAGCGGTGATCAAGGTCATCCAACCAGGAGCGCGCGGCCTCGACTGGAGGTTGGTCGGCTTGCGGCCGTCGGGGCCGGGGCGTTTCGCACTGGTCGCTTCAGGCGCTGCGGCCGAAGCGGCGTCTGCCGCAGGTGTCGCGGTGGCCCAGGTAAACGTGGCCCACACCCCCTCCCACGCATTGGCCCTTGCCCTCGCTTCGTCGGCCGGTGAGGGTGCTGTTGAGGGTACTGACCTCTGCCGAAGTCCAGACGCGGAGCCTCATTGACGGACGGGGCGCCGAGCCTGGTGGCAGTGGCCAAGGGCGCCACGCTTTGCGAGCTGTTCGCCGGTGCAGCCGCGCGCTCAGAGGGCGGCTTCTTCTTCCATTCTGACGGTGGCGTGCTGGCGCTCCCCCCGAAAGAGCTCTATGCCCGCGCCCTCAGGCGGGCCGCACAGTTCGTCGGGCTCGGGATCGGTGTCGGTACGCGGGTGGGCTTGGTTGGGCCGAACGCCCCCGAGTGGGCGGAGTGGGCGTGGGGCGTCTGGCTGTCGGGAGCGGCTCTTGTCCCGCTGCCCGCTCCGGTCCTGATGAGCGACCCCGCTGCCTTCTCGGCGGAGGTTTCTTCGTTGCTGAGGGGGATGGGCTGTCTCGCCGTGGTGGGCAAGAGATGGTACCTCGAGGCTATTGGGCCGGGTCCGTGGGCGACCCTCGACTGGTCGAGCAGGCCGCCCGAGCCTCTTGCGGTACATGTCGACGTTTCGCCCTCAGATCTGGCGACTGTGTTGTCCACATCGGGAAGTACCGCGTCGCCCAAGGGCGTCCGGATGACTCACGCTCGAGCCGTGGAATGGGCCCGCTGCAACGTCATCCCGCGACGAGATGGGCGGGCCGCCGCCATGGTCACCTGGTTCCCCTTCCATCACATCGCTGGGTTGGGCACTCTCTTCGAGGTGGC
>DATJSU010000011.1:0-314341 GCA_035503915.1 Acidimicrobiales bacterium | reverse complement strand
GGGGCCGTAACCGTGGCGTCACTGCCAGCATCGCCCGCCCCTGCCGGGCCCCCCGACGGTGATGGCGTCGCCGCTGGGGACGGGAGCGTCCCAGGCGATGGGGGCAGGAGCGGGACGACCCTCGTCGGTTCGGGCTCGCCGGCCCGAGGTCCTCGGGGCAGCGCGTCCTCCGGCTCTGGACCAGAGCGCACCTCGACGGGGAACGCACTGACCGCGTGCTCCGTCCACGCCTGGCCGTCCCACCATCGCCAGTGCCCGGGCGCGTCTGGATCTGAGTACCAGCCCGGAGCTCTTTGCCTGGCCACGCGACTACCGTATGCCCAACAGCGGCGGCAGCGGTGCCTGTCTTTCCGTGGCGGGCAGCTATGAGGCGCCGATGGCGTTCACACAGCTCACTTCCGCTGGGCCCCGCGTGCGCAGGGAGATCCGCAGCGCTTCGGCGCGTGTGCCCGATGGCAGCTCGGCCAGCAGGTAGGGCGCCTCGCCCTCATCGCCGACCGCCCCGGTGGCGCTGGCAACTACGCGCCACCCGCTCCCGGGCACCAGGACCGAGACTGTTGTGGCAGCGACGGGCGCCGCCCGGCCGCGCTCGCGGACCGCTTCCGCGGAGCCGACACTGACCTGAGAGAGGGGCTCCGGCCTCGCCCAAGTCCATTGGAAGACGTCGTCACCACCGGAGCCGGCGATGTACGCCTTCGCGCCAGCGTCTCCTTGGCCGTTGGGTGCCAGCCTCACTCCCAGTGCGGGAGTGCTCGGGGGGTCGCCCAGAGTGTGGTCAACGAGGCCAGGTTGAGGGGTCCCGGGGCCCAGGAGCTCGAACACCGAGGTGTTGTCGTGGCTCGTAGAAAGCAACCGCGCCGCGCCGATGCCCGCCTCGGTGGAAGGAGAGGTCGCCACCCGTAGCAGGCAGGGGCTGTCCACGAGCCCTGGGATATTGAAATTGCCGATCACGAGAAAGGCGGCGTCGTCGCCGGAGAGAGCAGGCTTCACGGTCTTGAGCGTGCAACTGTTGCGGTGCTGAGCAGCGAAGGGCCCGTAGGGGGTGGTCACCGTGAAGGCCGTCCAGGCAGTTCGGTGGCCCGTGAAGTACGCGACGCTCCCCCGGTAGTCGGTCTCGACGATTTGCGAGGGCGTGCCAACGGCTCGCAAGAGCGCCATCGCCGGTGAGCCGGCGAACTCCGAACCCTGCTGGCCCGCCGCGTAGAGGTAGTTGGTAGTGAAGCCGAACGCGGTCGGGACCTCGGCAGCAAGCACGGCGACCACGACTGCGACCGCCACAGCGGCGCGGCTGAACGCCTGGCCGCTCAGTACGACAAGGGCACGGCCGGCGGCGCAGGCCCCAACGACGTACCACACGGTCACCAGCGGCAGCACCAACAGCACCCGGCGTTGGTTGACGTAGGGGTAGCCGAGGGTCTCGAGGAAGTAGGCGCCCACCATCCAGACCTCGGCCCTCGCGTGATGGCGGTACCAGGTCACCGCTCCGACGATGCAAAAGACCGGTACGGTCGCCCCGATCACGGCTACAACCACGTGGACGGGCCCAGTGTTCGGCAGGGGGCTGCCCGAGGGGAGCACCGACTGGCGGAGCACGTTTTGCAGGTACGACCAGCTGCCATCGACCACTTCGCTCGGCAGCTGGTGAAGGAGGCCTCCCCGGCCGGGGTTGGAAATCTCCCCTGCGTACCTGGCGCCCACAGTCGATGAGCCGCTCAGCCACCTGGCTGCAAGCCCTGGGAGCAGCAGCGCCCCAAAGCCCGCGGTGACACCCATCGCCCGGCCCCAGCGCCTGCGCCAGAGCAGGTAGCAGACGAACCCGACCACGAGGCCAACCCCCGCCTCCTTGAGCCATACGAGCTCCGTCAACAGAGCCGTGACCAGGACGCCCCACGCCCAGGTGTTGCGAGCGCCGGCCCGCCTCCGTTCCCAGGCGTCGATGGCAAAGAGGGTGAGCACAAGGGCGACCAGGAACGGCGCCTCGGCCATGACCATCGTCGCGTACGTCGAAAGCACGAGGTTCATGGCGAGCAACCCGAGGACGCCAGCCCGGTAGGACGGGCGGACGCCGCGGCCGCCCATCCAGGACCAAAGGAGCGGGTAAAGCAGCGCCACGCACACAACAGACAAAGCTCGCGGGGCCCAGAGCGCGCCTCCCCAGATCCACACGATCGGGACAAGCAGGAGCGGGTAACCGGGCAAGTACTGCGCCACGACGGTCGCCCCGCTCGGCATCTGGGAGGTCAGCCAGCCGCCGTTGGCGAGGACATGAGCAGCCATCAGGTAGTTCGCGTCGTCGTCGAATGAGCCGACGTGGTAGGTGGGGGCGAGAGCAAGCGCGTGCGCGACCTCGAGGGCGAGGGGGAGCACCCAGCCAAGCACCCACCATTTGTTAGCTCGCGATGCCAGGCCCCCGTCAGCTGTCGATAAGAGCGGGCGCGGGACGCGTGTTGGGCAGCGCTCTCTCATCGGCCCCATCGTTGCTGCTCAGACTAAGGGTTTGTGGACCGGCTTGCTGCCCGTGGCCCTATTGCATGCTCCCAATGCGCCCGATTCGCTGCGCGCCTGCTAAAACTAAGCGGCTGTGGCCACTAGAGTCCCGGGTCAGCCCCATTCCAAGACATTGGTAAGAAGCGGGCGTCTACGCTACCCCCGCCGGAGGCAACCCAATATGCTTGGCCCATTGAGGTACCAACGATCAAACGGCCTTAGCGATGCTGTGGACGGTTTGAGCCAGGCGCCAAGCAATGGCGGGCCCGTTGCAGTCGCCGACAGCGAGCTGTTCAGCCCGCCTTCGGTGGCCGAGGCCCCCGCGGCCAAAAGAGTGCACCCTGTTCACTGGTTGGTGGATGGGCACTGGCTCGGCCGCTGGCGCACGCCCCTCCTCCTCAAGATGTGGCGGTACGGAGCGGGTTCGATCGTCGCGTTCGTTACAAGCGTCTTTGTCGTGTACGCGTGTTTCAGCTGGCTTGGGCTGGGCGCGACAACGTCCGCGGTCCTCGCCTTTGTCGCGGGCGCAGTCCCGAACTGGATCCTCAACCGGCGGTGGGCATGGCAACAGCGTGGACGTGAGGGAGTTGGGCGCGAAACCTCGCTTTACGTACTGGTTTCCGTAGTGAGCTTGGTGGCCTCCACCGCTGTCACCAAATTGGCAGCTGTCGAGGCAAACCACGTCGAGCATGTGATGAAAGACCTGCTCGTGACGGCGTCCTATACCTTTTCGATCGTCGTCCTGACGATCCTCAAATACCTCGCCTATGACCGCTGGGTCTTTGTCAACCGGTCCGGCGCACGCAGCTCGCGCCACCAAGT
Organism: Acidimicrobiales bacterium; assembly: GCA_035503915.1. Taxonomy (GTDB): domain Bacteria; phylum Actinomycetota; class Acidimicrobiia; order Acidimicrobiales; family Palsa-688; genus DATJMJ01. The sequence continues at coordinate 311,032 of DATJSU010000011.1, read as the reverse complement.
CCCAACCACCACGGAGCCAAACCGCAACCCGTAGACAAAGTTGCCCGCCTTCTTGGACTTGCCTGCCCCGCGGGCTTTCATCGCGATAGGGACTTCTTTGAGGCGGTAACCGGCCATTGCCGCGCCGATCAAAAGCTCCGAGGCTTGGTACTGGGGCTGGTCGAGCACGAGCGTCCCGGTGAGCTCGGCGGTCATGCCCCGCAACCCGCAGGACGGGTCGGTCAGGAGCCGGCGGACCAGCAGGCTGATCAAGGCGGCAAAGACGACCACACCCGTATTGCGCACTGCGTCCTTGCTCGTGGTAGAGCCGAGCCGCCGGGAACCTGAAACAAAGTCAGCCTCGCCCTCGACCAGGGGCCAGATAACCCGCTCCATGTCGGCACTTTGGTACTGGCCATCGGCATCAGTGGTCATGATGAACTTCGCGCCCCGCGAGCGCGCCAAGTGGTACCCGAGGCGCAGGGCAGCTCCCTGGCCCCTGTTCGTGGGGACGTTGCAGACAAGTGCGCCGGCTTCTCGTGCAGCCCCAGCAGTGCCGTCGCGCGCGCCGTCGACGACCACGATGACTTCAGTGCCAAGCCCACAAAGCTCGTCGGGCACGGCCTTGATCACGCTCGCGACGGTTGCCTGCTCGTTGTACGCAGCGATGACGATCGCCAGCGGCGCGGAGGGCCGGTCCGCGTACTGGTCCGCAAAGAGCTCCGACTGCTCGCGGTCGAGGAGGCTCAGCCCCGCGTCGCCCCGCCGGGCATCCAGGGCCGCGCGCCTGTAAGCCGCTGAGCGAGCCCACGGCCGCGCTTGCACCCCGCTCTCGTACGCCGCCTCGCCGGCATCAGCCACTCGTGCCAATGTCTCCCCCCCACTCCCCTGCGACTTCTGCAAGGCCCTCTTCGAGGGTGACCCGCGGCACCCAACCGAGGCTGCGGGCCTTGGAGTTGTCTACTATCACTGCCGGCATCTCGCCCGCCTTGGCAGGCACATGCCGCACGTTGAGCGTCGTCCCGAGCGCCGCTTCGGCAAGCTCGACCAGGTCGAGCACCGAGACCGACGAGCCGGACCCTATGACGACAGGGCCGGCAAGTTCAGCGTTCGTGAGCGAGAGCACCACGGCCTCGACAACATCGGCCACATTTACGTAATCGCGCACCTGCTTGCCGTCCCCGTAAACGTCAAAAGTGCCGCCGCTGGCGGCGGCCCTCATGAGCCGGGGCACAATGCTGTCCTTTTCCGACATCCCGAGGCCGTACACGTTGGTAAAGCGCAGCGCCACACCGCGCACGCCGTAGGAAGCGGTATAGCACGACAGGTTCATCTCGCCCGCGGCCTTCGTCGCGCCATAAGGCGTCAACGGGGCGAGCGGGACCTCCTCGTGGAGGGTGCCCGATGCGCCGGCCCCGACCACGGCGTTGGTAGAAGCCATGACGAAGGCGCTCACGCGGACCTTGCGGGCCCTTTCGAGGAGGGACGACGTCACGACGACATTGTTCTCGAAGGAGCCTTCGGGGTCCTCGATCGAACGGAGCACTTGGGTCTGGGCTGCCATGTGGACTATGGAGTTGGCACCCTCCTCGATTGCCGCATGAACAACCGCCGGCTCACGCAGGTCCCCTCCGACGACGCGCACGGCGTGCTGGCCGTCCGGGTGGCAGCGGAAAGGTTTCGCCGGGCGCCGGTCGACCGAGACCACGGAGGCGCCCATCGTGCACAGCCGGGAAACGACATGGGCCCCGATGAACCCCGAGCCGCCCGTGACGACGATGCGCTGTCCCGCCAACAGGCTGTGTTCGGCTTCGCTGGGCATCGCTACAACCTAATACGGTCTTTGCAGCCTGGCCTAACTGCCTCAGGCTAGCGGGCGGGAGAGCGGACGGGAGACTATCGTCGCTGCATGCCCAAAGCCGCAGCAGTGGCAGCAACCAGAGGGGTCAAGCAGGTAAGACAGGTGGCGAAGACGGGCCGGGTCGCCGAGAAGGGGCAAACGGGGCAGGCCAGGCAGGGCGCCGGACAGCGGGCCCCCGCCTCAGTTTCAAGGAGCGGTCCCGTTCCTGCGCGCCGAGGCTCTGGGCTGCCACGGACCTTGTCATTCGACATCGGGGGGACTGGGCTGAAGGCGTCCGTGCTGTCAAAGCATGGCGAGCTCCTCCACGACCCCGTCAGGGCCCAAACGCCTTACCCCCTCCGTCCCCAGCAGCTCGTGGCGCACCTGGTCCGCTTGACTGAGGGCCTGCCGAGCTTCCAGAGGGTCTCTGCCGGCTTCCCCGGGATGGTCAGGACCGGCCTCATCCTCTCTGCGCCTCATTTCATCTCTCCGCAGGGGCCAGAGGGCAAGCCGAGCGCGGCGCTCGAAAAGGCGTGGCACCACTACGACCTCCAAAGCCACCTCGCCTCCGCGCTCGGTAAACCCTGCCGTGTGGCCAACGACGCCGACATCCAAGGCTCCGCACTGGTGCGGGGCGAAGGCCTCGAGCTCGTGGTCACGCTCGGCACGGGCGTCGGGACAGCGCTCTTCTGGCAAGGCAAGCTCGCGCCCCACTTGGAGCTCGCCCACCACCCGCTCAGCAGGAAAGGAGCCAGCTACAACGAAGTCTTGGGCGACGAGGCCCGCCAAAAGATGGGCAACAAAAAATGGAACGCTCACCTCGCCCAGGCTCTGGTCATCATCAAAGCGTTGGTCTTTTACGACCACTGTTACATCGGCGGCGGCAATTCGCGGCGGGTCACGATCGACTTGCCCCCAGATGTCAGCCTTGCCGACAACACTGCCGGGATCGTTGGCGGGATCAAGCTCTGGGAGCGCACCTAGCGCCTCGCTGGTGCCGGGGTCCCTACGCCACCACGTCGCGGGAGGTCATTCGCGCCCACGCCGCTGAGGAGAACACGACGACGTAGCCCACTTGCAGGACGACGTCCTTCCAAACCTGGTGCCAGCGGATGGGGTCGCGGATGAGGTCAGCAAAGGCCAGCCAGTAGTTGGTCAAAAGCCAAGGGTGCAAGAAGTCGACCTGCGAAACCCCGTCCAGGATCCCGGAAACAATGACGACGCCAACCGTTATCGCCATGGCGGCGATCGGGACGTCGGTGAGGGTCGAAATGAACAGCCCGATAGAAGCGAGCCCCCACATGGACGCCCCGACGACAAGGCCGGCGAGGAGGCTGCGGCCGAGCCCGCTCAGGAACGAGATGGTCGTCCCTGACAAAGTGACGACCTCGCCGTGGGGGAAGAAGGCGACCCCCGCGACCACTCCGGCGACAACCACTGTCAGCGCGGCAAGCAAACAGAAGAGGCCGACGACAAGGCCCTTTGCGAGCAATAGCCGCGACCGCCCCGAAGGCCTCGTCAGCAAGTAACGCAGGGTCCCCAGGCTCGCCTCGCCCGCGATCGAGTCCCCGGCGACTATTGCCACCGCCAGCGGGATAAAAAATGGCATCGTCACGGCAAGCCCGGCGAGCGCGGTGAAAATGGCGTTGTGCGAGGCGGTGTCGAGGAAGAGCGGGCCTTGCCCCGAACCCGGCCCGCCCGAAAGGTACACGGCGAGAGCGAGGAAAACCGGGACCGCAACCAAGACGCACAAGGAGGCGAGGACGCGGGCACGGCGGAAGGTGGTCCTGCTCTCAACCAGCCACATTGAAACCTTCCCCGGTCAGTGCAACGAAAGCGTCTTCCAAGGAGACCTGCTCGGGGAGGAGCATTCGTACCGCCACGCCCGCCTCAACGAGCCGGCGGCAGCACTCCTCCGGTTTGACCCCGTCCAGCGCCCCCACAACTTGGTGCCCTTCGAGCGCCAAACAAGACATGCCGAGACGGCCTAATACCTCAGCAGCTCGCGCCGGGTCGTCGACTTCGACCCTCAGCTTGGGTGCGGCGCTGGCGCGGAGCTGGTCCATGGGGCCCTGCATGAGGAGCTTGCCGCGGTGCATGACCCCGACGTGGGTGCACACTTGCTCGACTTCTGAAAGCAAGTGAGAAGAAAGGAACACCGTCGTCCCTTCGGCCCCGAGCTGGCGCACCAAGTGGCGGATCTCACGAGTCCCCTGCGGGTCCATGCCGTTAGTGGGCTCGTCGAGGATGAGCAGTTGCCGCGGCCGGATCAGCGCCCAAGCGAGCCCCAGGCGCTGGCGCATGCCCAACGAATAGGCACGGTATTTCTTTTTTGCGGCCGCGGTGAGCCCCACTCTTTCGAGAGCACCGCCCACGCGCGCCCCCCGGGTACCAGCGAGTGCTCGCCCTCGGGGGCCCATAGCGTCGAGGCGTGCGAGGTTGTCCCGGCCGGACAGCCATGGGTAAAAGGCAGGGCCCTCGACAAGCGCCCCTATGCGTGGCAGCGCGGACATCGTGGCCTGCGGCATTGGCTCGCCCAGGAGGCTCCAGCTGCCGCCGTTCGGGTTGAGCAGGCCGAGCAGGACCTTGATCGTGGTCGTCTTGCCCGAACCATTGGGCCCCAGGAAGCCGAAAATGCTCCCGGCAGGCACCGCCAAGTCGACCTCGTCCACAGCGCGCACGCCGCCAAAGGCCTTGATCAGGCCGTGTGTCTCGATCGCCAACGACGCTCGGCCGGCCTCCCTGGCGGCCGTCAACTTCTGCGAGCCACCGGCTCAGGGGCTGGCGGCCGCGTCCGCCTCGAGCACGCCCGGGGTCACAAACCCCGCAAAGAAGTGGCCGTCGGGGAAGACAAGCACGTTGAGCAGGGTGCTGCTGAGGAGCCTCGCTTGCTGGCCGGCGACGTCAACTTGGGTCGTGAGACCGAGGAGCACGGGGTTTTCCAGCTCGTTGGCCAGCTCCTGGCTTGTACCGCTGAGGACAGTCGCCCACCCGCTGCCCACCGTGCTGAGGCCCAACTTGCCCACTTGGCCCCACCCCTGCGACCTGGGCGCTGGTTGCAGCCCCAGTTTGACTATGTGGGTGGTGACGTTGGAGCCCGGAGGGGCAGTGAAGCTGAGCTCGCTCGCCGGCGGGGCACCGAGGCTGAGCGAACCGGTGAAACCAAGTTGGGCTGCCGGCACGCTCTCGCCTACCGCGTAGACAGCTACCTGGAGAGGTACCCCGAGCAGGGCCCCGTTGGCGCCAAGGTCGACTTCTAGGTGGTCGACAGTGGTGCCTGCCGCAGACTTGGGAGCGAAGAGGAGCTGGTAAGCAGGTTGGCCGGCGACGTAAAGAGGCGTCCCGACCGTCACCGACGTCGTCGGCTGCACGTGCTCCAAGAAGCGTGCAGCCAACTGTTGAGGAGCCAGCTCGGGCGCACCGCCCACCGTCGCCGAACTGGGAGCCGGCGCGCTCGCCCCGTTTGGCCGCTCGAAGATGAAGTGGGTGACCTTGGAGCCCGTGCTGTCCCAGATCCAGACCTGGTTGCCACTGCGCACCAGGTCGGACTCCTGACCAGCGGACTGGCTGAGAGCGAGGTGGACCGCGCCTGGCCCTCCGAGCCAAATGTCGAGCTGGTAATTGCTCGTAAGGAGGCTCACGGGGTCAAGGCCGGAGGTGGCGCTGTCGCCATTGCTGCCAGTGTTGGGACCTTCGCCAAGTTCGCTCTCCACCGTGGAGAGGTCCGACAAACCCAGGTTCGTAGACCAGCTGAGCGTCCCGGAAAGTTCGGGGACCCGTGCCTGGTCCATATCGGCAACGAGTTGCTGGGCGCTCAGGCTGGCAAGCGTCGGGACCGCCGCTCCGCTCAAGGTTGGGACGAGCGCCACCCCGCCGATCGCGACCACAACCGTCGCGGGCACGGCGTAGCGCGCCCGCCTCCACCGCTTGTACAGCATGCTCCCAAGCTACCCCGAGCCCAGGTGAGCTGGTAGCGGTCGGTAAGAATGCCGTGGTCACGGAGCTTTTATTGCTCCCACTGCTTCGCGTGAGCGGCGCACCAGCGTCGCCCAACGTGCCTTCATGGCAGAGGCCTCTTCGCGGGCGCCGCCAAGACGACGCTCGAGCGGGCCGTTGCGCCGGCGCTCGGCGTGGAGGGCCTTTGGCTCGAAGTCGTAGCGCTCGTCAAGAGCGGGTAGTTCCCCTAGAGCCCATTTCAGCAACAGGTCTGCCAACTGCGGGTTGCGCGCCAGGACCGGCCCATGCAGGTAAGTCCCAAAAACACGTCCTCTCACAGCGCCTTCGATGGTGCCGTCCTTGTTGCCGACCCCGACGACTACCTGGCCTACCGGGCTTGTCCCCGGCAAGAGATCCGTTACGGCGCCGTGGTTTTCAAAGCCGGTCAGCTGTTCGTCGAGCCCGTCGGCCGCCCATTGCGCCGCCGGTTCCACCAAGAGCTCGCCGATCGCCCTCGGCGCCGGCGTCGTCGACGTCACGCAGCCGAGGAGCCCCAACCCTGGGACGGCTTTGCCCTCAGGGCCGACGAAGCTCTCGCCGACGATCTGCAAACCGGCGCAGACGGCGAGGACTACGGCTCCACGCTCGACGGCAGAATGAAGAGCATGGCTACTTTCCAGTTTTGACGCCGCGAGGCCCTGCGGGAGATCTTCGCCACCACCGATCACATATATGTCGCAGCTGGTTGGTACCGGGCTCCCCGCCGGGACCGTCAACACTTCGGCTTGGTAGCCCCGCCAGCGCAGGCGTTGCGCAAGGACGGCGGCGTTGCCGCCATCGCCATAAGTGCCAAGGAGGTCGGGGTAGATGAGGGCGACGGAAACTGTCATGTCTCTGGGCGCTTTGGCAAGCGGGCCAGCAGCTGGTGAAAAGCCGTGTAGTTGGCCACCACGTCGGCTCTTTCATTTTTCACCTCGACTGCGCGCACGAGGTCAGGCTCCACGTCGTGGTCGACTCCCGCGTAGTGGAGCCTGACAGCGAGATCCAGGTTGCGGTCCCCTGTCGCGACCACGCGCCGCCCGGCCAACCGTTCAAACGGGACATCCCAGAGCCAAGACGGGTCATGCCCGTCGGCGGTACGCGCATTGATCGCGATGACGACGGGGGTAGGCGGTGGCGACAGCATGTCAAAGACTTCCGCCCATCCAGCCGGGTTTTTAGCCAGCAACATGCGGATCTCTCTCCCCTCGACGGTGCCGCGCACTGCGTACCGGCCGGCCACTTCGCACACAGTTGCGAGCGCGGCCGAGGCCCGCTCGACTGGCTCACCGCTGTAGCCGAGCGCGAGCAATGTCGCAAGAGCCATGAGCGCATTTGCTTGGTTGCAGCGCCCAGGCAAGGAGATTTGGAGATCGCGGCTCGGCACGTCCAGTTGCGGGCGCGCCAGGCCGCACTGGGCACAACGCCAATGGCCGCCCCGCCCCGCTTCATCTTGGCCTTCATCAAAGTTGACCGGGCCGGCACAGCTGGGACAGCCGGTGGCGTCGTTCTTCCAACCGAGGCCGGCACCGACCCAGGTCACGTTCCCTGCCGCGCTCGCCGCCCAGGCAACGAGCGGGTCGTCGGCATTGGCGACGACAGCGGCGCCCGTGGGGAGCTCGGAGCAGGCCTGGCGCCATCGCTGCGCCACGTGGCGGACCTCGTTGTTGCGGTCGAGCTGGTCCCGGCTCAGGTTGAGCAGCACCAGCGCGGCCGGGCGGGCTTGTGCCGAGACGCGGGCAAGCCAAGCTTCGTCGACCTCCAAAACGGCGTCAGCCGATGGGCGCCCACGTGCCGCCGCGAGCGAGGAGGCGAGGCCGGTCGGCAAGTTGGCACCCGTGACGTTGGTCACAACCTCCCGGCCCGATGCCGCCCCCAGCGCGCTCGCCAGGAGCTTTGTGGTGGTGGTCTTGCCGTTGGTGCCCGAGACGAGGACAACGTGCCTGCCGGCCGAGAACACGCGCAGGGCCTGAGGCTCGATCGCCAAGATGACATGGCCCCCGACAACAGAGCCCGAACCCCTGCCGAAGGCCCGGGACAAGCTCGCGAGCCCTCCACCGACGAAGGCCGCGAGGCGTGCTCGTCCGGGCATGGTTGCGCTCGTGGAGGCGTTTGGAGCGTTGCCCGGCGAGGCGGTCTTCCTAGGCGGCGGCATCGCGTTTAAACGTAGGGCTCAGGGACTGGTAGGTCATGAGCCCGCACCTCTCCAGACTGGAGCCTGATGGTTGGACGTACTATCGGTCCGTGGGTATCCGCGACGTTGCGACGCACGGTCATCCGATGGTCCGTGCTGGCGTGCTCCTCGCGGCCGCGGTGCTGGTCGCCTTGTTGATCATGACGGCGGTGTCGGTGGTGGTCGGCTTGGTTTGGGCGATGATCAAGGTCGTCGTGCTCGTGTTGTTGGTCGCCGGCATCGTCCACATGTGGGCGCGAAGCAGGTCGAGCAACCGCGGCTGACTGTCCTCTGAGCAGCTGCGCCCGTCTAGCTGCGGGGGGGAGTAGCCTGCGGTTATCACCACACGGACCGGCCTGGCAGGGGGGCCGCGTACCTCGTTAATGGAGAGCTAATGAGTTTTTTCAAACGTGCTCACGACATCGTCGAAGCCAAAGCGAACCGGGCGCTGGACAAGGCCGAGAACCCCAGCGAGATGCTGGACCTCAGCTACGAACAGATGCTCGAGCAGATCACGAAGGTCCGTGGCGCTCTCGTCCAGATCGCTGCCGCTCGCAAGCAGCTCGAGCTTCAAGAGGACCAGTTCAGTCACACGGTGGAGCACCTCAACCAACAGGCGGCTCAAGCAGTGCAACTGGGCCGGGACGACCTCGCTCGGGAGGCGCTCAGCCGCAAGGCGGCCGCACAGCAACAAGTCGACGCCTTGGAGCCCCAGCACCAGCAGTTGAGCGAGCAGCAAGAGAAGATGACCCAGACCCTGCAAGCGCTGCAGGCCCGTGTCAACGAGTTCCGGACGCAAAAGGAAAGCCTCAAGGCGCAGTACAGCGCCGCTCAGGCGACTTCGGCGGTGAACGACCAGATCGCAGGGATCTCAGGGACTTTCCATGATTCGGGCGCTGCCCTGCAACGCGCACAAAGTAAGATCGCTGCCGCCCAAGCCCACGCCGGGGCCCTGGACGAACTGCTCGAGTCCGGGGTGCTCGAGGACGTCGGCGCTGACCACGGCGACGACATCGCCAAGCAGTTGAACGAGCTTGGCTCCACCTCCCAGGTCGAGAACGAGCTGGCTGCTCTCAAGAGCCAAGCCGCTATTGCCGCCGTCCCGGCGCCCGCCGCTCTCGGCCCGGGCACGGCGCCCGCTGGGGGGGGACCGGCCAGCAGCGAGCAGTCCCAATGAGCGATATGGGACTGGCTGACCCAGGCGGCCAGGTTGACATGCAGCTGGCTGCCGCTGCTTTGTTGGCGGACAATAAAGACGTCAAGATGCTCCTCCGGGCCCTGGGCAAGACCCTCCAAGACGCCTTCGGGGACCGGGTCGAGGTCACGCACCCCCCGGGGGGGCTGCTGCACCACCAGTCCCAAGAGGTCAAAACCATCACCGTGCACCTCGGGCCGGACGACTACCAGGCACAGCTCGAGGGCGGTGCTGTGCACTGCGTCGTCGGGCGCACTTCGGGGGGCATCCGGATCCGGAACGAGGAGCTGGCGGTCGAGCAATGGCTAGGGCGGCTCCTGGCTGCTCTGCAATCCGAAGCTGTCAACAACCAGAGCGCGCGGGCGGCTCTAGAGAAAGTAATTATCGGAGGGCCCATATGAGCAATGTCCCGACGGACCTACCCAAGGACGCCAGCGCCAGGCTGTCGGAGCTGGAGCACGGGCTGTTCACCAGCGACCTGTCGGTCAACGAGTTCTTGCTTGTCAAGCAGGTTGGTTTCCACCCATTGGGCCTGGTGATGGGCAGTTCGATCTACCATATCGGGCTACAAAAGGGCAATTGGGGCTCTTCCCAGGAGCTGACGAAGCTCACAGCCGCCATGTACAACGCCCGCGAGCTGGCGATGAACCGGATGGAAGAGGAAGCCGACCAGCTAGGCGCGGACGGGGTCGTCGGGGTGCGCCTCGATGTCAATTTTTACGAATGGGGCCACGACTCGGCCGAGTTCATCGCTGTGGGCACCGCCGTTAAATCAGAGGACGGTAATTCCTACCGGAACAAACTTGGTAAACCGTTCACGAGCGACCTGAGCGGGCAGGATTTCTGGACGCTGGCGCAGACGGGTTACATGCCCCAGGCACTTGTCATGGGCACCTGCGTTTACCACATTGCCCATCGCGGCATCGGCCAGGCACTGGGGCAGCTCGGCCAGAACGCCGAGCTCGAGAACTTCACTCAGGCCATGTACGACGCCCGCGAACTGGCCATGAAACGTATGCAGGACGAAGCGAACAATGTGGGGGCTACGGGTGTAGTCGGTATGAGGCTGGAAGAAAAAAGCCACCAGTGGGGTGAGCACACGATCGAGTTCTTGTCCCTGGGCACAGCCGTGGCCCGCCGGGCCGGCTCTGACGGGGTGGCTCCGCCCCGGCCGACCACGATAATTACCTTCGACAATTGACCCCGGACGCGGCTAGCCAGCCGAATGCTTTCGGCTCCGGCCTGACGATACCGGACTTCGTCGCCTGCCTGTCGATGGGGTTACGGCCTCTCGGTCTCGTCCAGGGTTTCTACTGCGGGCAGATCTCGGGCTGGTCAAGCTATTCCACTTATACCGTCACCAGTTACCCCTGTGCCTGCTACGAGCAGACGGTCCACAACCCTGGTTGGCTCGGACGAGTGGACGCGCTGGACAGCGCCTGGGCATCGGCTCATCAGGTCGCCCTCGACCGGATGCTCAAAGAGGCTGCTGACCTGGGGGCGCACGGAGTGGTCGGGGTCACCACGGAGATGGGCCACCCTACTAATGCAAATAGCTGCGAGGTCCACCTCTACGGGACGGCCGTGGTGGTCGAGGGGGCTGCTGCGCCTCGCCAGCCATGGACCACACAGCTTGCCGGGCACAAGCTGGCCAAACTGATCGAGATCGGTTTTGTGCCCAGCGCCGTCGCTTACGCGCGCTGCACCGCGGTCCTTGTCGAGGGCTGCAACATGGAGTACTACGCATCGGGACGCTGCGGTACGGGCTATGTGATCATCCCTCTCAAGGAAGCCCACGAGCTGGCTCGGTCGGGCGCGATCGACTCGCTGAGAAGGGCCTCGGGCGACGCGTCCTTGTACGACGTGCGGTTGCAGGTCCACGAGTCCGAAGGCAACCGCTGCACCTACATCACCTGCTCCTTGCTCGGCTCGCTGGTGAGGCGGGTGCGTGGCACCTTGCCTATCGCCACTCCGATCTCAACCATGAGCCTCGCCTCATGAGCACGGGCATGACGTCGCTAAGCGGCACGGAGAACAAAGAGACCGACCTGCGCCAACTAGGCCAGGTGCTCGGGGTAGGCCAAAACAGCCGCGCGAGCGGGGCCGGGCGGACTACTTCCGACCTGTCGCTGGACGAAATACTGCTGCTGCACTCAGTAGGGCTCGAGCCGGCTGAAGTGGTGTTCGGCGTCGGTTGCGTCTCGATCATGGCCGGAGCGTGGGTGTGGAGCACAGGGCCCGTCACCGACGCGCATGACGCGTTCCATCGGGCGCTCGATGTAGCCAAAGAATCGGTACGCCAGCAGGCTCACGCCGCCAAAGCGATCGGAGTGCTGGGGGTCGATGTCGAGGTCCAGTGCTCTCATCACCGCGCTGTTGTCGTGGTAACGGGCACGGCAGTGCGTTCGTGCACCGACGAGGCGGGCCAGAACCGTTTCAAAGTGAGCTACCGGTACCCGTTCCTGTGCGACCTGTCCGCCCGGGACTTCGCCGTCCTCACCACCGCAGGTTGGTACCCCCTCGACTTGGTGGCTGGGGCGTCCTACGTTCACGCGCCCCGGCGCACCCTGGGTGCGACCATTGGCCAGTCAACCCAGAACGTGGAGCTGACCAACTACACCGAAACGTTGTACCAAGCACGCGAAGCGGCCATGGAAGAGCTGCAAAGCCACATCAGCCAGGCCGGCGGGACCGGGCTCGTGGACGCCAAGATCGTCGACCGCCCGGTGCATTTCGCGAGCCACGTGGTCGAGTTCCTTACTTACGGCACGGCGATCAAAATGCTGGCCAGAGAACACACACATCCCAAGGTCGCTGTTGTGGTGCCGCTTGACGACAAGGTCCGTACCTTCGAGGCCACTTCCCTGGACTAGGCAGCTTCCCTGGACTAGGCAGCTCCGGCTCGCATCGCCGAGTCGGTGTCGGCGATGGCCCGTTCCTCGGCGCTCAGCTCGTGCTCGACGAGGAACGCTTCCCGGCCTACATGCCATAAAGCGACGCCGCGGGGCAGCTGGACGAGGAGGGACTGCTCGGTGCGGCTAAGGCCGAGCAACCCGGCAGCTTTTTCTGCCTCTCCTGGGGCTTGGCCGAACATGACCCGCGTTTCGGCGTCCGCCAGCAACCCCTCCGCGAGGCGCTGCTGTTCAGAGCCCTCTTGGCCGACGGCCTTCAAGTCCGACATGCGGTGCAGGACGGCAATGTTCGCCACCCCGTAGGAGCGAGACAACTTGAACCCAGCTTGCAACCAGCGGGCTGTGGCGAGGTGCGACAGCACCGCCCAGGCCTCGTCCAGGACCACCAAACGTTTTGTCGGCCCTCCCGCCCTGAGCGAACCTTGCAGCCAGGAAAGAGCGCACACCATGAGCAGCCCCAAGGCCGCCGAGGAGTACAAGCGGGACAGGTCCAGGACAACCATGCGGCCCGTTGCGGTCACGCCCGCTGAAGTCTCGCCGTCGAACATCCCCGCCAGGTCACCATGCACCAGCCGCCGCAGTTCCAACGCGACCTGCCGCCCGTCCTGGCGGAGCCCATCACTATCGGTACCGAGGAGCCTCGCCTGCTCGGGAGCGGGCTGCAAGATGATCTCTGCCACGGCCGGCAGCGTTGGCACTCGCATACGCTCCTCCGCTACGAGCAGGGCAACGTCGGCTGCCGCTCGTTCCTGAGGGAGGAGAGGCCGCCCGAGCGAGCTCTCGAGAAGGGCCCCGAGCAGGTCCGCCCGGCGCTGGTGGGCAAGCGAGGGGGCCTGCGCCCTGAGCGCCTCGGCAGCTGGAGCCGCGGAGCCGACATCGAGCGGGTTGAGCCGCAGCCCGAGGCCGGGAGCGAGCCGCAGAGGTACCGTGCCGCACGCCTCGGCCATCGGCCCGTACTCCCCTTTTGGGTCAATTACCCAGCACCGGCGGCCAAAAGTCAGCTCCCGCCAGGCGAAGCTCTTCACGAACGCCGACTTGCCTCGGCCGATCTGGCCGAAGACAACCATGTTGGGACTAGTCAGTTTGCCGATCGCATAGCACTCCCAGGGATCGAAGCAAAACAGGCTCCCAGAGACTTCCTTTCCCAAGTAGCAGCCTTGGGCGCCGAGCTCATCGGCAACGACGAAGGGATAGAGCGCCCGCAGCTCCACGGTGGTACCTCGGTGGGCCGGTGGGCGCCCTCTCTTCTTCCTCACGGGCGGCTACCGCCTCTCTTCACGGCCAAAGCGCTGTGATATTTCATGTTATTTCATACTAATCGACATGAGGCCCTGCGTCAACCCAGGACCGATTGGGCGGCGCCTGGCGGGGACGCGAGACTTGCACCATGGCCACGGTCAAAGCTCCCAGGCAGAGCCCATGCGTGCCCTAGCCGGTCGCCGGAGCAAGTACGCGGTGATCGCCCTATGGCTTGTCATGCTCGCAGCCGCCGGGGGTTTTGCCGGGAAGCTGTCAGGGGCCGAGAAGAACGACGCGAGCTCGTTTCTCCCCGGCTCTGCCGAGTCGACCAAGGTCTTGAACGCCGAGGACGCTTTTCGCTCGCCGAACACGATCGTCGCGGTGGTCGTGCTGACCCGGGCACCGCAGCTCACAAACGCCGACCGGGCGCGCATCGTTTCCTACACGGCGGCCTTTGCCAAGGTGGCGCCGCTCGGTGGGCCCGTCCTCGGCCCGCTTTGGTCAAGGGACGGGGAAGCGGCCGAAATAACCTTGCCTTATAACCTTGGCGACGACGGGTGGTCCAAAACACCCGGAGTTGTCAGCAAGATCGACCACATCGTCCAAGGGCCCCAGGGTCTCAACGTGTACGTCACTGGTGCTCTTGGCAATGCCGCCGACTCCAACAACGCCTTCAAAGGCATCGACAGCACCTTGCTCTACGCCGCTGCCGGGGTCGTGATCTTCATACTGTTGCTCACTTACCGGAGCCCCTTCCTCTGGCTCCTGCCTGTCATATCGGCGGGCGTCGCGCTCACGACCGCTGAAGCCGTCGTCTACCTCTTCGCGACGCACGCTGGCCTTGTCGTCAACGCTGAAAGCGTAGGGATCCTGACGGTGCTGGTGTTTGGGGCCGGCACCGACTACGCGCTCCTCCTCGTTGCTCGCTACCGGGAAGAGCTCCGCCGCCATGAGGACCGCCACGAAGCTATGGCGGTTGCGCTGCACCGTGCTCGGGCGGCGATCATCGCCAGCGGGAGCACAGTGATCGCTGGGATGCTTTGCCTTTTGGCGGCTGTTACCAACTCGACCAGGGGCCTCGGGCCGGTGGCAGCGATCGGGGTCGTCGTCGGGCTCGCCTCCATGCTTACGCTCTTGCCGGCCCTCCTGGTCACAGTTGGGCGCTGGGTGTTTTGGCCGGCGCGGCCGGATTTTGGCTCTCACGAGCCAACCACCACAGGCATTTGGGCGCGGGTGGGCGCGCGGGTAAAGCTCCGCCCCCGCGCAGTATGGACCGGGACGGTGCTCGCGCTGGGCGTCCTCGCGCTCGGGATTTTTGACCTCCATGCAAACGGCCTTACAGAAAAACAGTCTTTCCGTGGGACACCCGGCTCGGTTACCGGGGAGGAGGTACTTTCCCGCCACTTCCCCGCCGGGGAGGGCAGCCCGGTGGTCGTCATCGCCAACGCTTCAAAGGAACGCGAGATCGCGGCCATCCTTAGCAAGACCCCGGGCATCGTGGCAGTTTCACCGCCTCTCGTTGCCCACGGCATGGCGCTCGTCCAGGGCACGCTCGCTTCGCCCGCCGTGAGCGCGGCCGCTTATGCGACGGTCGAGCGCGTCCGGGCCGAAGTCCACCCCGTCCCAGGAGCGAACGCAAAAGTCGGCGGGGACAGCGCGATCAACCTCGACGTCGAAAACGCCGCCCATCGCGACCGAGACGTGGTGATCCCGATAATCCTTGTCGTGGTCTTCGCCATCCTCGCTCTCTTGCTGCGCGCCCTCCTCGCGCCGGTCTTGTTGGTGGCGACAGTGGCGCTCTCCTTTGCCGCAGCCATGGGCGTGAGCGCCGTCTTTTTCGATTACGTCATCGGTGTGCCCGCCACCGACAGCGCTTTCCCCCTGTTTGTATTTGTTTTCCTGGTCGCGCTCGGGATCGACTACAACATTTTCCTTATGACCCGCGTCCGGGAGGAAACGATTTCCCTCGGCACAAGAAGCGGTGCGCTCCGTGGGCTCGCGACCACGGGCGGGGTCATCACTTCCGCTGGTTTTGTCCTTGCGGGTACGTTTGCCGTGCTCGCCACCCTCCCCGTTACCGAGTTTGCTGAGATCGGGTTCGCAGTTGCCTTTGGCGTCTTGCTCGACACGATCGTCGTGCGTTCGGTGGTGGTGACCGCTTTGAACCTCGACCTCGGGGACCGCATTTGGTGGCCGTTCGGAGCTCCGCGCAACAACACGGCCATCGGGCAGCTGACGGGCCCGCTCGTCGCTGCCGAGAGCCGCTAGCAGCAGTCGTAGCGTGCCCTCGTGCGGCACAGGCGAAGGCAACGGTTCACAGGCCGCGCCCAAAAGGCAACGCCCACATAAGCGCTTCCCGTTGCTGGCCATAAAGGGGGCGCAGCAGGATGCGCGCCGCTGCCGCCGCGCGGTGTAGTTCTGATGACGCTTGCTCGAGCTCAGGGAGCTCGCCGGCGGCCACCGATATGTAGCCTGAAAAGCTAAAGGCTCCGCGGCCCTCGGCGAGATTGCTCTCGCGCCCCTCCAGGGCTTCTGCTTGGCGCCGCTGGCGCGCAGTTTCGAGGAACCCACCTTGGGCGCGCAAGCGCGCGTCTGCGACCTCGGCGGTGCGAGAGCTCTCGGCGTCCCTCGCCGCCTTCTCCGGTGGGACGGGTGCCATCACGACCGAAACGCACCGGCGCCCCTTGCCGAGCAACAACTGACTGAGAAAATCTGGGCCGACACTGCTCCGGGGCCACTCGCCGACCCAGTACGTCCTGTACCACTGGCCGTCAGCGCGCAGTTCGCCCCATCGCTCTTCGAACGAAAGCGGCCAGGGGTGGCCGTAGTCGTGCCGGTCCAGTCCTGGGACCAAAAAAGCCCCCACAGAGCGGGCGAGGTCCGTCGCATCGAGCACACCATCGCAAGCGACGCCCACATTGCGCAGCTGGGCGCGGAACGAGCGCAGTTCGTTGCGCAGGTGGGCATCATCGGGTGCCACCACTCTCCGTCCCCGCAACTGGGCATGCATCACCACCACCAAGAAAGTCTCGTGCCGCCAGGCCCTTTCGCTCGTGGCCCGCAGGTGCTCGAGGTGCCCGGAGTACCCGGGGCTGGAGCTGTCTCCTGTCGCGAGAAGGTGGGCAACCAGAGGGTCGCTCGAGGCGGCGCGGGCACGTTGGCACCACTGCAAGCGGGCAATTGAACCGCTCGCGCTGCAGAGCGCCTCGAGCACGCCCGCCCAGGCGGCAAGGCGCCGTTCCTTGTCCGCATTGTCCAGCAGGCAAAAGGACGCCCCTCGCGCCTGCAGGACAGCTGCCACCGTGCCTTCCCTCGCATCGACGAGCGCTCCGAGTGGCCCGAGCCCGGCTTGCGCCGGCAGCCGGTCAAGCCAGATGCCCGTGGCAGGCGTTCTGGCCGGGAACTTCGCCGGTGCAGCCCGGAGCGAGGCTTTTGCTTGGGCTATCTCGCCCGCCGGTGGAGCAGCCACTTCGAAAGCCTGCCCGGGCGGCGCCTCCCTCGTGCTCCTCGCTCGCAGGAGGTAGCGCCCGCCCAGTGCCAGCCACTGAAGCGGCGGCCGCCCACCGACTGGGCGGCACATCGCTGCGGCGGCCGCCAACACTGCCGCCGCCGCCGCAAAACCGCTTGCTCGAGGCCAAGTCCTTACCGCTGCAACTGCGAGCACCACTGAGCCCACGACCAGCCCCAGTTGCCCCGCCCCGACTCCGAGCACGAGACCGCGCCTGTTGAGGGGCTCGAAACGGTAAGTCTCCCTGGCCGTATCGCTCATGTGCCACCGGGAGCCGCTACCGACCTCGCAGGGATGGCAGCTGCGAGAGAAGCGCTCTCCCCATCGTGAGCTTCGTCGGGGCCATCTCGGGGGAAGCTCGCCGGGCCGAGGTCGAAGGCCCCGCCTTGGGCAACGCTCGGCTCAAAGTGGCCGAGCAGTTGCGAAGCGCCGTCGGGCGAGGCTCCCGCGCCCGCTGCCGCCGCCGCGCTCGCGACCGAGCCCGCCATGCCTAAGACCTGCTGTACGGCGCGTCCCGCACTGTGCAGGGGCTGCCGGCTCAGCCCCTGGAGGTGAGCGATGGCCGAAACCTCGAACACAGGCACCAGCTTGAACAGCGCCATGGGCGCAAAGGCTGCCAGCAACAATATCGCCGTACCCGTCACCAAGGCGCTTGGGCCGCCGCGGACGCTCAGGATCGCGTTGTCACCTAGGCAGAGCGCTGTCACCACAACGGGCTTTGTGAGCAGGAGAGCCACCAGCACATGAAGGAGCCGCTTGGCATAATGAGCAGTCGAAGGCCAAACCAAGCCCGCGAACGCGAGCGGCATGAAAAATACTGCGAGCTCGACCGCGACGGACCTCAGCACGAGCTCCAACCAGATCGCCACCCCGCCGACGAGCACAACTACTCCAAAGAGCGCGCCTACCGGCCCTGCTGCGCCCCCGAGGGTCACCGCCCCGGCAAAATCGGCGCCGAGGTCCGGCGCGACCTTGGCCTGGACGAAGGAAGACAGGGCATCTGTGACATTGGTCCCGACGAAGGCGAGGTTCGCGACCGCGAAACCGCCGAGGAGCGCCAAGGGGAGGCCAACCCCCCAGGCGCGTGCCAAACGCCTCATGTCCTGACGAAGAACTGCTCCTATCGTGGCCACAAAAAGCAGGGGCGCAACGGCAAAAGGCTCGATATAGGCCATATCTTGCGCGACACCGGCAAACCAGTGGTTCCCCTGCTCGGGCGTCAGCGCTGTCGTGGCCCCGATCACGTCCCCGACGAGGCTCTTGACGAGGTCGGCTTCCCAGCCGACTAATGCGTCTAGGAGCGTGGCGGCGATGTCTCCTGAGATGCTCCGGCCGACCAGCTCCGGTACGGAGAAAATTGACAGGACCGACATCGCTCAGGAGTGGACGCTTTGGCCGGCAGCGAAGAAGAAGTTGATTATTTCTTGCGCTCCGCCGACAAGGAGCGCCGCGAGGCCGGAGACCACGACCCCTTTGCGCCCGTTGTAAGACTGCTGGTAGTTGTGGGAAAAATGCCCGAAGGCCCACATGACACCTCCGACGACCACACCTACGACCGAGGCGATGAGCGCCCAGTGGGCGACCCCGCTGGCGAGGCTGGACAGGACATTTTCGCCGGGTAAGTCGTCCGTGGCAGTCGGGTCGATGTTGAGGCCGGTACCTGCCGCCATAAGAAGAGCTGCGGACAGCGTGAACATTGGCGTCCTCCATGAGTTGGGCAAAGGATCTGAGCGAGGGCAGAAGGCCTGTAGAAGAGCTCTCGGCCAAGAAGGCCGGGGCTCCGGCGAGGCTAGGGTACGGCGCTCAGCTCGCCCTTTCAGCGGGACTTGTCGTTCGGTGCACCAACCGATGAGCGAGGTTCTCTTCAGCACCGGCTCGGGACCGCGCCCGGTTTCAAGAGGACGACGAAGAGGACCGTAAGGGCCCAACGTCCCACTCCCAAAGGGCCCTTTCAAGCTTTCAGCGGCCGCTCCCTCGCCAAAGCTGGGGGCCGTGGATGGCGACAAAGCGCACGAGCTGTTGCTCGGCATACGGCTCCAGATCGAGTCACTGGAGCACCAGCGAGGGCTTGCCCCGTTCAACTGCACCCAACAGCGGCTTTATGACTGGCTCATTTTTCGCGAGCGGGAACTGATCGGCATGGAGCGGGACCAAGCCTGAGCACCGGCGAGGACGTCCCGCGGAGCCCGTACTGTAAGCTATTTCAACATCTTCAGTAGACTTTCAAGGCATGTTGATCATAAACAGTGCCTCCGCCGACGGTGTCGCGTACTGGCAGCGTTCTGCGGCCCGGAGCACCTGGCTGGGCCAGGCGGCAGATGAGCTCGGCCTCTCAGGCGCGGTTAGCGGCTCTCACCTGCGCGACGTCCTTCAGGGGCGCCGCCCCGGCGGCGAGCCGATCACTGCGAGGCCCGGGCTGCGGCGCCGCCATGGTTGGGACCTCGTTTTCGCAGCGCCAAAAACAGTTTCGCTGCTTGCTTTATCGGGCGCCCCGGGTGCCCCCGCGATCGTGGAGTGCTTCAGGGCAGCCGTCTCTGACGCTGTCGGCCTCCTGGAAGACGCTGCCGCCTGGGTACGGCGGGACGGCGAGGATGTGCGGGCACAAGGAGTGGTCGCCGGCGCGTTCGAGCACCTGAGGAGCGACGCCGGGCAACCACATTTGCACGCCCACGTCGTGCTCGCGAACCTCGGCCGTCCGGAGGGCCACAGCACTTGGGGGTGCCTCGTGGGGGCCCGGTTGTGGCGCTGGAAGGACGGCCTCGGCCCCATGTTCCAGCTCTCCCTGCGCCACCACTTGGGCGCCGCCGGCTTTGGCTTCCAGTGGTCGCTCGGCCCTGGTGGTCTTGGCGAGATCGCGGGCATACCCCTTGCGACGCGCTCAGCAGCCAGTTCCAGGTCGCTCGCATCACGGGCAGGCGCCTTACGGTTCGGGTCAGCGGCGCCCGGGGCAGCACGAGCTGCGCAGTACAGGGCTCGGGGCGAACGGCCGAAGGCGGGCGGGGGCCAGGATGGGTTGGAGAAGGAAGAGGCCGCGCAACTCCTGAGCGCCGCCATCGCGGCGCCACCAGGGCCACAAGTGCCCCCCTCGCGCCGAGCCGTTGAAATTGCCCTCGCCGAGCGCTCCTCTACCTTTAGCGAACCTGACGTGGTCGCCGCGCTCGGGGAAACCTGCCCCAGCGGTCTTGGGCGTGGGGAGGTGACCGGGCTGTTGCGGGAATGGTGCGACGGCGGGCCTGTCTTGGGAGCGGGCGCCCGGCGGGCGGTGCCTGGCCCAGAGACTGCGGCGTACGCGACCGAGCGACCACGCTGGACGACCCCGCTGGCAGACCGCTTGGACCGGGAGATCCTAGGCACCGCCCACGGATCACGCTCGGCCCGCTTGGCCGAGGTAAGCCCGGCCCTGGCATCTGCCCAGCTCACTGAGCTCGGCCTGGACGGGCAGGCAGCGGAGCTGGGAGCACGTCTTGCAGCCTCGGGCGAAGGTATCTCTGTCATCCCCCGGGGGCCGTGGTTGGCGCAGGCCGCCGCCGTCGACGCAGCGCGGGCGGCGTGGCAAGCAGCTGGGGTGGGGGTGAAGGTGCTCTCGCCCACCGAGGTTTCCGCCGCCCGCTGGAGAGCGTTGACTTCGCTCCAGCGGGCGCCCTCTGGAGAGTGGGCGCGACCCGGACGGCGGGTGCTCGTGGTCGATGTCGCAGACCGCTTGGGCCCGGCAGACCTCGGCCGGTTGGTGACGGAGGCAGCTTCCTCTCGCACCAAGCTCGTGCTTGTCCCGGGCGGGACGTACCCGACCCGAGCGGCGCCGGCAGCGAGGGCCCTGGAACAGCTTCTCGAGGAGCTCGGGCCACAATCGAGCGGCTTGGGACCAGCTCCGTCGCTGGTTGCCTCAACGACGTCGCCGCCGGCTCTCAACGGCGAAGCCGTCCCAGGCGTGATGGTCCGAGGAGCGGCCACCGGGCGCGACGCTCTCGCTCATCTCGCCGCCACCTGGCAAGCTTCTGCGCTCAGGCCTGACCTGCGCACTGACCCAGTGGGCCGGCTTTGCATGGTCGCCTTGGGACCGCCCGAAGCGGAGGCGCTCAACTTGGTTGCCAGGGCGGCCTGGCTCGATGGGCTCAACTCTCTCCCTGGGCCCCAAGTTGGGCGGCAGGCTCTGCTGGGCGAACGCAGCTACGCCGTTGGCGACCTCGTGCTCGCGCTGCACCGGGTGGGCCCGGTGCCGAGCGCCGCGATGGGCGTCGTAGCCGAGGTCGGCTCACAGACTTCGCCGTGGGTCACGGTGGACTGGGCGACCCCTTCCCCCCGCCGGACGACTCTTGGCGCCGCTGAAGCCGCCTCTCTCGGCTACGCGTACGCGACAACAGTCCCCTACTTGCGGGCCTTTGTTGGGGTGCCGGCTGCTCGTTGTCCTGGATCTTCTCGCTCTTCGGCCCCCGACCGGCCGGAGGGCCTATGGGTGCTGGGCGACCCGATGGGGCTCGGGGCACCCGCCCCGCTGGTGCGGGGAGCTTGGGTCACCCTTGGTGGCCCCGGCCGCTTGGCGCTCGGGCAAACGGGGGAGCTGGCCCGGCACCGTGCTGCCGTCAGAGAGCTCGCGGTGGGTTGGCCGAGCAGCGAGATGCTCGCCCGGGCGGGACCAAGACCGATCAACGCCATCGCCAGAGGGCGCTGGGAAGAGGCCGTGGCCCGGTTCGCTCTCGAACAGGAGCTCACCCTGGGGCCCTTGAGGGTTACCAGGGCGCCCGGCCCTGAGAGGCGCCTCGTGCCGGCTGCCCCGGCCCCGGTTCGCGCGAGCCCGGCTCGCTCGCCGCGCCTCGGCCTCTAGCCTCGGCGAGCGGATGAGGCTGGACGCGCTCACTTCGGCGCGAAAATTGGCCAAATGGGCCGGCCGTCGAAGCACAAGCTACGCCGGCTTTGGCGCCCCTTTCGGATCGTCGTCGGCTTTGGGCTTTTGGCGCTCGCGGGATGGGTCGTGGCCGGCAAATCGAGCGAGCTTTCTGGAGCCGGCGCCTTCCTCTCTCAGCCTCGCTGGGCTTACTTGGCGCTTGGTGCCGTTGGGGAGACTGGCTCCTATCTAGCCGCAGCGTTCTTGCAGCGGACGATGATGATCGCCGGCGGCCCGCGGCCTTCGCGTCGCCGGATGACAGCGATCCTCTTTGCAGGCAACTCGATACAGTCCGCTCTCCCCGTGGGAGCGGCATTTGCTGGGCTGTTCCAGTTCGGCCAGTACCAGATGCTCGGTGCCGACGAGGTTTTGGCGGGCTGGGTGATAGTCGCTTCCGTCGCTGTCCTCTTTGCGACGCTCGCGGGGTTGGCGGGAGCCGGGCTCGCGTTGTCGGCAAGCCTTGGGAGCACTTTTGACCTCGTTGAAGCAATCCTTGGGGTCGTTTTGCTCGCGGCCCTCCTGACCGGCATCTGGTCGCGAAGGCTCGTCTTCTACAAGTCGGTCATTAGGGCGGCAACTGCGCTCGAGCGGCCGCTCGGCCGCCCTGAAGGCCAGCTCTCTGGGCCGCTCGCCCGCGCTTTGGAGCGCATTCAGGCGGTGGCGCCCACAAGCCTCGAGTGGTTGCGTGCAGCGGGGTGGGGCGTGGCGACGTGGCTGACCGACTGCACGTGTTTCATGTTCTCATTGCTTGCCGTTGGCGCGCCCGTGCCCTGGCAAGGGCTGCTCCTTGCATATTGTGCCGGCCAGCTAGCCGTGAACCTGCCGATTACCCCAGGAGGCCTCGGTGTCGTCGAGGGCACCCTCACGATCGCCCTCATTGCTTTCGACCCCGCGGATAAACCCGCGACGGTCGCCGCCGTACTGCTTTACCGCTTGCTCAGCTTCTGGATCCCGCTACCGATCGGCGCGGTCTGCTACGGGGACCTCTACCGTTTGAGGCGTCGCTTCATGCGCCAAAAGGAGCTCGAGGAAACCGCAAACAGGGGGCCGGTTGAGACGACCACGCGCCCAGCAGACAGCGTTGGCAGTCAAGTCGGCTGGCCGGGCAGTGCTGACGGCCTTCCCGGGACTGGCCCTCGCGAGGATGCTCGCAAGGAGCCGGGGTTGCCCCTCAGGGCCGGGGCCGGGGCCGGGGGCACGAGCGAGCCGCCCGGCCCTGAGGTGCCGGTCGAGCGGGCGCGCTTGAACAACCAACCCGCCTCAACCCATAGCGAACAACGGGTGAAAGACGCATGATTACGACGTTGCGAAACATCAAGCAAAAATTGGGGCACGGTCCGCGCAAGGCACTCGCCTGCCTGTTGCTCGTCGTGAGCGCCGGCGTCGGGGCACAGTCCTGCGCCCATCCCGTACTGCCAGTGCTCCCAGTCGACTTGAAGAACTGCTTCGAGGACCTGCCCCTCGCCGAAGGAGCACTCAACGCGCCCAAGTCGAGCTACGAGTTCAAGGGCGTCAAGCTGGTCACCCCCAAAGTGATGGCTGACCTCGTTCGCAGGCGGTTCCCGAAGAACCCATCGGCTGCCTACAGGCCGCCCCGAGCGGGGTCAGAGGTCTGCGCCTTTGCCTTCACGGGGGACTTTATTGACGGCCAAGTGGCGGAGGCGCCGCAAAACGCTTCTGGCAAAGCGGCGATCGTCCTTACCACTACCGACCGGCAGCTGCTGTTCAGCTTCGTGCTTGCCAGGTTGCCGGAGAAGTTCTCGCACTCGGCCTAGCGCTACCGCTAGGTGGTCAGCAGTTCGCGGGCACCCCGGTCCGTGGAAGGGTGGCGCAGCTTGGACATCGCTCGCGCCTCAATTTGGCGGATGCGCTCGCGCGTCAGGTTGAAATGCTCCCCCACCTCGTCGAGGGTGCGGGGCTCTCCCCTGTCCAGGCCGAAGCGCAACCGCAAGATCTCCCGCTCGCGCTCGTCCAAGGCGACCAGCATCTTGCCTACTTCGCCCGACAAGAGCGACGCCGCCGCCGCCTCAAAGGGCGAGACTGCGGAACGATCTTCCACGACGTCGCCGAGCTCAGCGTCCCCGTCCTCCCGCAGGGGCTCCGAGAGCGAAAGGGGCTCAGCGGCGTGCCTCAGGATCTCGATAACTTTCTCTTCTTCGAGCTCGAGGTCGTTCGCCAGTTCGGCCGACGTCGGGCGCCTCCCGAGCTGACCCTCGAGCCGGCCTCTCGCTTTGGTAACCCGGGTGAGCAAGTCGCCAGCATGTACCGGGAGACGGACGGTGCGACCGGTGTTGGCGATACCGCGGGTAATTGCCTGGCGGATCCACCAAGTGGCGTAGGTGGAGAACTTGAAACCTTTGCGCCAGTCGAACTTTTCCACCGCGTGCATGAGGCCGAGGTTGCCCTCTTGCACGAGGTCCAGCAACGGGAGCTCGGCAGCTTGGTACTTCTTGGCGATCGAAACGACAAGCCTGAGGTTCGCTTTGACGAAAGTCTCAGCTGCCTCGTCCCCCTCGCGAATTGCCCTGCGGAGCTCCCGCTTTCGGGGGACAGCCAGGGCCTTGCCAGACGTCATCTCGGCTCGGGCCGCCCGGCCCGCTTCGATCGCCTGAGCAAGCCTGGCTTCGTCGTCTTTGGTGAGCAGCGAGTGCTTACCAATATCGTTCAGGTAGAGGCGGACCAAGTCCTCCTCTGGCTGAGCGGCGTGGTTGTTTGGCACTAGTTAGTAGTCCTCATACGAGAGCCCGCTCCAGCAGTGCCCTCTACCAGTCTTGTCGCCGAGCCACCAGGCACCAACTCACAGGCTACCGGCCGAATCGTCTCCCCCTGTGCTTTCGTGGCCCTTTTGGTCGCATGATACTGGGCCCCACACAGAGGGCGGAGCCTCAATCTGGCCGCCGTGAGGCGCTCCTCAGGAATTCTACCCGCAACGCACGGTGCGTGCGAGGGCCGTTACCCTCAGTGCTCCGCGCCCTCCTGTCGTGCCTGCACACCCGTTCCCGCTTCTGGTGCGCGCCCGTCAGAACCGACATTGATGGTCTTGAGGAGCTCCAAGTCGGCTACTGACGTGGCAGCCTGCCGGTTGGCAGCACTCAATGCCGCGAAGACTTCCTCGCGATGGACCTGGATGTCCTTGGGGGCTGTTATGCCGAGACGGACCTGGTCGCCCCGGACTTCCAGCACAGTGACGACGACGTCATGGCCGATGACGATGCTTTGGTGAACGTGCCTCGTGAGGACTAGCATCTTCGCTCCTTCCCTGGGCGATGGGGGGAGCCTACTTCCTGGGAGGCTGGCTCACGGGAATGAGCTGCACCGGCGGGGGCGAGAGGTCACCGGCTTGCGAGCGCTGGGCCGGTCCTTAGGCCGAACGTCAGGCGCTTTTCGCCGAGGTCACGATCGGGGTCTGCGGGTCGAACCCCGACCCCGAAAGCACGGCCTGGACTGCCTCGCCCGTTCCTGAGTTAACTACGACCGGCCCGAGGAGGTTAGCAGTGGTGTCCTGGGGCCGCGAATGGAGTGTGAGGATCACGAGGACCTCGACACCGTCAGGTCCTGGTACCTCGACCGCTTGGTAGACCTCAGGGCCAAAGTGTGGTTCGTACCAAGGGAAAAACACCGACGGGCTCACTACGACGAAGCACAGGCCCGCCAGATCCGTGGACTCCATCACGTAAAACGGTGTCGGCCCGGTCCCCCAGGGCCGTAAGGAAAAGACCCGCGCGTGGGGGAAACCCGGGATGCCGGCGCCGAAATGGAGACGGGCGCCCACCGGTACAGAGACCTTGAGAGAGGGGGAACTGGTCACGCTCATGAGAGGAACTGCGCAAGTGAGGGCTGGATTATCTGCGCCGTCGTCTCGAGAGCTGCTTGGTAGGCGGACACGGAAAGGTCGAGCTCGGTAGCCACCTGGTCCTCGTTGGCGTCACTGATGTTACCGACCTGGGCCTGGAGGTTGGAAACCGTATTGTTGGCATTGGTCTGGCTTTGGGTCACCGAGCTTGTGAGAGCGCCCACGTTCCCAGTGGCCTGTGAAACCGTGCTCATCGCCGATTGCAACTGCTGTAAGTCTGTGCCGCTCAGCGCCGAGGTGTTGCCCGTGGCCAAGTCCTGGGAGATCGTGTCGAGGAGAGCGAACAGGCTCGAGCTCCCGCTCCCGAAGACTTGCTCGCCCGTCACGCTCACGTCGGTGCTTTCCCCCGGGGCAACTACTCGCGTCAGTGGGGTACTACTACCCGCATAGGCATAAGCGACCGAGGGGTCGTACGAAGAGCTCGTGGGGTCGCTCACCGCGCTGGCCGTACCTTGGGGGTACGGCGCCGTGCCGTACGTCCCCGAGAACACCTGTTGGTTGTTGTAGGTCGTCCCCGCCAGATTAAGGATCTGCTGCTTTATCTCGAGGACGTCCTGAGAGAGGTCCTGGTCGCTCGTCGAGTCAGAAGCGGAAGCGTTCGCACCTGACAGGACATCAGTTTGGACCTGGTTGAGCGCTGTCGAAACTGACTCGAGGGCAGTGGAAGCCGTGCCGAGGAAGGACAACCCGTTCTGTGCGTTCGTCGCGTACTGCTGGAAACGCCCGATCTGGGCGTTGAGGGAGAGGATCTCCGAGGTGCCCGTCGGGTTGTCCGAAGGCTGGTTGATTGACTTGCCCGACGCCGCTTGTTCTTGAAGATTGGTAAGGCTGGAAAGATCCGATTCCAGGTCCTGGACCATCGACAACGCGGCGCTGTTCTGGGTCACGCGCATTGTGTCAGACATCTCGTCCCCGCCTCAACTGTTCACCATGGTGATAAGCGACTGCAGCAACGTGTCGACCGTGCTCATGAACTTCGCAGTGGCCTCGTAGGCGTTCTGGTACATGACCATATTGGTGAGCTCCTGGTCGGTGTTCACTCCAGTAGCGGACTGCAAAGCAGAGTTGACGTTGGTCGTCACAGTCTGCTGGTCGGTCAATTGGTTGTTGACCGACGAAGTCTGCTGGCCGACGGTGGTCACCAGCTCGTTGTACGCTGCGTCGGCTTCCGTCCCCGTCGTCGTAGTAGCACCAGACGTCCAGGACGAGGCGCTCCCGCCGGCCGACCAACCGCCTGCGGGGACGAGCATGGTGGCAGTCTGCGAGTTGGGCAGCTCACCTACCTCGGCGGCCACGGTGCCGTCCTCGTTGGTGGCATCTGAGCCCGAGGGGGTCGCTGACGCATTGGCCCCGATCAAGTCCGGGTTGGACACCAGTGCGGGGTTCACCTCGATGTTGCTCGCCCCCGTCCCGAGAAAGAAAGGCGCCCCCTGGTTGCCCGCTTGGTCGTACCCCGTGCTCATGAGGTAGTTGACCGAGCCCATGAGGCTCTGGGCAACCTGGTCAAGGCTGCTCTGGTAGCTCGGGACGTAGTTGTTCACGACGTCGAGCATGCCCGCCAGCTGCCCGCTGCTTGGCTGGTAGGTGCTCTGGTCGTTGCTCCATACGAGCGAGTACGGCGGCCCGGAGCTGGACAGCGACAATTGCTGGTAGTTGGGGCCCGACACCAGGGATTCGGTACCCGAGTAGACGTTGACCGTCCCGTCCTGGTTGTAGCTCACCTGCACGCCGAGCTGGCTGGAGAGCTGGGAGACGAGCTCGTCCCTCTGGTCCTCCAGGGCAGCTATTGAGCCATCGCTCGAGGCGTTGGTGCCGGCGTTGGTCGCAAGTATGGACTGGTTGAGGTTGGCGATCTGTGAGGCCTCTTGGTTGACAGTGCTGAGAGTCGACGTGATGTTCTGCACCGTCTGGTTGGAAAGCGCGGTGAGCGAATTGGAGGTCTGGTTGAGGGACTCGGCAAGGGTGCTGCCGTCTTGGACCACGGTTGTCTGCGCGCTCGAGTCGGAAGGGTTGTTGGCAAGGTTGGACCAGTCCTGCCAGTACTGAGTCAGCTCGCTCGAGATCCCGTTGCCCGCCGGCTCGGGGAAGTTTTCCTGCACGGACTGGAGACCGGTTTGCTGGGCACTGAGAGAGCCCTGGAGCCCCTGCTGGGTATAGCTCTGGGACTGCAGGTAGGTGTTTGTCAGCCGCGAGATGCCCTCCACCTGGACACCGTCGCCGGGCTGGCTGTTCACGCCTGTGATGCCCTCCTCGGCGAACGGCCCGAGGGTGCCGAGCTGGACTGACTCCTCGACGTAGCCGGCAGTGTTGGCGTTGGCAACGTTCTGGCCGACCGTGTCCATGCCCACCTGCTCCGCCTCGAGCCCTGTGAGAGCGACACTGAGCTCGGAGAAATCGCTCATTGCTTGGTCACCCCAGTCATCTCAGACGGCCTCGTTGACGAGTAGGTGACCTGCCGGGGCCTGCCCGGGGCCCCCGGAGGCCGTGTACGCCTGGGGGGGAGGTGCGCCTTTGCCGGTCAACCAGCTGAGCGCCTCGCGCGCAGCGTCCCGGCCCCTTGCAAGAAGGTGACGGTTGCGCTCCGACAGGTCGCGGATCTCCCCGGTCAGCTCCAAGAAGGCCTGCCGGTGGCGAGCGAGGATCGATGCCCACGGTTCGGGTGCGGCTTCGGCGAGGGAGCGCAGGCCCGGGAACGACTCCAACCCGAGCTCGACAGCGGCGGCTTCCACTTTGACTGCCCGCAGCAGTTCTGCCGAGCGCAGTTGCTCGAGCACGATCTCGACCTCTCTTGAAGCATGGTTCACCCAACGTGTTTTCCCCGCGGTGAGCAGGAGCTGCTCCTCCTCGAGCTTGAAGACGAGGAGTTCCAGCAGCTGGCGCTCACGCCAGAGGACCGTCGAGATGTCGTTCAAGACCTGGTCGTTGCTTTCAACCACCACGACACCTAGATCGGTCAGTAACGAGCCCACCTGAGCCCGAGGAAGCAGCCGCAGAAGCCGAAGAAATGGCACGCCAGCTCGGCCTCGCACGCCTGCCCGACGAGCCAGCCGGGCCCGGCCTGGAGCCGCTACCAGCAACGGTCGTCCACCCGGCCCGGCCGAGTAGCCCGAACGCGGGCCTTGCGCGTTTTTCCGTGCCTAGGCATTTCAGCCCAATGACCTATCCAGCACCCCGTGCCCTCGTGCCGAAACTAAGACCTATGCCTTCCCTGCGCGCTGATAGTGAGGGGAATACCACGCAGCGTACGATGAGGGAGATCCCGCCAGAGGCGCGCGCCGCGGAGGCGGAACTGGCGAAGGCCCACCTGCCGCTCGTCAACTACATGGTCTCGGAAATCTCCAGCCGCATACCCCGCCACGTCTGCCGGGACGACCTCGTCTCTGCTGCTATGGCGGGCCTGGCGCAAGCGGCGCGGTCCTACGACCCGAGCCGCGGCATCAGTTTCCAGCGGTTCGCATCAGCGCGGATCAGGGGTGCCCTCCTGGACGAGCTGCGGTCTCGCGACTGGGCGAGCCGTTCGGTGAGGGCCAAGGCGCGAAGCGTTGCCGAGGCGACTGACACATTGACCGCCAAGTTCGGCCGCCAGCCCACCAAGTCCGAGGTCGCCCAGGCCATGGGCTCGACCCAAGAAGAGGTAGACGCCGTGAACAGCGACGTCTACCGGGCGCTCGTCCTCAATTTTGATGCGCTCCCCATCGATGGCAACGCGGAAGAAGTGGTGCTTGCCGGGAGCTCCAGCCCCGACGAGGACATCCTTGACAACGAGAAGCGCGCCTACCTGGTGGCCGCGGTCGACCGCCTGCCCCAAAGGCTGCGGCGGGTGGTAGTGGGATATTTCTTTGAGGAACTGCCGATGCAGACGCTCGCGAGGGAGCTCGGCGTGACAGACTCTCGCATCTCGCAGATGCGCGCGGAAGCCTTGCTCCTGCTGAAGGACGCCCTCAACGCCCAGCTGGACCCCGACCTTGTGGTCACAGAGCCCTCGGGGCGCTCGGCCAAACGGCGGTCCGCTTACTTCGCCGAGGTCGCCGCCCACGACGACTACCGGCGGCGGCTCTCGCCTCAAGCTGGGCAGCTGGCGAGCCTCGTCCAGCCACGCGATATGGCCGCCCTGGCCTAGCTATCTGAGGACGAACTAGAGGACCAAAGCATGACGCTCACGGTCAGCTATGCACAGAATTGCGAGGACATAGTTCTCGAGCGGTTGTTCAAGGCCCGAGGGCCCGGTCGTTACATCGATGTCGGTGCTGGTGACCCGGATTTCGAGTCAGTGACGAAGTTGTTTTACGAGCGCGGGTGGCGGGGCATCAACGTCGAGCCCAACCCGACGTTGTTCTCCCGGCTGGCCGCGGCCCGCCCAGAGGACATCAACTTGCAACTGGCATTGTCCGATAAGCCTGGCCGCGCCAACCTTCACTCCTATGACAACCCCGCCGCCTGGGGCTACGCCACCATCAGCGAGGAAACGGTGTCGCGGGACGGGAATTTCTCACGCGTGAACGAGGTGGAGGTCTCGACGTTAGGCATCTTGTGCGAGAAGTACGGCGGGGGCATGCCGTTCGACTTCTTGAAGATCGATGTCGAAGGTCACGAGAAGAACGTCATACTTGGCGTCGACTGGTCATTGCTGAGACCGCGAACCATCGTCGTGGAAGCGGTCCGCCCCGGTTCGCACACCCCGAACCACGATGAATGGGAGCACCTCCTCCTGGCCGCCGGGTACCGGTTCGTCCTCTTCGACGGCCTCAACCGTTTCTACGTCGGCGACGAAGACGAAGAGGCAGCAAGCCTGCTTTCCTCCCCCGCCAGCGTCCTTGACAGCTACATCGCCGTAAACCACGTCCGCGCCCTGCTGGCTCTCCAGCAGCTCAAAGCGTCGCTCGCCGCAGCCCAGTCCGAGAGCGCTGAACTGGCGCGGGACGCCGAGCAATTGACACGGAGGACCGAGCAGCTGCAGTCGGCTCTTGCGGCTCTCACGACGGCGCTGTGAGGCACAGCGATGCGCTCGACAACCCAGCCTTCTAACAGGCTCAGCTGAGCAAGCTAGACGCCGATCAAAACCCAGATGAGCCTGATAGAACATCAACCGCGGGCAGATTTCAGCGTCGATTGGGAAGGCGACCTGTTCCAGCACCATAGCTTGTCCCAGATCAACCGCGCGCTCTGCTCCCGCCTTCTCAAAAAGGGGCTCGACCTCGCGGTAAGGGCAAATGACCTGTCGCTCGCACCTCCGGGCAGTGCTGACCGGGCCTTGTTCCAAGACGCACTGGACAGGCCCCGCCGTTCACCCACGATCACAGTCCGGCACAGCTGGCCCCCCAAGTTCACCCCAAGTCCCGACGCTCACTGGGTGCACATCCAACCATGGGAGTTCGGCGGGGTGCCGGACGCCTGGGCCGACGCACTGAAACGTGCCACCGAAGTGTGGTCATATTCCAGCTGGGTGAGGGACCGGTACGTAGAAGGTGGGATCGACCCCAACAGAGCTGTCGTCGTACCTTGTGGCGTCGAAACAGACTTGTTCAAGCCGGACGGGCCACGTTACAACTTTGCCGTCGACCGGTCCTTCCGGTTCTTGTTCGTGGGCGGGTTCATCTACCGTAAAGGCGTTGACCTCTTGCTCAAGGCCTACGCAGACGCTTTCGGGCCTCGTGACGATGTTTGCCTGGTATTGAAGGGCTTCGGGGCCGGGAGCGTCTACGCCAACGGCCTCCACCGAGAAGTGAGGGCGTTCGCCGCTGGTCCAGGGCGCCCGGCTGTAGAGCTCATCGAAGACGATCTCCCCAACTCCCAGATGGCGGATCTCTACCGGTCCTGCGACGTCCTCGTCCACCCTTACCGAGGTGAAGGCTTCGCCATGCCGGTGGCTGAAGCCATGGCCAGCGGTCTCCCCGTAGTCGTCACAGAAGGCGGGGCAACTTCGGATTACTGCCATGAGGACAGCGCTTGGATGCTGCCGAGCCGAAGGGCCCCGGTACCGGAGGTCAGCGGGATGGGGCCAAGCTCGCGAGGATATTGGTTCGCCGAGCCCGACGTCGACCACCTCACCGGGCTCCTCAGGGAGTTGCCCTCTCTCGAGGCGGCGTCGGCCGCTAAAGCAGTTAAGGCACGCGAGCGCATCGTGCCGGCGTACAGCTGGGACGCCGTAGCCGACCTCGTTACACAGCGTCTCTGCCGCATCGCCGCTCAGCCGCCAACAAGGCCGAAGACTGCCGGCAAGAAGGCGCGTCCCAAGCGGGGCCGTGTCACAAGCCCCGGCAAGCCAGCCAACGGCGCTGGGCCCCAGGCACGCGGCGGGCCCCTCCTTTCAGCCTGCCTGATCGTAAAGGACGAGGAAAAGGCCCTGCCCGAGTGCTTGGAGTCCCTCCGGGGGCTAGTCGACGAGGTCGTCGTGTACGACACCGGGTCCACCGACAACACCGTCGCCCTGGCCAAGGGAGCGGGCGCAACCGTAATTGAAGGCTATTGGGATGACGATTTCTCACGCGCTCGCAACGCGGCTCTGGAGCACTGCCGGGGGGAGTGGGCCCTTTGGATCGATGCTGACGAGCGGATCCGCCACCCGGGCGGGGCCCGCGTGCGAGAGGTGCTGGGCCCCTTGAGGGACGATGCTCTCGCGGTCGACATATACAACCTGGGCGACGACCCGAGCGCCACTGATGTCAACGTCCATCGCGCCTTACGCATTTTCCGCAAGTCACGGTGTGTTTGGTACGGGACGCTCCACGAGCAGGTCGACCTGCGCGCCGGCGCCAAAGGCCCGTTCATCGTCCGGCCGCTCCGGGGTGCTCACATCGACCACATCGGCTACCGAGCAGACGTCGTCCATGGGCGCGACAAGCTTGCCCGCAACCTGCGACTGGCCGAGGCGGCGCTCGCCAAGCGCGAGAGCCATCCCGGCCAAGAAGGCATAGCCGAGATGAACGTAGGTCGTGCACTGGCCGCCATGGGTCGTTTCGCCGAAGCGCAAGGTCATTTCGACGCCGCCCTGGCGGAAGTCAGCTCCGGTATTTCTCTTAGAGCAACTTTGCTTTTCTCGGCTCAGAACCTCGTCGCCCTCGCTCGCTTCGACGACGTCATCGAGCAGTCAAAGCGGCTGAGGGACCTGTGCGAGAAGAAAGGCCTCGCCTACTACCTCGAGGGCTTGGCGCGCCGGCGCCTTGGGCAGGCAAGCGAGGCCATCGAGCTTTTCCGAGCATCGGGGGACCTCAGCAACGAGGACGGCTTTGTCTTCCCGAGCAGCATGTTGCGGGCCGAGCTCGCGGGCGCCCTCCTCGAGGCGGGCCGCCCCGGAGAGGCGGCCGACGAGCTCGCCATCTTGGTCGAGGAGTCGCCTGAAGTCCCCGTCATCACGACAGCACTGAAGGCCTTCGCGGCCGCCGGGAAGTCTCTCGAAGACCTGGCTGCGGCCGTCCCCGAGAACCGTCTCGAAAAGGTAGCCGCTGCTCTCATACTCGTCCCAGCGGTGCTCGCGGACCCCGTAGCAGAGGCGCTCTTCCGCCGCTTTGGCCCCAAGCCTCAGCTTCTTGCGGCAGCTATCCGCTTTGCCCCGATGATCAGCCCCCAGCGTGGCCTCGAATGGTCTGCCCGCCTCCGCCAAATTGGCATGGCCGAGCCGTGCCCCCTTATCGCGCAAGCCAGGCTGGAGCTCCTTGAGGTCCCGGCGCGGGTGCGCGCGGCGGCCACCGCACATGCCGCGTTCGGCGACGAACGAGGCGCCCAACTGGCTTTGGCCCTCTCCGCCGGCTTGCACGAGGACCAACTTTCGGCCGCCGTCACCGAAGTGAGCCTGCTCGACCCGCCGCTCCTCGCCGGTTTCGCGCGAGCAGCAGCGGGAGCTGGCGCCCCGGGTGCCGGGGCGGTCGGCTCACCAGCCGAGCGCCGCCGGGCCGTTGCCGATGCCCTCGCCGCCAGGGGCGAAGCGACCTTGAGCGCGCAAATCAGGAACGAGGAAGGCCTTGGGGCGGACTATGTGCCCGCGTACTTTCAACTCGCCACCCTTGGTGCCGATCGCTAAGACAGCCTGAGAAACAGGCAGCAAAGAACCGGACGCTCAAGGACGGGCGCCCTCTGACCCCATGGAGGAAAAATGGGTCTCGATATTGTTACCAACACGATGGCCACTGAGGCCTCGAACGACATCTCTGCGAACGAAAGCAGCATGCAGGGTGCACTCGAGCAGCTTTCTTCTGGCTACCAGATCAACTCCCCTGCTGACGACGCCTCGGGCTATGTGATCAGCCAGCACCTTCAGGCTCAGATCGGCGGCTTCCAGCAGGCGCAAGCGAACACCCAGGCCGGCATCAACGTGGTACAGACCGCTGACGGCGCCCTGAACGAGGTCAGCTCGATCCTGCAAACGATCAACAGCCTCGCCGTCCAGTCCGCCAACACGAGCGCCACCGACAGCACGGCCCAGGCAGCCGACCAAGCCGAAGTCAACCAGGCTCTCTCGTCCATCGTCGACATCGCCACAAGTACCGTCTACGGCAACAACCAGCTGCTCGTCAACGGGACGGCCTCGTCGGTGAACTACACCTTCCAGGTCGGCAACGACAACTCCTCCGCCAGCCAAGTGGCCTTCTCGCTCACTGCGCTCAACCTGGCCAACCTGGGCCTCGTCGCCGCGACGCTCGACCTCGCGTCGAACGCCTCCGCGGTCGGCGTCCTTTCGGTAACAGGCTCCGGCATCCCGGTGAACTCGACCTACACCGTCAGCGTCGCCAACGCCTCGGCGGCCACCGTCGCAGGGGGCGCTATCCAAGGCTTCGCCGCCGCCAGCTTCCAAGTTGCGACCGGTGGGTTGACCTTCACGGTCAGTGTGAATGGCGCCGGGGCTTCGACCGTCACCGTCGCGGCCGGCACGGCCACGCTCGCCAGCTTCCTCAACGACATCACGACCGCCCTAGGCACTTACGTCACGGTCACCTCGGGCGCAAGTTTTGTCACCATCACCGATGCTGCTGACGGCGGCGCTGCAGGTTCCCTCGTCGTCGGGGGCCTTACCGCGAACCTCACTGCCCTTGGGCTCACGTCGGGAACTTTCGGCGGCACGAGCACCGTGTCGATCGGAGGCGCCACTGCCAGCGTGACCAACGCTGAACTAGCCGGCCCGGTCAACGTCGGCTCGACGTTCCAGGTGTCCCTGAGCAGTTCTTTGGCAACCGGGTCGTTCGTCGCCACTGCCTCCTACAACGGCGGCACCAGCCTCAACGCCATCAACTTCTCGGTCACGTCCGCGAACGCGGTCGCTACGATCACCAACGCCATCGACGCGGTCTCGTCAATGGGTGGCACGCTCGGGGCCGTCCAGAACCAGCTGACGGACATCTCGGACAACGAGAGCGTGATGGTCCAGAACCTGCA
The DNA here is from genome assembly GCA_035503915.1 of Acidimicrobiales bacterium. GTDB lineage: Bacteria > Actinomycetota > Acidimicrobiia > Acidimicrobiales > Palsa-688 > DATJMJ01. The sequence goes on along the minus strand of DATJSU010000011.1, from coordinate 276,110 downwards.
GTCATCGAACGCCCAGATCAAGGACGCCAACATGGCTAATGAAATGGTGACGTTCACCCAGGAGCAGACCCTGGTCCAAGCAGGTGTTTCCATGCTTGCCCAGGCCAACCAAATCCCGCAGTACGTCCTCAAGCTCCTTAGCTAAAAGCGGCTAAGGGCAAGGGGAAAACCTCACAGAACGGCCGGTCGGCGAGCTGCCGGCCGGCCGTTGCTGCGAGCGCGAGCAATTTATTTGACGGCAGCACACCAGCTAGGCAACAAGGTGACCAAGGCAACGAACTCAAAGCGCAAGGAGCGCAAGACGTCTGTAGTCCGATTGGAGGCTCTCAATGTCGGTTAGCTCGAGCGGGTCGTCGACATCCAGCACGGACCTCGGGTACCTCAACACAGCGCAGTCGCTCGCGGCTCTCCTTGGTACCTCCGACTCCAGCCTTGCTTCCTACGGTGCACCTGTAACTCTCAGCGGGCTCTCCTCAGGTATCGACACCTCCGAGATAATCGCCGAGCTCATGGAGGCCAACGCCGTCCCTCAGCAGCAACTGCAGACCCAGCTCAACACGGCCTCCGTCGCCCTCAGCAGTTACAACGGCCTCCTCAACGACATCTCCACACTGCAGACAGTTTCCGACACCCTTGCTTCACCTTCGGGTTGGCAAGCCTGGATCCCCCAGTCCACAACAGACGACGCTACGGCTACCGCCGGCGCGGGGGCCGTCGGCGGGTCGATAACTTTCTCAGTCGACCAGCTCGCAGGAGCGGAGTCACAGATCTCTTCTGGGAGCGTCACTTCCGAGAGCGCACAGATAACGAGCGGGCCGCTCCTCGTCGCCGTCGGCGGCGGTGCGCTCGGTATCGGCACCTTGTCATCCTCCAACCTCTCGATCGGTAACCACACGATCGCAGTGACGCAGGCTTCGGCGGGCGCCTCCCTCACCTCGTCGAGCGCACCGGCCTCCTCGACCACCATCACAGCCGGGAGCAACGACACCCTCACTTATGACCTTGACGGTAACGCCGAGTCCCTCAAGATCGCCGCAGGCACCTACGACGGGCCCCAGCTGGCGGCGGCGGTGCAGGCGGCATCGGGCGGGCAATTGACGGCGAGCATGAACGCCAACGGCGACATGGTGCTCACGACCACGGCGCAAGGGAGCGGCACTTCGTTCCAAGTGACCGGCGGCGACGCCGCGACCGCTCTCGGCTTTGGGTCGGCGCCCACGGCAACTGCCAACGGCACAGACGGCATAGTGACAGTCGACGGCGTGAGCAACGACCTCAGCAACTTCAGCCCGGGCAGCGCCGTGACCCTCAACGGGCCCGACGGCTCGACCATTTCGGCCACCTTCACCGGCCCGCTCACGACCGGCTCGCTCACCGCTGCCGAGGTCAACACCGGTAACGGGAGCCTCAATTCGGTGGTCGAAGCGATCAACGCCACCGGTCTTGGCATCAGCGCCTCCGCCATCAACACAGGCACCAACCAGTACAACCTCTCGGTCCAATCGACGGCGAGCGGGGCGGAAAACACGATCAACATCACCCCCGACGCGTTCTCGGGACTGGGCCAGCTCACTACCGTGACGGCGGCAGCCAACGCACAGATAACGGTAGGCAGCGGTTCGGGCGCGTTCACCGTCACGAACAATTCCAACCAGATAACCGGCCTTATGCCGGGGGTGACGATCGACCTGCAAGAAGCAGACCCGGGACAGGAGACGACGGTTTCCCTCCAGCCCGACGGCCAGACCATGGCGAGCACCGTCCAGAGCCTCGTCACGGCCGCGAACCAGCTCATCACAGACCTCAATACGGACACGGCTTATACGGCCGGCACCGGCAGTTCCGCAGGTACCGCCGGCCCACTGCTCGGCGACCCCACGGCGCAGGCGCTCCTTCAGTCGGTACTTGGCGCGATAAGCGGGGAAGCAGGCGTGAACAGCACCGGTTCGGCGGGCCTGCTTGGCATAACGATGAACTCCAACGGCACCCTCGAGTTTGACTCAGCAACTTTCGCGTCTGCCTATGACGCCAACCCGACTGCTGTCGCCAACACGTTCACCTCGGGCGGGACAAGCTCCAACTCGCTCATGTCCTTTTACGAGTCCTCGGACGCGACAGCTCCGGGTAGCTACCAGGTGGAGGTAACCCAAGCGGCGACGCAGGCGACCGACATGGGCGCGAACATGAGCGGTGGCGCCGTGAGCACGCCGGAAACGCTGACTATCAACTCCGGCAACGCCTCCGCTACCTACACCACAAGCGCAGGCGAGGCGCTCAGCGATGTCGCAAGTGGGCTCAACCAAGTCTTTGCACAGGACAACGTCTCGGTGAACGCGACGGTCGTGAACGGTGCACTGCAGCTGACGAGCATGGCGTACGGCTCGGCTGCCTCCTTCAGCGTCGCCTCGACGGCATCGGGGGCAGGTACGACGGGCCTCGCCTCCGGCGCAGGCCAGCTCCAGACCTTCAGCGGGACTGACGCAGAGGGGACCATCAACGGCCAAGCCGCCAACGGGACCGGCCAGTTCCTCCAAGGCGCGACGGGGACCTCCGCCCAGGGCCTGCTCGTGCTCGTTAACGCAACCCCCGCCCAACTGTCCGCCGCGGGAGGCACGACGAGCGGGACCGTGACTTACCAACCCGGGATCGCGCAGGCGCTCGCCAACGTCGCTTATGCGGCCGGCAACCCAGCGAACGGGAACCTAGTCAATGCCGTCGCCGGCGAGAAAAGCACTATGAGCGGGTTGCAAACCCAGATCAATGCCTGGGCACCGATACTCCAGGCGCAAGAGACGCAGCTGACTCAGGAGTACGACGCTATGGAAACCAGTCTGGCCTCCCTGAAGACGACCCAGAGCTACCTCACCCAGTACATGGACCTCGCGAGCTCGTCGAGCAACAGTAGTAGTTAGTCACCGACCAGGAGAACCCTTCACAATGCCCCCTACCAGAGCGCGCAACACATACCTCAGGGACGCTGTGAGCTGCGCGCCGCCCGAGCGCCTCCTCACGATGCTCTACGACGCCCTCGTCAACAACGTCGTCGTCGCCGAGGACGCTCTCGAGCGCAAGGACTATTACGTCCTCAACGAACGGCTCGTGCGCGCCCAGGAGATCGTGCTCGTGCTCCAGGGCACGCTCAAGCCCGAACTGTGGAACGCCGGGCCGGCTCTCTTGTCGATTTACAACTACGTCCACGGGCTCCTCGTAAGGGCCAATGTCCACAAAGACGCCGGAGCGCTTTCCCAAGCGCGCAAGCTCCTCGAGCCCCTCCAGGCGGCGAACCACACAGCTGCCGAGAAAGTCTTGGCCGAAAGAGCCGCCCTTGCGAGCCGTCAGGACCTCAAGGTGGCCGCGAGTGCCTAGCTCAGGGGAAGAGCGCCTCGCGTTGCTCGAGCGGCGCGTTGCTGCACAACGTACGGCTCTTGAAGGGGTGCCATTCGATTTCACCCTCCCGGCGCACGTGGTTGCTCTTTTGGCAGTTGTCCCAGCGGAACTGGACGGTGTCGAGGTCCCCGGGCGATGCCAGCCCCGCTTGGTCAAGCTCCATGCCGACTTGCAGGCAATAATCGCTAACCTCGAGCTGCGAAGAGCTGGGCTCACAGGGCGCATCGCGACAGTGCGTTCCGCACGCAGGGCTGGGGAAGTACCGCACCGGCTCGACTGGACGGGGTAGCTGCGCCAACTAGCTCAGCCGGGCTGGTACCCGGGGTCGGCCGGCCCATCGGCCTTTCGGCGCATCGGCCCATCGGCCTTTCGGCCTTTCGGCCTTTCTCGTTGCGTTTCAGGTAACTGAGTTACCGAGCAGTCGTTCAACGCGTGTTTGGTAACGCGGTTCTCTGAAACGCAACAAGATCGATAGCACAGGGGCCCGGCACCCCGTTGCGGGCCCGTTCGAACACGGAAAAACCCGCAAGACAGGAAAGAGCGTGCGCGGCCAACGCTCAGGGTGCTGAACGGCGTTGCCGAAGACCTTTCTAGAGCGCAGGAAGCAGCACAACGTACGCCAGGGACTGGCACCCGAAGTCTTCGGAGGTTCATGGTGTACCGAACGCGCGATCACGCGCCGGTCCGTCATCACGTAGGAGGGCCGTGCCGTGGGTAGCAGTGTATTTGGCGACCTTGCCTCTTCCGCTGTCTATGAGGCAATGCAGGGCCTCTGGGCGCAACAGCAAGCCGTCGCGGACAACGTAGCCAACGTCAACACGCCCGGTTATAAAGCGCAGGAGGTAAGTTTCGAGTCCTCTCTCGCACAGGCCGTCGCGAACGGCGACCCGTCCGACATGCAGATAACCACGACGCCCTCAAGCGCGCCTTCCGACCAGACGGGCAACAACGTCAGCCTCTCAACCGAGCTGGTGGAAGAGCAAAAGGCGGGCATGCAGTTCCAGACCATGGTCGAAGCGATGAACGCCAAGTTCCAACTTCTCTCGGATGCCATCAACGGCCCGAGCCCAAGCTGAACAAGGGGGCGTCATGGGGCTCTTCGACCCGATCAGCACGGCGGAAACAGGTGTCAATGTTTCGCAGACCTGGCTCGACTCCATTTCCGAGAACATCGCCAACATGAACGACGTAGTGCCGACTTCCGAGGGCGCCTACCAAACGCGCTTCGTGGTAGCGGGGACCATCCCCGGCCAGGTGGAAGGGACGGGCCCAGGCTCGAGCACGGAAGCCGACATCGGAGGCGGTACGCAAGTCCTGGGCATCGCGCTTGGCAGCCCCGACGGCATCCTCACCTACGAACCGGACAACCCCCTCGCCGACAAGCAGGGGATGGTGCGCGTCGCGGACGTCAACCTCGGCGACCAGATGTCGGACATGATGATGGCCCAGCAGGGCTATGAGGCCAACTTGGCGACGATCAGCCAAGCCGAGCAGGCCTACCAGGCGGCATTAGGGCTCAAGGTATGAGCGTCCTACCAGTGGGAGCGGCAACAGGGGCCCTGTGGCCCTCGGCGGACACCGTGCAAAGCGGTGGCCAGGTAGGTGCCGCGCAGGGCGGCCTCACCGAGGGCACGGCCCCTACCACGCCAACGGCCCCGCTCGGCACGAGCGGGCAGACCAGCGCCGTTGGGAACAGTTTTGCCAATTTGCTCGGCAACGCGATGGACAGCGTCCAAGCGACTCAGACCAGCGCAGACAACCTCGCGACCCAAGCAGCGACAGGGAGCCTTACGAATGTTGCGGATTACATGGTGACCGCTGACGAAGCGGACATCCAAACACAGCTCACGGCGGCAGTCCGCAACAGCGCTCTGCAGGCGTTCCAGCAGATCATGGGGATGCAGCTATGACGGCACCAATTAGGGCGGGCAAGGAAGGCGGCGTTGCCGACCGCTTCCGCGCGCGCAGCCAGATGTACCTCTCCGGCTTCTCTTCGGGCCAAAAGGCAGTCGTTGTCATTGCCGTCCTGGCAGTGGTGATCGGCGGTTACCTCTTTATGTCCTGGGCAGCGAAACCGACCTACGTGCCTCTCTTTTCGAACCTGAGCAGCTCGGACGCGGCGGCGATCACACAGAAACTGGCGGCGAACAAGGTCCCCTACCAGTTGGCTGAGGACGGCGAACAGATCTTGGTGCCCACCAACGATGTCTACCAGCAGCGGCTGGACATGGCGGCAGCCGGGCTCCCCTCATCGGGCAGCCAAGGCTATAGCCTCCTCGACACTGCGGGCGTCACCACCTCGGAGTTCCAGCAGCAGGTCGAGTACCAACAAGCGGTGTCCGACGAGCTCGAACAGACCATCGAGTCCATCAATGGCGTGCAGTCCTCACAGGTTAGCGTTGTGATACCGCAGGAAAGCCTCTTTGCCACCAACTCGGCATCGCCGAGCGCCTCGGTGCTGGTGTCGCTCGAAGCGGGAGCGACCCTGTCGGCCGAGCAAGTCCAAGCCATAGTCCACCTCGTCGCCTCGAGCATCGAGGGCCTCTCCCCCAACGAGGTAACAGTCGTGGACCAGAACGGCGATGTGCTCAATGCTCCTGGAAGCGGGTCGGCCAACGTGGCCGCCGGGACCATGGACCAGCAAGAAACCGAAGCTTATGACCAGAGCCTGGACAATTCCCTACAGGACATGCTGGCGACTGTCCTCGGCCCGGGTAATGCCGTCGTCCAGGCCAACGCGCAGCTCGATTTCAGCCAGACCCAAATTTCGAGCCAGATCTACAACCCCGATAACCAGAAGCCGATCCCGGTGTCCCAGGCGACCTCCAAGGAAACCTACATGGGGAGCGGAGCAACTGCCGCAGCGTCGGGAGTGCTCGGCGTTACGTCAGTCCCCTCGAGCTCGTCCCCTTCGGCGGCCTCGACCACCACGGTCACCACACCGGCCACAAAGGCGGCCGCTGGTGGGAAGGCGACGACCACTACCACAACTGCTACCACTGCCACCACCGCAGGTGGGAGCGCTGTCACCACAACGCCCAGCTACGCGCAGATCGGTCAGTCACAGCAAAATGTCGTGAGCGAGGTCACAAAAACCGTTAACTCTGCTCCCGGCTCGCTCCAACGGCTCTCGATCGCAGTGGCCGTGAACGACACGGTGAAAGGCGTCAGCCCGGCAGAGATCAAAGAACTTGTCTCAGAGGCCGCCGGCCTTCAACCTTCTCGAGGCGACAGTATCCAAGTCGCGTTCGTACCTTTTGACCAGACGGTGGCCAAGGACGCCGCCGCGCAGCTCAAAGCTGCTGAGGGGGCGAAGGCTCAGGCCACGATGATGAGCGAGGGACGCGACGTCATCGTGATCTTGGTGGTCCTGGTGCTCCTTGTGGTTGCGCTCCGGCGCATCACGAAGACGACGAGGGTGCCCCTTGCCCTGCCGGCAGGGTACCAACCGCTTGAGCTCGAGGCCGGCGAGGTCTACGAAGGCGAGGGCGACGCAACGATGGCCTTGCCCGCAGCGGTGCGCGACATGTCCGTTTACCAGTCTGCCCCTGCCCCATTGCAAGCTGAAGTCAACCAGATCGGGCACATGATCGAACAAGAACCCGAGCGTATCGCAGAAATGTTGCGAGCTTGGCTCGAGGCTGCACCCGGGGAACGATAGGCAGAAGGCGGAAAGAACACGATGTCGCCCGCCGCAGTACATCAAATGAGCGGAGCGCGCAAGGCCGCTCTCCTGCTCATCTCCCTCGGGACAGACCGCGCTGCCCGGATCATAAAGTCCCTCAACGAAGACGAAGTTGAGGTCGTCATGTCCGAGATCGCCAACATCGGCCTGGTCGACGAACCAATCGTCAACGAAGTCATCAAGGAATTCGTATCGAAGGCGCAGCGCCAGGTCCGCGTGCCCCAGGGCGGGGTCGAGGTCGCAAAGGGCCTGCTTTCCGAGGCCCTCGGCAATGTCGCCAAGGCTGAAGCGATGATGTCCAAGATCTCGGGGCCGCCGATCGGCACCTACTTCCGTGCGCTCACCGCTTTGGACTCATCTGTGGCAGCTTCCATCCTCGCTCGTGAGCACCCCCAGACGATCGCCCTCGTCTTGTCCAGGCTGCCTGCCGAGAGAGGGCTCGCCATGTTGCGCGACCTGCCCGAATCGCTCCGGGGAGAGGTCGCGTACCGGATCGCGACTCTTAGCCCTCCAACGCCCGAGACGATCAAGGCCGTCGAGTCGGGCCTTGAGAGCCGGATCCTTTCGGCGGCCACGGGGCAGAGGCTCCGCGTGGACACAGACCCTGTCAAGCCTCTTGTCGAGATCCTGGCCCGCGCCGATGCCGAGACCGAGCGCACCATCATGGCGCGCATCGACGAGGTCGACGAGAAGCTTGCTCAGGAAATACGCCAGCGCTTGTTCACGATTGAAGACCTGCTGAAGCTGGAAGACAAGGCGCTGCAGCTATTGCTCCGCCAGGTGGACACCCGCGAGCTGGCGATGGCAATGAAGGGCACCTCGGACGTGTTGAGGGAGCGCATCTTCTCGAACCTTTCCGAGCGGGCTACCGAAAACCTGAGGGAAGAAATGGACCTTCTCGGGCCCCAGCGTCTCACGGACGTCGAAAAGTCCCGCAAAGAGATCGTCAGGACGGTGCGCCAGCTCGAGCAGGAAGGCTCGATCGTGCTCTCCAGGGAGACAGATGACTACATCGAGTAGGCCAGTCACCCGAGCGATGGCCGAACCGACCACGGTACTGCCACCGTTCATCGACATGGACGCTGTGCTCCCGGAGCTCACCACGCCCCAGGAGCGATATGACCACGGCTTCAAACGTGGCTACATGGCAGGCTACGCCGAGGGCGCAAGGCAACTGGAACAGGAGCGAAGCGCTGAGGTGGCAGCCCAAAAAACGGCCTGGGCAGGCTTGGTTTCACGCGCAACCTCAACGGTCAACCAGTTGGCCAGCGCTACCGACCAGTACGTCGCGAGCTTCGGCGCACGCGACATCGAGGTGTGCGAGCGCCTCTTGAAGGCGGCGTTCCAACTTGCCGAAGCGGTCGTCGGAGCAGAGCTCCGGGCACGCCCGGAACGAGCTGTCGAAGTGGCGCGTGCTTTTCTGACCGAGATGCCGGCCGGCCCCGCGACTGTAAAGGTCAACCCAGCCGACGAGGCACTCATCTCAGAAGCAGCCGCCAAGCTAAACAGCCATTACGGGGTCAGCGTCGTTGCCGACCCGTCGGTTGGCCCAGGCGGTTGCATAGTGACATCGGGTGCCAGGACGGCAGACGCGAGGATCGAAGCAGCGCTCGCGCGAGCGCGAGAAGTCTTTTGTGCGCCGCCCGAAGACAGAGAGGACGCGGGCAAGCCCGCCGCGGCCTTTCGAGTTGCCGGGGCCCGTCAGGTGGAGCCCCGCGCATGACAGCAGCAACCGCAACCGCGCTGGCCTTGAAAGAGCGCCTCGAGGGGGCCCGGCGAGCCGCCCGGCCGCGCTGTACGGGCAGGGTCCGCTCGGTCGTAGGCATGAGCGTGACGGTCGAAGGCATAGAAGCTGCCATCGGGGACGTACTGGTGCTCGAACGGCGCGGCGATGAGCTCATCGCCGAGGTCGTCGCCATCGACGAAGATGCGCTTGTTTGTATGCCCCTCGGCGAGCTCGCCGGGATCCGCGCGGGGGCCACCGTCGAGCTCGCAACGGGCGGGCTTTCGGTACCGGTTGGGGAAGAGCTGCGCGGCCGCGTCCTCGACGCCCTCGGGCGCCCGATCGACGGTGGCCCGAGCCTGCGCGGGCTCCCGGCAGCCGCGACCACCGGGGCTCCCCCGCACCCACTGCGACGTGCGATGATCGACGTCCAGCTCCCACTGGGCGTACGGGTGCTCGACGCGCTCCTGCCTTGCGGGCGCGGCCAGCGCTTGGGGATATTCGCCGGTAGCGGCGTAGGTAAGTCGAGCCTGTTGTCAATGGTCGCACGGGGCACCGAAGCCGATGTCTCGGTGCTCGCGCTCGTCGGCGAACGCGGCCGGGAAGTGCGGGAAATGATCGAGCACGACCTCGGCGAAGCGGGCTTGGCTCGTTCCGTGGTGGTTGTGGCAACCTCGGACGAGCCAGCGCTGATGCGCCTCCAGGCGGCGCAAACGGCGACGCGGGTCGCCGAGTGGTTCCGTGACAAGGGCAACCACGTGGTGCTCATGATGGACAGCCTCACGCGCTACTGCATGGCGCAACGCGAAGTCGGCCTGGCTGCGGGCGAGCCGCCAGCGACACGAGGTTACCCGCCCTCTGTTTTTTCGCTCCTCCCACGCCTTTTGGAGCGCGCGGGCGCAGGCGAGCGCGGGAGCATTACCGGCCTCTACACAGTGCTCGTCGAGGGCGACGACATGAACGACCCCGTTGCCGACTCTGCTCGCTCGATCCTCGATGGCCACATTGTGCTCTCGCGAAAACTTGCAACGTCCGGGCATTTCCCAAGCATCGACGTCCTCGAGTCTGTCAGCCGTGTGGCACCGCGAGTGATGACGCCGGCACAAAGGGCGCAGGCTACCGAGCTTCGTAGCCTGATGGCCGCCTATCGCGACGCAAAGGACTTGATCGAGATCGGCGCTTACGCGAAAGGTGCCAACCCGCTCGTCGACCGGGCCATCCAATTGAAGGCGGCAACAGACCTTTTCCTGCGCCAGGACGTGTCAACAATTGCCCCGGTCTCAGAAAGCCAGCTTGCCCTGGCCACGTTGGTGGCGCCATGAAACGCTACCAGTTCAGCTTATCCACAGTGAAGAGAGCCAGGAACGTCATGGAGGGCCTAGCAAAGAGCGACCTGCAAAGGGCTAACGTCGCTGCTCGCTCGGCCGAGAGCGCCATGAACGAGAGCCTCGCGCACTACAGGCAGGTGAACGTGCAGCAAGGCTCGTCCTTGCTGGCAGACCACGAGCGCGCGACGCTCGCCGCAAATGCAGCGATAGAAGCCGGCGAGGCTCTGGCCGGTGCCCGCAATGAAGCACGGGTCGCTCTCGACAATTACGTCATGGCAGCTCGGGAACTGGCGGTGCTGGACAGGTTAGACGAGAACCGCCGAGAAGAGCACGCCGTCGCGGTGCTCCACGAAGAAGCGGTTGTCGCTGATGAAGTTGCCTCCGCTCGTTTCATCGCACGCCGTGCGCGGCTCGAGAAAGAATCACGGCGGTGCGAATGACCTACGTCGCGGGCTTGACGTCCACTCTCGCGGAGATAAGCCAGATCCAAGGGGAACTGGCCTCGCTCCCCTCTGGCGCTGCAGGCAGCGGTTTCGACGCTGTCCTTGAGCAGATCTCGGCCCTATCGGGGCTATCCGGCAACAATAGCTCCTCCGGCTATGGCACCAGCTACGGCTGGCCCATGGAAGAGGGCATGACGTTACCGGGCGGCGCAGAGCAGGACGCTGGCGGAGAGGGCGCCGTAGGCGACCCAAGCTCTTCAGCAGAAGCGCCCAGCACAACAACTTTTTCAGGGGACTACGCGTCATCGGGGCCTGCTCTGGGTGGTGCGGAACTCGCGTCGCGCTTCATGCCTGCGAGCACAAGCGACTATGCGAGCCTGGCTCAGCCCGTTTCGAGCAGCCCGGGCATTGTAGGTGGTGCCGCTCCCACCGCCGGCCAAGGTGGCATCGGGCAACAGGCCGTCACGGTGGCAGAAGGGTACCTCGGGGTACCCTACCTCTGGGGGGGCACGAACCCCGCCCAGGGCGTTGATTGTTCGGGCCTAGTACAAGACGTCTACCAACAGTTGGGCATCGACCTCCCGCGGACCTCCCAGGAGCAGGCGACTGTTGGTCAAGCCATACCGAGCCTTGCGGACGCGCAGCCAGGTGACCTCGTGTTCTACCCAGGGTCCGACGGCACGGCGGCCTCGCCAGGCCACGTGGGCATCTACATCGGCAACGGTGAAATGATCGACGCCCCCCATACGGGTGCCGTCGTGAGGACCGACCCGGTCGGGGACCCGACTGAAATACGCCGGGTAACGGGCCTTTTGACGTCAGGACCGGCCGGCGGCCCGTACACCACCCAATTTGCCAGTGCAGCCAGTACTTATGGCGTACCTGAACAACTCTTGTCCGCTGTTGCAAGCACCGAGTCGAGCTTCCAACCGAGCGCCGTCAGCAGTGCCGGCGCCGAAGGCCTCATGCAGCTCATGCCAAGCACGGCTGCCTCCATGGGAGTTAACCCCTTCGACCCTGCTCAGGCAATACCCGCTGCGGCACAGCTGCTTTCTTCTTATTACTCCACCTACGGGTCTTGGCCTTTGGCCCTCGCCGCTTACAACGCCGGGCCGGGCGCGGTCGACCAGTACGGAGGGATCCCGCCGTACCCCCAGACCGAAGCGTACGTACAAACTGTCCTCGCCAAGTCAGGACCGGAGGCGCAGTGAACACTGCAGTCGGCGCGGTCAAGTCCGAGGAAGCCACGAACGGCCCGGCCCCATCCGAGGCACAAAGCGCCCAAGGCGGCGCCTTTGCCGCGATCCTCGCCGCCCTCGGCGCGGCGGCCCTACCGACGCCGGCCGTCACCGAGAACGCCGCCACCAACAAGGATTCTCGGGGGCCGAAGGCACTTGAGGGCGTCGCTGCCCCTGCGCCCGCGAGCGCGAAGGCCCCGGTGAGCACCCAAGCAATCGCTGGCGCCTCGAGTGCCGGCTCCGCCATGTTGCCTGAAACCGCCCAGGCCGAGGAGGGTTTGGCCGGCAATGGGCCCCGCGGCGGGACGCACGAGGGCACAGGAGCGGGCCCCGCCGGGGGCACAGCGGGGGAAGACCTCGCCGGGACTACCGCCGGGACGCCGCAAGCCCAAGAGCTCGCGGCGGCCGTGACGTCTGACGGTGCCGACCCGGCGGCGGTGACCACCGCGAGCGCAAGCTCGCTCACCGAGGTCAGGTCGCTGACCGATCCCGGTTCCCTACCGGGAGCAGCCTCAGCCGGTACCACGAGGACGTCTACTGCCAGGGGACAGCTCCAGGCGTCGGTGGGCCCTGCTGGGCCCTCGGGTATCTCACCTGGCACAGGAGCGGCCCTTGAGGCCCCAACGACGTCGTCGGCCACCTTGGGCACAGCTGCAGCAGCCGCCTTCGTGAACCCCCTCGTGGGCTCGCTGAGCGGCGCCAACGCGGCGGTTGCCAGCGGGGCCGGCGATGCGAGGCAGGAAAGCCAGCAGGCCGCGCTATCTGAGACCACCCCAACTGAGGCCGCCGCGGCCGAGAGCGCCCTAGCCGGGGCCTCCATCGTGAAGACCACGCCCGCAGCGGCGGGCTCCGAGGGTGCCCCCGCCAAGGCCGTTCTTGTGAGCGCTCAAACCCGCGCAACGCCTGGCGCTGCGGTCCCCTCCCCATTCAGCCACAAGATGGTTGAGGAAGCTCCCGCAGCGGAAAACCCCGTGCAACGCGGGCAGGATAGCCACCAAGGAGCGGCCGCGGCCACTGAAAGCTCAACTCCTACAACCATCAATCGCGACCCGGCACCCTCTCGCCAAAGCCAGCTCCCCCAGACCGCGGCCACGCTCCTAGCGAGAGGAGGGCAAACTACCACCGCCGCTGAGAACCCAGTCGCTGAGAACGCCGTCGCTGAGAACGCCGTCGCTGAGAACGGCGCCGCTGAGAACGCAGTCGCTGACAGCGGCACGACCCGAGCAAGCGGGGGGCCGGACCGCGCAGCGGCCGGCACGACCAACCAAGAGACGGACCGCACGCAGGCAGCGAGCGCCCCGAACCTCGCCGCCGGTACGCTCCCGAGCGCAACTGACGAGCACGAAAAGCTCGTTGGGGGTGAGAAATCAGGTACTACTGGGCCCTGGTCCGGGGACGCCAATGCCCCCGGCACAGGTGCCAACGTGCCAGGCACAGGTGCTACCTCGCCAGGCACAGGTGCTACCTCGCCAGGCACAGGTGCCACCTCGCCAGGCACGGGCGGTGCCGTCGTTGCAATGAGCCCGGTAATGGGGGTTACGACATCGAGTGCCCCTGCGAACGCGGGGGCCCAGGCCACGAGCGCCGCTCCCAATACGGGCGCAGCGCAGGGCGATGGGGCAAAGGACGCTCCCCTGTCGACACAGCTCGCTACGGCCCTCGCGCCCACCGCGAACCAGCGCGAGGGCTCCTACCAGGTGAACATCCGCCTGCAACCAGAAGAGCTCGGCGTGGTCCACGTAGAGGTCCACCTCGAGGCAGGCACTATCAATGTCCAGCTGCACGCAGAGGGCGACGCCACGAGGGACATGCTGCGCCAGAACCTCGGCCAGCTCCGCCAGGAAATGGCGGCCACTGGGCTGTCGACCGGCCACTTCGACGTGGGCGACGGGAGCGGGCCGGGAGCCAACGGGGCGCCTCCGAGCTTCAGCGAAGAGGGCTTGGAACCGGTCGACGAAGAACCCGGCGCTCAGAACGCTGCCGCGACGACCGCCGCGCTCGCGCGCGAAGCGGCGAATATTCCACAGGTAAAAAACGGTCAACTCGACATGAGGCTTTGAGCATATGAGCGATGTTTCAGCCACTACAGGCACCACTTCCAGTACGCCGACGGCCACCTTGCCTTCTACGTACGTCGCGTCCCAGTCAGGCACGACAAGCCAGGACGCACTGAACGGCGTCAACCCGGACACATTTTTGCAGCTCCTCGTTTCCGAGCTGCAAAACCAAGACCCTGACAACCCAACTGACCCGTCCCAATTTCTCAGTCAAACAGCCAGTTTTGAGGAGGTCGAAGAACTCAATACCTTGCAAACCTCGATTTCAAGCATGATAACTTCTCAGCAGCAAAGCTCTGCCACGTCCATGCTGGGCATGCAGGTGAGCGGGAGCGACAGCTCCGGCAAGACTGTGTCGGGCATCGTGACCGGGGTCCAGTTCGATTCGAGCGGGCCAGTCTTGACGGTCGGCTCGGGCACCCTGCCTTACTCGTCGGTGACGAGCGTGGCCATCCCCGACGACAGCAGCGATAGCAACTCGACCGACATCAACCAGTCCAACGGCACATCGAGTTAGTGCCAGGACCGGCCACCTCAACAAGGCTCTAACCGACAACTAAGGAGGGCATTACAAGTGCTTCGTTCTCTGTTTAGCGGCGTTTCTGGGATGGACGCCAACCAAGAATGGATAGACACCATTGGCAACGACATCTCCAACGTCAACACAACGGGCTACAAGGCTGACGAGGTGCAGTTCGAGGACCTCTTGAGCCAGACGATATCGGGCGCTTCTGCGCCCACCAGCGACCAAGGCGGTGTCGACCCCACCCAAGTCGGCCTTGGCGTCAGGGTCGCCGGGATCGAGTCCAACTTCACCGAGGGCACGATGGAACAGACCGGCAACCCGCTCGACTTGAGCATCCAGGGGAACGGTTTCTTCATCGCTCAAGGCGACGGTCAGACCTACTACACGCGTGCAGGCTCTCTCGACCTCGACGGTAACGGCGAGCTCGTGACGCCTGACGGCTACGAGATCCAGGGATGGCCTGCCAATGCCCAAGGCGTCATAAACAACAACGCTCCCCTGGGTGCCCTCACGATCCCCTCAGGGCAGGAGATCGCCGCCAACGCCACCCAAACGGTGACCCTCGGGGGCAACCTCGCCCCTCAGTCGGGCTGGACGGCACCGGGCAGCTCGTCGGGCTCGGGCTCGTCGACCGCGGTCGGTACGGCAACCTCTGCCACGGTCTACGCCGCGGACGGTTCGGAGGAGACGCTCGACCTCACTTTCGAGCAGGACAGCACGCTGCCATCAAGCGCCCCCAAGGGCGCCGCGTCCGCCTGGACGGTCCAAGGTGCGCTCACCGAGCCGGGCTCGACGCCGACCTACTCGACCGGCTCTGGGAGCACTGCGACGCTGTACTTCGACTCGAGCGGCAATTTAGTCGGCTACACCGACCAGACTGGCAATACCAGCACTACCGCGACGTCGTTTTCCCTTACCGTGCCGGACCAGACTACGGGCGCGGCGAGCGGGGCCACCCAGAGCTTTACCCTCGCGGTGCCAACGGTGACGGCCAACGCGAGCGACGACACGATCTCGGTCGTCTCTCAAGACGGCAATGCCCCCGGCTCCCTCCAGAGCTACAGCATCGGCGACAACGGCGTGATCGAGGGCGTTTTCAGCAACGGCCAGACACTCAACCTGGGGCAGATCGCGCTCGCGAACTTTGCCAACCCTGACGGCCTCATGAAAGCAGGTGGCAGCAACTTCCTCCAAACGGCTGACTCCGGCCTCGCGCAGGTGGGCCAAGCCGGCAACGGGAGCCTCGGCCAGATCAACGCCGGGAGCCTGGAAGCCTCCAACGTCAACCTCGCTACGGAGATGACGGACCTGATAGAAGCGCAGAACGGCTTCGAGGCCAACGGGAGTGTCATCACGACCTCGAACACCTTGCTGCAGGACCTCGTCAACCTGAAGGGCGCGTCCTAAGGCCCGCCGGCGCCGGCGCCGTCAAGTTCAAGGGCACGCCAAGGCCCTCTCGCCAAGCTAAGCGCTGGTGAGAGGGCCTTTTCGCGCCAGCGCGGCGTGATGAGCCGAGCGCCGCCGGCGCCGGTTGCGAAGAGCCTCTCATGTGCCGGGTTTTCTGTCCTTTCTCATAAGTACCCGGCATTACCGATGAGAAGACCAGGCTCCGAGGGCATTGCGCCAAGCGTTCAGGAGCGAGCAGAGCGTGACGATCGAAAGGTATGCCGGCCCAAGGACGGGCCGGGCGCGAAAGCGCTCATGCCCGACGGAGCGGGGTTGATGATCCTTCTTACACGGCTCAATGGTCCGCAGATAGCGGTCAATGCCGACCTGATTGAGCGAGCTGAAGCGACACCGGACACGGTCCTCACGCTCGTTGATGGCACCAAGTACCTCGTAACTGAGAGCGTCCAGGAAGTTATCGACCGAGTGCGCAACTTCCGCGCCTCGGTGCTCGTGGCCGCCAAAGAGCTCGAAGATAGCGCCAGTCAACCGAGGGCGACTCTGCGCGCCCTCCCAGACCCGACAGAAGGCTGAAGAGTGGACCCGGCAAGCGTTCTCGGCATAGGTGTTGCGCTTTTTGCCCTCATGGTCTCGATGATCATGGACGGCGGTAACCCCGCTGCACTGATCGCGCCTTCGTCGATACTGCTCACCTTCGGCGGGACGATCGGCGCGGCGACCGCCGGCATGCTCATGTCCGACGCCAAGATGCTCCCGAAGATCCTGAAGAGCGCACTGACGACAAAGGTAACCAAGCCGGATGCCTCGGTGGCCGTTGTGGTCTCCTTTGCTGAAAAGGCCCGCCGTCAGGGCCTGCTTGCCCTCGAGGACGAGGCACGCCAGATCGACGACACCTTCTTGCGCAAGGGGATCGAAATGGCTGTCGACGGCGCAGATCCCGAGGAGATCAGGGATATCCTCGAACTCGATCTCGACGCGATGAAAGCTCGCCACCGCGCGGGCGCAAAGTTTTTTGCTGACATGGGAGGTTTCGCCCCGACCATGGGGATCATCGGGACAGTAATGGGGCTCCTCCACGTGCTTCAAAACCTTTCCACTCCCGCCACTCTCGGCCCTATGATCGCGGCAGCCTTCACGGCGACCCTCTGGGGCGTCATGCAGGCCAATGTCTTTTGGATCCCGATCTCGAACCGGCTGAAGCGCACGAGTGAGATCGAGGTGAGGAGGATGGAGCTCCTGCTTGAAGGTATACTTGCCATCCAAGCCGGCGCCAACCCCCGAGTCGTCGAACAACGCCTCCTTTCCTACCTTTCTCCCAAGGAACAAGAAGCGGCCAAGGCGTCCAAGGCGGCAGCCTGATGTCCCGGCCCCGCAAGCGCCACTCCGAGCCCGAGGAGGAGGGAGCGAGCAAAGAGCGCTGGCTGCTCACCTACTCCGACATGATCACATTGCTCATGGTGCTCTTCATCGTGCTGTTCGCATTGGGCCAGACCGACATCCGCAAGTTCAACGCCTTCAAGGACAGTTTCCACTTCATGACGACGAGCCAGGACGAGGTGCCGCCGGGCGGCCCAGGAGTGCTGTCGCAACCTTCGGCGATCGCGCTCCCAGAGACCAACCCCTTCGCCAAGTTGCAGGTGGCAAATGCCAACTCGCCAACAGGAGAAAAGACGATAGGCACGATGGCGGCCGGCAAGCAGGCTCAGGGCTCCCAGAACTCAGGAGCGCAGAAAGAGGGCTCGGAGTCGAGTGGCCCTGCGTCGACGACCACTACGACCTTGCCGGTCGCGCACGGCCCGTCCCTGTCCCCCTCGCAGGAGAAGGCGGCCCTGGCCAACGCGGAACGGAAGATGGAGGAAGCGCTCGACAAGCTCGGCCTTGCGGGGGACGTCACCTTCAGCACCGACCAACGAGGCCTTGTCGTCAGCATCCTCACCGACAAGATCCTCTTCCCAACCGACTCCGCTGTGCTGCAACCTGAAGGCGTTGCGATCATAAATGCCATCGCCCCAGTCCTAGCCGTGCTCCCCAACCAGGTCGATGTGGAAGGCGACACAGACGACGTCCCGATCCATGGTGGCCCCTACATCAACAACTGGGCGTTGTCAGCGATGCGAGCTGTCGCGGTGGTCGATGACCTTATCGACTACCACGGCCTCAACCCGGCCCGGCTCCAAGCGACCGGCAACGGCGACACGCGCCCAATCGTGCCTAATGACAGCCCCCAGCACAAGGCAATGAACCGAAGGGTCGAGATCGTGATCTTCTCGACAAATGTCGTAACTCCGTGAGGTGAACAGAAGTGGCCATGACCAGCACGGCGCCCCCACAAGGGGCACCGACGAGGCCCCGCCAACCGGCCAAGGCTGGGCAGGCGCCGGCCGAACCCGAGGCCTCCGCGCCCAAGAAAAAAGGTAAGAAAAAGCTCCGGGTCGTCCTCGTGCTGGTGGTCGTGCTCGTCCTCGGGGTGGGCTACATGATGTTCATGAAGAAGCCGCCGCCTCTTCCCAAGGGCGCGCCTACGACAACGGCTGGCGGCCCCCTCACCGAAGAGACATCGCTCACTGTCAACCTCAGGGACGGCCACTACCTCGAGTTCACGGCCGCAATCCAAACCCTGCCAGGCAAGAGCGACAAGATCCTCACCACAGACCAACCGATAGTGCTCGACATCTTGAACGACCAAGCGCAGGTCATGACCGAGGGGGAGCTGCTGGAGCCGAGCGGCCCCGCACTCCTCAAAGCGGACATCGTGCGAGCCCTCAACCACGAGTTCCCTGGTATCGTCCAAGCCGTCTACTTCGAGCAGTTTGTCATGCAATAGGGCCATCAGGCCCTGCCGCCTGGCCGGGCTAGCACACCCAGTTCGCGAATTTCAGGTTGGTGCCCGTTTTGCCGATCTGAAGGTAGATGAACGCGCAACAAGAAGTGCAGGGCACGGTGGCACCGCTCGGCCGCGGGCAGCGCGCGAGGCCGCTGCGGTCTTTTCGCGTCCGGCCTGCGAGCACGCTCAAAGACGAGCACGAACAGGTCCTCGCACTGGTCGGCGAGAACTTCTGCCGGCTCTTCGGGGCTGACATCACGACCTCCATGGGCGCCGAAGTTTCTGTGGCCGGGACACCCGTACAGCAGTGGTCCTGGGACGACCTGTTGAGCGCCCTGCCCGAGCCGTACTGCGCGGCGCGCCTGACGATGCCCCCCTTGCCAGGCGCGGGGCTCATCGCCCTCGACGTCCAGCTCGCGACGGCGATCGTCGAAAAGCTGCTCGGCGGCGCGGGTCACCCCCAGGAGCGCACCGCTCCCCTCACCGAGGTCGAGCTCTCCCTCCTGGGCGAGCTCCACCAGCGCGCGGTAGGAGATTTTGCCGAGGCCCTCTCGCTCGTCATAGAGCTGCGGCCCGTCGCTCACCGTCAGGAGAGCCGCCTCGAGCTCATCAGGGCATCGGCAGCGCGCAGCTTGCTGATCGCCTTTGATTTTGAGGTCACGCTCACCAGCGCGTACGGGAAATTGCGCATCGCAGTACCCGCGGAGGGCCTCGTAGCGAGCCTCGAGGCTTTTTCGGGTGCCTCTGCGAGCGCACCGAGTTCTATTGCGAACACGGGGCGCTTAGGAGACTGCCCAGTCGAAACATCGGTGCGTTTCAACGACACGACCGTGACGTCCCGTCGCGTCGTCGAGCTGGCACGAGGCGATGTCGTCCTGCTCGACCACCCCGTTGACCGGCCGCTGACACTGTATGTCGGGAAGGTGCCGTTCCTTTCCGTGCTGGCCGGGAGAAGGGGCAACCACAAAGCCTTTGCCGTCATCGGGCCGAGCGAGAAGAAAGGAACTGCAGAACTATGAGCGTGGGAACGGAACTGGCGGGAATCAGCCCATTGGCGGCAGAGGCCGCCGCCGCGGTCTCCTTGGCTCTCGGGTTCGGCGCTACACCGGGAGAAAGCTTTGATTTTTGGGGCCAGGACAGCGGCGACCTGAGCGACGTCCTCCTCGCCGAGGATGCCTGGAGCGCTCCCCTGCTCGGGCCTCTTGGCCCATGTGGGGAGATCGGCCTCGTGCTTGCAACAGGCTCCAGCGTCCCAGTGCCTGGGCGGGGAAAAGTCAGCTCCGCCTTGTCAGCCAGCGCGGCGGCGTTGTTGGGGGCCTGTGGCGCGGACCACGTCGGCGAAACCGAACGAGCCGACGCTTCCAGGTTGGCCGAGCCCCGCCCGGGCCAGGAAGCGCTCGCCGTGCCATTGCTCATCGAAAACCGGCGGGTGGGAGCGGTAATTGTCATCTGCACGCCCAGCCAACCGGCCGCCGAGCTGCCCCACCTCGACCCCACGCCCGGCCCAGCGGCCGGGCCTCGCTCGATCTCAGCCTTAGGCGAGGTCGAGATGACGGTCAGTGTCGAGCTCGGGCGCACCAAGCTTGCCATCAAAGACCTCCTCAACATCCACAGTGGCGCCGTCGTGCAGCTCGATCGCGCAGTCACCCACCCCGTGGACATCTTTGTCCAAGGCTCCCTCATCGCGCGAGGCGAAGTCGTCGTTGTCGACGAATGCTTCGGGGTGCGCGTGACCGAACTGCTCACGGGGGACTGACCGTGTCCGGGACGGTAATGCTCTTCGTGCGATTAGTCATTTCGATGGCCGTCGTAATGGGCGTTATGGCTCTCGCTGCGCGCCTGCTCCGCCACCGCCAGGGCCTCCCCAGCTCGAAGACGGCGCCCGGGCCGACCCGCGCCGGTACGACGGCGTGGCCCCGGGGGGTCGCTGGGCCCACGCCAACAGCCAAGGGAATAGGCCGCTTTTTTGAGGGCTACAACTCGCGCCGGACGCAGCGACGCGAAACACCGCTGGAGGTCACCTACCGCCGCCCGCTGGGAAGGGGCACTTGGCTGGGAGTGATCGAGGCTTCCGGCAAACGTTGGCTCATCGGTGTGACAGAACATTCCATCAACATGCTTGCCGAGCTGCCTGAAGAGGCCCAGCTCGACTTGTCCTTAGACGACTTTGCCCCCGGTTTGGCGGCGCCCGGGCGCGCGCCTGGCCCAACCATCGCCACGCCGGTGGATCTTGACCTCGAGCCCGGCAGGATGCCTGGCCGCCTCCAAAGCTCTGCCGACGAGGAGAGCTCAGAACATGCATGGAAGCTCGCCATCGACTCGTTGAGGGAACGCACCGTTCGACGTTAGCCCCCTCGCCGGCGCCGCGCCGGCGAGCTTGGAGCACCATGCAGATCTCGAAGAAATCCAAAGGCGCGTTGGCCATTGTGGCCGTGCTGGCGTCGTTAGCATTTATAGTCGCGGCCTTTGCTCATCCAGGCCGCGCGAGCGCCTCTCCCGCCCCGTCCAATGCACCAACCGCGGCAGCCAGCGGTACTTCGCCCGCTACCGTCGGTGTCGACCAGTCCCCGAGCACCAACGCAGACCAGGCTGGTTATACAACCTCGGGCAGCGCGCCCGAGCCGTCCACGCTGCAAGTGACCGCCGCGTCCCCAGAGGCGCCCCAGGCCCCGGCTTCGCCTGCCACTCCGTCCACGAGCGGCTCCGCGGGCGGGACGATCTCGGTGAACCTCGGAGGAGGCCTCAGCAAACCAAGCGAGAGCATAACGATAATCATCGCGCTCACGCTCCTCGCGGTCGCGCCCTCGTTGCTCATCCTCCTGACGAGCTTCACCCGGATCATCATCGTGCTTTCGCTCACCCGCCAAGCACTCGGCCTCACAAACGTGCCGCCCAACCAGCTTTTGGCTGGCTTGGCACTGTTCCTCTCGCTGTTCATCATGTCGCCCGTCATAGGCCAGGTGAACAGCCAGGCCGTCCAGCCTTACATGGCCGGCAAAATGACTGCAGAGCAAGCGTACACCGCTGCCGAGCTGCCTATCAAGACCTGGATGCTAAAGCAGACCCAGGTCGACGACCTGGCTATTTTCGAAAAGGCAGGCAAGGCTGTCGCACCTCAGTCCCTCCCGATGTCGGCAGTCGTGCCCGCCTTTGCCCTCTCGGAGATGCGTAGCGCCTTTATCATCGGCTTCGTAGTCTTTGTACCCTTCCTGGTGATCGACTTGGTTGTGAGCGCGACCCTCATGTCGCTCGGCATGATGATGCTCCCGCCGTCGCTCGTCTCATTGCCTTTTAAGTTGCTACTTTTCGTGCTTGTCAACGGTTGGGCCCTTGTCGTGCAATCGCTGCTGACAAGTTTCCACACCTGAACGGGGCTCCTCATGAACGACACCACAGTCATCGAGATCGCAGTACGGATGCTCACCGTTACGGGGGAGCTGGCAGCGCCCATGTTGCTGACAGCGCTCGCGGTGGGCCTCGTGATCTCGCTGCTGCAATCGGTTACCTCGATCCAGGAGATGTCCTTGACCTTTGTCCCCAAAATGGCGGGAGTGGCGCTTGCTCTCGTCATCGCCGGCCACTGGATGATAAACGAGCTGGTAAGTTTCACCGACCAGCTCTTCCAAATGGTCCCCCAGCTCCTGAGCTCCTAGGCGAGGCGCCAGAGCGCTATGGAGATCCAGTTAGCGGCGGGGAGCTTTTTCGTCTTTATGTTTGCCCTCGTGAGAGCGACGGCGTGGCTTTCCTTCGCGCCTCCGTTTTCCTCCCAGACGATCCCGGCCGTGGTCCGCCTCGGGCTGGCAGCCTCCCTGGCGCTCGCCGTCACGCCAACGTTGGGGGCGGCGAGAGCTGGCTCTACGGGCGCCCCTTTCTCGTCAGTGGCGACCTCGCTCGGCACGGGAGGGTTCATCACCGAGCTCGTCGTACAAGCTGTCATCGGTGCCCTCCTTGGCTTTATGACCTCACTGCTCCTTTCGATAGTGAGCTCTGCCGGCGCCCTCACCGACATGACGAGCGGGCTCTCGGCGGCAACGACATTTGACCCGATCAGCGGTACCAGCAACCCGGTCACAGCAAATGTCTTCAACCTCCTCCTGACTACGCTGCTCTTCGCGACGGGCGGCTACCTACTGATCGTGAAGGGGTTCATGCTTTCTTTCCAGTCCGTGGGATTGAGCGCCAGGTCGATGAGCCTCATCGGGCCGACCCTAGTCTCAGAGATCGGGTTTTTCTTCGCTGCTGCCGTAGAAATAGCCGCCCCGGTGCTCGGGTGCATGTTCCTTGCCTTCGTGGCCCTCGGCCTGCTCAACAGGAGCGCACCGCAGTTGAACATCATGTCTCTCGGGTTCGCCCTCAACATCGCCTTGGCGATCATAGTGGTCGGCGTCTCCTTACCCCTCTTGCCAGGCGCAGTCAACACCATTGTCGAGCGCGTCGTGAACGACACGCTCGGCCTCATGGGCGTCAAGCCATAAGCTACCGGTAGCTCGCGATGCCAGGCCAGGACCGCCAGTCACGGACCGAAAGACCCACCGCTCGGCGTAAGAAAGAGGCGCGGCACCAAGGTACGGTGGCGCGCACTCCCGAGGTCGTCACGTGGCTTACGGTGCTCTTGGGGAGCTACCTGGTGCAGCATACTTTCGAAGCCATGTACCAGGTCATGACAAAGGCCTGGGCCACAATAGGCGGCGCCATGGCAAACCCAGGCCTGCGCACGGATTATTCGATCGCCGCAGAGACCGTCACCGGGGCGGCCGTTGCGATCGCGCCCGCGCTCGTCGCCACGATGGTGAGCGCTCTCCTCGTAAACCTCGCACAGACGAGAGGCCTCGTCACGCTCCAACCGCTAAAGCCGAACTTCACCAAGCTCAACCCGGCGACGGGGGTAAAGCGGATCCTTTCCCCACGGTCGCTTTGGGAAGTCGCGAAACAATTGGTGCGCGTCGGCCTGCTGAGCCTCATCGTTTGGCAGGTCCTGTCAGGCTTGCTGCCTCTCATAGCCGCCCACAACCCCCTTAGTTCCTTCTCGGTCGCATCGATCGTCGCGAGCCGGGCGCTCGCCCTCACGAGGGAAGTAGCGGCGGTCGGGTTGGTCCTTTCCGTTGCCGACTACATTGTCCAGTACCGCAAGGTGTCTGCTCAGCTCCGTATGACTCGCGAAGAGGTAAAGGAAGAACGCAAGGCAACCGAGGGCCACCCGGTCATGCGCGGCAACATCAGGCGGCGCCAGCGCCAGATATCGCGCAACCGGATGATCCAGGCCATTGCTAAGGCTGACGCCGTGGTGGTGAACCCGACGCACTTCGCCGTCGCACTGCGCTACGTACGAGGCCGTGGGGCTCCCAAGGTCGTGGCAAAAGGGACGGATTTCCTTGCGCTGCGGATCAAGGAGGAGGCCACGGCCAGGCGGGTCCCAGTCGTGGAGGACCCACCCCTCGCGCGCGCCCTGTACGTCGCTTGCGACCTCGAGCAGGAGATCCCCGCCGAGCTGTACGAGGCCGTCGCCAAGCTGCTCACCTTTATCTACGGCCTCAAGGCGGCCGGCCGTGCTACCCGCATCGACGGCGCTCCTCTCAAGCCCACGTCCCCTCTCCTCACCCGGTCGCTCGCCCCCGGCATCGCAGGTGCCGCCAGCGCCGGCCGTGCCGACAGCGGCGGTGACGAGGGTGAGGACGAAGAGGACCTCGTTGCGGCCCCAGGTGCCCGCATGAGGCCGTTGAGCGGTGCAGGAGGCGCAGGCGGGGGCGGAGCCGTCACAAAGGTCGGCTCGCTGTCCTGAGCCGGGCTCTTATGGGCGCCGCCGTTCCTGCCGATATACAGGGGAGCCAACCAGGCACGTCAGCAGGACGCGGCGCCGCCAGCCCAGGGAACGGGCCCGACATCGGACTGGAGGCCCGGCCGCCTGGCCGGGAGGCCGAATGCAAAGCAACCGTTTGACATTGGTCGGCGTCCCGACGGCGATGGTCTGTGTTGTCGTCATGCTCGTCGTGCCCCTGCCGACCGAGCTCCTCGACCTGCTCATCACGATTAATCTCGTGGGCGCTGTCGTGATCCTGCTCACGGCGATGTACGTCAAGCGAGCACTTGATTTTTCGGTCTTCCCCTCGCTCTTGCTGATCGCGACGATGTACCGCTTGGCGCTCAACGTCAGCGTCACGCGCCAGGTCCTCCTGCATGCCAAGGCCGGCAATGTCGTAGCGGCCTTCGGGCACTTCGTCATAGGCGGGTCGGTCGTCGTCGGTTTGGTTGTCTTCCTCATCATCGTTGTCATCCAGTTCGTCGTGATCACCAACGGCGCCGGCCGTGTGGCCGAGGTGGCAGCGAGGTTCACCCTTGACGGTATGCCTGGCAAGCAGATGGCAATCGATGCCGACCTCAACAGCGGCACCATCAACAAGGACGAAGCCAAGCGGCGCCGGCGAGAGGTTGCTGCCGAGGCTGACTTCTACGGGGCGATGGACGGGGCTTCCAAATTTGTCCGGGGAGATGCCATCGCCGCCATCGTCATCATGGCAATTAACCTGATAGGCGGCTTGCTCATTGGAGTTTTCCAGATGGGCGACAGCTTCAACCAGGCCATCAACACCTATAGCCTCCTCTCGGTCGGCGATGGCCTTGCTGCCCAGTTGCCAGCCCTGTTGATCTCTCTCTCGACAGGGATCATCGTGACCCGGGCGGGGACCGAGTCCGACCTTGGGACGGACCTCGTTTACCAAATCCTCAACCAGCGCAGGGCTGTCCGCATCGCCGCCGTCGGCATATGCCTGCTCGCCCTCATCCCTGGGCTACCAAAGGTGCCCTTCCTCTTGGTGGGTGGGGTTTCCTGGTTGATCTCAGGACGGCTCCGGGACGACGACCGCGGCAAGGCGGCCGTACCGGAGGCCGAAGCGGTGCCGCCTCCACCAGCCCCGGACTCGCCCGAAGGACTGGCCAAGGACATGAAGGTCGACCCTCTCGAGCTCGAAGTCTCCTACAACCTCGTCGAGCTCGTCGACCCGATGAAGGGCGGCGACCTCCTCGACCGGGTGAAGGCTCTGCGAAGGAAGATAGCGCTCGACGTGGGTGTCGTCCTCCCCCTCGTGCGCACGCGGGACAATATCGACCTTCCCGCTTCCACGTACACCATCCGCGTGCACGGGGCCGAGGTCGCGCGGGGTACAGCGCAACCGGGACAGGTGCTCGCGATCGGCGATATGCTTTCCTCTCTTCCAGGGACCCCAACAAAAGAGCCGGTTTTCGGCTTGGACGCGAAGTGGGCGCCGGCGTCGGCACGTGCCCAAGCTGAGCGCATGGGGGCCACGGTTGTCGACCCCGCATCGGTGGTAACGACACACCTGTCTGAGATCGTCAAGCAGAACGCAGGCAAGTTGCTCTCGCGTTCGGCGACAAAGGACTTGGTCGAGATCGCCCGCCGGAGCGACCCGACCGTGGTCGAAGAGCTCGGGTCGGCGCAAGTCACTCTCGCCGAGGTGCAGCGGGTCCTCCGGGATCTCTTGGAGGAGGGCGTTTCCATCCGCAACTTGTCGAAGATCTTCGAAGTCCTGACCGAAAGGGCCCGCACGACAAGGGACCCCGAGGCACTCGTCGAGGCCTCCCGGCAGGCGCTCGGCCCTGCGCTATCCGCTGCCCTCGCTGTCGATGGCCACTTGCCTGTCATCACGATCGAGCCGATGCTCGAGGCACAATTGAGCGAAGTCCTTCGCAACAGTGACAACGGCTCTTTTCTTGCTCTGGCGCCGGACAAGGCCGAGGCGTTCACCTTGGCCGTCGCCCACCGAGCGAGGGAGGCCGAGCGAGACGGCGAGATGCCGGTGCTGGTGTGCGCCGCGCCTCTTCGCCAAGCGGTGCGGAAGTTGGTTCGCACAGCCAACCCGCGCTTGCCCGTCATTTCGTATGCCGAGCTGGGCCCCCAGCTCCGCCTCGAGACGAAGGGGGTAGTAACCCTTGCAAACGCAACGGTTTGAAGGAGCGAGCCTTGAAGAGGCCGTCGCTGTGGCGCGGGACCAAGTCGGGCAAAGAGCCCGTATCGTTGCTGCGACACGGGTGCGCCGGGGCGGCATTGGGGGCTTTTTCGCTCGCGAGCACGTAGAGGTCGAGGTACAGGTCGACCCCGTCCAAGTGACTTCCGAGGCGCCGGGTGAGCCGGGGACCGGGGCTGCAGAGACGGTGCCCGACAGGGCTACCGAGGGCCGGGGAGCCGGCCCCCGGAGCTTAGAAGGCCGCGGTCGCGAAGCTCCGGCCTCGCAGGAGCGGGCTGGCATACCAGGGGCGGCCAACGGTCGCGGGCCTCTTCGCGAAGAGCACGGTGACAGCACCGATCTCTTGGCGGGGCTGATCGGGGAGATGGCACAGAAAGCTCCCTCCTCCGTGCTCGACCTGGCGGAAAAGATCAATGTTCAACAGGGCCGTTTCGGCCTTGCGAGCACGAGGGCGCAGGTAGCTCCGAGGCCGGTCGGGCCAGCGGGCGGCCGCACGAGGGGCGCCACCCTCGAAGTGAGGGGGACCTCACCTCGGCCCACCCCGACGCCAACAGTTGAGGGACAAGCGAGCGCCCACTCCGCAGAGACCGCCGCGCCGCGGCACCTGCGAGAGGAGGCGGTCCCGCCTGCGAGCTTTGCTGCGGTGCTCGAGCACATCGCTCGAGGAGCCGGTCTCGTCGCGCAAGAGCATGCAGACGAGATCCTCCCGGAGCCTGGTGCTGTCGAGCACAAGAACGAGGTCCTCGGTACCACCCCAGAGCCGCTCCATGCCATGGACGTGGTCCCCGAGCGGCCCCCGGCACGGGCCGCCGAGGCCGTCGAACCTGCCCCGCTCGTGCCCTCGGTAGCGTCACTGGCCCCCGCGGCGGCGGTGGTCCGGGCACAGCGGAACATGCCTCTTGAACGTTCCCTCGAAGCCCTCGGCCTTCCTCCCGCGGCGTGCCAGGCTTTGGTCGCGGTGTCTGACCGGCGGACGATAAGGGCCAACCTCACGCTCGCCCTCAGCCAGGCCTTGCCTCCAGTGCCGCCCCTCCCCAAGTCGCCCACGAGCGTCGTCGCCATTATCGGGCCGAGGGACCATGTCATGTACATGGCCCAGTCGTTGTCGGCCGACCTTGGTGCGCCCGCAGGCGAGGTAACGCTCGCGACGCAGCGCAACGTCCTGGGCAAGGACCAACGCGTGGTCATCTCGCCCGCTGCCGCAGCTGACGAGAGGCGAAGCTGGCGGTGGCGGGGCCACCCTGCTGTCGTAGCGGTAGAGGCCTCCGTCCGGCCTGAATGTGGAGACTGGGCAAGGCAGATGTTGCGCGCGTTGGAGCCGACGATGTGCTGGGGGGTGGCGGGGGCAGCGTGCAAACCGGAAGATATAGTGGCCTGGTCGAACACTTTGGGCGGGCTCGATGCTCTTGCGCTCATTGACCTCGCAGGCACCACCTCGCCCGCAGCCGTCCTCGGGATACCGGTACCGGTCGGGCGCCTGGACGGTGAGCTTGCCACTCCTGAGGTGTGGGCAGGTTTGATCTGCTCAAGGCTCCACTAGTGCTACGACAGCCGGTCTGGAAAGCAACCCTGCCGATGAGCACGCGATGAAACCCTCGAGCCTGAGACCGGCAGTCTTCCTGCTCCTCACCCTCGCGCTCGCGGCTCCCACGCTTGCGAACATCTTGAACAGCAACGAGAGCGCTGTCGGGGCTGGGCTCCACTTGGGCGGTGCGATCCTGGTCTCGTGGGCGGCGGTCGGGATAGTCGGCTACCTCATCGACAGCTACCGCGTTTCGAGCGCTCGGCGAGCGCACCGTCAAGAGCGCCCCGCCCAGAGATCTTGACGCTCCAGGGCCGGTCATGCTCTCGGGCGCTCGCTCTCGGGTAGCTTCGAGCGGTGCTCGAGATCCGGCCTCCCGAGGCGAGCGACCGCGATGCGGTGGCAGCCATTGACAGTTTCAGCTTCAACGGCAGGACGCGGCCCGAAGCCGTGCCACTCGAAGGGGCCCTTTGTTGCTTCGACGGCGGGCGAGCCGTCGCGAGCGCGACTGCTCTCCCCTTCGAGCAGTGGTTCGGAGGCTGCCGGGCCCGCTGCGCAGGTGTCGCCTCAGTCGCAGTGCTCCCCGAGTACCGCGGGCGCGGCCTCGCCGGGCGCCTGGTGCGACAGCTGTTGGAGGAACGGCGCCGCGGCGGTGACGCCGTCAGCGTCCTCTACCCGGCGAACGCTGCGCTCTACCGCCAGCTCGGCTACGAGTACGCGGGGCTCATGCCCGAGTTCCGCATGCCGGTCGCAGACCTCCCCGCGGCAAGAGGCGAAGTGAGCGAGATGACCGACGCTGACCTGCCCGACATCATGGCCTGTTTTGCCCGCTTTGCAGCGCAGCACAACGGGCCCGTACAAAGTGGCGACCACGCCCGTTGGCGAGAGCACGTGCTGGCGCATGTGGGCGAGGGTGCTCACCAGAGGACCGTCCTGGTGAGGGGGGAAGGCGGTGTCGAAGGTTACGCAAGCTACTTCCTCGGGAGTTGGGAGGGGCACGGTTACCCCCTCATCTGCAAGCACCTCGTGGCCCTCGCTCCTGCTTGCCTGCGCGCGCTCCTCGGGCACCTGCGCCACTTTGAGAACTCGGCGAACAGCGTCAGCTGGCGGGGCGCCCCGAGCACTGCGCCTGTCGGGATAGCGGCGCGTGCGAGCGCCTTTTCGGTGGTACCCGAGGTGCGAAGGTGGATGCTCCGCGTCCTCGATGTCGGCGCGGCTCTCAGTTCGCGCGGCTACGGGCAAACTGCAGGCGAAGTCGTGATCGAGGTCGAGGACAACCTCTTCCCCGGCAATTCAGGCCCGTGGCTCCTCCAGGTCGAACGCGGGGAGGGGCGCGCCACGGTCTCAGCCGCTCGGCCCCCGGTGAAACCGTTGCCGATCGGTTATTTTTCGGCGCTCTTTACTGGCTTCGCCACTCCCTGGGACCTCGTGCTGCTCGGTGCCCTGGACGAGGACGACCCGCGCCTGGCGTTGCTGAGCGCGCTCTTCGGTGGGCCGACGCCCTGGATGCCCGACTTCTTCTAGGCGCGCCGGCGGAGGAACTTCAAGGCCTCGGGCTCACCAGGGAAGGGGTGAGGAGCGAAAAGCCTTCTGCTTCAGGCACTACCAACCTCGCTGCGATGAGCTCGCAGGCTCCCACGCGGGTCAGGTAGGTGTCATCTGGGTGGTCACGCGGCCCCTCGAGCGCTTCCAGCCAATCGCCGTTGTGGGACGCGAGGAAATCCGCCAGGTGGACGATGTGCGGCAGGTCGAGGTCACCGTGGGGCATGGACGGCGCGTCGTGGTGGTGGAGCACTGCCTCGACGACCGACAAGGGGAGCCCCCAAAGGGAGAGCAGGTAAGCGCCCATCTCCGCATGGCTCGCGCCGAGGATGTCTCGTTCGACCTCTTCGAGCGAGCGGTGCTCATTGGCTGCGGCGATGACGGCGGCCAAACGGTCTGGCATTTGCGAAGCGAGCACCAGCCATCCGATGTCGTGCAGCAGTCCCGCGATCACCGCCGAACGGCGATGGGAAGTAGTTTGCGCGAGCCCAGCCGCATGGAGCGAAACTGCATTGGAGTGCGCCCGCAGCTGTTCGAGCACGCTCACCGGGAGGCCGGAGTGGTCTTCGGCGGCCCTAAAAACCTCGGTAGTTACAACGAGATCGTGCACGAGGTTGAGGCCCAGGTAGGCAAGCGCCTCGTGCACCTGGGTCACCTGCCGGGCAAGGCCAAAGAACGCCGAGTTCACCAACTGCAACACTTTCGCCGACATCCCCGGGTCGGTCGAGATCACGCGGTCGACGTCGTCGATCGTTGCATCGGCCCCTTCAATAACGGTTTTTAGCTGGAGCACTACGGTTGGGGGGCTCGGGAGCGACCCTATGCGTCCGATCGCTGCCCTCAGCTCAGGGCCCTTCAGCCGGCTCTGCAAGTTGCAAGCCCGCTCGACGGCCGAGACAAGGTCGACGGGTTGGCAAGGCTTAGCGATCGATTGGTGCGCTACCGCCAGGCACCGCATAGCGTCGTTCTGCCCAGTTTGGCCCGAAAGGATAAGGCGCGCGATGTCAGGGTGACGCTTGCGCATTTCTGTGAGTAAGGCGACGCCGTCCATGCCAGGCATGCGCATGTCGGACACGATGGCGTCAAATTGCACTCTCTCGGCTTGCTCGAGTGCCTCGCGGCCGCTCGTAGCAAACATGATCTCCCAGTCCTTTTGGGACCTGAGCATCCGCTTGAGCCCCGAAAGGATGTACGGCTCGTCGTCGACGAACAGGACACGGGTCACGACGACGACCCCGGCGAGCGCGACATCATTAGTTATCCTCGGCGGTACTGCCCCCGAACTGAGGTGGGATTTGTCTTATCCGCTCCCAGGTGGTGGCCGATCAAAAAGCATGAGC
Organism: Acidimicrobiales bacterium; assembly: GCA_035503915.1. Classification (GTDB taxonomy): domain Bacteria; phylum Actinomycetota; class Acidimicrobiia; order Acidimicrobiales; family Palsa-688; genus DATJMJ01. The sequence goes on along the minus strand of DATJSU010000011.1, from coordinate 245,109 downwards.
AAGTTCCCGCCCGATGCCAGCGCGGGCGAAGTGACGGCACACTGCCAGGACGTCGGTCCCCAAGATCTCGGGCTGTCTTCTGAGGAGCTCAGGCTGTTGTGCATGGACAACCTGCTCGCTGGTGGCGTCGAAAGGATTTACTTCAAGGACCGTCTCGGTAAGTTCCTGTTGGTAAGCCGCAAATGGATGACCACCTATGCCCCGGGGAAGTCCCAGGAAGAGATAGTTGGGCTCACGGACGCCGATGTCTTCAGCCCCGAGCACGCGTGCGACGCCTTCCTGGACGAGCAGCGGGTCATCGAGACCGGTGAACCTGTGGTTGGCAAGCTCGAGCGTGAGACGTTCTGGGAAGGCCCGGACGCGTGGACAGAGACGAGCAAGATGCCCCTTCGCGACCGTGAGGGCCGAATAATAGGGACTTTTGGCCTTTCTCGGTACGTGACCGAGGAGTACCGCGCGATGAGCCGCCAAAAAGCGCTCGCGAAAGTCGGAGAGGCGCTCGCCAACGCCACAACGCGCCAGCAGATTTACCAAGCCCTCCTTTCCGGGGCGCTCGACGTCGTCATCGAAAAAGTGCCCCGAGCGGCGATCGTCGTCACCGGGGGCCTCGCGCCTGTACTGGCGGCGTCCACTCCTGAGCCGGTAGAGCACCCTTCCTTGCTGCAAGCCACCGCTGGCGCCCTCGAAGAGCTAGCTTCGCTTAGCCCGAGGCCGTTGGTTGTGCGCCGGGACAATCTTGTCGTCTTGCCGATTGGCACCGCGGGTCACGCAGGTGTACTGCCAGCGCACGAAGGGACGGGAGGAGGCGCCCTCTACCCGCTCCTCGGCGCGCTCGTGCTGGAAAGTGCGCGGGACCTCTCGGACCATTCGCTCCAAGCGCTTACCTGGCTCGCCTCCACCGTGGGCGTGATCCTGGACCGCCTCGTTACTGCTCGGCGCCTCCGAAGCCTCGTCAGCAACACCTCCGACGGCATGGTCGTGGTGGGCCAGGACGGCCGGGTGCGCTACGCGGCAGAATCCCTCGAGCGCTCCTTTGGGTACCGGCCCGAGGAAGTCATAGGGCGCAACCTCGCCGAGCTCGTCCAACCCGCTGACCTCGCTCGTCTCTCGAGAGCGCTCGGGCCGGCGTCGGCAAGCGACGGCTCGCTCATCGAGGTGCGCTGGCGGCACCGGGACGGGAGCTGGCGCGATACCGAGACGAAGGTGGCGAACCTCCTGGCGGACCCCGAAGTGGAGGGCTTTGCGCTCTCTGTCCGCGACGTCACCGAACGCAAGTCCCTCGAAGTCGAGCTCCGGCAAGCGCAAAAGCTCCAAGCGATCGGCCAACTAGCCGGGGGCGTTGCGCACGAGATCAACACGCCCGTCCAGTTCATCGCGGACAACCTACAGTTCCTCCAGGACTCTTTCGAGGTCCTCCGCAAGGTGATCGAGGCACACAAAGAGGCCCTCGAAGCCTTGCCACCCGGGGTAGCCAACGAGGCGAAGAACGCTCTGCGCGAGGTCGAGCAGCAGGCCGACCTTGCCTTCTTGGAGGAGGAGGTCCCCAACGCGGTCCACCAAGCGCTCGAGGGCAGCCGCAGGGTAGCCAGGATCGTCCACGCGCTGAAGGCCTTTGGCCATCCCGACCGAGGCGAAGCGGTGGCCACCGACCTCAACGAGTCGCTCCGCAACACGATCATCGTTGCAAGGGGCGAGACCAAGTACGTGTCCGACGTCGTCGAAGACTTGAACGACCTGCCTCTCGTGACCGTGGTGCCCGGCGAGATCGGCCAAGTTTTCTTGAACCTCATCGTCAATGCGGCACATGCCATCGGCGACAAGGTAAAGGGCACCGAAGAACGAGGCCACATCACTGTAAAGACGTGGCAGGAGGACGACGAGGTTTTCGTGAGCGTGGCCGACGACGGCGCGGGCATGCCCGAGGACGTCAAGCAGCGCGTGTTCGAGCCCTTTTTCACCACCAAAGAAGTGGGCCGGGGCACCGGCCAAGGGCTCGCGCTCGCACGAGCCGTTGTCGAGCGCCACGGCGGCACGATCCGCTTCGAATCGGCCCTCGGCAAGGGCACGGCTTTCGTGATCCGGCTCCCGGTCAACCCCTCGAGCGAGCAAGGGGCGCCCTGAGGTGGCTGGGCTGGCCGCGCCGTCGGCGGCCCGAGGTGATGGTCACTTGCCGCGGGTGCTCCTCGTCGACGACGACCCGTCGGTCCTCGATGGGCTGCGCAGGCGCCTGCATGGCAAGTTCGAGCTCACTTGTGCCGAGGGCGGCCGTAGGGCGATAGAGGCGGTGAGCACGTCGGGGCCGTTTGCCGTCGTCGTCTCTGACATGCGGATGCCCGGGATGGACGGTGCCGCACTGCTCGAAGCCTTGCGGGCTGTCCAGCCCGATATGGTGCGCGTCCTCCTCACAGGTTTCACCGAGGTCGACAACGCGATCGCCGCGGTCAACCGGGGCCAGATTTTCCGGTTCCTCTCCAAGCCCTGCGACGGAGAAACGTTGCAAAGGACCCTCGACGAGGCGGTCATGCAGTACAGGCTCATCACTGCCGAGCGGGAACTGCTCGAAAAGACGCTCCGTGGGAGCGTCCAGGCTCTCCTCGAAACGCTCTCCCTGGCCGACCCGGCGGCCTTCGCCAGGGCAGTCAGCATCAAGGACCTTGTGGTGCGGATGATCAAGGACCTGGGCAGGCCCGACGCGTGGGAGATCGAGGTCGCGAGCATGCTCTCCCAGCTGGGCGCCGTCACCCTGCCAGACACCACGATCGAACGGCTCCGCAGCGGCACGGCCCTCTCCGAAGACGAAGAGGAGATGGTGGCCAGGTTGCCGAAGGTGGCCGACCGCCTCCTTGCCGGGATCCCGCGTTTGGAGGGCGCCAGGCGGATGATCCTCGAGCAGCAGGCCCCACCTGGACAAGAAGACCTCTCCTTCGGCGGGCGCGTCTTGCGCTTGGCGGTCGCCTACGAGCGCCTCGTTGCTGCTGGGGCAGACCCGGCGGTTGCTGTCGGCACTCTCAGGCGCCGCTTTGGTGACGCAGACGGGGAAGCCGCCATCCTCCTTTCCAAGTTGTCCAAGGCAGGAGCGTCGAGCTCCGGCCCGACGGTCGTCGAGGTCCGCTTCCACGAGCTCGTGCCGGGGATGACCTTGGAGAGCGATGTCCGGACCGCGGGCGGCGCACTGGTCGTCGCTCGCGGCCAAGTAGTCACGGATGGGATGGCGATACGGCTACGCAACTTCGCTGCTAGGCACCGGCTTAGCGAGACCGTCATCGTCCTGGTGCCGGGCAACGAAGACGACGGGGAGGAGAGCGAAGGCAAGGGCGGGGGCGCCCCTGCCAAGGCCGCCGGCTGGGTCAGCTAGTGGCTCGCGAGCGGAGCGGTCCCGGCAGGGGCTTGCTGTAAACGACCGCCAGGCGCCTGGTGCAGCGGGTCAGCGCGACATAGAGGGCGCGCAAGCCCTGCGCGGCGCTGGCAACGACGGCGGCAGGCTCCACGACGATGACCGAGTCAAATTCCAGGCCCTTGGCGTCGGTCACTGCAAGCAGGCTCACCTGGGCGTCGAGGGCGCCCGCCCCAACTTCTCCGAAGGAGAGACCCGCTGCCACCAGGCCCGAGCGCACCTCGGCCACCAGCTCGGGAGGCACGAGGACACCAACGCTGCCGTCCTGGTCGCCACCTTGGGAAGCGACCGCGGCGACCTCGGCAGCCACTGCGCCCGCCACCGCCGCCCCGAGATCCCCCGGTGCAAGCACGAGCAGGGGCTCGTGGCCCGTATGCCGGACAGGAGTTGGCGGTTCCGTGCCGGGGACGGCCTCTGCGAGCACACGTACCGCCAGCGCCATAACTTCGGCGGGCGCCCGGTAGCTGACCGAAAGGGTCGCCCTCGCCCACCCTCGCTTCTTCGGCAAGTGCGCCAAGACCTCGTCCCAAGAGGCCGGCGCCCACGCCCCGGTCGCTTGCGCGATGTCGCCAACGAGCGTCATGGAACCCGAAAGTGAGCGCCGCGCGACCATGCGCAGCTCCATCGGCGTGAGGTCCTGCGCTTCGTCGACGACTATGTGGCCGTAGGCCCGCTGGCGCTCGTGGCTTCCTCCCCCCGAGCGCATGGGGCCGAGCAACCAGCTGGCTTCGTCGAGCAGAGCAATGTCTGCTGCGCTCCACTCCACTAGCTCCGCAGATGCGCTCCGGGGGCGCTGCAGGAGCGCGAGCTCTTCGGCGGGGAGCACGCCTCGGCCGGCGTGCTCGATCAGCGGCCGGGCCCCCAGGAGGTCATGGAGGAAGTCCTCCGGCGACAACCTCGGCCAGATGCGCTCGAGCACGTCCCCGACCTCGGGCCGGCGCCGTAACTCGGCGCCGAGCTCGGCGGGGCTGACATCGTGACCCGGTAAACCTGGCTCATCTAGTGGGGAAATCGCCACTCCAGCTCTCCCCTCGAGCCTTTTCTCCAATTGCCCGGCAAAGTGCTGCCACAGGAGCGACTCCACGAACCTCCGCCGTGAATTGTGGGTGCCCGCGCGCCTCCGCGCGGAGACGATAATTTCCTGCGATGCCTCCGGTGAAAGTGTGAGGAAACCCCGGCCGTAAGCAATTTGGGCTGCCTTGCGGAGCGGTCGTTGCCGCTGGCGGACTGCCCTGCGAAGGAACACCGCCATCCGCGCGTCGCCCTTCAAACGAGCAACCTCGGCCGGCTCGGCAGAACTTGGCCGGGCCGCCCTGTAAAGGTTTGAGATTGTCGATAGCTCGGCGCCCGTTTCGCCGAGCGAGGGCAAAACCTGGTCTATGTACCGAAGGAACGTCGGGTTCGGCCCGATCACGAGCACACCCTGGCTCTCCAAGGGGAAACGGTGCGTGTAAAGAAGGTAAGCGGCGCGGTGTAAAGCCACCGCTGTCTTGCCCGTCCCCGGGCCGCCTTGGACAACGAGAGCACCGGGGAGAGGCGCGCGGATGATCTCGTCCTGCTCTGCCTGGACGGTGGCGACAATGTCGCGCATGCGGCCCGTGTGGGCGCGCTCGAGGGCCGCCATGAGAACGCTCGGCCCAGAAAGCACGAGCGGCCCTGCTGTGCCGTCGGGGTTGTCCGGCCCGAACAGCTCGTCCTCCAGGTCGAGCACTCTCCGCCCTTCAGTGAGGAAATGCCGCCGAAGGCGAAGGCCCATCGGGTGGGCGCCCGTGGCGCGGTAAAAAGGCTCGGCCACCGGGGCCCTCCAGTCCACGACGAGCGGCTCGTGGTCCCGGTCGGAGACGGCGATGCGGCCGATGTGGAAGCTTTCCTGAGAGGCTGCGGTGCCGTCCGAGCTCCTGTCGATGCGGCCGAAAATGAGCGATTCACGCCCCAGCTGGAGCTTGTCCAAACGGCTGAGGCTGTTGCGGACGCGTATGTCCCGCTCGGTATAGGACTGAAAGGTCCCGCCCCGTTCGGCGAAAGCCTCTCTCAGCTGGGCTTCGGTTTCGGCGCGGACCGCTTCGAGGCGGCCGTAGGAGCGGTCGAGGTGGGCCTGTTCGGCGGCGAGGTCGGGATGGGGCATAAATCCGGAACTTGCAGAATACGTTCGGGTCGCTGGGCGAGCCTCTTGGGGGAGGATCCACTCTGCTCAGCCGGCGCCGCCTCCCGCAAGGCAGCCGGTGGGGAGAGCCAAGTACGGTGGGCGCGTGGCCCCTGCCCAACGCGCCTTCCTCGCCGCCTGCAGGCGAGAGCCGGCGCCCTACACGCCCGTTTGGTTTATGCGCCAGGCCGGGCGCTCGCTCCCTGAGTACCGCAAGCTCCGTGGGAGCGGGAGCATCCTCGAAGCCGTGCGCAACCCTGAGCTCGCGGTTGAGCTGACGATGCAGCCGGTGCGCAGGTACGGGGTCGACGCAGCAGTCCTGTTCTCCGACATCATGGTCCCTCTGCTCGATTTCGGCGTCGAGGTCCTCCCCGGGACAGGCCCGGTGGTCGAACGGCCTTTCCGCACCCAAGCCGACCTTGACCGCCTCCAGGTCCTGCCGGTCCCCTATGTCACCGAAGCCGTCCGAGAACTGGTTCGGGAGCTCGTTGTGCCGCTCATCGCGTTCGCCGGTGGGCCTTTTACGCTCGCCAGTTACCTGGTGGAGGGGGGGCCCTCCTCGAGCTACCAAACGACGAAGAAGTTGATGTGGTCCGAGCCTGGCCTTTGGGCCTCGCTCATGGGGAGGCTGGCCGACATTGCCCTCGCGAGCTTGCGGGCACAGGTCGGCGCCGGGGCGGCAGCGGTGCAGGTTTTTGAGAGCTGGGGCGGTGCCCTCTCCCCGGCCGATTACCGCCAGTACGTGCTGCCCGCGTTGTGCCGGATCTTGGACGGGCTCGCTGACCACAATGTCCCCCGCATCGTCTTCGGGGTCGGCACCGGGGAACTGCTCGGCCTCTTCGCAGAAGCAGGAGCTGATGTCGTCGGCGTCGACTGGCGCGTGCCGCTCGATGTCGCGAGAGCGCGGGTGGGACCGGGCCGGGCGGTGCAGGGCAACCTCGACCCGACAGCGTGCCTGGCGCCATGGCCCGTGCTGGCCGACCAAGCGAGAGCGGTCCTGCGGGCCGCAGGGCCTCTCGGCCATATCTTCAACCTCGGCCACGGCGTCCTCCCGCCTACCGACCCTGACCAACTGGCTCGGCTGGTCGACCTGGTCCACTCCGAGACAGTTCGTCCCCAGACGCGCTGAAGACCTCCGCCGCCGCGCTGGGGCGCCAGATGACGTGGTCGGCGATGAGGACCGCTGCCGCGGAATAAGTGCTCCGCTGGCCGCCGGGGAACTTCACGCACTCGGGGTGCGCGCAGCCGGTCCAGTACGAGCCGTCGTCGGGGTCGCGCAAGTGACCGGCCCAGGCGAGGAGCAGCTCCGCGTCCTCGCGCATGCCTGCCCGGTTGGCAGCCATCGCGCACTCGGCCGTCTCGGCGGCGGTGACCCAGAAGTTCCCCGAGACGCAGCGCACCCCGAGCCCGGTCTCTGCGAACTCTCCCCAACGTGCAAGGAGCCTCTCGCGGGCGGCCTCGCCACTGAGGGCGCCCGAGAGGACTGGGTAGTACCAGTCCATCGCCCAGCGCTCCTTTGGCGCGAAAGCGGCAGGGCGGTAGGCGACGGCTTCGGCAACCCGCACTGCTGCCTTCTGCCATTCGGGCCGCTCCCGGCCGAGGACGCTACCAACCTGGTAGGCGCAGTGCAGGGAGCGCTGGAGAGACGAGTTCGCGGCGAGCAGGGCAAAAATCCCGGGCACCCCGTCGGGGCCGACGGACCATACGATTTCCCCGCTCAGGCGCTGGTAGCGAAGGCACCACGAGATAGCGCGCTCGATCATCGGCCACCACTCCTCGAGGAAGGCCCGGTCGGCCCCGAGACGGTGGCACCACCAAGCGCCGGTCGCCAAGTAAGCGCAGACGTTGGGGTCTCGGCGAGGGTCGAGGACCCCGTCGGGAAGGTAAAAGGTGCACCAGCTCCCATCTGCTAGCTGGTTCGTCCTCAGCCAGGCGAAAGCGCGCTCGACCTCCGGCCAACGCCCCGCCGCCGCGAGCGCCATCGTCGCTTCCACGTGGTTCCAAGGGTCGGCGTGGCCACCGCGGTACCAAGGGACCATCCCGTTCGGCAGCTGCAGCGAGGCAATCCAGTCCGCTGTTTGGGCGACGGCCTCGCGCGAGAGAGGGCTCATTGCCGGGTCTTGCTGGCGTAGACGACGACGCTCTTGCCGAGGACTGGGTTGAGGAGGGCCTCGGTGTAGCGGGTGACGGCAGGCCTTGCGGTGATGTCCCAAACAAGGAGGCGATGGTAGGTCTTTACGAGGAAAGCGTCCTCCTTGGCGAGGCCCCTCAGGCAGCGCAGCCACCAGTACGGGCTGTGGAGGGCGTGCGCGTGGTGCCAGCGCAAGGGCCTCAACCCAGCTGCCAGCAAACGGTCGCGGAGCTGGGAGCGCCGGTAGATACGGACATGGCCACCGGGGACGTTGTGGTAGTCAGAAGAGAGCGCCCAGTTGACCCGCTCGGGGTACCAGCGGGGCACGGTCACCGCAATGACCCCGCCGGGGCGTAGGACGCGTGCAAGCTCGGCGAGCGCCGCTTCGTCCTCGTTGATGTGCTCGAGGACTTCGGCGGCGATGACCTTGTCGAAACAGGCGTCGGGGAACGGCAGCGCCAGCCCGTTGGCCTCCACGACGTGGCCCTGGCCCCCCGCTTCCGCCGTCTGCTTGTCCTCATCGAGCATCGCGAGCACCCACGCGGCTGCCTTGCCCAGCTCGCCCCGGTCGGTGTCGACCGCTGTCACGAGGGCGCCGAGGCGCATAGCTTCCAGGCTGTGGCGGCCTCCTCCGCAGCCAAAGTCGAGCAGCCTTTCCCCTGCGCGTAGCTCGAGCCAGCTGTAACGGACCGTTAGCAAGCAGTGCCGCCAACGCGCCGCTCTTGGTCGAGCACGGCCCGGTACTGCTCGACCACGCCCTCGGCACAACGGGCCCAGGTGTAGCGGGCGAGCACACGTCGCCGCCCGGCGCGGCCCATCCGCTCGCGCGCTCCAGTGGGGGCGGAGAGAAGCTTGCCAAGAGCCGCCGCCAGGGCGCCCGCGTCGCCGGGCGGGACGAGGACGGCCGCCTCGCCGTCGGCGCCGACGACCCCGGGGAGGGCGCCAGCCGAGGAGGCGACGACGGGGACCTGGCACGCCATGGCTTCGACAGCGGGGAGAGAAAATCCTTCGTAGAGCGAGGGGACCGCGACGACGGAAGCCTCCCGGTAGAGCTTTACAAGCTGCCTGTCGTCTACGCCGGGGAAGAAGGTAACCGCCCCGTCAAGGCCCAGCCGCTCGAGCGCCTGGGCCGCCGGGCTCGCCGGGCGAGGTTCGCCGACTACGGCGAGGTGCGCTTCAGGCTGCTCAGTGCGCAGCTTGGCGAGCGCTTCGAGAAGGTGGACCAACCCTTTCATGGGGACGTCGGCGCTGGCAGTGGTCATTATGCGCCCCCGCACCCGCTTGCTCGCCCCGGGCCGGCCCGGGCTGAAGAGGTGCGCGTCGGCGCCTATGGGTACGACGGTGACACGATCAGGAGAGACGGACATTTGTTCGACGATGTCGCGCCGGGAGGACTCCGAGACTGTGAGGATCTTCGCGAGACGGCGGGCGACGGCGTTTTGCATGCGGACGAAGCTGTACCAACGAAGGGTGGAAAATTTCTTGCCGAGTGACTGTGCCTGGGCCAGGTCCACGAGCCGGTCGACTGTCACGGGGTGATGGCAGGTGCCGACCACGGGCCAGCCTTGGTCGACCAGTCGCGCGAGGCCCGGCCCGAAAGACTGGTTGTCGTGGACGATGTCGAAGTCCCCTCTCCTCGGGGCGAGCAGGCGCTGCGCCCGCAAGCTGAAGGTGCGAGGCTCAGGGAAGCCACCTGTCAACATGGTCCCGATCTCCAGGAGGTCGGGCCAGGACTTGAGCTCCGACAAGCGCGGTATGCGGAAGGGGTCGGGCTCCCTGTAGAGGTCCAGGCTGGGGACCTTTACGAGCTGGACGCCCTCGTCGCTGTCGAGGAGGGGCCACGGCTGGCCCGAGAACACCGTTACTTCGTGGCCGAGGCGGGCGAGCTCCCGCGATAGGAACCTGGTGTAAACGCCCTGGCCGCCGGAACGAGGGTTGCCCCGGTAAACAAGCAGCGCCACCCGGAGTTCTTCGTTGTCTCGCCTTCGGCCCTGCTGCCCAGCGAACATGTGGCCCCCAGCCTGGACGGTTGAGGTAGGAGCGGTCAAGTGCCGCCCTGGGATGGCGCTCGCCTCGCCAAGCGGAGAGACCCTGTCCGGGAAACTTCGGCGAAATCGCCGGTCGCCAAAGCCCCGCAGTAAAGCTCGTATGGGACCTGGCCCCCTTCGGATGGGTGCGAGAAGACATCGTGCACGGCGAGAAGGCCGCCAGGCGCCACCTTCGGCAGCCATGACGTGAAGTCGCCGCGGGCAACCTCAGCACCGTGGCCGCCGTCTATGAAGAGGAGGCTGAGGCTTGTGGACCAGTAGGTGGCGACTTTGGACGACTCCCCGACGACCAGGACCACGTCCCCCTCGAGGCCTGCTTCGAGGAGAGCGTGCCGGGCCCAGGGGAGCGTCTCGATGAGCCCGGTACTAGGGTCGACGACCCTGGGGTCGTGGTGGGGCCAGCCGGGCTGGAGCTCATCTGAACCGCGGTGGTGGTCGATGCTGAACAGGACCGAACCCGTCTCGCGCGCTGCTGCACCGAGGTAGACAGCCGATTTGCCGCAGTAGGTGCCTATCTCGAGGAGGGGGCCGAGCGCGCTGTGGCCGGCCAGCAGGCCTGCTTCGTAAAGAGCCATGCCTTCGTCCTCAGGCATGAAGCCTTTTGTGCTTTGGGCCACCTCGAGCCATCCCATGGAAGGCGCCGAGAGCAGAGCGTTGTGGGCTTCAGCTGGCGGTGCCAGTGGGCGCCTCGAGCGCGGCGACAGATGGCTTTGCCTGCTCAGAGAGCTGGCCTGGTGCAGGGTGAGAGTGCTGTCCATTGATGGGCACCTGATGCTTGGGCACCTGGCCGTTGGGCTGGCGATTGGGCACCGGGCCGCTGCTCGGCACTTGCCCGTTGCCAGGCTGTGGGCTCTCTGCAGCTGAGCCGTTGGCGGGCGCTGTCGGGACGGTGGCTCCCGGTCCTTCGGCAAAGACCAATTTGTTGAATACGACGAACTTTGCGATCCAGACAACCCCGTAGGCAAACAGGGACGCCCCCATGATCGCGAAAGCCCTGTCCAGGCCAGTGACGTCGTGCGACGCGCAAAGGCTGTCGGCGATCTGCACCGTGCCGGTGGAAGCCAGGTAGCCGATGAGGGTCAGGGCCCAAAAAGGAGCCACCTCTTTCCACATGTGGCTCTTCCCCCGCTTGCCCCAAGCCCATTTGCGGTTGAGCTCGTAGGAGGCGGGCGTCGCGGCAAGCGCGCCGATCGTGTTGGCCAGGATGCCAGAAAGATGCAAGAACGCCGCGCAGATCAGGATCGTCACCTGGCTGATGACGATCGCGACGCCCGAGACCATCGAGTAACGGATGAACTTGTGTACGGCCCTGTCGCCTCGAGCCGGCGAGAGCACCCTCCGTACTACGCCCGTGGCGAAGACCCGGCGGACCGGTCCCGTACGAAGCAGGCGCTCGAGCAGCGTTACCCGCTCCGCGTGAGCAGAACGGGCTTGTGGCGCTACGGGCATCGTCCCATTTTACTTGGCATGCTCTTCCGGTACCCAACGCCCGGCACGACCTCAACATCTTTTAAGGTGGAGCACCCTTTGGGAGGGATTTTAAGGTGGAGCACCCTTTGGGAGGGCGACCTTAGGTCGCCAGGAGATCTGCCCGCGAGCCGGCACTCGCTGTGGCGCTAGCATCTTCCTCCCATGGCCAAAGCCGACGTCCTCACCCCACAGGCAGACGACTTCCCCCAGTGGTACCAAGACGTCCTGGCAAAGGCAGAGCTCGCCGAAGGCGGCCCCGTGCGGGGCACCATGGTCATCCGGCCGTGGGGTTACGCGATCTGGGAGCTGATGCAAGCGGAAATGGATGCCCGCATCAAAGCCACGGGGGCGCGCAACGCCTATTTTCCCCTTTTCATCCCCGAGAGCTATTTCCGTAAAGAAGCCGAGCACGTAGAAGGCTTTTCGCCTGAGCTCGCGGTGGTCACCTACGGCGGTGGCAAGAAACTCGAAGAGCCGGTCGTGGTGCGCCCGACGAGCGAGACGATGATCGGCTCTTACATGGCGAAGTGGATCCAGAGCTACCGGGACCTGCCACTGCTCCTCAACCAGTGGGCAAATGTCGTGCGCTGGGAACTGCGGCCGAGGTTGTTCCTGCGCACTACCGAGTTCCTCTGGCAAGAGGGCCACACCGCGCACGCGAGCGAGGACGACGCGCAGCGCTTCGCCCTCAAGATCCTCCGTGAGGTCTACGAGGACTTCATGGTCGAGGTGCTTGCGATCCCAGTGCTCACGGGGCGAAAAACAGACCGTGAGCGCTTCGCCGGCGCCACGACCACCTGGGCTGCCGAAGCGATGATGCGCGACGGCAAGGCGCTCCAGATGGGGACGAGCCACGAGCTGGGACAGGGGTTTGCAGAGGCCTTTGGCATCACCTTCCTCGACGAGACGGGCCAGCAACGCCATGGATGGCTCACCTCCTGGGGCTCGTCAACGCGGATGATGGGCGGGCTCGTCATGGTGCACGGCGACGACTCTGGGCTCCGGCTGCCGCCCAAGGTCGCTCCTGTGCAGGTAGTTGTCCTGGCGGTGCGTACCGAGGAAGGCGCCGGCGAGGCGGCTTCCAAGATCGCTGACGACCTCCGCCGGGCGGGGCAGAGGGTGGAAATCGACGCCCGGACGGATCTATCTTTCGGGAGGCGAGTGGTCGAGTGGGAGCTGAAGGGCGTGCCGGTCCGGGTCGAGATCGGGCCGCGGGACCTGGCTGGAGGGACGGCCGTGCTCGCCAGGCGGGATAACAACACCAAGGCTCCCGTTCGGCTCGATGCGATAGTCACTGAGGTGTCGCGCGTGCTCGGCGACGCTCATGCGGCGCTCCTGGCCGAGGCACGGAATTGGCGTGATGAGCGGACCGAGCAGGCGCTCACGGGCGGCCTCGAAGAAGCCCTCGATGCCACGCAGTCAGGCTTCGCTGTGGTGCCGGGGCGGGTGATCTCCGGCACAGGCGCTGGAGCCGCCGGTGCGGGTGCCGCCGGTGCTGGGGCCGCCGGGGCCGCCGGGGACGGAGAGTTGTGGCTCAATGAGCGGGGCGTGTCGGTACGGGTGCTGCAGCGGCCGGATGGGTCGCTACCTGGAGCCAGCGATGACCTGGCCGAGCTGGTGGCGGTAGTGGGGCGGGCTTATTAGCGCCAAGTTGGCGGCCGCGCTCTCGTGAAGTTGCTTGATGCCGTGGGGGTTCCCTACGCGTTCGATCTGGCGGAGGTGGGCCTGAAAGTGATGCGCCCAGGGTTACTGATCGCTTCCTCGAAGGCCGGGGGCAGATCCTAGGAACCGGGCATCGCCGAAGGCGAACACACCGCCGTCGCCTGCGACCGCCCAATAGCCCCTGCCATCTGTTGTTGCTTGCATGCCGTCCATTGGCTTGTTCAGGTGCCGGCCGCCCATTGAACCGTAAAAATGAAGGTGCCCAAAGGTGAACACCCCTCCGTCGGCAGCGACGAGCCAGTAACCGTTTCCACCGGCGACCGTGCCCAGTCCGACCATTGGCCTGTTGAGGTGCTTACCGGCCATTGAACCGTAGTAACGCGCTTGCCCAAAACAGAACACCCCGCCGTCAGCAGCGACGAGCCAGTAGCCCTCTCCGTCTGGCACTGGGCCCAACCCCACCACTGGAGCGTTCAGGTGCCTGCTGGCCATCGAACCATAAAAATGGGCATCACCAAAGGTGAACACGCTGCCGTTCGCGGCGACGAGCCAGTACCCACGTCCATCGGGGGTGTCGGCGATGCCAACGATCGGAGCCGTCAACTTTTCATTGGACAAGTTGCCATAGGGATGCGCATCACCAAAGGAGTACACGGCGCCCATTGCTGTCACGAGCCAGTACCCGTTACCGTCAGGTGTGCCGGCAATGCCAACAACAGAGGCCCTCACTGAGTGCTCGAGAAGGTCGCCATGGACATGCGAGTTACCGAAGCCCATGACATGACCGTCGTTCGTCGCGACCCAGTACCCGCCGTCTTGGGGCCCCGCGACAATCAGGCGGGAGTTGAGTGCGATAGGCATGATGTCGAATGTGAGGGTCTGTGTCGACAGCTGGTGCTGGGGATCCGACACTCCGAGCACGACCTTAAACGTGCCAGCCTGAAGGGGGGAACCGGTAATGTACCCGCCTGGCGATAGTGCTAAGCCATACGGGAGCCTCCCGTCTACGACAGTCCATTTATCGGACTGGGTCTCGCCTTGGAAGGGGTCCTCGTGGCTGATCCGCCACCCCACGTACCCCGTAATGGTGAGCTCCGGTGACGAGAAGTGTGGCTGCTTCACGATCGCAATTGACAAACCGCGTTCTGCGGTCAGTCCCAGCGAGTCGGTCACTTGGAGCTGGAAGGTCGACGATCCTCCGGTTGGTGTGCCGTGAACCTGGCCTGTCAAAGGAGCCAAGACAAGACCCGCAGGCAACGAGCCTTGCACGATCGACCACACGTATGGTCCTAACCCTCCGCCGGCAACAGCAAATTCGCTATAGGGAACGCCATCCTCGCCCCCGGGCAAGGAAGTCGTGAGGATGACGGGAGCAATGCTCGGGCCCCCGGCAGGGGCGGCCACGATCTCCACGGTCTCTGCCTGGGTGGCACTGCCGCCCGCAGAGTCGGTCACCTCGAGGGTGAAATTGGACGTCCCAGTTGCCGACGGCGTACCCGAGACCTCACCGCTCGAGGTGCCCAGCGATAGCCCAGGGGGCAGGGAACCATTGCTGACAGACCAACTAAATGTGCCCGTGCCCCCCGAGGCGCTCAGGGCCGTCGAGTAGGGCAGGCCGACTTCACCGTCGCCGAGGGCCGGGGATGTGATTGAAGGACCTTCGGGTGTGACCTGGTTAGAAGGTCCACTAACAGGACCGGTACCGTACGAGTTGACGGCGTAAACCTCGAAAGTGTACGGCGTACCATTTGTCAGGCTCGTCACCGTCGCGGTGGTTGCCGTGGAGGTCCCGTTGTTGAACTGTGTGTACACCCCACCCGAGGAGTACCAGATGGTGTAGTTCGATATTGCGCTTCCCCCGGTGCTCCCCGCTTGCCAGGACAAAGACGCTTGGCCGTCACCGGCGACAGCCGTGAGGTCCTCTACTTGGCCGGGTTGGAGAGAAGGGGTAACGGCGACACGCGGGGACGAGCGGCCACTCCAGCCCGCAGCGTTGTCCGACTGGACAGAGACGTAATAAATCGTCCCGTTCGACAGGCCAGTTATGGTGCACGAAGCGGTATCGCCGACTGCCAGGTTGGTGGTCGTCGTGCAGGTGCCATCCTGGCTCCCGCCAGTCACCGAGCTAAAGGCGGTTGCCTGCGCTTGTGTGATCGCCGAGCCACCGTTCGACGGCACCGTCCAGCTGAGGACAATTTGGTCGTTTTCACCGTTCGCAGCGATGGTCGAAGCGTCGACAATGCCCGGATATGTATAAGGCGTTGCCATAATTGTGTTGGATGTCGCGCCCGCCCCTGCGGCACTTAGCGCGCGCAGCGCTACGGTGTACGTCGTGCCGTCCACAAGGCCCGAAATGACGATCGGTGAAGTTGTCCCCGATGCCGCGTACCACGTAACGCCGCCGTCGAGGGAGTACTGGTACGACGTTATGGGGTCCCCTCCGGCCGCACCAGCTGTAAATGCCACCGAGAGATAGGAGCCCCCGGCAGTGGTACCAGTCAGGACCGGGGCACTTGGACGGGCGACCGGGATGACCGCCTGGAGAGGTGAAGAGACCAGGCTGGAGCCATCGGCGTTCGTGGCAATTGCCCCCACGTAGTACGTGGTGCCGTTGGTCAAGCCAGTTATCGTGCAGCCAAGCATGGAAGTCGTGCAGGGCGTGCCAACCGAGGTTGTCCCAGAGGGGCTCGTGTAAGCAGTCGCCGTGTAGGCGGTGATGGCTGAGCCTCCGTTGAAAGTGGGCGCAGACCAGGTCACATCGCTGGACGCGGAATCGCTGGCTGCAATGACGCCCGTTGGGGGCCCGGGGACCGTGCTCGGTACCGCGCTCGTGGGCGATGACGCTGTCCCATCGCCGATGGCGTTGTCCGCCCGGACCGAAACTGTGTAGCTGGTGCCGTCCGTGAGGCCCGAGATCGTGAAGCCCGGCCCCACCGTGCCAGCGGGCACGAAAGCGCCGCCGTTCAAAGAATAATCGATCTCAGTGACGGGGGAACCGCCATTGTTCGGGACTGTTACGGCAACGCCGATAATGCCATCGCCAGCTGTGAGCGTCACGTTCGGCGCCGAAGGAGGCGCTGCTGGGGCTACGTTTACCGGTGCGGACGCGACCGAGTCGCCGGCTGCGTTCACTGCACGTACCTCCACCGGGTACGTAGTACCGTTGACGATCGGGGTGGTACCGTTCGTAGACAAGGCAGTCACGACCAGTGGGTTGGCGATTGAAGTTGCCGAGCACCAGGTCGTCCCGCCGTCGGTGGAGTACTGGTAGGAGGTAATCGGGCTGCCGCCTGTCGAGCTTTCCGAATAACTGACGTCGATGGTCGCGTTCCCTCGTGATGTGGCGGTGATCACTGGTTGAGCGGGCTCGGTGACCGGGGCCCCGGCAACCGGTGCCGAAGGGGGGGAGCTCCCGTCCGCGTTTATGGCCAGCGTTTCTACTGAATAGCTCGTCCCGTTGGTCAGCCCGGCGATCGTGAACTGCGTGGATAACGAGCCGGTCGGCGTCCAGGTGTTCCCCCCGTCTATTGAGTACTCGTACGCAGTGACTGCCGCCCCATTGTTGGCGCCAGGGGCAAAGGTAACCTCAAGCGTGCCGTCCCCAGGTGCCAGGGAGCTGATGACAGGCGCGGCGGGGACGGTGGAGGGTACCCCTTGCGCGACTGCAGACGCGAGGCCTGGCCCAGCAGCGTTGACCGCCCTGATTTCGACGTCGTAGGTCGTACCGTTGGTAAGGGGCGTGATGCCATCGGTTGACAGCACCGTGATCGTCATCGCGGTTGATGTGAGCGGCTGGCCACCGTTCGCCGGCTGCCAAGTCGTCCCGGCATCGGTCGAGTACTGGTAGCTCGTGATGGTAGAGCCGCCATTACTTGCCGGAGGGTTGAACGAAAGAGCGAGGGACTGGTTGGCGGCGACCATACCGCTGGCGGGTGTCGTGATCGCCGGTGCTCCGGGGACCGTATAGGGGGTGGCAGGCTGAGCGGTAGATGCGGGACCGGCGCCGACTAGGTTCACGGCTCGCATCTCTATCGAGTAGGGGGTGCCATTCGTCAGCGGGGTGGAACCGTCGGAGGAAAGCGCCAAGATCTGGCAGGTGACTGTCCCAGCGGGAAGGTTTTGGCACGGTGTCCCAAAGCTGGCTTCCGAGTACCAGGTTGTACCTCCGTCGGTTGACCACTGGTAATCCGCGACCGGGTACCCACCGCTCGACGGCGGGGTCAAGGTCACGCTCAAAACCTGGTCCCCGGGCACAATCGAGGAAATGACAGGAGCACCGGGCACCGACGGCGCCGTGAACGAAGTCGTCGCCGCGGTACCCGCTCCGCTGGCGTTGACCGCCTCCAGTAGGAAGTTGTAGGCCATACCATTTGATAACCCGCTGAGGGAAATAGGGCTCGACGTCGATGTCGATGTCCAGGCGGCCCCACCATTGGTGCTGTACTGGTAACCCGTTATTGTGCCACCTCCGGTGGCGCCCGGAGTGAAATTGACAGACGCCGTGCCCGGGCCCACTTGGACGGAAGTGATCGTGGGGGGCCCGGGAAGCGCTAGCGGCGTCTGGCTAACCGAGTTCGAAGCAGGCCCAGTCCCGATGCTGTTGACGGCTTCGATCTCGACCGAATAGGAGGTGCCATCGCTGAGGCCGGAAATTGTCAGCGGGCTCGTGGTCTGAGAGCTCGGCAACCATGGTCCCGACCCGTCCAACTGGTAGACGTAGCCCGAGATCGGCGTGCCACTTGAGGGCGGGGTGAAGTTGACGACGAGGCCTCCGTCTTCGGGCGTAACAGAACTGATCACCGGGGCGCCTGGCGGCCCGGAGGGCGTAAAGGTGCTTGAGGGAGAAGAAAACGGCCCGCTACCGACCGAATTGACCGCTTGGACCTCGAATATGTAACCAGTGCCATTGGTCAGCCCGGTAATAGTGGCCGAGGTCGCAGTCGAGGCGGTGTCGTAGGTGGACCAAGTGGAGCCACCGTTCGAGGAGTACTGGACGACGAAGTCGCTAATAGACGTCGCCCCCTGGGAGGACGGGGCCGCCCATTGTAACGAGACGCTCTGGTTGCCAATGGTGCCCGTGACATTGGTCGGAGCCCCGGGGATACCTGTCGCGTACGTGACTGCGACGGAGCCGTCATAGGAGGCACCAGGGTCAGCAAAATTGCCCGTACCCGATGGGCGCCCCTCGTCGGCGTCGGAATAGTAAGAGTAGAAGGCGCTCAGCCCGGAGAAATTATCGGTCGAGTTCTCGCCCGGGCTCCCACCCTGCCCGTACCATTCATCGGAGCTCCCTGAGCCGAACTGCACGCTCCCCGCCGAGCCGCCTGCGGCGCCTCCGCCCCCACCGGCCCCGCCCCCACCGTCACAGCCGGGCTCAGAGTCGGGCGCCCCGGTGTTGAAGTACTGGTCGGCGTTTTCGCCGTTGGTGCTGCCACCGCACATCGTGAACACTGCCGTACCGACCTGGCCCTGCGTGGGGTCGACCGGCAAGGGCGAAGGGCTTTCGATTGTGCTGTAAGACGTGCAGTTCGACGTGCACCCGGCCGGCATGCCGTAGGTGATGGCCGTCGGCGCCAACTGGGCGACGTAGTTGGCGAGGCCGATCTGGCCGCGAACGAGGACGTACTGACCCGAACCCCCGTCGCCACCACCGCCTCCTGCAACAATGGTCCCGAGGCTCGATGGTGAGCTCGACGAAGTGCCGACCTCGACAACACTCGCCGCTCCGCCCGAACCTCCGTACCCTGAGCACCCATTGGGGCCCGCAGCGCCACCGCCCCCACCGTCGTACTGGCTGAGCGGGTTCTCGCCACCTACCGCGTCGTAGGGGTCTGAGGGCGAGGAGGCGTCCTGTCCTGTCGTGCAGGCCGTGTAGTAGGGTTCGTCGCCGCCTGAGCCAACAGCGATCGTCAAATAATCACCTGGGCTCACGGCTATGGTCCCGGTAACTTCTCCTTGGTAGCCGCCGGGAGGGGGGTTCCCGGAGGCATCGGCGCCGCCCCAGCTGCCCTGACCGCCGGTCAAGGTGATCGTCAGGGAAGTGACGTTGGCGGGGACCGTAAAGCTTTGCAGCGTCCCGCTGTCGAACCCGAAGGTGTCTGTGACTTGGCTCGGAGTGGTGGCGGCCGCCGGAGCCGTCCCGAGGAAGCCTTGAGCCACAATGAGCACGGCCGTGAGAGCCGCAACGGCGCGCAGTATTCGTGACGAACTTTGCACGTACAAAGGCTCGGCTAGCAGCCGTTAGTGATAAGTAGCCTGATCCAAGAAAGGACCTTGGTCGCTACTTTGGTGGTCGGCCGTCCGTCAAAGTCTCAACCTTGTATAGAGGTTGAGACTTTTACCCAACTGGGCTGAGGGACTTAGCGTCGGTCACTTCGCAATTTTGAACCGGTAGACGTTCGTGTCCCGCTGCTCGAACCCAACTCGCTCGTAGAGCCGGTTAGCCGACTCTCGGCCAGGGCGGGAAGTCAGGTCCACCGTGATGGCCCCCAAAGCTGCGGCCAACTCGACAGCCGCCCGGGTCAAGGCCTCTCCGGTGCCGCGACCCCGCTGAGATTCCTCGACAACTACGTCTTCGACCCAAGCCCGGACACCGGTAGGGAGGCGAAAGCTCACCAGTGTCAGCATGCCGACGATCGCCCCTTCACCATCGCCGCTCCCGGCCCGACCTTCTCCATCGGCGTCCACGTCATCCCGGGCCAGCAAGAGCGTGGTGGCCGGTGAGCTCACGATTTCGGCGACCTCCGCAACGCTCGGCAGTCGTGCGGAGCTCGACAACTGCGGCACTAAGCGCTGGACGGCTGCCATGAGCTCGTCTGTCACCTCTTCAGCCACGACGACCCGGGCCATCTCCCCAACAGGGTAGTGCCGCTCGCTTGGCACCGCGACAGTGCCTCCGCGGGGTCCTCGTGGCCACTCCTGCTCCTAGCATTGTCCTCCCATGGCTACGGACTGGCCCGAGGAGCCCCGCACCGGGCCGGACTGGCAACAGCTGCTCGCATTTGACCGTGACCACGTTTGGCACCCTTACGCCCCCTTACCGGCGGCAAACGCTGCGCTCCCCGTCGTGTCCGCCTCGGGCACCCGCCTTCGCTTGGCAGACGGCCGGGAGCTAGTCGACGGCATGTCTTCGTGGTGGACGGCCATCTGGGGCTACCGGCACCCTGTCATCGACGCTGCTCTCCAGGAGCAGATGGCCCAAATGTCGCACGTGATGTTCGGCGGGCTCACCCACGCCGGCGCGATCAAGTTGGCAAAGCGGCTCACCGAGATGGCGCCCCCAGGCCTCGACAGGGTCTTTTTCGCTGAGTCCGGCTCAGTTTCAATCGAAGTAGCGCTCAAGACGGCGGTGCAGTACCAGCGCAACCGGGGCCAGTCGCGGCGGGCGAAGTTCGTTGCGCTCTCGGGCGGCTACCACGGCGACACCCTCGGGGCAATGTCTGTCTGCGACCCCGTCGGAGGCATGCACCACCTCTTCGCGGGCGCTCTCCCAACTAACTTCTTCGCCCCCCGGCCGCCCTCGGGCAAAGGTGCGGCCACCGGATGGGAACAAATGACAGCACGGGTCCTGGGCGAGCACGGCGACCTGGTCGCAGCGATCATCGCCGAGCCGGTCGTCCAGGGCGCCGGAGGGATGTGGTTCTATGACCCCGCCTGCCTAAAGGTGCTGCGCCGCCTCGCTGATGAGCACGGAGCCTTGCTCATACTCGACGAGATAGCGACCGGTTTTGGCCGCACGGGCGCGATGTTTGCCTCGCTCACGGCCGGCGTAAAACCCGACATCATGTGCGTCGGCAAGGCGCTCACAGGGGGCTATCTTTCGCTTGCGGCCATGCTCTGCACAGCCGAGGTCGCAGAGGCGGCTTCGGGAGGCGAAGCCGGGTGCCTGATGCATGGGCCAACCTACATGGCAAATCCCTTGGCATGCGCTGCCGGCCTTGCGTCGACTGGACTTTTGCTTGGCACAAGCTGGCAGCCCGAGGTGAAGCGGATCGAGGCACGGTTGGCCGAGGCGTTGGAGCCGGCAAGCGCGGCGGCGGGCGTCAAGGACGTCCGCGTGCTCGGGGCGATCGGCGTCGTCCAGCTCGAGCACCCCGTCGACGTCGCATCGGCCACCGGCGCTGCCATCAGCAAAGGCGTGTGGTTACGGCCTTTTCGCGACCTCGTCTACGCGATGCCTCCCTATGTCAGCTCCGACGAGGACTTGGCGCTCATCGGCAATGCCGTCCGCGCGGCCATAAGTGCATAGTGCTGCCCTGCGCTCGCTAGTTTGGCGACCGTCCGGGAACGCG
Source organism: Acidimicrobiales bacterium (assembly GCA_035503915.1). GTDB lineage: Bacteria > Actinomycetota > Acidimicrobiia > Acidimicrobiales > Palsa-688 > DATJMJ01. The sequence continues at coordinate 223,970 of DATJSU010000011.1, read as the reverse complement.
CTGCCTCGTCGACTGGATGAGGGCGGGGGCCAGGTAGGCGAGAGCGACGGCCTCGGCTGCGCCGGCGACAAAAAGTGTAAGCCGGACATTCGATGCGGACGCGATGAGCCCACCGACTATGGCACCCGTCGGCGCCGCGATACCCATGAAGAAGCGATGTACGCTCAAAACGCGTCCGTACAGGCGCCGCGGCGTTATTCGTTGGCGAGTGGTGACCGAACCGACGTTGGCAACGGCAGTACCGAACTCCTGCAGGCCCAAGACGATCGCAGCCAGCACGGCAACCTTCGTGAACGACAGCCCCAGGTAGCTGATCGTGATGAGGAGGACCCCCGCCACCATGGCGCCCGCCCCCCCCAGTGAACGCTCGATGCGCCCGCCCAAAAAGCTGCCCACAATGCCCATCACAGCCGCCCCGGCAAGGAACAACCCGTAGCCGGTCGAGCCGAGACCGAGCGTACGTTCTCCGTAAACAACCAAGACGCCGACGACCATCGATTGAGTGAAATTCACCGACCCGTTGGTCGCTGCGAGAAGTTTCAAGATATTATCCCGGCGGAAAACCCGGACGCCTGCAGCGAAATCTGCTGTCCATCCCCCACCATGGCGCAGCTCGCCTTCCACCCGCTCGGCAGGCTGCGAGGCCGAGGGCAACCCCTCACCGGCGTCGCTACTGCGCGCATGGCGCAAGCCCCGCCGCCGGCGAGGCAGGCTTGCCCTCACGAGCACGGCGGAGAGAAAAAAACTGACTGCGTCGCCCACAAAGGGCAACCTTTGAGCGGCTGAGAAGAAAAACCCGCCCACCGCCGGCCCGAAGAAGTTCTCGCCGGCACCGTCGACACCCATTAAGCGACCGTTGGCAGTGGCGAGCTGGCTCGGCACCTCAACGACGTCAGTCACGCTTGCTTGGAGCGCGACGCCGTACGTTACGTCACAAAGTGCCAGGACTGCCGTTGCCAGGTAGAGGACAAGTAGGTCCCCAAAGCCCGCAGTCATGAGCGCAACAAGGCCCACCAGGGCGGCACCCGAGATCACGTTGGCGCCAACCATCACGCCGCGGCGTTCGAAGCGGTCGGCGACCAGTCCCGCTGGGAGCGCCCCGAGGGCGGTGAAGGCCTTCTGGTCAGCCGTCACGCCCGCGATCGCGAGCGGGTTGCGGGTGAGCGTAAAGGCCATGAGCGGCAGCGCCACCGCGAGCAGGCCGTCCCCGCTCGAGGAGATGGCGGTGCCCCACCAAAGGCGCCAGAACCGCGAGCCGAGCTTCGCGCGGCCCCCCGCTACGGTGCTCTCCACGTCGGCGTCGTCCCCCGCTCGTCGCGCTTGAGCGGGCTCGTCAGTTTCGCGCGCCACCACGTCTGCATCTTCGCGGCCAGACAGCTCGGCCGCGCCTGCGGGCCCAGTGCTAGCAGCGGCCCGCGTTGGCCGAGGCACGGCAAGATGTTACCAGCCGGGAAGGGAGCGCCGTCCAAGCAGCGCCGGGCACCGCTCCTTTACTTCAGCGGCCTGAAAATATAGACCTGGTGCTTCTCCATCTGTGGCGGCACATGGCCCGTGATGTTGACTACGAGCTTTTCGAACAGCCAGCCGGCGCTCGTGTCGGTCGGCTGCTGCAAGGTAAAATTAGCCCGGGCCTTGGCCCATCTTCTGCTCGCAACACAGCTCGGCTCACATATGTGCCAGGTATAAGTGCCAGTTGCGTAGGCCTGGGATGCTCCCCAGCTGTGCCAGACGAGGTCGCTGCCAATCGCGCCCGCATCGGCGCACGCAAGCGTTAGTTCCTTTGGCTTCAGCTCTGCCGGCGCAAAGCCGCAGTCCTCAACCGCAGGCTTTGACTTGGTCCCTACGGGCGCCTTAGCGGGGGCACCCGCAGAAAGCGAAGCCGACGCGACCGGCTCGGACGCAGGTACGGTTATCGCCGTCCCGACAAGTGCACCAAGAGTCGCCCAAATGGCAAGAACGGGCCCCCCGGGCGCAAAGAGTGACCTTGAGACCTTCTTCATGTAGGTAAACCTAACTCTAGTTCGTCATGTCCCTGCAATTGCCACTACGGGCAAGTACGCGGCGAGCCCGGCCGGCGCCGGGCCAACTTTAGCATCGCCGAAACCGTATACCGAGCCGTCGCTGCCCGCCATGAAGTACCCGCCATCGTCGGGGGTCAGGGCGATGCCGATTATGTCGTCCACTTTTATCCCCCGGCTCGGGAGCGAGCCAGAAAAATTGACGCCAGTGCCAAAAACAAAAGCGCCGCCATCAGAACCGACAAGCACGTAGCCACCCCCGCTCGCGGCAGGCAGTATTGCGCGAATATCGTTCACGCGCTTGTGGATCGCCGGTAGCGAGCCGTGGTAGCGGCCCACGCCAAAGGCAAACACGCCACCGTCCGATCCGGCAAGCAGGTACCCGGCCCCGTCAGGCGAGGAGACCATGCCCACGATGTCGTGGGCATGCAAGTGGAGCGCCGGCAACGACCCGTGGTAGACGGCGTCGCCAAAAGCAAACAGCCCGCCGTCGCTGCCGACGAGCCAATAGCCCCTGCCATCATAAGTTGGCGCGATCGCAACGATGTCCGATGCCTTGACATCTCGGGTGGGCAGGTCGCCGAGCGAGGCCGCGTCACCAAAGGCGGCAACGGTCCCGTCAGCGGTAACCGCCCAGTACCCCCTGCCATCGGGCGTCGCTGCCAGCCCGACGAGCGGGCCTGTCGAGAGGGAGGGCGTCATCCCGCCCAAGGAAGGCGCTCCCCCGACCGCATATACATGCCCGTCACTCGTCGCCAGCCAGTACCCAGAAGGAGGAAATTCCACGGTCTCTCCGGCAAGCGGTGACGTCGAGGGCCCAAAGCCGTTGTCGCCAGAGTAAAACGCCTCCACCACGTGCTGGCCGCCGCCCCAGTAAGTGATGGAGCAGATGGCCTGGCCCTTGCCGTCGACCGGCACGGCGCTGCAACCCGGCACTCTCGCGCCGTTATCTGTGAAGTCCACCGCGCCGGCGAAGGGCGCTGGAGAAATGCTCGCATCGTAAGTGACCATTTGGCCTATGGAAGCCGGGTTCGGCGTCGCCGAAAGTGTGACCGTCGTTGGAGTGGTGATAGCCGGCCCGGGCAGGGCCGTCCAAGACGCGTTGAACGACGTCGCCGTAAGCCCCTGGTCTTCGCCGTCGTTGAAAAAGTAGCCAACGCCGACGCAATTGCCAACAGATGTGCAAACGACAGCGTTGAGGACGTTGGCTGTCGCGCTCGCGCTCGGGACCTGTGCCGAAGTGGCGAGCCCGTTGCTTATGTTCTCCCCGAGCAATTGGTCGGTCACCCCGTTGGAGTAGTAGCCGACAGCACTGCAACTGCCCACCGTAGGGCACGAGACGCTATCGAGGATGTTGACGCCGCTCCCCTGGCCCGTGCTCAAGCCGAGGGACCAGTTTGTGCCTACGAGAGAAATTACAAGCGACTGGTCGCTGCGCCCGTCGTTGTAAAAACCAACGGCAGTGCACGCGGTCGGCGAAGCGCAGGAAATGCTTTTCAACGTGTTGGTGTAAACGGTATCGTTGGGGGACTTGGCGACCTGCCACGTACCGTTGACCAAGGTTTCCACCAAGTCGCGGTTGCGCAGGCCGTTGCTGAAGTAACCCGCCGCCGCGCACCAGGTAGGTGCCGCGCACGAGACGGAGTTAAATGCGTCGCCGAAGATGGTCGGGTGCTGCGCCCCCTCGAGCCGCCATGCACCGCCGCTCAAGACTTCGATGAGAGCTTGTGGCTTGCCGGCGTTTGCGTAATACCCAACGGCGGCACAGGAACCGGGGCTCGAGCAGGACACGGCCTTGAGGACATTGGTGCCCGTCGAAGCGCTCGGGACGGGGGTCACCGTCCACGTGCCGCCCGACATGGTCAGGACAAGGGCCTGGTCTGTCCCAGCATGGTCGTAGTAGCCGACAGCGACACACATGTTGGGCGAGGTGCACGAGACCGAGCTCAGGACGTTGTCGTTCGGGCCGATGTCGGGGCTCGGGGTAATGTCCCAGGACCCCGAGGACAGCGTCTCGACGAGGGTTTTGTCGGTGCCGGTGTTGTCAAAAGCGTAATAGCCGACTGCGACGCATGTGCCCGCAGCCGGGCAAGATACGCCATTGAGCTGGTTAGCCATCAAACCCGTGGTCGGCGGGGCCGGAGAGCTTGACGCGCTTGAGGGGCTCGCCGGGAGTAACAAGCCAGGTGGCGTGCCCGCCCCCGCACGAACTACCGCACCCGGGCCCACCGAGACGAGCGCCGCACAAAAGACCAAAGCAATTGCTGAAGGTTTGCACACCACGCCGGTGCCTCCGTCGCCGTTCCAGGAGCAGTACGCCACTGCAGCTTATGGCGCGTTATCCTGACAAACGTATGTTCCCCCCCCACCCATCTACCATCTCGGCCCGCTCGTCCCGCTCCTCCTCGCCGCCTGCGGTCGATTGGCCGGCGGGCCTCAATGCCGCACAGCTAGCGGTAGCAACCCATGGGGACCAGCCACTCGTCGTGGTGGCGGGCGCGGGCACCGGCAAGACACGGGCCCTCGTCTCGCGTTTGGCTTTCCTGCTCCAAGAGGGAGCGGGGCCCGAGCGCATCTTGCTGCTCACCTTCGCTCGGCGCGCCGCGGAGGAGATGGTGGCGCGGGCCGGCGAGCTTTCGGGCGGCCGGAGAGCGATCGGGGGCACTTTTCACTCGGTAGCGCACCGCTACGTGTCGGCTTATGGCGAAGTCGTCGGCATGGCCTCTGGTTTCAGCGTCTTGAGCCCCGCAGAGGCGAGCGACCTGATGGACTTGATGCGGACGGAGCACGGTCTGAACGGTGGGGCTGAGCGTTTCCCTCGCACTACGACACTCGTGGAGATCTACTCGCGCTGCATAAATAACCGCCGGCCGCTGAGCGAGGTGCTGAAGGGGGGCTACCCCTGGTGCGAGCCGCACTTGGAGAAGTTGGCTGCACTTTTCGCGGCCTTCACCGAACGCAAGCGCAAAGGCGCCCTTGTGGACTTCGATGACCTTTTGTTGTTTTGGCGTGCGCTCCTTTCGGACGACCAGCTCGGGCCACACCTGGCAAGCCAGTTTGAGTACGTGCTCGTCGATGAGTACCAGGACCTCAACTACCTGCAGTCTGACATCGTGCGGCTTCTTGCGCCGTCGGGCCGCGGGCTGACTTTGGTCGGTGACGAAGCCCAAGCCATATATGCCTTTAGGGGGGGCGGGAGGAGCGAACTGCGCGAGGCGGCCCTCGCTTTCCCGGGCGCGTCAGTGATCGAGCTGGCGGAAAACTTCCGCTCCCACCAAAGCATCCTCGAAGTCGCCAACGCTGTGCGGGCCCGTTGCCATGGGCCGGGTGTCGTGCTCCGTTCCAGCCGTGCTCCAGGGCCCAGGCCGACCTTGCGTCGTTGCCACGACGCCAACAGCGAGGCGAGGTCGGTCGTCGACACGGTCTTGATGCTCCACGAAGAGGGGACGCCGCTGCACGACCAGGCCGTGCTTGTCCGGGCGGCCCATCACAGCGACCTGGTCGAGTTCGAGCTGGCAGCGCGGAGAGTCCCTTACAGGAAGTACGGCGGCCTCAAGTTCTTGGAGGTGGCGCACGTGAAGGACTTCGTGGCGGCAGCCCGCGTCGTCGACAACCCCCACGACGAGCTCGCCTGGTACCGGCTCTTGCGGTTGCACGATGGGATCGGGCCAGCCACCGGCCGAGCCCTCGTGGAGATATGCCGGGCGGCACCGGACCAGCTCGCTGGGTGGCAGGAGCTCGTGGCTGCAGCGCCCGCGCGTTCGAGGTCCCCGCTTTCGGCGACGCTTTCGAAGTTGGTCGGGGCGCGCGAGGTGACCGGGGCAGGCCGTCGGGCAGAGGAGGTGCTCGAAGCCCTGGTCCCTCTCCTCCGGGGGCGTTACCCTGACGCCGGCTCCCGCATCACCGATCTCGAACGCCTGGTAGCCGCGGCTTCGGAGGCGCGAGCGCTTGGCCCCTGGCTGGCCGAGCTCACGATCGACCCCCCACAAGGCGCTGGCGATTTCGCTGGACCTCCACACCTGGACGAGGACTACTTGGTCGTGTCGACGATCCACTCGGCAAAGGGGCTCGAGTGGCCCGTGGTCCACCTACCCCACGTGATAGACGGCTGCATGCCCATCGACATGGCGCTCACGGACCAAGAGGGGCTCGAAGAGGAGCGACGGCTCTTTTACGTTGCGCTCACCCGGGCGCGCGACCAGCTCTACCTTTACTCGCCACTGCGCATGCCATACCACCCGCGGGCCGTCGATGACCGCCACGGCCTTGTCAAGATGAGCCGCTTCCTTGACGAGGCGGTACTGGCAAAAGTCGATGTGCGCGAAGAGCCCGCGAACCGAGCCTCTTTGCCCGCGGCGCCGGCCGGGGTGCGCGTCTCGGTAGACCTGAGCTCCCTTTGGCTCTGAGCCCGGACGTCCGGAGCACTTTTCCTGGTTTCGTGGCCAAAGCTCCCGCTGGCACCCTGGGGGATGCGGGAGTAAGGTTTTTCGTACTATTTAGGCCATTTGGCCCTATCGGTTGTTGCGAGGCGCTCCTACCCTCGATGGCTTATGGCTGACCAGGCGCTCGAGGATGGCCGCGCGCTCTTCCTCCAAGACTTTGCTGACGTCGCACGACCAATAGAGACGGTCATAGAGCTAACGCGCAAGGGCCCCGGCACCGACGGTGCCGACGGCGCGCTCAATGGAGACGCCCTCAGCAATGGAAAAACCAGCACGTGGCTAGGCCCGATCGCCTGGGCCGCCGAGCAGGACGGCGAGTCCCTGCTCCTGAAGATGTGGCCGGCCTGGGCCTCAGGCCATCTCGCGCCCAAGGTTCGGGTAAAGCTGGGGGCAGGCAGGGAGCGGGGAGAAGGCTTGGCCTACTCGCTCAAATGGGAAGCCGCTGAGCACCCTTCGCTCTTCCCGGTCCTCGATGGTGACCTCGAGATCGCACCATTAGGGCGCGACCGCTGCCGCCTCATCCTCGCGGCGTCTTACGTGCCGCCGCTCGGTGCACTGGGGCGCCGCCTCGACCGGGCGCTCCTGCACAGGGTGGCGGAGTCGACGGTCCGCTCGTTCCTACAGCGCTTGGCGACAGCCCTGGAATCCGCGCGATAGGTTCCCAACCCTTGGTGCGTCATAACCGACGTGCCAGTTGCATGCGCGGAGGCAGGAAGCGGAGGGGCCGTGCCCGAGCCGGCACGGGAGCGCGCCGGTGGCATAAGCCACAGTTGTCTCGGTAGGCGAGGTAGGGGGCCCTCCCCGCTTCATGCGGGGAGCGAGTGAGCTGGCCTGTAGGCGGGATTCTGTCCCCCGGGCCGTTGGTGGTTACCGGGTGTGTGGTCATCCATCTGAGCGGTCTACCTGGGGACCGTGGCCGGGCCAGCCGTCCCACGCTTGACCTTGCTCCGAGTGGGGTTTGCCGAGCCGCCCGGGTCACCCCGGACGCTGGTGCGCTCTTACCGCACCGTTTCACCCTCACCTGTGGCAGTGGCTGTGGCCACTGCCCATTGGCGGTCTGTTTTCTGTGGCACTTTCCTGCGGGTCGCCCCGACTGGCCGTTAGCCAGCACCCTGCCCTATGGAGTCCCGACCTTCCTCGGCCAGGTCGCCGGCCTGGTTGCCCAGCCGACGCATGGCCGCGACCACCCGGCCAGCTCACTCACGTCCCAGTGTAGGCGGCCGCGCTGCAAGCGCCGCGGTCGTCCAACCGGGCAGGGCCACACCAGGCAAGGAGTACTGGTCGCACCCTTCCTGTTGAATGGTGAAGATGGCGCCCGCCCCCCTGGTCCTGGATGGCCTTAGGTTGCACCCTGCCGTTGAGGAGTGGTTCCTCGGCCAGTTCCCAGAAGGGCCGACGAGCGCTCAGGCCGCAGGCTGGCCACTGGTCCAAAGTGGTTCGGACGTCCTGATAGCCGCGCCAACGGGGTCCGGCAAGACACTCGCCGGGTTCCTTATGGCGATCGACGACGCGTACCGGGCGCACGAGGGAGGCGAGGACATCGCCGGGCGCACGCGGGTCGTTTACGTGTCGCCGCTCAAGGCGCTCGCCGTCGATGTTCACCAAAACCTCGAGCGCCCGCTGCTCGGGATAGCGGCGGCTGCCGGGCGCATCGGGCTTGTGCCGGCGCCCATCACGGTCGCGGTTCGCACAGGAGATACCTCCGCGAGCGCCCGCGCAGCGATGGTCAAGGGGCCCCCGACAATCCTTGTTACAACCCCCGAGAGCCTCTACCTGTACCTCACCGCTCAGCGAAGCCGGGAGACCCTGCGCCAGGTACGGACCGTGATCGTGGACGAGGTGCATGCGCTTGCCAGAGACAAGCGCGGCTCGCACTTGGCGCTCACATTGGAGCGCCTCGAGCACGTCCAAAAGGAGGGCCGCCCGCAGCGGGTGGGGCTCTCCGCCACTCAAAAGCCGATCGAGGCAACGGCAAGGCTCCTGAGCGGGGCGAACGCCGTCCCCGTCGTGCAGGTGAGCGACGACCTCGGCGGCGCCGGAGCACCCCGCGCCACTGGCTCAACGGACGCAACGGACGCAACCGACGCCTTGCCAAACGATGCTCCCTCCGCTTTAGGCGGAGCCACCGAGGTCAAAGTCGTGGACTGCGGCCACCGCCGCAAGATGTCTGTGAGCATCGAGCTGCCTTCCCAGGAGCTTGCGGCCGTGCTTTCCCAGGAGCAGATGGCAGAGGTCGTCGGCCAGATCGCTGCCCATGTCAAAGAGCACCGCACAACGCTCGTTTTCGTCAACACAAGGAGGCTCTCAGAGCGCCTCGCCCATTTGCTCGGCGAGGTACTTGGCCCCGAGCAAGTCGCAGCCCACCATGGGAGCCTTTCGGCCGCTAGGAGGAAGCTGACCGAAACGAGGCTGCGCGCCGGCGACCTCCGCGCCCTGGTCGCGACGGCTTCGCTCGAGCTTGGCATAGACATCGGCCCCGTCGAACTGGTCTGCCAGGTCGGGTCACCCCGGGCCATATCGACTTTCCTCCAGCGTGTGGGCCGTTCCAACCACTCGAGGCACGGCGTCCCCGAGGGGATCCTCTTTCCTACTACTCGCGACGAGCTCGTCGAATGCACCGCTTTGTTGGCCGCGGTCCAAAAAGGGCGCTTGGATGCGGTCCTCCCGCCGATCGCCCCCCTAGATATCCTCGCGCAACAGGTGGTCGCGGAGGTTTCAGCGGCGGGCGAATGGGGCGAAAAAGCCTTGTACGACCTGATAAAGAGGTCGGCGCCGTATGGAGAGCTTTCCTGGGATGACTTCGAGGAGGTTGTGGAGCTCGCTTCGGAGGGGATCCCGACAGGGAGGGGGCTGCGGATGGCTTTCCTGCACAGGGACAGGGTGAACGGGGTCCTGAGGCCCAAGAGGAGCGCGAGGTTGGCCTCTCTTACGAGTGGTGGGGCCATTCCCGAAGTGGGCGACTACCGCGTGGTTGCAGAGCCTGACGACATGTTTGTCGGGAGTGTCAACGAGGACTTCGCGATCGAGTCAATGACGGGCGACGTGTTCTTGCTCGGCACGCATGCCTGGCGAATCCGTCGCGTTACAGCAGGCGAGGTCCGAGTCGTCGACGCGGAGGGCGCGCGCCCCACGATCCCGTTCTGGGTTGGTGAAGCCCCGAGCCGGACCATCGAGCTTTCCGAGGAGGTATCGAAGCTACGTCAAAATATCGCCGGGCAGCTCGGAGCGGGGGGGACAGCCCGAGCTGTCAGCGACCTCCGCCAGATCCCGGGCGTCGACGAGGCGGCCGCGCTGCAGGTAATAGCTTACCTTTCCACCGGCCTGGCCCAACTTGGCGTCCTGCCAACACAAGAACACGTGGTTTTTGAACGGTTTTTCGACGACGCGGGCGGTATGCAACTCGTCGTGCACTCCCCTTACGGCGGGAGGGTCAACCGTGGCTTGGGGCTCGCGCTGCGAAAGCGCTTCTGCGTAACGTTTGATTTCGAGCTCCAAGCCGCCGCCAACGACGACGCAGTGATCCTCTCGCTCGGCCCCCAGCACAGCTTCCCGCTCTCGTCGGCGCCCAAACTGCTCCACCCAAACACGGTCAAGGCCACTTTGGAACAGGCGGTACTGGCTTCTCCCATGTTCACGTCCAGGTGGCGGTGGGACCTGAGCCGTGCGCTGGCAATTCTGCGCTTCAGGGGAGGCAAGAAGAACCCCTTGCCGGTGCAACGCATGGAGGCGGACGACCTGATGGCGGCCGTGTTCCCCGCGCTTGCGGCGTGCCAGGAGAACGCTCCCCCCGGGCCCATCGAGCTACCTGACCATGTGATCGTGCGCCAAGTGCTCGAAGACTGCCTGCACGAAGCCATGGACGTAGAGGGCTTGAGAGAGCTCGTCGCGAAACTTCATTCGGGGCAGGTCCAGGCACATTTTGTGGACTCGGTCGAGCCGTCCGTGCTCTCGCACGAGATCGTCAACAGCGAGCCGTACACCTACCTGGATGACGCCCCTCTCGAGGAAAGGCGTTCCAGGCAAGTCCAGTTACGCCGCGGGCTGCCAGTAGAGGCACGCGATTTATCGCACCTGGGCGCCGCCGCGCTGGAAAGAGTAAGGGGGGAAGCGGCTCCCTCTCCCCGCGATGCCGAGGAGCTTCACGAGCTGCTGCTCTCTTCGCTCGTGCAAACCCCCCGGGACGACTGGCGCGAGTGGCATGACCAGCTCAAGGTCAGCGGGCGGGCGATGGACCTGAGCGTGGGCGCGCTGGGTGACGGCGGTCCTCCCGTGACCGCAAACTGTCGAGTGGAAGCCAAGCCTGCCGGGCGCCTCTTTTGGTGCGCCACCGAGCGGCGCGAGTGGGTCGAGGCGATTTACCCGGGTTGCCTGTACGAGCCCGACTTCCGTCTCCCGGCTCCGGACGGGAGCCGGGATACTGGGCGAGACGGCGCAAGCGACCTGGGCAACGACGTGGGCGGCCTGGGCACCGACGAGGAGGGAGTAGGCCCGGCCAGGAGCGGGGTTGACGCCGACGAGGCTCTCGCGTTGCTCGTGCGCGGCCACCTCGAGCTCTCGGGCCCCGTCACGGCGGCCGCCCTAGCGGCGGACCTCGCCCTGCCCGAGACCCGCGTGCTGGTCGGGCTTGCCCGTCTCGAGGCGGAGGGTTTCGCCATGCGGGGCCACTTCGATCCCTCCGCCGCTAGTGCACAGCAGTGGTGCGCGCGCCACCTCCTGGCGCGCATCCATAGCTACTCGCAGAACCGGTTACGCCGCGAGATAAAGCCGGTTACCCCACAGGAGTTCATGAAGTTCCTCGCTCGCTGGCAGCACGTTGCCGAGGGGACGCGCCTGCAGGGACGTGCCGGCGTGCTCGCAGTGATCGAACAGCTCCAGGGATGGGAGCTTGCAGCGGGAGCCTGGGAGGAGGCGATATTCCCCGCCCGAGTCGAGGGGTACCAACGACGCTGGTTGGAGGATCTCTGTGTCTCGGGCGAAGTGACCTGGGGCCGCTTGTCCCCGAGAACCCAAGGCGCGGACGTGCCGAGCCGGCGGGGGGCAATGACCCCTTCGCGTGCCACTCCCGTCACGTTCATGCTGAGGCCGGACCTCCCCTGGTTGGTCGCCGCAAAAAGGGGCGCCGTCGCGCCCGAGGAGCCTCCCCACGGGCCCGCCCGGGACGTCCTCGACGCTTTACGGGGCAATGGCGCGATGTTTTCCTCTGACCTGCCAGGTGTCACAGGCCGCTTGCCGGCCGAGGTGCAGGAAGGCTTGTGGGACCTGGTGGCTCGCGGCATGGTTACTTCCGACGGCTTTGCGGCCGTCAGGTTGTTGTTCTCCCGCCGCAAGGACTGGGCTCGGCGCCACCTGCCCGAACGCAGGCGCCCTGGGCTGGGTTCGAGCGTCGTTGCTCGGCGCCCGCTGCGCCAATCAGGTGAGGGCCGCTGGGCGCTGCTGGGGCCTGGGGCTGGGGCGGCGGGAGCTGCGTTTCCACGGGACGAGCTTGCTGAGCAGCTAGCGAGCCAGCTCCTTTCGCGTTGGGGGGTTGTCTTCTGGGACTTGGGGTCGCACGAGGACCTCGCTCTCCCCTGGCGAGAAGTGCTCTGGGCACTCAGGCGCTTTGAGGCCAGAGGCATCGCCCGCGGCGGCCGGTTCGTGACAGGCTTCGCGGGAGAGCAATACGCGCTCGCCGAGGCCCTCGAGGAGCTTCGCCACATCAGCAAGTCTGAGCGGCGAGCGCAGCCCGTGCGGCTATCGGCAGCCGACCCGCTCAACCTTTCCGGGGTGGTGCTGGCAGGTCGGAGGATCGCTGCGCTGCGGACCAACAGCATCGTCCTCAACGACGGCCTCATCGTTCCTGCAGACGGGCGCTCCCCAACTGCCCGGCGGACCGAGGAGCAGCAGCCGGACGAGAAGGAGGAGGCCGTGCGGGCCTAGAACAGCCCGCCAGCTTTGCCCGCAGGCGGCGTTGGGGACCGCACGAGGAGGGCGACGAGTGGACGGGCGCGCTCCCGGGGTTGGCGATAGCTTCCCCGAGCCGGTAAAACGTGGACATGGCAACAATCCCCCAGGAGCACCACGACCTGCTCCCAGCCGCCCGCAGCAGCCCATCGTCTGGTCCGGGGCCAAGTACAACGCAGACCTTCGCGAACACGACCAGCCTTGAAATAGATGGCTGACAAAAACGGGCCCTCAAGCAACGCTTCGCAGGCGCGCCGCTGGATCCAGGCTTTCCGGGCCTCCCACAATGCTCTTATGACGCTCGTTGCTGGGCTCCCTACCGAGCAACTGGACGCTCCTTCTTATTGCAAAGGCTGGGACGTGAGCCAGGTCTTGTCCCACATCGGCTCTGGAGCCGAGATCGGGCTCACCAATTTGGAACGGTCCCTCGTAGGCGAACCGCAGCTGGGGGGCGACGACTTCCCCGTCATCTGGGGCCGCTGGAACGCTCTTGCTCCACGCCAAAAAGCTGTCGAGATGATGACCTGGGACCGACGCCACGTCTCGGTCGTGGAAGGGCTGGACGACGTCACGGCCTCAACAGTTCGCGTAGAGCTGGGCGGGATGGAGCTGGACCTTGCAGGCATCATCGGTTTTCGCGTATCTGAGCATGCGGTCCATTCCTGGGACGTAGCCGTCGCTTTTGAGCCTTCAGCGGAACTGCTCAACGAACCGGTTGTGCTCTTGCTGAACCTCCTCCCGGTGATCGTCCAGTGGGCCGGCAAGCCCGAAGCAAGCGGCGTAAGTGGTCAGGTGCGCGTAACAACGCTGCGGCCGGAAGGACATTTTCTCCTCGACCTCGGGCAAAAAGCGAGCCTTCAAGAAATGGACCGGCCAGGTCCGGGCAGCGGGGCGAGCGCAGCTAGTGTGGGCGCGGACGTCTCAGAACTCGAGCTCCCAGCGGCGGCCCTGGTACGCCTCGTTGCTGGTCGTCTCGACCCCGAGCACACGCCGCCAGACGTGAAATCCGACGGCAAAATAGGCGTGGAAGAACTGCGCCGCGCCTTCCCCGGGCTATGAGCGCCGAGGTGGGACGAAGCGGGCACGTTCTTGCGCAACTACTTCGTGGAAATGGCAGCCGACGAGGTGGTCGTTGACGACACCGAGTGCCTGCATCGTCGAGTACACAGTCGTCGGCCCAACAAAGCGGAACCCCTTTCTGCGAAGGTCAGCCCCGAGAGCGAGAGATTGTGCCGTAGCCGCTGGCAGGTCCTCCAGGTAAGCAGGCGCGTCCACCGAAGAACGCCTTTTCGGCACCTGTGGCTCAGCAGAGCCGGCCTCGTAGGACCAGACGAGCTCGGCCAGGGTAGTACCCTCCGCCCAGAGGGCCAGCACGGCACGAGCGTTGGCGATTGCCGCCTCGATCTTGCCACGATGGCGCACAATCGCGCTGTTGGTAAGCAGCCTTTCGACGTCGCCTTCGTCAAAACCGGCGACGATTGCCGGGTCAAAGTCGCTGAAGGCAGTGCGAAAAGCCGCCCGCTTGCGGAGGATCGTCAGCCAGGAAAGCCCGCTTTGGAAGCCTTCGAGGCATAATTTTTCGTACGTCTTGTTCTCGTCCGCCGTCGGGCGCCCCCACTCTTGATCGTGGTACTCGCGGTACTCGCGAGGCTGGGTGCCCCATGGGCAACGAGCGATGCCATCGTCGGCGATCGTTGCGCCGCGACGAGCGGCGCCTTGTCGAGGCGGTTGGTGGTCCGGCACAGAGGCAAAGCCTTGACCGGGAGGCCCCGAGGGCGCAAGCTGGGAACGTGTGCGCGAGAGCGGTGCCCTCACCCTAAGGTATGCGGCGATGGCTGCCTTGGTAGAACTCGAAGAAATCGTCGAAGCTGCACGTCGCCTGGAGGGGGTCATCAGGGCGACGCCTTCGATGTACTCGAGCGCTCTGTCCAAACTCGCAAAGAGGGCGGTTTTTGTCAAGCCTGAGTTTTTCCAGCGAACGGGGTCGTTCAAGATCCGTGGAGCTTTCAACAAGATTTCCGTGGTCGCCGGCGAAGGTATTGCGGGCGAGATCGTGGCCGCGTCAGCGGGCAACCATGCTCAGGGGGTCGCACTGGCTGCTTCGCTTTGCGGGCTTCGCTCCACAGTTTTCATGCCCGCCGGGGCCTCCCTGCCCAAGGTCGAAGCGACCCGTGCTTATGGGGCCGACGTCCGCTTCGAAGCTGGCAACGTCGACGACGCGATCCTCGCCGCCAAGCTCTATGCCTCGCGGCCGGAGGCGTGCTACGTGCCGCCTTTTGACGACCCCCTGGTCATCGCTGGACAGGGCACGATCGGGCTCGAGCTGTTGGGCGAGGTGCCCGACGCGGGAGCGGTTGTCGTCCCGATCGGCGGTGGAGGCCTCATCGCAGGGGTCGCCGCGGCTCTGCGCGGCTCCGGCAGCCGGGCACGGGTTGTCGGGGTCGAGGCCGGGGGCGCCGCACCGATGCTCGCTGCACTGGACGCAGGCCGCGCGGTAGAGCTTCCCACTCTGGACACAATGGCCGACGGCATAGCCGTGCGCTGCGTGTCGGAGCTCACCTATGAGCACACTCGCAAGCTCGTCGACGAAGTCGTGACCGTCGATGAGGAGCAAATAAGCCGCGCCCTCCTCCTGCTCCTCGAACGTTGCAAGTGGGTGGTCGAGCCCGCCGGCGCTGCGCCACTGGCAGCCCTCCTCGCGGGCGCAGTGCCCGGGGACGAACCGGTAGCGCTTTTGCTTTCGGGCGGCAACGTCGACCCGCTGCTACTAATGCGCCTCGTGGAACACGGCTTGACCGCCGCCGGCCGTTACCTGATGGTCCGCGTCGTGCTCCCAGACAAGCCGGGCACACTCGCCGCACTGACCGCTGCCCTGGGCGAACAGGGCCTCAACCTGCTGACCGTAGAACACCGACGAAGCGGTGCACCTGTTGCTGTCAATGAGGTCGAGGTTGTGCTGACCCTCGAGACACGCGACCCCGCCCATCGCGATGAGGTCGTGCCTCACCTGCGGGCGAAGGGTTTCCGGGCAGAGGCTTACAGGACGTACGAGTAGGGCCCGGAACGGGGGCAGACACGTGGGGGAGGCCCGCAACGCCTAGCGGCGCAGCTCCGCCCAGACGACTTTGCCGCCACTTTGCTCGCCACTAGTAGTCCCCCAGCGCTCAGCAAGAGCAGAAACCAACGCAAGGCCGCGGCCTGAGTTGCGACCGAGCGAGGCTTCTTTGCGCCAGGGCTCTTCAGAGCTGCTATCTACGACAGAAATCCGGGCCAACATTGGCGAAACAGCGATCACGACACGGAAGCCCGAAGACGCGTGCAGGACTGCGTTTGTCGCGAGCTCCGTGACTACCAAAGCCGCGTCCTCAACAATGTCTTCCATTTGCCAACCCGTGAGCGTGGACACGACAAAACGACGGGCTGCCCGGGGCGCGTCGGCGGCGAGGGGGAACGTCATGGAAGCTCCGCCGAGCCCCGAGCTCCACACGCCTTGGGGGTTACTGCGGACGATCTCGGAATGCAAGTTGCAAACTTCCTCGAACTCGTCAAACGACTCGCTCTCGGCGAGCAGCCGGCTGGGGTAAGAGCAGAGCAAATCAAACCGGGCGCCCTCGCCCAGCTTGTTCCAGAGGCGCTCGAGCTCGAGCGCCGCGTTCACCTGCCCGCGCTCCCACAGCAGTGCCACCATTTCGCCAAAGACCCAGGTCCTCTCTGCGGCCTCGAGAGCTCGCCGTACCGGGCCACCGACGTTCTGTTCGAACAGCTCGGCGTCAGGCGACCCGTCTACCAAGAACGAAGCGAGCAAGGACGAGGCGTCAAGCGCCCGCAGCTGTCCGGCTGCCTGAGCCTCGGCGGCCGGTACCCCCAAGTCGTCCAGGCGGGCAAAAAACGCCTCTGTGTGCTCTGGCTTTGCGACTACGAGGGCTGGGGCACCAGATGTGAGCGCGGCGCGCAGCTGCTCGGCCACGAAGTCGACCAACGCCTCGTCGTCGGCATAAAACTGGACGAGGTGGGCGTCTCGAACACCCCGTTGGTCGCTCAACGCGACCGCTCTAGCATGCTGCACGAGTTCATTATTACCTCTTCACACATCCTTGACAATTGTCTGGCATATGCTAACGGAGGTTGGGGCTTGTCTCGCGAGCGCCGGGTGGGAGCGATAGCGGGGCGATGACAGCTCCAGGAACATGTCCGATCCCCGCTAACACCACGTTCTCCGAGCGGCCATAGTGGGCGTATGCGGGAAGAGTTAGTGACGCTGGCCAGTGAGGACGACGTCCGTTATAGAGCAGTCCAGGCCCGGGACCCACGGTTCGACGGGTGGTTCTTCGTCGCGGTGACCTCGACAGGCATCTACTGCCGGCCGAGCTGTGCATCGGTCGTGCCTGGCCGCTCAAAAGTACGTTTCTACCCGACTGCTGCGGCTGCGCAGCGAGCGGGCTTTCGAGCCTGCAAGCGGTGCCGTCCCGATGCCTCGCCCGGCTCACCCGAATGGGCCAGGCGCGACGACGTCGTTGCCCGTGCGATGCGGGCGATCGCTGACGGCGTGGTCGACCGAGAAGGCGTGACGGGCCTCGCCGTGAGGCTCGGGTACTCCACGAGGCAGCTCGGGCGCTTGCTTACCGCAGAGCTAGGTGCCGGGCCGCTGGACCTCGCCCGCGCCCAACGCGCTCAAACGGCGCGAACGCTGCTCGAGACAACCGCTATGCCTGCTGGAGAAGTCGCCTTTGCGGCCGGGTTCGGGAGCGTCCGCCAGTTCAACGACACAGTCCGAGCCGTCTTTGCCGAGCCCCCTACTGCCCTTCGCGAGCGAGCGCACGGGCACCGGCAAGGCGCGGAGAGCACGCCCGGGGCGATCACGGTACGGCTCGCTTACCGAGCGCCCCTTGCGGCAGAGGAACTGTTCGGCTTCTTAGCCGCCCGGGCTGTACCTGGCGTCGAGGAAGCTGGCGCTCACTTCTACCGCAGGGCGCTGCTCCTACCCCATGGCTTGGGCATGGCCAATGTGAGAACGCCCGCGGGGGACGAACGCTTCCTTCTGGCAACGTTCGTCCTCGACGACTTGCGCGACCTGACGACGGCCGTCAAACGCGTGCGGCAAGTGTTCGACCTCGACGCGGACCCAGAGTCTGTTGGAGAAGTGCTCGCCCGCGACCCGCTCCTAGCTGAGGCCGTCGCCCGCCACCCGGGCGTGCGCGTGCCGGGCCACGTCGACCCCGACGAGCTCGCGATCCGAGCAGTGCTCGGCCAGCAGGTCAGTGTGGCCGGCGCACGCACGCTCGCGGGGACCTTGGCAGCCCGCTATGGCCCCCCGCTGGCCCGTTCGGATGGAAGCGTCAACCGAGCTTTCCCGCCAGCCGAGACGCTCGCGGCGCTCGAGCCCGGGCAGCTCCCAATGCCGGCAAGCCGTGGCCGCTGCCTGGTCCGCTTGGCCCAGGCGCTCTTCCGCGGCGAGGTTGACCTCCGACCGGGGGCAGACCGCGAAAGAGCCTCGACCCAATTGCTCAGGCTGCACGGCATCGGGCCGTGGACCGTCGCCTACATAAGGATGCGAGGGCTGCGCGACCCCGATGCCTTCCCGGCCGGTGACCTTGGGCTCCGCCGCGCGCTCGAACGTGCCGGCCTTGACGGGAGCCCAAGGGGGGCTCTCGCTCTTTGCGAGAACTGGCGCCCTTACCGCTCCTACGCACTGCAGTACCTGTGGTCGGGTGCGCTCGACCGTGCCCCACTACGAAAAGCCCCACTGCTAGAGGAGGAAATAGTCGCATGAACGCCACAAACCGCCAAATTGCCCAAAGGCAGGACCAATGGTGGCCAGTGAGAACGCCCGTCGGGCGCCTCGCCCTTTCTGGTGACGACGACGCCTTGCATTTTTTGCGTCTACCGAGTGACAACGAAAGTGCGACATTTCTCGAAAGAACTGACAGAGGCAACAAACCTGCGAGCGTCGCAAAAGCCGAGGACCAGTTGCGGGCGTATTTTGACGGCGAGCTCATGGAGTTTGACTTGCCACTCGCCCCCTCCGGCACAGCCTGGCAGCGAAGGGTCTGGGCCGCGCTCTGCGAAGTGCCGTTCGGCGAGACAAGGAGCTATGGCGAGATCGCCAACCGTGCCGGCAACCCGAAAGCGAGCCGTGCGGTCGGCATGGCGAACAACCGCAACCCGATCGCCTTGATAATACCGTGCCACCGTGTCATCGGCGCAGACGGGAGCCTTACAGGCTACGGTGGCGGGCTCGAGCTGAAGGAACAGCTCCTGGCCCACGAGCGCCACGTGCTCGCCTGCAAGCAAAAATAAGGGTTATTTCACTTTTCGTAAATGTGGCGGACCGCCGCGATGTCTTCGCCAGCGTAACCCTCGGTGGCCGCACGCAGGTAAGCGTCTCGGGCACCCGAGCCAACATGTAGTTCGTAACCGCCGCTTTTGGCAAGCTCGATCGCAAGGCCGGCGTCTTTGGCGGCTAATGCCGTTGTCCACCAGCCTGACCACGGGCCACCGATGACAGCTTCGAAGCGGTTCCTGAGCCCCGGGGCGATCACGCCCGCGAGCAGCTCTCGCAGCTGTACGTCGCTCAGCCCGCCCGAGCGGCCAACGGCGAGAGACTCGACGAGCGACACAAGCCCTGACAGCAGGAGAAAATTGACTGTCAATTTGGCAGTGCTCGCGAGCGCAGGCGACGCATACCGTCGAACGGGGCCGCCAAGCGCCGCCAGCACCGGCTCGAGGCGGCCGAGCGCCTCTTCGGTCCCTCCTGCCAGGTAGGTGGCGCTCCCCTCCCCGACTGCCGCCGGGCCCCCGAGGACAGGCATGGCGACAAAAGAACCGAAAAGCCCTGCCAGCTCTTCGGTCAGCTGCGGAGAAACCGTGGACGTCTCGATGTAGGTGGCGCCGTCGGGCAGGTGCTTTTGCAAACCGCTGTCGCCGAGAGCCACGGACCGCACCGCGGCGTCGTCGGAAAGGCTGGTCAGCACGAGCCCCGCGCCATCGGCTGCACCGGGGAGGGAGCGAGCCTCCCGGGCACCGGCAGCCACAACGTCATTGGCTTTGCCTGGGGTCCTGTTCCAAATAACGACCTCATGGCCCCCCTGGAGGAGGCGCCTCGCCAAGGCTGCCCCCATCCGGCCCATACCGATAACTGCAACCTTCACACTACTTATTCAACTGGATCGGCGAGGCTAGAGCGAGCGGCGGAACATCTTCCTGAGAACGTGCCTGCACCCAGGCTCGACGGGGTTGCCTTCTTTCTGGGCGACATGGGGGGCCACGACGGCTTTCGGCCCGGCGCGGCGCAAGACGCGCTCGCGCACGCGGCAACCGAGGAGGCGTTTCCTCCGTGCCCCGAGGATGATACGGTCGGCATCAAAGGTCCTCGCCTCTGCGACGAGGGCCGCCGCGGTCTGTTTGCGACTGCACTGCCTGAGCACAGCCTCCCCGCCCAGCCCCGCCATCTGGAGTTCGAAGACTGTTTCGTCAAGAAGGCTGCGCGCGTGTCGTACGGTCTCGCCTGTGAGCCCCGTTGGGAACGCGTAATCCACGACGTGCACGACCCGGACCTCCGCTTGGCGCTCAATGGCAGCCCTCGCAGCGTAGGCAACGAGGTCGGCAATGGTCGATTTCTCGTCTACGCAAAGCAGCAGCCGAAGGGGGCCACGAGCTGCTCCGACGGCAGGGCTTTGTTGCTCATCATGTGGAGCGCCCGGTTTCACTGGCCCGGCTCCTCGTTCGCCCACAGTTTCACTTGAATATCCTCACTTCTGTGGTGAGGTTGAAATAAGAGCTGAATGTTGGCTCTCCTCTGGGACCTAGGTCCCAGAGGGCCTAAGCGCTTGGGAGGAACTTCTGCGACAACCTGAGCCCGAGAGCGGCGCCCCAGGCCACGGCGCGCTCGTGCTCGCCCGGCCGCAGCGGGCCCTGGGGGCTCTCGACAAAGAAGCACCGCGGGCGCTCGTCGACGCGGTACCCCCGCGAACGTAGGCCGAGGACGATCTGAGGACCGGCGCCTACTACCGGCACATAAGCAAGGCGAGTATCAAAGGCCGCCGCCTGGCCACCCTCAGGCGCTCTCGGGAGGCGCGCAAGCCATTCTCGGACCCCGACGAGGACGGCGCTTTCCCAGTGCTCCTTATCAGTCGCCCAAGAACCGGGCGCCTTGGCGCCTGAGCGGGCCCGCATTTCCCGCGTCCGGGGAGAAGTCATCCTCCGCATATGAGTTGGCCCGCCAACCACCAGGAGGTCGACTTCGAGAGCGTCGGGGTCGGTGTCTGCCACATTGCGGGCCATCGCCTCGATGCCGCTCCCCGAACCTGCGATGCCCTCGCCGATGGCCCTCGCGATCGCACGGGTGTTCCCGAACATGCTCTCGTAAACGACCAAAGCGTTCATCTTCACCTGACATGGTGCGCCATCTCCGGCCTGCCGCGCCAGGGACCTTGGTCCGCTGTGCTCAAGCAGCCCATGGCCGAGCCGTCGGGCTCAGGCCGGGCAGAGGCAACGCTCGGTCCGCATCGTCAAGGAGGACTGCGGATCCACGGCGCGGCGGTTCGACCTGAACCTTGAGCGCGGCGCCCGCCGATTGCCAGTCCGTCAGCTGCTCGGCAAATCGTGCCGCCGTCCGCGCCGTCGAGCAGCTCCACATAAAGAACAAGTACCCCTGGTGCTCTTGGCCCTCTCCCGGAGCGGGAACGTTGAAGTAGGCAAGCACGTCCCGGTCAAGCCTGAAGACGGCCCTGACGCTCAGGTGGCTCACCTCCAGCCCGCCGAAACAATCGGGGGGCAGGCGCGGCGGCCGCGGCATTTGGACTGCTGCTACAGCCCCGAGCACGGCGGCGAGACAAAGAACGCTCCCGCCAACTATGGTCAAAACAAGGCTCAAAGAGAGAAAGCCCAACAAAAGCAGTCCCACCGACGCCATGAACGCAATTGCGAGCCCCAAGCCAATAAACCGAGCGTCCCGGTGGTACACGCACAATTATATAGCAAGGCGCTTGAAATTACCAATTTCAATGGGAGTACTGACAAAGATGGTTAGTGCGGTGGCTCGTGACCTGTGAGTTTAACCGAAGCTCCTTGGTCACTGTAATTAGTCAAGCATTTCGGCCGACCTAGCGTCTGGTTGCATTGTTTGCGCCACGATCTGTTCCTCGGCCCACGCCGGCGGCGACCGGGGCCTCAGGCCGAAGAGCCAAGGACCACTCGCCTACCGATTATCTCGGCCTCGAGCCGTCGTCAGACTTTCAAAACGCCCAACCGGACGGGGCACTCGAACACAAAGGAGCACAACGATGACGACTCGAGGCTCAACACCCCACGGAACGCCTTGCTGGGCCGACCTGTGGACGACTGACGTAGAAGGCAGCCGGCGCTTCTACAGCCAGCTGTTCGGCTGGGAGGCACTAGCGCCCTCCCCTGAGTTCGGCGGCTATTGGATGTTCAACCGCCAAGGGGCGCCCGTCGCCGGCGGGATGGGCTCGATGGGAGAGCTGAAAGCGAACAACACCTGGAAGCCGTACTTCTGCACCAATGACATCGCTGCAACCCTCAAGGAAGCGGGGGCGACGGGAGCAACGGTCCAGATGGGTGCCGCGCCGGTCGCAGACCTGGGCGTCCAGGCCGTTGTCACCGACCCCATGGGCACGGTGTTCGGTTTATGGCAGCCTGGCACGTTCGACGGGTTTCATGTCATGGGCGAGGCTTCCGCGCCCAGCTGGTTCGAGCTCCACACACCTGACCACGCCAGAGCCGTAGGGTTCTACTCCGACCTGTTCGGCTACGAGGTCGGCGACGTGCCTGGCACCGATGAGTACCTTTACTCCAGGTTCCGCAGCCCCGGTTCCGACGAAGACTTCGGCGGGATCATGGGCCCCACAACATGGAGCGCCGAAGGTGGGGGCCACTGGGACATCTACTGGCATGTCAACGACGTCCCAGCAGCCATCGAGGCAACCAAGTCGCTGGGCGGTTCACTGAAGCGAGGGCCCGATAAGACCCCCTATGGCGTATTGGCACTTGCCACCGACCCCGCAGGAGCCGATTTCAGGCTCAGGGCCGCTCCCTGAAAACTGGGGGTTTCCCTGTTACCCCGCTGCTTGACCGGGGCTGGCAGGCCCAATGGCCTTTTTGATGAGCTCTCGGAGCTGGTCGGCATCGAGCTGGCGAAGGGTTGCGGCAACGTCTGGGTCGCTGATGAGCGTCGTGGTCTCGCCGACTGTGATGGCAATGCTTTGCGCGGCGGAGGTGGCGTCACTTGTTTCGGCCAAAGGTACCTCCAGGAGCGCGGCGGCGACCGCGTCACCACTTACACCCAGAGTCGCGAGCGCTCTGGCGGCCTGGGTGCCCGTATCAGCGGTCATGGCGGCCAGCAAGTGGCCCGTCGTCAGCGGAGCTCGGCCGGCTTGCCGGGCGGCGGCACTCATGGCTGACCGAAGCGCTGGTGAGCGCGGCAAGGCAGCTTGCTTCGGGTCGGCGAGAATTTGCATAACCCGGTCGCGCACATCGGCGACGCTCGCTCCGAGCAGTTCGTCGAGTGCCTCGCCTCGACGCTCGGACTCGCTCTGCACCCCGAGGAAGAGGTGCTCGGTACCGATGTAGTTGTGGCCAAGCCCAAGAGCTGCCCGCAATGATTGTTCGATGGCTTTCTTGGCCTCCAGGCTGAAGGGGATCTTGTTCATTTTCCTCGCTGAAGGCTTGCTCTCGAAGCGCGCCGCCACCCTTTCGCGAAGAGCGGTGGGGTCAACACCACTTCGGTCCATCGCCATGGCGGCGACCCCGTCCCCATCTGTCAAAGCGACTAGGAAATGCGCGGGCTTGATCTGTTCGTGGCCCATCTCCCGGGCGCTGTCTTGGGCAAGGACGATCACACGGCGGGCCCGGTCCGTGAACCTCTCGAACATGGTCTCATGATACTGACCATGTCAAGTCACTATCAGATGATAGGGTCGTTGAGGGTGACGGCAGGAGATAGTGCAGGTTCTGGCGTGGGCAATCCCACAGCAGGCGCCCCGGCCAATGATTGGGACCGCATGCTCGGCGAGCTCGCCGCTCAGCCCATCGAAGAAGGCTGGGTCACCCTCGAGGAGGCCGCAGGCGCGACCGGCGTCTCTCGTTCGACGCTCAGGTCTTGGTACCGCGGGGGGCTCATCCCCTCCAAAATGATCGCTGGCCTCCACGGCCCTCAGCGCATCGTCCCTCTCGAGCCAGTGGTGGACCGAGCCCTCGGCTCGTCCCGGTCCCGCCGCCAGCTCGAGCAAGCCCGCTCCCTCCAAGCCGAGGTGGAAGAACTGCGTCGGCGCGTGGAAATAATCGAGCACCAAATGGGGCTGAGCTGACCGGACAGTAAAAAGCCCCTTCGATTGGCGAGGGTACCTCGCACGGCACCGGAGAGGGGAGATCTTTCAGGGCTCGGCGCGCGCTAGCGTTTGGGCCCGTTCGGCCGCCACAGAGCGCCGGGAGAGGACATAGTAAGCGAGGGCGCCAACAACGAGGCCGAGCAGCCAGCTGAAGTCCGCTCCGTGCGTGCGGTTCGAGAGGAACGACGTGTAGGCGGGAAAGTAAAAAGCCGCGTCAACCCACATCATCGCCGCGAACATGCCCAAGCCCAACGCTGTAATAGCTCTCCAATTGACCCCGCCTTGGCGCCAATAGACCCCGCCCCGCTTGGTAGCCAATGAGGTGGTGTCGTAGCGCCCCCGCCGGAGCAGGTAGTCGACCATCACGATCCCGAACCATGGGCCCAACCAGACCACTATGTAATCGAGGAACCCGGACAGGTCATTATAGAAGTGGCCCTTGAAGATCACGAGGGCCGTAACGCCGCCGCAAATGATGGTGTCGATCAGGACGCACACCCACCGCTTGACGGGTAACCCGAGAGCTTGAAGAGTGACCCCCGAGGAGTACAAGTCGATGGTGTTGATGCAGAACAGCTGGGGGAGGGCAAGAATGAGGAAAGGCCAAAAGAACCAGCTCGCGAACGAGGCCGGCACGCCGGTCGCGGCTGCAGCGGACGGGCTGATCAGGTAGGCGGTGGCGCCCAGGAGCTCGAGGAGGACCGACGGGATTGCCCCTCCGAGGGTTGCCGCCCAAAATGTCTTCGCCTTGGGTGTGCTGGCAGGAAGGTAGCGAGAGTAGTCAGCGGCGTTCTCCGTCCACCCCAGGCCCCCGGCGGAGATAATGAGCACAAGGCCTGTCGTCCACAGCCACCATGAGTCTGTGAACCCCTTGGGGTGCTGGAGATGGCTCGGGTGGGCATGGGGGATAACGAGCACCGCCATGATCGCGAACACGAGGATGAACACGTACGACAGGAACCGGAGCACTTTGGTGATGGTGGCGTGGCCAAGGAACGGCAAAATGAACTGGACCGCCACGGCGAGCACTATCACCGCGGCCTTTGCCGCGCTGTCAATGTGGACCCCTTCATGGGAGAACATCGCCTCGACGATGAGGACCACCAGTACGATCCCCTCGATCTCAAAGCCGACTTGAGTCATCCAGTTGAACAGGGAAGGTGCCCTGTTGCCGTTACGACCGAAGGGGGCCCGGCTCACCATGAACGCCGTGGTGCCGGTCTCGGGACCTGGGAGGCTGGCCCAGCCCAAGAAGACGTATACCAGGTTGCCAACAATGATCGCACTTACAGCCTGGAGGTAGGAGATCCCGAAGGACAAGATAAGGGCCCCGTACACGACGAACTCGATGTTCCAGATCGCTCCCGCCCACAACCAGAAAAGCCCCACTGGGCTCATGTGCCTATCCGATGCCGGGATGAGCTCAGTCCCCCGATGCTCTACCCGGAAGGGTTCGTAGTGCTCTGAGCTCGCGGGACCGTCGTGGCCGGGCTCGCCGTGGCCGAACCCTGTTGACGTACCGGCGCCAGTTAGCACACTCCTTTTCTCGGCCACTACCCAACCTCTCTCCCGCAGGGGCCCCCTTCCTGCACGCGCCAGACTCTAGCGTGGCACGGGCTCAGGCGCACAAATGCTCTTCACCCACAAGGTCATATAGGTCTGGGGTAAACCCGTCGTTGCCGGTGCGCCGATGAAGGGAGCCGAGAAGGCAAAGGCGGGAAGGGAAAGGCGGGAAGGCAAAGGCGGGACGCGACCGGAGACGGCAAGAGGGCAACGTGAAGCAACGTGAAGTATTTGCGCCACCGTTCAGGGTAAAAGCGTTCTCCCGACCGAGCTGAGGCCAATGAAGGGCGCTCCGAGCCCGGCGTCGGGCCGAGTCTCCAGGCCGCCGCCGCGCGACCATGGCGAGATGCCCATCCAAGACGATGTGCCAACACCATCTTTGCTCGTCGACGTGGCAAGGCTCGAGCGCAACATAACATCGATGGCCGAGCGCGCTGGCGCCGCTGGGGTCGTGATGCGCCCGCACGCCAAGACCCACAAGACGCTCGAAGTGGCAGCGCGCCAGCTAGCTGCGGGCGCCGCTGGCCTAACAGTGGCCACTCTTGGGGAAGCCGAGACCTTTGCTGACGCCGGCTTCCTCGACCTTTTCATCGCTTACCCCTTCTGGCCCGGTACCGGCAAGAAACAGCGATTGGCCGCCTTGGCCGAACGTGCCCGGTTGCGTGTGGGCATCGACTCCGCTGAAGCCGCCGTTGCCCTTTCCGAGGCCGTTGGTACGGCCCGCCTCGAGGTGCTGGTCGAGGTGGACTGTGGCCACCACCGCAGCGGCGTGATGCCCGAGGCCGCAGCCGAGGTTGCCTTGGCCGCTGCCAGAAAAGGGCTAACAGTTACCGGGGTCTTCACGTTCCCAGGCCATGGTTATGAGCCGGGCATGGCTGCGCTCGCTGCCAAGGACGAGTCCGACGCCCTCGAACATGCGGCCAGCAGGCTCGCCGCGGCAGGCCACGAGGTCGCTGTCCGCAGCGGCGGGTCTACGCCGACGGCACTTCACAGCCTCCAGGGCGTCGTGAACGAGCTGCGGCCGGGTATCTACGTCTTCAACGACGCGGTACAAGTATTTCTCGGCACCTGTTCGCTCGAGCAGGTCGCCCTGAGCGCATTGTGCACGGTCGTGAGCATCCCGAGCGACGAGCAGGCGGTACTCGACGCTGGCAGCAAAGTGCTGGGAGCTGACCGCCCCTCTTCGGCACGTGGGTACGGTTTGCTGCCTGAGCTACCGGGCGCCGAGCTGAGCTCGCTCTACGAGCACCATGCGGTCGTCAATTTGAAAGGGGCGCACCGCCAGTTGCATGTCGGGGACGTGTTGCGCGTGGTCCCGAACCACGTCTGTAGCGCGGTCAACCTGGCGGACGAGCTCATGGTGACGGCGGGTGACACGGTAGTCGGACGCTGGAGAGTTGTGGCCCGAGGGAAGAACAACTAACCCTTTCCCGACCCCAACGCGCCCGAAGGGCTCGACGGGCTTGCCTAGATACCTAGGCCCTTTCGGACCTGTTGCTTCTCCTTTTTGTCCTTGCGCTTCTCTTTGAGCGTCTTGCCGGACTTCTTCGACACTATTTTTCGGGGAGACTTGTCAGCCATGCCACCACCTCTCTGGCCGGCATGCTACTCCCATGCGAGCGAGCCCGACGCCTTGCGCGGTTGCTCCGCTCGCGCAGGCCAACCCGGCGAGGACTAAGTCGCAGGATGGCCACCGGGTTCGTGATGGACGTGGGCGCGTTGGCCTTCGCGGTCGAAGATCATGATGACCTCGGCCGGCCCGTCGACGGCGGCGAAGGCGTGCGGTGTCATGGTGGCAAACTCGGCTGCCTCGCCCGTCTCGACGGTTATCTCGCGTTCGCCGAGCGACAAGCGCACCCGACCCTCGATGACGAAGAACCAGTCGTGACCGGGGTGGGCACGCTGCTGCTCCGCCCTAGCGGTAGGTACAAGCCGCGCCTTGACGGCGATCGTGCTGCCGGTTGGTCGGCTGAGCATCCAGGTTGTGCGGTCGCCCGACGCGTCCGGCACGGGGTGAATGACCACATGGCTCGGCCGCCCGGCTTGCCGCTGCGCTCCAACTCGTGCGCCAGCGCCGTCCGTGATCGTGGTCGACGCCGTCGCAGTCAGTCCCCGGTTCAGGGTGCGCGCCGAACCGTTCGTGCCGCTCGGCCTCCTACCGGCGGCGCAGCCGAGCGGGCTCGGAGACTTCGTGGAGACGGACGCGACGCGCTCTGGTTGGCCCAGCAGGGTTGGACCGTGACCGCGAGCGACATCTCGCAGCGGGCGCTGGACCGGGTTGAGGTCGAAGCCGAGCGCCGCGGTCCACGCGTCGAGTGCCATCACGCGGACGCGAACGCACTCGCTGCGTTCGAGCCTGCAGCGTTCGACCTCGTACCGGCTCAGTACGCATCGATCCCCCGCACACCCGATGGCCGCGGCGTCCGCAACCTCGTGAACGCAGTTGCTCCGGGAGCGCGGCGTCACTCTCGCGTCCGTACACGCGGTCAAGGGACGGGAGTGGCCACACGTGATCGTCCACGACGCCACTTCGGGGTTGCTGCCGCACCGGCTCGCCTCCGACGCGGAGAGGAAAGGAGAGTGTTCCACGTCGCAGTGACGCGTTGCGTGGAGAGCGTGACCGTCGTGACGGGCAACCCCGCGTCGCCCTTCGTGGCAGAACTAGAAGACGAGGCATCCCTCGAGAGCCGAACCTTCCTTGGGCGACCCGCGGAGCCGCCGGTGCAAAGCTTGACGGGGCAACGACCTCGCCCTCTCTCACCTGAGCTCGGCCCGAGACTGGAACGCCTAACAGCCGGGACCGGACGGCCAGCTCGGTCGGCACCTTTGACCGAAACCGTCCCAGCAACAATGGGCCTCTGTTTCGCCTACCAGGGGCATGAGCACGAGATTGCCGAAGTGGGCTGCGACGGGGTGGAAGCCGTCGTCAGTGGTGGCCGGGCGTTTACCACGGTGAAGTTCGGGTCGAGCGTCAACCAACTTGGTGCCCTCGTTGTGCTCGGCCACCCGGCCTGTGACGAAGCAGCTGAGCGGTTGAGGAAGTGGAGGTCGGACCGGGCGCGTTCCTCGGGGAGGCCCGCCTACATCGGCCCGGTGAAGCTCGAAGCCTACGGGCCCGAGCTGACAGCAATGTTCGAGGAATTGAGGTCTCCTGGGCTGCTTATCGACAAGGCAGGAACGGGGCCTGGCACTCGCGGGTCGTCAGATGCTCGAACGAGTCACTCACTTCGGGGAGCGATGGACAATAGAAGAGGAGGATCAACTCCGGGGAGAGCACGGCTCAGGGATGGCTCTCGCTGAAATGTGCACCGCACGCGGGCGGGACCGGGGCGGGATCTGGGCAGCCAGACCCGCATTTCTGGCTGCCGCTTGGCTGCCCGTTTGGCTGCCCGTTTGGCTGCCACTCACGCGTCAAGAAGTCCGAGCACACCACCCGTGCCACCCCTGAGCTGCTCGTATCAGTGGAGGCGAGGAGAATCGAACTCCCGGACCTCTTGCATGCCATGCAAGCGCTCTACCAACTGAGCTACGCCCCCAAAAGGTGTCGTGAAGCCTATCAGAACCGACGAAGTGCCTGTTCACAGCGCCACCCCAGGCAGAGCCACACCCCGTGAGAGACTTACAGAGAACTCATCAGGCGTTACCCGGAGAGGTCACCGTGGCTACCAGCAGGCCCACCAGGCAACATCCTGTCGCGCTGGAGCTACGTTGTGGCGCCGGAGCTCCCATCTCGCGCCCCGGCCGCAACAACATCCTCAGAGATCGCCCAGAACGGCCCGAACGCGTGCGACCAGCACGACCCCGGTCATACCTCGTCGGCCACGAGGTGGTTGTCGTCGGCATAGATTAGGCATAGATAACGGCGTCGAACCACGGGCTAGGACCAGCCTCTACCAAGGGGTATTAACCACCAGCCACCTCGACCAGGAACGAGGATTTGGGCGACCTGGTCGCTGGCTGAGATCAGCGAGGGGGGAGCAACCCGAGGTCGGCTCGGCTGATCAGGCCCGTGGCCAGCGCCCATTCTGCGAGATGTTGGAGCGCGTTTTCGCCGAGCAGGTTTGGCACGCCTGCATTGGTCAAGCGTGTCCGAAGATATTCGACTCTTTTCACCAGCGTTGTGCGCGGCCAGTCGAGGCGGGCGGCGGCGTCGGCGTAGCTCTTCGGGTGTGGGTCGTAGCGCGGGAAAGGTTCGAGGTAGCTCGAGAACAGCGCCACCAATGCGAGCTTGTCTGCCGGTGTGATCGAGACGTCCGAGGTTGCGCGCGTCGGGTTGCCCTCCACCTCGAGAGCGGGGGCCCGACCGGCTTCGGCTTCCACGTCTTGGTGGGGAAGGTCGACTGTGAGGGCATGGCGACGTGTAGCGCCTTCGACAATCACCGTAATGGGGGCGGTCACCGCTATCCGCCGCCCCGGAGGCAGGACCGTGCGGATCCCCACGTCGTCCACCACTTCGAGCGGGCGAACGGCGCTCTTGTTGACGAGCCACCAAACTCCAGCATCAGCCTCGAGCAAACCCGCGATGCGTGAGATACCGAGGTCGGCCGGGTCGAGGCACAGCGTGGCGCGCTGGGAACGCCCGAAGGTCAGCTCCTCTCCCTCGGGGACTTCGTAACGCTCACCGCGAAGGCCGATGGTGATCGTGGGTTGCTCAGCCACAACAGGCACGGTACAACAGTCGGCGGTCGCCCCACTTGGTCGCGCGTGCTCGCGGCCCAGGGGTTCTTCCTTGGAGCCCTCCACCGCCTTTTGTTTAGCTGCGGGGAGGCCGGCACGGGGGCACCTTGGCGCGTTGGAGGGACTTTGCAGCGTTAGAGGCACATTTTGCTACCTCGCGCGCTGAAAGATCCTTGGAGATCGCCGAGAACGGGTGCGAGGAGCACCAACGCACGGGAAACCCCGCTCAAATACCACTAAAGGTGAGATGAGGAGTGCTTTCAGTGCTCTGTTGGCGGCTCGGGCTCGCGCGCCAGCAAGGGGCGGGCGGAAGCGCGCCAGGGAACTCCGAACATGGCCGGTGGCCTGGTCACGTACCCTGGACGGGCATGAACTACGCGTACGACGCGCAGGAGGTCGAAGCCCGCTGGCAAAAGCGGTGGGAGGAGGAGCACACCTTCGAGGTGGGCAACGACGACCCGCGGCCGCCGTTCTATGTGCTGTGCATGTACCCCTACCCAAGCGGCCCGGCGCACCAGGGCCACGTGCGCAACTACACCTTTGGCGACCTCAACGTGCGCTGGCGGACGATGCAGGGCTACGGCGTGCTTTCCCCGTTCGGCTTCGACAGCTTCGGGCTACCCGCCGAGAACGCCGCCATCAAGACCGGTACGCACCCTCGCGTGTTCACCGACGCCCGGATCGCCGAGCTGAGCAGCTCGGTGCGGCGGTTGGGCGCCTGGTACGACTGGCGGCGGTTGGTGCGTAGCCACGACCCGATTTACATGCGCTTCAACCAGGTCATCTTCAACCGCTTCCTCGAGGCGGGCCTCGCTTACCGGAAGAAAGCGCCCGTCAACTGGTGCCCCGGCTGCAATACGGTCCTGGCCAATGAACAGGTCCTGCCCGACGGGAGATGCGAGCGAAGCGGCGACGTCGTGATAAAGAAAGACCTCGAGCAGTGGTTCTTCCGGATCACGGCTTATGCCGACGAACTGCTCTCCGCGCTGGAGGGCCTGGAGTGGCCCGAGCGCGTAAAGACGATGCAGCGCAACTGGATCGGGCGCTCCAAGGGTGCGCGGTTCAAGATGGGCGTAGTCGGCAAGCCGCTACAGGTCGAGGTTTTTACGACCCGCCCGGACACTTCGTTCGGGATGACGTTCGTCGTGCTGGCGCCCGAGCACCCCCTAGTCGCTGATGTCGTCGCACCCGAACAATACGACGTAGTGAACGCTTTTATCGAGCGCGTCCGCCAAGAGCCCGAGTTCGAGCGCCAATCGTTCGAGGGCTCCTTGGACAAGCGCGGCATTTTTACCGGCGGGTACGCGGTCAACCCCTTCACCAACAAGCAAGTGCCCATCTACCTCGCCGATTACGTCCTTATGAGCTATGGCACGGGTGCGATCATGGCTGTGCCCGGGCAGGACCAACGCGACTGGGAGTTCGCAAAGGCACATGGGTTGCCGATAATCCGCACGGTGCAACCGCCGGGAGGGTGGGACGGGGAGGCCTACACCGGTGATGGCCCAGCGGTCAACAGCGAGTGGTTGAACGGGCTCGGCGTAGCTGAGGCTAAGCAAAAGGCCATAGATTGGCTGGAGGAACAAGGCATTGGGGAGCGGGCCGTCCAGTACCGCCTGCGCGACTGGCTGGTTTCCAGGCAGCGCTACTGGGGCTGCCCGATCCCCGTCGTTTATTGCCCAGTCGACGGTATCGTGCCCGTCCCGGACGACCAGTTGCCTGTGCTCCTGCCCGACGACGTCGAGTTCTTGCCGACAGGGCAGTCTCCGCTCCGCTACCACGAAGCGTTCTTGCGCACGACCTGCCCACGCTGCGGTGGGCCGGCGGAACGCGAGACGGACACCATGGACACCTTCGTCGATTCGTCATGGTACTACTTGCGTTTTTGTGACCCCTGGACAACGAGCAAGCCCGTCGACGAAAAGGCCGCCGGCCGCTGGATGCCCGTCGACCAGTACATCGGCGGGATAGAGCATGCGATCTTGCACCTGCTTTATTCCCGTTTTTACACAAGGGCTCTTGGAGACCTCGACCTCGGGCCGGCAGAGCTGCGCGAGCCGTTTGAGCGCCTGTTCACGCAAGGCATGATCCGCATGGACGGCACGAAGATGTCCAAGTCAAAGGGCAACCTGATAGCGCCCGAGATGTTCTTTGACTCGGTTGGCGCAGACGCGCTGAGAATATTCCACCTTTTCGTCGGCCCCCCCGCTGACGATTTTGACTGGACCGACCAGACCCAAGACGTGATCCAGGGTTGCCGGCACTTTCTCGACCGTGTCTGGCGGCTCGCGACCGGTGAAACCGAGGGCTCAAAAGGCGTTCAGCGCGAGGCTTGTAGAGCGGACGACGACGTCATCCGCGCGACGCACAAGATGGTGGACCACGTGACCAAGGACCTCGAGCGCTGGTCCTACAACACGGCGGTCGCGCAAGTACGGGAACACACAAACGTCCTTTACCGCTATGCCCAATCGCGCGAAGGTGCTCGCAAGGAGGTGCTCGACGAGTCAGTGGCCACCCTGTTGCGCCTGCTCGCGCCGATGGCACCTCACGTGACGGCGGAGCTTTGGGAACGCCGCTACGGAGAGGGCGCGCGAGTGCACTCGCAGCCTTGGCCCGAGGCCGACCCCGCGCTCCTCGCTGAGGACATGGTGACGCTGGTAGTGCAAGTCAATGGGAAGCTCCGCGACAAAGTGCAAGTGCCTGCCAGCTCAACAGCCGACGACGTCGTCACAGCCGCACTTTCGTTGCCAAAAGTGACGGCGCAGCTCGGGGGGCGCCAACCAATGAGGGTGGTCGCCAAGCCACCCACCTTGGTCAACGTGGTTATCGCAGGCTAACGCTACTGGCGGCCGCTGCCGCCCTCGCCACGAAGGAACCTTTCAAGCTCGGCTGCCAGCTCGTCCCCTGTAGGGAGGTTGGCCCAGTCAGTCCCAGCGGTCGCCGACATGCCCACTTCGCTGTCGTACTGCTGCTCGAGCTGCCGCACCATCGCCATATGTTCCTCGCTCGCCTCGATGAGCCCCTGGATCTGTTCTTTCGCCTTTCGCCCGGCCTGGTGAAGGGCTTCGGTGCCTATACGGACGTCTGTCAATTTCGCGAGCTCGTCCAAGAGAGCGGCCGATGCTTCGGGGTACGGGGTAGCGGCGACGTAATGGGGCACCCGCGCCCACACCCCGATGCTCGGGATGCCAGCGTCCCCGAACGCGACCTCGAGCACTGCTTGGGCGCCGGCCGGCACGTCGATGGTGGCCGGCAGGAAGCCGACGCGCCCCGCGAGCTCGACGTTGTCCGCTGTCGCGGCGAGGCGGACAGGCCGGGTGTGGGGTACGGGAGCCGGGAAGGCACCTAGGCCAACTACCATTTCGGTCTCCAGGCGGAGGGCGAGGGCGATCACTTCTGAGCTCCAAGCTCGCCAATGAAAATCAGGCTCCGGGCCCGCGAGCACAAGCAGGCTCCGGCCACCGGTCTCGACCGCGGAGTAGAGGCGCAGCTCCGGCCAAGTGAGCGGGCCATGGACGCCGTTGGAAACCCGCAGCAACGGCCGCCTCGAACGCTGGTCCAAGAGGGTGTCGGCGTCAAAGGTCGCCACAAGCTCATGAGGGACGGATTCGAGGAGCGCGTTGAGCGCAGTCGCGGCCGCGAAACCGGCATCGACCCAACCTTCGAGCCCGAGCACGAGCACGGGGTGGTCGAGGTGGGGCCAGGTCTTTATCGATGCGAACGTCATTTGTCCTCTCGCCCGAAGGGTACCGCCTGAGCTGCGCGCCAGTAGCCAGACTAAGAAAAGTCCCTGGCTGGGAGGGCCCGGGAATGTCAAGTTGTCTTCGAGCGCTATACCTGGTGCGAACGGCACGATGGGCCGTCGACCAAGTTGGTCTCGGGACTGGCCTGCATTACTCGCGGAGGATTGATGAGCGTAGCGATTGACGTAACGGATGCGACGTTTGAGGCTGACGTGCTCGAGCGCTCCACGGAAGTGCCGGTGGTCGTCGACCTCTGGGCCGCCTGGTGTGGCCCCTGCCGTGTGCTCGGCCCGATCTTGGACAGGGTGGTGGCCGAACGCGGTGGCGACGTCGTCCTGGCAAAGGTCGATGTCGACTCGAACCCGCGGGCAGCTGCCACTTTCCAGGTGCAATCGATCCCGGCCGTCTACGCGCTGCGCGACAGGAAGGTCGTGAGCGGCTTCATCGGGGCACAGCCCGAGGCGGCGGTGCGCGCGTGGCTTGCCGAGGTGGCCCCCGCCCCGACAGAAGTCGACAAGCTCGTGGCCGAGGGTGACGAAGCGTCCTTGCGCAAGGCTTTGGTGATAGAGCCCGGTCACGAGCAGGGCATCATTTCTCTCGCCAGCCTCTTGATCGACAGGGGGGACGACGGGAGCCGGCAAGAAGCGCTCCAACTGCTCTCGCGGATCCCCGAGACCCCCGATGTCCGTCACTTGGTGGCGCTCGCGCGGGTCGGAGAGGAAGCTTCGACAAGCAACGACGACGTGACCGGGAAGCTCGACGCTCTCTTGGACCGGGTGAAAGGCGACCCAACCGCCCGCCAGGAGTACCTCGACTTGCTCGAGGTCATGGGGTCGGACGACCCAAGGGTGCCGGAGTACCGCAAGGCCTTGACGGCACGGATCTTTTAGTTCTTTCGCGATCTTTCGGCGTGAGCCTTTAAGCCCTCGAGCGGGCTGGCACTAGCCTCACAGGCGCGTGACCACCGTCGCTCCGCCAGGCCCACCAGGGCCCCCACGTCCCCTGGCGACCGTGCTCGAGCTCGGAGGACGCCGCTACGACCTCACGAGCCGGGCGCTGGTGATGGGCATCCTCAACCGGACGCCGGACTCGTTCTTCGACAAGGGCGCGACTTGGGAGTGGGACGCCTTTTGGTCGCGTGCCGAGCAGATCGTCGCCGAGGGCGGCGACATCCTCGACGTGGGGGCGGTGAAAGCCGGACCTGGTCCCGAAGTCACTGAACCCGAAGAAATGGAGCGGCTCCTGCCGGCCGTCGAGGGCCTGGTCGGACGCTTTGACCTCCCGGTGTCGGTCGACACTTGGCGGGCATCGGTGGCGGCGGAAGCTTTCCGGGCTGGTGCTGTTTTGGGCAACGACATAAGCGGCTTCGGCGACCCCGAGTACTTGAAGGTTGCGGCAGCTGCCGGGGCTGGAGTGGTGGCGACGCATATACGTCTTGCGCCCCGAGTGCCCGACCCGACGCCGGCCTATGCCCATGTAGTGGCAGACGTCTGTGCCTTCCTGACCGAGCGAGCGCGTTGGGCGGTGGCCACCGGCATCCCTGCCCAGAGGGTGATCGTTGACGCCGGCCTGGACCTCGGGAAGACTGCTGAGCAGTCGCTGGAGCTGCTGCGAGGGTCGGCTGAGCTTGCAGGGCTCGGGTTCCCGCTCCTCCTGTCTGCGTCGAACAAGACGTTCCTGGGAGTAGCCCTCGGCTTGGAGATCGACCAGAGGCGAGAGGCAACAGCTGCGGCGCACGCCCTCGGGATCAGTCTCGGGTGCCGGGTGGTGCGCGCTCATGACGTCCGGGGAACGTGCCGGGTGCGGGACATGATCGCCGCCATATTGGAGGCGGGAGCGGGGTGAGCTCGAGCGAGCTTGACGTGCTGGGCGCGTGGTTGGTGACGGGCGAAGACCCAGCTTTGGTGGCCGAGGCGGTCGCACGGCTGGTGATGGAACTGGTCGGCGGCACTGAGCGCTCCTTGGTGGTGGAGGACTTCTCGGGCGAAGAGCTCGAGCTTGCCGCTGTCGTAGATGCTTGCAGTACGCCGCCGTTCCTGGCGGGCCGCCGCGTCGTGGTGGTGCGGGACGCCGGGCGCTTTGGCGGAGACGCGCTGGCGCCGCTCATCTCTTACCTGGACGACCCAATGCCCACCACCAAGTTGGTCGTCGCCGGGGGCGGAGGCCAATTGCCGACCAAGTTCGTGAACGCTTTCAAGCAGTCGCCTCTCGCCCGGGTCGTGCCGACAGACGTGAGCAGCCGGGAAGCGCACGGCTGGGTAGCCGAACGCCTGGCACGGGCCTCGGTCAAGCTTGCCGCCCCCGCGGCCGCGCTCGTGGAGGCGCACCTAGGAGAGGACTTGAACAGGCTGAGCTCGATCCTGGCGGTCCTCGAGGCAGCATATGGACCGGGCGCTCGCGTCGGCGAGGCCGAACTTGCCCCTTACCTCGGGCAACCAGGCTCAGTCCCGCCTTGGGACTTGACGGACGCGATCGACCAGGGGGACGTAGAGGCTGCTCTCAGGCTTCTTCATCGTCTCCTGGACGCCGGCGCCCGGCACCCGCTGGTTGTGCTCGCGATCCTGCAGCGGCACTTCGCCAACGTCCTGCGGGTGCAGTCCCCTTCCATGACTTCGGAGGCGCAGGCGGCCGAGGCCCTCGGGATCCCCAAGGGGCGGAGCACTTTCCCGGCAAAGAAGGCCCTCGATGCTGCCCGGCGGCTCGGCCCTTCCGGGAGCGGGGAGGCGATCATCCTGCTCGCAGGTTCCGAGCTGGCGCTCAAGGGAAAACTGGAGTGGAAGCCGGACCTGGTCTTAGAGGTCCTTGTGGCTAGGCTCTGCAGGCTTTCGAGGGCGGCTCGAGGCGGGGCTGCTGCGGGCGCCCGAGCTGGGAGCGCCCGAGCGGGGGGCACCGGCAGCGGGAGGGTGTGAAGCGAGGAGGGCGGGAAGGCCCCGGCGAGAGGTGCTACTTGGAGGTGCGCGAGCGACGCGCCCGCGTGGGCGCAGAGATCTCCTCGCTCGCTTGGGGCTCTGGGTCCTCCTCAGCCGCCACTTCAGCCGCGCTGTCGGCCGAGGGCCCGCCGGCTCCCACTGCCACAGCAGCGAGATGAGCTCTCCTCATCAGTGCTGACTTGCGGTTAGCCGCCTGGTTACGGTGGATGATGCCCCTGGCTGCGGCCTTGTCGAGCCGCTTGACGGCTGTCTGCAAATACTCGGCCGCGTCTTCGGCCCCGCTTTCCGCCGTGTAGATAGCCGCCTTGATGCGCGTCTTTACTTCGGCCTTGGCGGCCTTGTTGCGCTGCCGGGCCTTCTCGTTCGTGCGAATACGCTTGATCTGGCTTTTGATGTTCGCCACAGGGTGTTGCAGCTTAGCAGCTGCTCGCGGCCTGGCCACCAAGACGCCCCTCGCACGGCCGCCTCTCCCCGGTAGGCCAAACTGGGAAGCCGGAAAACATGAGCACGCTCCCCTCCACGCCGGCTCCGCCGGAGAAGATCCGCAACCTCTCCATCGTGGCCCATATCGACCACGGCAAGTCCACCCTGTCCGACCGAGTCCTGGAGCTGACGGGAGCCGTGAGCCCGAGGGAGATGCGGGACCAGTACCTCGACTCGATGGACATAGAGCGGGAGCGGGGCATCACGATCAAGGCGCAGAACGTCCGGGTGTACTGGAAGGGCTACACGGTCCACCTGATCGACACGCCTGGCCACGTCGACTTCGGGTACGAGGTGAGCCGCAGCCTGGCGGCTTGCGAGGGTGTCGTGCTGCTCGTGGACGCTGCCCAGGGCATCGAGGCCCAGACTCTCGCTCACGCGTACCTCGCCCTCGAGCACGACCTCGAGATCGTCGCGGTGCTCAACAAGATCGACCTGCCTGCCGCCGACCCCGACCGCTGCGCCGCCGAAATCGACTCCGTTCTCGGCATACCGGCCTCGGAGATCCTCCGGGTCTCCGCCAAGACGGGCGACGGGGTCCCCGAGCTCCTCGATGCCATCTGCGACCGCATCCCCTCGCCCAAGGGCGACCCCGAGGCGCCGCTGCAGGCGCTCATCTTTGACTCCTACTACGACCAGTACCGGGGGGTCATCAGCGCCGTACGAGTCGTCAACGGGATCCTCCAGGGCGGGACACGCCTGCGGTTCATGCAGACAGGCAGGGCACACGAGGTCGAAGAGATCGGCCTCCGCCTGCCCGCGATAACTGAAGTGCAAAGCCTCGGGCCGGGCGAGGTCGGCTACCTGATCGCGGGCATAAAGGATGTCGGCGAAGCCCGGAGCGGCGAAACCGTCACCGAGGCGGCGCGCCCAGCCTCCAAGGCGCTCGAGGGGTACCAAGAGCCAAAACCCATGGTCTTCTGCGGCCTTTACCCAGTTGACGGGGACGAGTTCGAGTCCTTGCGTGATTCCTTGGAGAAATTACGCCTCAGCGATGCCTCCGTCTCCTACCAGCCTGAGACGTCTGCTGCCCTGGGGTTTGGTTTTCGCTGCGGTTTTCTCGGCCTGCTCCACATGGACATCGTCCGCGAGCGGCTGGAAAGGGAGTTTGACCTTTCGCTGATCGCCACCGCCCCGAGCGTCGAGTACCTCGCAAAGCTGACCGATGGGAGCGAGGTGCGCCTCCACAGCCCCGCCGAGATGCCCGCGCCGCAGAAGGTCCAACTGATAGAAGAGCCTTACATACAGGCGACGATGCTGTTGCCGTCCGAGCACACGGGAGCAGTGATGGACCTTTGCCA
Organism: Acidimicrobiales bacterium; assembly: GCA_035503915.1. Lineage (GTDB taxonomy): Bacteria > Actinomycetota > Acidimicrobiia > Acidimicrobiales > Palsa-688 > DATJMJ01. The sequence continues at coordinate 185,525 of DATJSU010000011.1, read as the reverse complement.
GAGCAGGCGAGGGGAAATGCTCCGCATGGAATACCTGTCGCCCGAGCGCGTTGAGCTTGTCTACAAGATCCCGCTTGCGGAAGTCGTTATGGACTTCTTCGACGCTCTCAAGAGCCGCACCAAGGGGTATGCGAGCCTCGACTACGAGCCGGCCGGGTTTTTCCCCGGCGAGCTGGTCAAGATCGACATCCTCTTGAACGGGCTCCCTGTCGACGCTTTCAGCGCAATTGTCCACCGCTCCGACATGATGGAGTACGGCCGCAGGATGACCGAAAAACTGCGCGAGCTCATCCCGCGCCAGCTTTTTGACGTGCCGATACAGGCAGCTGTCGCTGGCAAGATCGTCGCCCGGGAGACGGTCAAGGCAAAGCGCAAGGACGTCCTCGCCAAGTGTTACGGCGGCGATATCACGCGCAAGCGCAAGCTCCTCGAAAAGCAAAGAGAGGGCAAGAAGCGGATGAAGAACATCGGCCGCGTCGAGGTACCCCAGGAAGCTTTTATCCAGGCGCTGCGCTTGGACAGCTAGCAGTGAGGGTGGAGCTCGGTCACCGAGAACTCGTGCTGGATCTCGGCAGGGGAGCTAAGGGGATGCTCTGAGCGAAATGAAAGACGTTGTCAGGGTCCCACCTCGCTTTGACCTGCTCGAGGCGAGGGAGGTTGGAGCCGTAGTAGGCATGGGCCCAATCGGGTAATTGCGGGTCGATGTAGTTTTGGTAAGCCTCGCCGCTCATGTAGGGCCGGAGCGACGCGTACCATTCCTCGAGCCAAGATCGCGCCGCGGCGAGCGCGGCTGGTGAGGCAGCGGGGCCAAATTCGGCCAGGTACTGTGCCGAAGCGATTGCCCTACGATGGACAAAGGCAGTCGCGCTCACAGGCACTCGGCCGATCGCCCCACCCCACGAGTCGAACAGGACCGAGCCTCCCGCGCCTTCGGCCTGGCGCTGCCTGATGCCCTTGAGCACGGCGTCCACGCCCGAGGTGCTCAAGGGCCCGTTGATCATGTCCGACTTCGCCAGGAGAACGCTGCGAGGGAGCTCGCCACCCGGGCCCGTGCCCGCGAGGTGGCACTCCACCTGAGACAGGTCCTCACAGCCAGCCTCAATGAACATCGCTCTCTTGAAGTCATTTTCAGCCAGCGACCACGCCGACGGTTGGCCAACCGCGGATATCAATTTCGAGATCTCGACTTGTGCCCCCGAGGTCCCGCCGGCCCACACACCGCCGACGTGCGCTGTTGGTTCGGCGTACCCGGGCGTGGCGGCGAAAGACAAGTTGGACCACATTTCATGAGGGGCGGACGAGACCCACTCGAGCCATGCCGGCAGCAGAGCTGCTGATGAGGCCCATGGCCAGTCGAGGCTGAACAGGTGCAGCGGCATGACCGGAAAGGTTGCGAACTCGAACTTCGTGACGACCCCGAAGTTGCCCCCTCCCCCGCCGCGGCAGGCCCAGTAGAGGTCCGGGTTTGTTGCCGGGCTCGCTTGGACGATGTCGCCGGCGGCGGTAACGAGCTCCAGCCGAGTGATGTGGTCGCAAGTGAGGCCGAACATTCGGCCAAGTACGCCGATCCCGCCACCAAGGGCAAGCCCGGCTATGCCCACCGTCGGGCACGAGCCCGCTGGTATAGACACGCCCTGCGCTGCGAGGCTGGAGTAAACGTCGATCAAGCTGGCCCCTGCCCCGATAACTGCCGACCTGTCATCAACGCGAACCAAAATGGAAGACATCTTGCCCAGGTCTATGACAAGGCCCGTGGTGGTCGAGTACCCCCCATAGCTATGGCCCCCCGAACGAGGGGCGAGGGCCAGGCGGTGCTCTCGAGCGAAACTGACGCAGCGGGCGACGTCGAACTTGTTCGCGCAAAACGCGATGCCGGCAGGGTGCACTACGTCGAAGCGAGGGTCGTAGAGCTCAAGGTCCGTCCCGTAGGAAGGGCTGCTCGGCAAGGAAAGATGCCCAGACAATTGCTTTGCCAGACGAGACCAATCCCGGCCGGTGAGCGCCTTCGCTGCTGGCGCGGTTGCGAGCCGGCGCCCACCGGCCCAGGCGTCCAACACCACTGCAGCCGCGCCGATGCCGCCCAACCGGAGCAACCGTCGCCGGCTCAGGCTTACAGGTGCTCCGGGCACAGCCATTGCGCCACGCTAGCGATAAGGCGTGCGTGGCAAAGGCCGGGTGACTTGGGGAACCTGCCCCAAAAAGCTATCTAAGGCTTAGGAAGGCCTGCCCAGGTACCCCTCGGTCTGGAGGTGCAGGACCACCTGCTGAGCAGCTGACTCGGCGCTTACGTTCGTCGTGTCGATACGGACTTCGGCGCTCCCGGGGACTTCGTAGGGGTCAGAAACCCCAGTGAACTCCTTGACTATCCCAGCCCGAGCCTTGGCGTAGAGACCCTTGCGGTCGCGGGCTTCGCAGACCTCGATCGGGGTAGAGATGTGCACGAGGATGAAGCCGCCGAGGGGCTCTATCATCTGGCGCACCTCCTTGCGCACAGCTTCGTAAGGCGCGATCGGGGCGCAGATCGCTATGCCGCCGTTCTTGGTTATCTCGGATGCGACCCAGCCGATGCGGCGAATGTTGATGTCCCGGTGCTCCTTGGAAAACCCAAGCTCTGACGAGAGGTGTTTGCGCACGACGTCGCCGTCGAGGAGCGTCACCGGGCGGCCACCTTCTTCCAGCAGTTTGGTGAGGAGGATGCTCGCGACCGTGGACTTGCCAGCGCCGGAAAGACCTGTAAAGAAGACGGTGAAGCCTTGGCTCGAGCGTGGCGGGTAGCTCTTGCGCAGTTCGGCGGCGACTTCGGGATAAGTGAACCAGGACGGGATTTCTCTCCCCTCGGCGAGGCGCCGGCGCAACTCTGTGCCCGAGATGTCGAGCGTGCGCACACCCGGGGGCACTTCGTCGACTGGCATGTACTCGTCCCGGTCCTCGACATAAACCATCTGCTGGAAGGGGACAATGCCGACGCCAAGTTCCTCGGCGTGCTCGTTGCAAAGCGCTTGCGCGTCGTAGGGCCCGTAAAAGGGTCGGCCGGAGGAATCGTTGCCGGGCCCGGCATGGTCACGGCCGACAATGAGGTGGGTTGCCCCGTAGTTCTTGCGGATGATGGCGTGCCACAGGGCTTCTCTCGGCCCACCCATTCGCATGGCAAGCGGCAGTAGGGCCAGGTTCGCCGTCGCGTGCGGGTAACCCTTGAGGACAGCCTCGTAGCAACGGACCCGAGTGTGGTGGTCGACGTCGCCCGGCTTTGTCATACCGACCGAGGGGTGGATGAGGAGGTTCGCTTCGACCTGGCGAGCCGCTCGCAAAGTGAGCTCGACGTGCGCTCGGTGCATGGGGTTGCGCGTCTGGAAGGCAACGATCTTGCTCCAGCCGAGGTCTGCGAAGCGGGCACGCAGTTGTGCAGGGCTTTGCCGCAAAGGCCTGTAGTCGTAGTGCACAGGCAGCGCCAGCACCTCGAGCTTGCCCGCGATGTACACGGGGCCCGACCGCTCGAGCAGGTACGCGACGCCGGGGTGCACTTTGTCATCGGTACCGAAAACCAGTTTTGCTTCCCGCTCCCTGTCCGGCTGGTAAAGCTCGGAAATGTGGAGCGCGCCCAGCATGACCCCCTCATGGTCCCGGAGCGCCAGCGTGGTACCGGGGGCCAGTTCGGCCGCTTTTTCTTCGCTGATGTCCAAGGTCACCGGTACTGGCCAAAGCGTCCCGTCGGCCAGGCGCATGCGCTCGCAAACGCTGTCGTAATCGTCCTCACCGAGGAACCCAACGAGAGGCGAGAAACCGCCGTTGGCGATCAGCTCGAGGTCGCAGAGCTGGCGAGGTGTCAAGTCCCACGACGGCCACTGGCGGGACTGCTCCTTCAGCTCCTGGGCGCGCTCCCGCCCGACGACGAGGTCGACTAAAGCCCCTCCGTGGGGACTGATGAGCTGGTCAGGCACCGGTACCTCCGTTTGTAGGTGCTCGAATTGTTGAGAACTTTAGTCATATTTACGCGCCGGCGGCAAGCAAGCCCCCGCCCAATGCCGGGGTAGCAGTACCGCATCGTTGGCACTCGGTAACCTTGAGTGCCAACGATGTTGGACGACCGCAAGGCAGCGATACTTCGTGCGGTTGTGGAATGCCACATACGCACGGCCCAGCCGGTGAGCTCAGCTTATGTCGCTCAACTTGGCGACCTCTCGGTCTCGCCCGCGACCGTGCGCAACGACATGGCGGTGCTGGAGCAGGAAGGTTACCTTTTCCAACCGCATTCCAGCGCCGGGCGCGTACCGACGGACAAGGGCTACAGGTTTTTTGTCGATTCCCTCGCTGGGCCGTCCCCCCTCGGGCCGGTGCAGGCAGAGCTCGTCCGGATGTTCTTCGCTCGCAAGCACGGCGAGATCGAGCGCACACTGGCCGAAACGAGCGGCCTGCTTTCTCAGCTCACGGACTACGCCGCCCTCGTAGTTGCCCCCGGTGTGCCCGAACCAGGCCGGGTGCGCTCGGTGCAGCTGGTGCAACTGGCTCCGCGCCATGTTCTCGCAGTGGCGGTCCTGAGCAGCGGGCATGTCGAGAGGCGCTCGGTCGAGATGGTGGTCGGGATTTCGGCAGTGCAAGTGGAGCGCGCGTCGGCGGCCGTAGCGGCAATGCTCACGGGCGGCCCGCTTGACGGCGCGGGCCAGCCCGTAGCTTCCGGTGATGGGGTCGTAGACGCCCTCGCGATGAGCGCAGTTGACGCCTTTCGCTCGCCTGAGCCCGAGGAAGCAGGTCGGCACGTCTTTGTCGGCGGCGCTGCTCGGATGGCGGCCGCCTTTGACGCTGTCGGCACGATCAGGAACGTGCTTGCCATCCTCGAGGAGCAGTTCGTCCTCGTGACCTTGCTGAAGGACGTCTTGGACCGCGGCCTCACGGTGGCGATCGGGGCCGAGCACGGCGTGCTACCCCTTGCTGACTGTTCCGTGGTGGTGGCACCTTACGCGGTGGACGGCGAAAGGGTCGGTACGGTGGGTGTACTAGGACCGACAAGGATGCATTACGACCAAGCGTTGGCGGCGGTTGCCGTCGTCTCCAAGAAGCTGGGCAAGGCCTTGAGCGAGGGCGACCGTGCACGGCGGCCCCGCCAGGGCAACCACCGGTCGCGTCCCGCCCCTGCCGTCAACGAGGCGCGGGCCGATGCCTGAGGACTATTACGAGATCCTCGGCGTCACCCGGACGGCCAACGAGGACGAGATCAAGCGTGCTTACCGCAAGCTGGCCCGCGAGATCCACCCGGACCGTCACGCAGCCTCGCCTGCCGAGATGGAGGCCAACGAGGAGCGCTTCAAGCTCGTAAACCGCGCCTACGAAACCCTGAAGGACCCCGAGCGGCGCCGGCAGTACGACATGTTCGGCGCTGACGGCCAGCGGGCCGGGGACCCCTTTGCCGGCTTCGCAGGTGCGGGCCTCGGGGACATCTTCGACGCTTTCTTTGGTGGTGCCAGCCCCTTTGGTGGGCGGGCAGCGACGAGGCGAGCAGGGCCGCTGCAGGGCGAGAACGTCGAATCCATCCTCGACCTCGAGTTCTCGGAGGCCGTACTCGGTGCCGAAAAGGAAGTGTCGGTGAGAGCAGCGACCCTGTGTGAAACCTGCGGTGGGAGCGGTGCCCGCCCGGGCACGACGCCCGTCACTTGTACCTCTTGCAACGGGCTCGGCGAGATCCGGCGCGTCCGCCAGTCGCTCCTCGGCCAAATGGTCACCTCGAGCCCTTGCCCCCGTTGTGGAGGCACAGGCGAGCAAATCCCTTCGCCTTGTACAGACTGCCGCGGCCAGGGCAGGCGAACCGACGAGCACACGTACACCGTCGAGGTGCCGGCCGGGGTGGACGACGGCTCCACGCTCCGCTTGACGGGGCGAGGTGCTGCCGGGCCGCGTGGTGGGCCAAGCGGTGATCTCTACCTCCACTTGAGAGTCAGACCTCATTCCATGCTGACCAGGGACGGCGCTGACATCCGGGCGACGGTGCATGCTTCAATGGCGCAGGCTGCTCTCGGGGCGCAGCTCAAGATCGAAACCCTCGACGGCCCCGAAGATATCGCGGTGCCGCCAGGCTGCCCCAACGGCCAAGAGACGCGGCTTCGGGGTAGGGGCGTCCCTCACCTTCAACGCCGGGGACGGGGCGACCTGGTCGTGACGATCGTCGTGGACACCCCTACCGAGCTCACGCCCGCGCAAGAGGAGCTCCTTCGCCGCTTTGCTGCCGACCGCGGCGAAGCCGTCAGCCCTCCCGAGGCCGGCCTGCTTTCGCGCCTGCGCAGCGCGTTCAAGTAGTCCCTAGCGGGGCCGGTTCGTGCGCCGGGCTGCAGCGCATGTCTTCGTCGAGGACCTCACCGCTCCAAAGCTGACTTCGAGCGACCTTCACCACCTCTCACGCGTGCTACGGCTGCAGCGGGGTGAGACCGTTTCGGCCTCGGACGGCTTGGGCGGCCGTCGCCTGTTCGAGTGGTCCGGCTTGGCGCTTCTCCAACCGCTGGACGACCAAGTCTCCTATGAGGCTTCTCCCTCACCCTTTCTCACGGTCGCCGTTGCCCTTACCAAGGGTGAACGGCCCGAATGGGCGGTGCAGAAGCTGACAGAATCCGGCGTGGACCGGGTCGTGCTGATGACGACAGCGAGAACTGTGGTCCGTTGGCAAGCTGGGGCTGCGGAGGCCAGGCCACTTGAGGCTGGCCCGGTAGCCCCGAGCCGGCAGGTAGCCCGCTTGAGGGAAGTCGCGCGACAGGCTGCCATGCAGAGCCGGCGGGCATGGTTGCCGAGCGTGGAGGGCCCGGTGACCTTTACCGACCTCGTCAGGTCGATAGGCACGATGGAGGGTGCAGGTGCTGCCGGGCTCGCAGTGGCCGGTGGCCGGCCTCCCAGTCTCAGTACGCCAACGCTGCTCATCGGGCCGGAGGGCGGCTGGTCTGAAGAAGAACTCGCTGCGGTGCCAGACCACATCGGGCTCGGCCCCCATGTCCTTCGCGCCGAAACTGCGGCCGTTGCAGCCGGGGTGCTCCTAAGCGCCCTGCGTTCGGGGCTCATAAACCCCGGACAGGGCTGACTAAGGCAAGACCTGGCAGAAAGTTGCGACAAACCTGAGGATCTGCTTAACGGTCTTGGCGTAAGCCACGGTACAGTTGAAAGGGCCGAGAAGATCTGTCAACGACCAGCCCGTCTGCGGGCCCTGGCCGACAAAACAGGAAATAACTTGTGTGCCGGCTGCCTGGGCGGGTAGAGATTACCCTGCCGAAGTGAACAACGCCCGCAAACGGTCTTCGGTGGAACAAACGTCTCTCCCCGAACGTTATATAAGGCACAATGACAGATCTCGCACGCCGCTCTGCTAACCGAGGCGCCATGGGCGCCGGACCGGACCTGCTCGGCCTCTACCTGGACGAGGCAGGAAGCTTCCCCCTGCTCACCAAGGCTGATGAAATGCACCTCGGCCAGGTCATCCAGGCAGCTCAGACTGCCCGGGACGAGCTAGCGACCAGGAAGGACCTCACCACCAAGCAGAAGCGCGAACTTCGCAAGGCGATCGCGGCAGGTGAAAACGCCACGACACAGTTCATCAACTCGAACCTCCGCCTCGTGGTCTCGGTTGCCCGCAAGTACCAGTGGTCGGGCCTGCCCCTTTCGGACCTGATCCAGGAGGGCAACCTCGGCCTCATCCATGCTGTAGAAAAGTTCGACTGGCGCAAGGGCTTCAAGTTCTCGACGTACGCGACTTGGTGGATCCGCCAGTCCATCGGTCGGGCGATCGAGAACACTGCTCATACGGTGCGTATCCCCGCCCACGTGGGCGACGAGATCCGCCGGGCGCGGCGGGTCCAAGGCGAGCTCGAGGCCAAAAATGGTCGCCCGCCCACCTTGGCTGAGCTCGCCGCCGCCCTCGAGATCGAGGAGACGGCACTGGCTGAGCTGCTGCACTACGACAGCGACCCTGTGAGCCTGGACGCTGCGGTCGGTGAGGACGGGGACACGAGCTTGGGCGACCTGGTCGTCAACCACTCGGCGCAATCGCCATTCGAAACCGTTGCTCAAGCGCTCCTCGGTGGCCACATCGACGAGTTCCTGAGCAGGCTGTCAGAGGACGAGCGGCGCGTCCTGTCGCTCCGCTACGGCCTTGACCGGGGCGAGCCAAGGACGCAGGGCGAAGTGGGCGAACTGCTCGACCTGACCGCCGAGCGAGTGCGGCGCATAGAGCGGGACGCTCTGTCCAAGCTGCGCCGGGCTCTCGCTGGCAGCGACGCCCGGGACCTGCTGGCCAGCTAAGGCTCGCCCGCAACCCTGTTTGGCCTGCCTGAGCGGCAGGCTGCTCGAGGGCGATAGCTTCTTCAAACGTGAACAAGAACCCTGTCCGCGTGCGCATGGCGCCGTCGCCGACGGGGTTCTTCCATGTCGGGAGCGCCCGGACTGCGCTCTTCAACTGGCTCTTCGCTCGCCAGCAAGGCGGCACCTACGTGCTCCGCATCGAAGACACAGACGCGCTCCGCAACCGCCTCGAGCACGTCGAAGGGATCGAGCGGGCGATGCAGTGGCTCGGGCTCGACTGGGACGAAGGCCCCTACTTCCAATCCCAGCGGGGAGAGCTCTACGATGCCGCGCTCGCACAGCTCGCAGCGCGCGACCTGCTTTATGCCTGCGACTGCACCCCCGAACAACTAGCCGAGCGCAACAAAGCCGCCAACCGGCCTCCCGGCTACGACGGCTACTGTCGCCACCGCGGCCTCGAGCCGTCCCTCGGCCGCCTTCTGCGGTTCAAGACGCCCAGTACGGGCACGACGTCTTGGCACGACGTCGTCCGCGGCGAAGTCACCTACGAGAACGCCTCTATCGAGGACTTCAGCGTGCGCAAGTCAAACGGCCAGCCGCTGTTCATACTCGCCAACGTGGTCGACGACGGCGACATGAGCATCACCCATGTGGTCCGGGGAGAAGACCACGTGCCAAACACGCCCAAACACCTTCTGTTATGGGACGCCCTCGGGCTTGGCCCGCCGCCCACTTTTGCCCACCTTCCGCTCCTCGTTGACGCGTCCCGGCGCAAGCTTTCCAAACGGCGGGACAAGGTGGCGCTCGAGGACTACCGCGACGACGGCTACTTACCCGAGGCGATGGCGAACTACCTCGCCCTCCTCGGCTGGTCTCCCGGGGGCGACCGCGAGATCCTGGCCCGGGAAGAAATGGTGAGCGAGTTCCGCCTCGACAACGTCAAGTCGTCGCCGGCGTTTTTTGACGAGCGGAAGCTCGCGGACATGAACTCCATCTACCTACGTGCCCTGCCCACCCAGGAGCTGGTCGAGCGCTCTGAAGAGTGGCTCCGAGGGCACTGGGCACCAATCGCTCACCTGGTCCAAGAGCGCGCTCGGACCCTCGGCGAGGTTTACGCCATGGTGGACTTCTTGTACCTGCCTGAGGTCAAGGTGGACGAGGCGGAGTGGCAGAAATTGCGTCGCCAACAGCCGGCATTTGTCGCCATGCTCGAGGCTGCGCAGGCGGCCTACGCGGCAGCAGAGTGGGAGGCGGCAAGCCTTCGCGAGGCGACAGTCGAAGCCGGCGCCAACGTCGGGATCGCCAACCTCGGCAAAGCTCAGGCCCCCGTTCGACTGGCCGTCACAGGCCGGGCGGTGGGGCCGCCACTGTTCGAGTCCCTGGCGCTCCTGGGCCGACGGAAAACGCTTGAGCGGGTGGGTGCGGCGCGCCAGCGCGCCCTCGGCGAGGACGCGGCCGGAGCCACTTAGCGACCCCGGGCTGCTGCATCCCCTTGGGCTTCGAGGCGCGCCCGAGAGACATTATTAGTGCCTGATGCCGAGCCCCGAAGCCTCGTAGATCGCATCGATCACCCGCATGTTGGCGATGGAATCCTCTCCACCCGTGGGTGCGGTCTCCCCGGCCGTGACGATGCCGTAAAACGCCCTCAACTGGTGCACATAGCTCGTGGGCGTGTCGAGGACCTCGTCAACTTTCGTACCGTCGGCGAGCGTGGCCAGGATACGGTGCCCCAACTGGGGAGCCATCGGGTTGAGGACCTCCACCTGGCCATCTCGCCCCACAACGAGCAAGGTCATCGCCTGGGGCCAAATGGTCCTCTCCTCCACCATGCTCGACGAGACCGTGGCAGGTATACCACCCGGGAAGGACAGCTCTGCCCTCATGGACGCATCGACACCCCGCGGCCCTTCGACGGCGCTCGCCTTCAGGACCAGCGGCTCGGTACCTACAACCGTCCTTACCATGTGGGCGCAGTAACAACCGAGGTCCATAAACGAACCGCCGGCCAGCTCGAGCTCCCAACGCACGTTGGGTTGCGGTATATGGGCGTGGAAATGTGCCTCTAGGCGCTGCAGTGGCCCGATCTGCTTACTGAGCTCGAGCATCTTGGCGGCGACAGGGTGATAGCGCCAGTGGAAGGCCTCGACCAAGACGCGGTCCTGGCGCCGCGCCGTGGCCACCATTTCCTCGGCCTGGGCTGCATTTGAGCCGAGCGGTTTCTCGCAAAGCACGTGGTGGCCGGTTTCGAGCGCGGCAATGGCCCATTTTGTATGCAGTGAATTGGCGAGCGGGACATATATCGCATCGAGCGAGCTGTCCTCGAGGAGCGCCTCATAAGTTGGGTACGCCCTTTCGAGGTCGTAGCGCTCGGCAAACTCCTTCGCGCGAGCTGGATCTCTCGCCGCTACGCCCACAACTTCGACTTCGTCGACCGACTGAGCCGGCACAGCAAGCGCTGTGCTGGCGATCCCGGCGGCCCCGATGATCCCCATCCGCATCATGTTGTGCTCCGATCAGGCGCGCTCAAACCTCCAGGACCGAGAGGATAGCCGGGCGCACCTCGCCCGGCCACGTCCGGGCTCGGGCACTGGTCCGCTAACATAAGGCTCTGCCCGTTCGGGGGTGGTGTAATCGGCAGCACGTCAGGTTCTGGCCCTGTTAGTGGGGGTTCGAGTCCTCCCCCCCGAGCCACTCCCCCCCGAGCCACGTTTGCCGAGCTCAGGGGGCCTTGTAGGGGTCCTCTCAATAGGCCAGACCTCATAGCCTCCTTTTCACGGGGCCGTGTCACCTGCACTTGGATGTTTAGGTCCCGCCTATGGCCGGCCCGCCAAGGTCAGCCGACGTTGTCCAACATCGCGCGAGCAAGGGCGACGGCACGGGTCTCTCCTCCACCAAACACGAGGAGCTTGACAGCGTACTGGGCTCCGGAGAAGAGCCCGAGGGAGAAATCAAGTTCGCCGTACCCCGCTGCGAAGGCGGCCGGCGTGCCCCACAGGGCACCGTGCCCGAGCGATGCCACCGGTGTCCCGGGTGCGAACTGCGGCGACATCGTCACCGGGCCCTGCGAGAGGATGAAGGTGAACTCGCTGCTCTCCTGGCTGGCGGCGTAAATGCACTCCCGGGCTTCAGGAAGAGAGCCCGGTGAGCCGTAGCTCAGATGGGTGGCGGCGTCGGCCTGCGCTACGGTGAGGAGGAGGCAGGGGTTCTGGAAGTACTTGGCGACCGGTCCGCTCGTCGGCGCGGGCGCAGTGGTAGTTGTCGTGGGGGGCGGGGTTGGGGAGGGCCCCGGTCCCGTGGGGCGGAGGTGGTGCCCGTCGGGCTCGGCGAAAGCGCCGATGTCGGCCGCCAACGTGGCGAGCAGGGCGGCGAACGGGATGCCGATCTCAGCCGTGTCGAGGAGGCAGTCATCGAGGAGGGCACCGTTGGTGATCCCCGCTCTGCGGCAAGTCCCCTCGAGCTTGGTGAGCTCCGGTGGTGAGAGGCCCGGGAGCACCTTGATGTCGGTCGCGACCTGGCTCGGGAAACCCGCTACTTGGTACGAGCGCGTGCTCTTGCCGCTCGGATAGGTGAACAGCGATGTCGCCGGCTTGACCTCCCAGGTCGGGGCGAAAGTACCGTACAGCGCACGGAAGCCGGCGGTTGTGCTCGAGCCCTCCCCCCGAGCCACCCGCGTAGCCACAAAGCCCCAGGTCGGCGACCTGGGGCTTTGTGTTACAGATAACGTGCGGGGCTCCACGACCCGCCCGCGCTGGGGCTATTTCGCGTCGTAGACGTGCGTCGTGACGGTGGAGAAGTAGTTGGTGCTAAGGCCACTCACGCTCACTGTTGAAGGCGTCAACCAGATCCCGTAGGTGTTACCGAGGATCCGGTTGCCCTTGACTGTGAAGTGGTACATAGTGGCGTCCGACCAGATGAGGATGCCGGTCGTCTCGTGGTCTATCGGTTTTGTGTCCGTGCCGTCGGCGTGGTCGACGTTGTTCACCCCGATCGTGTTCCCAACAAAAGCGTTGCTGTTCACGTAGGCATTCGCCTGGTGGCTGTGGACAGAGATGCCGGCGAGGCCGTTGCCCTCGATGAGGTTGCCCTCGATGAGGTTTCCGTATGATGCTGTGAAGCTCTCGGGCGCGAATATGCCGATCCCCGCGCCGTAGCCCTTTACGCCGTTGGCGATCACTTCGTTGTCGATCACCTGGTTGGCGTACACGCCACCGAAGCTGGGGTCGAGTTTCCCGGTCTGCGGGTTCAGGGCCAGGTTGTGGCCGGGCAGGGTGATCCCGCAGTCCTTGGTATTGCCTTCTACGTAGTTCCCCTCGATCAGGTTGTTGTGGCTCGGGCCGAACTCGTCGGTAACGAGGATCCCGCCAGCATTGGCAACCGACCTGTTGTCGATGACCTGGGAATAGGCAACGCTCATGAGGTGGATCCCTTCCCCGCAGTCCGAACCACCCTTGGGAGTGCACTCGCGGTAGGGCGAGGTCGCTTTGTTGAACCCTTGGTCGTTGCCAGTGACGAGGTTGTCCTCAATCGTCACGTGCGTGATCGGTTGACCCGTAAAGAGCTGCATTTTCGCGACGACCGGGCCTTTGATGGGGTTGGGCTGGACGGCGAGGATCCCCTCGCCTTGGGCGTCCTCGACGGTGAAGCCTTCGACCGTCACGCGTGACGCCTCGATAGTGATGCCGTTGTACAGGTCCTGGCCGACCAGCGCCCCCGTCGCCGTCCCGGGCAGCCCTGCCGCGTCGATGGTGGCCGACTCGCCGACCAAGGTCACAAAAGGCACCCGGATCACGACGTCTTCCCTGTAGGTGCCGGCGCACGCAACTACGGTGTCGCCGGGCAAGGCATTTGCCATAGCGGCGTCGATAGTCGAATAGGCGGCTGTGGCGCATGAGGTCCCTGCCGCTCCTGCAACCGCAGTTGGGGAGACGTAGATCGTGGCAGCTGCGGCCGAGGCCGAGGCCGCAGGCATGCAGGCAAAGGCCGTAGCGCAAAGTAGTGACGAGGCACCCGCCGCTGCGCGCCGTCCAAATGACGTGTGGAACATCGGCACTTTCCGTCCTCCTAGCTCCGATTGGGCCCCGAGGAGCCCGCAGCCCATGGCTGGGCCAGAGGTTAGGTTAGCCAGAGCTGGCAAGTCTGGCCAGCTTGGGAAAACACCGTTCGTCGGTCGCCACCACGTTGCCCTGAAGCGGCGACGCCCGCTCGGCCCGGCCAGGGCGCCTCACGCGCCGAAGCGCAAACGGCGCGCCCGGATCGGCATAGTGACGACTATCGGCGGAGCTGCTGTGTTCACGTTCGCGGTCGCCATGCGAGGTCCGGAGCACTTGTCCTGGCCGCTCTACCTCGGCCTCATGCTCCCGGCGCTCGCCGTGGCCGCCGGCCTCGCCCTTACCTCACGCTCGCCCAGGTACCGGGACGACCGCTTGAGCGTGTTCTACGTGTGGGTCTTCGCCGTGATCATCCTCATCTCGGCGTCGGTGGCACTGACTGGGGGTGGCCGGTCGAACCTCTACCTCCTCTACGTTGGCCCTTTGCTTTTCGGCGCCAGCTTCTTCCCCGTACCCGCGCAGCTTGTGCTGGCCACGTGCTCTGCGGCGGGTTACCTAGCGGCTGTGGCATCCAACAACTGGGACCTCTCGACCTCGACGCTCCTCGTGCGCGCGACGACTCTGGCACTGATTGCTGCGATTTCTAACTCGCTTACTGCCGAGGCGGAGCGCACCACAGCCGAATCCGCGCGCCGCGCGACCCTGTTGGCAACAGTTGCCGAGGCTGCTCGCGACCTGAACGTCCTTGACACCGACAAGGTCTTCGACTCGGTGATGACCTCGATGAGCCAAGCCCAGAGCAGTACAAGGGGGCCCAACCGCCGCTCGACGCCGGCATCGTCGGCCGCGTTAGCGAGGCGAGGGCAACAGTGGCACTGACCGGCGAGGAGGTGCGGGACTACGTCGTCCCAGTCCTCAATTTGCGCCCGGGCCGCGTGCTGACCGCACTCGGCCCAGTGGACCTCGAGGCCCTCGACCTTCTGGCCAGCGTCGCGAGCCACGGGCTCGAAGTCGCAACGCGCTACCGAGAGGTTTCCGAGAGCGAGGCACGAAGCCGTTACCAGGCCTACCACGGCGACCTCACGGGGCTCGCGAACCGCAGCCTCCTCCAGCTGAGCATGCGCGAGGCGCTCAGCCATAGCGACGGGCGCGACTATCAGGCAGCGGATGGCTATTGGCGCCGAGCTCCCGCGAGCAGTCGAGGCCGGCAACATGTCCGTGCACTACCAACCGATTTTTGACCTCGCCACACGCTCTATCGCCGGATTTGAGGCATTGCTCCGCTGGCGCCACCCGCGTCTTGGCAATGTCTCGCCCGCAGAGTTCATACCACTGGCAGAAGAAACTGGGGCTATTGTCCCACTCGGCCGCTGGGTGACGCGCCAAGCTTGCGCCGAACTGCGCGCACTTCGCAACGAGGACAGTGCCTGGCACGGGTTGAGCATGAGCGTCAACCTTTCCGCGCGTCAGCTGGCGAGATCCTGAACTTGTCGAGTACGTCCTCGAAACGCTCGCGGTGACGGGTGTACCGCCATCTCAGCTCACGCTCGAGATCACTGAGTCGAGCCTCCTCCAAGACGCCGACAGCTCGCACGCGAAAGTCGCCGCTCTTAGCGCCCTCGGGGCCCGTATCGCTCTTGACGACTTCGGCACTGGTTATTCGTCGTTTGCGTACCTTCAGCAATTGCAGGTTCGTTGTCTCAAGATCGACAAGTCATTCGTCGACGGCCTCTCCGCCGAACCTGGCAAGGACACTAGGACGGAACCAAAGCTTGTCCGCAGCATTGTCGACTTGAGCGACGCACTGGGCCTGGAAACCATTGCGGAAGGAACCGAGACTGAGGACCAGTTCGAGGCACTAGGCCGGCTCGGCTGTCAATTCGGCCAAGGGTTCGTGTTCTCGCCCGCCGTCCCACCGGAGGACATGCGCTCTTTGCTGAGGACTTTTTCCGCCTCTCTGCGCCCCGCCGAAAAGGCTCTAGGCTCCTCGCAGCGGTGAGGGCGGCGCCGGCTGGCCCGTCGCGAGTGTTGTGCTCGGTGAGGCGCCCCGCCTCTCCAGCCAAGATGCCGCCCTCCTTGCTCCGCGGCTGTCGAGGACAAGCTGCTGAAATAAGAAGTCTGCTTCGCCCACCGCTCTGTCGCGGATCTCAGCACGCGCTCTCCGCCCAGCCGCGTCCACATGGACCGTCGCGAGGTGAAAGGCTCGCTGAAGAGGACCTTGCACCCACCGAACGCTTTGCACCTTTTCGAGCGGGACCCACGTCGTGACTTTCCGCAGGCGTCCCGTCGCGGACGCGACTACCCGGCCATCAGAACCGGCTGACAAGAAATGGTAGAGGAGCGGTGATTTCCAGGCGGCCCTGCGCGGGGGCGGTTGCAGTGGGAACTGCCTCAACCCGAGCAGGTCCGAGAAAAGCCGGTCTGCCATTTCGCTTCGCCCCACAGGCAAAAGTGCCTTGGTGACTCGGGACGACCGTGTACCTTGTTCTTCGCCCGGCGAGCCGGCGACGTCGACCTCGAGGCTGCACCAACCAAGCATCCTCCAGACAAGAGGCTCAACCTTCCTGACAGCCTGGACCCGGGCAACGGGGACAGTTTCTGAGACCGTCGAAAGCAGGCCGTGCTGGAGACGTATCCCGTCGGGTGCCAAACCCACGGTAAAGCCGTACTGAGCGGCCACCCGTCGCCAGGTTGCCCGGGCAAAGCCGATCAGAGCAAGCAGGAAAGTGCCTGCCCCGACAGTAGAAGATGCCGCGGGCGAGCTCGACGACGCCGCGGCAAAAAGCACGATGACAAGCGCCAGGCAGGTGAGGACGAGCGCAGTCGCACCCGTAAGTACTGACGAGGCCACGAGCTGTCCCGTGGGGACCGCAGCGATTGGGCGCTCAGCCGGTTGCGGTGTCGACTGGTCCAAGCCGTGGTGGCCGGCTAGGAGCCTTGCTCGCAGGTCCCAGGCGACTGGCTCGGCCAAATAGGCCAGCCGCCCACCCGAGCGAGCCGAGCCCGCCAGCCGCACGCGCAGCTCCGCGAGGCCAAAAGCCCTTGCCAAGAACGGTTTCAGGACGTCAACAGCTTGGATGCGGGCCAAGGGCAGCTTTCGTGCGTCGCGCCTAAAAAGCCCAGTTTCTATGTGTAACGTGCTGCCGTCGAGCGCCCAACGAGTGACCAGGTAGCGGACGGCGCCGAGGACAACGCCGATGAGGGCGAGGGCGCCGGCCGCGATCACCAAGGCCAAGTCCCCGCTACCTCCCTGCCTGATCGTCGCCTGTTCGGCAGCCACGACTGCGAAGACGAGGAGCAAGCGCCCGCCGCCAACGACGGGCGTCAGCGGGTGGAGCTTTTGCCATGAAGGAGGACCGTGGAGGGGAGCTGCAACCGCGTTCACAACCCCGCCGCCCTCGCCTCCCCGAGCTCCGCGAGCCGGTCCCGCAGCCGAGCGGCTTCGTCCCGCTCTAAGCCGGGGATGCGCGCGTCGCTCGCAGCCGCTGCAGTGTGCAGCTTGACCGTCGCCAACTTGAAAGCTCTTTCGACCGGCCCGGCGGTTACGTCGACAAACTGCATGCGCCCATACGGCACAACGGACTGGCGGCGGAACATAACGCCCCGGGAGACGACGAGGTCCTCATCCCTCTCCTGGTACCGCCATGCGCGGTAGCGACGGTAGACGCCATAGAGGAGCAGGGCGCCAAGGGCCGCAGCGCTCCCGGTCCCGCCCCCCGCTAAAGCGGCCGACCGATTGGAGGCCCCCTCTGCCAACGCCAAGGCCATGACCGCCAACGTGCCGAGGACGACTTCCAACCCGCGCATCTGCCACAGACGCGGCGAAGGTGCTCGCCACCCTGGCTCGTTTGCCCCGCTCCCGCTCAGGTGCACGCTTTGACCGTAGTCTAAGCAGTCGCTGCGCCACGACGATCTTCGGGCTCTACTTGCCTAACGCTGCCCTACCCCCGCGCTCTCGCACCCGGCGCTCGGCCATGCCGCTGACCCGCTACTCCAGCGCGGGTTCAAACCCGAGCTCACTCTCGGTAAGTTCAGCCTCATCGGTACTTGCAAGCTCGATAACACGGCCTTTTCTGGGAGCCCTGCGCAACCAGGTCCGTGAACTGAGGGCGCCGCCCAAAACGGCTGTGGCGAATAACATGAACATCGTCCAACCGGCCGCGCCGCCTGGGTGGCCTCCCGAGCTCAGCGGGCCCCGCAAGGCCAAGAACAGGCTACCGAAAAGAGAAACGCCGCTCACGAGGGAGAGCTGTTGGACCGTGGCCACGACCCCGCTTGCGTCGGCTGCGTCAGCTGATGCCACATTTGCCAAGGCGGAATTGAACAATGGGGTAAACGAAGTCCCGAGCCCAGCTCCGGCTATGGCGAAGAGAACTTCGAGAAGGGTACCCCCCGAGCCGCCCCCACGGAGCTCGAGGGCAATCGCACCGTACCCAACGGCTGCGCCCACAAGCCCGCAGGTTGCAGCAATTTTGGCCCTCTCCCCGCCGACCCGGCGAGAACCGAGGCTTGCGAACGCGAAGGTCACCGCACCTGGGAGGAACGCAAGACCAGTCTGCAGGGGCGAGTCCCCGACGTGTTGCTCCAAATAGAGCACCATCGAAAACAGGTACCCACCGTAAGTCGCCATCGCGAGCCCGATAGAGCCGAGGGACAGCGCAAAGGACTTTGCCTTGACAACCCTTGCGGGCACCATGGGGGTGCCGCCTCTGTGCTCCACTCGCCTCTCGACAAGCACGAACAGAGCGAGGGCGGGCGCCGTCGCCGCGAGCGCCACGATTGCCCAGATCGGCCAATTTTCTTGGTGGCCCATGACTACCGGCACCACGAACAAGACAACAGCTATTGCGAGTGAGATTAGCCCGACGAAGTCCAAGTTGCGCCTCGTAGGAGCGCCCCCGGCAGGCAGGATCCGCAGGCCGACCCAGAACAGGACTGCGCCGATGGGGACATTTAGCATGAAAACTGGGCGCCAGGACTCAGAAAAAAGGTTGGCACTCAACAAGGCGCCCCCCACGACTTGCCCGAAAACAGAGGCGCTCGAGATGACAGCGGCATACCGGCCAAATACCTTTGGCCTCGCGGGACCGCTGAAGGTCATCTGCAAAAGGCTGAGGACTTGCGGCATCATGAGTGCCGCCCCTGCCCCCTGGAGCACGCGCAACCCGATGAGGGCGGGCGCATCGGGTGCCAGCGCGCAGCCGAGCGAGCCGAGGCTAAAAACCGCAACGCCGGCGAGGAATACCCGCCTGAACCCGAACATTGCGCCCAACCGCGCGCCGGTCACTATCAGCACGGCGTAGGCCATCGTGTAGGCGCTGATGATCAGTTGCAGCTCAGCGCCCGTCGCGTGGAGGTTGCGCTCCATCACCGGCCCGGCGACGTTGACGATGGTCACATCTAGCACTGCCATGAAGACCGCCGTGAGAAGGACCGCGAGGAGGGCTGTCGAACGCGCAGTGCTTGCGCCCGGCTGTGCTGGCTGGGCTTGTGCCGGCTGGGCTTGTGCCGGCTGGGCTTGCGCTGGCTGGGCTTGTGCCGGCTGGGACTTGTCCCGCACGTAGGGCAGGGCTTGCATGACTTGGGGCGCCGGCCGGCCATCTCGCGTCATCGTGGATGGCTGGACGAGGTTGCGGTTGGTCATGTGAGCAGCCTGCCCACCGTCGAGGACAGCTCCAGACCTCAATGGCTCCCCGACCTGGCCCACCCTCGTGACCTGACGGGCGTCCGCAGCACGTGCGTGATTGTCGCTCATGGGCCCATGCTGGGGCATTCCTGAGCCAACAGATGAGAGCCCCTTCATACTGGTATTAGGACTACCTGGCACAAGTACCGGTTGGCTGCCAAGAATGGTGCCCGTGACGCTAAGACCCGTGAACGACCCTGACAGCACCGGCAGGCCGAGCCGCAAGCGCGGCCGAGGGCTTTCTCTGGTGCGGGACGCCTCAAGAGCTCGGGATCTGCCCCTGGTGGCGGGCACGCCCTTGGTGCAGGGTGCGCCAAGGGCGGACGGGGCCCTGGCCTCGGAACCTGCCGAGCTTCCTCTCAGGGAGCCGGTGCTCCCGTTGCCTGCCAGCGGGGGTACCGTCGGTGTCGCGAGGCGGAGCGACCTTGCTGCGTTCCTGCGTAACCGGCGCGAGCGCGTCCAACCCGAGCAGGTAGGCCTCATGCCCGGGCAGCGCCGCCGGGCCCTGGGCCTGCGGAGGGAGGAGGTCGCCATGCTCGCGGGCGTCGGTGTCACCTGGTACACCTGGCTCGAGCAAGGCAGGCCGATCAACGTCAGCGCGAGCGTCCTCGAATCGGTTTCTAGGGCTCTGCACTTGGACCGCACGGAGAGCCGGCATCTCTTTCAACTGGCGGGCCTCGGGGACACCGCTATCGGTGAGGAGATCGCTGAGGCGCCTCCGGACCTCCTCCAGCCCGTCCTCGACGGCCTTGTGCCGCTGCCCGGCTTCGTTCGGAACAGCCTCTACGACATCCTCGCTTGGAACGCTCCCTTCGCTGCCCTTTTCCCAGGGTTAGTGGCGTTACCGCCAAAGGAGCGCAATACTTTGCGGGCCGCGCTACGTATGGGAGTACAGCAATGTGGCTGCTGCGCCGTTTTTGTGAACCGTGAAGCGGCGGTTCAGCGAATGGTTGCAAGTTTTCGGGCAGATTACGCTCGGCACCTCAGGGACTCGGCCTGGGTCGAAATGGTGGCAACGCTCAGGCAGGAAAGTGATGAGTTTGCTCGGCTCTGGGACAGCCAGGACGTGGCGGCGCCGGTCGACTACGTGAAGGTGTTCCGGCATCGCGAAGTCGGCGATGTCTCCTTCAACACGATCAGCTTCGCACCGCGGACGCACCCGGGAACCTTCATGGTCGTTTACCTGCCTGCAGACGAGATCAGCAAGGAGCGAGCACAGAGGCTGTTGGCATTGCCGGACAGGGAAGGCCTCTGCCGCTAAGCCTTGCGGTTGCAAGCCTTCGCGCCACGAGGGGAACCGGCCCTGTTGACTGCACGGACGGGCAAACCTCCGAGGGTGGCACTGCGGCACTTTCTGGGTGTTAACGAGTGCACCTGCCGCGCTAGATGTACCTTTTCCACCCCTGTGTTGCGCCAAGGTAGCGCCAGACCGCCGAGAGAGATCTTGATCGGGGCGCAGCGAAGCACTCTCCACGCGATCGGCCACCCAAAGCCGATGCGTTCGGTTTGAAATGCCCGAGCGCGCCACGACGCCGGCGCGCTGCCCACCTCCCGTGGGCCCGTGACCAGGTCATCGCCTAGACTTGGTGCACTTGGCCCCATCGTCTAGTGGACTAGGACACCACCCTCTCAAGGTGGAGACACGGGTTCGAACCCCGTTGGGGCTGCGGAGAAAAGCCGCGCCGGCTTTTCGCAGCCGCAGTGCCCAGTTCTGTGCCGACCGGTACGACAACCAGAACCGGCGATGACCTCGGAGAGCCCTCCGTTCACCGCAAGGTCGTCGAGCACGCGCACGAACGCCGGCACTCTAAAAGCGGACCAAGCCGTTGATCGCTTGATGGGGGTGTCGGGCGGCTCCCCCATGGCACAGGTACGGGTGGAGCCCCACGAAGTAGCAGAGCAGTGGGCTCAGGTTTTGGAGCGGAGCGCGTTGGCGATCTCCGTACGGCGGTGGATGCCAAGCTTGCGAAACGCCGCGTTGAGGTGAGTTTCGACCGTCTTGGGGCTGACAACCAGTAGCCGACTAATGGCGGCGTTGGTGAGCCCGTCGGCTACGAGCTCAGCAACTCGCCGCTCGGTCGCCGTGAACGCCTCAAGGCCGTGACGCTCGCTTCGCCGCGGCCTGTCGCCCTGCATCCTTAGCTCTCGAAGGGCTCGTTGCCGGATGGGCTCGGCTCCGCAGCTGTCCGCTATCTCAAGCGCCGACAAGAGGTGCTCACGCGCCTCGGCCCGTTTGCTGGAGCGCCTCAAGGCTGAGCCTAGCTCGAGGAGAGCCTTGGCGTGCTCAAGGCGACGGGGGGTCGGCGCCAGGTCGGCTTCAGCTTGCGCGAGTTCTGCCACGCGGCCTTCGCCAGCGCACAAGAGCGCATGCTCTCGTCGGGCCATCCCTATTTCGCTAGCGACGCCGAAGCCAAGCGCGATGCTCAGTTCTTCTTCGAGCAGCTCTCTCGCGTGCAGAGAGTGGCCGCTGGCAACGAGGCAGCGCGCCTTGAGGGGCCGGCACCCGATGGCCGGCAGGGGGACGCCGCGGCGGGCGACCTCGTCCTCGAGCTCTTGGATGTCACGGGCTGCTTCGTCGTAGCACCCTTGAGCCGCTCGGAGCGTTGCCCGCCCGAACAGCAGCGGGCTGGCGGGCGTGGCGGTGGTAGTTAGGAGGCCGTCCTCTTCCAACACGAGCTCAGCGTCAGCCAGCTGGCCGGCTTCGACGAGAGCCCATACCAGTAGGCCGACGAAGAAATGCAACGCCAGGTACTCGCCGGCCAACTTGGCCAAGTAGCGGGCATGTCCCAGGTCCTGTCGGGCCGGCCCGAGGGCACCCATCAGCAGGTACGCCTGTCCGCGCTCACCGGCAGCGAAGGCGGTAGCCAAGGCGGAGCGCCGGACGCCCGCGTCGGCCAATGCCGCGCCGGCCAGGTCCCGGACGAACGGCTGCTCATCGACCCGGCAGAGCACGTTGGACACAAACGAGGGCCACAGAGAGTCTGACCGACGATCGGCGAGACGTTGTTTGGCATTACCAAGGGCACGCTTTGCTTGGTCGGCAAGCGCTCCGACCGGCGTGTCGAGCTGTTCGTAGCGTCGGGCCACAAGCGCCGAAAGCACTGCTCGCTCATGCGTGGTCTGGCCGCCTAGGCCCTTGGCGGTTTCCTCTAGGAGCGGGCGGGCACGAGCATAAAGCTCCGTTGAGACCATGGCGAGCTCGGCCATTTCAGCCACGAGTCGCACCCGTTGTTCGGCCCGGCCCGGCTCGAGCATGGAGATCTCGGCCTCCACCAGCTCCGCCGCCTCGTCGGCTCGGCCCGAGAGGAGCAGTGCCCGCACCACCGAGTGCAAGGCGCGGTAGCGGAGGTCGGGCCCCACGGCCGTTGCGAAACCTTCCTGCAGGTGCTCCAGCGCGCCTGGGAGCCCAGCCCGCAACATGGACTCGCCCATGGCGACCAGCACCGTGGGCCGTTGGGTAGGCGAGGGAGGTTCGGCGAGCGCCCGCTCGAGCAGCGGCACCGCCGCCTCGTGGGGCAAGGCGGCAGCGGCAGCGACTAGCCGCTCCACCGCCCAGCCGGCACCGGCCGCCGAGGAGACCAACAGGTGGGCCACAGCACGATCTGTCAGTCCTTCAGAGTCGAGCAGCTCGGCAGCTCGGCGGTGCAGGTCGCCTCGCACGCTGCGTGCCACCTGGTCGTATATGACGGTGCGGGTGAGCGGGTGACGAAGGCGGGGGATCGGCTGGGCAGGGTCACAGATATATGCATCGAGAAGTTGCTGCAACCCGGCTTCGGCGGAAGCGAGGTCGGTGCCTGTCAGCCGTGCCACGCGTGTCGTTGTGGCATCGAGGTCGAGCACGGCGAGGGAGACGGCCAGCTGTCTGACGGTCTCGGGGAGGCGGGCCAACCGGGCCAGGACGCTCCGAGAAACCGCGAGGGGCGACAGTTGACGGGCCCGCTCCACTGGAGGGCCATCAGGGCCGGTCGTCCCCCAAGCCAGGGTACGAGCCAGTTCTCGGGTGAGGAACGGGTTCCCCCCAGAGACCTCGAAACAAGCTTGGCCGAGCGCGGCGCCGGCGGGGCTACCCAGCTCATCGCTGACCACAAGGGCGACCGCCGCGCGGCTCAAGGCCTTCGGGACCAGTACGGTGACTCCCTCACCGCCTTCGAGCGCGGCGCGGAGAGCGCTGGCCGGGCCCATCTCGCCAGAGCGCCACCCGACCATGACCGCGACTCGCAGCTCGGCAACTCGACGGACGAGGTAGAGCAGGAATTGAAGAGACTCGACGTCCGCCCACTGGGCGTCATCGACGCAGACCAGCACGGGTGCCCGCCGTGCAAGGCGCCGGACGAGCCAGTAGAGGCCGTGCGCTGAGGTGGCTTGACGAGGTGACGACCCGCCGAAGCCGAGCGCGGGCGCAGCGAGCGCACCTGGGCCCTCCCAAAGCCCGTCCAACTCGAGGAGGCCCGTCAGCAGAGGGTCGAACAGCTGCTTCACGAGCCCGTAGCCGAAAGCCTGCTCCCATTCCGCGCCACTGGCGGAGAGGACTGTCAAATCGGTGCGACGGGCCTCTTCGACAGCGAAGTGAAGCAACGATGTCTTGCCGGTCCCCTGCTCCCCCTCCAGCACTAAGACGCATCCCGAGCCAGCCTCGGCCGCCCGGAGCGCCCCGGTGATGACGTCGACCTCATGGTCGCGTTCGAGCAGCCGGATCGCGGCCTTTGCCACAGAGGCAGGCTACCTTTGCGCACCGCCCATGACTCTCACCAGCCGATCCGGGCCAAGGGGCATGCTCATCGTCCCGGCTCTTCACGAATGACTTCTTCGAGCGCGGCGAGCAGCTCGACAAGGCCGAGGAACTCCCGACCGGAATGTGACTCAGTGCTGAGGGCCCCTTCAAGGGGCGCGGAGAGGGGTCGACATCCGGCACGGTTCGCAACGAGCGGGTCACAGTTCCGGCCACCTGGCGGTACCCGTCATGCGCGCAAAGCGACAACAGGCCTGAGAAGTGGGTACGCGTCGCCGCACACGCGACGATATTGGCGGCTCTGGGTGCCCCCACATAGGAGCAACCCCGGGGCTTCCCTCCGGACGGCGTGCAAAAGATCAGGGTTACCACCTGATGTGGGGAAGGTCGAAGCACCCATACTTTTCTCTTTTGCCCTGCCCAGGAAGCTGAGTTCGTGCAAAGGAGCACTTATGCTACCGAGCCCGCCGCCACCGCCGATTGCCACGCCTGACCGGGTGCTCTCCATCAACACGACCACCCGGTGGGGCAAACTAGGTCCCCGGCACGCCACCAAGACCACCCGCCTGCGCTCCCGATGGCCGAACGCAGCCGCTACTGGCACGGTTGTAGCCCTGGCCTTGGCGGCCCTTGCCGTCCCGGGGACTGGGTTCGTCGAGCCGGTGGCTGCAGCCGCGAGCGCAATGCAAGCCGGGCCCGGTACCGCGGTCCAGCAGGTGAAGGTACCAGCGGCTGACCTGGAGAACGTCGGTATCCCCGGCGGGGTATCAGCCCCTGTCCTCCCGCCCGGTCAACCCGTCCTCACTGCCGAAGGCAAGGTCGAGGTGGCCTATGTCGGAGGAACCTGGTGCCCGTACTGTGCCCTGGGCAACTGGCCCCTCCAAGTTGCCCTGTCCCAGTTCGGGACGTTTAGCCGGCTCGGCGGCCCGGCGTCATCGTCCCCGAGCGACGTTGACCCAGGCCTCAAGAGCTGGAGCTTCACCGGGGCCCACTACGTGAGCAAGTACTTCAAACTGGACGCCTTCGAGATCTCCCAGGAGGCCTTCCAGTCGTCCCAAAACGAGTCACAGCCGTACCCGGCGAGCGTGAACGCGCTCGTAGAGAAGTACGACCGGGCTCCTTACACGCAGTCAGCCGGCGCGATCCCCTTTACCGACATTGGCGACCACTTCCTCGTCATCGGCTCCCCTTCCACCGTCACTCCTCTCATGCACCTGAGCCAGGCACAGGTGGCGGCCGACTTGCGCCACCCTGGCAGTGCCGTAGCCCGGACCGTTGACGGGGCTGCCAATTACCTCGTGGCGGCCATGTGCCTGAGCCCTGGAGCGTCCTCTGCCCCGATATGCGCTTCCAAGTTTGCCCAGCGCATCGACGCCATGTGGGCTCGGAGCTTCCCCGCAATCAGGACCACGCCGGCAACGTCGACGAGCACGACGACCACGACTTAGCCCGAGGGCCTCGGGAACCCGCCCGGCCGTCGAACGTTGGCACGCACCTCGAACCTTGGCACCACGAGCCGACGAGCCTCGTGCACCCTATCTGGTCGAACGCGTTGGCTCCGAGCACAGGAAGGACCTCATGCGCGATGCAGGTCGCTGGCGCCTCGCCCACCCGAGGCGGCCCGAGGCTCACCGCTGGGCAAGGTGGCGGCCCTTGCGCGCCATGCTGGGGAGCCCGCTACTACCGGGGTACCCTTAGCAGCGGCGCAATTTTCCGTTGTTATCGGCGCTGAGGCTGACTGAGGTACCGGGGTCCTCCTAAGGCGGGCGGCCATGGCGTGCGACTAGCGGATAACGAGGCTAGAGCGCAGACGGAGCAAGCCTACCTACGCCATAACTGCCGGGGATAACCCCTGTCTCGCCCTGCGCGCACCCTGGAGTGCCCGGCAGCCGGTCAGCTCTTGGGGACGTAGTCAAAAAAGCGGAATGTGGCATCGCCCAAGGCCCACCGCGATCGGATACGCGTTCGCCGTTCGGCCCTGCGAAGCGCAGAAAGGAGCGTCCTGTTCAGGTCCCTAGCGCTCTGCCCAAGCATGGTACCTTCGATGTGAAAGCCATCAGCGAGAGGCGTAACCCTCAAGCCCGCAACCGCCCGCAAGACAGGCTCGATCGCCTGCGGATCATCGGAACTCACATCGGCGGCTAGTTCGAAGCGCTGTTCGGGCACGGTTAATCATCGCGCCAGAACGGCACTTACCGGTTGTTCAGTACCCGCGCACCAGGTCGAGGGTTGATTGCACCGCAACATCCCTCGCGGCCGCCAAGGACCGGTCGGCGCTGGTCACCTAAGGTAGGACCTCGACGTACCCGTCGGTCCCATGCACGCGGATGCGCTGCGCATCGCGGATCAGCCGGGTTGCGTGCTCCACCCCAACAACCGCCGGCAACCCGTACTCCCGTGCGATCACCGCGCCGTGGGTCATGAGACCCCCCACCTCCATCACCAGGCCCTTGATCGTGTGGGTCCCGCCAGCCGGCAAGGCTTCGATAGACAGCCGCTTGCTCACGACTGCCCTGGAGACGACTTCGCCGTCGCGCTCGACCGGACGGCGTAGCCGGCTCGCTCGCCGAGCCGGGCGAGTTCGCGGGTGATCGCCGCCGCCAGACCGTCAGGTATTGCAGTCCCTACGATCGCCCGGCGGATCTCGGCGCTGAGCGTGCGGACGCCTCCCAGTCGCCTGGCCCCAGGCGCGACAGCCGATCGAGCCGATCGTCGACAAACGGGGCGTCGTTCATTGCCCGCATTGCCCGGCGGAAGGCGACCGTCGTCACGCAAAAGCCAGCCGGCACGCAAAATGCCTTCGATGCGCGAAAGCTCCGCCAGGTGCGCGCCCTTGCCGCCAACGAGCGCGACCTGCGTCTTGTCGACCTCTTCGAGGCCCAGCACGCAGCGCTCGGTCATCGTGGTACCTCCAGGCTGGCCGTGCTCCCTTGCAGTTCGGTGGTCGGCTGGGCCTGCGGCGTGACGGGCTTTGTCGGAACTCGCGTTTGGCACGCCCTCATCTCGTTCCTTCCTCTGCCATCTCGGCCAGTGGGCCGACCCCGAGCATTGTCAGCACGTCTGAGGCCCTTGCAGCAAGCCCCTTTCCTCGCGGTATGTTGGTACTGGCGGAGGTGCGAGAAGAAGCGTTCGGCTTAGGTGACGACCACCATCGAAGCTCTGGTCATCGCTTTCATGCATAGGGGGCGATCGCTGATCAGCGCTTTGACAATCGGCCCGAGGTCGAAGGTCGGAGTTCCTCGGGACAAGACTTCCAAACCAGGGGTGCAGACCGGTCCTTCGGACGGTCTCTCAGTCGTCACGCTGACCGGACCGGGGACCGTTTCATTTCGTTCTGAGGGCGCGGGACCGGGCCCGCGCCTGCTCAACTTGGTCACGCGCCTGTTCTCGTGCGCGGGTAACAGGGGTCAACGGGTGCAGTAGCGTCCTTACACAACCTCGGTATTATTGGCGCGTTCGTCAGGCGGAAATGTATCGCACTGTACTGTGCGAGGAAAACCCCGGGAACCCCTCGATTTATCAACTCCCATTAAAGCTTGCGCACCGCCCTTACCCTCAAGGAGCATGAGGGCATTTCGGAGCACTGTGCCGATTTGCTGGGCGCGCCTCCGCCGAAGGGGGAATTTGAACCTCGGGGTCTCAACCTTATGTGAACCTGCTCAACCGAGGCCGGATAACGACTAGGTAGACGACTGCAGTAATCACGCCGACGATGCCGAAGAAAAGGGTTCCCGCAACGAGCCCGATGATCCACCCGGCCTTGGCGCCGGGTGACAACACAAGCGACGGTCTTCTTGCCACATCGACGATGGCCCAGATGATCAGGCCAAGACCCGCAAGAACTAAAATCGAAAGGACGCTGTACATTTTGCCTCCGACCCAAGAGACTACCGCGCAACACCGACCGAGCGGGTACCGACAACAGCGACGAGGCCCATGTCGTTAGGTGAGGTCCTTCGAGCGCCCTAGTGAACGCTCAAATCTGAACCCCCTCCCTGAACTGGCGGCCGCGAGACGGGCCGGTGGGTCTGTAGGCTGCCATACTTCCAGACCGGTAGGCACCCTTTGAGCACCGAGTTGAAAAGCCTCTACCTCCTCCGACACGGCAAATCGAGCTGGGACGACCCGTCGGTTGAGGACCACGACCGCCCTCTCGCACCTCGCGGCACGGAGGCGGCCCGGCGCATAGGGGCCTACATGAGCCAACGGCGCTTCTCCCCCGCCCTCGTCCTGTGCTCGTCTGCTGCTCGCGCCATCCAGACCTACGAAGCCGTCGCTTCGGTCCTCGGCAAGGCAAACGTCGTTCTGGTCGAGGACGCCTTGTACGGGACAACCCCGGCCGACCTGCTGAACCGCTTGCGCGAGATCCCCGAGCAAGCGGAGCCCGTGCTCGTGGTAGGCCACAACCCCACTTTGCAGGAGCTGGCCATGGACCTCTCGGGCGACGGCGAACCCCGCAGCCTGGCCCGCCTCCGGGAAGGGCTCCCGACGGGGGGGCTGGCGGCGCTATCTTACGTGGGCCGCTGGGCCGACCTTGGGCACGGGCGGGCATACCTCGAGTCGCTCACAGTACCGCGAGAGCTCCCCCATGCCGGGCCGTCCCGAAAGGCCAGGTGACATGGGCTCCTCGCCGCAAGATCCTGAGTTCGCAGCGAACGTTCACCCCCCGATGGCTCCAACCTAACGGAGCACTTATCAACTAGAACTGAGCAGTTCACCCGGTTTATGCTCCCGGGCAAAATTCATCATGGCCTGCAAGTTGGCCGGTGGCGTCAAGGGCGAAACTTCACAACCGGCACCCACGATGTGGCGAGGCCCGGCAATGCGGTGGCAATTGGCTGTAGCGGCCTCAACGTCGCGCGGGTCGCGGCTCAAGAGGTCTGTCACAGTTGAGACGTTGCCCAGCAACACCCGGTCAGGCCCGAAAGCTTCCCTCGCCGCCGCCAGATCGGTGCCGAAGTCGACCTCGTAGATGTCGACGGGGAGCGTCGCCATCTGCGGCACGAGCCGGTTCACGTTGCCGCACATGTGCTGGCGGAGCACCGTGCCCGGGCACCTCTCGCGAACGGCGCGGAACACCTTCTCCTGGTACGGTAAGACGAAATTGCCATAATGACGCGGCCCTATCATGCTGGCTGCGGCATCGCTCATTCCAATGGTGTCGACGCCGGCGTTGACTTGCGCAGCCGCGTAAACGATGGCGACTTCCGAAGTAAATGCCATCAGGTCGTGGACAAAGGCGGGGTCGTCAAGGAAGTCCCTCATTATGTTGTTGAGCCCTCGGAGCTCCTGAGCGAGCGCCAAAGGGCCCTCCACCCAGCCCACGATAGAAGTCTCGCCCTTCAGCTGAGCGAAGCAGATCTCTTCCGAGTTGATGCGGTCGTGCATCCGGCCGCCGGCGTAGGGATCGGGCACCTTGAGCTCGTTCAGGCGGCCTTTGTCGAGCAGCGCGGCCCTCTCCTCGAGGATCACCGGGCCTTGGTCGACCAGCCACTTCACGCTCCCCTCCCCGGCTATGTCGACAACCTCCCGGGCGGGGTCGGAGCACATGAGGACGCAGTCCACGCCAAAGTCCTCGACCACCTTTAATTGGGCTTCGGCCGCTTTGCGCCCGTCCTTCGTGTAATCGATGTAGGCGATGCCCGAGTGGCTGGCCGCAAACATCATCAGCATCGGCTGGGCCGCCAGGTGGTCGATTGGCGTCCCAGTTAGCGTGCCCCGGAGCCTGTCTATAGACCGCACTTCACCTCCCCACCCGCCAGCTAAACCCGCAGGAAACGGAAAGAGCAATGGTAGGCCCGTTTTTCTCCGTGGTCGAGCCAGGTCAACGTTCCCGCTTGTCTCGCCGCCGCTTCTCCCTCCACGTGGTTGGTTGACGGTTCGAGGCCCACCACGTAATCGCCGGCGCGCCGGTTTACCCAATGTGCGAAGACCGGGAGCTCCGCCGGGTCGTACTCAAGCTCGAACGCGCGGCCCAGCGACCGGTTGACCAGTCCCAACGCCCTAAGGACCAAGGCACTGGCCCCGCAGTCTCCTCCGACCAGGTCCGACCTCACACCGCGGCTAATCGTTGCTTTTGCGCTGGATACTACGGGGAGGCCAGGTACTGGAAGCCCTGGCCAGGTCGACAACGGCGCCACACCGGGAGGTGGTACGGGCCAGAGCGCTGTTGCTGGCGGCTGAAGGAGTGGCCAGCACCGCCATCGGGGCCCGGCTCGGTGTGTCGCCGACGAGCGTGGTGTCTTGGCGTGAACGCTTCTCCACTGAAGGCCTGGCCAAGTTTGCCCAGGTACGCAAGGGCCGGGGCCGCAAGCCCACCATCCCCGATGAAAAAGTGGAGGCCATTGTGGCCGCCACCACCAGCTCCAAGCCGGCGGGCGAGACCCACTGGAGCTGCCGGTCGATGGCCAAGGCCCAGGGCGTGAGCGCCACTACGGTGCAGCGGATCTGGTCGGGACGGGGCCTCCAGCCCCACCGCGTAGAAACATTCAAGTTGTCTAACGACAAGCATTTTGAACAGAAACTGGTTGACGTAGTGGGGCTTTACATGAACCCACCGGACAAGGCCGTCGTTTTGTGCCTTGACGAAAAATCACAGATCCAGGCCTTGGACCGTACCCAGCCGTCCCTGCCCATGAAAAAGGGCCGGGCGGGCACCATGACGCACGACTATAAGCGCAATGGCACCACGACGTTGTTCGCCGCCCTGGATGTGCTTTCGGGCAAGGTGTTCGGGCAATGCCTGCCCCAGCACACGAACAACGAGCTCCTGCACTTCTTGAAAAAGCTGGACCGCGAAGTCCCCAAGGGCCTGGCCGTGCACGTCATAACCGACAACTACGGCACCCGCGGCCACGACAACGTCCAAGCCTGGCTGGTCAAGCACCCCCGGTTCCACTTCCACTTCACGCCCACATCGAGCTCGTGGCTCAATTTGGTGGAGCGGTGGTTCCGAGAGCTCACCCAAAAGGCCATACGCCGTGGAGTGTTCCGTTCTGTCCCCGACCTCGTGGCTGCGATCGAGGACTACCTTCAGGCCTACAACGCCGACCCCAAGCCATTTGTATGGACGGCCAGCGCCGAGGACATCCTGCGCAAGGTCAGCCGGGCCAGGGTGGCGCTACAACCAATCACCACCTAAAAGTGAACCACTACACTAGCACCCTGCAGCCGACCATACCGACGTACCCGGCCACGGTGCCTAGCACTTACGGCTGGGCTTGCCGCAGGTGCCCGGTGCCTGCGCCCCGGAAGCGGGCGTCGCCGAAGTTGAAAACTCCCCCGTCTTCGGCAGACATCCAATAACCGCGCCCGTCGGGGGAGGCGACGATGCCGGTTATGGGCCCATCGAGGCGACGGTGGGCAAGGACGTGGCCCGGGCGCTGGAGCTCTGGGATGGAACCGTAAAAGCGGGCGTCACCGAAGCTGAACACCCCGCCGTCGGAAGCGACGAGCCAGTACCCCCGGCCCCGAGGTGTGGCGGCCATGCCGACAGCACCTGCATTTAGCCGGCGTTGCGCCATCGAACCGTAGAAGTGCGCGTCGCCGAAGGAGAAAACGCCACCGTCGGAGCCAACCAGCCAGTAGCCCCGGCCGAGAAGCGTCGGTGCCATCCCGATGATGTCTTGGCGGAGGCGCTTCCCCGCCATGGAGCCGTAGAAGTGCGCGTCCCCGAAGCAGTACACACCGCCCGTGGCGGCCACCAGCCAGTAGCCTTTACCGGCAGGGGTAGCGACGAGGCCGACAATTGGCTTGTCCAGCTTGGCTGTCGGCTGTGAGCCGTAAAACTTGGCGTCGCCAAAGGGATATACGCTACCGGCGAAGGTCACAAGCCAATATCCGCGTCCGTCGGGCGTCGAAGCGATGCCCAGGACCGGGGAACTGAGGTGCTTGCCTGCCAGCGAGCCGTAAAAGTGGGCGTCCCCGAAAGTCATCACGCTGCCGTCTTCACCGGCCTCCCAGTAGCCCCCGCCGTCGGGCGTGGAAGCGATGGGGCGGGCGTTGACAGCCACGGGCAGAACAGTAAAAGTGACGTCTTCGAAATAGGTACGCCCGCCGGAGCCCACGGCTCGCAGGACCAGGTGGTACGTCCCCGGGACCGGTGCCATCCCCGACACGGTACCGGTAGCAGGGTCCAGGACGAGCCCCGCCGGCAGTGCGCCAGAGCTTATGGACCAGCGGTAATTGCCGTTGCCAGGGCCAGGCGGCGGGAGCGTGCCGCTGAAAGGTGAACCGGACTGCGCTTGCTCGTTCACGTCGGCGGCTGCCTGGCTCGAGGGACCGGCGCTGACGACGATCGTGACCGTAAGGCTGGCCAGGCGCCCAGCGCCGTCGGTGACAGCGACAGTGAACGTGTAGCTCCCGCTGGCAGTTGGCGTCCCGCTGACCGTCCCATTGCTGGCGTCAAGGCTGAGACCGGGTGGCAGGGTGCCACCGGCCATGGTCCACGAGTAGGGCCCGCCGTCACCTCCACTGGCGCTCAGCAAAAGCGTGTACGTAGTGCCCACTTGGCCGCTGGCCGGCCCCGGCGCAGAGGCCCCGCTGCCCTCACTGTTAGCGGAGGGCCCGGGACCGGCACCGATCGAGATCGTGAGCGGGCTCAGGGCAGGAGGCGGGCTGACGGCGATGGCAAAGCTCTGGGTGTCGCTTTGGCCATTTGCGTCCGTCACGGTTACGGTGAAGCTGAACTGGCCTGCTTGGACCGGGACGCCCGTAATTGCGCCGGAGCTGGCGCCCAAGCTAAGCCCAGGCGGTAACTGGCTATCGTTCGGGAGCGACCAACTGTAAGGCGCCGTGCCAGCGGTGGCAGAAAGATTTGCGGTATAAGTGTTGCCGAGTTGGACGCCAGGGAGATCGACGCCGGTGGTAATGGACGGGTCGGCTGCTATCGAGACCACGTAACTACGTTGTGCGACAACCCCATTTGCGTCCGTCAGCCCCACCGTGAAGTCGTCCGTCCCCACGGCGAGCGCTCCTGTCGGAGTGCCGCTGATGAGCCCTGTGGTGGCATCGATGTCGACGCCTGGGGGTAGCGTGCTGGCACCTTCGAGCGACCAGGCGTACGGGGTCGTGCCGCCAGAGCCGGTGAGCGCCTGGCTGTAAGCGACGTTGAGCTCGCCCCCGGGCAGGCTGGCGGGCGAGATCGATGGAGCGGCAATTACCTCTAAGCGGTAAGAAGTGCTGGTCGCGCCCTGCCCCTCCTGGTCCATTACGCTGAGTACGAACGTGTAGTTGCCCGCCGTGGTCGGGGTGCCCGATAATGTCCCCCCGCTGGCGTCGAGGCTGACCCCGGGCGGCAGGCTGCCCGATGCCAAGGACCAGGTATAGGGCGCAGTCCCGTAGGAGGCGGCTGCAGCCTGGCTGTAATAGGCACCGACTTCGCCGCCTGGGAACGATGCGGTCGTCACCACGGGGTCGGCGACGACATCGATCGTGTACGCGCACGTCCCTGTCCCCCCGACCGCATCGGTGACCTCGATCGTCAGGTCCGAACTACCCGGGCTGGTGGGCGTCCCGCTTATGACGCCGGTGCCCGAGTCGAGCGTCAGGCCAGCCGGGAGTGCCCCGCCGCTGACTGACCAGCTGTAGGCACCTGTGCCAGCGGTCGCAGTGAGCGTGAGAGGTGCATAAGTTGCGTTCACCTCGCCGGTGGCCAAAGAAATCGTCGTGATGGATGGGGCAGCTTGGACATCGACCGTATAGGCCTGCAATGCGGACTGGCCGTCGGAGTCCGTGACCTGGACCGTGAAGCTGTAGTCACCGGCGGCTGTGGGCGTGCCGCTCAGGGTGTCGTTGCTCGTGTTGAAGCTGGTGCCCGGAGGGACGCTACCGCTTTGCAAGGACCAGGTGTACGGGGCGGTCCCCTCAGAAACAGCCACCGTCTGGCTGTAGGCAACTCCCTGTTCCCCGCCGGGCAGCGACGACGGGGTGACCGAAGGCAGCGACGCTATGACCACCGTGTAGGCGTTGGTGGCACTCTGGCCCGCCCCATCGGTCACTTCGGCAACGAAGTCATAGGTGCCGACAGTCGTCGGCGTGCCCGTCAGCTCTCCGCTGTCGGGGTCGAGGCTGAGGCCGGTCGGCAAGTCCCCAGATGCGATCGACCAGGTATAGGGGGCGGTGCCGTTGCTCGGGGCCAGGGTTTGAGGGCCGTAGGCGACGCCCACGTCGTCGTCCGGCAGTGAGGCGGTGGCAATCCCTACGGCGTCTGCGATGCTCACCGTGTAGGCATGCGAAGTGGTGGCGCCGACGGCGTCAGTGGCCTCGACCGTGAACGTCTGGGTACCCGCCGTCGTGGGCGTCCCCGAAATTGTCCCCGTGGAGCTCCCCAGCAACAGGCCAGCGGGAAGGGCACCGCTCAATATCGACCACGTGAGCGGCGCCGTCCCACCCGTCGCGGCCACAGTCTGGGAGTAGGGCTGCCCGATATCGCCGCCCGGCAACGAGGCGGTCGTGATGTCGGGCGGGCTGGCCACGTCAATGGTGTAGTCGTGGCTCGTGCTACCTCCGCCTTGGTCGGTGAGGCCGACTGTGAACGGGTACGAGCCGGTCGTTGTCGGCGTGCCCGAGACCGCTCCGGTGCTCGAGTTGAGGCTGAGGCCCGGCGGCAGGACCCCTGAGGTGACTGACCACGTGTAAGAGCCGGTCCCTCCCGTCGCGCTTATCCCGTGGTCGTAGGCGACGGTGGTGTCCCCGTCAGCCAGACTGGGGGTCGTAATGGTTGGGCTGGCGTTCGGCGTAATAATGCCGGATTGCGTCGAGTTGGGACCGGTGCCCACCCCGTTGACCGCTGCGACCGCAAAGGTGTAGGGCGTTCCCGCCGTGAGCCCCGTCACGGTCTCGGTCTGCGCGGTCGAGTTGAAGCTTTGCGCCGCCTGCGCCGTCCCGTTTATGTAAGGCGTGACGACATAGCCTGTGATGGCGCTGTCGCCGTCGTTGGCCGGCGCCGCCCAGGAAAGCGTTACGGAACTGTCTTTGGCCGACCCTGAGAGGCTGGTGGGAGCGCCGGGAAGCAATTCGACGGTGAAGTTGTCCTGCGCCACTGCGGCGAGGGCGTCGTCAGATGAGATCTTGGCGCTGTCGTTGCCCGCTCCTGCGGTCGCCGAGGAGCTCACGCTCACAGGGACGCTTATAGAAGGGAAAGAGCTGCCCGCGTCCTCGGTCCCGCCCGTCCAGGTGCAGCTCACTGTCTGGCCCGATGACGCAGAACAGTTCCAGTTGGTCCCGGTCGGGGTGCCGGGGACAACCCCGGTGGGGAAGGTGTCGGTAACTGTGGGCGCGGAGGCCTCATTAGCCGTGGAAACCGATGGGATGAGAGTGATAGTGCTCGTGTCGCTCCCTTGCTTCAGGGCCCCGCCGGTCGAGTCGGAGTCGCTCAGGCTGAGGGTGGGCAACGGGCCATTGAGAGTTTGCGAGGCGAGGGTGTTGACCTCGTGGTACTCGTTGGAGCCGCCGGTGGACGCGGTCCAACCGAAGGTGACCTGGTAGGGGTAGCCGGTCGAGGAATTGAACCAGCTCGAGGGGAAGCCGAGCGAGCTGTAGTCGCTCAGGTCGGGCAACGTGCCCGTGAGGGTATGCTGCGTGCCGCCGATCGGCGTAAAGGCCACGAGGAAGCCGTCGGCGGGCACCGTGAGCCCCGACGTCGGCGTCGAGACCGACGAGCCCGTCGGGTTGAGAGCTATCTCGACCGGCACCATGTCGCTGCTGTTGTGAGTCTGGCCGCTCGGGACGTCGAGAGCGTCCGTACCGAGGCCACCGCTCGACGCCAGGATGCAGTAGTCCGAGGTGCCGTTGCCGGGACCGCGCACGGTGACGGTCTCGGCTTCGGCGCTCGTGGTGGAACAGGTGGTGCCGCCGTAGCTCGAACTGTGGAAGTTCCCAAAGACGTCAAAGCCGAAGCCGAGGTACCCATAGGGGAGTCCAGCCTCGCTCTGGTCCGTCGAGTAGCCGAGCGAGCCGCCAACCGGGCCCGGGGTCGCCGGTGGGGACGGGTTGGCAGGATTGGTGACCGAAAGGGCAAAGGATATGCCGTCGGCCCCCGTCCCGTCGAACTGGTAGGTGTCGAAGTTGATGTCGAGCCCCTGGCTAAAAGGCAGGCTCGTGGTGTTGAAAACGGCTCCGACCAGGCTCCCGCCGTTGGTGGTGAGCCGAAGTGCGCCCGAACCGGAAGAGTCCGTAGTCGGCGAGCAGTTGGGGACAGACGATGACGTGACCTGCGGCCCGGCCGTCAGGCAGGCGACGTTGCTCCCTTCAGGCAGTACCCATTGTCCTGCGGGTGTCGAATTGCCCGTGAACGAATTAGTGACCAAAGTAGTGAGCTGCGCCCAGGCGTCCGAAGTCACGGCGACGCTGGCCAGCGAGCCGATGAGAACGCCCGAGACGCCAAC
Source organism: Acidimicrobiales bacterium (assembly GCA_035503915.1). Lineage (GTDB taxonomy): Bacteria > Actinomycetota > Acidimicrobiia > Acidimicrobiales > Palsa-688 > DATJMJ01. The sequence goes on along the minus strand of DATJSU010000011.1, from coordinate 149,408 downwards.
GGTACCCAGTTGCCGGAGGCGCCAGTGGCGCTTGGCCCTTGGGCCATGTGACGCCCGAGACCCAAGGGTACGAGCGGCAGTCGCTCTACGAGCCTGGCCCAGACGAGCGGACAGGTTGGGCATAGGGGACCTCCATGCGTCGCCGAGCTCGCGGCTGGACGAGTTTTCCCGGACTTTCCCGGTCCTTTTTCCCTCGGTCCGTTATGACCGCTACTGAGCCGCGCCGAAGTATCCGGGACCTTGGTCCCTAACCGGACAAAAACCTAAAAAAGCAGCCGTCTCTACGACTGCACGATAAGGTCCCGCCAATTGGCCGGCACACGGCCGGCTGGTCCCGGTACGGGCTGGTGCTGAGGGCGGTGCTCGGGGGGCGCCAGAGGAGGCCCGTCTACATATTGGCTGGTCCGGTAGTCCCAAAACCAGCTCTCTCCCGGCTCGAAGCTGCGGATGACCGGGTGCCCTGACGAGTTGGCATGCGCAGTCGTGTGCTGGCTGGGCGAGTTGTCGCAACATCCAATGTGGCCGCACTGCGCACACCGTCGTAGGTGCAGCCACCAACCACCCGACTCCAGGCACTCCGCGCAACCGGTCCCGCTTGGTGGGACCTTTGGGTCGATGGAATCTGTCACGTAAGAACCTCCTATTAAGTGGGCCGACGCTGTGTTGGCGGCGCGCCCCCCGCTGGTCCCGGCCGGGAGGAACCTCCAGCTATAGCCCGCTGACTTCCTACGAGGAGATCGCGTAACTGACTACAGCCCGAGCGTACATGTGTTCCCACCTCCCCCTGGGACCGCTCGTCCTCGCGTCTAGGTCTGCAACATTCTGTACGCTTACGAAAATTCCGGACCGGCGCTCAGCTCGCTCCCCTTGACCTGGTTTTCGCTGATCTCCCAGAGGCGCGGGCCAACCTCCCGTTCCTTGGCACCTGCTGGCGCCTGATGCTCACGCCGGTCGAAAAAGTAGCCTCCGTTTGCCACTTCAGGTAGCGGCACCTCGGCGAGCCAGACCAAGGTGTCGGCCCCCTCGTCTGGGCGGCGCGCGAAAGGCTTTATGACGGCCATCGCCGCCTCCGCAACGAGGCCGTTGTTGTGGTTGAAACCGGTGGCAACCAAGCCGGGGTGGAAAGAGTACGCCCTCACACCGGTCCCCTTGGCCCGCCGCGCCAGCTCCATAGTGAAGACGATGTTGGCGAGCTTGGTCTGGCCGTAACGACGGAAACCCTTCCCCGGCGCGAACCCGGAGTATACCTTCGTTCCGTCAAGGTCATCGAAGGGAATGTGAGCGCCGCGGCTTGCGTCCGAGGCGGTTGTGATGACACGTGAGGGAGCGGAGCCGCCCATCCGGTCGAGCAACAAGGTCGTCAGGAGGAACGGAGCGAGATGGTTGAGCGCCCACGTCATCTCGATGCCATCGCTAGTCACCCGCCGGCGCGAGTAATTAGCCCCAGCGTTGTTGATGAGGATGTCTACCTTCGGGTAATGGGCCACGACCCAGGATGCGAAGCGCCGAACGTCAGCCTGCGAGCTGAGGTCACCGGCCACGACGTCGACGACGACGTGGTGGCCGCCAGCTCTGGCTGCTTCCCGCGCTCTTCGAGCGGCAGCCTCGCCCCGCTCGCGGTCGCGAGCCACCAACGCGATATTGGCTCCTCTGGCAGCCAGTTGCCCTATCGCTGCAAGCCCTATGCCGTTGGTAGCGCCGGTAAGGACGACCTGCTTACCGTCCAGGGGCCCCGGTGGCGCAGCAGGCATTAGAAAGCAGCTTACGAAGCTGTCGACTAGGTCAGTGGGCCCTTAAAGGAGCGAGGAGATCCCCGAGAGGATCCCGTCCCACTTAATAGGAGCGCCCAGAACGGCCACCGCGCTGCCGATCACGAAAAATGCAGTGCCTGAGTAAATGAGCCGTGCCACGCGCCCGTTCTTCAGCCGGTTGCTGCGGATCTTCTTCGCCACTTGACCACCTTCCTGGTAAGGCACGCTGCTCGTGAGCCTTACCTCGGAGGGTACCAACGTCAGGGAGCGGGATAAAGGCGATGGCCCAACAATGTTCGGCTTTTTCGCTAGGAGCACTTATTTCCTGGGTTAGCCCCCGCCTCGCCATTCCCCACCTGTGCAGCCTGCCGGGTAGTGACGGCCGCAGTTGCCACCTGGGCTTGGTCGAGCCGTTTTGATCTGCGCTAGATTCCTTGCTTCATTGGCCCGGCAGACTGAGGCACCAGGTTGCAACAACGCCCGGTCCCGAGGGCGGGACCGGAGCGGGCAAGCCACCGGCGCAGCCCGTCGAGGCAGGCCCGCGCCCCCTCCCGCCTCTCGGCCCCTGAGGTCGCCATCGTGAGAGCGCCAAGCGGCTCGGGCCCGGCTAGCGACGCCGACATCGCGACGCTGCCCAAAGTGGAGCTGCACCTTCACATAGAGGGCACGCTCGAGCCCGAGCTGATATTCGCACTCGCGGAGCGTAACAAGATCCCGCTTCCCTACGGCAACGTCGAGCGACTTCGCGCGAGGTACAGGTTCTCCAACTTGAGCGACTTTTTGGACCTCTATTACGAGAACACAGCCGTGTTGCGTCGCGAGGAGGACTTCTATGACCTCGCTCGGGCATACTTCGCCCGGGCACGCGCAGATGCAGTACGCCACGTCGAGATCTTCGTCGACCCCCAGGCCCACACCATCCGAGGCATCCCCCTGGAAGCGGCCCTCGGAGGCGTCGGCCAAGCCGTGAGCTCAAGCGCCCGTGACTTCGGTGTCACAAGCGGGCTGATAGTCAATTTCCTGCGTGACCGCACCCCCGAAGAGGCGATCGCGATGTTGCGGCGGGTCCTTCGCCTAGATGTCCCTGTCATCGGGGTGGGGCTGGACTCAGCTGAGGCGGGCAACCCGCCGGCCAAGTTTGCCTCGGTATTCGCCTTGGCACATGCCTCCGGCCTGCGATGTGTAGCGCACGCCGGCGAGGAAGGCCCACCCGCGTACGTCTGGGAAGCGCTCGATCTCCTGCGCGTCTCTCGCGTCGACCACGGTGTGCGCAGCCTAGAGGACGAGGCATTGGTGGACCGCCTGGCTGCAGCAGCGACCCCACTTACTGTCTGCCCACTTTCCAACGTGGTGCTCGGAGTTTTCCCAAGCTTGGCCGACCACCCTGTCGTCGACATGCTCGCTCGCGGGCTACACGTCACGATCAACTCGGACGACCCGGCGTACTTCGGTGGCTACATTGGCGAAAATTACCGCCAGCTCGTCGAGGCTTTTGCCCTGGACCGCCCGGCCCTCGCCCGACTGGCGAGCAACGGGATCGCTGCCGCGTTCATCGAGCCCCACCGGCGCTCGACCCTGATAAAGGAACTAGCCCAATGGGAAACGAGTTCCCTGGGCCCGCCTTGATCACTAAGCTGCCCATCATCGACTTCTATTCAAAAGGCTCAGTAAGTACTTCTTGGAGCCGGCTGCTCGTGCTTGGCTCGAGGCCGGCCGGGCCGTGCAAGTACTCCTTCGCACCCCCGTAACGTCGGTCGATCTCCTCGAGGGCACCCGCGAGCGGCGCTCGGGGGGACCCCAGCATGACGTCGATGGCTCCAGCGGAGGCGCCGGCAGTGGTCAACGCTGTACGGACGGGAGCGAACTCTTCCCTGATCAGCTCGCCCGTGAGCTCGTAGTCGGCAAGGACGCTCTCCCGGTCGACCTCGAGCGCAGATAGCAACAGTGCCGACGCCAGGCCAGCGCGGTCCTTGCCTGCGGCGCAGTGGAAAAGCGCTGGCAGCTTTGCCCGGTCTGCCAGTTCCGTGAGCAGACGACCGAAAACCGGGGCGCGTTCTTCGAGCAAGTCAAGATAGATGCCGAACATGATTTCCTCGGCCTCGCTCGCGCTTTGTGCTCGCAGCAGTTGGGCCATTTCGTGCTCGGGGAGCTCGTCCTGGACAGGCAGGTGCACCGAAGGCATTGGGTCGGGCTGCTGGGCGCGCTCAGTGTTTCCCCTAAGGTCGAAAACCGCCTGGACACCGAGACGCTGAAAAACTACCGAATCTGCAGCGGTGAGCTTGTGCAGCGCTCCCGAGCGATAGACGGCTCCCCAGCGGGTGCGCCTGCCCCGTGCGTTTGGGTAGCCGCCGAGGTCCCGGAAATTGCTCGCCCCCTCAAAGGGGATCGTTCGTTGCCGCTCCACGACTACCAGTAGCATACTCGACGACGTCCAGGGAGCACGGCGGCCTCGTGCAGCAGTGTGGCGGCTAGGCGATGTGACGTTCTGTGACGTTTTTGTGACGCATGCCTGCTTGGATCTCTATTACCCGGCCGCTATCGCAACCGGGCGGGGCGCCCTGCTGCGCCTCTGCTGAGAGAGGGGGTCTTCCATGAGCTTGCGCTCGCGGGTCAGGTGGACGTCGGTCCTGCTGCCAATGCTGCTCCTCGCTGCCAGCCTGAGCACGGTCGTTGTCCTCGCGCCCATAGATGTGGCTCCCGCTGGAGCCGAGTCCCTACCGCCCTACCCAGGCATTTCGTACCCGGGGGGCGCCTTCAACTCGCGCTGTGCCCAGATGTCCCTGTCGTCGGGGCCCAATGTGGTGCACGTAGGCCAGTTGCTTACTGCCAGCGCCGGGCCAGCGACAGACGGTTGCGGAGGGCCCGCCAGAAACGTTCACTGGGCTTGGGGGCTGTCGGCTGTCGGCCCGGTCGTTTCGGGCTGCGGGGCCAATGGGTCGTCCTGTGTTGTTCGCGCAGAGTACCCGAGCAGCGACTGGGTGCAGGTGTGCATAGACGGTACCTCGCCGTTCGGTAGCTGGTCCTCCTGTGGCATGGTGTACGTCCTCGACCACGGCTGGGAGGTGAGCGGCACGGTCACCATAGCCGGCTCGGGCGACCCAGCCGAGGGGGTTACCGTCGACGCCAAGTGCCCGAGCGGCGGCAGCACGACAACAGACAAAAACGGCCAGTACAACTTCATCCTCGACCGCGGCCAGTGCACCATCGCCCCAGAGGCGCCCGCAGGAGAAACCGCCACACCAGACAACCGTGTGGTCAACGTCGGGGGCGAGGACATTGAAGGCGTCGATTTCGAGCTGAGCGGGATCCTCTACTTCAAGGTCGAAAAAGGCCTCTCGGTCAACACCAAGTCGCCCGAGGGCAACGACCTCATCAAGGCCGGGACGTCGTTCAGTGAGCAAGTGACGCTGAAGGACCTCTCCGGCAGCAAAACGGTGGTCGTGGCACCCATCTACCCCGAGCTGTCGGGCAACGCCGACGGAGGGTCACTGCAAGCTGTAGGTGGGGTGATCCAGAAACAGCTTTCTTCAATGAGTGCCGCCGCACCCTCTCCTATCGTCGTGCTGCGGCCAGGCGAGGAACAGGTCTTCGACTCGGTGATCGCCACCGTAGCCAGCCGTACGTTCGGCACGAACGACGGGGGCCAGAAGGTCTCCGGGGGTACCCGGGCCTACGTGCAGTTCAGGGCCCCGCGCGCTTTCGTCTTGAAGGGCGACGACGACCTCGAACCAATCAACCCCGACGCTATCGAAGTGGCGAAGGGTTCCACCGACAAGATCACCGTCAGCATCGACGATAGCGCCCCCGACCAGACGCCCTACAACGGCTATTTAGCCACTTATGACATCAGCAAAGGTGCGTTGCAGGGCATCTACCACCTTACTTACGGGCTTGTGCACGGCATCTTCTACGACTTGCCCGTCCTGCTCGCCAAAGGCGTCATGGCTGTCCCGACGGGGCTGATCAACTACCTCGACCTCGAGGCACAGCTCTGGGAGGAGGCCAAAGACGACCCTGCTGAAATGGCGCTCCTCGACAACGCTGTCACCAACAACCTCCTTCTCATTTACAAGCAGGCCCCCTTCCTGCTGAAAAAAGTGCAAGACTTGAAGGCAAGCGTTGACGCCGCCGTGTCCCAGCACTTCAATACGCTCGAGCAAGATTGGTACAACGGGGACTGGGAGAGCGCCGCTACCACGTGGGCTGACGACTCGACCAACTTCGGAGGCAACGCCGCTCTACTGTTCGTCGACCCGGAGGTGGTGACCGGAGCGATCGCCGACGCCACGATCGCACGGGTACCGGGCATGGTCACCGCGCTCGAGGCCGCCGACGCGTCCGAGTACGCGGAGGGCACAAAGCTCGTCGATAGCACGATCGGGACCGGCGAAGACGCCGACACCTTGTCACGGGCGGTACGGGCAATGGCGGACCTCAAGCCCGGCATGGTGCTCGACCTCTCTGACGCAGCCAATATTTTTGGCATATCCTCTCAAAACCTTTCCGACCTGATCGCCTTCTGCAAGGAAAACCACGTGGTGGTCACCCTCCGCTCCCGAGCCTCCGAGGCCATTCAGCTCCTAGAAGAAGGTCTCGCGGTGGAAAAACCTGCTGCTATCAAACTGAAGACAGTGAGCGACCTCGACATCGAGTGGCTCGGCTACCCCTCCGACGTGACCATAGATGGCCAGACCGTGAGCTCTGTTGGCCAGGTCCTCATCAAAGAGCCGGTGTTCCTGTCTAGCACCTGTGCGGCAGCCTGTGCTTTGCAGAAGCTCCAGTCGGACATGCTCTCCTTGGGCGTGGAAAAGGGCAGCCCCGAGTGGTACCAGGTCCAGGACCGCTGGGTACAGCGCTTCGGCGAATGGGTCAACGATGGCTCGGGTTACGTGCGAAATCTCGACAACGCCGCAAAGGAGAAGGAGCTCACCCTCGACTGGCATTGGCAGGAGAACCACATCGACCCTGAGGAGCCCTACGTGAAAGAGCCGCAGACCGTCGGGTTCCAGATGGCCGACGGGCCCCGGGGTACCAAGATCCCCCAGATCTGCACTGATTGGAACGCCGTACGCATGGTTTGCAGTGGTACATGGAAGTCGATCACCGGGGACGTCGACTTGGTCTCCATCACCGCCGCTGACGGTAGCCCGTTGAGCGACCCAGAGTACGTCGACATGTTGCAAAGCCTGGGCGAGCCCCTCGAGAGCGAAACAAACGTGGGCACCGGGAGCGTAAAGCCTCAGCACCCGACCACCTCCACCTGGTACCTGGATGTCAACGACAGCACCGGCGAGTTCCTCTTCGACCCCAACAACCCCGACTTTGCGGACAAGGCCAAGTACATGCAGGCGGGCAAGTGCTGCCTGTTGCAGGTCGGCCCCAACGGCGTGCCCCGAGCGGTGATGCTTGACCTGAAGGGCAGTTACTTCAACAACAAGAACGATTTCTTCCTCAATTACGTAGGCCGCGAGCTTGTCCCCGCTCCCTGAGGTAACGAAGCACAACCGCGTCCCTTCAACAGCCTTGTGCCAGCCGGCGCCCAGGATCTCTCAATGGCCGAAATGCAAGATGTCGCCTCCCGAATAAGCCACTTGCACCTGCGAACGGGAGGTCCCAGCCGCCCGTCCGGGCCCGCCGTGCACCAAGTTGACCCGGAGCGCCCCAGTACCGGCCAGTTCGGGCATGGGCAGCGACAGAAGAGCCATGCCCGAGGCGTTGGCAGTTGCCCGAGCGAGCACATGGCCCCCCGCGCCGACGAGGGACACGGGTGATCGTGCGGCGACCCCGCTTACCTCCAGGGGCGCCTCATCTGCGACCCAGAAGTTGGTAAACCTCGCCGCGTAGGCGGGAGCTGAGCTCTGCACCTCCAAATAAGCTTGAAAGGGAGGGGGGATGTCCATGGCGAGGTGAGCGCGGTGGAGGACCTCTTTCCCGCCGATCCAGACCGCCACGCTGTGGTAGCCATTGGTGACAACAGTGACAGGAGTCGCTTGCATGAACGCCGCCGCCGTCCCGTCGGGGTACCAACGCGACTTCCACAGCAAATTGGTCGTAGCTCCCGCAACAATGCCGTGTGCATAACCAATGACCCAGCGGTACTCGCGCTTTACCGTGAGAGCCCCGACGACGATGTAGTTGATCGCGCCGCTTCGTTGCGTAGTGCCGGTCTGAACAGCAAAGACAGCGATACCTCTTCCTTTTGTGCCTGGAGGCAAGGCGGTTGCTGCCATGTTGGTGTGCCAGGCAACACTCGGCCCGGCAGCATGCACCGTAACTGCGAACCACCCCGCCCAACCCGAATGCGCCTTGACCCCGACGAGGAGCCCCGAGCTCGTTTCGTAAGCCCACCCGAGGCGGGCACCGGCACTGCCGTCGAGCACGTACTGGTCGCCGAGGTCCGATGCGCTGAGCTGGTGGTCCAGCGGGTCAGCCATCACCAAGCCCGACCGAAGACGTTGCAATTGCGCGGGTAAAGGTCGCGCAGGGACGTCACTCGGCCAGCTCGAGAGGGCAACGACACTGACGCCCAGTATGACCGCAGCGACTGTGGCCTGAAAACGCAAGCCGCGATGAGGAGTGAGGGGCGCGCTGACGCCTAAGGTCGAGTTCTGGCCCCGAGGGCGCTTAATCCTCAGAGGGCGCGGTAACACGTGAAGTCCACGCGGGAAAAGGCCTTGGCGTCGGCAGCAACTGCGAGGGTTGCGAAGACGGCGCACCCGGCTAGGAAGCTGATCGCGGCTGCATTAGCCAGGGAAGTCGCGCCTGAGATGCTCAAGACCAAAGAACAAACCACGAGGACGACCGCACCAACAAGGGACGCGACCACCGAATGGCTGGCAGCAGACATGCCGAACAACAGCTGGGAGGCAAAGGTGCCGATCGACAGGAAGAGAAAACCGGCGGTGCACATATAGAGCAGGCCGGAAGAAGCCGCCATCCCGTGCGCCACCAGCCAGCCGTAGGCAAGTTTTGGCACGACGAGGTCGATCATCACCGTTGCGGCCAGGCCCGCAGCCACAGCAAGGGCCATTTTGGCCCTCCATTGCCGGGCGAGCAACGACCGCGCCTTTTCGACTGCCGCTACCGGTTCACGGGCGAGGACAGCAGGCAGGGCATGGTTAGTGAACTGGATCGCCACCACGTTCCCGAAGCCGGCTACGGGCACCAAACAGACCAAGGCCACGCCACTCGCTAGAGAGAAGGCGCCATTGAAGTTGTAGCGGCCCAACCAAGCCCCCCCACTGACCAATTGCGGGAATGCCACAAGTAAGAAATATGCGAAACCAAAGGCTGCATAAGGAGCTACGGCTCTCGCGACGGCCCTTCCCGAGGGCAGCCACAGCCGCCGCGCGGGCGCTCCCTTGCGGCCCGGACGAGCGCCCTGCATCACCCACCAGGCGTCAATCAACCAGGTGGCCACCGCCATAAAGGCGACTTCTCGAACCTGCCAGACAGCGAGGTACACGGGGTCGACGTACGCACCCAAATGCGTCACGTGCCATACCAAAAGGGTCGCCCCGCTACCCATCACGGCTAGCATCGGCAGCAAGGTGTTGCGTAGGTAGAAGGGAGAAAGCCCCACCTGGAGCGCGGCAATCGAGATGCCGGCGGCGAGGCCGAGCCGGTTGGCCGCGGGCGACCCTTGCGAAGCGAGGTCGTTGCGTGCCACGTAAGTCGCTATTGAGAAGGCAACAGACACGAGCATCCCCATACCAAGCGCACGGCGCGTCACGTATGCCAACATGCCGGAATCTCGAAATGCCATGTAGAAAGAACCGCGCCGGACGAACGCGTAGATGAACGGCCCAGTACAGATGAGCGCTATGCACGCAAATAACGTCAACGCGCTCGCAAGGGTGTAGAGCTCTACCCGCGACGACCAAAACGACGTCCCGACCACGAGCATGGTGGTGAGGCTGGCCAAGAGGGGCGCGGCAAAGAGAAGGCCGCGCGAAAAGGCGCCTACAGCCTCCATGGCTCTCCGCCATCGTGAGCCTTCACTGACATCTGGGTGCGCCTGGCGGTTTGGCCCACGGCTGGCCTGAGAGTAGACGGGCACCAGAGCGTAGACCTCTCGCGCGAGTTCCATCAAGCTCCCGGCTCCGGCCGACTGGACGCGGTTGTGGTTGTAGCCACAAGTCTCGAGCACCACGGCAACTTCGAGCTCGCTCAGGGGGTGCGGGCACGCCGTGAGCACGGTCGCTGCAGCCAGGTGAACAGGAAGGTCGCCGTTGTCAAAGGGCTCTTCCGCCAACCCCAGGAAAGCGTGCTCCTCTGGCCGAAAGCCAGCCGCGGTACCGTCGACACGCTCGCCCGAGAAAGTGCCAGCTCCGGGTACGAAATCTGCGCCATCCCCGAAGCCGCCCATCGTGGCCCATTCTTCAACGGCCCTCAGCTCATCGAGGTCGCCCGCCTCTTGTTCATCTCCAAGGAGCCCCGCTGTATAGCCGAAGCCGTCCGCAGCGGAAGCTTCGCCGGTGCCCCTGTTCCCCAGTCCTGCGGTCGCCGCCATCAGGCCGCCCCTACTGCCCCAGCCAGAGGCTGCGAGCCCCGCGCCGCCAGTTGCTGGTAAACCTCCGAATAGCCGCCGAGAAAGTTGCTCACGTTGAACTGTGCCTGGGCTCGCTCGCGCAGTGCCAGAGCCACTGCGAGCCGTTGTCTCTCCGGCGCCCGGAGCGCCCTCAGCAGAGCCCTCGCAAGTGCCTGCGGGTCCCCGGGGTCCACAAGGAGGTCGCTCCTTGCTCCCGCCCAGCTACCCGCTTGGGGTTGCTCATTGGTACCGCTGCTCGCCGACTTGGCGTCGCCCAGCCCTGGTGGCCCAACAGAGACCGTCCCGATTGCCTCACGGACCCCGCCCACGTCAGTGGCCACCACGAGCCTGGCCGCCAGCATCGACTCCACAACGGTGTAAGGAAAGCCCTCAGTGATCGACGAAAGCGCTATTACATGGCAAGCTCCATAAGCAGTAGGCAGGTCGCTCGTGCGTCCCTCAAATGTCACTGGCGGGTGGCCATGCCGGGCGCCCCCGCGGCTCCCAGCGGAGCCGCCGCTGTCCGCTCTCAACAGCCCCAGGTCGGCTGCCACCTGTTGGCACTCGCTCATGTAGGCCGGCGAGCTCGCCGGTCCCCAGAGCCGCAACCTCGCCTCTGGCAGCTCCTTGTGGACACGAGCGAATGCCCGCAAGAGGGTAACTACATCCTTCAAAGGGTCGATCCGACCTATAAAACCGATCGTTGGCGGCCCAGCGGGAAGCACAGGGCCCAGGTGAGCCAGCTCGCCGCCGGGAAGGCCGTTGTGGACCACCCGGATCCGGCCCGGGTCGACGCCGAGCGCTACCTCCCAGCTAGAATTGTACGCACAAACAGGAGCCAGGACGTCCGCGATCCTGTACGCGAGCTCAGTGACGGCACGGTAGAAGTTCACTAGGAGGAACTTGTCCTCAACTCCCAAGGCTGAGGATGCCATTACCCGTTCGCGGAGGTAAATCCCATGCTCAGTAAGGAGAACGGGCGTCCCGTACCGGTATTTGGAGACGATTACGGGCAGCGCGCAAAGGCCGGCGGCGGACATGTGGGCCACGTCCGAGCGGGGTATTGGTGCGCACAACGGCAGGAGGAAGCGGAACAATGCCCGCCCGAAATCGATCGCAGATTTGGAACTGACCCGTGCCGTCAGGGCATTGGAGCGCAAGCGCTCCAAGAGGACCGACCATGTCGCTTGGCTCGCGAGCGCCTTGCGGAGGTCGTAACGCTCCGCGAACTTGGCGACTTCTGCCAACGTGTCGCCCAACGCTGCGCTCGGGGACTCTCGGACTGCCAACGCGTCGACAAACGGTTCCCAGCAGGGCAGGAAACGCCTCCGCACCTCTGCCCGCGAGGTCCTGAGCGCCCTTCGCCACGAACCGGGGACCGAGAGGTACTCGTCTATCATTTCCGAACCCCAGAGGGGAACAGCCTGCAGGGTCACATTGCGGGGAGGCTTAAAGGCAAGTGGGTGAAAGGGGTTGTCGACTATCGCGGCGACATGGAACTCGTAGTCCTCCAAGCCTCGCACCAATAGGTCGGCCCAAGTGGAGACGCCACCCAGCACAAACGGGTATGTCCCTTCCGTGGACAGATAAATCCTCATCGTGGCGGCTAGGTTTGTTCAACAAGGCCGAGCGCACCGCCCACGGTGAGGGCTTTACTAAGGCATTGTTGCGCCAATGGCAGGTTCCCTGCGTCCAAAAAAGCGCGTGCGGCTTCGCGATAAGCGCTAAAGACCCCTTGGGGTAGGGTGCTCGGTGACTCGGCGATCTCCAAGTAGTACTTCCCAGCAAGTCGCAGGAAGCGATTGGCCTGGTCTGACCGGCCGCTGGAACGCGCGGACGCCGCGGCGGCGCGATAGGCGACGGCCGCACGCTGAGGTGCACCCTTCTCGGCCGCGTCTACGGCCTCCGCCTCGAAGGCAGAAAGCGCACCGGCGTGGTCGGCTTCGCGTAGCGCCGCAATACCGCGGAGCCATTGTTGGGCGCGCCTTTCTGGATGGGCCGGCGCGACGGCTTGCACGCCGTCTGGCCCGAGGAGCTGAGCTTCTCCGACCCCCGGCCCGAGCCGGAGGCACCAGCTACCGGATTCCACGGTGATCTCACCGTTCACGCTCGCGCCGCACTGGGTAAGGATCGCCCTCGACAACAGCTGCAGGCTCTGGACGGCTGCGACCAAGGTGGGGGGCAGTTCGTTCGCGTAATGGCCCTGGCCAACGGTGCCGTCGTGGAAGTACTGCCTGCCAAGGGCGAGCACGACAGCTCCCCGGGGGGGCGCGGGTGCCTCTGGCAGCTCGGTGCTTGGTAAGACGGCAGCCACCTGAGGGCTGGGGACAGTTTTCTGGCGAGCGGCGCGCACCGCGCGACGTCTTGGCCGCAAGGCGCTCCCAAGACTAGAGGCACCGTCGGTGGCAGCTACCTGGCCAGCCGCGGCTGGATGGTCGGCGGCGGTCACCTGGGAGGCGGCTTCAGAGAGGTCTACCGGGGTGCGCCGCGACAACCCGGGCCCCGTCCCTGTCGTCGTTGCCTCGTGCTCACTCGAGCTGTTCGGCCCGTCCTGCCGTGGAGCTAAACGAACGCGCGCTGACGCTCGCCCAGCGCGAGGGGCGGGACCTTCCCGTTGAGCTGTCACTCGCTTACCATCGGCAACTCTTGAGTACTTTTGAGCAACGGCCAGGCATGGGCGAGTGCCGGGCACGGAAGAGTGCTTCGCAGCGCGCTTTTCGGTCAACCTAAAGGCACTCTCATGCCTGGTCGATAGGGTGCTTGTCGACTGTTGACCGATGCCGCTCCCGCACCCGTTCAAGTCAGCTCTGCACGAGCGCACAAAGGCCCAATCGGATCGTTGGCGCGCTCACAAGTGGTTGAGCGCCCTGGTCGCTGGGGTGGCGCTCACGGCGCCAATAGGGATTTCCATAGTGACGGCCCTGGTTACGGGGCATCTTCTCCACCGGGGGCATTCTCTTGTCGGGTCTGTCGCGTGGTGGGCCCTCGTCCTCGCCGTCTCGGCGATTGCCTTCGTGATCGGCGAGCGCGCATGCCGGCCGCTTCTGCCAATGGCCGCGCTCCTCAAAATGACGATGCTTTTTCCGGACCAGGCACCAAAACGCTTGAAAGTGGCGTGGCGCGCCGGCATGACGCGGGAGCTGGAGAGGGCTCCTCGCTCTGAGGCTGAAAGGGGTCGCGCAGTCCCCGCGGTTGTGGCCGAAGAGATCCTCACATTGGCGGCGTCCTTGAGCCGCCATGACCGGCGGACCCGTGGTCACTCCGAGAGAGTGCGCGCTCTTACGGACATGATCGCCGACGAGCTACGTTTGCCCCTCGCCGACCGCGACCGGTTGAGATGGGCGTCGCTCCTCCACGACGTTGGGAAGCTCACAGTCCATCCCGATACGCTCAACAAACCCGGTGCCCCCACAGAAGAAGAGTGGGCGACAATCCGGCAGCACCCCCTCGAGGGCCGCCGTCTCGTGGCGCCTCTTGCTCCCTGGCTTGGAGAATGGAGCCTCGCCATCGAGCAGCACCACGAGAACTTCGACGGCTCCGGCTACCCATTCGGGCTCTCAGGGGACCAACTATCCCTCGCTGCGCGTATCGTTTCCGTGGCGGACTCATTCGAAGTCATGACAGCGGCCCGCTCTTACAAAAAGCCAATGACGGCCATGGCAGCTCGAAAGGAGCTCGCCCGGTGCGCCGGCACACAGTTCGACCCGCAAATTGTCCGAGCTTTCCTCGATATCTCAGTCGGGAAACTGAGGTGGAGCGGCGGCCCTATCGCGTGGCTGGCAGACGTGCCGTTGTTGACCCGGCTCGGCGCGGCGGGTCGGGCCCTTGTCTCAGGCGCTCAGGTTGCCACAGGCGCGGCCGCGATAGCTGCAGGCGGTCTAGTGGCAGCGCACGCAGTGCCGGGGACGTTGCCTGCAGCGAGGAACGCCGTTTCACAAGCCAGGGCGGCGCCTCTTACAACGAGCACGACTGCTCAAGTGCACACGGTGCTCCCCACGACTAGTAGCTCGACCGTGCCCCACCTTGTTGACCTCAATGCGCAGCACCGGGCCCGTCCGAGCCTGATGGCCTTGCATAAGCACACAGCCGGGAAACCTCGACGGCGCCCCGCTGTCCAGGCAGTGCGCCCCACCAAAGAGGAGCGCCGGCATGGCAGGTCGACCATTAGACCCTCAATGAACCAGGTTTTCGTTACAGACCTTGGCAGCACCACCACTGTCCTGCAAAGCACGCCCCGGGCTACGACATCCCCGCCCGCTCAACCCCCGACCTCGGGGAGCAGGGGGGACTTGGGTACTACAACTTCCACCGCCGCCGTGCCCAGTACGCAGGGGGTACCGCCTTCCGCTCCCGCGGTACGGGCGAACAAGAGCCAGCCCTCTCCTCGCTCGTCCACCACAGCAACTGCCCCGCCGAGCTCCTCCCCACCACCGACTACGCCGGCGACTACAACTGCCCCCACCACGTCGCCCGCGCGTACGGCGACTGGCTCCACCACGTCCACCCCGACCACAGAGACCACGACTGCGGTACCGACGACTGCGGCACCGACGACTGCGGCTCCGACGACTGCGGCCCCGACGACTCTGGCCCCGACGACTGCGGCCCCGACGACTGCGGCCCCGACTTCGACGACGACCGCTCCTGCCACGACGACGACCAAGCCCAGGAGCACCACCACCGAGGCCACGACACCGACGAGCGAGGCCCCCACCACAACCGCCCGCGCCACCACGACCACAAAGCCCGAGACCACTACCACTACCGGTCACCCGACAAGCACCACCAGGTTGCCGAGCTCTACGACGACCCTCTCACCGGGCACGACCACGACGACGTCGCCCACCACGACGACAAGTCCAGTAACGACGGTGGGCAACGTGACAAGCACGACGGCAGCGAGCACGACCACTGCGGCAACGACAAGTACCAGCGCCGCGCCAACCACTACCGCGGCACCTACGACAACCGCCGCCGTTGTCACGTCGACTACCCAGCCCCAGAGCCCGACGACTACAACATGCCTGATCTCCCTGCTCGGGGTGTGCGTATAGGAGATCCGTTACTGGGTCGTTTGCAGCGTGGTGGTGGTTGTGGTGTTGACGGCGGTCGTTGTGCTGGCGCTTGTTGTCGCCGTGGTCGTGCTGCCCGGCGCAGTTGTGGGTGTGGCCGCGCCACCGGTCGTCGGTAACACCGCACCGCTCGATGCGCCCGGTGCAGTGCTGGTTGTCGAGGCAACCGTGCCAGTGGTAGCTCCCTCGGTACTGAGCGTCCCAGTACCGGTGGTCCCCATGGCGGTTGTGCCGGTGCTGCCAGCAGAGGTGGCGCTCGTGGGCGCACCGGCGCCGGTGGTCGCCACAGAGCGGCCCTGGGGCGCGGGCGTGCTCGTCGCCGTGCCACCTACGGGGGAGGTCGTTGTGGGAACACTGGCTCCTGCGCTCGGCTCGACAGTCGTAACGGGTTCACTCGTGGAGACACTCGGCGGGGAGCTAGGCGCTGACGTGAACGCGGTCGTGAGCGCGATGGATTGTGCTGTTTTGTCCGTCGTGGGCGTCGAAGCGGACGTCGCGGAACTGGAGAAGGGAGAGGTGGTCGGCGTTGACGAAAGTGAGGCCGGTGCGGTGGTCGGTGCGGTGCCGCCTGCTCCGCTCGTTGCTCCGCTCGTGCTACCTGGGCTGCTGGGCCCGAGGTTGTCGGTGGTCGAAGAAGCTGGCCCGGTTGGGCTCCCCTCGTTACCAGCGGGGGAGCCGTTCGCGCTCGTGGGCGTGGAGGTCGTGGATGGAGCTCCCGAGGCCCCCGCGCCCGAACCTGGGTTTGACCCTGGACTTGACGTGGGGGGTGCTTCGGGCTGGATATAGGCGTTGTTGTCCGAAGAGGTGGTGAAGGTCCCGTGACCGCTCGCAACCAAACCATTGTTACCAGCGACTTCGTAGCTCACTTCGTACCTGGTATCGGGCCGCAGTTGGCCCGAGTAAGACCATTCGCTCTCCGCCGGGTCCAACTGCCCCGCCAACTTGTGGCCGTCCGGGAAAGCCTCGACTACAACGTGCTCAAGCTGCGCGCCCGTGGCATGCACGGCAACTGGTCCGCTCAGGTCTTGGGTGGTCGAGCCGTTTAGCGGCACCATGGTGACGTCGTCTCGGAGTTGGGCTTCTGCCTCCGCTCGGGTCGTAGTTGGCGTCTCCCCAGTGGCTGCTCGGGATTGCCGGAGCCGGTCGCCGCTGGTGCCACCGGCCAACACGACTACCAATGTCAGCACAGCCGCCACCGCGAGCAAAGCTCCGGCCGCTGCAAGCGGCCTCGGCCTCACCACAGCAGTCACAAAACGATGGGCCCGCCGGCCCCGCTCGCCGCCCACAAGAAAATGCTACGGCCGTCTTCTCGCAAAGCACGTGTCGAGGGGCCCAATTTGAGGAAGATCTCAGGCAACCAGGGGCGACGCGAGGCCCGATCGGGACGACCGCCTTGAGCCCTGAGGCCGCTTCCCGCCGTTCCAGCACTTCAGCCGCCAGAAGCGGCAGCTGCTGCAGTACGGGACAAGCGTCACAGGTCGGTTCTGAGCGATCTCACTACCGCCCGCGGTCGTTCAGCCGGACGATTTACTGCGATGACAATACCGAGCAACATCCCTGTCCCGCCGTCGTTCTCAGCGACCTGACCACGTCGTTCGGCGCGAGGCAAGTCGTGCGTGGCATCGACCTTCGACGTGGCCCCTCCTCCATGGCCTGCGTTCGCGAGCGGAGCCTGGCGCCGGCAGCCTTTCGGCCCCGGCGCCACTGTCCTGCAACGTTGTCCGGGCTCAAGTGCCCGAACCTTCACATTGCGCTCGCACTGACCAAGTCGAACGTCCCACCTTGCACTTTGACACCGTTGCCATTGCCCGTAGCCACATATGTCATGCCCTCCGGAGCGATCCCCTCGCCAGCGAACAGGTAGAGCGGCAGACCTCGGTAGCTAAGTTGCTCTGTGCCGTCGGCCCGCTTAATGGTCCCAACCTCGCTCGCGCTGAGGCCTCCTTCGACTGCTGGGTGACCGCTTGTGAGCACCGGAGGCCAGTTCACCGCACAAGTCCCCGCGCATTTGCTGCTCGAAGAAGTGTCCTTGCTGTAAGAGTAAACGGGGAACGGCTCCCAACCGATACCTGTTAGCATGAGCGCAGCAAGCACCGACTTGCCGCCGATATTGGTTGTCGTGAGCGTTCCCGGCCATGCCAGAGCAGTGCCAGAGGGGCTCACCAACCACCAGATGCCGTGCCATGGTGGAAGGGTGGGCTCGTCCCAACCTTCCCCTGTCACCTGCCCGGGACCGCTGTCAAAAAGGTAAAGCGGGTGACCGGCGTAGGTCACTTGGTCCCCTATCCCCGGTCGTGACAGGGAGCCAAGGAGCGCCTGGCTCACGCCGGTGCCCGCGACAGGTGTGCCATCTGTGATAAGTGCCGGCCATTCGGCTGTTTTATCAGTCGGCGGCCCTGAACAGGACCCAGGGCCTCCTGGCAAGGTCTTGATAATCGTTGCGGTGCACATCGATTGGGCCCCGTGGTCGCTGGTGATCATATAAACCGTGTAGCCAGCGAAGTTGCCGGAGCCAGCAATCAGCATTGTCCCAAAAGGACCGAGCCGACTAGTAATCACGGTACCGGCAGCTTTCGGCGCGGATGAGGCCGCCGCGACGCTGCCCGGCGTATTGCTGAGCGGGACGGCAGCCAGTGCCGCCCCAGATAAGGCAATGGCAGCGGTGCGCGCTCGTCCTCGTAGATGTCGCCACCTGAAGTTCATTAATCCTCCTGCGGGTGCTGGGTCATTTTCGTGGTCAAGGAAAACTTATGGCGAGGGACCATCGCTTCCCAGGTGGGAGGCTGGCATCCTCCTTTCGTGCCACCATCTCGCAAAGGCGCGCCAGTAGTGCAGAAGTTAGGGGTGCCAGCACTGGGCCAAGTGGTGGGGCCACTCCCTCCAACCGGTGAGGTCTCCATCCCCTCTCACGTTCGCGTCCGGGGAGCTACCGTCCTTGCATGGGAGAAACCAACGCCGTTGTGATCGGTTCGGGCCCCAACGGTCTTTCCGCCGCCATCACGCTCGCGCGCGCTGGATGGGCGGTCGATGTTTGGGAGCGCGACGCCGGCGCCGGAGGCGGTTGCCGCACGGCTGAGCTAACCCTGCCCGGCTTCCGCCACGACACTTGCTCCGCCGTTCACCCTCTTGTGCTCGCTTCGCCGTTCTTTCGGAGCGTCGACCTCGAGGGCAGGGGGTTGCGCATGCTCAGCCCGAAAGTGCCTTTTGCTCACCCCCTCGACGGGGGACGCGCGGCTGCCATCTCAGGATCGGTTGCGGAGACTGCGGCCACCCTGGGAGCAGATGGCCCCAGGTTCCGCCGCTTTTTCACGCCACTGTCCAAGCATTTGGACCAAGTCCTGCCGACCGTGCTCGCGCCCCTCCGGACGCCGCCACCGCACCCGTTGACAATGGCACGCTTTGGGCTACCTGGGTTGCTCCCGGCCGCGGCTTTAGCCCGAGGGTTGAAGACGCAAGAGGGCCGCGCCCTCTTGGCCGGCGCCGCCGCGCATTCCATGCTGCGCTTGAGCACCCCCTTGACCGCTTCTTACAGCTTGTTGTTCATCGCCATGGCCCACGCATGGGGATGGCCTCTCGCGCAAGGTGGCAGCGACGCGATAACTGCGGCCTTGGTGGGAGAGCTCGAGCACCTCGGCGGCTCGGTCCGCCTCAGGCACGAGGTTGCGAGCCTGGCGGACCTACCTCCCTCGGCTGCGGTGCTCGCCGACGTATCCCCCCGCCAGCTTTGTGCCATCGCTGGCGAGAAGCTCCCTCCCTCTTCGCGGCGGGCCCTTGAGCGCTTCCGCTACGGGCCGGGTATCTGCAAGGTGGACTGGGCGCTTAACGGGCCTGTGCCATGGGAAGCGCCGGCGTGCCGGGAAGCCGGCACCATCCATCTGGGCGGCACATTTGAGGAAGTGGCGGCGAGCGAGGCGGAGGTCGCAGCAGGTCGGCACCCCGAAAAACCGTTTTGCATCGTGGTTCAACCCGGGGTCGTCGACCCCACTAGGGCGCCGGCGGGCAAGTACACGCTCTGGGCTTACTGCCATGTCCCTTCGGGTTCCTCAGTCGACATGGGACCACGCATCGAGGCGCAGGTGGAGAGGTTCGCCTCGGGTTTCAAAAATCTCGTGCTCGCGCGTTCAGTACGGACAGCTGTCCAAGAGGAAGCAGCCAACCCGAACTATGTCGGCGGGGATATTGGGGGCGGCATGGCAACTTTGCGCCAGACCGTCTTTCGCCCGACGCTACGTTGGGACAATTACCGCACCTCCGTCAGGGGTCTTTACCTCTGCTCAGCGTCCACTCCTCCCGGCGGGGGCGTCCACGGCATGTGCGGGTTCTGGGCGGCGCAGCGAGCGATCGCAGATCTGGCCAGTGGGCGTCTGAAATGACCGAAATAAACCGGCTGCAAGAGCACTGCAAGCGGGCGTTCTGGGCGCGTTTCGCGCAACCGAGCTACAGAACTGTCGCTGAACGTACGCTCATCGGCATCGGCAACGGCGGTTGCGAGCCCGAAAACCAAGCCGGCGAGCAACATTAAGGCCAGCCACGACCGCCACCGGTAACGAGCGGTTGCGTGAACGACCATCTTGAACATGCTGGCCCAACGACCTCCTCCGGCGAGTTTGCACGGTCCCGGGCAAGGTCTCAAGGGGGTCAACCAGGCCGCAGCCTTGGGTGTCAGCACCACCCCCGAACACCGGGCCTCACCCTTGGGCGACTGCGTCGCACCACTTACCTTTTGGTTTATGCGAACGGAAGCTTCCATTACGACGATTTCGTGGATCCCCTCGGAAGCGATCGCCGGCACCACGAAACTCCCTTTCCAGAGCGGCATCGCCCACTACGACCCGCCCCCGCCCGATGTCGTTACCGACCTCGAGGAACTGCGCGCCGCTGACCAGTTCCGGTTCGCGAACCAGTTGAGCGCCTGGGTCGAGGTAAAAGGTGGCCGCATTACGGGCTATGGCCAGTCCGGGCGAGGCCTCATCGGCTCGACGACCCTGAAGCTGGGTGGGAGACAGGTGGTATTCCAAGCCTTCCCTCTCCCTGACATCTGCCCCGCGCCCAGGGTCACGGGAGAAAAGGTGACGTTTTTCCACACGAGCGGCGGACGCACGGGAGCCCCGGCTCCGCGCAGGGTAAGGCGGGCACCGTTTGTCCAGTTCAGAGCGCCCTTGGCGTGGACGACGGCGTCCCTGGAGATCCACATGGACGGCACCGTCGAGCACCATCTCGTGGGAGCAAGTACTTTCCCTCGCCATTGGGTCTACGACTCAGAGGGCAAGTTGATCAAAAAGAGCGGGACCATTGATTTTTCCGCCTGGTACCGAACAGCCTTTGGTAGGCATAGCCCCTGGGGAGACGAGGACTCGCCGTCTTTGGCGACCCAGGTCGAGACAGCTCTCGAGCGGCAGCTCTCGCTGCAGCTGATGGCCGGCGCCCGCAAACCAAAAGTATCCCGTTTTGACGCTGGACAGCTCATCACCGAACAAGGCGACGCCGGCGACGAGCTTTTTCTTGTGCTCGACGGCGTCGTCAGGGTAGAGGTGGACGGCGAGCGGGTTGGCGAGTACGGCCCTGGGTCTCTTCACGGCGAGAGGGCCTTCCTCGAAGGGGGCCTGCGGACCTCGAGCGTGCGAGCCGTCACGAAATGCAAGCTGGCTCTCGCAAGAGCGGCCGAAGTCGACCGCGCGGCGTTGGAAACCCTCAGGACCCGTCACCGCCGCGAGGACCAGGTCTGAGATGGTCACAGCAGCCGAGCTCGGGCCGAGCTCCGACCTCGACCAAACGTCGCGCTCGCTCACCGTCGAGGCCTCGGCGATAACGGTCCTGCTCGCCGACGACAACCTGATCGTGAGAGAAGGGGTGCGGGCGTTGATCGCCCTGGAGGATGACCTCGAGGTGGTCGGGACCGCCTCGGACTATGAGGAGCTGGTCGCAAAAGCCACCGCGATGGCACCACAAGTTGTGGTCACCGACATAAGGATGCCTCCAAGCTTCAGTCGGGAGGGTATCGAGGCAGCTCAACAGATCCGCATGCGCCACCCGGGGACGGGGGTCGTCGTCCTGTCTCAGTTCGACGACCCTGAGTACGCCATTTCGTTACTGGGCAAGGGATCCGCCGGTTACGCCTACCTGCTCAAAGACAGAGTCGCTGAAGGCGACCAGTTGGCTCGTGCCGTCCGCTCGGTTGCGGGAGGAGGCTCCGTTATCGACCCCGTCATCGTCGACGCGATGGTCCACCCCGTAACGGCCACCGGTGAGCTCACGCCCACGGAAGAGGAGCTGCTCCACTTGGTGGCTGAAGGCAGGCCGATAAAGGCCATCGCCGCCGCGCAAGCTACCACGCCAGCGGCTGCCGCCGACGCCGTCGAGAAGCTCTTCAGGCGGATCGCCGAAGATGCGGGCAGCGGCGGCCAAAATTCGCTGCGTCGCTTGCGGGGCCTCTACGAGGCGATCGTAAACCGGGAAGAGCAGGGTGAGACCCTGAGCCGCCTCCTCCCCGGGGGAGTGGCCGACATGCTACGCCAGAACGGCTGCCGGCCTGGGGAGACGCAGGACCTCGTGGTGAGCGTGCTCATGTCGGACATTCGCGGCTACTCCACGATCGCCGAACGCACGAGCCCAAGCGTGCTCGCCCGCCAGCTCAACGCCCACAGGGCCGAGATGAACAAGGCCATCGTTTCAGTGGGCGGCACCGTCATGCAGTTCGTCGGTGACGCTGTCATGGCCGTTTTCGGAGCTCCCGTGCCTGTCGCCGACCATGCCCGCAAGGCCGTTGAGGCAGCCTCGGCCATGCATTCGGCCCAGCGGAAGGTCAACCGGGGATGGGCCGAGGAAGGCCTCCCGATCTTCGACCTCGGCATCGGCATAACGACCGGGCCGGTCGCGGCGGCGGTCCTTGGCTCGGAAGAACACCTCGAGTACACCCTCGTAGGCGACACCGTCAACCTGGCGCAGCGGCTACAGCAATGGGCGGGGCCGGGCCAGACAGTCCTGTCCGAGCAAACCCACAGTTCGCTCCGCGACCCTCCCCCGTGCGAGGAGCTTCCGCCAGCCTTGGTCAAGGGACGTGAGGCGCCCGTTCGCGCGTGGCGACTTCCCTCCTCCGAGGAGGTCACAATTGCAGGGGACAACGACTCCGGCACCGAGGTGCCCGGCACGGACAACCGAACGGAGGCCTGATGAACGTCATGGTGGCGCGGGGCTTGCGCAAGACCTACGAAGCCGACGCGGCTCCCGTCCGAGCGCTGCGGGGCGTGGACCTTTCAATGTCCGAAGGGGAGTTCGTCGCGATCATGGGGCCCTCTGGGTGCGGGAAGTCCACCCTGCTCAACCTCGTGGCGGGCCTCGATGTCCCTAGCGAGGGGGAAGTGTTAGTGGCTGGGGAGAGCCTTTCGGGTATGGACGAGAGCGCCCTCGCCCGGATGCGCAGACGCCATATCGGGATCGTGTTCCAGTTTTTCAACTTGCTGGAAGGCATGAGCGTGCTCGAAAACGTGACTCTCCCTGCCGTCATCGCCGGCACTGGGAGACGCCGGGCCGAAAGCCGCGCCCGTGACCTGCTGGACCTGCTCGGGCTCGGGGACAAGGCGAAAAGCGCGCCTGGCGTGCTCTCAGGAGGCCAGCGCCAACGCCTCGCGATCGCGCGGGCCCTCGCCAACGCGCCCACCCTGTTGCTCGCCGACGAGCCGACGGGCGCACTCGACTCCGAGGGCGGCCATGAGGTCTTGGAGCTGTTCCGCCGGCTCCATGCCGGTGGCCAGTCAATACTCCTTGTCACCCACGACGAGTCGGTGGCAGCGCCCGCTACGAGAATTGTCCGTATGCGCGACGGCCGGGTGCAAACCGATGAGGTCGCGGCGCTTCCCGAAAGCGCCAGCGCGCACACGGTGACGACTTTGGCATGAGCACCCCGATCATCGTCAGCCAACTAGGTGAGGTGCGCGAGAGCGCCAGGGTGCAGGCGCGGCAGGAGAGTGCTCTCCGCACAGCCAGCGCGCACCCCCTCGCAGTCGTCGCTTCGATTGTGCTGGCGGTTGTCGCCGTGGCCACCGGGGCTTCGGCGCCCATTGTCGACCCGCACGGCGACATGGCCCTTCTCGTAGTGAGGGCCACGGTCGTGGTGTTGTTCGCTCTTGCTGGCTTGTTCGCTCTGCTCCGCCGGCCCGAAGAACGCCAACCCCTGACCGTACTGGAAGGTGCTGCGCTCGGTGGGCTGATAACTCAGGCCGCCGCTCTCCTGGACGCCCGGGCGCACGGCGCCGCGACGGTTTCGGGGTTGCTATCTGTTGCCCACCTCGTGGAGCCCGTGGCGCTGGCGCTGCTGCCGATCGCAGCCATGCACGTCCTGCTTGGCATCCCTGACGGGAGCTGCCGGCTGAGCCGCATCGTCGTTGCTGGCGGTTATTTGGTGGGCTTGGCTCTGGGTTTTGCGCTTTGGGCCGGCCGGCCAGGCGCACCCCTTTGGCCAACTGGCGTTGAAGCTGCTCTCGCAGTCCTGATCGGCGGGGGCGTGTCCAAGCGCCGCTATTCACTTGCACGAGGCTTGGAACGCCAGCGGATGCAATGGTTCGGCTGGGCCACGGCCGTCGGGCTCGCGTCACTGCTGGTCGCGCTCGCCTTGCACGCCCTGCTCGACTGGCCGACCCGCGCCGCGTTGGTTGCCACCGTGGCGCTTACCCCGTTCGCGGCGGCGGTGGCCATGTCAAGCACGCGGCGTTTGGCTTCCCGAGTCGACCGCATCCTCACCCACACAGTTTCTCTGGCTGGCCTCAGTGGAGTTGTCGCCGCCGTTTACCTTGTCATAGTCGCCGGCCTTGGCAATACCCCAAGCCGCTCAGACCGGGCTTTGCTCGTCTTGTCGATGGTCAGCGCCGCGGTCTCGGCGTTGCTATATGGGCCGGCTCGCCACAGGCTGAGCCTCTACGCCAACAGGTTGGTTTACGGGGCGAGGGAAGCGCCGGACACGATCTTGCGCACCTTCGGCAGCCGTCTATCGCGTGCGATACCGATGGACGAGCTCCTGCTCCAGGTGGCCGAGTCGCTCCGCAAGACCCTCTCGCTCAGCTCGGCGGAAGTCTGGACTGGGTCGGAAGGACACCTCCAACGCGCGATCTCGGTACCCGAGATCCCCCCTATTTCGCTGCACCTGTCCCCAGAAGAGGAGTCGGTAGTCGCCAGGGCGGGCGTAACCGGCACCGCGTGGCTGAGCGTCTGGTTGCCTGGCCTGGTTGCCGGGCGCGAGGGCTCCCTCCTGCGGGTTGCACCCACCATTCATTCGGGAAGAGTGCTCGGCCTGATCGTGGCCGAGAGGCCAGCCGATGGAGACCAGTTCACAGCCGACGACGATGCAGTCCTGACCGAGCTCGCCCGCCAAGTGGGCTTGGCCCTGCACAACGTGGAGCTTGACTCGGCCCTGCAGAAGACCCTCGAGGAGCTGAGGCGGCAGGCCGAGCAGCTACAGGAGTCCCGCGCAAGGATAGTGGCCGCCTCGGATGCCGCCCGACGCCAGATCGAGCGCAACCTCCACGACGGTGCCCAACAGCACCTCGTTGCGCTGGCAGTCAATGTCCGCCTCGCGCGCAGGCTCGCCGAGACGGACCCGGCCGCCTCGATCGAGATCCTGGACGAGCTGGGAGAAGGGTTGCGCAACGCCGTGCAGGAACTGAGGGCCTTGGCGCATGGGATATACCCGCCCCTCCTCGCCGACCGGGGAATAGAAGAAGCATTGCAATCTGCGGCAACCCGCGCCGCTCTCCCAACCGCCGTCGAGACTTCTGGGCTCGGCCGCTACCCGCCGGAAGTGGAAGCGGCCGTCTATTTCTGCTGCCTCGAGGCGCTCCAAAACGCGGGCAAACATGCAGGTGAAGGCGCGAGCGCGAGCGTGAAGGTCTGGGAAGAGCCTGGCGCCTTGTTGTTCGAGGTCAAAGACGATGGGGTCGGCTTTGACGCCGGAGCTAACGGCGCAAAGGGAGCGGGCTTTGTGAACATGGGAGACCGCTTGGGCGCCATGGGAGGGGCTCTTCGTGTGGGCTCGGCTCGTGGCCAAGGGACCACCCTGTCGGGCCGGGTCCCCCTAACGGCCCAAAAAGAGCTGGTCAGCTAAGTGGCGGGACGTTGCCTCCAGGTGTCTTCCAACACATCTGGGCCAAATCGTTCCTTGTGAACGTACGCGACCGCGCCGCAAGTGCGGGCGTCTGCCGGCAGGTCGTCTTCGTCATAAGTGGAAAGCAGGATCACGCTCGTCCCGCCGTACTCGTTGCTGATCCGCTTCGTGGCGGCGATGCCGCCCATGCCCGCCATGTTGATGTCCATAAGGACCAACTTCGGGCGGAGCTCGGCGACCGCCGCCAATGCCTCTTCGCCTGATTTGGCCTCACCGACCACTTCGAAACCCAAGGTCGACCGTACGACCAAGCGCGCGGCTGCTCGGAAGGGTGCCTGGTCGTCCACAACCAAGACGCTCACCGCCTCGTCCGGCATAGCTCACATCCTGCCAGAACGTGCCAACATGTCCCATTGCGCCAGCACTACCGGCCGTGTCGTGGCAGCACCACTTGGGCCCGCCTTAGCCTCAGTCTTGCTCGGACAGGAACAGCAGGACCGCCTTAACCCTGCGGTGCACGTCACCCTCTTCGGAGAGGCCCAGTTTGAAGAAAATGGAATTGATATGCTTTTCCACCGCTCGCTCCGAGAGGACTAAAGCACTGGCGACAGCGGCATTGTTCTTACCCTGCGCCATCTCCGCCAAGACTTCCATTTCCCGCGGGGTGAGGAGGCGCAAGAGGGACTGAGAGGCCTTCGACTTCGCTTTCACGAGGTTGTCCACGACTTCGGGGTCGATTATCGAACCGCCCCTCGAGACCTCTCGGATTGCCGCCGCCAGCTGACCGATGTCCGAGACTCGTTCCTTTAGCAAGTAAGCGCGTCCTTTAGAGCCGTTTTCGAGGAACTTCAGGGCATAGGCGGGTTCAGAGTACTGGCTGAGCACGACGACGCCGAGGTCGGGGTAGAGCTCGCGCAGTTCGTTGGCCGCCCTGATCCCTTCGTCAGTCCCCGTCGGCGGCATGCGGATGTCCGTCACCACTACGTCAGGCTTGTGCTCTCCCACCGCTTTTACCAACGATTGGTAGTCGGCGCACGAGCACAACAATTCCAGGTCGGGTTCGAGGCCGATGAGCTTGCCCACGCCTTCTCGTACGAGATAGTTGTCCTCCGCGAGCACGACACGCACTACCACGGCCAAAGCCTATAGCGACACCAGAGTGCCCTCAGGCCATCACCACTCGCGCGGCCCGGCCACCATGGCCCAGGCAGGCGCCGGTACCGCCGAGCGACTTTGTTCCCCTGATTACCCGTGCTGTCGAAGGTTCCCGGGATAATGGCCTGGTCTTTCTGTGAACCTCAGCGTGGCACCTCACGTAGGCGCAGCGCCAGCGACGGCCACGAGAGGAGAGCCCTCGAGAACGCGGCCACCGGCAACTGCTCGAGATCCGCGAGGGACCACCACGCCACTTCCGTCGTCTCGTCGCCATCGGGCCTTGGCTCCCCACCGCTGACGGCAGCCTCGAAGACAATCGACACGTAGGACGTCAGGTCGCCGTTTGGGTAGACGAGGCGGAACTGCGGGCCGCCAATGACATCAACGAGCCCGACTAGTTGAACTTCGACGCCGGCCTCTTCGAGCGCTTCCCGCACCGCCGCGTCCCGGGGCGGTTCGTCGGGCTCAACTGAGCCGCCGATTGTTTGCCACTCGCCGGTGTCGGCATTGCGGACTAGCAGCAGGCGGCCGTCCGAGCCGATCACCAGGACGCAGACCGACGGCAGCAAAAGGAGGTCATGGCCAATTTTCTCGCGAACGGTGAGAATGTAAGGCGAAGTCGCCACGATCAGTCCTTCCGGAGCGCCCAGGGTTGAGCAATAGTCAAGCATGGGCAAGGCGCCCTGACAACCGGCAAGGCACGGCATGGCGCCCAGCATGGCGCTCAGCCCAAGAGGAGCCGCACGCCTACTATCACCATCACCGCTGCGGTGAAGGTGTCCAGCGCCCTCCATGCCCCCGGCCTCCGGAAGACAGGGCTCAGCACCCGGGCGCCAAAGCCGAGCACCACGAACCAGGTAAGGCTCGCCACCGCAGCGCCGGCAGCGAACCACCACTGGCGCCCGGACGTGGTGTTGGCCACTGTCCCCACGAGCACCACGGTGTCGAGGTAGGCGGCGGGGTTGAGCCAGGTAAATGTCAGGCAGGCGGTAGCGACTGCTGCGCCTGACGCGCTCTGCTTCCAGGTGTCGATATGAGCAGGTGCTGGGTGCCATGCACGGCGGGCGGCAAATGCAGCGTAACCAAATACGAAAATGGCCCCGGCCAGCCGCGCCGCACCGAGCAGCCACTGACGCCCGGCCATTGCGGCACCATCCAATGCGACGCCGGCACAAATGAGGACAACATCTGAAACGGCGCAAACCGCCACCACCAACGGGACGTACTGCCTGAGGATGCCTTGACGCAGCACGTAGAGGTTTTGCGCGCCGATGGCGACGATCAACGAGAGGCTAAAAAGGAAGCCAGCTGTCACCACCGGCCATGGCGCTGCTCCTCGCACCCCGTCAGGCTAAGCCATGCGCACCCGATCGACCAGCTAATGGTTCTTCACTACCATTAGACTAGCTAATGATGGAACTGGCTCTTGAACGGCTCGAAGCTCTCGCGGCAGCCGTATCAGAAGGGACTTTTGAGGCGGCTTCGCGCAAGCTGCACGTCACTCCCTCAGCTATCAGCCAACGCGTCAAGGCCCTCGAGGTGACCACTGGCCGTGTCCTCCTCGTCCGGGCCAAACCCGTCCGGCCGACAGTGTCCGGTGCCGCTTTGCTACGTGCTGCTCGCCAGATCGAAGCAGTGACGTCGGAAGCGCTGCGGGAGCTCCGCGGGAGCAGCTCCGGGGACGCGACCGTCATCTCACTCGCTGTCAACGCGGACAGCTTGTCAACTTGGCTCCTGCCGGCGCTCGCGGCGGCCGGGGCAGGCTACATATTCGATTTGCGGCGAGAGGACCAAGAGCGCACGACCGTCCTCTTGCGGGAGGGCGTGGTGATGGCTGCGGTCACCGCTTCTGCGAGCGCTGTGCCCGGGTGTACGGTGACGAGCCTCGGCCGGATGCGCTACCGTCCCCGTGCTTCGGCCGATTTCGCTGCCCGCTGGTTCCCAAACGGGGCTAGCGCGAGCAACTTTGCTCAGGCGCCCGTGGTTGTCTACGACCGCGAGGACCGGCTGCAGGACACTTACCTCCGTCGGCGCTCACGACGGCGGCTAGACCCCCCGCGCCATTACGTCCCTGGGTCAGAAGCATTTATAGAGGCAGTCAGACTGGGCCTCGGCTGGGGCATGGTCCCGGACCTGCAAACCTCTCCTCACGACGCGGCCCTTGTGGAACTGGACGCGGGCGGGGCGACCGATGTCAAGTTGTACTGGCAACAATGGCGCCTGCTGTCAGCGGCGCTGGAGCACATAGCGAAGACAGTTCGCGACGCCGCAGTTAAGGCTCTGAGGTAACCAGGTCCGACAAATCGGTGCTCGTGTCGGCGAGCCCGTCCGGGTCGACAATCTGCCGGGTGCGCACAAGCGCTTCGAGCTTGTCACCTGCATCCCAGATATTTGAGTTCATGGCGGCGACGACCCGGCCCTGGGAGAGCCAAAAAGCGAGGAACTTGCGGCTTGCTGGGTCACCTCGCAGCACGACTCGGTCGTGGCTCGGTGCCCACCCGCGGTACTCCATACCGAGGTCGTACTGGTCGGAAAAAAAGTAAGGCGTACGATCGTACGTAATGTCTTGGCCAAGCATTGCACGGGCCGCCGCTGGGCCTTGGTTGAGCGCCGCCGACCAGTGCTCGAGGCGGATCCGTGCACCCAAATGCGGGTAGAAAGCGCTCGCGACGTCGCCAGCGGCGTAGATGCTTGGGGCGCTCGTCGAAAGGTGCTCGTCAACTGCCACCCCACTGCCCAAGGCCAATCCCGCTCCCGCTGCAAGCTCCGTCCGTGGCGCAACGCCGACAGCAACAAGTACGGCATCGGCTTCAAGAGCCGTGCCGTCGTCCAGCTCGACTGCACGAACGCTCCTAGAGCGTGCGCCAGTACCGCTGGGAGCTGCGGAACCGGCCAGCCTTGTCACTCCGGCACCGAGGTGGAGCTCTACGCCGTGCTCGGTATGCAGGTCCCTGAAAACCGAGCCGACCTGCAGGCCGAGCGCGTGTTCGAGAGGTACGGTCGACAACTCGACAAGAGCTACCTCTGCTCCCAGCTGGCGCGCTGACGCAGCTACCTCACAACCAACCCATCCGCCCCCGATAACCACTAGCCGTCCCCGCGAAGCGAGCACATCCCGGAGCGCGTCGGCATTTTCCACCGTGCGCAGGTAAAAAATCCCTTCGAGATCGGCGCCGTCTATGGCCAACTTGCGCGGTACCGAACCCGTCGCAAGGAGGAGCCGGTCAAAACCCAGCCTTTCCCCGTTGTCCAAGACAACTTCCGACTCTCGCACATCAAGCGCTCGCGCCCTCGTAGAAGTGCGTAGCTCGATACCAGCGTCGTCGTAGTAACCCGTGGAGTGCACGGCAGCAAAATCAAACCCTTTCTCCCCCCTCAAGTACTCCTTGGACAGGGGCGGCCGCTCGTAGGGTCGCGTGGGTTCCTCGCCGATGAGCACTACCTTGCCATCAAAACCCTCGGTACGCAGCGTCTCTGCCGCTTTTGCTCCCGCGAGGCTCGCGCCTACGATTACGAAAGTGCGTTTTTGTGCCATGCTAAATACCTTGGCTTGCGCTCAGCTGCAGCTTCGATAGGAGCCTCATCTCGATTTCACCCGCGTCGGCCGAACCCATCATCGTGAGGTCGCGTGGCCGCGGCAGGCCGACAACGACCCGGGCGAGCGTCTTCGCCGGGCGAGCGGACAGGACGTAGACGACATCGGAAAGGTAGACCGCCTCCCTTATGTCGTGCGTCACGAGCAGTACGGTCCAGCGGTATTGCTCCCACACCGACTCGAGCCAAACCTGCATTTGCGTGCGCGTGAGCGAGTCGAGGGCACCAAGGGGCTCGTCAAGGAGCAGCAGGTTGCGACCTTGGACGACTGTCCGGAGAAGCGCCGCGCGCTGGCGCATACCCCCAGACAACTGGAAAGGGTACGCCTTCTCGAACCCGGCAAGCCCGAAAGCCTCAAGCAGTGGTGCCACCCTTTGCCGAGCCTCCACCTTGTTGACGCCGGCTACTTCGAGGCCGAGCGTCACGTTGTCCAGCACACGCCGCCATGGGAAGAGCACGTCGCGCTGTGGCATGTAGGCCGAGCGAGGCTGGCACCCCGGGCGCTGCGGTAAGTCACCGAAGAGGACTTTGCCCGCTTCGGGCTCTTGCAGCCCGGCGATGACCTCGAGGAGCGTTGACTTCCCGCAGCCGCTCGGCCCGATTACGGAGACAAACTCGCCCGGCTGCGCGACCAGGTCCACGCCGTCCAAGACCCGCACCACCTTCTCAGCACTGTTGTACGACTTGGTGACGGCGTGCACTTCCAACCCCGCCGGTGCGACAAGTACCTGTTCAAGGTCACGATCGCGAGCTCGCGAAGGCCCTGGCCGTGCCGACAGCAGCGCTGGAAGCGGCCCCAAGCCTGGCTGTCCCACAGGGGCACGTTACCCGAAGTGCTCTCGGTGGTGTAGCCTGTCGTCTAAGTGACGCAGGGTGCCCGATAAAACCCTCGGGCTGAGAGCACACCTGTCGAACCTGATCTAGCTCGCACTAGCGGAGGGACAGTCACATGTTGAGGGGTTCTCGCGCCACTGAGCGGCGCTTTATGCCGGTGTTGGCAGTTAGCTTTGTCGCGGCGTTAGTCGTTGCCTCGCCCCCCCTCGCCGGGGTTGCCAGCGCCCGCCCGCCCCATACCCAGTCGTCCCACACCTCCCTGGTAAACGTCACTCTCGCCCTCGATTGGACGCCAAACACGGACCACACGGGCTTTTACGTGGCTAGTTCCTTGGGTTATTACCGCAAGGCCGGCATCCGGCTGAAGATCATCCCCTACACGACGACCCTCCCAGACGAGCTCGTCGCTGGCGGGAAAGCAGACTTTGGCATCTCTTTCGAATCAGAGGTCGCCATCGACGAAGTGCAGGGCCTCCCCGTCACCTCTGTCATGGCGATCCTCCAGCACATGGCGAGCGTCGTGGGGTACCGCCCAGGTTCGGGTATCAGCAGGCCTCGGGACCTCGTCGGCAAGACCTTCGCCTGGGACGGCGGTACCGATGAGATTGCCTCCATCGAGTACCTGATCGACAAGGACGGCGGCAAGGGCACGCTCCCCAATGGCAAGCCAAATTTTAAGGTCGTCGACCTCAACACCTCAGCCTACGCAGCCGTTTATGACGGCGAGGCTGACTTTGACTTCCCGCTCGTCACATGGGAGGTGATCCAAGCGCGCCTGGCAGGGGAGCCGATGGACTACTTCGATCTCCAGCGTTGGGGTTTCCCTGACCGTTACGAAGTCGTCCTGATATCGAGCCGCTCGTTCTTGCGCGACAACTCTCTTCTCGCGGCTCGTTTCGTCGAAGCGTCGGCTGAAGGGTTCACGTACGCGGCACAGCACCCGGCGGCTGCGGCCAAGATCCTCATCGACGACAACCCCGGTGTCTTTACCACCCCAAGCCTTGTCT
Organism: Acidimicrobiales bacterium; assembly: GCA_035503915.1. Lineage (GTDB taxonomy): Bacteria > Actinomycetota > Acidimicrobiia > Acidimicrobiales > Palsa-688 > DATJMJ01. The sequence continues at coordinate 117,372 of DATJSU010000011.1, read as the reverse complement.
ATGACAGCGCGGCTGTTATGGCAAAATCGTTTTGGCTCGACCCTCAGGGTCGCTTTGGCTACCAGGATTACGCCAAGTGGTACGGGTACACCCGCTTTGCCGTGCAAGCGGGTGTCCTCCGTAACTCGGCTGGGGATCTCGTGACTAAGGTCCCGGCCAACATTGCGAGCTGGTTTACCAATGCCTATCTGTCCCCGGCACGTTAGGGTGCGATGAACCTCCCCGTTACGAGCGAGACAGTGACCGCAGCCGACCTGCCGTCCTATGACCTGGCGCACTTGCACTTGCGTGCACTGCCTGGTTTGGGGAGGCCCAGCGGAGCAAGACGCGGGCTGAGCTTCGTTCTCCCACCAGCGGTGGTCGCTCTGGTGGGGCTTGGCCTCTGGCAAGTTGTTGGCACGATCACACATGTGCGCCCGCAGATCTTCCCCACACCCTGGCGGGTCATCAGCCAAGGTTGGGACTGGCGTTCGGCTATCTGGTCGAACACCGTGCCCACGCTCGAGGAAACCTTTATGGGTTTTGGGCTCTCGCTCGTGTGCGCCTTCCTCCTCGCGATAGGGATGGAGCTGTCGGTCACCTGCCGGCGCGCCCTTTACCCGTTCCTGATCGTCTCCCAGGCCCTGCCTCTCATCGCGATTGCCCCGATAGTCGACCTCTGGCTCGGCTTCGGCCTTCTGCCCAAGCTGGTTGTAGTTGCGATCGTTACTTTTTTCCCTGTCACTGTCGGGTTGACCGAAGGTTTCGCATCAGCCGAGCTGGACGCGGTCAAACTTTTGCGCTCGATGGGAGCCAAACACGCCGGCGTGTTTTGGCGGTTGAAGCTGCCTGGCGCTATGCCGTACTTCTTTGCCGGGCTTCGCATCGCGATCACCTATGCCGTAGTCGGGGCCATATTTGCTGAATATGTGGGCGCATCTTCCGGGCTTGGGATATTCATGTCGGAGCAGTACGAGCAGCTTCGCACCGACCTCGTCTATGCGGCAGTCGCGGTGACCGCTCTGGTAAGCATGAGCCTTTTTGCCCTCACCTACCTGCTACAACGAGCAACCATCCCCTGGTACCGGCTGTCGCGCCAGAGCGCGAGCAGCTGAAGTACGCCGTGAGCTCGAAGGTCTTGCCTGGTGCGAGGACAGGCAGTACGAACGCAGTGGCGCTTCCACGGCCATCCGCAACCCCATCGCGAGCGGTGCACGGGTTGGCAGGAGAGCTCGTCGAACCAGACTGGCCTGAGCTCACAGAAGAGGAACTGACCGAGGTTTTCGCGCGGTACCCGCTCCTCTCAAAGGTAAGCCGCACCTTGGAGCTCATTTGGCGTAGCCCAAGGCCGATGTCCAGCGCCGCCCTCGTCACCGTCGGCGCACGAACGGTCTTCGTGAAGCGCCATGACACCCGTGTGCGCTCCTCGAGCCAGCTCGAAGAGGAGCATGCCTTCGCCAGCTTCCTGCATGGCGCGGGTGTAGCCGTCCCGAACGCCCTGCGGACTGGGACGGGTGCCAGCGTCGTCTCGCTCGGCAATTGCATCTACGAGATCCACGAACTCGCCGGGGGCGTTGACCTTTACCGCGACGCGATGTCGTGGGAGCCGTACTCGTGCCTCGGCCACGCTCGCTCGGCGGGCTCGGCGCTCGCTCGCTTTCACGAGGCCGCCCACTTCTACCGCGGGAGGCGAAGACCGCCGGGCGTGCTCATGAGCTCGTGTGAAATTGTTGCCGCGAAGGCCCCTTTCGAGCAATTGGAACACCTCATCGAGCAGCGCCCCGGCCTCGCCAGGTACCTGGACCGCCGCAACTGGCGAGAAGACTTCGAGCGCTACCATCTCTTTCCGCTGCACAGAGCAGCGCCCCTCGTACGCAACTTGCGCCCGCAATGGAGCCACGGGGACTGGCACCCCTCCAACCTGACATGGACGTCGGCAGGGCACTCCGCGCAAGTGGCAGGCATTTTCGACCTCGGGCTTTCCAACCGGACATTTGCCGTGCACGACATCGCGGTCGCAATAGAGCGGGCCGCCGTCGGGTGGCTCAGCCCGGCCGGCATGGCGACGACCGAAGCCGACCTCGGCATAGCCGGTGCTCTTCTCGATGGCTACGAGCACGAGCACCCGTTGAACCGCGGCCAGCTCCGCGCGCTCGCCGCTCTGTTGCCGGTCGTGCACATCGAGTACGCGTTGTCAGAGGTCGAGTACTTCGCCGATGTGCTCGGCAACGAGCCAAATGCCGACATCGCTTATTACGCCTATTTGATCGGTCACACGAAGTGGTTCTCCAGCGCCGAAGGGGCCCGGCTGACCGACTACATTTGCAAGAGGTCCGGGTCGCGGTCGTGATGGCCCTTAGTCATCCTGAGAACTGACCAACCAGCGCCCAGCGGAAGGTCGACCTCGGCGGCGAGGCCTTCACGGTGCCCTACGACGCGGAACCCGAGCGGCTCAAAACGGCCCCCGTCACGCCCTAAAACGGCTGCCGCGGCCTGCCAAGATCCGGGTTCGTCAAGTAGCACGCGTACGCGAACGGCACGGCACCGGCCCTGTTGGGTGGGCTCTGACCACGACCCATTGGCGTTCCCGCTCAAGTCGACCACTGCGATAGCCACCCACCCGGGGTCGCGCGAAACTCGCGCAAGTACACCCCCTCCCAATGGCTCCGCTGACACGGCCCCGTCCCATTGCACTTCTACGGCGCCGTTTTCGTCCCCGATATCGTACCAGCTGGTGTCCTCGCCCTCCAGGAAGAGGTCGCGGCAGCGGAGCGCAAATCTGTGCCATTCGAGGACGGTCTCTGCCTCGGCAGCCAAAAGTCTTTGGTGCTTTGGGTAGTACGGGTCACAAAGCGCAGCCACGCGGTCCCCGTACAGGAGGGCCGCAGCACCCAGGCAAGTTGCTATCGCCTCGGTGAGGACAACCGTGCGGAGCGATGCTGCCCGCGCGGCACCCCGAGCGGCACTTGTGCCGTCCGCCTCGCCGTCAGGCGCCCCCCAGACGGCTGGGTAGCAGGCGATCGTCCCGCGCAGCGGCTGACGCCCCAAAACCGCCCCAAGCCTCCCGGCCACCCCGGCACTGCGGTCCAAGAGTGCCTCGAGGTGGCGCCAGCGGTCGTTGGGGGGCCACACCTCGCAATAACGGAACACCGGCTCCTGCGGGAGGGTAAGAGCCGAGGGGACGCCGTTGACTTGGTTAAAGCTGAGAAGGTCCGAAGGCCGCGCCGCCCTGAACGCCCGTAGGAAGGATTGGTAAGCCGCTCGCATGTCGACCGCTGTCCCGTCTGAACCGCGCGCCGAGCGAGGGTAGCCATAAGTGTCCAAGTGGAACCCGTTGAAACCGATCTCGTCTGCAGCGGCCCCATAGGCCGCACTGAAGTGCCGTTGCCACTCGGGGTTTGATGGGTCCGCCAGTTGGATGTTCTCGAAAAATCGCTGTGGTCCTCCGTCTCCTCTGTACATGACCAGGAAAGGGTTCTTGGCCGCAAAGGGGATGTCAGCGGCATAAACGGGGGAATAGGCATGCGCCACTCCGCCCTCGCCTCTGATGCCCGCCACGAGCGAGCGGAGAGCTTCGTACGACACCGGGCGGCCCGATGGGTCTTTCCACCCTTGAGGTGGGCCAAGTGGAGCCGCGTACCTCTCCATCCAGTCGTAGATCTGTACGACAGTGCACCGCAGTGCGCGTATCCACTCGAGCGTGGCCGGCACACTAGCCGTGTCAAAGGACGTCGCAAACCCGTGCACCGGCCGCTCGCCCGGGTGCGAGCCGACGGAGGTGAACTCCTCCGCTAGCAGCAGCCCGCCAGCGCCCAGGGCCTCAACCGAGTGCGTACCGTGCGGCAGCTCACCAAAATGGGCGCTCGCACCGGCAGCATCTTTCCCTTCCTCCCTGAGGCGACCCTCGGTCAACTTGCCGGTCGCCTGGCGCACCACCACTCTCCGCGTGCCGGCAGGCAGTTCGCTCACCGAAACTTGCTCGTCGGGCCGGTAAAACGCGCGAAGGCCAGCAAGGTGACCACGGCCGTTCACGATGCTCACCGTTTTAGCGGAGCCCGCCGAGCGAAACGCCGCTGCGCGCCCAGCGCTGGGTTATCAGGAACACGACGACGACGGGGACCGTTGCGATCACCGACGCTGCAAAGAACGGTCCCCACGCGATCGTGTGCTCACCTATGAAGTCTGCCAAGCCGATCGGCAGGGTGAAGTTGGTGGGCGTATTGAGGATGGTTAGCGCGATTGGGAACTCGTCAAATGCCGCGCTGAACGTGAACATCGCCACCAGAGCGATCGCCGGCAGGGAAAGAGGCGCGATGAGACGCGAGAGCACCTTTAGGGTGCTGGCTCCGTCAAGGCGGAAGGCTTCTTCGTACTCTCGCGGTATGGACGAAAAGAAACCCCTCAGGAAAAAAATCATGAAAGGCAGGTTGCTGCTTACGTACAAGCAGACCAGACCTTCGAGGGAGTCAAGGAGGTGGAGCCTGTCCATCAGCAGGTACTGGGGGATGAGCAGCAATATGTTGGGGATCGCCAGGCTCGCGAGGAAGAAATAAAAGAACACCTCCCGGAGGGGGAACTTGTAGCGGGCAAACGCAAAGGCCGCGAGCGAAGCGAGCACCACTACGATCAGTACCGTCGCGGCGGACACCAGGATGCTGTTGAGGAAATAGTGGCCAAAGCTGTTCTCGCTCCAGGCCTGGGCGTAGTTGCTCGTTGTCGGGTGGTCCGGGATTATGGCCGTGTTGCCGAGGATGTAGTTGTTGTTTTGAAATGAGAGCGACAACATATAAAGGAGCGGGCCGAGCGAGACGAAGGCAAGGAGCACCGCAATGACCAACCGGAGATGGTTCCGAGGGCGCGTGCCCCACAGCCCCGGCTGGTAACTCCCCCGCCCCCGCGGCTCCCGCGCCCTTAGTTGCACCCCTGTAGACGCCACTTTACATCAGACCTCCTGCTGGCGCAGGACGCGGATCTCAGCCCAGCTAAAACCGAACAAGACAAGCGCGAGGAGCGACGCCAACGCCGCCGCGTAGCCGAAGTTAAAGAACGAGAACGCCTGCTGGTACATGTAGGTCATGAAATTTTGAGTTGAGTTGTAAGGCCCGCCCAAGCCCTTGGTGATCTCCCAAAACTGCGTGAAGGCCTGCATCGCGCCGATCACGAGCAGGACCAGGACAAAGGTAATGGCCGCCCGCATCGATGGGATGACCACGTGGCGCCACACCCGCGGTTCGGAGGCCCCGTCCATGCGCGCGGACTCCATGAGGTCCCGGGGGACGCTATCGAGCGCAGCGAGAAAGATGATGAACGACCACCCGACCCCCTTCCAGACCGTTAGCATCCAGATCACCCCCATGGCCGTCCAGGTCTGCGCCGTCCACGCGATATTGACCGTGTGCCCTGCGAAAAAACTCACCACTGCGTTGCCGATGCCGCCTTGGCTGCTGAAGATGTAGGAAAACACCCAGCTAACGACGACATAAGAAGTCACCACCGGGATGTACACAGCTGCCCGCCAAAACGTCGACCCCGGGAGGCGGTCGGTGAGCACGGCGGCTGCAAAAAGGCCGATCGCCATCTGCGCCGGCACGGTGAGCACCACATAGAGCAGCACATTGCGCGCGGCCGTTTCGACGATAGGGTCGTGAAAAATCTTGGTGTAATTAGACCAGCCCACAAAGGGGTTGGACGCCCCCGGAAAGATGTGCCAGTTGAAAAAACTGATCTCGAACTGGCGGAACACTGGGTAAACCGTGAAGAGGCAGTACACGAGGAGCGCCGGCACGAGCAGTAAGTACGGGGTGGCGACGGCACGCGCGCGAGCCCGGCGCCTCCCGCGCACCTGACGCGAGGCGGCGCCCAGCGTGACAGCCGCTGGGCGCCTCTCGACTAGCGTGCCACTAAGGCTCAAGCCCCGGCCGCCAGGGCGGCGTTGGACTCCTGAGCCGCGGTGTTCATAGCGTCAGGAACCGACAGCCGGCCTGCGAGCACTTCTTGTAACTCGGCCTGGAAGTCGGCATCGAGCTCAGAATAACCCGGGGCTACGGGCCTTGCCTTCGCAGTCAGCAGCTGCTGAGCAAAGACACCGAAATAAGGGTTGCTCTGGACCTCGGCGGCAGCATCGGTCTTGTACCCCGCCATGTCCCCCTGGTCGGCCATTTGCGTCTGTGCAAATGAGCCTGCGAGGAACTCAGCGAGCTTGACCGAGTCCTGCAGGTGCGGAGCGTCGCGAGCGATCACGAGGTCCTCGCCGCCTACTGTCGAGACCGAGCCGGCAGGGCCCTTGGGGAAGAGCGTAATGCCGTACCCAGTGAACTTCTCTTGCTGATAGGTGGGCACTGCCCAGGGGCCATCGATGTACATCGCGTAGTCGCCCTTGGGGAATGCGGTCTCGCCCGAGACCGCCCCCGACCCACCGACGAAGTCCGAGCCGATGTCACCCGCCTTGTCGAGGTTGACGAGCTCTTGGACCGCGGCCTCCGTCGCAGTGCTGTTCATGTACCCAGTGGCGGTTGTGAGGCCGGGGTTCGTGAACGACCCTCCATCGCTCCAAATATAGGGCGCAACGTTCCATATGTCGGTGCCATCAACGCCGAGCCCATATTGGCCCTTGGACTTATTGGTCAACTTGGAGGCGTCTGCAAAGAGCTGGGCAAGAGTACTGGGCGGGCCGGAGAGCCCTGCTGCTGCGAAGTCGGCTTTGTTCCAAAACAGCGACTGGGTGTTGGTGTCGTCGGGGATACCGTAGTAGCTCCCCTGGTAGTAGTTTGTGGACAGCGGGCCGGGAAGGGCTGCTTTCAAGATCGGCTGGGCCCAGGCTTGGTGCGTAAGGTTGAGCAGGATGCCCTCGGCCGCAAAAGACGGGACCCAAGCAATATCTGACCGTAACAGTGCTGGAGGGTTACCGGCCGCTGCGGCGGCGATGAACTTCTCCTCTAGCTGAGCGTACGGGAAGTCCACAGCCACAGCCTTGAGCCCCGGGTTCTCCTCGTTGAACTTCTTCAGGATGACGTTTTGCATCGTGCTGAACTCTTTGTCGGTTGTGTTGTAGGTGTTCCAAAATTGGAGCGTTACCGTCGGTGCTTGAGCTGAAGCCGCGACCGGCCCAAGGCCCATGAAAGCTGCGGTCGCAGCGAGGACTGCACAGGCACCCCCCGGCAGGGCCGAGTACCTCCGTCCCTGCTTCCTCTCTGTCTGCAAGGTGGCCTCCCTTATCATTTCTTTCCTTTCCTAGGCTCTCATTGAACGTTGGAGCTGCATTGTCAGGAGCCGATCGGCTCGGTTGTGGTGGTTACATTTGCGGCCGCGCGAACCTCGTCGAGCCGGCAGGCGAGCGCCACGTACATGGCATGCGACCAGACGAGGTCCGCTGCTGGAGGGCCCCAGTGGTCCACCCACTCTCGGTAGTGCACCGGGTCCCGCCGCTCGCCCCAAAACTGCTCTGCCAGGCGCCCGGCTTTGTCCACCCGGTGCCCCACCCACTCGAGCCGGGCGCCCGCGGCGTCGACGTCTCCCGCCGCCACCTGGCAAAGGCCTAACGACGCCGTCAGCACTGGCCATGCCCCGCCGCCGTAGTAGGTATCTTCTGGGTAGCGCCGCAGGCCGCCCTCGAAGTCGAGCTCTCTGAGGATTTCCCGCACGGTCTCGGCAAAGGGCCCCTCGGCGGGGCCGACCAGGCCGAAGGGTTCACAAAGCCACAGCGAGGAGGCGTCCACTGACGTGTTGTCATTGGACTTCCTGAAGCGCCCATTATTGCGGGCCTCATCGAGCAACCTGGCGCGCAGTGCCTCCGCCTGTTCGCTGAACGATGGCGTCCCGAGCATTGCGGCAGCGGACCGGAGCCCCGCGCAAACACAACCGAGGGTCGTCGTATGTACCGAGCCGCCGTACTCTTCCCAAACGTCGTAGCACGGCGACGTCCCCAGTTCCGAGATGTACCTGGCAACCCACTCGACGGCAGGGGCCAGGTTGCCGGGGGCATCTGAGCCGGTCCTGCGGAGGTGGTCCTCAAGCGACCAAAGCCAAGTCCCGTAACCGTCTATTTGGAAATTTGGCCACTCGTCAGCGACCACGTCGCCGTCCAAACTGAAGCGGGCCGGTGGCATGGAGGACGCTTCCACGGGTTCTCCGGCACGCCGGCGACGGAGCGCCGCCAGGATCGCCGGGGCGACCCCACTGATGGCTTGGGCGCACCACTGGTGGAAGCGCTCAGCTGCCTCGTGCTCACCCACCAGGTCAAGGGCGTGAGCAACGAAGGAACCGTCCCTCAGCCAGCAGTAGTGGTACTGGGCAAAGTCCGGCGATGCCACGAACGCGCCGCTCGGGTGTTGGCTGCGCAAGATGGCAGCGACCGAGCGGGCCACGTCTGGGGCCCGGGAGCCGCCAGGCCCTCCAGGCTCAGCTTCCTTCATTAGGTATATAAAGTAGGTCGGAAGACGAGCGGCGTCAAATCGCCCCGAGAGCTTTTTACGCTGTGAAGACAGGAGGCCGTCGAAGGACATTGAACCAGCCTTCCTATTGTGACTAATCTAAGGCAGCAGTGGATGATGAGATCGGCGGCGGCGACCTGACACGTATGGCCGTGCTGGCCCTGTTGGGCAGGGACGGCCCCGCCTCGCGGGCCGCCATCGCGAGGGAGCTCGATCTCAGCCCGGCGACCGTCAGCCAAGTGGCCAGGCGGCTGATCCGCCAAGGCATAGTCGAACCCCTCTATTTTGTGCCATCGGAGGGCGGGCGCCCCGGGCAGCTCATCGGCCTCGTGGGCGATGCCGGGCGTGCCCTCGGCGTCAAGCTCGCCGCCGACCACATCATCCTTGTTGAGGTGCGCTTGGACGGGCAGGTTCTCGCCACAAGGGCCGAGGAGTTCGACGCTTTGGCGCCCGACGCGATCGACAAGTTGCTCGCGATCGTGAGCGACTTTGCGCCCGATCGCAAGGCGCGGCTGCTGGGTATCGGAGTTTGTGTACCCGGTGTAGTAAGTCGCCCTGACGTCGGGAATGTCGACGCAGACGTCCTCGGCTGGAAGGCAATGCCTCTCGGCAGCCGCCTCCGCGAGAGTACGCAGGTGCCTGTCTTGATCGAAAACGACGTAAAAGCACTCGCGGTGGCCCAAAGCCTTTTCGGCGCCGGGCGAGGGCGGCGAAATTTTGTCGTTGTGACCGTCGGGCGCGGCGTGGGTTTCGCGGCAGTGAGCAACGGCGTATTGCAAAGGGGCGCAGACGGGGGCGCCGGCGAAGTCGCTCACGTCATCATCTCCGGCAATGGGCCCCAGTGTGCGTGCGGCCAGCGAGGCTGCCTGGAGTCGTACGTAGGCGCAGAGGGGCTCGTCACTGCCGCTCGCGCGAGCGGGGTGTTGAAGGCGCGCCAAACTTTCGAGGACCTGGCGGCGCTGGCAGACAAAGGTGAACCACGAGCAAGAGAAGTCTTTGCACAAGCGGGTCAGCGTCTCGCGCAAGCCCTCGCGCCTGCCATCGCAGCCATCAACCCTGAGCTCTTACTTATCGCGGGCGAAGGGACCAAGTTGTGGCAATACTGGGATAGGGCTTTCCGCACAGCCCTTGCCAAGCGCCTCCCGCAATGGATGCGTACGACGCATATAGAGGTTGACAAGTGGGACGAGTCGAGCTGGGCAAGAGGAGCCGCTGCGATCGTGCTCGCGACACCGTTTGACCGGAATGCCGTAGCCGGCGAGCAGCGTTCTGAGGTACTGGAGCGCCTTCACGGCGGCGATCGGGTGCCAGCTCGCAGGGCTCGCTGGTAGCCGTAGCTCGCTTGCTGGGCGGGCGTCGCCGTTGGGCGCAGAGGACCACACTCTCGGGTCGCTCGAGTAATCGATACCTCAGAGGTGTAGCATCGGGCTGTCATGAGCAAGGTCGTTACGCTTGGTGAGATCCTTGTCGAGCTCATGGCCAAGGAGCAAGGAGAAGGCTTTCGCCAGGCTGTGCCGCTCGTTGGCCCCTTCCCAAGCGGGGCACCGGCGATCTTCATAGACCAGGTGGCTCGGCTTGGCCACCCGTGCGGGATCATCGGCTGTGTCGGCGACGACGACTTCGGTTGGGTCAACCTGGACCGGCTACAACGTGATGGCGTGGACGTGAGCGCTGTGGAGGTGCTCGCGGGCCAGGCCACGGGGAGTGCCTTTGTGCGCTACCGGCCAAACGGCGAGAGGGATTTTGTCTACAACATAAGGAACAGCGCTTCAGGGCAGATCCGCATGACACAGAACGCCCTAAGGCTCCTGGGGGAGTGCTCTCATTTGCACATCTCCGGCGCCTCGCTGTTCTCGGGCCAAGTGACACAAACTGCCTTCAAGGCGATCGAGGCCGTCAAGTCAAACGGGGGCTCGGTTTCGTTTGACCCAAACGTGCGGAAGGAAGTTACCAAAGACCCCGGGGCGCTTTCAGCTCTGCGACAGATGCTGGCCGCCTGCGACTTGTTCCTGCCGAGCGGTGACGAACTGACATTGTTAACGGAGGCCTCCGACCCCGAAAGCGCGGTGGAAGAGATCCTGGGGCTCGGAGCCTCGGCCGTGGTCGTAAAGCGCGGCTCGATGGGGGCCACTTATTACGGCCGCGACGGCCAAGTGGCCTCGCCGGCTTACCGCGTCCAGGAGGTGGACCCAACGGGCGCCGGCGACTGTTTCGGCGCTACGTACATAACCTGCAGGTTGCTCGGGCGAAGCGTCGCAGACAGCCTCCGTTACGCGAACGCGGCCGGGGCTCGAGCTGTCACGGTGCGGGGCCCGATGGAGGGCACTTCCGATTTCGCTCAGCTCGAGGAGATCCGTTCAGGAGAGAAGGATCGAGGCCGGGGCAAACGGCGTTTTGTAGGCTGGCTGGGCGGCGTCTCGCGAGGTAAAGCTATCTCCGGGATCACTTCGGTATGTTCCGCGCACCCCATGGTGCTCGAAGCCGCCATGCAAGAAGCTGCGTCCACTGGCTCGCCGGTACTTATCGAAGCTACTTGCAACCAGGTCAACCATCAAGGCGGCTACACAGGCTTGACTCCTGCGGCGTTCGGCCACCTTGTCAACAGGATCGCCCAAAAGGTCGGGCTCCCCCGTGAACGCATAATCCTCGGCGGCGACCACCTGGGGCCGAGCCCGTGGCGGGATTTACCGGCCGAAAAGGCCTACGAACAAGCTGAATTGATGGTTGCCGCGTACGTTGAGGCCGGCTTTACCAAGATCCATTTGGACACGAGCATGGGTTGCCGAAGCGAACCTCGGTATGTGGCGCCTCAGTTGGTCGCCACACGCGCAGCCCGGTTAGCCACGATCTCCGAGAAGTCACGTCTGGCCACTGCCTCTCAGCTTCTTTACGTGATCGGTACCGAGGTCCCCACGCCGGGCGGCGCCACCGAGGAAATCGAGGGGCTCCATGTCACTCGTCCGGAAACCGTGCTCGAGACGCTGGAACTTCACAGCGAGGCGTTCACCTCAGCGGGGGTACGTGCAGCCTACGAAAATGTGATAGCGATCGTGGCCCAGCCGGGTGTCGAGTTCGACGACCAAAAGGTCGTACTTTACGACCCTGGTCCCGCCTTCGAGCTGTGTGCCTTCCTCTCCAAGGTGCCGGGCCTCGCTTTTGAAGCTCATTCCACTGACTACCAACCGGGCGACAGGCTTTCTCAGCTTGTCCGGGACGGCTTTGGCATCCTGAAGGTAGGCCCGGGACTAACCTTTGCCCTCAGGCAAGCTCTGTACGGCCTCGACCGCGTTGCTTCGGCGCTCCGTTCTGACTGGCATGAGCAGTCCCTGACCGCGGCGATGGAAAACGAAATGGTCGCCAACCCGAAGTACTGGCAGCCTTATTACCACGGGAGCGTGCAACAGCAACACTGGTTGCGGCATTTCAGCTATAGCGACCGCATCCGCTATTACTGGGCGTCCAAGGCAGCCGAAGACGCGGTCGAGAAGCTTTTCGCTCACCTGGGCGACAAGGCGCTCCCCGAACCCCTCTTGAGCGAGTTCTTACCGACCCTGTCCGGCCGCGCCATCAGCGGGACAATCAGCGCTCAACCGAGGGGGCTCGCGCTCCAAGCCGTCCGGGACGTCCTCAGGGTGTACGCGGCGGCTTGCGAGACGGCCGGTCCCGCCTGAGAGCAGCACTGGCCTGAGAGCGCGGCCCGGCCTGAGAGCGCGGCCCGGCCTGAGAGCGGCGAACTGGGCGCGTTCGGGGAACCCGCGTTACCAAACACGCGCTCTACGACCGTTTGGTCACGCGGTTCCAGGAAAGTGACGCGAAAGGGCAGGTTCGCCCCTGCCCCGGTCATGCCTCGGTCTGACGGGCCCCTCGCTGGCCTCCTGACATCGCTGTCATCCTCGGGATGATCGTCACTCGGGACTATGTTCCCTGTGCCACGACTACTGCGCACGACGGGCGACCTTTGGCATCACCAAGTGGGGCGCCCTTCGCTACCCTCCTGTGACCGCGAGGTCAACTTTCAGCGAGGAGTTGCGGATGGTCCTGCCAGGCCGGCATTTTCACCATATAAGCCCGTGTTGCTGCTTCAGCTTCTGGACGCGACAACTCCGGGTCACGCCGCAGCTGCCAGCCGACCATGCGCGAAAAGCGCTCGTCGAAGGACTGCAGCTGCCCTTTGTCATCGGTGCAATACGAGCAATAGCGCCCACTTTCAATGGGCATCCCGCAGCTCTCACAGCTTGGTGCTTCAGTCATTCACCCCTCCTTTCCCTTTGGCTGGCCGCCTTGCTGGGCGCCTCTCTGGGCCGACTTGGCCGACTGGGGCCGACTGGGCGCCTTGCTGGGCGCGAGTGCAGCCTCTCGCCGGTCATCCATGGTCCTTACTGTGCAACAGCACCGGCCCATCGTCAAGCCCGGGACGTTTCAGCCCGGGCGTACCAGCCCAGCGCCTCTCGGTCGCTGCTCCTAGCCCTTGGTAGGTAGAGATCGGGCGTAAGCGACCCCGATCTTGGCCCACTTGGCGAGCTCGCTCCTGGAGGCCACGTGCTCGCCGCTCACCCGCAACCATCCGGGTATAAGGCGGCCTTGCATGGCGGCGACGGTGGCATTGGTCGAGGCCACCAGCTTGGCCGAACTGCCGGGGCCGACGCGTACCAGGAGCCCGCCTTGCGCGCTCGCAGCAATAGCCATGTTGCCACCGACGAGAAACGCTAGACCCCCAAACATCTTTTTCTCGCTGACCCCTGCCTCGCCGGCAACCAGCTCGCGGATGCGATCGGCGAGGTCTTTGTCGTAAGCCACGGTGGCATCGTAGCCGAGCCTATGTGCGTGGCACCGTTGCTCGGGGAGCGCTAAAAAGGCACGCGTGCATAAACGTTTTATTACCCTCGGCGCGTACCATCCTGCTCCCCCAACATCGCTCAACGACTCCGGCCCGGGCATGATGGCCCCAGGCGCCGACTGCTGGAGGTGAAATAAGAGATGAACAGTGGCTCTTTTACCGGTCTCAAAGCCCTCGTCACGGGTGGTGCCTTTGGCATCGGCTTGGCGACGGCGCGTCAGCTCCGGGCCCTCGGCGCGGCAGTGGCCGTGCTGGACGTCCTCGTCAACAACGCCGGGACCGGTGCCCGCGGCACGGTCGAGGACAACAGCGACGAGGAGTGGCACAGGCTTTTCGACGTCAACGTCGTTGGCGTGGTGCGTGTCACCCGCACTGCGCTCCCCTACCTTCGCCGCTCCGAGGACGCCGCGATCGTCGGCACGTGACGATGGCAACGAACGCAGCGGCTATCTACCACCTCGAGTGGGCGGGGAGCTGACAGCCTCGAGCGTCGCCGCCCCCAGCCTCACAGCAGGGCTCGTTCCCGGCTTGGGCTCGCGCCTCACTCCGGGTACGTAGAGAAATGCGATCGTCACGACCGCACCTAGGATCCCCGCGGCGAGGAGGGTGTGGCGTGCCCCGAGCAGGCGTGCCATGGGAGCAGTGAGCGCGTAGCTGAGCGGCAAGGAGGCCGTCGATATGCCCCAGTCAATGCTCGAGACCCTCCCGAGCATCTCATTGGGGACTCGCCGTTGCTTGAGGGTCGACCAGACCACGGCACCCGCTGCTTCTGCTCCGTTTACAACAACGGCCGCTGCCGCCAACCCGGTTGCATTGCTAGCCAAGCCGTAGCCTGCGACGGCGAGTGTAGCAAGGGCCCAGCAGGTGTACACCCAGGTCATACCACGGCGCTGGCTGCGACGTTGACTGGCTAGAAGGGCGCCGCAAAGTGCGCCTAAACCTCCGGATGCCACGACAACGCCGTACATGGAGGCGCTCTGATGGAGCACGTAGCGGACTATGTAGGGCAAGAGGACCTGGGTCGGGCCGATAAAGAGCAGGTACGTAAGAGTTGCCGAGATGAAGGTGGCCCAAAGCCACGAGTGGCTTCGAACGTAGCGGAGCCCCTCATAAAGGTCTTGACGGAACGTGGATGGGGCTTTGGTAACAGGGAGGCGGGCGATCAGAGCGGTGCACGCTCCCGAAAAGGCGAAAGAGGTGGCGTCAAGTGCAAAGCACCCACTTGGGCGTAAAACCGCCACGGCGACGCCTCCGATCGCAGGGCCCGCCAACTGGAGCGCACTTGGGCGCACGAACTGGTCGATCGCGTTCGCGCCGATCAGCTCCTCACGGCTTACGAGCTGGGGCACGAGGGCATCGAAGGCCGGCGAGGCAAATGCCGTCGCGGTCCCGACGACGGCCCCAGTGGCGCATAGCTCATAAAGGCCGGTCCTGCCCCCGGCCGAGATGAGGGCAAGGCAGGCGAGCGCTGCGGCCCGCACAAGGTCCGCAAGGAGCAGGACCGAGCGCCGCGAGATGCGGTCAGAAGTCGTACCCCCGAGGAAAAGGAAGGCGACCTGGGGCCCCGACGTGGCAAGTCCAACGTAGGCGAGGTCAGCAGGGGACCTCGAAATGTTGTAGACCTGCCAGGCAACAGCGACCATGAAAATCCCATCGCCGAGAAGCGAAACGGACATGCCAGCCCAGAGGAGGCGGAAATCCCTCCGGCGTAGCGGTGCGAGCACTGGGGTGTTCAGGCCACTTGCGCCGAGCGCTGCATTTCGAAGCGTTCGGCTAGCTCGGCCAAAACATCGTTCAGGTGCTCGACCTGTTCGTCATCGTTCGCGGCGGTCACCTGGATCCTGAAGCCGACCTGGGCCCTCGGGACAAGGGGGTAGGGGGCGAGAGTCACATAAATGCCTCGCTCAAATAGGAACCGTCCGACAGCGTCAATGTCGTCGGCATGGCCGAGAGGGAGCTCGATCACGGGGAACCCAGAGGTGTTCAGGGTCCGCAGGCCCAACCTTGCGATCTGATCGAGCACGGCCCGTGCTTTGTGCCGGAGCGAGGCCCTTATCGCGTCGCCCTCGGCCTCGTTGACCTCAAAGCCTGCCAGTACCGTTGCCAGGGAGGCGACCGGGGACGGCCCCGAGTACAGGTACGGGGGCGCCGCTACCTTCAAGTAGTTCTTGAGCGCGGACGGAAGGGCGAGGAAGGCTGCAAGAGACGAGTAGGACTTGGAAAACCCGGCTACCAGAACGATGTTCTGGTAGCTTTCGTCATAGAAGCGCACGATACTGTTGCCTCGGCGCCCCCACGGCTCCTCCGGGGACGGGTGCTCACCGATCACGCCGAAGCCATGCGCGTCATCGACATAGAGGAGCGCCCCATAGTCACGGCAAAGCCTGGCGTAGTGCCCGAGGTCTGGCGTATTGCCCGTCATGCTGTTGACGCCGTCGATGCAGAACACCTTCATAACTCGAGCAGGGAAAGCGCGCAGCACTTGCTCGAGGTGCTCGGGGTCGTTGGCGCGGATGCGGTGCAGCGTCGCCCCCGCGCCCTTCGCGATAGCTGCGCCGTCATATATCGTTTTGTGCGCCTGCGCGTCCACGAGGACCGCACCCTGGCCGGCCAGCAAGGGGATCACGGATGTGTGGATGATGCTTATCGTAGGCAATACGAGCGAGTCCGGTGCACCGAGCATCTCCGTGAGGCGCTCTTCGATTTCCACGTAGGGGCGGGGGTTCCCGAGCAACCGGGACCAGCTCGGGTGCGTGCCCCATTTCCTGAGCGCAGGTGCGACCGCTTCGATTATCCGCGGGTGCAGGTCAAAGCCCAGGTAGTTGCACGAAGCGAAGTCGAAAAGCCACTGCTCTCCAACCCTGATGCGACGGCCGTCAACTTCTTCGATCACGGCGTCCATCATCGGGTGAGAGCTGCGAAGGCGCTCGAGGTCGGCCCAACGGCCGTCCAGGCGAGCCTTCTCGGAGAGCGGCCCGTCGCTACTTAGGGGGAGGGGCAACCTCGCGGGCAGTGCGGTCATCCCGCCTCCTAGCCCTTTTCCTTCGCTCGCACAAGTTCGCCCGAGGCGATCAGGGGGAGCATCTCAGCTATTTGCTCGGGCGCCCCGGGGCGTGCGAAGAGGAAGCCTTGGCCGTAATTGCACCCGAGCTCACGGAGCCCTTCTGCTTGGCGCGGTTGCTCTATGCCTTCGGCCACCGTGTCCAAGTTGAGCGAGCGCCCTAACTGCACGATTGCATCGGCGAGCGCCAGTGCTTTTTCGGAATCACCCACGTCGTCCACAAAAGACTTGTCGACTTTTAGAATGTCGATTGGGAAGCGCTTCAGGTAGCTGAGCGAGGAGTAACCCGTGCCGAAGTCGTCGACGGCAAAACCGATACCCAACGCCTTGAGCTGGTCCATGCGGGCAATCACTGCTTGGGCGTCGTGGACGAGGAGGGTCTCGGTTATTTCCAGCACCAAGCAGGAGGGGTCCAGCTGTGAGATCGCAAGAGCGCGCGAAACGTCGTCGATCAGGCCGCCGTGCTGGAAGTGACGCGCGGAAATGTTGACTGTCACCTTGAGCCGCCGCCCGAGGTCAAAGCGGTCCTGCCATTGTTTCACCTGCGGGCACGCCTGCCCGAGGACCCAGTTGCCCATCGGGATGATGAGGCCGGTCTCCTCAGCCAGTTGGATAAAGTCTGCGGGCTGGATGAGGCCTTTCTCAGGGTGGGCCCAACGAATGAGAGCCTCTAGGAAGATCGTCTCGCCTCCATCGAGGCTCACGATTGGCTGGTAGTGAAGGATGAACTGCCCTTCGTCGACCGCCCGTTGGAGCTCGGCCGTGCGCTCCAGGCGGGTGCTGACAGCGGCTTGTAGCGCCGGCTCGTACAGCTGGAAACAGTTCTTGCCATGTCCCTTTGCCGCGTACATTGCGACGTCTGCGGCTTGCAGCAGCTCGGCAGGGTCCTCGTGGCCCAGTTTGCTGTAAGCAATACCTATGCTCGCGTGCACAGTGACAGGGCGGTCTTTTACCTGGACCGGCGGCCGGAGCTCGTTCAGGATGCGTTCTGCGGCAAGGCAGGCGTCCTCGGGCCCGACGGTTTCCTCGAGGAGGACAGCAAATTCGTCGCCCCCGAAGCGGGCCGCCGTGTCCCCTGTCCGCAAGGAGCCCATGAGCCGCCTGGCAACTTCGACGAGCAGGTCGTCCCCGGCAGCATGGCCAAGGCTGTCGTTCACGAGCTTGAAGTCGTCGATGTCGAGGAAGAGCACGGCCAGTGAATTGAGCGACCGAGCGGACCGCGCGAGCGCGTGTTCCAGGCGGTCCCGGAAGAGCGCACGGTTGGCGAGCCCGGTCAGGGCGTCGTGGAAGGCTTGGTGCTTGAGCTCGTTCTCTAGGTTCTTTTGCTCCGAAACGTCCCGCAGCGTAAGGACGATCCCCTCCACTGTCGGCTCGCTGAGCAGGTTATTGGCAACGACCTCCATGTGCTTCCAAGAACCGTCGCTGTGCCGCACGCGCCACTCGGCAGTGGTCGACATACCCAAGCGGCTCGCGACGCCCACGTAGGCCGTGATCGCCTTTTCCATGTCACCCGAGTGGAGAAGGGACGTAAAGGCCGTGCCTTCGAGCGAACCGGGCGCGTACCCGAGGATCCGTTGCGACGAAGGTGTTTGGTACGTGATGGTCGTGTCGGGCCGCGTGATCAGTATCACGTCAGATGCGTTTTGGACCAGGGTACGAAAACGGGCTTCGCTGCGGCGGGCATGCGAGGCCTCGGAGAGCTCTTCCCTGTCGAGCGCGAGGCCGACTTGGGCGGCCAAGGTTTCGAGCACGTTGGTGACATCCGAGCCAAGCTCGTCCCCGCTGCGGACCTCGATAACGCCCTTCATGTTGCTGCCAGTGCCAATGGGGCAGGCAAAGCAATAACATCCTCGTCCCGGGGGTACTGCACTGGCGATGTCAGGCAACAGGCACCGCACCGGCTGGCCTGCCTCGAGACGAGATCTGACGTCAGTCGGGTACGCGGATAAGTCGAGGCGACCGCTCGCAGGAACGCCAGGCGACGCCGATACTATCGCCAGCTCACTGGATCTGCGGGTAACCGCAAGGCGGGCCAAGACGTCAGCGCGCCCTCCCACAAGCTCGCTTACCGCCCGAGTGACAGCCTCGTAAATTGCTGCCCGGTTGGGCGCGCCGACGAGCTGCGCGGCTTCGCGGCGCAAGACTTGTTCGCGCATGACGGCTTGGCCATGGGCTTTCACCACGAGCGACATGCGGGCGACCACTAGCAAGAACATGAGCGCCGAGGCGGCAGCAATCGCGCCCGCGTCACGAGGAGTCCCGCCAACGGCCTCGGAGAGCAGAGCCACAGGTCCCACAAGGGAGATCGCTCCGAGGACGACCAAGCGCGAGCGGGTGGTCCGGGGCGCCTGGACCGGGCGGGGCTCGGATAGCTCGCGCATCGAAGGGTGCAGGGCTGCTGCTCCCCAACAGCTGTAGAAGAAGATCCAACCGAGGTCGAAGGGGTTCCCGTCGTGCCAGTTGAAGCTCGGGTGGAGGCCCGCCAGGCCGTAAACGGTGTCAGCCACAAGAGTGCCTACGGTGCCGATCGTGAGCAGCCTGCCGGCGGCATTGCGGAGCCCTCCGGCGCTCCAAAGGTGGGCGAGCATCGCGAGCAAGAGGATGTCGCCAAGGGGGTAAGCCGCAGAAGTGAGGCGCACGAGCATTCCTCCGGGGGCCCGCACGTTGGGGCCGATGAGGAATATCCACGAGATGAGGCCCAACCCGAGCGTCACCATGAGAGCGTCGAGCAGGCTCGCCTGGTCGCCGCCTGGCACCCGCGCACGGGCAAGAAGTACCAGGCCTATCGCCAGCACCGGGTACATCGTGATGTAGATCGCGTCTATGAAGGATGGGAAGGGGATGTTTTGTTGGCCCATTAGTTGGTGCCAGGACTTGTAGATGGTGTCCCCTGTTATGAAGAGGGTCACGCCGGCGCCTATGAACCACCAGGCGACCGGCATGCGAGGCCGGTAACGGTAGGCGCCGTAGGCAATAGCGGCGACCGATGAGAGCCCGAGGAGAGCCCAAGCGGGGACTTGGCCTGACCATTCCATCCAAGGGATCATGCCGAGGAGCCGGCCTTTGCCAGCAGGGATGCCGAAGGGGAAGTAGATGAGCGCGAGCAGGGCCTCCCATATGAGAAAGCGCGCCCAAGCGGCCTTTGGCAGCATTGTTACAAGCGCCTCACGAACGCCCTTAGCCGGCCCGCGATGAGGGAGCTGACCTGCCTCGTAGCTGTCGCGCGCTATGACCTGGTGGCCCACCTAATTGTCATCGTCGGGATGGCGTCAGAGCTGAACTGCGTCGTCTCACTTGGCGCCCTCCGTTGCAAGGACAAGGACCAGGGGTTCCTATTACATGACGATTTTTCGGGTTTTTCCCAAGTCCTGCGACCATGTGACGAAGCCTCGGATCCTCATTGGGGAGAAGGACCGAGCCGTTCCACCAACAGTTCCATGAGCTGGCCGAGGTCCTCGAGCTGCAAGTCGCTGGGGGCTCCCTTCAACGTAGCCACCGCCGCTCCTGCGGCTGCCCCGGCTTGGGCGCCGGGCAATGCGTCCTCGACCACCAGGCACCGAGCCGGGCCGACGCCAAGCAATTTTGCCGCCAATAAGTAGCCTTCCGGGTCAGGCTTGCCGCGGACGACGTCCTCGGACGTCACCAGGGCCCCGGGGGGAGGGATCTTGGCCGCCGCGAGACGAGCTCCCGCGAGCCTCCTGTCTGCGCTCGTGACCACCGCCCAAGGCAGGCCATGAGCGTCGAGCACCACCAAGAGCTCGAGCGCCCCGGCGACTGCGACAACGTCCGACAGGTCGTCGTACTCGAGCGCCAATTGCCGGGCGGCTGCTTTCGCGACGCCGTCGTTGCCGAGGTCGGGGCGCAGGTCACGCACTGTCGAAGCGGCCGGGCGCCCCTGAGCGATCGAGAGGACCACTTCGGGGTCGACGCCGTACTCACCCGACCACGTTCGCCAGGCGCGCTCGACAGCGGCGTCGGAGGCGACCAAAGTACCGTCCATATCAAAAAGGACAGCCTGAAGCTTGGCGAAGTCGATCAGCTGCCTGCTCACGTCCGGCAACGCTTGCCTCACCTCCTGCCAGGCAAAGGTTAGGGGATGGTGGGCCGATAGCTCATTCCCGCACGTCGTAGAGGTGGTGGACGGGGTCGTGGACCATGTAACGCCCGAGCGTCTCGACGGTAAAACGCGCCCCGTCGCTGCGCTGCCCGCTCCGTTGCCATTGACCTGGTTGGACGGCGGCAAACCGCGCTGCGAGCGCCAAGGCCGCGCCCTGCAACTGGGCCGAAACTTCTGCCGGTACTTGCTCGTTGTAACGCTCCGCAACAGCCGTTGCATCCTGGTCCCAGTTGAGGAACTGGGGGCCCTCCTCGGACAGCATCAGCGCCAATCGTTGGTCGAACTTGACGAACACGTCGCGCACGTGGCACGCGTACTCGAGTGTGGACCAGCGGCTCGGGGACGGCCGGAGGGCGAGCCGGGTCGGCTCGGCGGCCAAGATCTTCCCCCATTCGGCGGCGTTTTCGCGCAAGACCCGCGGGACTTCTTCCTTGGTGACCTGCCGCGTGTCAAAACCGCACTCAGGACAAGCCCTCTGCAGGACCCAGGTCCAGTCCTTGGTGTCAGGGACAATGCTCACGCGGCCGTCCCACCCACGAGGGCAGCGATGGCACCCGTCCTGGTAGCGTGCTCCCGCACGGCAGTGGCGAAGGCGACGATAAGAGGATGAGCCCAGTCCGGCCCAGAGGAAAGCTCGGGCTGGAACAGCGAACCCAGGTAAAACGGGTGCCCGGGCAGCTCCACGACCCGCGGGTCGCCGAGCTCGTCGCAGGCACTGAAGACCAGTCCGGCCGAGCGAAGAGCCTGCGCGTACTGCGAGTTCAAGCCGTACCGGCAAAAAAACCTTTCCGTGCCGGCACCAGCTCCCATTATCTCAGCGGCTTTGGTCCCGGGCTCGACCACGATCGCTGCTTCCTCGCCAAGAAGTGAGCAGTGCAGCGGGACAATCAGCTGTTCGGTTGCGCTGGGGTCGACCTCTGCGTGAGCAACATTGCCAAGCCCGCAAACGTTGCGCGCAAACTCGACCAAGATGTGCTGAAATCCTCCGCACGTGCCAAAGAGCGGCGTCTGTGAAGTGCGGGCCGCCTCGATCGCGTAGAGGGCTCCCTCCATGCTCTGGTAGGGGCTGCCGGGGATAACCCAGACGCCATCGAAGCCAGCGACGTCCTCAGGGCTCGTGATGCTCGCCGAACCCAACCAGTAGATCTCGATGGGATCCCTGGCACCAGCATTGACAAAATCGATGATCGCTGGGATACGGTCGTGGGCCTGCACCTCGGGCGAGCGATCTCCGACGAGGGCTACCCGGGGTGGCTGGGAAACAGAAATAGCGGGCTGCGATGTGCTCATACAGTTATGCTGCCCTGCCTACGAGAGAAGATCCAACGATAATTCAGCATGTCCACATCAGTTAGGCTTATGAAGTGGAGGTAAGGGACCTTCGCGCCTTGCTCGCCGTGGTCAGGTGCGGTTCGTTCACGGTGGCGGCGAGACAGCTGGGCTTTACCCAGTCCGCTGTCTCTCAGCAGGTTGCGTCCCTGGAAGCAGAGCTTGGCCAGCTCCTCGTCGAGCGTCGCCCGGTGCGACCGACAGCCGCCGGGCGCCGCCTTGCCGAGCACGCCGCTCAGGTCCTGCTCCGCTTGGACGTGGCATCTAGCGAGCTCGCCCGCTTCCGCCAGCGCCCCGGGGCAGTGAAGGTGGCGCTTTCGCCCCTCGCCAGCCCGCAGCTCTTAGCGGTCGCCCTGCGCTCGGTGCGGTCCCAGTCCCCCGACCTCAAGGTGTCCGTCAAATCGGTGGTCGCCACCGAGGCGATCAACTTGCTGGCAAGCGGCGCCGTCGACGCAGCCCTGGTGGACGGCATCACGGGCCCGAGCGAACCCCTGCACCTCTCCGGCACTGGCCTTTTGACTTCGAGGTGGGTCGCGCAGGCGCCACTGGTCGTGGCGCTCCAGCGGGGCCACCCCCTCGCCGCCCGCCCCGAAATCTCCCTGGAAGTGCTGGCCGATGCGCCATGGCTTGTGGCCCCGGCGTTGTTAGAGGGCGGTGCTACGCGCCGCCACCAGGGGGCCTCGTGGAAAGAGCCGGTCCTCTACGAGGGCGCTGACCTTGGCACGCTCCTCAAGCTGGTGGGCGCAGGGCTCGGGGCGGCGCTCTTGCCCGACTGGGCGGTCGAGGGCGACGACAGTGTGACCGGGGCCCCGCTCTCTGGCGCCCGCCTGGTGCACCGCACTGAGCTCCTCACGCTGCGCACAGACGGGGCAGGACAAAACCCCGTGATCGAAGCGGTCCTGGCGCTCTCCCGCCGCGTCTAGTTGCCTTGAGTTCAACCGACCATGAATTCTTGCCACAGGAGGTCGCACCCTGGCGTCCCAGGCTGCGCCCGCAGTAGAGGTTGTGTGCCTCCCAATTGGTCGGCCCCGCAGTGACCCGCTACATCCTGAAGCTCGAACCGCTCGCGAGCGCACCGGGAGGGACAGTTGTCGCGAGGATAGCCCCCCTCTCGAGCGGTACTTGTTTGGGGGGATCGGAGAGCTGGAAGTCAAGGAGGCACGCTCACAGGTCATCAGCGGTGTCGACGTCCCTCGGGTCACCTTCGCAGGGGATTTCCTCGACCAACTCTGGGCGCTCACGTACCAGGGCTCGCGCGCCTTGGTCACCCGAGAGAGGCAGCTCGTCCCAAACGGTGCTCGCCAAGCGCACCGGGTTGCGCCGCGCCCCGGAATAAGTGGCCACGGCAATAGGAAAACGTGAGGCGCCGACTGCCTTCCAGGCAGACGCAGGCACGAGCGGCTGGTCGCCGAGCCCGACCACAATTGCGTCGAGACCGCGCTCGCGCGCGGCAGCGACGCCACATTGCAACGAAGTGGCGATCCCCGCGTCCCACCTCGGGTTTTGGACAACGACGTAGCCCGCTGGCACCATGCCCGAAAGGTCGACCGCGCCCGCCACCGCTATTGCCGGCCCGAGCGCGGCTTCGAGCGCGCTCTCCAGCGCCCAACTGACGAGCGGCCGGCCGCGGAACAAAGCGAGCAACTTGTGGCGGCCGTCTGGGCTCGCGTAGCGGCTCCCGGCCCCGGCGCAGAGCACGACCGCCCCCGTCCTGCCGCAGGAACTCTTCCTAGGAGCGGTCGTGGCTGTGCACGCTCGGTACGTCGGCTGAGCTCGCGGCCAGGGGCCCTGCGCCGCCGAGAGCCTCCACCACCGGGTGAATAGGTGCTTGCGAGCTCGCCAGGGAGCCGCCTCCGCGTCCGTGCCGGAGAGCAATTATCTCTCCCACGATCGAAACGGCCGTCTCTTCCGAAGAGCTAGCGCCGAGGTCCAAACCGACGGGTCCGCGCAGGCGCGCAAGCTCGGCTTGTGTCGCGCCCGCCTCCAGCAGGCGCTTGCGGCGGTCTTCTTGCGTACGCCGCGACCCCATCACCCCGATGTAGCCCACCTCGGTCCGCAGCGCCGCAAGGATCGCCGTCACGTCGAACTTCGGGTCGTGGGTGAGCACGCAGAGGGCGTCGCGCGGCCCAAGGCGAGCCCCTGTCCTTTGCAGGTACCGGTCCGGCCACTCGGCTACGACCTCGTCGGCGAGGGGGAAGCGGCCGGGAGTTGCGAACACAGGCCGCGCGTCGCACACGACCACGTGGTAGCCGAGGAGCTTGGCCTGCCCAGTCAATGCGGCGGTGAAACTCGCTGCGCCGACAATGACCATCTCAGGGGGCGCGGGAAAAGTATCGACAAACACCGTCACTTCGACCTCCCCACGCTCACCCCGGAGGTGGTAAGTATGGGCGGCGCTGCGTTCAGCTGCGAGATCAGCCACGGCGTCCCGCGCCACCTGGGTGGGGAACTGTCGGTCAGCTCCGGCAAAATCGACCGTCGCGTGGCTGCCAAGGCCGATGAGCGCGTCCGCAGGCACTATCCCTTTCCAGCCGAGGAGTTGTGGGGGGCCATCGATCACCTCTACCAACGCCACACCTTTACCTTCGTTGATCATTGCGAGGAGCCGGTCGAGCCAGGGCATCTCATCAGTCGACGGCGTATCGAAGCGCTCGATGAGCACGCGCACGAGCCCTCCGCATGTCAGCCCGACATCGAATGCCTCGTCGTCGCTACAACCGAAGGTGCGCAAACGCGCCTTGCCTTCGTCAGCGAGAGCAGCGCGCGCCTCTTCAACGAGAGCTCCTTCGACGCACCCGCCCGACGCTGAGCCGATCACTTCAGAGCCAGTAACGGCGATCGCCGCACCGGCAGGGCGCACTCCCGACCCGACGACTTCGACCACGCGCGCAAGGGCGACGGGCTCGCCTCTTGCCAACCACTCCTGCACCTCTTGAAAGACACCTTTCATGAAGCCACCTCCCCGATAATGTCTTCCGGGCGCACCGGTACGCGCGTGAGGTCCCGACCGGTTGCAGCCCGGACTGCAGCAACAATGGCGGGAGTTGAAGAAATCGTGGGCGCTTCGCCAACTCCCCTCAGCCCGTAGGGAGCAAATGGGTCGCCAAGCTCGAGGACGTCGACACGCATGGGCGGCATGTCCAAAATGGTTGGGATGAGGTAGTCGGTAAATGACGCGTTCTTCACTCGGCCACCTTCGACTTGGATCTCTTCCATGAGCGCCAGACCGAGGCCCTGTGCCGTCCCCCCATGGATCTGGCCAAGGACTGCCGAGGGATTGATCGCTTTGCCCACATCCTGTGCAGTGACTATCTCGACGACCTTGACCAACCCGAGCTCGACGTCGACGTCCACGACTGCCCGGTGCGCGGCAAAACAGTACTGGACGTGGGCATTTCCCTGCCCTGTCTCCGGGTCGACGGGCTGCGTCGGGCGGTGGCGCCATTGAACCGTACGCTCCACAGGGCCATCGGCGACCAACTCGACCAAGGGCACTGCCCTGTCTGCCCCAAAGCCTCCTCCCTCGCGAACAACAACTGCTTCGTCCGCAATGACCAGATCCGCCGGCAGGCACCCGAGCAGCTGGGCGGCGCGCTCGAAGAGGACTTCCCGCACCTCGGCGCACGCCGCTTTCACGGCGCCGCCGGTGACGTAGGTTTGCCTGGAAGCCGAAGAGGAACCAGCGCTCCCAACCTGCGTATCGGCTGTCTCCACCACTACCTGCTCGGTCCCGAGCTCGGTGCGAGCGATCTGAGCCTGCACAGTCACGAGGCCTTGCCCCACTTCGGCCGCTGCTGTATGGACGGTCGCGATCGGGCGCCCACCTGCCCTCGCGAGAGACACACGAGCCGTCGAATAGTCATCAAACCCTTCTGAAAAGCCGACGTTCTTGAAACCTAGGGCGTAACCGACCCCCCGCGCGACCCCTTCCCCGTGGGTCGTGTTCGCTGCTCCACCAGGCAGCGATGTTGCAGCGGCCGCCGCCCCCAGAGCGGGCGGCAGCGGCGCTGAGTGCACCCGGCGGAGGAGCTCGGCGACGGGCGCGGGGCCCTCCACGACCTGGCCGGTAGGCATCACAGAGCCCTCCGCCATCGCATTGCGCGCGCGAAGCTCGACGGGGCCAACTCCAAGGGCTGCGGCGAGCCTGTCCATCTGGGACTCGTAGGCGAAACACGCCTGCACAGCACCGAACCCGCGCATGGCACCGCAGGGGGGGTTGTTGGTGTACACGCCGTACGCGTCCATGGACACGTTGGGGACTTCGTAGGGCCCTATGCCGAGCGTGCCGGCGTTGGCGACCACTGCCCTCGAGCTCGACATGTACGCGCCCCCGTCGAGCAATATTTCCGCCTTGACATAGACGAGCTTGCCGTCCCTATTGGCGCCGTGGGTGTAGCGGAGGCGGGCGGGGTGGCGGTGCACGTGCCCGAAGAACGATTCTTCCCTCGAGTACACCATTTTGACCGGCCGCCCTGTGCGGAGCGCGAGCATGCAAAGGTGGACCTGGAGGGAAAGGTCTTCGCGGGCGCCGAAGGCCCCGCCTACGCCCGAGAGCGAGAGGCGCACTTTGCCAGCCGGCAGCCCGAGGCTCGCGGCCACTTGGTCTTGGTCCACGTGCAGCCATTGAGTTGCTACGTAAAGGTCGACGCCGCCGTCCTCGGCAGGTACCGCCAACCCTGATTCGGGCCCCAAGAAAGCCTGGTCCTGCATGCGAACTTCATACTCCCCGCTGACGACGATGTCCGCGGTCGCGTCCGGGTCACCGCGCCGGACCTTTAGGTGACGCACGATATTGCCGGTCGGGTGCACCTTGTCGGAGCTCGTGCGAAGCGCTTCTTCGGGATCTACAACAGGTTCGAGGACGTTGTAACCGACGTAGACCGCTGCCGCAGCTCGCCTAGCCGTTTCTGGGTCGTCCGCGGCGACGATGGCAATGGGTTCGCCTTGGTAGCGTACCTCGTCAATAGCGAGCACGGGCTGGTCGGCCACTTCCAGGCCGTAGGTCTTCCGGCCCGGCACATCCTCCTGCGTGAGGACGCAGCGCACACCAGGGAGGCGCAAGGCCTCCGATACATCTATGCCAGCAATGAGGGCACGGGGATGAGGGCTGCGCGCAGTCGCCCCCCAGATCATCCCCTCCGCCCATAGGTCCGACGAAAAAGCAAAACGACCCTTGACTTTGAGGATCCCGTCGGGCCTTGGCGCATCGCTGCCGACGCCACCACGAAGGCCGAGGCGTTCCCGCTCGCCTGCCCAGGGCTGGCTGAGGACCGTGCTCACAGGGGGCCTCCTTCGAGGCCCGCCGCGGCCAGCCGCACCGCGTCAAGGATCTTTTCATAACCGGTGCAACGACAAAGGTTACCGGCCAGCGCCTCGCGAACCTGCGCGTCCGTCGGCGCCGGGTTCTGGCGCAAGAGCTCATGGCTGGCGACGATGAGGCCAGGGGTGCAAAACCCACATTGGACCGCACCCGCTTCCAGGAACGCTCGCTGTACCGGACCGAGGTCGTCGGGGCTGCGCCCTGGGGTCAGGCCCTCCACGGTGAGGATCTCACTGTGCTGCGCTTGGCCCGCGGCAACGAGGCAGGCACATACGAGCACGCCGTCCAACACGACGCTGCAGGAGCCGCATTCGCCTTGTTCGCAGGCATTTTTCGCACCCCAGAACCCGAGGCGTTCGCGAAGCACGTAGAGCAGGCTCTCACCTTCCCAGACGCCCTCGGCTTGGTAAGGTCGCGAGTTGACAGTTAGCGAAAGCCGCACGATCAGCTCCTCTGGTACTCGTCCCAGGCCCAGCAAAGCGCTCTGCGAGCCATGACGCCAAGTGCGTGCTTGCGGTAGGCCGCAGTGCCGCGCACGTCGTCGATAGGTGAGGCTGCCAAAACGACGAGCTCCGAGAAACGGTTCACCACTTGTGGCCCGAGCGCGCGCGGCATGCCCCACAAGTCGTCCTCGGCGAGCTCGTCCTCCAAGAAGGCTTCTGCTTCTTTGGCTCGGCGAGGGGTGGGAGCGGCAGAACCGATCCCGGTACCCACACGCCGTTCTGCGGGGTCGAGAGCGAGCGAGAACGACGCCACTGCGATCACCATCGCATTGCGGGTACCAACCTTGCAAAATTGCTCCGGCCCCGCCGCTGGCCGGCTCCGGAAAGCGAGCACCAGCTCGTCGGGAGCAAGCACGTTGCGTTTCGGCCCGATGAAAAACTCCTCGACCGGCACGGTCCTTCGGCCTCGGGCCGACGCCACCTCGACCTCAGCCCCGGCTGCGAGAAGAGGCGGGTGAGCATCACCCGCCGGGGAGGCCGAACCCAAATTACCTCCAACGGTCCCCCTGTTGCGGATCTGGGGTGAGCCGACCGTCCGGGAGGCAATCGCCAGGCCGGGGAGCAACCTACCGAGCTCTTCGATCACCCGCGTATAGGTGACCCCCGCACCGACGCGCAGAACGCCGTCATCGCGGCCCCACTCGGCAAGTTCGGGCACCTTGGTGAGGTCCAGCAAAGCGGCCGGCCGCCGGCGGCCAAAGTTGACCTCGACCATCACGTCAGTCCCGCCCATGATCGGCAAGGCCTCTGGGCGCTCAGCTTTTGCCTCGAGCGCCTCCGCCAAGGTCGTCGGAGAAAGGAAGTCCATCTAGACGACCTCGACACCAAGACTTCGTTGCCACTGAACAGGGTCAGTCGGTCCCTCGGTGCAGATGAGCAATGCCGAGGTGGTGCTCGAAAGGACCGTGCCTTCGCCATGAAGGGCACGCAAGCCCGCCATGGCGGCCGCCCCGGTTTCTCCTGCCTGTATGGCAATGGAAGCAAAGTCTCGGACCGCCCTGCGGGCCAGGTCGTCGCCGACCGCTACCAAGGTGCTCACCCCGGCAGAAACAAGCGGCCAAGCCACTGGCGAGGGCGTCCCGCAATTGAGCCCTGCCATGACCGAGCGGTGCGGCCCCGGTACGGTCACGGGGCGGCCGGCGAGCGCCGACGCCATCACGCAGTTGGCGCCGAGCGGTTCGACGCTGACGATCTTCACGCGGTCCGCCTGGCGGCAGTAATGGTTGACCGCAGAAGCAGCAAGGGAACCGACTCCCACTGGCACGACAACCAGGTCCGGACAAGGGCGCCCGGTCGCTTGCAGACGGTCGTCGATCTCCCAGAACATCGTCGAATACCCCTCGATCACCC
The DNA here is from genome assembly GCA_035503915.1 of Acidimicrobiales bacterium. GTDB lineage: Bacteria > Actinomycetota > Acidimicrobiia > Acidimicrobiales > Palsa-688 > DATJMJ01. Next base: position 88,447 of record DATJSU010000011.1, on the reverse strand, counting down.
ACCGGGGCACTTCCTCGTACCCCGCCCAACTCGTATCGGATATCACCAGGCAGCGCTGAGCCGCCTCCTCGGCCGCACGCACTACCGCGTCCTCATAGCTCCCCGGTACGACCGTTACCGTTGCACCCTCCGCCGAGATGGCTTCAATGCGGGCAATCGCGGTGCCCTCCGGCACAAAGATGCGTGCTTCGAAGCCCAGCCATCTTGCCACGCGCGCGACGGAGTGGCCATGGTTGCCATCGGTGGCTGTGGCAAACGCAAAGGGTCGCAACGGGCGGAACGCGGCGGCGAGCTCCTCGAGGCTCGCCCAACCTTTAGGCTCCTCGCCGGCGTGTTGTACGAGCGCCCGGTAACAGGCCCACGATGCGCCAAGCATTTTGAACGACATGAGCCCGAGGCGCGAAACCTCTGACTTTATGAGCAACTGCTTGATAGCGAAATGCCTCGCGAGAGCAGTTGCATGCACAAGAGGCGTCGCCCGGTAGCCGCGTAGGCGGCGGTGGAACTCCAAAGGCTCCCGGCTGTACGGCGACCAGACCGCTGCCCTCCCAGCGAGAGGGTTGGCGAGGACGGTGGCCGTGCCCGCGGTCGTAGGCGCAGCAGTTTGGCTCACCTTGCCCGCCCGCCGGAACCCGGTACCCCTGCAAACGACATCACTATGACCACCCGGCGAAAGCGTCAATCATTGCGTGCACATCGCCCAAGGGGTAAAGGATAGGTCCTGTGGCGCCGTGAGCCATAAACTCCCGCACTCGGTCCCTTGCTTGCTCAGGCGTGCCCGAAGCAGTCAGCATCCTCACCACCTCGTCCGGTACGAGCTTGGACGCCGCCACAACCTGCTCGTGGGTAGCCGGCCAGGTGAGCACGCGCCCCACTTTCTCCAAGAGGGTTTTAGGTACACCTGATGCCGCCATAATGTGCGGTTGCTGCCCGAGGTATTGGGTCACCATAAGGCGGGCGGCGTCGAGCGCCGTCGCCTCGTCGTCGTGCACCGAGCACACAACGAGCTGAGGGCGGTCAAAATCCTCCAATTTCCGTCCCGTGCGGTCGAGGCCCGCTTGGATCTGCTCCATCGCGCGGTCGTTGTACTCCGGGGGCACAAGGTAATTGAGCACCACGCCGTCCGCAATTTCTCCCGCGAGCTGCAACATTTGCATACCGGTGGCCCCAATATATATCGGGACGTTCTTCGCCCTCCGCTCTTGGTAGACGTAGTCGAGCTCGACACCGTCAAAGTGGACGTATTTACCATGAAAAGTCACCGTTTCATTGTTGAGCAGGGCCCGTGCCACAGTCACTACCTCGCGCATGACGGTGAGAGGGTGGGCACGGTCGACCCCCACCTTGTGCGCGAGCGGGTCCCACCAGGCGCCGAGACCGAGGATGACCCTGCCCGGGGCAAGGTCGTCGAGGGTGGAAAAAGTTGCCGCCAAGCGGGCGGGATTGCGCGACCAGCAGTCGGCCACTCCCGACCCGACCCGGATCCTCTCAGTGACAGCGGCATAAGCCGCAAGCGGGACAGTCGATTCCCGGACCAGCCTGCTTTCGGCCTGCCAAACTGCATCGAAGCCTGCCTCTTCGGCGTACGCGACGTGCCCCATCCCCGCTCTGATGGTGTGCGCGTCCTGGAGGTAGAGCGCTAAGGCCAAATTACTCCTGTGGCCCTGACCTGCGCATTGGTAGCACGGTCCGCCACCGGCCATCAAATGCATGCAGTGCCGCCGCTACGGCCCCCGCCGTCGGTACGAGGCCGATCTCGCCGACTCCCTTTATCCCGTAGGGCGAACGCGGCTGGGGGACTTCCACGAGCAGAACTTCGATGGGAGGGACGTCCTTTGGCCGGAGGATACCCAAGGAACGGAGCGTGTTCTTGGTTGGGAAACCGCGCTCGTCGGAAGGGAATTCCTCCGTGAGCGCGTAGCCGAGCCCCATGTGCACGGAACCTTCCACCTGCCCTTCGCACAGCGTCGGGTTGACCGCTCGGCCGACGTCATGGGCGGCAACGACGCGCTCGATGCCCCCGGTCTCAGGGTCGATCACCACGAGCTGGGCCGCGTAACCAAAAGCGGAATGTATGACGGGGTTTTCGACCTCACCAAGGTGGTGGGTCCAGTCGACGCGGTGTTCGCCGACGTAGTCGGTCTCTGTTCGGCAACCATCTTGTTTTGCCAGCCTGCACGCTTCCTTTACCGCGCCGGCGCCCATCAGGGTGCCCCGGCTCCCGGTCGTCTGGCCCTGGCCGAGATCGCGGCTCGTGTCTACGAGGACGACGACACGGTCGGGGTCGATCCCCAGTTCCTCAACTGCGACCTGGAGCGCGACGGTGTGTATGCCTTGGCCCATCTCGGTCCAGCCGTGGCGGACCTCGATCTTGCCGTCGGAGCGGAAGCGGACAACCGCCTTCGTTACCTCTTTAAAACCGTTCCCGAGCCCCGAGTTTTTCAGCGCCAGGCCGATGCCGACCGCTTTACCCGCGCGGCGCGCCTCTTCATAACGTGGCCCCAATACGTCCAGGCACCGCTCGGCGCCCGCACAGCCTTCGTCCATTACCTGACCTGGGCCCCAGATGTCACCAGGCCGAGCTACGTTGCGCTTGCGGACCTCCCAGCCGGATATACCGACTTTTTCCGCCAGCCGGTCCATGACGCCTTCCATCGCGAACTGGGCCTGGTTGGCCCCGAACCCTCGGAAGGCACCACATATCGGGTTGTTTGTACGAACTGCGATGGACTCAACGTCGACGCAAGGGGCCCGGTAGGGGCCAGTGGCGTGGCCGGCTGCGCGTTCGAGGACCTTCATGCCCACGCTCGCATAAGCACCGGAGTCGCCGACCATCCGGGCACGCACGGCGCTGAGCCGGCCTTCGGCGTCGCAGCCCGCCCAGTACTCCATCCGGATGGGGTGGCGCTTGGGGTGCATGCGGAAGCTCTCCTCACGTGAGAGGGTGCACTTGACCGGCCGGCGGAGGAGCCAGGCGGCGAGGGCGGTCTGGGCCTGGTTCGACATGTCCTCTTTTCCTCCGAAGGCGCCTCCGTTTGAGACAAGCTCGACGCTCACTTCCTCCTTGCTGATCCCGAGCACCGAAGCCACTTGGTCGCGGTCGTCCCAGATGCCCTGGCCGCCCGAGTACACGTGAAGGCCTCCGTCGGGGCGGGGGACGGCAAGAGCCGATTCGGGCTCGAGAAAAGCGTGCTCGACGCGCTGGGTCTCAAAGACCTCGTGCACAAGGTGGGTGCTGGCGGCCAACGAGGCGTCGACGTCGCCCCGCGCATAAGCCGAGCGAGAGAGAACGTTGCCGTCCGTACCCCAGACAGCCACTTCGCCCGAGATCATGGCGGCCTGGGGGTCCGTGAGCGGCTCGAGCGGCTCGTAGCCGACTTCGACCAGCTCGGCGGCTGCCCGCGCCGCCTGCCTCGTCTCCGCCACCACGATCGCGAGGACGTCGCCGGCGTAGGACGTGCGGCCGCCTTCGGGGATGAACACCGGCCAGTCCTTGTTGATGATCCCGACCCGCAGCTCGCCTGGGACATCGGCGGCAGTAAAAACGGCTACCACGCCAGGCTCCGCTCCAGCCCTTGTCGTGACGATGCTCTTGACATCCGCCCTCGCAAAATCTGTCAGGCGCAGGGCGGCGTGGAGCATCCCCGGGAAACGAAGGTCGTCGATGTAACCGCGCTCCCCGAGAGCCAGTGCCTCGGCCTCGTATTTCCTCCCCCTGCTGCCAACTCCTCCAGAAGGGGGCAGGGCTATTTCCCCGCCGCTCGCCACGGTCTCGATCGCGTCGAGGATCTTGACGTAGCCGGTGCAGCGGCAAAGGTGTGCTCCCAGGTGGCGCGCCATGTCCTCGCGGGCGAGCGCCGCCCCCTTGCGGTCTACTTGAGCTTTGGCCCTCATCACGATCCCTGGTATGCAGAACCCGCACTGGAGGCCGCCGCACGCCGCAAACGCTCTCGCGTAGCGCTCGCGCTCGGCTTCCTCGAGCCCTTCGATGGTGGTCACGTCCCTGCCCTCAACCTTGGCCAAGGGGACCTGGCAGGACACCTGCGCTTTGCCGTCGAGCATGACGGTGCAACAGCCACAATGACCGCTTGGCGAGCAACCGTCCTTGGGAGAAGTGACGTCGAGCTCCTCACGCAGCGCCGCCAGCAGGTGCGGGTGGTCAGCCCTCACCTTGACCTCCGCCCCGTTCAGCTTGAAAGTGACGGCCCCCGTCTGGAGCAAGGTCATCTCGACTAGTCCCCGGCCTTTTTCGCAGCGACCTCGCCCACGACCGCGCCGCGCTGCGCCGTTATGCGCGTGTAGACCTCGGGTCGCCTGTAACGGTCGAAGTCGAACAAGGTCCCCGTGTACCGAAGGCACCAGTCGAGGTCGCAGGTGGCCACCACCACCTCGTCGGAGGCGGTGAGGGCCCGCGCGACCACTTGCCCCGAAGGCGCGATAATGCAGCTTTGGGCGAGGTTTTCGAAGCCTTCCTCGTTGCCTCCTTTGGCTGCCGCGACCACCCAGGTGCCGTTCTGGTAGGCACCGGCCTGCATGACGAGCTGGCTGTGGAAACCGGCGAGGGTGTCCTGGGAAGGGTCCGGTGCGTAATGGATGGGAGTGTTATAACCGCAGCAAATCAGCTCGACGCCCTGGAGGCCCATGACCCGGTAAGTCTCCGGCCAACGGCGGTCGTTGCAGATCATCATCCCCACCCGTGCCCCAAAGGCCGGCCAGACGCCGAAGCTATCCGGCCCAGGCTCGAAATAGCGCCGCTCGAGGTGCTGGAACGGCCGCCACGCTTCGTTTTCTTCGTGCCCAGGGATATGCACCTTGCGAAATACTGCCACGGTCCTCCCCTCGCGCTCGACGAGGACCTGGCTGTTGTAATGGTGGCCGTCCGGTGTCAGCTCCGCATAACCGAGGCAGAAGCCGACACCCAATTGGGCGGCCTCGTCGAAGAGGGGCTTGGTCACCGGGCCTGGCATCTCGGTCTCGAACCAGGCGTCGATGGTGCCCTGGTCCTCTTCCCACCACCGGGGAAAGAAGGTAGTCAGCGCGAGCTCGGGGAAAACGACGAGCTCTGCCCGCCTGAGGTGCGCTGACCGAAGGAGGCCGATGAGACGTCCCACAACCTCGGCGCGCGTCTCGTCCTTGGCAACCGGGCCGAGCTGAGCGGCAGCGACTGTGAGTTGCCTGGTCACGGCGTGCGCAGGCCCTTCACGGACTGCCCGCCGTATGGGCCGGGGGCACCTCGCGTTCCTCTGAGAGCCGCACGAGCACTTGAAGAAGGATGTTGGCCCCGACCTCGAGGTGCTCCGGCCGCGTGAACTCGCCCGGGTTGTGGCTCACGCCGTCGACGCTGGGGACAAAGATCATGCCAGCAGGGCAGACCCTGGCGAGCATCTGCGCGTCATGCCCGGCGCCCGCCGGGAGCCTCCTCGCCTTGTAGCCGAGGGAAGCCGCAGTACCCTCGACGAGCGATATCACCCTCGGGTCAAACTCGACCGGCTCGAAGCGGGCCAGTTGGCGGCGCGAAACCTTGACGCCCTCGCGGGCAGCGATTTCGGTGACGTAACCTGCGAGGCGTTCTTCGGCGTCCTCGAGAGCGAGCTCGTCGGTGTTGCGGAGGTCCACGGTCATGGTCGCCTTGGCGGCGACGACGTTTACCAGGTCGGGGTAAAGGTCGAGGCGCCCGACGGTACCAACCTGCGGGGGGCCGATCTGGGAGACCATGTGGCGCACGAATGTCGCGATGCTGGCTGCCACGTAGCCCGCATCGTGCCGGTAAAGCATCGGCGTCGTCCCAGCGTGGTTCGCCTGGCCCGAAACCACGAGCTCTTGCCAGGAGATGCCCTGGATACCGGTTACCGCGCCGACGACCTCGCCTGCCTTGTCGAGCACCGGGCCTTGTTCGATATGAAGCTCGACGTAAGCGTGGGGCACGAGGCCAGGGCACGGCGTCGGCCCGAGGTAGCCGATGCGCCCGAGCTCGTCACCAAGGCGCGCCCCGTCGATAGAGATGATGTCGTGGGCGCTCTCGACGCCGAGGCCGCCCGCGTAGACCAAGCTCCCGAGCATGTCCGGGGCAAAGCGCGACCCCTCCTCGTCGGTGAAGAACGCCAGGGCGATGGGCCGGCTGGTCTCGGCACCCGCGTCGTTCAGGGTTTCGATGACCTCGAGGCCGGAGAGGACGCCTAGGTTCCCGTCGTAAATGCCACCTGTTGCGACGGTGTCGATATGTGAGCCGCACATCACGGGCGGGCCTGGCCCTCGGCCCGGGCGGGTCGCAATGACGTTGCCGACGGCGTCGATGGCCACGTCGAGACCGGCGTCGCGCATCCACATAACGACGAGGTCACGGCCCTGCTTGTCGGCGTCGGTGAGGGCGAGGCGCGAACAGCCACCGCCTTCCAGGGCACCTACCTCTCCGAGCTCCTTGAGCCTTCGGACGAGCCGGGCGCGGTCGACCCTGAGCTCAGCAAGCTCAGCTGGGACGGGCACTGCTCAGCTCAAGCTGCGGGCGCACGACTCCAACATGCCCGCCCGGGCATGAGCTGTCAACATGGCGAGCCGGTTGTTCAAGCACTGGTAACGTGAGCGGCCCTAGAGCCGGGCAAAAAGCCGGTTTGCTTGCTCCTTGGCCTTGCTCCGCACCTCGTCGGGGTCAACCCTGGTCGCCCGGCCATCCTGCAAGATTTGCTCGCCGCTGACCCAAACGTCTTCGGCCCGCACGCCGGTGGTGAAGGCGAGCCTCCAGGGGTCGTCCGCCCCGTCGTAGGACCACCGGACCCGGTCCTGCCGAGCCTCGGGGACCAGCTCCCAGCCGGCCTCTGCCCAAGCCCAGCACTGAGCAGGGGTTACCGTCACGTCGGCTTCTCGAGCGCGGGCGTAAGCCAAGCGGAACTCTTCGAGCATGTCTGCGCCGATGCCGTCGCTCCCGAGCACGACCCTCCCGCCCCAGCCCGCCGGCTTGGCATAGCCGACCTGGTTGTTCATGTTGGAGCGGGGGTTATGGGCGAGCGTCCCGGGGAGCGGGCGGTCCAGGTGCACACCGTGGGCAAGGAGCCAGTCCACCTTCGCAAGCTTGGCGAGGCGCTTGCCGGCGTCCGCGTCGACGGTGCCTTCGGCCACATGGATGTGGACACCCGTCCCCAAGTCCTCTGCCAACCCAGCCGCCTCGGCGAGGGTCCTTTCGCTACAGGTAAAAGCGGCGTGCACTCCCACCATCCCGCGCCCGCCCGCCCGGATGAAACGCTCGTTTTCCTCGAGGCCGCGGCGTGCGCCATCGGTCCCATGGCGGTCGGTGACGCCGTAAGCGCACACGACCCGCACGCCCACCTCGCGGCAGGCATCGGCTATCGCGTCGAGGCTCCCCTCGATCGCGCAAGGGCTCTCATGGTGGTCGACGATCGCGGTCGTGCCACATTCCAACGCCTCGAGGGCGCCGAGGCGCGCGGAAGCCCGGACCATCTCGAGGTCGAGGGCCACGTCGAGGCGCCACCAGATCTGTTCGAGGATCTCGAGAAAACCCGTCGGGGCCTTGGGCGGGGCAGGCATACCGCGAGCGAGCGTGGAGTAGAGGTGGTGGTGGCCGCAGACCATCCCCGGGGTGAGGTCGCCCATCGGCCGGGCAGCCTAATGGTCGACGGCGCGTTGGATCCGCTCCGATGCGGCACGGTGGCGCCGTAAACGGTCCTCCAGCGCGGTGTTGACAACGCGACCTTCCTCGACGATCGAGCGACCCGCTACCACCGTGTGATAGGCACCGACTGGGCCGCAGCGCAGAAGCGCCTCCACGGGGTCGCTGAGAGCGCCCGCAAAAGTCGGCCCGTCGAGCTTCCAGCACACGAGATCCCCAGCAGCACCCGGGCGCAACACGCCGAGCTCGCCCGCTCGGCCAAGGCACGCAGCCCCGCCCATGGTCGCCATCTCCAGTACGTCACGGGCACCGGTCGATGCCGGCCCTCCGCGGTGGCGCGCGAGCAGTAACGCGGTGCGAGCCTCGAGCCAAAGCGAGGCAGCGTCGGTCGAGGAGGAACCGTCGCAGCCGAGCCCGACCGGCGCCCCGGCGGCTCGCAGTTCCGCAACAGGTGCGAGCCCGGCGCCGAGCAACAGGTTGGAGCTCGGGCAGTGCGCGACGCCCACTCGCGCGCGGCCAAGGCGCCCCGTCTCGGCGGCGTTCGGGTGGACGCAATGGGCTACCCAGGACCGCTCCGAAAGCCAGCCCACGTCTTCGAAAAGCTCCACAGGCCGGCACCCGTAGACCCGCTGGCAGTACTCGTCTTCGTCAGGGTCCTCAGCCAGGTGCGTGTGGAGCCTCACATCGAGGCGCTCGGCAAGCTCGGCGGTCCGAGACATGAGCGCTCGGCTTACCGTGAAAGGCGAGCAAGGAGCGAGCGCGACCCGTACCATCGCTCCTCGCCGAGGGTCGTGATGGGCCGCGACTGCTGCTTCTGATGCGGCCAAAATGGCGTCTTCGTCTTCACAGACCGAGCGCGGGGGAAGACCACCGTCGTCTTCTGAGACGCTCATTGACCCCCGGGTGGGGTGAAAGCGCAGCCCAACCTCGCGGGCGGCTTCGATCTCTGAGCGCAGCAAGTCGCCGGCGCCTCTCGGGTGCACGTAGAGGTGGTCCGTCGTCGTGGTACAGCCGCCCAATGCAAGCTCGGCAAGGCCGACGAATGCCGATAGGTAGACGGCCTCCTCGTCCAAGAACGCCCAATGGGGGTAGAGGGCCTCTAACCAGCCGAACAGTGCCGAGCGGGTCGCGGGCGCGAACGAGCGCGTCAGGTTTTGGTAAATGTGATGGTGCGTATTTACAAATCCCGGCGTGACAAGGCAGCCGTCAGCTCTGATCGTTCTGCGGGAACGCGGTTCTTCGCCGCTCCGGCCGATGGCGTTGACAAAACCGTCCGTAATTGATACCCACCCGCCGGAGATCTCGTTGCCGTTGTCCATAGTGACAACCACTTCCGCGCCGCTGACGAGAAGGTCTACTGTTTGGGCTGCGCTCACCCGACGTCGGGGTTAGGAACCATCGTGTCCCGTACAAGCGCTGCCAGTTCGCTGCACGCGCCCATAAACTGCCGCAGCGTCCGCCGAGTCGCCGGGTACGCGTCGAACTCCTCCACTGCGAGCCCGTCAGGCTCATAGGCTCTGCGAAAATCGGGGAAGCGCCGCAGCAGGTCCGCTACCACCTCCTCGCTTACGGGGCGGTCGATCCGTTCCTGCACCGCGATGTCGCTCGCATTTATCCGCACCTGCCAAGCGTAGGGCGGCGAGATCACGACGTCACCCCCCACGAGCTCGCTCCAATGGAAATGGTTGCGGAAGGCAGCCGACAACAGGCGCGTGCGGTACCCGCGCTCGTTGTAGATCTGGTACGCCTTTTTGAACACGGCAACGCCGGCCCACTCAAAATGCCCCGGGTCGGTGAGGATCCCCTGTTTTTCTGCGACTATCTTGAGCCAATCATCGAGGCGCCCGACCATGATCGTGCAGACGGGCCCCATATGCAGGGTATCCTTGCCCTCGGCCTCGCGCCGTCTCAGGCCGCGCTCGACCGCCTCTGCCACCTGGACCGCTTGCGCGAGCGTGAAGCTTACTGTCGCATTGATGCTGATGCCGGCATAAGTTGCCTCTTCGATCGCCGGGATCCCTGCGGATGTGGCAGGTACCTTGACGATCATGTTGTCTGCCAGAGCGCTGAAGCGCTCCGCTTGGCGAAGGATCGCCTTGGTGTCGCGGTAGTAACGGGGGTCTGTCTGGATCGAAAGCCTCCCGTTGCGGCCCTTCTCCGCTTGGAACACCGGCTGGAGCAGTGACGCCGCGCTCCTGGAGACTTCCTCAACCAGCATCCAACCCAATTGGTCTTCCGTCGCAGTGGGGTTTTCTTCGACAAGTTGAGACAGCCGTGGCCCCCACTTAGAGATTTCCTGGCGCACAACGCTCAGCGCGATGACTGGGTTGCAGGTCGCTCCGACGGCACCGTTTTGGATCGAATAAGTGAGCTCGGCCGTCGACGCGGAATCGTTCCAAAGCGATGTTGGCGTTGCCTGGGTCATCTCCTGCAAAGGGCTCCTGCGCCCGGTCGTCCTCGGGGCAGCTACGGCGGCGGCACTGGTGGAACTCATTGCAAATAGCCCATCCTTCTTGAAATTTCGGCTGCGCCCTCCCTAACCAGCTTGACGGCACGCTCTCCTCCCCCACCCGGGCCGAGCACGGCGGCGCGAAGCCCTCCGACAGACAAAGCGGCGTGGATCTTCCCCGTGTGGTCGAGGATCGGTGCCCCGACGGACGTGATCCCCATCGTCACATCCTCGTCGCTCAGCGCGTACCCGAGTTGGCGGACCTCCTCCAAAAGGGCGATGATGCCTGCTTTGGTGAGCGGAGTGCGCGGGGTCATCGGCTTGAGCTCGGTCCGCTCGAAGTACTCGTCCCAGTACTCACGGGGCTGGTAAGCGAGCAGCGCTCGCGGGCCGGCTCCCAAGTGCAATGGCAAGGTACCGCCGAGGTGCAGCGCCATGGAGCGGATATGCAGCCCCTCTACACGTTCTATGCAAACGGCTTCGTCGTTGCGGCGGATGACGAGGTAGACCGTCTCTTCCAGCTCGGAATGGATGTCGGTCATCACTGATGACGCCTTGTCGCGGACGTTAAAGCTGAGGGCCACCAACGAGCCGAGGCGGAACAGCTCGAGCCCGAGGCGGTACGTCCCCGGCCTTGGGCCTTCCTCGACATAACCCATGGCGACGAGATCCTGGACCAGCCGGTAGACAGTCGGCCTCGGCTCGTTGACCCGCTGAGCAAGAGCCGGCACCGTACAGTCGGCGTTGGCGGCGAGCGCGTCCAACAACTTTGCAGCCTTGGCCAGCACCTTTACGCGGGTAGAGCTCATCGGGTGGGCATCCTAGGCCGGGCGATCTGTGTCCACATTGCAGATCGTAGTCCAAATTGCTTCGGCGGACGGTTGTAACTAATTTGACCAGGGAGATTGCTCCTGCAGAGTTCTACCAAGCCACCTCACGCCGTGCCTTGACACGAGCATTCGGTTGCCCTAGTGTCCGTCATGGACATTCTGTCCACATTGTGAGTACACAAAAGGGAGGACTTCGTGGGTACAGATATCTCGGCCGATAGCTCCTTGCGGGGGAAAGTGCGCCAGCGGACCGGTGCGATGCGGCGCAGGGTTCTCCTGCCGCTTGGCCTGATTGCTGCCACAGCAATGGCATGCGGTGGCTACGCCATCGACACCGCCGTCTCGGCCGCCAGCCCGCAGGCGGATCCCGGCACCTTCTACTTCATCTCCCATGGCTGCCCGACCGACCCGTTCTGGCCACCCGTCTGGAACGGCGCCGCCGACGCAGGCCGGCAGCTCGGCATCAGGGTCGACATACTCCACATCACTTCGTCCGAATGCGGCAGCACTGCTGCGGAGGTAAACCTGCTCGAGACCGCCATTGCTGCTCACCCCGCTGGGATCGCGACCACTATCACCGACCCAACCGCCTTTGGCTCGGCGTTGCAGACCGCCGCCAAGGACAACATCCCGGTGGTCGTGTTCAACAGCGCACCTACTGCAAGCGGGGCGCCCAGCGCAACCAACCCCTTCCTGTCCTACATCGGGCAGCAGAACTACTCCGCCGGCCAGGGCCTGGCGAACGAAGCGGTCACGGACTTCAGCCTCACCAAGGGGGCGACCGTGGTCGTGGTTGACCACGAGCCCACGAACATCTCCCTCACCCAGCGCCTCCAAGGCGTGAAGAGCGCTTTCGGCGCCCACGGGATCACGCCCGCCGTGGTGAACACCTCAGACGACATCTCGCAGGGCGCCACCGTGGTGAGCGGGTACCTGACCAACCACAAGAACGTGGCTGCCATCCTCACCCTTGGCACGACAGGCACCGACGAGGTGGCGGAGGCGCAGGCGACCTCTGGGACGCACATCAAGGTCGGGGCGATGGACCTCGACTCGACCACTCTTAGCTACATTGAGCACGGGACCGTCAGCTACACGGTCGACCAGCAGCCCTATTTGCAGGGTTACCTGAGCATCGTCGAACTGTTCTTGGACGCCACCGAGGGAGCCGCGCCGGTCAATATCCCGACCGGGCCGGCTTTCATTACTTCGGCGAACGTTAAGATGCTTGCAAAGTACGTGGACCATACGGGGTTCTGACCCCTCCCCTTCGGGCCAGGCTCGCACGAGCAGAACTCGCGCGGGCTTGGCCCGGCACCCTGCTTACGGGCGAGGAGGTCCCATTAATTGACGGCAGCAAGAACCGAAGCGGGTGGGGGGGCATTGGCAGCTCCCGCCTCAGGCGTTAGCCCCCCCGGGCAGAGCGGCACCCCCGTCCCCGGCCGGCGTTCGGCGCCTACTTCCCGGCTGGGAGGCAAGGGGTTCGGTTACCGCCTTCTCCGCCAGCGCGAGGCCAGCATCGTTTTTGTCGGCGTCCTCCTCTTCGCGATCTTTTCGGTCCTTTCGCATGGGACCTTCGACAGCGTGCAGAACTGGGGCGGGGTCAGCAGTGCCGCCGCCGAGCTCGGCATAGTCACCGTCGGCGTAGCACTGCTCATGATCTGCGGCGAGTTCGACCTCAGCGTCGGTGCCAACTTCTCCTTCGCAGCCTTGGTCATGGCGATGATGATCCAAGACCACTACTCGACCATCGCTGCCATCGCGGCCTGTTTAGGGATCGGCGCCGGCATCGGGCTCGTCAACGGCCTCGTGACGGTCTTCTTGGACATCCCCTCGTTCATCACGACGCTCGGGACTTTTTTCCTCTGGACGGGCGTGACGCTGATAGTCACCGGTGGGGAAACAGTTACCATCTTGCCCCCCGTCCCGCAACTGCTCAACGTGCTCGGCGGCACGATGGCCGGCCAGATCCGCGCCGAGGTCGTTTGGTGGCTCGGCCTCGCCCTCGCGGTAGGCATCCTGCTGCACCGCACGGTGACGGGGAACTGGATGTTCGCAGTCGGCGGCAAGAGGTTCGCGGCCGTTGAAGCCGGCGTCCCGGTGGTACGCACCCGGATCCTCGCGTTCGTGCTCTGCGGCATTTTTGCCGCTTTCGCAGGTGCGGTGCAGCTGGGCCACCTGGACTCGATGTCAGCCTCGTTCGGGACCACCTATCAGTTGGAAGCCATCGCAGCCTCAGTCGTTGGAGGTTGCGCCCTGACTGGCGGGAGAGGATCCATGCTGGGAGCCGTCGTCGGGACGCTCATCTTGGAGATGTTGGACAGCGGGCTCATCCTTTCCAACGTGTCCTCGTATTGGTACGAAGCTGTTGTCGGGATAATCCTCATAGCCGCCGTAGCGATGCACACGAGGCTGGGGCAGCTCGGGATGGGAGGAGCTTGATGAGCACTGGTCCCGGCTCGCCAGCGTCAAGCGTCCTACCCGACAGCAATAGCGACAGCTGGTTCCAAGCATGCGGGATAGGCAAGAGCTTCGGTGGCGTGGTCGCCCTTGACGGCATCGACCTCGCTTTCAACAGCGGCGAGATCGTCGGCCTCATCGGCGACAACGGTTCGGGCAAGTCGACTTTCGTCAAGATCGCGTCGGGCGTGTACCAGCCGAGCAGAGGGTCGATCAGCATCGAAGGCAGGGACATCCGGTTCCATTCGGCGGCCGACGCCCGAAAAGCCGGGATCGAGACCGTGCACCAAGATCTCGGCCTCGTCGACTCGATGAGCATCGTGAGGAACTTCTTCCTCGGGGCCGAGGTGCGCAAGGGGCCCTTCCTCAACCTCGCCCACATGCGGCGTGAAACCGAGAAGATGCTCGAAGAGATCGGGCTCGGCAACTTGCGCAACCTCGGCCAGGACGTGAGCCGCCTCTCCGGTGGCGAGCGCCAAGCGATCAGCATCGGCCGGGCAGTCGCGTTCGAGAAGAAAATGCTCATACTCGACGAGCCCACGTCGGCGCTTTCGATAGCCGAAACCGAGAAGGTCTTCGAGTTCATCCGCCGGGCCAAGGCGCGCGGCCTCGCGGTCCTGTGCATAATGCACAACCTCGGCCAGGTGCGCGATGTGGCCGACAGGTTCGTGGTCTTCTGGCACGGCAAGAAGGTCGCCGACTTGGCCAACGCCGGGCAGAGCGAGAAGGATCTCGCCCGGTACATCCTCGAAGGCAAGCTGAGCGAGCTTGGCCTCGAGCGCGACGACCTCGACACGGGGGCACTGCGCACGCTCATGCAAGAATGAGCGCGCGAGCCCAGCAAGGAGCCCACTTGGGTACGTCAGCTCGGCCTGCAGACCGGGAAGGCAGGGGACGCAAAGCCCGCTTGAGTGTCGCCGGCTTGGGGCGCGTGGGGCGGGTGCACGCGGCCAACATCGCCTCCCGCTGCCCATCCGCTGAGCTCGCGAGCCTCTATGACAGCAACCACGAGATCGCCCTCTCGTTGAGCGAGGAGCTGGGCGTCTGGGCGGCGCCGAGCTTCGAGGCTTTGCTTGAGGGCTCGGGCACCGACGGGGTCATCATCGCCACCCCCACTGCGTCGCATGCTCAGCTCGCGACCATGGCGGCCAAGGCGGGCAAGCACGTTTTCTGCGAAAAACCGCTCTCTTTTTCTAGGCCTACTACCGTCGAGCTCATATCGACGTTCGCGGGCGCCGGCGTGCACTTGCAGGTCGGGTTCCACCGTCGCTTCGACCCACCCTTTGCAGCCGCCGCCCGACGCGTAAAAGAAGGCGAACTGGGTGACGTCTACCTTTTCCGGGCTTCCCAACGCGACCGTGTACCTCCCAACCCTCAGTTCATTGCGGGCTCAGGCGGCGTGTTTGTAGACATGGGGATACACGATTTCGACATCGCACGCTTGCTTGTCGGCGAGGTGTCGAGCGTGAGCGCCTATGGGGCCGCTCTTTCCGACCCCGCATTTGCCGACATAGGCGACGCCGACAACGCCGTCGTAGTGCTCAACTTTGCCAGCGGTGCCCTCGGCGTGCTGGACATCTCACGGGTTGCGGGCTATGGGTACGAGAGCGCGATCGAGGTCATGGGTGGCTGCGCCACCCTGAGAGTCGAGGACCCGTACTCGGAGCGCTACGAGTGGCGCGTCCCCGGGCAATCGACCCGTCCGCTGGTGGCAAGCTTTGACAGGCGCTTTGCGAGAGCCTTCGAGCTAGAGCTCGAGCACTTCGCAGGGAGCATCTTGGCTGGGACCGCTCCGTGCGTCGGGGGTCTCGACGCGCTGGCCGCATTTGACATTGCCCAAGCCGCCGAGGAATCGCGCCGAGCAGGCCAAGTGGTAAGGGTGCCGGCAACAACAGACAAGGAGAGGGGCTCAACCGATGAAAGCACCTGAGGGCGGAGTTGCCGCAAGGATCGCCGGGGCACCGATCTCTTGGGGGGTCTGCGAGGTCCCTGGCTGGGGGGTAATGCTCCCGCGAGACCGTGTCCTCTCCGAGATGCGAGAGCTCGGGATCAAGGCCACCGAACTGGGCGCTATTGGGTACCTCGGCGAGGGCCCCGAGGAGATCAGGGCTTTGCTTGCTCAGTATTCCCTTGGCACTGTTGGGGGTTTCGTCCCTCTAACGCTCCACGAGCCCGACCGGAGGCGGCGGGCGGAGCAAGATGCCGAGAAGGCTGCGTCGCTTCTCTCCGGCTCGGGGGGGACTTACTTCGTGACCGCCGTGGTGGTAGACGAAACCTGGTCGACGCCGTTCGAGCTCGAGCCTTCTCAGTGGGACGAGCTTGTCGGCGAGCTGGAGCTGGTGGACAAGATCTGCGCTGAGCACGGGCTCCAACAAGTCGTGCACCCACATGTCGGGACACTTATAGAGACCGGCGCCCAGATCGAGGCGCTCGCCGCGCGCTCGGGAGCCAGCTTCTGCCTTGACACAGGCCATTTCTCGATCGGCGGCGCTGACCCAGTCTCCTTCGCAGGCAAGCACGCCGACCGGGTCGGCCTCGTCCATCTCAAGGACGTAAAAATGTCTCAGGCGCCCGCTGCCCGCGCGCACGAGATTTCTCTTTTGGAAGCTACCAAAGCGGGCCTGTTCCAACCCCTCGGGCGCGGTGACGTAAATGTTGTGGGAGCCGTGCGGGCGCTCGAGGAGAACGGCTACGGCGGCTGGTACGTCCTCGAGCAGGATACGACGATCGAGCCGTCCCTGGTGGCGTCGGTCGACCCGAGGTCCGATGTGAGGGCAAGTATCGATTACCTGCTCGCGGCCCTAGGGAGGGGGACGCCCGTCAAATGAACGCTACTTCAGCAGCGCAGAGGCCGCTCCGCGTGGGCGTTATCGGGACGGGCCGCATCGGCAGGCTTCATGCCGGCCTCCTCGCCTCGCAGGTGAAAAACGCCTCGTTGGTGGCAGTATCGGACGCCATCAGCAGGCTCGCCCAAGAAGTCGGCGAAACCCTGGGGGTAGGTGCGGTGGCGCCAGAAGAGCTTATCGAGAGCCGGGGAACCGACGCCGTTGCGATCTGCTCGTCTACTGGTACCCATGTCGACTACATCGTCCGCGCCGCAGAAGCCGGGAAGGCGATCTTCTGCGAGAAGCCGATCTCCTTGGAGCTGGCCGAAGTCGACCGTGCGCTCAGGGCAGCCCAAACGTCAGGTGTACCACTGATGATAGGGTTCAACCGCCGTTTCGACCCCTCTCATGCCGCCGTGCGCGAAGCTGTTGACTCGGGCGCGATCGGCACGCCAAACCTTGTGCGCGTTACGAGCCGCGACCCGGCGCCCCCGCCGATGGAGTACGCGCGGGTCTCTGGCGGGATCTTCCTCGACATGACCGTCCATGACTTCGACATGGCTCGCTTCGTTGCCGGGACCGAAGCCGTCGAGGTCCACGCCGCAGGGTCCATCAGAGCGGTGCCCGCTTTGGCCGAGATCGGCGACGTGGACACGGCAGTTATAACGCTGTGGCACGAGGACGGCTGCCTTTCGGTGATAGACAACAGCAGGCAAGCCAGCTACGGCTACGACCAGCGGGTCGAGGTCCTGGGGAGCAAGGGCTTGGTGGCCTCGGACAACCCGCTAGCCAACACCGCTGTTTTCAGGGACGGCGGGGGCTCACGGATGGCGACCTTCCCCTACTTTTTCGTTGAGCGCTACACCCAGTCCTATCTGCTCCAATGGGAAGCTTTCGTGGGCGCCGTCTCCTCGGGCACGCCGGTGCCGACCTCGGGCCACGACGGCCGCGCGGCGCTTGTGCTCGGCTTAGCAGCAAAGAAATCGCTCGCAGAGCACCGACCGGTGCGCACCTCGGAAATCGAGGCTCATGAAGCCGCTTCGTCGAGGTCGGGACGGTGACCATCGAGGAGGCGGCGTCCCCGGCTGGGAACGCCCGGCGCCCGCCCGTGCCTAAGGCCCTCCATCATCTGGCAGGGTCGCTCGCAAAAGGCCCTTGGGCTGTCTCGCTGATGCAGCCCGAGGCGGGCTGGTCGTGGGTTTCTCTTCGGGCCCTAGTGCTCGAACCTGGACAGTCCGCCTCGTTCGGTACCGGTAACCAAGAAGTCCTCGTGCTCCCCCTAGCAGGTTCCTGCAAGGTGACTTGCGACGGCGAAGAGCATGACCTCCACGGAAGACCAAACGTCTTTGCGGGTGTTACCGATTTTGCCTATGTGCCTTGCGCCGCCACCGTAACGGTCGCCAGCGCCCTCGGTGGCCGTTTCGCGGTGCCAGGCGCGATGGCGCAACAGCGCTTGCCTTTCCGTTACCGGGCGGCCCCCCAAACCCCAGTCGAGCTGAGAGGCGCAGGCAATTGCTCGCGCCGCGTCGTCAACTACTGCATGGCAACGACATTCGAGGCGGACCACTTGATAGTTTGTGAGGTAATTACGCCCGGAGGCAATTGGTCGTCGTACCCGCCGCACAAGCATGACGAAGAACGGCCCGGGGAGGCCCGGCTGGAGGAGATCTACTATTTCGAGGTAGGGAAGGGCCCTTCTGGGGAGCCAGGCTTCGCGTACCAGCGGATCTACGGCACCCCTGGGCGGCCAATCGACCTTCTCGTCGAGGTGCATGACCGGGACCTGGTCCTCGTGCCGCACGGCTACCACGGCCCGTCCATGGCCGCGCCCGGTTATGACCTTTATTACCTCAACGCGATGGCCGGGCCGGGGGCGAGGGCATGGCTGGTGAGCGACGACCCGGCGCACGCGTGGGTACGCGAGAGTTGGGAGCGCCAGCACATCGACCCGCGCCTGACAGAGCCGGGCGCACGAGACCTCGGAGGTGAGATGTGAGCAGTGCGCGCCCGACGGTGCGCCTAACCGTCGCGCAAGCTGTCGTGCGCTTCCTCTCCCAGCAGTGGAGCGAGCGCGATGGCGAAGAACAGCGCTTGGTACAAGGTTGTTTTGGGATTTTCGGGCACGGCAACGTGGCGGGCATGGGGCAGGCACTGCTGGAGGCCGAGCTACGTGCGCCGGGGTCGTTCACTTACCACCAGGCTCGCAACGAGCAAGGGATGGTCCACGCGGCCGCGGCGTTCGCACGTATGCGCAACCGCTTAGCGACTTTGGCATGCCTGTCCTCGATTGGGCCGGGTGCGACAAATATGGTTACAGGAGCTGCTGCCGCGACGATAAATCGCCTACCAGTGCTGCTATTACCTGGCGATGTATTTGCCACTCGCGTCGCAGACCCGGTCCTTCAGCAGCTCGAGCAACCGGTTTCTCGCGACCTGTCCGTGAACGACGCCTTTCGCCCCGTATCGCGCTTTTTTGACAGGGTCGAGCGCCCCGAGCAGTTGCCGGACGCGTTGCTCGGAGCCATGCGAACCTTGACGGACCAAGCTGAGGCTGGTGCCGCGACGATTTGCTTGTGCCAAGATACTCAAGCTGAGGCGTACGACTGGCCGGAGGCCCTCTTTGCCCGCCGCGTCTGGCACATCGGGCGACCCCGGCCCGATGGCGCCGCACTTGGACGAGCCGTTGCCGTCCTTCAGAGCGCGAAGAGACCTCTCATCGTGGCCGGGGGCGGCGTAATTTACTCCGAGGCAACTGAGGCTTTGCGCGCTTTCGTCGAGGGGACCGGCATCCCCGTCGCAGAAACCCAAGCCGGCAAAGGCTCGCTCAGGTTTGACCACCCACAATCGGTTGGCTCCATCGGCGTGACGGGCACTGCCGCCGCCAACAGCCTCGCACGTAAGGCTGACGTCGTGATCGGGATCGGCACGAGGTGGTCAGATTTTACGACTGCGTCCAGGACAGCCTTCGCTGGCCCCGAGGTGCGGTTCATCAACTGCAACATTGCCCGCTTTGACGCCCTGAAGCAGGCAGGCACTGACCTCACTGGCGACGCCAAAGCCGCCCTGGAGCTGCTCGGCGGTGCTCTCACGGGATGGGACGTGGGGCCCGCTTACCGCGACGAGGTCGCTCGCCTGGCAAGGGCCTGGGAGCAAACCGTGGAGCGCGCGTACAACCTTCGCCACGAACCGCTCCCCGGGCAATCAGAAGTAATTGGAGCTGTCAATGAAGTAAGCGGGCCCGACGACGTGATGGTCTGTGCGGCCGGGTCTCTGCCAGGCGACCTCCACAAGCTGTGGAGAGCTGAGGGCCCCAAGTGTTACCACGTCGAGTACGGGTACTCCTGCATGGGCTACGAGATTGCCGGCGGCCTCGGAGTAAAGATGGCAGCGCCGGACAGGGACGTATATGTGATGGTGGGGGACGGCTCCTACCTCATGATGTCCCAAGAGCTCGTCACCGCCGTGCAGGAGAACCTCAAGCTCACAATCGTCCTTGTCAACAACCATGGGTTCGCATCGATCGGGTCACTTTCTGAGACCGTGGGCGCGCCGCGCTATGGGACGTGGTACCGCTTCAGGGAGGAGAGATCTGGGAGGCTCGACGGAAAGCCCCTCCCAATTGATTTTGTCGCCAATGCCGAAAGCCTCGGCGCCACAGCCTGGCGCGCCCGGGGGGTGGACGAGCTCAAGGCAGCTCTTCTCAAAGCGAAGTCGGTCGACGGTCCTGTGCTCATCGAAATCGAGGTCGACCCCCTCGCCCCTGCGCCGTCGAGCGAGTCGTGGTGGGATGTCGCCGTCGCTGAAGTCTCGGATCTCGACGAGACGGCCCGGGCCCGGCACGAGTACGAAGTTTCCAAGACCGCGCAACGGAACTACCTGTAATACCGGGGCGGTGCAGCCGGAGCGCACCGCAGGCTGATCGAGGAGATAGGGATGAGAGATATTGGCCATTGGGTGGACGGCAAGGAACGGGCCGGGAGCTCGGGGCGCCATGGCCCGGTGTTCAACCCTGCCACCGGGGAGCGACAGGCACAGGTGGCCTTTGCTACCGCCGGCGAGGTGGACGAAGCCGTCAAGGCAGCAGCCGGCGCTTTCGAGCGATGGTCACAGTCATCGCTCAGCGTGAGGTCCAAGGTGCTGTTCGCCTTCCGGGAGTTATTGAACGCTCGTTCCGAGGAGCTCGCCGGTATTGTCTCGGACGAGCACGGCAAGGTCCTCTCTGATGCGCGAGGAGAAGTCCACCGGGGCCTCGAAGTCGTCGAGTTCGCGTGCGGGATCGCCCACCTCCTCAAAGGCGAGTACTCGGACCAAGTCTCGAGCGGCATCGACGTTTTCTCCTACCACCAGCCCCTCGGTGTCGTCTGCGGGATCACCCCTTTCAATTTTCCCGCCATGGTGCCGATGTGGATGTACCCGATCGCGATCGCCTGCGGCAACACCTTCGTGTTGAAGCCGAGCGAACGCGACCCGTCGGCTTCGCTTTTCGTCGCCCAGCTTTGGGCCGAGGCTGGTCTGCCCGAGGGTGTGTTCAACGTCGTGAACGGGGACAAGGAAGCCGTAGACGCGCTCCTCGACCACCCGGGGGTCGCCGCCGTCTCCTTCGTAGGCTCCACCCCGATCGCTCGCTACGTCCACTCCCGCGCCATGGCCGCAGGCAAGCGGGCCCAGGCGCTCGGCGGCGCCAAAAACCATGCGGTAGTGCTGCCCGACGCGGACATCGATTTCGCCTCGGACCACTTGGCGGCCGCCGCCTTTGGGTCTGCTGGGGAGCGGTGCATGGCGATCTCCGCCGCGGTCACCGTGGGGAGCGGGGCGGACGTGCTCGTCGACGCCGTGCGTGAAAAAGCCACGCTCATCAAGGTGGGGGCGGGCCGGGATCCTGACAGCGACATGGGGCCGGTGATAACTCCGGAGGCTAAGCAAAGGATACTCGGCTACATCGACCGCAGCGAGCGTGACGGCGCGCACGTGGCGCTCGATGGGCGAGGGCTTGTCGTAAAGGGCTACGAGAACGGCTTCTTTGTGGGCCCGACTATCGTCGACCAAGTCACGTCGAGGATGGAGGTCTACAAAGACGAGATTTTCGGCCCCGTGTTGTCGGTGGTCCGAGTTGACAACCCCGACCAGGCGATCGACCTCATCAATTCGGGCCCTTACGGCAACGGGACGGCGATCTTCACCTCCTCGGGTGAGGCCGCGAGGAGGTTCCACCGAGGTGTCAAAGTCGGCATGATCGGCGTCAACGTCCCGATCCCGGTGCCGATGGCCTACTATTCCTTTGGCGGCTGGAAAGACTCGCTCTTCGGCGAGCGAAGGGTGCACGGCTCCGAAGGGGTCGAGTTTTACACGCGCTCCAAGGTAGTGACCGCCAGGTGGCCTGCTCCGAAGTCCGCGACCGAAGCCTCATACCAGTTCCCGACCAACCGTTGAGGCTGTCCCGGGCTATTTAGCCGCAAGAGCGGCGGGTCGCTGGCAAACTGGCCCCATGCCCGACAATACGATCCCCGAGATCATGATCCCGACTGGCATGCTGCCCGCCGACGGCCGGTTCGGCAGCGGCCCCTCCAAGGTGCGCGTGGACGCAGTGCGGGCGCTCATGGAGGCAGCAAAGGGGCCGCTCGGGACGAGCCACCGCCAATTGCCCGTCAAGTCTCTGGTTGGCCGGCTGCGCTCAGGCCTGCGAGAGCTGTTCAGCTTGCCAGATGGCTACGAGGTCGTCCTCGGCAATGGTGGGACGACGGCTTTCTGGGATGCCGCCACCTTCTGCCTCATCGAAGAGCGCAGCCAACACCTATCGTTCGGCGAATTTTCTTCGAGGTTCGCTGCGGCCGCACTGGCCGCCCCGTGGCTCGCCCCCCCGACGGTCATCGAGAGCCCGGCTGGTACGCACCCGGCGGCCGAAGCCGAAGCGGGAGTTGATTTTTATGCCCTGACACACAACGAAACATCGACAGGCGTGTCGATGGAGATCCGGCGGCCGGAGGGTGCTGGCGAAGATGCCCTTGTCGGCGTGGACGCCACCTCCGCGGCAGCCGGCCTGCGCGTCGAAGCCTCCCAATTTGACGTTTACTATTTCGCCCCGCAAAAGGGCTTCGCCTCCGAGGGCGGGTTATGGGTCGCTCTGTTTTCGCCGGCAGCCGTGGCGAGGGTCGAAAAGACCAAGAGCTCCGGGCGCTTTGTCCCGGCGTTCCTGGACCTGGCTATCGCGCTCGAAAACAGCCGGCTGGACCAGACCTACAACACGCCTTCCATTTCGACCCTCCTTCTCGCGGTCCATCAGCTCGAATGGGTGCTCGGGCACGGAGGGCTCGAGTTTTCCGCAGGCCGCTGCGACCGCTCTGCCGAAATCCTCTACGGGTGGGCCGAGTCGAGTTTCTTCGCGGCGCCCTACGTCGCCAAGCCCGACGAGCGGTCCCATGTGGTGGGGACGATTGACTTTGACCCGACCGTCGACGCCGCCATTGTGGCGAAGGTGCTCCGCTTGAACGGCGTCGTCGATACCGAGCCGTACCGCAGGCTTGGCCGCAACCAACTGCGCATCGCGATGTTCCCGGCCGTCGATCCAGCAGATGTTGCGGCTCTCACTGCCTGTATCGATTACGTGGTGCAGCAGCTGTCTTAGGTTCTCGCCTGCTCTACCGGGATGGCGCCAGCTGGCGGCGTTAGAGCGCGAGCTCGGCGACAGCTTCGCGGTCCGTCGGCCTGAAAGCCAGCTCGCTGGGCGGTTTTGGCATGCATATGTAGTAGCCTTGCGCGAGGTCGCAACCGAGCTCTGCGACCAGGTCGAGGGTAGCCTTGTCCTCGATACCCTCAGCGACTACCCGCAGGCCCAGAGCGTGGCCGAGCACTACGGTCGCATGGACCAGGTCACGCACTCTCCTCCACTCAGGGCCGGCGACAGCTGTAATGAAGCTCCTGTCGAGCTTCAGCTCGCCGACCCCGAGGTTGCCAAGGTGAGCGAGCGAAGTTGCCCCGGCGCCAAAATCGTCAAGCGACGTAACGATCCCCGAGCGCCTTAGATCTTCGACAACTAAGCGGGACTTCACGAGGTCGCCGATCACGCAAGTCTCGGTGATCTCTACTACCAGCCTTTCAGGCGCCAGCCCGTACCTTGAAAGCGTCCGGCGAACCATCTCGACAAAGCCGTCACGCAGCAGGTCCGTCGCAGAAACATTTACCGAGACGGCGATATCGCGCCCGGAGCTCTCCCAAGATGCCGCCTGTGCCACCGCCCGGTCGAGGACAAACTCGGTGAGCTCCTGCATAAGCCCTGCTTCCTCGGCAAGTGGGATGAACTGCATCGGCGGGATGAGGCCGCGCTCGGGGTGCGCCCAACGCAAGAGCGCTTCGGCACTCGCGATCGCACCGGTGCGAAAGTCCATCTGCGGTTGGTAGTGGAGCGTGAGCTGGCCGTTTTGCATCGCCCGGCGAAGCTCTTCTGCGAGCTGGAGCCGGTCCGGCCCCGCCAGGTCCTCCCCGTAGACGGTGTGACCCGAGCCGCTCTGCTTGGCGCGGAACATCGCGACGTCGGCCGACCAAAGCAACGCCGCTGGGTCGGGAGAGCGGCTCGCCAACGCGATGCCAATGCTCGCACCGATCTGCACCTTGACGGACTGGAAGACAAAAGGTTCCTCCAGGCCCGCGTTCAGCCGCCGCGCGACGTCGCTGGCGAAGGTCGCGTCGGCACCGACGAGGAGGACGGCAAACTCATCGCCGCCCAAGCGCACAAGGACGTCGGTGCCCCGCAAGCAGGCACCGAAGCGAGGGCCGAGCTGGCGCAACAGTTCGTCGCCGGCGGGATGGCCGAAGGAGTCGTTCACTTCCTTGAAGCGGTTGAGATCTATGAACAAGAAGGCAAGATCTCGCTCTCCCGGTGCGAACGCATCGCATTGGCTGTAATAGTCCTCGAGAAGGCCCGAGAGGTAACGCCGGTTGCGGAGCCCCGTCAGGTCATCGGTAAGAGAGAGGTGGTGCCGTTCGGCGCTGAGAGCGCGCAGGGCACGGACCGAGGAGGCAACGCGGGCGCCTGTCATGAGCAGGGTGGCGAGCGCGAGCGCCAAACCGACCCGGTTCACATGATGCAGGCTTCCCCAAAAGACAATGCCGAGCGCGCTGAGAGCAGCTGCTGAGGGGAGCGCCAGGCCCGGCTCCCGTCTTGGGAGGGCGAGGTCAGCCGGGCGCACCCGTTGCCAGGGCGCTGCTGACATGAGCAGCGTCGCCGTTGGCCAAGCGACGGCGTTGATGATGCTCCCAGGCCGCGAGGCCCCAAGGGAGTTTTGGAAAAGGTTGACCGTGTCGCCCACCACCACCACCACGAGCCCAGCCGACATCAGCATCCAAAAGGACCGGCGGGAGCCCGACAATAAGACGCTCCCACCAACCACCAGCCCAAGCAGCACGAGGTCTCCGACTGGGTACGCGAGGTTGGTAGCCGTCCCGAGGGGCCCCGTCCCCGCTGCCTTTGCGATGCCACCGAAAGCAAAGGCAGCGCAAAGCGATGCCGCCCCGAGCGCCCCGATGGCGCCGTCCAAGCGGCTTGGCCCAGCGACACGCCGCAATTGCGCTTTCATGAAAAGGAAGATCGCGAGGTATGCGAGCGGGTAGAAGCCGAGGTAAAACGCGTCCGCCAGAGAAGGGACCGGCGGTTGCCTGCTGCCAATCGACTCGTAAGTCAAGAAAAGGTCGCCGATCGCCCAGCTCGCCAGCGCCGCTCCCAGCGCGCAGGCGATCGTCCTTACGGGCCGCCGTACAAGACCGCAACATACGCACAGCGCTGAGGCGACAAGTTCGAAGGCAGAGACCGCCCAGCCGTCAATAGCTGTCGAGTAATGGCCATGCCGCACGACAACGGAGAGCCAGTAACCCACCAGCAACAGGGCGAGGAACCCGTACGTTGTTCGAGCACAGGTGCCGGCTCGGCTGTGCCGCGCCCGGCGCTCCCGGAAAAACTCGCGGCCGCCTGCAGCGGGCGCCACTGAGCCCATGTTGAGCAGCTTCGGCAGGGCGGATCTTTCTCTTTAGGTATGCCTACCCAAGCCGGCGACGCTGGCGCTGCCGGCGCCAGGAAGCGAAAAACAAGAAAAGGAGAAGCCTTCGGCCAGCCGGTGCGCCCCGTACAATTGGCGAGGCCACGCCCGCGCCCCTGCCCCATGACCACTCTCAGTGAGATCGCCCGTCAAGCAGGTGTATCGGTCTCGGTCGCTTCCCGTGTCCTGAACGGCGACCCCTCGGTCCGGGCGCGAGAGGAGACCCGCCAGCGTGTGCTCCAGGCTGCCAAGGACCTCAACTACACACCCAACTACGCCGGGCGTGCGTTGCGGCTCGCTCGTTCCAGAGCCTTGGCGCTCATTGTGCCCTTCGTGAGCAGCCCGCTTTTTGCCGACTTCCTCGCCGGCGCCGAGGACGCCGCTGAGGCGGAGGGCTACACGTTGCTGATCGGTCATGCCAACCGCATCACCGCCGGGAGCGACACGCTTCGCCGCCTCGTAGGCGAGGGGCGCGTCGACGGCTTCGTCCTGCAGCGTTCGGATGACTTGAGCGACCACGCGCTCGAGAACCTGGTCGCCAACGATGCCCGGATCGTCCTCGCGAACAGCCGGACGCCCCACCGGCGAGGCTCCGTAGTCCTCGATGATGTAGCCGGCGCGAGGCTGGCGACTGAGCACCTCATCTCCCTCGGGCACGCGAGGATCGGCCTTTTGGGGGGCATCCCATCGAGCGACCTTGCCCGCAGGCGCGAGCAGGGGTACACGGCAGCCCTCCACGAAGCAGGCCTCCGGCGCCATGAGAACTTGGTGCGCCGCATCGGCTGGTCCCCCGAGCAGGCAGCGGTGTCCATAGAGAGCCTCGTCAGCTCCAACCCGCGCCCGACAGCAGTGGTGGTGGCAAATGTCAATGGGGCCATCAGCGCCCTGACAGTGCTCCGGCGCCTGGGCATAGAAGTGCCGGGGGACATCTCGGTCGTCGCCTTCCACGACGAGTGGGTCGCCGAGCATACCTGGCCTCCCCTCACTGCTGTAAAGATGCCTTACTACGAAGTCGGCGCCCAGGCCGTGCGCTCCCTCGTGGCCCAGCTCGCGGGGCGCCCGAGCGAGGACATCGTGATCAAAGATCCGCCCCCGCTCCTGGTCCTTCGCTCGTCGACGCGCCCGTACGCATAGCGCATAACTGAAAAAACGATTGCTCAAAGCGCATCAGCGCTGTAACCTAGTGCAGGTGCAGGAGGTCGTCGCTCGGTGCCCAAATAGCGCAAGGGGTACCGGTGGTGTTGATGGCGTGCCTGGCGCGGCTTCAGCGACCTCTGACGCCCCCTGGCTTATTTTTGCGGTCGTATCGATCGCTCTCTTCATGTCCTCGCTCGACGGCACGATCGTGTCGACCGGCCTGTCCACCCTGCGCCACGAGCTCCATTCGGGGATCAACTGGACGAGCTGGACGATGACCGCGTACCAGCTCGGCCTCGTGATCGCCATGCCGATCGCGGGGCGGGTGGCCGACAGCCTCGGGCGCAAGCGCGTCTTCCTCGGGGCGGCCGTCCTTTTCACCACGAGCTCATTGCTCTGCGGCCTTTCGAGCAGCATTGGGGTCCTCATCGCGCTCCGCGTGTTGCAAGCCGCAGGCGGAGCGGCGTTCCTACCCTCCGCCAGCGGCATAGTCACCGAGACCTTCGGGGCCCGCAGCCATAAGGCCCTCGGCTTGTTCTCGAGCATCTTCCCGTTAGGCGCCCTCGTCGGCCCCGTCGCCGGCGGCATCATCCTCGCCACCTGGAGCTGGAGAGGGATGTTCCTTGTCAATGTCCCAATTGGCGCTTGCTTCACCGTGCTCGCCTGGAAGTTCCTGCCGTCGTCTTCGCACAGAGGCGGCCGGCCCGACCTCGCCGGGTCTTTCCTTCTTGGCGGCGCCGTCCTTGGCACGATGCTTGCCATAACCAACCTCGGGGACCGCTCGGTAGGGGTGTTCTCACCGACCGTCGTTGTCCCCTTCGCCATTGCAGTGCTCTGCGGTTGGCTCTTCGTCCATCATTGCAACCGCTCACCTTTTGCCTTGGTACCGCCTCACTTGCTCAAGGGCCGGGTCTTCGCCGCCACAAACATGGTCAATTTTGTCTGGGGTGCATGCGTGATCGGCTTCGGCTCGCTCGTGCCACTGTTTGCTCAGGACCGTTACCACCTCTCGCCGCTCGCCTCGGGGACCCTGCTCACATCGCGGGCTGTGGGGGAGATCGTGCTCGCGATATTCGCATCAATGTTGATCTACCGCACCGGCTACCGGCTGCCCATTATCGTCGGCATCGGTTTGATCACCGCCGGGCTGGCGATGATCGCCACCACCCCGGTGCTGTTTTCGCCCTATGTCTGGTTGGCTCTTGGTTCGACGCTCACGGGGCTCGGTACCGGCCTTTCGGCCCCCGCAGCCAACAACGCTTCCATCGAGCTGGCGCCCGACGACGTCGGGGCCATCACAGGCGTGAGAGCGGCTGCGCGCCAGGGTGGCGCCATCCTCAGCGTCTGCTTGGTGGCGTCGGTGGCCGCCCACACCGGGGACGAGGTCGCCGTCCTCACGAAGGCCTTTTTCGTCCTCGCGGCGTTGCTGGCCTGTGTTGTGCCGCTTGTCTTCGTCGTCCCCGCCGGGACGCGAAACCGCCGCCAGCGGCCCGGCGCTCGCGTGGCGCTTGCCGCTGAGGTTGGGGGCGGCCTGACCTAGCCTGGCCGCGGCGGCAGCTGGCCGCGGCGGTGGCTGGCCGCTCGCTACTTGACTGCGCCCGCCAGCACTCCCCGGACGAAGTAGCGCTGGAACCCGAGAAAAACGGCGAGCGGGATGACGATCGAAACGATCGAGCCGGTCGAGATGATCCAGAAGTTGGCCGCCAAGGTCCGTTCCTGCCCGTAGATGAAGAGCGTGATCGGAACGTGCGGGTCTGCACCGAGGATAACGAGCGCCACAAGAAGGTCGTTCCAGGTCCAAATGAACTGGAAAATGGCGAGCGATGCGGCAGCAGCGACACCGATGGGTATCACGACGCGCCGGAACAGGGTCCACTCGCCCGCTCCATCGACCCGGCCCGCCTCGATCAAGTCCTTCGGTATCCCGAGGAAGAAGTTGCGCATCAGGAAGATGCCAAAAGGCAGGCCGAAAGCGACGTGGAAGATCACGACGCCTTCGATCGTGCCGTAGGGGTTCCAGCCGATGGTTTTGCCCATATCGTCAAAGCCTTCAACAACGGGCAGTATTGCCACCTGGAGGGGGACGACCATCAGGCCGACGATGGTCAAAAAGATGATATTACGCCCTCTCCACCGGCCAAACACCAACGAGTAGGCGGCAAGGGCGGAAACTGCTACTACCAGGACGGTTGCCGGGACTGTGATCTCCAACGAGGTGCGGACAGAGTCCAGTGCACCCCCCGCCCGGAAGCCGGAAGGGACAGTGCTCCCGGGGCCGCCTGAGAACAGCTCACGGTAATTGTAAAGCGTCCACTGGAGGGGGTGGGTGATGACGTTCCACCAGCCCGAGGTCTCGAAAAGGCCGGCCTGCCGGAAGGATATTATGAGCATCGAGAGGCTCGGCAGGAGCCAGAGCAGGGCAACGACTACCATAAAAATGTTGAGGACGGCGCGGCCCGCGTGCAGCCAGCTGACGGTCCTCGTACCGGCCTTCGGAGCGGCGATCGCTGTCGGGACCGGCGCGTTCGTCTCGAGCGTGATCGGCGGCGTTGCCGTAGTCATTTGTCACCCATCCTCATTGCGGGAGTTGCCTGCCTTTCCACCCGGGGGCGGCGAGAGCGCCCATCAAAAACCTCGCCTGAGCTTGGCTCATGAGCCACCACCCTTGATCCTCTTCAGGTTGAAAAGCATCGCCGGGATCACGAGCACGAACAGGATTACGGCCAGGGCGCTTGCGAGCCCCGTATGAATGCCATTTGTGAAACCCTTGAAATAAACGTCAGAGGCGAGCGTGCTTGCCTGGCCGCCGGGCTCAGAGGTGTTGTACGCCATGTTGATCACGATGTCGAAGATCTTGAGGACGTTGATGATCATGGTCACGAGGACGACGACCAGCACCGGGGCGAGCATGGGGATGGTGACCCGCCGAAGGGTCTGCCACTCGGTTGCTCCGTCGACCTTGGCTGCCTCGAGGGCCTGGCGGTCGAGAGCCGCCAAGCCGGCTCCTACCACTACCATCGTAAAACCGGCCCAGATCCACAAGTAGGCGATGATCATCGATATGTCGACCAGCGGGACGCTAAGGAGAGCCTGCTCGGTCTGACCGAGGCCGCCGGTCGGGGTAAGGGACTGGCCGCCCAGCCAGGAGACGCCGACACCGCCCGCTCCGAAACCTGCCGCGAAATTGGATGCGTCGACCGAAACCTTGTAGGCGCCGGGCCCGACATTCGAGAAGACGAACTGGCCCCCTCCCCCAGTGGTTGCCGACGCGACGGGAGACCCGTGGGTGTTGAGAAGGGAGAGGTGCATCAAGGGGTAGCCGTCCTCACCGGGCAGGATCGAGCTCGTGTTGGTCGGGTTGTTGGCCGAGAAGTCCCGCCATACCACCCCGACGATGTCCCCCTTCGCAGGTTTTGGCAAAACTGCCTGCCGGGCGCCGAGAGCTTGAAAAGTGGTAGGTGGGAAGCCGGTCAGGCCAATCTTGACCGCACTTCCCGCGTTTACGGCCGAAGTGGTGACGACCGTCCCGTGGGGCCCTCCAGTGGCGCCGTAGGAAGCCAACGAAGCCGCCGTCGTACCGGGGCTCAGGGGGTATGCGCCCGGCGGGCTGAACCAGTCTGAGACGGTCTGGATGAGCGCGTTTGCAACACCTACCTGCGGGCTGGTGTCGAAAATCTGCGTGAAGACCATCGATGAGGCCGTGACGCTGAACACCACGGGGAGGAAGATGACTGTCTTGAACGCTGTGGCCCAGCGGATCCGTTCGGTGAGGACCGCGAGCACCAGGCCAATTGTCGTGACGACGAAGGGGAAAATGATGACCCAGATGACGTTGTTGCGGAAGGCGATCAGGGTCTCGGCCGTTGTGAAGAGGTTCTTATAGTTTGTAAGCCCGACCGCCTTGGTATCAGTTTCGTTGAAGAAACTGTCCTTGACGGTAACAACTGCGGGGTAGATGACGATGGCGAGCAGCCAGATCGCCCCCGGTACAAGGAACGCCAACGACGCGGCCTGCTCCCTGAGGCTCGGCCTATCGAGCGATCCCCCCTTCTTCCTCCGGGGCGGGGACGCCACCTCATCGACGGTGACTACTGCCATTTCTGTCCCATTTCTCGCGTCCTGACGTTATGACCTGAAGTATTAGGCGGACCTCATGACAATAACTTCAGCCCGTGCGCCTGGCAATAGGCCCCCGGCGCATTTCCGGCCAAGAAGTTGGGCGTGACCGGCACTGCCGGCCACGCCCAATATGGTCGAACGCCGGGAGGGCTTTCGCTCTCGCGGCGCGCTTTTATCAGTGCCCGAGCGCTGCAGTCGCCTGCTTCTGCATCGTTTGTTCGATGGAGGTGATGTTGGACGAGCTCGGGTTCTTCACGAAGTTGAGCATGTCCTGCCACAGGTCCGGCTCCCAGGTGCCCTGGAGGTCGTCGAGGCTGAACACGAACGACGACGCATGGGTGAGCTCGGCGGCGTCAGCCATCGTCACTGGGTCCGGGTAGCTGCTGAGAGGCACGTCTTTGTTAGGCGATGCGTAGCCGCCCAAGTGCGCCCACACCTCGGCGGGCTCCGGGCTGGCTATGTACCTCATGAAGGCTTTGGCCTGCGGGGTCGCATGGAACATCATCGCCACGTCGCCCGAACCTTGGAGGGCAGTGCTGTTGGCCTTGTCGGCCGCTGGTGCCGGGAAGGCGAAGAAGTCATAGCAAGGGGTGTCAGCCGGGTTGAGCGTGCAGGCTTTGCCGCCAGCCCCGACGGTGCCTGCCGTGTAGTTGGAAGAGTTGCCGACGATCTCGGACACGACGAAGTCGGCCTCGACAACCATGGCAGCCTTGGGCATCGTCCCGGCCTTGGGGAACACCTGGTCTACGCAGCTCGGGTACTTCGCTGATTCCGAGAGCGCTCCCGCGGTCCCGCCGAGAAGGTACTGGGGCTTACCAACGAGCTCGGCGAGCGTGTCGAACGCCGTGGTGACCGTTGGGTCAGTCCAGGCGATGTCGTGGGCGGCCAACTTGTTGTAGTCGGCAGCACCTGCAGTTTTCAGGTAGACGTTTTGCCAGAAATCGGCAACAGGCCAGCCGATGTCGCTGCAGAACGAGAAGGGTGTGACGCCCGCGGCCTTGAGCGTCGCGGCGTCAGCGACCAAGCCCTCCCACGTGGTAGGCGGCGTCTTGATGCCGGCGACAGCGAACTCCGCCGGGTTGTACCAGATGGTGTTCTTGTTGGCGGCCTTGTACCAGACGCCGTAGAGCTTGCCCTTGTAGCTCGCGAGCTGGTTCCAAGCCGCGCCGTAGTCCGAGGCCTCGCTGCCGATCACCGGAGCGAGAGGCTCGACCTTGCCCTCTGCCGCGAGCGACTGGAGGGTCGCGGGCGACGGGCTAAAGGCAATGTCAGGCGGGTGGCCGCCAGAGACCGCAGCTTGGAGAGCAGTGTCCATGTTGCTGCCCTCGCCCCGGTAGTTGATCGTGACACCAGTCTCAGCGCTGAACGGCGCGTACGCCGCCTCGAAATCCCCTTGCTCGGGGGCGCCGCTCCATTCCGCCCATACGGTAAGAGAACCACCGATGTGAGACAAGCCGGCGACCTTCGGCGTGGCGCTGGCGCTGATCGCCGGGACACAAACAGTCGTCCCGAGAGCCAAGATCCCCGTGGCGGCCGCGACAATTGGAAGCCGGTGCCTCGGCTTGCGTGGCGTGGCTGGTGCCCGGTCGCCCCATTTCTCCTTCATTTATGTTTACCTCCCATTTTGTTGAATTTCAGGGTGTGCAGAATAGTTGCCCTCAATTTGCACTGACAATTTGAGCCGGTGCGTGCATTTGTCCGAGTCCACGCTAACTGCGGCATCTTCTCAGTTGGGCATGGCGATGTCAAGCCACCCCCAGTAGGCCCGATGGATTATTTTCGGCCGCGGTTCACTGAGCGTCCGTGCGAATAGCCTGCCGGCCGGCCGTGTTCAGACGTGAGTGTTCCCTTTTATAGTTCTCCCTTCTCGCGCGCCGCGCGCCCGGTTTCTTTCCTGCCTTTGAGCCCAACAGCCCCGCCGCCAGCACAATAGCTTCGCGGGGGGAGGTGCGGACCGGGGCCCTCGCTCAGACCGGGGCCCAGGTGCTCTCTTGCAAAAGACGCGGCCCCCCATGTGCCGGTGCACTTGCAGCCCGGCCTTCTTCCGGAGGCCTGTCAGGCTGCCACGGTGGCGCGTGCGAGCGCTGGGGGCTCGCGACAGCGGTGGTCGCCCGAACGACAAGGCGGGTTGGCGCTCTCAGCTCGGCGGGCTCATATGGCTGCGACCGGCCAGCGTGAGCGACCGCATCTATGAGGTGGTCCGCGATCCGCCTCCCCTGTTCCCGGACGTCCTGAGCGATCGTCGTCAGCTCGAAGTAAGGCGCCATGGGGTGGTCGTCGAAGCCGACGACTGAGACGTCTTCAGGCACGCGCAGGCCTACCCTCCGGAGCGCACGCAGCACACCGAACGCCATCTCGTCACATTCGGCGAAAATGGCTGTGGGGAGCCTCCGGCGGCTCAACAGCTCCACCGCGGCTGCGTCGCCCCCGTCGATGCTGAAAGGCCCGTGCGCTTGGAGCTCCTCGCTCACCGGCAGCCCCGCCGCCGCCAGCGTTGCATGGTAGCCGGCACGCCTCGGCAGGGGGACGGTGAAATGGACCGGCTCGTTCGGGTCGCCAGAGATGATCGCGATGCGCTCGTGGCCCAGGTTGACCAGGTGCTGAACAGCTATGGAAGCGCTTTCGACGTCGTCGATCCGGATGTTCGAAAAGCCCTCCACCCACGCTCCCACCATGCAGACAGGGACGTCCAGGGAACGCAGAGCAGTTATCTCGGGCTCGGTAAGGGCGAGGGTAACCAGCAACACGCCGTCTACCCGTTTTCGGAGCAGGCCAGAAGAGAAGTAGCGCTGGCGCATTTCGCTGTCGCCGACGTGGTAGAGGAGCAGGTCGAGACCCGCTTCCCTTATGGCCTGCTCGGCTCCTCCGAGGATCTCGGCGTAGAACCACCTCGTCAGGTAGGGCATGACAATGGCCACGGTGCCCGTCCGGCCCGTTGCCAGGCGGTAGGCGGCGGGGGACACGCTGTAGCCGAGCTGCTCCGCGGCCTCCCGCACGCGTTGCGTAGTAGCGGACGAGACGCCGCCAATGCCACGGAGCGAACGTGAAACGCTGGATGGCGAAACGCCGGCGAGGCTCGCTACGTCTTTGATGGTGGTCTTCGTCATCCCCTCAGCCTCCCCCCTGCGCGCAAACACTGCTACCTGCCAAGCCGGGCCCTTAGGGCCAGCTCACGGCCGTCGTACGGCGCACGCACGACTTTGCTGGGGATCATATCCTCGCCGTACTGTGCACGCAAGCGCTTTCATAAAACCCGGCTCAAACTCCTCTCCATGCGCCAAAAATAGTGCTGCGAACAGGGCACCAAACGGTTTCGCACACTTGCAACGTGCCGTCGAAGGTTGGGTTTAGGGGCCCAGGTCCGGGAGCCGGTTCCTGCGAAGCTCGTGAGCGCCGTCGGGCCTGGCGTACTCGTAATATGCCCACCACTGCCCCCCTAGGCGGGCCACCTCCACGTAGCGCAACGAGCCTGTCGCATGTGGCGAGACCAGGACCGGCCCTCGCTGCGTGGCACTGCGCCAATGCCGCAGGTCGACGCTGACGGCAACCCCGCAGTGCTCCTCGGTGTCATCCGCGGGCGTCGTGGCGCCGTCGTAATAAGCCACGAAACCGCTACCGAAGGGCGCTACCGACGAGATCCTTGCCTGGTAAGCATCCCACCCGGTCCCGGTCGCCAAGGCAGTGCCCTCCCATGCGAACTTCGTCCCGTCGGGGCTCGATGCGAGCGAAGTCGGTGCCGGCCCGGTGGGCGTCAGGAACGTCGACAGGTACATCAGATCAGGCTCGGCCCACGGCACGTTTTGCACCACGTAGGGGTCCTTGACTGCGTCCACGCCGACCTCGGCGGCCAGCAGGACCGGCGTCGCCGCCGCCAGCTCGAAGGCGTCAGGCGCCGCCGCTTTTATGAGGTCAACGCGCCATCGCCCGCTGCTGGGAGGATCTTCCCAGGAGGTATAGAGCCGCCACCGCGGTGCGCTGGCAGCCCGGGCCGCAGCGCTGGGGCGGGCACCGGTCGTCTCGGTGCTGGTGTCGGGGCGAAGGCAAAAGCGCTCGAGCGAGGATGTCCCGACTTGATGCTTGGTGATTGACCAGATATCGCTGAAGCTCATGCCCCCGTCGGTGCTTTCGGCTATCGCTGCCAGGTAACCTCGTTCGCCGTTTGAACCGTCCCGCGGCCGTCGGCGCCGGTAGCTGAGGAGCACCCGGCCGTCTTGGTCTTCGACGACACTGGGTGCGCCGACCCAGTAGCCCCTCCCTTGCCCCGAAGGCACCAGGACGGTCTCGCCAGCCGTTGGGTCAAACCATGGGAAGTTTCGCCGGGCGATCGCCCCCTTCACATCCGCTGCCAGCTTCTCGAGGTCCGCCTTCTTTCCTTCTGCTCCTTCTGCCAAGGTCTCTGCCACGTTCGGATCCTGCCCGAGAACGGGGCCGGGGTACATGTCGCGCTACACCACCCGACGGTATATGCTTGCTAGCAAGCAACTAATTTCGAGCGGGCCCTGGAGGCAGGTATGGAGGTCAAGCGGACTGTGGAGAAGGTAGGTTCCCCCGAAGGCGCTGGTGAGGCGCCTGGAGCGGGGCCGCTCGAGCGGGCCACCGCGTCCCCTGCTCGTCTCCGCATCGCCGTGTCTCGCTTGGCGAGATGGCTGCGGCCAACGGCTGCAGCCGGGACCTTGACGGCGGCCGAAATCGACCTGCTCATGGTGGCAGAGCGACATGGGCCGGTGCGCATGTCCGATTTTGCTGCCTTCTGCGGGCTTAATCCGACAATGCTCTCCCGCATGGCGCCGCGGCTGGAAAAGGCGGGCCTCCTCCAGCGCTCTACCGAGCCCGGAGACCGGCGGGCGGTCCTCGTCCGGGCCACGCCGGGAGCGAGCGAGCTGCTCGATCGGGTCCGCTCGGAGCGCGATGACGTGCTCTCGAAGCTCCTCGACGAGCTCGACGAGGGCCAACGCGAGGTGGTCATGGCGGCAACGCCAGTCCTCGAGATCCTCGCTGAGCGCCTCCGGGAACAGGTTCGAGAAGAGGGCCAAGGGCGATGAAGAGGGTGCAGGCTCGGCTCCAGCGGACGTTCCCAGCGCTCTCGGTCCCGAACTTCAGGCGCTTCTTCTACGGGCAATCGACATCTCTCGTGGGGACGTGGATGCAGCAGGTCGCGGCGTCCTGGCTGGTTTACAGCCTCACCCACTCAAGCACCGACCTCGGTCTTGTCGTCGCTGTCCAGACGCTGCCGGTCCTCGTCCTCGGGCCGTACGCGGGGCTCATCGCTGACAGGACCAACAAGCGCCGCCTCATGGCCGTCCTCCAGTCGCTGATGGGCGTCCAGGCGCTCGTGCTCGGGGCCCTGGCGGTCACGCATGTCATCACCTTCTGGGAGGTTTGCCTGCTGTCGGCCGCTCTCGGGCTCAACAACGCATTCGAAAACCCGGCCCGCCAGTCCTTTGTCTTGGAGATGGTGGGCCCGGGCAACGTCCGCAACGCAGTCGGCCTCAACTCGACAATGGTGAACGCGGCCCGAGCCGTTGGCCCCGCGATCGCCGGCCTACTGATCGCCACCGTCGGCGTCGGCATCTGTTTCCTGCTCAACGCCGCCAGCTTCGGCGCGGTCGTTTATTCCCTCCTGTCAATGGACCGCCCCGCCCTCCAGCCGAGCGAGCCCGCGAAGAGGGCAAAAGGACAATTGCGAGAAGGGATCAGGTACATCTCGCAGGTACCCAACCTTGCGGTCCCGCTCCTCATGATGGCGCTCGTCGGGATGCTGGCTTACGAGTTCCAGGTGAGCCTCCCAGTACTTGCGAGCCGAAGTTTCCATGGTGGGCCGGCGACGTACGGCTTCCTCACGGCGTCCATGGGCGCGGGCGCTGTCCTCGGCGGGCTCGTGACGGCTGCCCGGGGCAGGACCGGCTTGCGCCCCCTCAGCATTGCTGCATTGACCTTTGGCATCGCCATTTTGTGCACGGCTGTTTCGCCCTTCCTCGGCCTCGCCTATGGAGCAATGGCCTTCGTCGGCTGGGGGAGCGTTTCCTTCATGGCGACAGGGAACTCCACCTTGCAGCTCAACTCGGCGCCCTCCATGCGCGGCCGGGTCATGTCGCTTTGGGCAGTCGCCTTTATGGGCTCGACCCCAATCGGCGGCCCTCTCATCGGCTGGCTGATCTCGCTCACCAATGCGAGGGTCGGCCTTGGAGTTGGAGGGCTCTCGGCTCTCGTGGCGGGAGCGTTCGGTTTCGTCGTTGTGGCCAAGTTGCGGCGCCGGCGCGCTGGCGCTGCGGGTGCGGGCACGTTTGAGGACACCGGTGACGCGCTCGGACCGGGTATGGCCCCCGGGCCGGAGGTGGCGCCCGCCGGGTTCACGGCGTAGGGGCCCGCGGGCGCCCGGAGGGCCGCACCAGGGGGAGAACCCGGCTCGAGGAAAAACGAGGAGGCATCTCAACCGGCCGGGGCCCCCTCCCGAGACAATGAGGGAATGGGAAGCTCGGCATTGGCGGCAGGTGGGGCCGCGGTGGCATTGCTGGCAGCCCTGGCCGCCGCCCCCCCGGGCGTACTACAACCAAGCGCTTCGGCATCAACGGCGCCGGTTACCCACTTCTCCCCCATCATCCCCGGAGCCGCGAACTGCCCCATCTTCCCGGCGAACAACGTTTGGAACACGCCCGTGGCCAATTTGCCCCTCGACCCGCGTTCGGCTCAGTACATCGCTGCGATCGGGCCGGGCGCCCCCCTCCATCCCGACTTCGGTCGAGGAGACTGGGACGGGGAGCCGATGGGGATCCCGTACAACGTGGTGAGCGGGAGCGAACCGAGGGTGCCGGTGAGCTTTGTGTACGCCTCGGAGAGTGACCCCGGGCCGTACCCCATCCCGCCTAACGCGCTTATTGAAGGTGGCACGACAAGCACGGGCGACCGCCACGTGATCGTTATCGACACCGGTAACTGCACGGACTACGAAATGTGGGCCGCTTACCCGCAGGCCGGAGGTAAGTCCTGGCATGCCGGTTCCGGGGCAGTCTGGCCACTGGGGTCGGACCGCCTGCGCCCGGCCACCTGGACATCGGCGGACGCGGCCGGCCTGCCCATCCTGCCCGGCCTCGTGCTTGCCGCCCAGGACGAAGCCGGGCTGATAGACCATGCGGTCAGGGTCACCGCACCTTGCACGGACGACCGTTTCATCTGGCCCGCTCACCATGAAGCCGGCCAAAACGACCCCGATTGCCCCCCCATGGGGTTGCGTCTCCGCTTGAAGGCGAGCGTGAACATCTCCCGGTACCCGCCGATGGACAGGGTCATCCTCCAAGCGCTGAAAACCTACGGGATGATCGTGGCCGACAATGGTTCGCCCTGGTACATAAGCGGGGCAGGGAGCAATTATTGGGACAACGACGTCCTCCACGAGATCACCCAGATAACAGGCCAGGATTTCCAGGTGGTCAACGAGAGCTGCCTCGAGGTCTCACCCGGCTCGGCGGCGGCCAACCCGGCGCACTGCTGACACGCTCGCAAGTCCCAGCCCGGGGCCGGACGACCGCGGGTGCCGTGAGTTAGCCTGGGCTACTCTCTCGTCTTAGCCACTACCAACGGCGCCCGCCAGGGGCCATGTTCAG
This sequence comes from Acidimicrobiales bacterium, assembly GCA_035503915.1. Taxonomy (GTDB): domain Bacteria; phylum Actinomycetota; class Acidimicrobiia; order Acidimicrobiales; family Palsa-688; genus DATJMJ01. Next base: position 50,379 of record DATJSU010000011.1, on the reverse strand, counting down.
CGGACGCCGCCCTAGGTCGTCAGCAAGGAGACATATGAGGTCGTCAAAGATAGCTGCCGGTGTCGCTGCCCTCGTCACGACGCTTGCGCTCCCGGCCCAGTTCGCTGGTGCTGCCACCATGACGGGAGGGCACGTGAGAGTGTGGGCCACACCGTCCCCCGCGGGGAACGGGGGCACCGTCATGATCACCGGTGCCGTCGCGGACTACGGGCGCACGATCAACACCAACAAGGCTGGGGTACCTACCTCCAGCGGGTACTACGCCAAGCTCATCCTCCACAAAGGCACCTTCAGGGTTAACGCCGTGGCCTTCAACCTAAAGGTGAACAAGTCCCAGCCGTCCTTCGATGCTGCCAGTTGCTCTGCGTGGCTCTCGGTCTCGGGCCCCGTGACGCTGTTCGGAGGCACTGGCGACTATGCCAACATCTCCGGCACCGTCGACATCACCGAGGCCGTGGCGTTCGTCTTTCCGCGCTACGCGGCGGGCAAAGACAAAGGGCAGTGCAATACCAACGCTCAACCCCTGAGCACGTGGGCTTCGCTCACCGGCACGGGGACAGTCGACTTCTCTTGAGCACCGCACTGGCTTTTAGGCAAGCTGGTTCTTTTGTAGCGCGGACAAGAGCGCGTCCCCGTCGGGGGAGCCGAGCCCTGTGCACGGGTCCCAACCTGGGCCTGCAGAATATGCCCCATTGGAGCCCGAGGTGATGTCGTTAAGGCACCCTGAGGCGGCCGCGCTGTAGAGGAAGGGTTGAAGGAAACCGACCGGTTGCCCCAGCGCCTGGTTGAGCAGGGACACAAGGCCGGCCCAAAGGGGCGCCACGGCACTTGTGCCCCCGATAGTCGTGGTCTGGCCGTCGACACGGGTTACGTAACCCGTGTCGGGGTCGGCATCCCCGCATACGTCTGGCACCCCGCGGCCCCTTTGGCCCCCTGGCTGGAGCGGCGGCGGCACATTGGCATGCTGCTGGTAGGCAGGAAGGGGGAAGTCGGTGCTAATGCCCCCTCCGGTAGCTCCACCACCGGGGCCGTCGTCCCACACTGTTTCCGCACTGATCCGCCCATCTACCACCTCGAGGGTTGTGCCGCCGCAAGCGAGGGCATGGGGTGCCGAGGCAGGGAAGTCGACGTGCTGCAAGCCGTCTTTGACGCCATCGGTTGAACCGTTGTCGCCCGCAGCGACGGTAACCGTCACCCCCATCGCCGCCGCGGCGGCGAAATCCTCTTCCATTTGCTGCATAGCTTGGCCGGACCACGTGGTCTCGGGCCCTCCCCAGCTGATCGAGACCACAGACGGCCGCCGTTGCGCATCGTGCACGGCGCTCGAAACAGCCTCGAGGAAGCCTTGGTCGGTATTTGGCGCGAAGTACACCGCGATGCGCGTCCCGGGAGCGACGGCGCCGAGCACCTCGATGTCGAGCATCACTTCGCCGTCAGGGCCATTTGGCTTGCCTGGGGCGTTTTGTGCATTTAGCACGCTCACGGCTTCAACGCTGGGGAGGGGTATGCCGAGAGAGGAAAAGTAGTCGCTCAGGTCATCTTCTCGGAAGCCGCCGCCGAGCTCGATGATCGCTGCGCACTCGCCGCTGCCCGTGAACTGCGCTGGGAACTGGTACGCCGCCGCCACCTGAGGGGGCGTGTACTGCGCCCTCGCTGTGTCGCGCGGGACAAAATGGGGCGAGGCCTGCGGTCTTTCGTCAAGGCCAAATACCCCTGTCACGACTCCCTCCAGCTCTGGGGGAAGAGAAAGGCCACCGGTCACGGCCCGGTAACGCTCGCCTTCGGAGGTTTCGTAGAGCGCTACGGAGGCTCCGAACGCGCTCGCGAGTGCTCCCATGCTGCCGCCCAGCCTGATGCTGCGGCGCCCGCGGTCGACGTCCTCCACGCGCAACCCGTTATCGGAGGCAAACTTGCGCACTGCCTCCACGTCCGCGGTGTCGGCACCGTGAGAGGCGGCATATTCTTCGCGGGTCATCCGCCCCGGGCGTGCTCCCGTCCCCCGCAAATAGACCGTCACGGAAGCGGGCATTTGCGGGTCAGCACCGCCGGCTCGCGGGTGCACAGGGGCGGGGCGCTCGCTGCCGGCTAGTGGCCGTCGGGCTTCGTTCTCGGGCATGCTCCAATCATCCTCCCGTCAAGGGCCGGCGTCCAGTGCCAGCGGGTGGCGACCGTAGGGATCTCGCGAGGGGAGGCAAAGTCCACTAAGACCGCGCCCGAAGGGCACCGATCGGCTCTCTTCCGCCTCGTTTCAGCCCTGCCGCTTCAGGCGGCCGGTCTTTTTTGCCCACCGCTCAGCCGCATGGAAGGCGACGAGGGAGAGCGGTACCAGGACGGCGCCAAAAATGGCAAGGATGCCCAGCACACTGCCCTCGTGACCGATCGTGGCGCTGTTGAGCAGAGCGTCCCTTATCCCGCTCAGCAGATAAGTCGCCGGCGAGACGTGAGAAGCTGCTTGCAGCCATCCCGGCAGGACGTTCACGCTGTAGTACACACCCGACACGAGCAGGACGAGGGCTTGGACCATGAACGACATCTGCTCGCCGCGCTCGGGGTAGAGCAGCGGGAGGATGCCGGCCAGGATCCCGAGGCCGACGACGCTCACGCTCCCGACGACGACGACAGCAAGTGCAGTTGCCCAGTCGGCCGCTCCAAGTTGTACGTGGAAAAACGGAAGAGAAAATGCCAGGATCAGCGTTGTCCGCACAAGCGCGTGCAGGACGCCGAAGGCCGACATCCCCATTAGGTGCACGACACGTGGCACCGGGGCCATGAGCGTGTGCTCGATGGTGCCTTCCCAGCGTTCCCACATGATCGTGAGGCTCATGTCGTCCAGGACTGCTGAAAGATAAGCCCAAACGAGCGTCCCGATCAATAAGAACATCGTCAGCCGCGAGACTTCGCGGCGGCTCAGCACGCCCGTAACCGCGGCTTCGTTGGCGATGAAGGTGATCGAGAGAGTGTTGACAACTCCATAGAGGAGCCAGACGATCTCCCAAGCCCAATATCGCTTCCAGAGGTTTGTCTGGCGCTCGAAAAATGCCCAGCCGAGGCCGACCCGGCGAGGGGGCCTACCTCTCAAAACCGTTCCTGCTCGAACGGTGGTCGCCGTCACGGGCCCTTTACCTCGTCTTCCAGTTCCTCGTCTTCCTCGATGCTGCGCCCGGTGATCTCGATGAACACCGTCTCCATGTCGACGTCGTCGAGTGGCCGGCCGGCAGCCACCTGCTTGCGAAGTTCAAGCGGCGTGCCCTCCGCCACGAGGTGGCCGCCCGAAAGGAACCCAGTACGGTCACAGAGAGCTTCTGCTTCGTCCATGTCGTGGGTAGTCAGCAGGATGGTCACGCCCGAGGAGCGTCTCGCCTCGGTCACGAAGGACTGGACTTCGCGCTTGCTCCTCGGGTCGAGCCCGGTTGTCGGCTCGTCTAGCAACATGAGGCGTGGGGAGCTCAGAAAAGCTCGGGCAACAGCCACTTTTTGTTGCTGGCCGCGCGAGAGGTGAAGCATGGGCTCACTGGCGTGCTCGCGGGAGAGCCCCAGCCTGTCGAGTAGCTGGGTGCTCAGTTCCCGCACTTCTTGCCCGCGCATGCCATAGGCGCGGCCAAAGAACAGCAGGTTCTCCATAGCTGACATCGGCTTGAAGAACGAAGGGTCCACCGAGACGCGGTTAAGCAGGGGGCGCACCGCGGGTGCCTCCTTCACAACGTCGTGACCAAAGACCTTTACCGTTCCACTGTCAGGCAAGAGCAGCGTGCTCAAGATCCGTACGAGCGTCGACTTGCCGGAGCCGTTTGCGCCGAGGACCCCGTAAATCTCACCCTCGGGCACCTGGAAGCTGACGTTGTCGAGCGCCGCTCGTTCCTGCCTGCGCCCCTCACCCGGGGACGACCACGGCAGATGGGGCCGGCGTTTAGACCCGAAGATCTTGCTGACGTTTTGGACGTCGAGCGGCAAAGCTCGCCGCCCCAGGGGTGCCTCCACTTTTTCTCCTCGCGCAAAAGCTTCGAAGGGCCCGTTCTGGGCCCCGTGAGTAGTTGGCTTCAGGTCGCTCAGGCGGGGCGCGCCCGCGCCCAGCGGCCTAACGGAAGGAGAGGGGTAGCACGGCCACAGATCTTAATTGTCCACCCAAGCCCTGCAAGCGAATTACGCCGGGGGCCGCAGCAGCGCCTTGCTCGGCATGCACGCCCAGTAGGAACACTCGCCACCTACCAGCTCCGACTCGACGACTACGGCAGAGAGCCCGCCCTCCACGACCCGCCCGGCGACATTTTCCTCGGTGGGGCCCGCCCCTATCACTACTACGTCAAACTCACGTAGTTCTGTCGTCGATTCCCTCCTCACCGGAAGATTGCTGCCGATGCTGTAAAACCGTGAAGGAAGTTCTTGCCCCCGACTGGGCCGATCTCCCCCGCGCAAAAAAAGCCCGCCACGGGGATTTCGCCGAGCAGTTTCGCCAGCAATTTGGCGTCGTGGTCCGCCTCTGAGAAGAGCCTGGTGCCACGGCCGTTGCAAGTGAACAAGAGCGCCGCCGATGCGCCAGGCTGGCCGAGCAGCGCGGCTTCGCGCTCGAGAGCCTCCCGAAGGTCTTCGTCGGCCGACGCCGCGTCACGCACGTGGAACTGAAGTGTTTGCCCTACCTCGATCTCGCTGCCCACGGCGATAGCGCCGCTTTCGGCATCAGCGCCGACGACCGCGCGCACCAGGAAATCCCCTCGCCGTTGTTCTTGGCGGTACTCGTCGATGGCAATCCCGACTTGGAGGCCGCCGTCGGCGAGGAGGAGGCGGTCCGGCTCAGGCAGCGAGCTCACGAGGTCCTGCAAGCGTTGGAAAGGCGGTCGGCCCCCGAGCTCGTGGACCACGTTGCCCTCCGCGCGGGTGACGGTGTACGGGCTCCCGATCGGCCGGCAGCCTTGGGAGACGAGAAGGTCGACCCGGGCACCTTCGAGCCGCGCTCCGACGGCACCATTTACCAGGACCTGGTCGTCATAAAAGAGCCTTGTGGTCCCAGGGCGCCCACTCCCTGCCGCCATCCCGCCAATTGCCAAGGCCCCAGGCACATTTTTGTTCAAGTGATCGAGCAGCTGTGCTGCTGGGAAAGTGAAGGGGTCGCAGACAAGCAAGTAAGGAGCGCTGTCCTCGAAGCGGTTGCCTGCAAAGAGCCCTCCACTAGGCGTGGCGAGGTACTGCATCGCGAAGGTCTCTACGTCCCCGACGCCACTGATCACCCAAGCTACGAGTGCCGGCCCATCCTCTATTTCTCGGGGCCCGCTTATGACCGACTCGGCTACGGCGCCGATCAGGGGTACCGGCCCGAGCCCAGAACGAACCGCTGCCAGCACCTCTTCGCAGCTTTGGGCATAGTGGGAGCTCGCAAAAATGGCAGCGAGCGATGGCTCCTCGCCCGCGAGGCCCTCGATCGCCTCCTGCACCACTCGAGCAAGGCCTTCCTCGGGCGCGCTATCGGCAATAAGGGCGGCGGATGCCTTCATTTGCTTGGCAGCCTACAAGGCTGAGAATGCCGTCAAATCCACGCGACGTCTTCATCGCCTTCGCTGGCGACACGCTCACAAGTCGGGCAGTACCAGTGGGCTTCGAGTGGCGTCCCGCAACTGCGGTGCCGCGGGCCCTCCCAGTCTTCAGCGGTAGCGCCACGGCCGCGCGCGCCCCAGCGCGCCAGGAGCCTGAGGGCGCCGGCAAGCTCGCGTCCCTCAGCGCTCACGCCGTACTCGTAGCGGGCAGGGCGAGAGGAGTAAGGCTTGGCCACGACCAGCCCTTCCGACTCCAAGCGGCGTAGGCGCGCCGTCAGGATGTTGGGCGCCAAACCGGGCAGAGCGACCTCGAGGTCCTTGAACCTCCTGGGCGCATCCATGAGCGCGTCGACGATGAGCAGGGTCCACCTGTCGCCTACGCGGGCCATAGCCAGGTCGAGGCTCGAGTTGGCTGTGTTTTGCGCTGTTGCTTCGCTCGCTTCGGGCACTTGCTCATCATCTTCCAAATCTCTCGCCGGCGCGGGGACGGTCTGATGTAACTTCTCACTTGCAAGTGACAAGTCACTTGCTAGGCTCAGGCTACCGAGGGCGCAACCCGCGGTGAGCACAGGCGCCCGCGTGAACAACGCAGCGAGAACAGAAAGGGTCAGGAGGATGACGATTAGCGAGCTCTCGAACCAGTTGGCTGATGCCGTGGCCGCGGCATCCGGTTCCATCGTCGGAGTAGGGCACGGGGGTACCGGGGTGATCGTTGCTGACGGCCTCGTGGTCACCAATGCCCACAACCTGCGAGAACAGGTGGAGGTGTTCTTCCCGGGAAGTTCTCGAGAGACTGCAACGGTCCCCGGTGCGGATGTCGACGGGGATCTGGCGGTGCTTTCGGTTGCCACCGGAGCTCGGCCCTCCTTGCAGTGGCGGCCTGCCGAAGCCACTCCTCGCCTGGGCGAGGTTGTGATCGGCCTTTCTGCCCCCAGAGGCGGAGCCCTGCGCGCCGGCGTCGGCTTTGTCTCGGCCCTTGACGTCGCCTTCCGTGGCCCTGGTGGCAGCACGGTCACCGGCGCCCTCGAGCACACCGCCCCCTTGGCCCGGGGTTCATCCGGCGGCGCGCTGATCGACGGAGAAGGGCGCCTCCTCGGGATCAACACCCATAGGCAAGGTGACGGTTCCTACCTTGCCATCCCTGTCGAGGCCCAGCTCAAAGAGCGGGTAGAGGCCCTCTCACGAGGCGAGGTCCCGCGCCGGCCGCGCCTCGGCGTCGCGTTGGCCCCTCCTCGAGCAGCTCGGCGCCTGCGCCAGGCCGTCGGCCTGCCACCTCGCGAGGGCCTCCTCGTTCAGGCCGTTGACCCTCACGGGGCAGCGGCAAGGGCGGGCATGCGCCCAGGCGACCTGATCGTTTCGGTCAATGGCACGGCCGTGGCCTCCGTCGACGAGCTTGTCCGTACCCTCGAGGTAGCTGGCGAAAACGGGCCCGCAGAACTCCTCATTGTGAGGGGAGCCGAGGAGGTGGCGATCTCGGTCCGCTTCGACCGGGCCGGGGCCGCAGAAGAGGGCACGGCGTAAATGACGCCGGAGACTGCCCCGAGATTTGGAGCTCCCTACGAAGGGACCGTGCCGAGCACCCCAACGCCGAACACGCCGGTGCCAAGCACTGTCGACGAGGCCCTGCTCGACTCGTACTCGAGGACAGTGTCCTGGGTCGCCGCCGAACTGCTGCCCTCGGTGGCCGCCCTGCGGCCGCACGAGCACGGTTCGCAGCGCCCGAGCGGAGCTGGTTCCGCCGTCCTGATCTCGGCCGATGGGCTGCTCGTGACAGCTGCCCACGTGGTCCAAGGCCTGGCGGGCGGCACCGCCGCCTTCACGAACGGAGAAGAGGCGCCATTTACCGTTATCGGCTCGGACCCGGCGAGCGACCTCGCCGTCGTACGAGCCGCCGGGGACGGTTACCAAGCTGCGCGCCTCGGGGAGGCCGGGAGGCTGCGTGTCGGCCAGGTTGTCATCGCCATCGGCAACCCCTTGGGCTTCGAAGGCTCAGTGAGCGCTGGGGTCGTGAGCGCGCTTGGGAGGAGCCTTTTGGCACCTGCAGGGCCAGGGAGCCGGATCCTGGCAGATGTCATCCAGACCGACGCCGCCTTGCACCCGGGCAACTCGGGCGGCGCGCTCGCTAACAGCGCCGGCGAGGTCGTTGGCATCAATACGGCGTTGATAGGCCCGTGGGTCGGCCAGGGTCTCGGGATGGCCGTGCCGGTCAACGACCGCACCCGCACCATCATCGGTGCCTTGGCCGCTGGCCGGCGGGCCCGTCGTGCTTACCTCGGGGTCGGCGGCGGTTCGCGGGCTCTGCCCAAGGCAGTCACGGCCTCGACCGGCTTCGCCTCGGGAGCCGAGATCGTCTCCGTGGTCGCCTCGAGCCGCGCCGGACGGGCGGGACTGCAGCCGCGCGACATCATCGTCAGCCTGAACGGCAAGGCCGTGAGCGACGTCGGGGGGCTGCAGGCGCTGCTCACCGAGGACTTCATCGGCCGTCGTTCGCGGATCTGCTTCATCCGGGACGGCCGTCTCATCGCGCGCGACGTCGTCTGCGCGGAGCTGCCCGGCAACTGAGGCCACAGAGGGCGTCCATTAGAAGCAGCACTAGACACGAGCCGCCCTCTTTGCTACTACCGGTGTGCCCGCGAGCGCGGCCACGGCGGCCGAGGACCTCGACCGGGCGAGGAGGCGCCGCCATGTTGGCCCGCAAGCTCAAAGGATCCGAGCTCGACGAGCAAAGTGCTCAGCTCGCACCCATGTTCGGCTCACGCCAGTTGCGCGAGCCCGTCCCCCGGTACGAGTTGCCGCAGCACCAAATGCCCGCTCAGGCGGCCTACCAGATAATCCACGACGAGCTCAACCTGGACGGGAACCCGACGCTCAACCTGGCAAGTTTCGTTACCACCTGGATGGAGCCCGAAGCCGACAAATTGATGGCCGAGTCCTTCGGCCGCAATTACATAGACGCCGACGAGTACCCACAGACGACCGAGGTGCACAACCGCTGCGTCAACATGCTCGCGCGGCTGTTCAATGCACCCGAGCATGGCTCCGCTATCGGGTGTGCCACCGTCGGCAGCTCGGAGGCCATCCACCTTGCCGGGCTCGCTCTCAAATGGCGTTGGCGCGCGAAACGGCGCGCCGAAGGCAAGCCATGCGACGCCCCCAACATCGTGATGGGTGCAAATGTACAGGTTTGTTGGGAAAAATTCGCCCGCTACTTCGAAGTCGAGCCCCGCTACGTGCCCCTCACGAGGGACCGTTACGTCATCGGAGTGACCGAAGCGATGGCGCACGTGGACGAGAACACAATTGGCGTGGTCGGGGTCCTCGGCAGCACGTACACGGGCGAGTACGAGCCGGTCGCCGAGCTGAACGACGCCATCGTGGAGCTCAATTCCCGCACAGGGTGGGACATAGCCGTCCATGTCGACGGTGCCAGCGGCGCTTTTGTCGCTCCCTTCACTCGCCCCGAGCTCGCATGGGATTTTCGGCTCCAAACCGTCCGCTCGATCAATGCCTCGGGCCACAAGTACGGCCTCGTCTACCCCGGGGTCGGTTGGGTCATCTGGCGCACAGAGGAAGATCTGCCAAGCGAGCTGATCTTCCATGTCAACTACCTGGGTGGCGACCAACCCACCTTCAACCTCAATTTTTCCAGGGGCGCCGGCCAGGTGCTCGCGCAGTACTACAACTTCCTGCGCCTCGGCAGGGAGGGTTACACGTCCATAATGAAAAGCCTCGACGCCACTGCCCGTTACCTGGCAGACGCCGTGGACGACCTCGGTCGTTTCGACATCCTGAGCAAGCCGGGGACGGTGCCTCTCGTCTGTGCCCGCCTCAAGGAGCAAACCGCAAAAGGGGCGTACACGGTCTTTGACATATCTGCTCACCTGCGCCAGCGAGGGTGGATCGTCCCCGCTTATACCCTGGCCCCCGATGCGCAGGACATCGCTGTTTTACGAGTAGTAGTGCGGGAAAATTTCTCGCGCGACCTCGCCGACCTATTGGTGGACGACATCAGGCGGACGCTTGAGCACCTCGACGAGCATGGGCCCGCGCACCTCGGTACCACGTACGCTCGGCCCCGCCCGCCCCACCTGGCCGCGGCTGCGCACCCGCGTTCGCAGGCCAAAATGCACAAGACAGCGCGCGGGGTCTGTTGAAAAGTTGGAAGACGCTAACTAATGCGTCTGCTCGGCGTGGCCACCAAACTCCTTGCGCATGGCAGAAAGGACTTTGTCGGCAAAATCAGCCTCGCCTCGCGAGCTGAAGCGCTCGTAAAGCGCGGCAGTCAGCACATGGGCAGGTACCGCCTCGTCGATCGCCGCCTTCAGCGTCCAACGACCTTCGCCAGAGTCTGAGACACGGCCCTCGAAGGTTGCCAGTTTGGGGTCTTCGTGGAGCGCGTGCGCCGTCAAGTCGAGCAACCAGGACGCAACGACGCTGCCTCGCCTCCACACCTCGGCGATCTCCGGTATGTCCATGTCGTACTGGTAGTGCTCGGGGTCGCTGAGCGGTGTGTTCTCGGCGTCAATAGTCGTGGCGACGGACTTGCCGATATTGGCTTTTGCGAGGACCCCGAGGCCCTCTGCGTAAGCCGCCATGATCCCGTACTCGATGCCGTTGTGGACCATTTTGACAAAATGCCCGGCACCGGCCTGGCCGCAGTGAAGGTAGCCCTGCTCCGCCCGCGAAGGGCTGCCAGCGCGGCCAGGGGTTCGCGGCGCAGCAGCTAGGCCGGGGGCGATCGCTGCGAAAATAGGGCTCAAGTGGTCGACGATCTCGACTTCGCCCCCGATCATCAGGCAGTAACCCCGCTCGAGGCCAAAAACGCCGCCGCTCGTGCCTACGTCAACGAAATGGATGCCCTGCTCCCTCAATTTCTCCGCGCGGGAAATGTCGTCGTGGTAGTGCGAATTGCCGCCGTCGATGACAATATCGCCGGGGCTCATCAGTGCAGCCAGCTTCGTGACAGTTTCGCCCGTGTAACCGGCCGGGACCATGACCCAAGCGGCCTTGGGTTTGTCGAGCTTGGCGACAAAGTCCTCCAAGCTCTCGGAGCCGGATGCCCCTTCGCTCTCGAGAAGTTTGACGGCCTGGGCGTCCACGTCGTAAACGACGCAATTGTGGCCCGCACGCATCAGCCGGCGAACCATGTTGGCGCCCATCCGCCCCAGCCCGACCATACCTAGCTGCATCGCTCCTCCTAGCGCCCGGTTGCTATAGGGACCACCTCCGAGACCGTACGGCCCCCGCGTCAACCTACCGTCCGGCGGGAGCGAACTCACATTGTTCCTGCCCGGCTCGGGCGGCCTCGAGGTGGAGCATCCGCGAACCGGGCGCACCAATGCGGGAAAATTGCGGCGTGCCCCAGTACCAGCCGAGACATTCGACCTCGTCAGGGCCCTCGGGTACTTCCGCGCTCGCGACGGCCCCTCCACCTCCTGGTCCCGAGGAAGCCTCCGTCCAACCCGAGCCATTAGCAACCGACCGCCAGCAGGAGCGCCGTGCCAGCAAGTTCCCTTTGATCGCCGGTGGGGCCGGGTTGTTGGTTTTCGTGGGCGTTTTGCTGGCGGGCGCGCTCTACTTCGAAGGCCCCGGGCAGGGCCCGACTTCTACGGTCGCCGGCGCGCCGGGCGCGCGGAGCAACGGGGCTGTCTCGAGGAACGGTGGCGGCGGGAGCGCCTCGGCCCCCCCACGGGGGGTCCGGACCAAGGCGGCCAGGGGGGCCGGGCCGGCCATCACGAGGGGCGCTGGCCATGGTGCGGCCCGCGCCGGCACCGGGCGGGGAGGCGCGGTCGTGAGCAGCTCCCGCCGTTCGGGGGCGTCGCACGGCGCTGGCTTCCAGATGACGCCGGCGCTGGCGAGCGCAGCAGCGGTTAATCTTGCCGTCCCCGCCGGGTTTGGCCCAGTCCTGCGGAGCGCCTGGGTGTCCGCTCGCCCGGAGGGCGTCCGGGTGAGCGCAGCGGACGTCCGCTCGACGCTTCCTGGGTCGGTCTTCTATGCCGCTCAGCGCTCAGTGGGCAGCTACTGGGCCATCTCGTCTTTTGTCCCCTCGGCGCAGGCGCGGGCCGCGGCGACTACTCCCACGGGCAGGGCTTTGCTGGCACAGTTCAGCAAGGTTGCCGTCTTTTACAGAGCCAAGGGCCAACCGTGGGCGTACTTGGGCTCCTCGGCAGAGGGCACTTGCCCCTCGGAGGTGCCGGCGCCCGTTTTTACCGCATGGGGAATGTGCAGTTCCCGGGCCCTGGCGAGCGTGGGTTCCTAGGGAGCTGCCGAGGGCCGTTGTGCTCTCCCCACAGGTCTCCCCACGGGCTTAGGGGAGGATCACCATGTCGTCCCGGTGGACCACTTCTGGGGCGATATCGGGGGGGAGCTGCGATGTGCGAAGACCCATACACCCCGAGAGCGCTTTCGCGCTCTGACGGACGAGCCCTTTGGCAAAGACCTTCCCGTCCGGGCCGACGACCTCGACGGCTTCGTCGGCCAGGAAATCTCCCTGTACTTCAGTCACACCCGCAGGCAGGAGCGATACCCCTTTTTCAATGAGGGCTTTTTTGGCCCCCGCGTCCACGACGACTGTGCCAGCTGGCGCGAGCGCAAAGGCGATCCATAGCTTGCGCGCAGGCAGGCGAGCCTGGCGCGGTTTCACAAGTGTCCCCACTCCAGCTGCCCCGGCCACGGCATCTTGGAGCACCTGTGGGCGCTCGGCCGAGGCTATCACTACCCGCACGCCTGACCAAGCGGCGATCTTCGCAGCCGCCAGCTTCGAGGCCATACCACCACTGCCCCGCTCGGTGCCGGCACCGCCAGCGAGCGCAAGGACCTGGTCCACTTCGACGACCTCTTCGACGAGGGATGCGGCTTCGTCAATGCGAGGGTCCGCTGTCAGCAAGCCGGCTGCGTCGGTCAGCAGTACGAGGAGCTCGGCTTGGACGAGGTGCGCGACGAGCGCCGCCAAGCGGTCGTTGTCCCCGAAGCGGACCTCTTCGTCGGTCACCGCGTCGTTCTCGTTCACCACCGGGACCACGCCGAGGCCGAGCAGGAGCCAAAGCGTTTGGCGGGCGTGGAGGTACTGTGCCCGGTTGACAAAATCGAGAGCTGCCAGCAGGACTTGGCCGCCGACAAGGCCCGAACGTCCCAAGGCTTTTTCGTAGTGGCTCATTAACCGGCTCTGCCCAACAGCTGATACCGCTTGCAGCACGGCAGGATCGCTCGGGCGGGGATGGAGGTCAAGGACTCGCAGCCCCGCAGCGATAGCGCCGCTCGTGACGATCACGACTTGCTGGCCTTGCGCGCGCAGTTCGGCGACCTCGGAGCACATTTTTTCGATGTTCGCGTCGACGATGTAGCCGCGCTCGTCGGTTATCGAGGAAGTACCAACCTTTACGACAACGGTTCGCGGAGAAGGACCGGGGGCAGGAGGCATCAATCCGGCTCCCAGTCGAACTCGAAGCCCCCGATCCGTACCCGGTCCCCCTGGCGTGCCCCCGCCCGTGCGAGCGCCCTGTCCACGCCCAACCTCCGCAAGCGACCTTGCGCAAAGGCCAGCGCGCCGGCATCAGTAATGTCGGAAAGCGCGACCGCACGCTCAGCCTGCCGCCCGCGGACCACCAAGCAGCCATCTGGCGCCCGCTCGACTACCACACCCAGGGGGAGAGGCCGGTGGACTACCACCTTGGGTGGGGCGGGGCGCTCGGCTCTGGCTTGCTCCACCAACGAAGCCAGTTCGCCAAGCAGCCAAGGGACCCCCTCGCCTGTGACGGCCGAGACTGCCGGTAAAGCGGCGCTCTGCCGCACTTCGGCGCTCGCCATGTCGGCCCTCGAGCCGATCACCAAGCGGGGGCGCTCGAGGAGCGACGACTGGTAATTGGCGAGCTCAGCGAGAAGCGCTCTTTCCTGGTGAGAAACCGCTCGGCCTTCGTCTGGGGCAAGGTCGATGAGCACGACGAGCGCGCGGGCTCGCTCGATGTGCCGCAAAAAGCGGTGGCCGAGCCCTTTACCTTCGCTTGCTCCCTCAACGAGCCCCGGGATGTCGGCGGCAACGAACTCGTGCTCGCCGAAACGCACAACTCCCAGGTGTGGTTCAAGAGTGGTGAAGGGGTAGCTCGCCACCTTTGGTTTGGCGGCCGAGATCCGGGCGATCAGCGTTGACTTACCCGAATTAGGGAAGCCGACGAGGGCGACGTCGGCCATCAACTTGAGCTCGAGGTTGTACCAGTGCTCCTCACCGATCTCGCCCTGTTCGGCAAACGCCGGAGCGCGCCGCCGGTTCGACAGGAAACGGGCGTTGCCCCGGCCACCCTCTCCTCCCCGGGCAGCAAGCCAGCGCGTGCCCGCCTCGCTCAAGTCCGCGACAACTGCTCCATCGGGGTCCCGCACAACCGTCCCGGGAGGGACGGGGACATCCAAGTCCGCCCCGGAACGGCCGTGGCGGCCCTTGCCTTGGCCGTGCGTCCCTGAGCCGGCTCCACGGTGGGGATGGTCCCTAAAGGACAGCAAAGAGGCGACATTGTGGTCACCGACGAGCCAGACGCTGCCTCCCTTACCTCCGTCGCCGCCGTCTGGCCCACCGAAGGCGACGTGCGCTTCGCGCCGGAACGAGACCGCCCCGGCTCCCCCGTCGCCCGCTTTCAGGTGGATTTGGCATTCGTCAACGAACATCGGAGGTCCCCGGCGGGCGCGGCCGGCCTGGAGCTGGGCGAGGACGACTGGCTCTCCGTGAGCCGCGCCCAGGTTTAGGCGTGGGCGGAAGCTGTCGCGGGTGCCGGAACTGCTCGGGTTGGCGCACCCGGAGCGGCTTGGCTCACACCTGGTGCGGCAGCCGCAGCGGTCTCGACGCCCACCAGCCGGCGGCCATTGCGGTGACCGAAGCGAACATGGCCGTCTACTAACGCGAAAAGAGTATCGTCGCTGCCTCGGCCCACACCCGAGCCCGGGTGGAACTTGGTGCCTCTCTGGCGCACGATGATCGACCCGGCGCTCACGAGCCCGCCGTCGAAAACCTTGATGCCAAGGCGTTGGGCAGTGCTGTCGCGCCCGTTGCGCGTGCTACCGCCACCTTTGGTCTTGGACACTCCTAGCTCTCCTTCTTGGTGGCGGACTTGGAAGGCGAAGCAGTGCTCGAGGCGCTTATCGAAGTGACTTCGATCGTTGTGTAGCGCTGGCGATGGCCCCACCTGCGCCGCCCGCGAGTCTTGGGCTTGTAAACGAAACCCCGGACCTTGGGGCCCTTCTCTTCGCCGAGTACCCGGGCGCTCACCAAGGCTCCCGCCAGCTCGGCGGGAGTCGCAAGGACAGTGGGCCCGTCCACGACAAGAACGGGGGCGAAAGAGACCTCGTCACCGGGGGCACCAGGGAGCAGCTCCACCGCAACGCGCTGGCCCTCTTGGACACGCTCCTGCTTGCCGCCGGTCTTGATCACTGCGTACACAGGAAGACGAGTATATCGGCGCCTGCCAGGGGGCCAGCCGCCTGTGCGCCAGATGGCTGGCACGGCGGGGCCAAGGGGTAGGCTAAGCGGCGTTGACAGGAAAGGAGCATGCAACAAATGCCCAGTACAGAAGGCTCGCAGGCACAGGCAACACTCAGGTATGGGGGGACGACAATTGAACTCCCGGCCGAACAGCCGACGCTGGGCCGCACGGCTCTTGACATCTCCGCCTTGGGCCAGCATGGCTTGGCCGTCTTTGACCCGGGCTACGCAGACACGGCGGCCTACCACTCGGCGATCACCTTCGTGGACGGCGAGCACGGCCGCTTGTACTACCGCGGCTACCCCGTCGAACAGCTCGCGACATCTTGGTCGTTCCTCGACGTCGCCTACTTGTTGATTTATGGCGAGCTGCCAAGCAGGTCAGTTTCCGAACAGTGGGCCGCCCGAGTCCGAGACCCCAAGCTCGTGCTCCACGTCGGGATCGAGCGCCTCTTCGATTCTTTCCCCCAGTCGATGCACCCCATGGCGATGCTCGCTATCGGGACCGAAGCCATGAGCTCGTATGACGAACATAACGCTTCTGCCAGCCCCCGTGAGCGCTTGGAATCCGCGGGCACGAGGCTTTTGTCCGCGATGCCGATTTTCACGGGTTACGCGCTCTCGGTCCTTCGCGGTTTGCCCCGCGGGAAGAGCAACCGCTCTCTCGACTATGTCGAGGACTTGCTGCAGCTTTGCTTTTCGATCCCCGGCAGCGACCACCTGCCAGACAATGCGACCGCCCGTGCCTTGAACACTCTGCTAGTCCTGCACGCCGACCACGAGTTCAACTGTTCGACTGCGGTGCTGCGAATGGTGGCGTCGGCCGGGGCTTCCATCTATGCCGGGGTCGCCGCAGCGATAAACGCTCTTTGGGGGCCGTTCCACGGCGGGGCGAACCAGGAGGTCATACGCATGCTGCAGGACATAAACTCCTCCGGCAAGCCGCTCAGCTCTTTTATCGACCGGGCAAAGGACAAGAACGACGATTTTCGCCTGATGGGCTTCGGGCACCGCGTTTACAAGACCACCGATGCCCGGGCCAGGGTCATCCGCCAGATCGCCTTGGATCTCGTAGAGAAGCTCGCCCCCAACGACCCGCTCCTTGACATCGCCCTGCGTCTCGAGGAAGTGGCTCTGGCGGACGAGTACTTCATTTCCCGTCGCCTTTACCCGAACGTTGACTTTTACTCAGGCATCATTTACCGCGCGATCGGGTTCCCAGACGAGATGATGACGCCGTTGTTCGCGGTAGGCCGCACAGCAGGCTGGGTGGCACACTGGCTGGAGACTGTATCTTCGGTGAACAAGATCGGCCGCCCGACCCAGCTTTACACGGGCCCGGCCGAGCGCCCAGTGCCGCACCCAGGGCAATAGCTGTCAGGCCTACCAAGAGCGGCGATAAGAGCAGGGCCCATACAAGGAGACCAGATGCTGGAACGACCGGACGCCCCAAACCCCTACGACCTTCTTCCCAAGGTGCCGAGCTTTCAGCTCACAAGCAACGACATCAAGGAGGGCGCGACGCTCCCAAACGAGCACGTGAGCGACTGGGTAGGGGGTGCCAACTTGAGCCCGCACCTTCGCTGGTCCGGGTTCCCCGCCCAGACTGCAGGCTTTGCTATCACTTGTTATGACCCCGATGCCCCCACAGGGAGCGGGTTTTGGCACTGGGCCGTTGCCGGCCTGCCAAGCACGCTGACCGAGCTTCCACGGGGCGCCGGCAAGGCCAGCGGCGGAAGCCTCCCCTCGGGGGCCGTCCAGCTACGCCACGACGGCGGCGGGGTTGGGTACATGGGGGCGGCGCCCCCACAGGGCGACAAGCCGCACCGCTACATTTTCGCCGTGCACGCGCTCGACACCGACAAGCTCGACGTCGGGCCGGGAGCGGCACCCGCGATCCTCGGCTTCAACATCACTTTCCACGTCATCGCCCGCGCCACCCTCACGGCGATTTACCAAGTCTCCTAGCGCAAGGGCTGACTACAGGAGAGATTCGTCGAAGATTATGCCCCGCCCGCCACAAGTGGGGCAGGTCTCGGAATAAGACTCGACGAGGCCCTCAGAAATGCGCTTGCGGGTCATTTCGACCAGCCCGAGCTCGGAAATGTCAAACACCTGGGAGCGTGTCTTGTCACGGGCGAGCGCCTCCCGGAACGTGCGGATCACTTCCGCCCGGTTGGCGAGCACCTCCATGTCTATGAAGTCGATGACGATGATCCCCCCGATGTCGCGGAGGCGAAGCTGCCGTGCGATCTCGTCAGCGGCCTCGAGGTTGTTGCGGAAGACAGTCTCCTCGAGGTTGGACGTGCCGACGTTCTTGCCGGTATTGACGTCTATCACCGTGAGCGCTTCGGTACGTTCGATGATGAGCGACCCACCAGACGGCAACCAGACCTTGCGGTCCAAGGCCTTGTGCACCTGCTCGTGCACCCTGAAACGCTCAAAGAGGGGCAGCGGTTCCTCGTTGGGGCCCACCAGCTCGACACGGTCCGCCAGCTCGGGCGTGATACTCGCGACGTACTCGCGCACCTGCTCATACAGGTGCTCGTCGTCGATGACAACGCCGCGGTAGTCGCGGTTGAACTCCTCGCGGATCACCCGGACAGCCAGGTCTGGCTCTCGGTAAAGCAGCTGAGGCGCTCTCGAGGTCTTCGCCAGCTGCTGCACGCTCTCCCACTGGCGAAGTAGCCGAGCGACATCACGACCGAGCTCTTCGGCGCTCGCGCCCTCTGCCGCGGTCCGCACGATGAGGCCATGGCCGGGCGGGCGGATCTCGTCGAGGATCTTGCGGAGCCGTCGCCTTTCGTCGTCGGCGAGGCGCTTGGAGATGCCGTAAGTGTCGCTGTCGGGGATGAGGACGACGAACCTTCCCGGTAAGGAGACCTCTTGTGTGAGGCGCGCCCCTTTTGTCCCTATGGGGTTCTTTGTTACCTGGCAGATGATGTTTTGCCCGGTGCGCAAGAGCTGCTCGATGCGGGCATCCCGTGCCACACCGCCTAGGCGGCCACGGGTCGGCTTGCTGTCTTCGTCAGACGCCGGCCCGACCTCGTCCTCGTCATAGCGAAGGTCGCCTCGGTACAGGACGGCGTTCTTGGGGGTCCCGATATCGACGAAGGCCGCCTCCATCCCGGGGAGGACGTTTTGCACTCTCCCGAGGTAGATGTTGCCGTCGATCTGTGTCGCGTCGTCCGCCGGCTTGGACACGTAGTGCTCAATAAGCGTACGGCCCTCGAGCACGGCGATCTGCGTCGCAGTTGGGCCCACGTGGACGACCATCAGGTAGCGCCCGAGGGGACGGCTGCGCCGGTCGCTGGCAGGACGGCGGGAAGAACCCTCCCCCGCCCCGTCAGGCTTCGCCATGCCTGAGCTCGGCGCCGGGGCTGAGGATGGCGCGGGCAAGGCGCGGCGGGCGCTAGCAGCGCTGGCAAGGGGCTCATCGTCGACCAGCGGGGCACTCTCGCCCGCCTCGGCCGCCTGCGCCTTGCGACGGCGCGTGCGCTTTGACCGACCGCGAGCAGCTTCGTCCTCGTCGAAAAGGGCGTCCGTGGCACGCGCGGCAGGGCCCGTTGCTGTCGCAGCGCCTGGCCCAGCCTCTTTGCGCGGGCGCCGCTTCGGGGACGGTGGCGAGCCAGGGCGGGTATCCCCGATCTTTGGTTTGCCGGGGGCGCGGCCCCCTACGGCGGCTGTCCCGGCAGAGCTCGCCGGCGAAAGGCCCGGCACGGCATCACCCGTCGCCGAGGCGTCTGGCGCCGCGCCGTTGGGCGCCGCGCCAACCGGCTCCGCCCCACTGGCCGCCCCGCCAGTTGGCAGGGGCGTCGTGGCTGCCACAGCATCCAGCACCTCGCCAGCGAGAACGTCGGCCGCCTTCATCGCGACCGGGCCGTCTACATAGGAGGCGGTACTTGTGCCGTCGGCATCGCCCTCGACCACAGCGACCGGGCTGGGGGCTTCCTCATCAACGGCTTCGCTGGTAGGGCTAGTCCCGCCATGGCGGTGCGCACGACCTCCGCGCGAGCCGCGCCGGCGGCGCCTTGCCTTGGTCGCGCTCTGTTCCGCAGCGCCGTCGGCAGCATCAGCTGCTAGGTCGTCGAGGTCACCACCCTCCGGGCCCTCCCGGGTGTGAGCGCCCTCGTCATCCTCTTGGTGCAGCTGGTCGCTCCGAGCGCCATTGGCCGGATCTGGGCCTGGCGCTGGCTCGAGCCTAAAGGCGGCTGCTTCGCCGAGCAGTGGTTCCGACATCGAGGTCTTCCCTTCCAAGCGGGCGCGCTCCGCAGCGCGCCCGGCACGCGTCGCGACCAGGATGCGTGTCCGCATCCTCGGCGGAGGCGTGGTGCCTCCAGCCGCGCGCCGTCGCGCGCCACTAAACAAGACTTTGTTTTGAGGTCCTCAGTTGGCCCTCGGTCCACCGAAGCCGACCAGCAGAGAACACCCAAATCCCTCTCTCGCACCCGCGCCTGGTGTGGCAAATGCTCGCGCGGCTGGTCGGACCGGACCTCCCGTTGCCGCCCCAACCTCCGGGACAGGCTGGACCAAAGCCGGTTCACCGGGAGCGTCCACGCGTGGCGACATTGGCAGCGTCGGCACGGCCCGGGTGACCGAAACTTAGATAAGAGGTCATCTCAACAATCGAGTGTAGCGACGGTTCCCCGAAATGCCGAAGGTCTCCGGCGGGCGGAAGCTGAAGGTTAGCTGAACCGGCGCATACCCACGTTGACCACTAGGCCAATCGCCACCCAGTCCATGAGCATGGACGAACCACCGTAGCTCATGAAGGGAAGGGTGATGCCGGCGACCGGCATGATGCCCATCGTCATGCCAATGTTCTCGAAGACTTGGAAGGTGATCATGGCGAGCACGCCCATACAGATGAGCGTGCCAGCGAGGTCGCGCGAAACCATCGCCGCTCGCCAACTTCGCCAGACGACAAGCACGAAAAGCGCCAGGAGCAGTGCCGAGCCCACGAAGCCGAACTGCTCGGCGAGAGCGGTGAAGATGAAGTCGGTGTACTGGTTGGGGACGTAGGAGAGGTTGGTGAGGTAACCCCTGTAAAGCCCCTTGCCCTCGAGGCCGCCATCAGCGATGGCCGCTTTTGATTGGTCAAGGTTGTACTCGAAAGTGGCTGCATCAGGGCCTCCGGCGAGCCGGGAGGTCGAGCTCACGCCGGTCGGTGCAGTGAGGAAGCTCGTGATCCGGTCCCTTTGGTACTGCTTGAGGACTCCCAGCTGGAGGCTCCCGCCGATCGCGACCGCCGCGAGCACGACAAGGGCGATCATGTGCCGACCCCTGGTCCCGGCCATGAGCAGCATGCCGACCATGACTACGGCGAGGACGAGGGCGCTGCCGAGCGCGTCCTGTTTGTAGATGAGCAAGAAGGGCACTACAGACAGGCCGAGAACGCTGAGGAGGGCCTTGCCTGTGATGTTGCCTTTGCGGCTCGCGAGCAACGCAGCAAGAGACAGGACCAGTGTCACTTTCACGAGCTCGGAGGGCTCGACTTGGATGCTGCCGACCTGGATCCACGACTCAGCGCCGAGCGTCGAGCGCCCGACGACCAGGGTCGCGAGAAGAGCGAGAATGCTCCCGGCATAGAGCACGGGCGCCCATGACAGGTAACGCCTGTAGTCGAACAAGAGCGTGACGACAAACGCTCCCAGGCCGAGCGCAACGTAGAGCGCTTGCTTTTTCATGTAGGACTCGGGGTTCGAGCCTGACGCGGCGAGGGGGACCCGGGTGGTCGAGTAGATCATCAAAGTACCAAGAGCTGAGATCGCCGCTGTGACAAGGATGAGCACAACGTCGACGTGGCGCCATGCCGGGCTTGCAAGGACGGGGTGACGCGGGACAGCTGTCGCGTTCCCTGTTGACGCCTGGACCGCGACCGCCATCAGCCCGCCGCCTGGGTGGTGGTAGTTGCGCAGGCCGCCGTGGCGGTCGTGGTGGCGGTCGTCGTTCCCTCACCGGCCGAGCCAGGAGCAGTCGTCGAAGTACTCGAGATGCCGGCGCAATTGCCATTCGAAGGTCGATTTAGGCCAAAAAGCGTCAGGTACTCTTGCTCGACTGCGGGCGCGGCGACGTCGGCACCGTAGCCGGCCTGCTCGAACACTGCACTAACGGCGAAGCGAGGGGCTTGCGCAGGCGCGAAGCTGGCGAAAACGGACGTGTCCTGCTTGTAGGCGGGCCAGGGAAGGTCCCCAGGGCTGCAATTTGGCGCGCTGGAGCAGTACCCGTCCACCTGCGCCGTACCTGTCTTACCTGCGACGGGGTACTGGCTCAGGGGGAAGTCGGCGAACGCGCCCGAGGCAGTACCGAGGCCCGCGTTGGTCGTTACCCCCTCAAATCCTGCCAGCATGTCTGCCGAGCCGGCCCCGCCAGGCATCTCGACGTGGTCTTTGACCCGCGGTGGGAAGTACCGGGTCACCTTGCCGTTGGGCTTGTTGGCCGTACCAGGCTTCTCGACCGCCATCACCACCTGGGGGACGTAAAGGGTGCCCCCGTTGCCAAACGTCGCGTAGGCGTCATCGAGCTGCAAGGGCGTCACCTCGTCTTGGCCCTCGCCGATCGCTTCTTGCACCTCTTGGCCTGGGCCAAAGTAAGGGTCTGGGTAGGCTTTGGGGTACTGCTCATGCTCACGGGTGAAGACCTGTTGGCTTGGCACTATCCCTGGGGCCTCGTCGGGGAGGTCGATACCCGTGTAATGGCCAAAACCGTACTGGGACGCGAGGTTTTGCAGGTCTTCGGGGTGTGAAGGATCGTTGGCCCACATCTGCCAAAACTCGTAACCGAGGCTGTAGAAGTACGAGTCGCTGGAAACGGTTATAGCTGCTTGCAAATCGACTGGCCCGTACCCGCTGTCGGCGTTGTCGTGGAAAACTTGGTTCCCCGCAGTAAAGCTCCCCGTGTCGTCGTAGTACTGGTCAGGGCTGCGTAGGCCGATGTCCAAGTCCGCTGTTGCCGTGATCAACTTCCACGTCGAACCAGGCTGGTAAGGCGACGAGATCGCCCTGTCGATGAGGGGGTAAAAGTTACTGGGGTTGTTGTAATATGCCCATTCCTGCGCGCTGATTCCTCCCGGTTGGATGAAATCATCTGGGTTGTAGTCCGGGTAGGTCGCCAGGGCGAGGATCTCGCCGTTGCGCGGGTCCTCCACGACCATCGAAGCGGCAGGCGCCCGGAAACGCTGGCCGCTGACGGAGTCTATGGAGTTGGGGCCGTTGCGGGCGAGATTTACACCGTAGTTGAGCGCTGCTACTGCGGCCTCTTGATCGGTCAGGGAAACCGACAGGATGATGTCGTCTCCCGGCACGGGTGGCGTATAGCTGATGGTGCCGAGCACATCACCTCGCGAGTCGACTTCGACGACCTCTTTGCCCGGGGTGCCGCGCAAGTAGTTCTCGAAACTTGCCTCGACACCCGCCTGCCCAACGAGGGAGTTGGACTGGTAGCAAGGGATCCCTTGCGCGCACATCTCGTTTTTCTCTGCCGCGTACTCAGGAGCGGTGATCCTGTAGACATAGCCAACGATATTCGCCATCGTGGTCGCGTGGGGGTAATAGCGCACCGGTTCTGCCTGCACCTGCACGTCGGGCAGCAAGGAACGGTCCTCGTCTATTGCGAGCACGACGCTGTTGGGCACCCCTTCTGCAACTGGCACAGGCTGGTAAGGGCTGTACTGGTTGTTGCCGATGGCTGCTTGTACCTTGGCCACTGGTTCACCAAGCAGCGCCGACAGTTCCTTCACGATACCCGGGTGTGCCAGCTCGGCCCCCGGGCCCACCGTTACGACCTGTTCGATGTGGTTCCCAGCGAGAAGGACGCCGTTGCGGTCGAAGATCTCGCCCCGCGGCGCCGGGGTGTAGATCGTCCGCTCGCCGATATTAGCCAGCTGCGAAACGACCGGCGTCTTGGACTCGACGCCTTGCAGGTACCAAAGGCGGCCTAGGAGAGTGCCGAACAAGCACACCACAACAACCAGCACCGCCATGGCGCGTACCCGGAACGAGCTCCTGCTCTCCTGGCCAGTACCCGGCCCCGCCGTAGTTGTCATCGCCGCTACCGCACTCTCGCACGTGGCCGGTGCCGGCGGCGGCTACGCAACGAGGCCTGGCGCCGCCTGGGCGGCAGCTCGACCACGCTCGAGGGCGCAGCGGCCGCGAGCGTCGCTGACGTCATCGCCGGTCTGCGAAGTGCCCAGCCCATTAGGACCGCGGCAGGGAGCGCGAACACGGCTGCGTACAGGGCCTCGATCAAGGCAAGCTCCACGAGCCAGCGCTTACCCGGGGCTACCAACTGCTGCTCCCCCACCACGTAACCGATGACTACAAAAAGCGTCACCCCCATGACAGTGCCGGCCGCGGCCGCAAAGGGCGCGAGCAGCAGTCGCTGGCCGGCCATGTAAGCAGCCATCCAGCCGACGGCAAAGCCTGCGAGGCTGTACGCCAAGGCAGAAAGCCCAAAAGGCGTGTTCTGCAAGAAGAGGTCAGCAACCAACCCGGAGGCAAAGCCGACAACGGCGCCCGCATCGGGGCCCGCAGAGAACCCTGCCGATACGGCGAGCAAAAGCATGAAGTCTGGGGCAACTTCGTGCACCCGAAGGTCGTTGCCGAAGCTCGTCTCCACGAGGATGGCAAAAGCGAGGACGATGACGACCTTCCCCGCTCTCTTAGCCCATTGGCCCGTCATTCGGGCGACCACAACAACACTCGCACGAACTCTAAATTGCCCAAGTCTGCCAATGGTTCCATGGCAATCTCTTGCTCGAGGGCCCCGCCCGGCGAGGTAACAGAGATGACGCGGCCTACAGGCAACCCCGCCGGGAACAAGTCGAGCCCGCTCGTTACAAGCCAGTCGCCCTTTTTGATTTTCTCCCCAACGTTGATGTCGATCACCTGCAGGGAGTTGCCGGCGCCCTCACCGACGGCGGCACCGACCACTGGGGTGGAGATCTCCCTCACGCCGACGGTAAAAGACGGGTCGTCAAGCAAGGTTATCGTCGCCATGCGGGGCGACACGGCCGAGACACTGCCGACCAAGCCACCTGAGCAGACAACGGGCTGGCCGGCTACGACCCCGTTGTCCGAACCGCGGTTTACCTCTATGGTTTGCTCGAAATTGGCGCTCCCCGTACCGACGACCTCGGCGGCAAGAGAAGGGATCCCGGCCAAGTAGCTCAGGTGTTGCTCGGCGATCACACTGTCCGCTTCGTCTTGCTCAAACTGGGCAACCGCGTCAGCCGCCTGGTCGTTGAGGACCTGCCGGCGGAGGGACTGGTACTGGTCCTCGACACGCTGGTAATTGAGCGCCCCATAGATAAAGTTGCCGACCGGTTGGAGCAATGAGTGCGCCGCGTCCTGGAGCGGGTTGACGACCTGCCTCGCGTACGAGCGCGCTTTTGTGAAGATCCCGCTCGTGCCGGTGCGGTCCGAGAGGGTTACGAAGGTGACGCCGAGAAGCACGAGCACGAGCAGCAAGAACCGGCCTCGCGGTCGGGCAGCCACGGCTGCGGGCCGCCTAGCGAGAACTGGTCATGAGCACGTCTGACAAGATCGGGAGCTGTTCGAGGCACTGACCGCTGCCGAACGCGACCGACTGGAGAGGGTTGTCGGCGATCACGATCGGCATCCCTGTCTCAGCAGCAAGCCTCGCGTCCAGGCCGTGCAGGAGTGCTCCACCACCGGTCAGGACTATGCCCTGTTCCATGATGTCTGCTGCCAGCTCGGGGGGTGTCTTGTCCAAGGTCACCTTGACAGCGTCGACGATCGCGGCCACTGGCTCCTCAATTGCTTCGCGGATCTCCTCGGTTGTTGTGATGATCGTTTTCGGGAGCCCCGAGATCAGGTCTCGGCCCCGTATCTCTGCGCTCACCTCCTCTTGGAGGGGGCACGCTGAGCCGAGCGCGATCTTGATCTCCTCGGCGGTACGCTCACCCAGCGCAAGGCTGTACTCCTTTTTGATGTAGGCAATGATCGCCTCGTCCAGTTCGTCGCCCGCGATCCGGACAGACTGGCTGGTCACGATCCCACCCATTGAGATGACCGCCACTTCTGTGGTACCCCCGCCTATGTCAACGACCATGTTGCCCGTGGGCTCGTGAACTGGCAGACCCGCGCCGATCGCGGCGGCCATCGGTTCCTCGATGATCCAAGCTTGGCGGGCGCCCGCTGCCTCGGCTGCGTCCATGACTGCCCTCTTTTCGACACCGGTAACGCCAGAAGGCACGCAAATCACCATGTCAGGCTTTGAAAGCCGTCCGGGGTGCACCCGGCGGATGAAGTAGGCGAGCATCTTTTCGCAAATCTCGAAATTGGCGATCACGCCGTCTCGGAGCGGCCTGACCGCTTGGATATGCGCAGGTGTGCGCCCAATCATGCGCTTGGCTTCGAGCCCAACCGCTAGTGGGCGCCCATCGCGCGCATCGATCGCCACGACAGACGGCTCGTTGAGGACGATCCCACGTCCTTGCAGGTAGACAAGGGTGTTTGCCGTCCCCAAGTCAACGGCTAACCCCCGCCGGAAAGAAGAGAAGAATCTGTCGCGCACGGTTACCCCAAGGTTAACTGCCCTGGGCCGCTCGCACCAAGCCTGAGGCTGAGAAAGTCGTTAAACCAGGTCAGGGAAGAACAGGGCGACCTCACGGCGAGCCGACTCGGCACTGTCGCTGCCGTGCACGACGTTTTCGGTGAGAGAGATCGCGAGATCTCCGCGAATGGTCCCGGGGGCCGCCTGAGCGGGGTTTGTCGCGCCCATCATGAGCCGCACCACCTGCCAGGTGTCCTCCGGCCCCTCGACTACCGCGAGGAGCACCGCTGAGCGTGTTATGTGAGCAATGAGGCTTTCGTAAAAAGGCTTCCCGACGTGCTCGGCGTAGTGGGCTGCGGCTGTCGGGCGGTCTATCGAGCGCAGCTCGGCTCGCACCAAGCGCAGGCCACGGCGCTCGAAACGACCGAGGACTTCGCCCACGAGGCCTCTTTCGACCGCGTCGGGCTTGCAGATGACCAGCGTTGTCCCTTTGTCTGCCACAAGCGAGCGAGGTTAGCGGACAGCGGGCTCTAGACGCCGGGGTGCGCGGCCGCCTCGCCGAGGCGCTCGCGCAACTCTGCGCGCGCCTCACCCACTGTGTACAGCGACCCCGTGACAAGCACCAGGTCCTGTTCGGTCGATTCGTGGAGCGCGAGGCCCAGTGCTTCGGCGACTGAACCGGTGGCCACGGCCACGGTACCCAAGGAGCGCGCCGCCTCGGCAAGCAGCTCCGCCGGCTGGGCCCGGGGCGAGGGAGGGGGGCACGTCACGACGAGCCGCGCCCTGGCTGCTCCGAGGGCCTCGAGCATCTCGCGGGCGTCCTTTCCCTTCAGCATCCCGACGACCATCACCACAGGCCGGTCGCTGCCGAACTCCTCCAAGAGGGCGGCCGCCGAGGACTCCGCACCGGCGATGTTCTTGGCGCCGTCGAGGACAACGACGGGCCGCTGCTGGATAACCTCCATCCGCCCGGGCGAGCTCACTTGGGCTGCCGCCGAAGCGACAATGTCCGCTTCCAACGGCCGACCGAAGAACGCCTCGGCAGCGACGAGGGCGGCGAGGAAATTGTCTGCCTGGTGCCGCCCGTGCAAGTGCAGGTAAACATCGTCATAGCGCCCTCCGGGCGTGCGCAGGTCCAAGAGCCTGCCGCCGACTGCCAACAGGTTCGACTCGACGGCAAAATCCCTGCCAGCCCACCAGAGCGTCTCGGGTGACTCGGCCGCAAAGATGCCGTACAGCTCCTCTCTCGTCTCGCCGAGGACGAGCGTCGAGCCAGCCTTGATGATGCCGGCCTTCTCTTTGGCAATGTGCTCGCGCGTCGGGCCAAGCAGCTCGGTGTGGTCGAGGGCGACGTTGGTCACGACAGCCACCGACGCTGTGGCGATGTTGGTGGCGTCCCAACGCCCGCCGAGACCCACCTCGACGACGGCGGCATCAACAGGACGATCAGAGAAATACCGGAAAGCTGCTGCCGTCAGGACCTCGAACCAGTTGAGCCGCGCAAGTTCGGGGCCCGAGGCCTCCAGGTCGGCAACTTCGGAAAGCACCTGCGCGAGGTCGATGTCGCTTATCGGCTCCAGGGCGAACATGATGCGCTCGTTTATCTGCTCGAGATGAGGGCTTATATAAGTGCCGACCCGCAGGCCCTTCGAAATCAACAGCTGCGTGAGCGCACGTGCCGTCGATGTCTTGCCATTTGTACCGGTTATATGCAGGACAGCTTGCGCGTCCTGGGGGTCGCCCATGTAGTGCGCGAACCTGCGCATCCTTTCGGGCTCTGGGGCACGAAGTCGTTCGTCCGAGAGTATGCGCTCGAGATTTTGGTGGCGGTCCAGCCAGGCGAGCGCTTCACCGAGGTTCAGCTGGCGGCCCTCCTAGGCCGCGGCTCCTTGTGAGCGACGTCGGTACGAGGGACGAGGGTCGGGTTTACCCGCTCGAGCACCACGGAACGGTCGATGACGCACTTGCCGATGTCTGAACGGCTCGGCAAGTCGTACATGACTTCTAGGAGGACTTCTTCCAGGATCGCCCGCAGGCCCCTCGCGCCCGTGCCACGGAGCATCGCTTGTTCGGCGACAGCTTCCAAGGCGTCAGCGGAGAACTCGAGCTCGACTCCATCGAGCTCGAAGACCTTGCGGTACTGCTTGACAAGTGCGTTCTTCGGCTCGGTGAGGATGCGGATGAGGGCCGTTTTGTCCAATGTGGACACCGTCCCGAGCACCGGCAGCCGGCCGACAAATTCAGGGATCAGCCCGAACTTGAGGAGATCTTCAGGCAGCACGTGCGAAAAAAGCTCGTCTTCGTCTGCCTCGTGTGCCCTGCGGATCTCAGCGCGGAAGCCGATCCCTTGCTTGCCGAGGCGCCCCTGGACGATGCGGTCCAGACCTGCAAAGGCACCGCCACAGATGAACAAGACATTCGTTGTGTCGATCTGGATGAACTCTTGGTGGGGGTGCTTGCGGCCCCCCTGTGGCGGCACCGAAGCTGTCGTGCCTTCCAGGATCTTGAGCAGCGCCTGCTGCACGCCTTCGCCGGAGACATCCCTCGTGATAGAGGGGTTCTCGCTCTTGCGGGCGATCTTGTCGATCTCGTCTATGTAGATGATGCCGGTCTCGGCCTTCTTGATGTCGTAGTCGGCCGCCTGTATCAGCTTGAGCAAGATGTTCTCGACGTCCTCGCCCACGTACCCAGCCTCGGTGAGCGCCGTCGCGTCCGCTATCGCGAAGGGCACGTTGAGCATCCTCGCGAGCGTTTGCGCCAGGAAAGTCTTCCCGCAGCCCGTTGGGCCAAGGAGGAGGATGTTCGACTTTTGCAGTTCTACATCGCCGTCCGAATAACCGCCCGCCTGTACCCGCTTGTAATGGTTGTAAACGGCGACCGAAAGGATCTTCTTTGCTCGTTCTTGCCCGATCACGTAATCGTTGAGAAAGTTGAAGATCTCGGTAGGTTTTGGCAGCTCGTCAAAGCGGACCTCTGTCGGCTCGGAGAGCTCTTCTTCGATTATGTCGTTGCAGAGGTCGATACACTCGTCACAAATGTAAACGCTCGGGCCTGCTATAAGCTTTTTGACCTGCTTTTGCGACTTACCGCAAAAGGAGCATTTGACAAGCTCGCTCGATTCGCCGAACTTAGCCATCCGGTGCTCCTCGGTCGCTCAGGCCACGCCGGCGGCCTGAGGGACGCCGGCTAGCTCACGGGTCGTTATCACTTCGTCAATGATGCCGTAATCCTGAGCCTCGGAGGCGCTCATGATGAAGTCGCGGTCAGTGTCCGTGCCCACCTTCTCGAGGGTCTGACCTGTGTCCAGGGCGATCATCTCGTTGAGCAAGTCACGCATCCGGATGATCTCCTTGGCCTGGATCTCGATATCAGCCGCCTGACCTGCTGCGCCGCCATAAGGCTGGTGCAAGAGGATGCGGGCATGGGGGAGGGCGTAGCGCTTGCCCTTCGTCCCGCCCGCCAGGATAACCGCTGCCGCCGACGCCGCCTGCCCATAGCAAAACGTCGAGATGTCGTTACGCACGAACTTCATCGTGTCGTAGACGGCGAAGAGCGCCGTGATGTCGCCACCAGGAGAGTTGATGTAGATGCTGATGTCTTTGTCGGGGTTCTTGTACTCGAGGTAGAGGAGCTGCGCGCACACGGCATTGGCTACGTAGTCGTCGATCGGGGTACCGAGGAAAACGATATTTTCCTCGAGCATCCGGGAGAACAGGTCGTACCCTCGCTCCCCGCGGTTGGTCTGTTCGAAAATCCCGGGGACGTGGTACTGGCTGACAACTCTCACTCGGCGCCTCCCGCGGCCGGGCGAGCAGGGCTCGCCGCGGCGGGGCCGCCGCCTGTCCCGCTCGTACCGCCCGTGGCCAGGGCGCCAACGCCGACGCCGGTGCCCTCGGCACCTGTTGCAGGGGCCTCCCCGGCCAAGGTCGCCTCACTCGGGCGCGCTAGCGATGCCCTGTCCACCGGGTTTCCCTCCTCGTCGCTTATCTCAGCGTGCTCGACTACCCAATCGAAAGCCTTGCTCTTTCTAAGATCTGAGCGTACCGCGAGACGCCGTCCTGCGCGCTCCACCTGAGAAATGAACGCCTGCGCGTCGACTCCAGCCTGCGCCGCCATGCGCCCCATGAAGTCCTCCATCTCCGCCTCTGAGGGCTCGATGCCCACCGCGTCGGCGATGGACCGGAGCGCGAGGTCGGACTTGACAGCCGGGACCGCCTGCTCTTTCAGCTGTCCGACGAGCTCCTCCAGGGTCTTGCTGAGGGCGTCGAGGTAGCGCTGGAGAGGGATCCCCTGAGCGTCCAGGCGGTTGCCGAGCTCCTCGGCCATGTGCTGGGTCTCGGCGTCGACCAGCACGCTCGGCGGTTCCTCGTTGACCAGGCCAACAAGGCCCTCGAGGACGGCGTTGCGCAGCGTGAGCGCAGCCTGCGCCCGCTTGACCTCGCTCAGCCTCGTCTCGATGTCCTTGCGCAGCTCGACGACGGTAGAAAACTCCGATGCTTCGGAGGCCCACTCGTCAGTCTCCTCCGGGAGTACCTTTTCCTGGACCTGTTTCACTTGAACCTCCACCTGGGCAGTGGCACCTCCGAGGTCCGCCTCGAAGGTGACGCTGGCGCCCGCCTTGGCGCCGGGCAGGTGTTCGTCCAGCTCCGGGAGGTCGTTGCCCGCTCCCAGCTCGACGGAGTAATCGCTGTAGGACATCCCCGCCACGGGCTTGCCGTCGCGAGTTGCGTTCATGTCGATGATCACGCTGTCGCCTATGCGCGCTTCGCGCTCGACGACAGCGAGCTCCGCGAAGTTCCCCCTCAGGCGGTCGATCTGGGCCTGGATGTCCGTCGCGGTGACCACTGGGCTCGGGACTCTCACCTTGAGGCCTTGGTAACCCTCGAGCTTGAGGCGTGGCCTGACCTCGACCACGGCATCGAAGCTGAGCGGGCCCTGTTCTTGCCCCGCCGTCACCTCGATCGTGGGCTCGTTGATGACGTCGACGCTTTTGTCGTTGACCGCCCACCCGTACCAGACGGGGATGTGCTTATCCAGGGCCTCGCGCCGCGCCACGGCCTTGCCGATCCGCGCCTCGAGCACTCGGCGAGGCACTTTGCCTCGCCTAAACCCGGGCACCGTAAGCTCTTTGGTGAACCTGTCAAAGGTTTCGTCTACGGCCCTCTCGACCTCGGTTTCCTCAACCTCGACGGAGAGCTTGACCTTGTTGCCCTCCATTGGGGCCACTTGGCTTTTCATATGAGATGCGGAGCCTACCTCGCGCCGCCTCCTTCGAGGCGAGCGCTCGCTCGACGGGGCCGCGATACCCATAACCGGGCCCGGCACACCGAGGTCTGCTCTCTCCTTGCCGGTGGCCCTACGGGCACTACTCAAAGAAAAAACTGCGGTCCTTGCTCAGGATTTATAAGCCGCAGCCTGGATGCTGAAAAGCTCGGCATAAAGCCCACCACCGCTCAGCAGTTGCTCATGCCGGCCGACCTCGACCACCCGGCCGCCGTCCAGCACCACGATGAGGTCGGCCGAACGGACAGTTGCTACACGGTGGGTCACGAGCAGGGTGATCGCACCCCGTAGCTGGCCTAAGCGCCGCGCCGCGCTTTGGTAGCGCTCGAAGAGGGCAGCTTCCGCGCGGGCATCCAGGTTGGAGGTCGGCTCGTCCAGTACTACGAGGACCGGCGCCTCCCGCATCAAGCCCCGGGCCAAGGCCAAACGCTGCCACTGCCCGCCCGAGAGCCCCCGCCCCCCGACGTAGCTGCCAACCACGGTGCCCAGGCCATCGGGCAAACCATCCAACACAACCCGGGCGTCGGCCCGGTCCATGGCCTCTAAGACCGCGATGTCGTCACTAATGCGTGGCAAGTCTCCGGCGCCGACGCCGTCTCCGAGGCGTGTTTGGAACTGGGCAAAGTCCTGGAACGTAGCAGTGGAGCCAGCGCGCCAAGCTGTCTCGTCGATTTGGCAGAGGTCGGTCCCGTCGACGGTGATACGGCCCGCGGTCGGACGGTACATGGCGGTGAGCAGTTTGACAAGAGTCGTCTTGCCGGCGCCGTTCTCCCCCACCAAAGCAACGGTCGCGCCTGCTGGCAAGTGCAGGCCTATGCCGACCAACGAAGGTGACGCCTGGCCCGGGTAGGTGAAGTCGACCGCCTCAAGGCGTATGCCGTCGGCCAGGTGTCCCGGCGGCCGGAGCCGAGCGGGGGACTGAGCGCCGGCGGCGTAGTCCTCCAACCAGAGAAGCCGGCCGGCGGTGCGTATGGCTGTGGAAAAGCTTCCCGCTGTGTCCGTCGCCCCCGACACCTGCCTCTGCGCGCGGCGCACGAGGCTGACCGCTTCCACGACTTCCCCGGGGCTGGCTTGGCCCTTGGCCGCTCGCAGGACCAGGACAAAGATGGCAGCGACAAAGCCTGCGGCGTACGTCAGCCAACCGGCAGCCTCCCAAAGGGCGGCTCGCCGGGCGGCTCGCAGGGTGGCGCGGTTTACTTCGCCGGCCAAGCTTGCGTACCGGGCCTGGACTGCGTCGACACCACCGAAGGTACGCAACTCACGAGCCGGAGCGGTCGTGGACGCCAGCTGGAAGAGCTCCCCGAGCAGCCGCCGTCGCTCGGCCAGGTTGTCGTCCGACTGCTTTTGCAACCTGCCGGCACGGCGGTCGGCAAGCCCGGGGGCGGCAGCGAGCACCGGCACGAGCAGTACTGGTGGGTAAATGAGGGCCAGGAGCACGACGATGCCCGCCACCTGGACAGCCATTTGAGCCAGGCGCAGGATCTGAGTGGCCGAACTTGCCAGCGTCCGGCGGTTGTTGCGCAAGTTGTCTATTTCCCGCAGGTACTCGGGGCGTTCGAAGTGCTCCAGGGTGGGCACGGCATTCGCCAGCCACCCGATCCGTTCTGCGAGGGCCAAGTTGGCCCGGTCAGTGAGCTGGCCGTAACGTGCCCCGCTGGTCGAGGCCAGGACGAAGGCGGCACTGAAGGTGACCGCCACGAGCGCCACGCCCACGACAGTGCCGGTTAGTTGCTGGTGGAGGGCGTTGTCGATGACCAGCCGGAAACCTACCGGGTAAGCGAGGCTAGATAACCCGCTTGCCAGGCTGACGGCCGTGCACACGAGGACGAGCCCTCGACCGGCTCCCCACGCGGTGCCCACCATCGCCCCGGCCAGCCGTCGGGCCCTGTGGACTGCCGGCCGCAACCCTTTCGGGGGACGGACGGCGCCCGCCGTGGAAGCAGGGGGCTCAATCATGGTCGGCACCGGGGGCGGGCGAGCCGCTGAAGCGTGACGCTTGGGCGTGGAAGAGCTCAGCGTAAGTGCCTCCCGCCGCCACGAGCTCCTCATGGGCCCCAAGCTCTGAGATCCGGCCCCCGTCCAGCACGGCGATGCGGTCCGCCCTGCGCACTGTAGAAAAGCGGTGTGAGATCACGATGCTCGTGACCCCAGCCGTGATCTCGAGGAACCGCTCGTAGAAACGGGCTTCTGCCCGGGCGTCCAGCTGCGCTGCCGGTTCGTCGAGAACGAGGACGCCTGCACCGCGGGCTACGGCATAGAGCGCCCGCGCGAGCGCGACTCGTTGCCATTGCCCGCCCGAAAGGTCTGCGCCACCTTCATATTGGCGCGACAAAATGGTGGAACGCCCCACCGGTAGCTCGGCGAGGACCTCGTGGAGGCCTGCCCGCGCCACGGCGTAGCTGAAGGCGCCTTCGTCCACCGTGGCCCCGAGGTCAAAAAAGGCCACGTTTTCCTCAAAAGTTAAGGGGTAGTGGGCGAAATCCTGGTAGACCACGGCCACATTGCGCTGCCACCCACGGGCGTCAAAGGCGCTGAGGGGCTCCCCGTCCACCGTGATCTGGCCCGAGGTCGGGTCACGGAGGCGGGCAAGCAGTGTGACGAGGGTGGTCTTGCCCGCTCCGTTCACGCCGACGATGGCCAGGGAGCGCCCGGCGGGCACCGAAAGTTCCACTCCGTCAAGGACGTCCCGGTCGCTCCCCGGGTACCGGTACGTCACGCCACGAAAACAAAGCTCATGGCGGGGCGTGCCCTCGCGGGGCATGACCGGGCCGCCCCCAAAGGGCCGTGGTGGGGCCAATTTGACCGTGAGCCAGTCGAGGTCGGGAAGGGCGGCGAGCATGTTCTCCAGCTGAAGAGCGGTGAGGTTGACGCCGGCTAGCTGGATCGTCGAAGGCATGATCATCAAGGTGATGGAGACCGTCCGCAGGCCGACATCGTGGTGATAAGCAGCCCAGGCAAGCGCCCCTGCGACAATGCCGAACATCGCCGCGACGAAGGCGCCTAGGGCCCAGCTCCGTTTTTCCACCAGCCGTAGGCTCTCCCATGACGGCTCCATGCCCTCCAGCCAGAGCCGGCGGTGCTGGCCGAGCGCCCAATCGGCCAAGCCGAAGATGCGCATCTCCTTGGCCCATTCGGGCCGCCAGGTCATGCCGAGGAAATGCCAGCTCTGGCGCAACGTCCGGTTCGCGAGCCGCACGGTGCCCGCCCGCGTAGCCCACAAGGCGAAGACGGCTTTCCTCACGCCCAACCAGCCGACGAACAGCAACAGGCCCGCCCACCAGCGGAACGCTCCCACCACCGCGCAGCCGAAGAGGCCGCTCAAGCGGTCCCCGAGCACCCCCGCGGCCGTCATGGGGGCATCGGAGGGCCGGGTGCTCAACAGCTCCCCCGACGCTGACGCCAAGCGGTCCAGAACCTCGGGGTCCTCCAGGTGCTCGATCCCGGCGGGTGAGGACACGGCGTGGACCAGCAGGCTCTGCATGTAGGTGCTCATGCGGGTGCCCGAGTAAGCCGAGAGCAGGTCCTCAAGCGGCCCTCGCAGGAGCGAGAAGGCATAGAAGAGCCCGCCCAAGGCGAGAGCACCCACCAGCCGGTGCCCAGCCGCCGACCCGAGCCCGACCTTGACGGCCGCCGGGATGTCCCCCGTGGCGCGGCCGATGGCGATGAGCGACAAGTTCGGCAAAGCCCCTTCGACGACGATGAAGGCGTAGACGGCGAGGGCGGTGCCGGGCCCAGCTCGCCACAAGAGCCGGGCCAATTTGACCCTGGCCCGCACGGGTGCCATCGCCGAGCGGGTGCGCGCCTCCACCCAGCCCTGCACCGGGACAGGGACCGCGCTCATAAGCTCAGTGGGCGTCCGGGCGCGTCCCGGGTCGGTTGGCACGTTGGGGGCCAGAAATGGGTGCCGTCTCTCGTCGTGCGTACTTTTCCCGTCATCCCCGCCTCAGCAATTGCACGTTCTGCTCCTACTCGTACTTCATGCCGATACCAAACCGGGCGCGTTTGCGGTTGAGGAGGCACGATGAGGCGCAAATACCTGATAGCAATCGTAGCTATTGCTCTATCTGGCTGTAGTACCGCCGCCCTCAGCGCTGACCGTGGCGACCGCCCACCGACGTTGACCGTGCCCCGCAACAGTGAGCTCTCCTGGCCGGGTCATTTCCACCACTATGTCGTAGTTATCTCTCCTACCGCGCTCCTGTCAGCGACGGCGCCCGGAGGTGCTGAGCCCACGGCTGCCGCGCGCACCTCTGCAACACCAAGTGCTCCCAGGTCCCAAAACCACCGGGCCTCCCCCGCTCACAAACGCAACCCGGCGGCCTCCACATCCCTACCGGGCCCGGCCGCTGGCCATGCCAAGAGCGCCAGTAGCATCGGTGGGAGCAGCCTTGCCGGCAGCGGTGGCTATTGGGAAGCTGCCGCACCAAGCTCCGCCGACCCCATAGTGTGGCGACCGGGCCAACCTTTCTCGGTTTTGAAGGCAAACTTGGCCAAGTACCCACCGGGTACCCCGATCGAGCGGGACTCACTTGGCGACATCAGGGTCGTGCTGCCCCATCCTCGGCATAGTCCGGTTGTGGCTGCGCCGGCACGCCCTCCGAGGAATGACACGGGCACCAGGTACCCGGTATCGCTCGGACGAGCAAAGAACAGCCTGCCCGCTGGTTACACAAGTGTGACCGGCCGTGCCTTAGCTCGGTTGCGCGCCGTCCCCGGGGTCCATGCGGCCGCCGAGGCATGGGGAAATTACTACGCCATTACAACCTCGTTGAGCGCGGCCGAGTTGAAGGCTGCGCTACCGGGGATCGTCGCGGTCGACCCCAACGACTTGCTCTCACTGGCGGCTACCGCCAACCAGCCCGTAACCGGCGACCCCTCCTCCGGCTACCAGTGGTACCTGGCAAACTCGGGCAACGCGCCCACCTATGAACCCAGCGCCGGTTTCAGCAGTGAGAGCACGGCGGGGGACTCGCCCGACTTTGCTGCCGGCTGGTCGCGCTCCATCGGCAGTGGGGCCCTCATAGCGGACATAGACACCGGTGCCGACACCACTAACCCAGATCTCGCCGGAGCGGTCTCCCCAGAGTCGGAGGACTTCGCCGTGAGCCCACCGACAAGTGACGTGGAGCCTGTCGGCACCGCCGCAGGGTACGACCACGGCAGCGAAGTCGACGGCACTATCGCGGCCACTGCTGGCAACAACTATGCCGGAGCCGGTGCCGCGCCAGGCGTTCAGGTACTCGCCCTGAAATGTTCCGACGACGAGGCTATCCCCGATTCGTGCGTCTACGCCGCCGGTGAGTACGCCATATCAGAGGGCGCCAAGATAATCAACATGAGCTTCGGTGCCCCGGGAGCAGACGACCCTGTGATCGCGTCGCTCATCCAAGACGCCGAGGACGCCGGAGTGCTTGTCGTCGCCGCTGCGGGCAACGATGCGGCCGACAACGACACAACGCCATTTTACCCCGCGTCCTTTGACACTAGCTACAACAACGTTATCTCGGTCGGTGCGCTCGATGCCAACTACGCTCCCGCCTATTTCTCCGACTACGGTCAAAGCTCCGTGAACATCTTCGCTCCGGGCGAGTACGTCTTTACGACGGGCCCCGGTGGTGACAACGGCTATGTGAGCGGGACATCTTTTGCTGCCCCCCTCGTGAGCGCGGCGGCGGCAATGATCTGGTCAGCGGACCCTTCCCTGACCTACACGCAGGTGAAAAACGACATACTGACCAGTGCCCAACCAGATGCCGCAATTTCCAACGACTGCAGCACCGGGGGGGCCCTGGACGTGCCCGCTGCCCTCGCACTTGTCCCACAGCAAATCTCTTACACTTTCGCCGGTTTTGACGAGGTGCAAGTAGGCACGAGCGCAAACGTGACAGTCAATGCGACGGCGGAGGCCGGGATCCTCCCCACTGGCCAGGCACTCGCCTACAAACTACAGCTCGCGTACGATCAAAACGGCTCCGCGTACGCGCTTCAAGGAGCCAATATCGCCTGGAGCTCCGGTTCATCTTCGGGCACAGTGACAACCGGTAGCGACGGCTCTGCCATTGTGGATGTACCCGGTCTGGACCAGGCTTCCTTTGGGACCTCCACCCTTGGCTTGACCCTTCCGGGCCTCACGAGCGGCACCTGGCTGCTGGCTGCGCAAACTGTCAATGCAGGCTCCCCTTCGACAACTTACGGCCAGCCAGAGGGAGTTTTCTTCGTCGATGGGAGCGCATCAGCCCCACCTGCCACCACTGGTCCCGTAACCAGCACTTCGTCTACGACCGCGCCGGTAGCTACTTCGCCTACCGCCTCACCCACCATGCCCGTGATATCGACGAGCGCGACCACGCCCTCCAGTACACCGACGACAGCCGCGCCGACAACTGCCGCACCGACCTCAGCTCCATCGACGACGGCGGCCCCAGTGACAAGCACCCCGTCCACCAGCTCAACGGCAACCACCTCGCCCGTGACGACTTCATCCGCCACATCGTCTTCATCCGGCACATCGTCGAGCACTACTGCGCCGTCCACGCCAACGACAGCCGCGCCGACCACAAATGCCACTTCCACCT
The DNA here is from genome assembly GCA_035503915.1 of Acidimicrobiales bacterium. Lineage (GTDB taxonomy): Bacteria > Actinomycetota > Acidimicrobiia > Acidimicrobiales > Palsa-688 > DATJMJ01. The sequence continues at coordinate 13,015 of DATJSU010000011.1, read as the reverse complement.
CGGTCCCGGCCACGAGCACGGTCCCACCCACGACGGCACCTCCGGCGACCGGCACCTCAACGACCACGGTGGCCACCACTTCCAGCACCCCGGCTACAACACCAAGCTCGACCACCACCACATCGGCGCCCGCCGCGTCCACGACCACAACGACGCCCACCACAGGCACGCCAGCGTCGACGACTACGACTACGCAACCCGCGGTTGGCGATGCCAACTGGCAGGTGGCCCAGGTCACCCCGAACGCAATTAGCACGGGCCAAGCTGACCTAACTGTCCTGGGCAACAACTTCCCCGACGACCCAGTCGTGGACTTTGGCTCCTACCCTGCCGCCGTCCAAGACACCTCATCAACGTTTATCGACGTCTCTGTTGATGCCTTACCGCCAGGGACCTATTCAGCGATCGTTTGGAACGCACCCCAAACCGCAGATGCCATACTGCCGGACGCCCTCACGGTCGGTAATGGGTCTACATCGACCACTTCCCCTGGAGCAACAACGACCTCCGCGCCGGTGACGACAGGGCCCACCAGCTCGACAACCGGCCCCTCTGCAACAACGTCGTCCTCACCCACGACTACCTCTTCGACAGTGACCACCCCCCCTTCACCCACGATGACGCCGGCGCCCACTACGGCCTCTACTGCGACGACCATGGCGCCGGGATCTACCACCTCCGGCGACGGCTCGGCGACAAGCACCTCGGCAACCACGGCCGCTGCGGCGACCACAACAACCGCGGCCCTGCCCCCAGGCAGCTCGCTGCTGCCTAGCTCCTCCACATCAGTGGACGCCATCCCTGGCGGAATGTGGCAAGCCGTAACAGCCCAGCAGTACCTTGCAGATACAGGGGGCGCGCCAGGTTCTCCGGTGCCCGGCGCAGTCCTCTAACCGCTCAAGCACCATCTACAGCTGTCGCCCAGGGCGAGCTTCCAAGGACCTGCGCAAAGACCAGAGCGAGCAAAAGACCTGGTACGGTAACCTGTGGCACCTACGGGGAGTAGCGCAGTTGGTAGCGCACCTGCTTTGGGAGCAGGAGGCCGGGGGTTCAAGTCCCCCCTCCCCGACCTCTAAATACGCAGGCCACAGGCCATAAGTTCAGCTAGGGCGCGCGAGGCGAGCCGTTGTCGTGCCAAATCCGTGCCAAGAGGATCCAGTAGGCTGTTGCGCGTGCCAACGGTCCGCAGCCGTCGCCTCGGGAGCGTCCGCAAGCTCCCTTCCGGCCATTACCAAGCTCGCTACTGGCATGAGGGCGCCGTGCACGCACCAGCAGGCCGCGCGGGGCCGGGACCAGGCGGTAGTGGAGGCGCTTCCCGCGCTCGTCGCGCAAGCGAAAGTGGTGCCGGTACACCATAAACGCGAGGGCGGCTGGTGGCGGCGCCCAATTGAAAGGCCCGGGCCCTAAAGGTGTTCTACGTCACCGATCTTCGCGACTTCGAGGACATCGACCTTGACCCGGACGCGTCAGGGCCTTCGCTCAAGTTCGCCCACTATTTGCGCAGGGCGGTGCTGGCCGCGACCGCCTCTCCCGAGCGAGGGCCACGGGCCACGGCCCTGCCGTGCCGGCGGCGGCCGCGGCGGGCACGGTGCCCGGGACGCCTCGTAGTTGAGCGCCAAGACGTCCCCTCTTATATCAACTGGCATTGCCCCGCTTGCGGGGAGGCCGGCAGGATCGACGGATGGCAAAGCTCGGAGTACGACATCTCGCCTCCCTCGACGGCGGGCAGCCTGAACGACCCTGAGGCGGTCCGCAAAACGGTTGTCCTCAGTGAGGCGAATTACTGGCTCCTCCTCGACGCGATCATGGTCGACCAGGAGTGCGAGCGCTTGCTGTACAGCGCCCGGCCCGTGGCGAACGGCGTCGAGCTATCGGGCAACGAGGCGGACTTCGAAGAACTGGAGGGCTACGTAGCGTTCGAAGGGAACCACGCGGCGACAAAAAGGGCCCAGGACAAGTGGGACGACGTCTTCGGCAAGCTCCGTGGCGAGCCCCTTGACTGGCCCGAGCACGGCACCGACGTCGTGCTGAAAGAGCTCTCCAAGTTCGGCCTTGTTGCCGCGCGCGAGCACGTGGCCGCCATGCTCGACCGCCAGGTCGCTGCGTTGGCCGCCGCTCTCGGAATGACCGAGCTGTCCGTCCAACGCAACATCGCCGACGACAACCTGAGAGAGCTTGCCCGCAATATTGCGCTCGAGCTGGCCGACGAACAACCCGGAGCTGACCTGCTCGCCCAACCCCGCAACGTACCGGTCCCCTTCGAGACCCTGGTCCGCTCGATTACCGCTCTCGCTGAAGCCGCACACGTGAGAGTGGAGAACTCGGACGCGGTCGGTGCACACGGGGCGCTGCAGGTCCTCTCGTTGATAGGCCACGTCCTCTACGACTTGCCAAGCCCTCCTGCGGGCGCAGTCTTGCTCCCCCAGGCCGCGTTGGTTCGAGGCGCCCGGCTGCTCGACGCGACTACACAATTGCTGCAGCAGGGCGCCTCCGTTTCGCCAGATCTTCCGGCCAGCAGTTCCGCCGCCCTCGCAACCGCGTTTGCTCGGGACGCGGCATCGCTCCGAGCCTTGCTTGAGGAGCACGGCACTCATGCCGGCCCCACGCCCGGCAGCTAGTGCCCGGCGCATCCACCCAACAGCTCTAGCGAACGGGCTGGCACCCGGTGCGCAGCGATGAAGTTCACCGAAGTCACTCCGCAGGCACGCGCGCCATCGAGGAGGGCCGGACCGATCCTCCTCGATGAACGGCATCCTGGCCGGCACTTCCCACCATCTGCTGGCGGGGCGCCCGCCTCCGGCCCCGCTCTAGCGCGGCGATCGTATCGGAGCTGATACGGCACCGTTTGGCCAGCGCTTCCTGGCTAAGAGCAGCCGCCACACGGAACTGGCGCAGCATGGTGGCGAACGTCGTCATCGTTTTGGCCCGCCTAACTGTACTGCTGCCAGGAGGCGGTGACCGGTCCCGCCCATGGGCCTAGCCGCCGCCAGTGCTCCGCCAGCAGGCGAGCGACGTCCGTTTCGAGTGGGGGCCATCGGGCGCCCAAGCCGTCGCCACTCCCCGCGGCTGCACGGTTGTCGTCGACGTCCTCTCTTTTACCACGGCAGTCAGTGTCGCTGTGGGCAGAGGGATTTCGGTGCTCCCGTACGACCTTGCTCAGCCCGGTGCGGAACAATTTGCACGGGACAACGATGCGCAGCTCGGGGTGCGCCGCCGTGAGGCGAGCCCGTCACGGCCTTGGTCGCTCTCACCTTCTGCGCTGCGCTCGGCGCCATTTACCCCGCGCCTCGTCCTCCCGTCGCCAAATGGTGCCGCGATCTCGGCGTCGGTCGAAGGGACAGTGGTGGCAGGCTGCCTTCGCAATGCCAGGGCCGTCGCCGCCTGGGCCTTAGAAAATGGCTACGGGACTTCCACAGCGCCCATTTCCGTTGTCGCAGCAGGTGAGCGGTGGCCGGACGGTACCCTGCGTCCAGCCGTTGAGGACGCCATTGGTGCCGGCTCGGTACTTGACCACTTGGCTCGCGCTGGGTGCCAGCTTTCCCCTGAAGCCCAGGCGATCGCAGGGCTTTTCCGGTCATCTGGGGACATTGTCGGGATAGTACGCGCCTGCGGCACTGCGCTCGAGCTTGACGCGATGGGTTTCCCTCAGGATGTCGAAGTGGCTCTCGAGATCGAAGCCGAAGAAATAGTCCCCGTCTTGCAGAACAGCGTCTTCGGCCCAACCCCAAGGGCTTCGTAGCGAACGCTTTAATGCCGGTGAGGCAGGCCCGGCACGCCAGGCCGGAGCGGGTGCTCGAACTCGGGCGCCGCAGTGACCATTTTTGCCAGGCGCCCTCGCCACCACTGCACCCAGGCACTCTGCCGACGGTCCTCGTCCAGCTTCGCACGGATAGCCAGCTCGCATCCCGAAAAGGGTTGCTTCTTCGCCGGCCTGAGGGCCTCGACCCCGACGATATGCCACCCGAACTGGCTCAACACCGGGCCCCCTATCTGCCCCGGTGCGGCAGAGAAAATCACGTCTTCTAGAGGCCCGCAGAGCTGCCCGCGCTCGACCCAACCGAGGTCGCCACCCCGCTGCCGGCTGCCCTCGTCGAGGGAGAACTCGGATGCCAGAGGTTCAAGATCAGCGAGATCAGTGAGAGCTGCCATCAACCCCTCTGCCGTGCCTTCGTCGCCCACGAGCAAATGGCGCACGTGCCTTGCCTCAGGCAGATGGTAGAGGTGGAGGTTAGCCCGGTAGTAAGCGAGCGCGTCTGTAGGTGTAGACGAGCGGACGCGAGATAGCTCACCAGCGGCTTCAAGGCACCGCACCCATTCCTCAACAGATCCCGGTTCTTTGACTCCCAGGCGGGCTGTCTCCTGCCGGAGGAGCCAGTCCTCCAGAAGAGCTTTGGCTGCCCACCCTCGCACCGCCTTTTCCCAATCACTACCGCCAGTTGTCGAGCCGGCCAAGCCGAGACGGCACCCTAGGTCGCTGTGAGAAATGCCCGCCATGAAAGTGTCGAGCGCCTCTCCTGGCACCGTGTCACCGCCCACCCATCCCACCGCGTCTTGGCCGCAAAATGGCCCAGAGGTCCCCTCCCGTGCTTCAAGCATGAGACGCCAGTTGCCCCGCTTGCGCGGCTTCCCGAGCGCCCACTGGGGGCCGCTCGCCCAGTGACAGGCGAACCGTTGGCGAATACCAAAGTCGCCCAAAGTAGGTCACCTTGAAAAGCGCCCAGCTCGATAGCCAGTCCCGCACGGGTGCCACTACCGTTGCCCCAAACTCGTGCGCTTGGCCCGGCGGGATCGCGAAAGCCTGGTCCCAAGGGCCGACCCAAGGCCAGGTTTCCACTGGCGAGAGGACCTGGACCTCGCCCCTCAGCTCACCAGCGGTGCGGTTGGCAAGCCGAAGAGTAACTGTCGCGCTCGCACCTGGTGGCAGGGCGAGCTCCCCGGGGCTAACAGTCGCTTCCATCTCGTCCAAGAACTGCGAGCTCGGGTGCCCGAAAGCCGGCGGCATAGCGAAAAGCCTGTCCCCGTTGCGCGCGGGGGAAGCCGCCGGCTCCCGCTTGCCCGGGAGAGCCTCCTCCAAGCTGGGGACGACGTCGACCGTAAGGACGTCCTCTTGGACCTGGCCGGCCTCGTCAACTATGCGCGCTGAGAGAAAACGGCGCCCTGGGTAAGTCCTGCCCGGCACTTCAAAACGGACGGGGATGGCCAGGTATGCAGCGGGAGCGAGGCTGAACAGCCTGCTCGACGGGCTCACGCTCCAGCCTTCTGGGGCGACGATATCGAGCCTCCCAGATTGGGCTGCCTCTGATGCGCCCGAAGCCACTTGAGCCACGGTCTCGCCCGTCCGGCCGGCACGCACTACCGCTGAAGTCGAGCGAAAGTGTACCGCAAGCGCTTGGTTGCCCATTGGGGCCGCACCCTTGTTGTGCAGCCAGTAGCGGCTGAAGACGGGTTGTGCGACCTCGACGTTCCCACCGGGTCGCCACTCAGGGCGCGGCCCCGGTTCCCCCCCAGTAGCACCACCCCCAGGCCCATCGGGTTTCGCCAACCCGAGCCGAAGGGTCGTTAGCTCACCGGCATGGAGCGAAAAGCGTACGGCGCTGCCACCGGTCCCTCGCCCGCCCCCCCGCACTATCAAGTGCTCACCGGGCTCTTCCAATAAGTTGGACCGTTCTGCCGATTCGAGAGCAAAGCGGCTTTCGAGCTCGACTTCAGCTGAGCTGCCTGCGTGCTCATAACAGCGCACCGTCAGGCCCGCCAGATCGTCTCGGGGGTCGAAAGGATCTGCCTTGGCAAGCGGGTTCCCAGCAGGTTTTAGCGCCGCCAGGGCCACCTCGCCCGCGCCGCCCCGCTTCGAAAGACCTAGCAATCGTGCGCTCTTTGGCAATGCGCCCTCATGCGGGGCCACAACCGAAGCGCGGAGCGGGCGGTTATAGTCGAGGGCCTCGTTCACGCAGCCGACCTCGCGCCAATCGCCCCGTCCGAACATGAGGGCGTGCTCGAAAACGTGGCTCCAGTGCTCGAGCTCAAAAGCCGAGCCATCTGGCGTCGTGCGGCGCGGCGGGTCGATCCAAACGCCGGACGGCCAACCGCTACAGGAACGGAGGACCGAGACGTGCATCGCTCCCTCGCAGTCAACCGCGAAACTCGGGGTCCCACGGTTCAAAATGGCCGCTGTCCACTCCGGGACGTCCTCAGCGCGCCCCGCGAGGAGGTGAGCGGGCTGGACAACGCGCGCCCGGCCCATCGTGACCTCAGCGACAAGGTGAGCAACTGCTGAAGCTATCGCGCGGGGCCCCTCTGCTGCGACGATGAGGACTGGGAGGTCCCGCGTGCCTCGCAAATCAGCATTGGGACGCCACACTTCTGCGAGCGGTCGCTCTGGCGGCACAAGAAGGCGCGCCCAGTTCTGTTGGGACAGCTGTCGTTGCAGCTCCTCCGAGAACCCCGCCCCGGCGGCAGCCAAGAGGTCGGCTACATATGGATTGTGCTCCGGCACTCCAATTGCGATACGGAAGTCAGGGAGGTTCGAATCCCCGAGGAGCCCTCCGTAACGGTTGCGCCCGGCCTCGCTGCAAGTCGACGTGACGCCCTTTTGCACCAGGGCTACCACAAGATCTCGCGCCCAGGGAGCGGAGCTCTCGCCGGGCCCCGTGACGACCTCAGCAACTCCAACCGAACGACGGTGGTAAACGCTCGCACTTTCCCCCGGCGGCTCGGACGCTTCGAGAAGGAATGTAGTCGAAAGCCCGAACCATTCCGCCGCCGGGTTGTCAAGCGCCCAGGGAGCCTCCGCCGCGTCGGCGTCGATCAAGGCGAAGCCCCGGGCAATGACGGCATCGCCCACAGCCGAAACTGGCGTGGCGCCGGCAAGTGAGGTGGGGAACCGCAAGCGCACCAATTTGTCCCGCGCGACCCAGTCGTGTAACTCGGTGCGCAGCTCGGCTCGCCTCGATCCGCCCCATAGTGTGACAACCTGGCGGTAACTGAAGCCCTCTTTGCCACCATCGCTCCCAGCATCGCCGTAGGCGAGGGAGCCGTCCACCACAAGCCGCTCGCCTAGCGGTGATACCTCCTTGCGCACCCTTGCCGTCCTCGAGCGCGACCTCGCAGGGGGGCCTTTCGGCAACAAGTTCCACGGGCCCTCCCCGAACCGTGGGTGGGTCGGGTGCTCGGGGTACACGAGCAGTTCGTTCGCAACCTCATCGGGAGGCAAAAGGTCGAAGCCAGTGGTGAGATCTCTGATGTGGCCGAGCCCTCCTCCCTGGCCCGGGTCGGCCACTATCTCCAGCAAATCGTTCGAGATCTCGGTACCAGGTGCCTCCGACCAGCCCCTGTCCTCGCCATCTCGGCCCCTTCTCAGGAGCCTGAAGGTGCGATAGCCAAGCCCTGGGACGTCTTCGGAGCGGAACGTCAATTGCAGGTGCCCGGGCTTGTTGGCTTCTTCGACCAAGACATCCCGCCGTTCCCCCGCCTCATCCCTAACGTCATAACCTTCACCCGGCCGCTGCTTGGGGATCTCGGCCTTGGCCATCCCGGAGCGGCTCTGGCCCAAGGTGTTGGTGACGACGATTGCTTCGCCTTCGCCGCTCGTGTCGACCTGAGAAAGTAGGAACTCTCGCGCGTCCTCCTCGACCCCGCGGGCAAGTTCGTACGCTTCCCTCCACCCAGCGAGCAGGTCCAAGTACACCTGGTCGGACTCCGAACCTGTGATGCCGTCGTGGTGGGCGCCAAAGACGAGCTGGCGCCAGGCTTTGTCCAGTGCCCGGTGCGGTGAGGCGGCGTCCGAGGGCCGGTGCGGTAAAGCGGCGCTCAGAGCCGCACCGATGGCTACCAAGGCTTCAGCGTCGGCCACGGTAGACTCGGCCAGGCGCTGAGCTTGCTTGGTGTCGATGAAGGACACGTCTTTGCCGGTATAAACGGGCCCCATGTCCCTGGTCTGTGGCGACGGCCGCCTGCCTTGCGAAGACAGCTCTTCGCGGACCGCAGCAAAAAACTCCCTTGGCAAGCCAACTTCGAACCGCGGCCACAAGTAACGGTCGTTCCAGGTGTCCGAGAGGTCGCCCACAAACCGGCTCGGGGGCGTGTAGTCCGTGCCTACCGGGAGAAGTGTCACGCGAGTGGCTGCGACTTCGGCGAGGTCGCCGAAGAGCTCGTACGCTCTCCACATCGCTCCTTCGAGCGTCGTCGCGCTCTCGAGGTCCCAGCCGGCGGAATAGTGGTTGGGCATGTAGCTCGTCAGCAGGCCGAGGCCGTTGGGGGCGACCCACTCGAACTCCGATGGGAACTGCATCCACGAATTGGAGCCCGTCTCCCGAAGTGGCCCCCACTGGTGGAAGGGCCCCCGCGCCCAGGCTGAGGAGCTCACCCCGCAACCGGCCATGATCCCTGGGAACTGTGGGTCATGGCCAAAAACATCCAACTGCCATGCGGTGCGGGGGTCGGCCCCAACAACGTCACGCTGGAAACCGAACCCATAAACAGCCGCCCGAATGGCGGTTTCTGCCCCCGTGAGGTTGGTGTTGGGCTCGTTGTAAGTGCCGCCGACTATCTCGAGGCGCCCTGCCCGCAGGAGCGCTCGGATCTCGTCGCGGCGATCAGGGTAAAGGTCCCAAAAGGGCTTCAAATAATCGACTTCGGCCAACACGAACTTGTAGCGAGGGTCGAGCCTTGCCCGCTCCAGGTGAGCTTCCACGAGGACAAGGCCCGTATGCTGAAAGGTCTCTCTTCGCTCCGAAGCCCAGAGCAGCTCGTCCCACCCCGATGTGTAGCCCGCCTGAGTGTTCCACCAGACCGGGTCATAGTGGAAGTGCGGCACCATGATCATCCGCCAGCCCGTCTCGCGCACCACGAGCTCGCCTTTGCGTTGGGCGGTACTGCTCCCACTCTTAGCAGTCGCGACGGCTGCGAGGTGCTCACCCGGAGAGTGGTTTGCACCGACAAGGACCGGCACCTCTACGACAACGCCCTCCGGCGAGGCGGCCCTGGGCGAGAAGCGCCCTGCCTGGGCCAGGCCGGGATCCTCGGCCGGGGCCCATGCCGGGCCGCCTCTTTGGCCTGCACGCGAAGGCTCCAGCTTGCCCTTCCACGGCTCTGGCACTTCGAACCCGGCACCCTCGAGGCTCACGGTCACCTCGGCTCGCGCCGGTGCCCCCTCGATGATTATTCGTGCAACTTGAGCCGGCCGCCCTTTGTAGCTGACGAAACAGTAAGTGCTGCTGAGCTCTGTTATCCGCACGACCTCAACCTTCCCACTTGTTTCTACCACGATGGCCTCGAGCTCAGCCCTCCCCGTTGGCAAGCTGCGCGCCACTGCCTCCCCGAGAGCCACCGTGAGGGTGTCAGGCGGGCCAGTCGACCGGGGCAGGCTCATCTCTCCAACGGTGAGCCGTTGGGTTTCCTGGTGTGCGGGCCCGCCTAGGCTGAGCGGGCGATGAGTGACGGCAACGCCGAGGAGGCAAGCTCGCCGGGCTTGCCGAGCGGGCTTTCCCCCGGGCGCCGTGCCGCAGACATCGCAAAGCTCACGTCTGGGCAGCTGGACTTGCTAATTGTCGGGGGCGGTGTCGTTGGTGCAGGCTGCGCTCTGGACGCCATCACCCGTGGTTTGTCGGTCGGCCTGGTCGAGGCCGAAGACTGGGCCTCTGGGACTTCAAGCCGGTCGACCAAGCTCGTCCATGGCGGCCTCAGGTACTTGCAAATGCTTGACTTCCGGTTGGTGCATGAGGCGCTCAGAGAGCGTGACCTCCTCCTCGGCCACCTCGCCCCGCATCTCGTCCACCCAGTGCCCGTCCTCTACCCTCTCCGGCGGGTCGCGCTCGAAAGGGCTTACGTCGGCCTCGGGGTCGGGCTTTACGACGTCCTCGGCCGGTCGATGCGGCACAGCCGGCGGTTGCCCAGGCACAAGCACCTCTCCAAAGATGGCGCATTGCGGGTGGCTCCGGGCTTGCGCGCGCAAGCTCTCGTCGGTGCCGTGGAGTATTACGACGGGCAGGTAGACGATGCACGTTTCACCCTCGAACTTGTAAGGACCGCTGTCAGCAGGGGTGCGGTTGCGCAAAACCGCCTCAAGGTTGTCGGTTTTGTGCGCGAGCGCGGCCGGGTCGTGGGCGCAATAGTTGCCGACCGGGAGACGTCCCAGGAACACGAGGTACGAGCAAAGGTTGTCGTGCTCGCGACCGGTGCTTGGACAGAAGAGACTGAGGCGTTGGCCGGCGAAGAGCGCGGCGCTCTTGTAAGACCGTCAAAAGGCGTGCACCTCGTGTTGCCGAAGAGCTCCATAAGATCGTCCGTCGGGCTGATCTTGCGCACCGAAAAAAGTGTGCTGTTCGCTCTTCCTTGGGGTGAGCACTGGGTCGTCGGGACGACCGATACCGACTGGCCATATGACAAAGGGCAGCCTTTGGCGACCGGTGCCGACATCGAGTACCTCCTCAGTGAGCTCAATTCCGTTCTCGAGCACCCAGTCCAAAGAGCCGACGTCGAAGCTGTTTATGCCGGCTTACGGCCACTGGTGGCCGGGGTCGGTGTGGTAAGAGGTCCAGGAGAAATGGGCCCTTTGGACGAGCTCCCGAAACTCAAAGCGCCGAGCAAGATCTCCCGTGAGCACGCGGTTAGCTCACCTTTACCTGGGTTAGTAGTTGTCTCGGGAGGTAAGCTCACGACCTATCGAGTCATGGCCGCGGGTACCGTGGACGCCGCGGTTGCGTCCGCCGGCCTGGGAGATGCCCCCAAGAGCCGCACTGGTTCCGAACCCCTGCTTGGGGCGAGGGGTTTTTGCGCGCTATGGCAGCAAAGGCACGCACTTTCCAGGTCTGAACGAGTAGACCTGCCGACATTGGAACGCTTGCTCCGTCGCTACGGCGGCCTCGTAACGGAGCTTCTTGAAATAATGAAAGTGGACGAGTCGCTGGCTGCTCCCTTGGAGGGAGCCGAAGGTTACCTGCGTGCCGAAGTTGTGTACGCAGTCACCCACGAAGGAGCGCGCCACATTGACGACGTCCTCATCCGGCGCACCCGCGCGGCGATGGAAAGCCGGCGGCTCGCCCTGGCGAGCGCGCCTGCTGCAGCCGACCTGCTTGCCCCTCTCCTCGGGTGGGACAGCGTCACAAAGCAAGCGGAGCTTGACGCCTATCGCCAACGCGCCGAGCTGGAGATGGCGGCGTCGCTCGCCGAAACTGACGAGGAGGCTGCCGCCCTCCTTGCTGGCGCGAGGGCTCGTCAGGTGCACTGGTAAGCTCGTCGCGCAGTTCCGCGGGCGTAGCTCAATGGTAGAGCTCCAGCCTTCCAAGCTGGTGGTGCGGGTTCAATTCCCGTCGCCCGCTCTCACCGTCGGCCACTCTGACGAAATCCCTGCTCAAGCGGATAGACGGATGGCCCACTGGCGGCCTCGTCCACCATCTTGTGTACAGAACGTCTACAGGTTGCGGGGCAAGTTCTGCCAACTCGCCCAGTCGGAAGGGTGCCTCACATCACCAACTTTTTCGGCTGCGCCAAACCTCGGGTTCGGGGATGTTCCAGGCGGCGCCGATGCCCGCTCACCGTCATACCGGCAAATATCAGGGTGAGGCCAGGGCTCGGCCGGCTTACCTGGGTAGGGCCCGGCGCCCCAGTCCCAGACTGGGCCAGGCCGGGCCAGGACGTACTGGGCGCCAGACAATGTCATATTGATCGTCAGGATGGTCGTCGCGGCGATAGTCGGCGAGCTTCTTCACGTCCTCGATTCAAGCACGCGAGCACCCCAGGTGCTACCGGCCCGGTGAGCCAGCCCCGGTGAGCACGCCGGCGCCTGGGTGCGAAGGCCATGAGATAGCCATTCCGATTTTCCGAGCATCGGGCGACATCGCCGACATAGCCGATCACCGTAGCGGCGACATAGGGCCCCGACGCCGAAGACCTCGGTGAGGGTCGTGCCCGAGGCTTTGACGGCGGTCTCGAGGCGCTTTTTTGTTTCTTTCATCTGGGTGTACCGAAAAAGCGTGGACTAACAAAGCGTGCCTTCGGTATGCCACTCGTTTGGAAACACCCGATGTGCCGATATGGCGCTGCCCTGACCATTTTCAATCTGAATTATCCGTGTGCGCAATATGTTGCCAAGGCGCTTTACCTCCGCCCACCCTGGAGATCGGTTCACGGGAGGCCCTCGCCGATGTCGCGCAGTGCCAAGGTGAGGGCGGCCGCCAGGCGCTTGGCCGTCTGCGGGGCCAAGTGGGCCACGAGCCCCACCCCCGGGCGTCCTAGCTCCTCGAGGGTCAGCTCGACCCGGACGTCGCCGCAGAGGACGCAATCATCCAGGGCAGCGACAGCCCAAGTTGCTCGTGCTTTGTCGGGGTCGTCGTCAGGATGGTCGTCGCGGCCATAGTCGACGAGCTTCTTCACGTCCTCGATTCAAGCACGCGGGCACCCCAGACGATGCCAGCCCGATAAACCAGCCCCGGGGAGCACGCCGGCGCCTCGACGCAGTGACCATGGCCAAGGTCGCCGAGCAGCTCGGCGTCACCACCATGGCCCTGTACCGCTACGTCGATAACAAAGACGAACTGCTCCAGCTGATGTGGAACGCCAGCGCACAGGGCACTGAGAGCCTTGCCCTTACGGGCGAGACCTGGCGGGAGAAGCTCAAGGACTGGGCCGTGCACCAGCGGGAGGCTCTCGACCGCCACCCTTGGATCAACCAGCTACCGATGGCTGCGCCGCCCCTCGGCCCCAACTCGGCTGCGTTCATCGAGCGCGGTCTCGAGGCGTTCGACGGTACCGGGCTGGCCGACGAGGAGAAGCTCGGGGTGATCGGCTTGCTCAGTTCCTACACGCTGAGCGAAGCCCGCATGGCCCACGACGCCGCCAGAGCGGCAAGCAACGGCACAGGCAATAGCGCCAACCTCGCTCCCGAACCGAGCTTCGATGCCATTCTCCGACTGGTTCTCAACGAACAGACCTATCCCCGGCTCTTCCGGATCGTCTGGTCGACCACTCCGAGCGCCCCAGGACTGGCCGACCGGGGCCAGTACCTGTTTGGCCTCGACTG
>DATJSU010000010.1:0-103549 GCA_035503915.1 Acidimicrobiales bacterium | reverse complement strand
GCCCGCCTCGAGCAGGGCGGCTTGAGCCAGAACAGTACTGCCTGGGGCCAGGCGCTGCAGCAAAAGGCCCTCAAGTTCGGGGCCTGCATGCGTTCTCAGGTCATGACGCCGTGCGAGCGAACGCAGCCGGCGCACGTAACGACAAAGCGAGTGAGCTTCATTCGAAACGGGCGTTGTTGGGCTGAGTGACCCTCCGCAGGAGCGGCAGGCTGGACGAGATCACCAACAGAGCGATGACAAGCCCAGCGCCAAGGGCCACGTAGTAGGCGAGGCCGGGGAGGGCCAGGTTGGGCTCGTTTTGCAACTTTGGCAAGGCTTTTACCAGGGGTATGGCGACCCCGATGCCGGTAGCGGCCGCCACCAGCGACGCGCTTAGCAATGGCAGTACCGATTCCAGCACCACAACTCGGTAGAGGGTCTGGCCCGAGGTCCCGCTGAGGCGGAGCAAGGTGAAGGGCCGGCGACGCTCGAGGATGCCCCCTCCCACGGTGACCGCCAGGCTGCAGGCCGCCATCAGCAAGGTCAGCCCGACGATGGCAAGTATGACGTTCTCGGCGTTGGTGTCGTCGTTGTCCCTTATCTGAGCGATCTCGCCGAAGGTTTCCGCCTCGGCGTTGCCCATCTGCCAGTCGGTAAGCCCACCGTGGGCCACGACCTTGGCGTCGAACAATGTCAATAGGGTTCGGGCCCTTTCGAGCGTGGCAGCATTGGCTGTCTTCACGAGCAGAGCACCCAGGTACAAGCCCTTGGTGCCGACTTGAGAAACTGGGTTGCTCGCGTTCACGACCGGGAGGTCGATCGTCAGGGGGTTGTCAGTGAGCAGGTCGTTGGTTATGTTGGCCTGCACGTACCTGACACCCGGTAGACAATGGCCGAGTGACGGGAACGCATTGAGGCCAGCGCAGCTGACAATGCTGTCGAACCGCCCGTTCCCGGCAAAGAGCCTATGCTGCTCCGTATTTCCGCTACCTGGCCCGGGGGGCGGCGGGGGTGGAGCGCCGGGCTGGAAGCTCGGGCCGGCGTATATAGCCAGGACCATTACACCCGGGTTTGCCTGCAGTTCATCGACAATTTTGGCGGCTTCTCGGGGTGCAAGCCCGGGGCCGGCACCAGCGTTGTACGGCACGCGCAGCACGTGTGCCAACGAGCGGGCGTTGCCGCCCAGGCTGGTCTGAGCTGCGTTCAGCACGGGGACGATCGAGGCCAGCAAGGAGCCCACGAACACCGCCAGTACCAGGCCGCTCACGCTCCTGAAGGCGGCTTTAGGGTTGTCAGCCAGGCGCCGGGACGCCAGCAGCGCCGACGCCCCACGTGAGATCCCGGCCAGGGCGCGCGCCGCCTGCATCGTCAGCCAAGGGCCGCCCAGTACCAGACCAGCCATGATGAGGAAAGCGCCTAGGTAGAGGAGCGGCGTCGTGGGGCTGGTTTTGGCGTTGTCGAGGCGCCTGTAGCCGCCGAGGAGAGGCACGATGAAAACCGCGATACCCACGACGAGGGGTAGTACCCGCCAGGCCCGGGGGGGCGGGGGTGTCACTTTCCGGCTCACCCCGAGCGGGGAAACCCTCACCCGTCGGAGCGCCCACAGCGAAGACAGGGTGGCGACCACGGGGACGGCTATGAGCATTGCGAGGTAGCCGGCGGCGGTGGGCGTGACCGTCCGTTCGAAGAACCGGGCGCCGGAAAACGATATTTGCGCTAGTGCAGGGCGGACCGCCAGGAAGGCGACGGTGCCGAGCAGGGTACCGAAGGCCGCGCTCACGGCCGACTCGACCGCAGCCACGGCATTGACCTGGCGCCCGGTGGCGCCGACCAGCCTCATGGCTGCGAAACGCTCCTCGCGCCGGGCGGCGGCCAGCCGGGTGGCGGTGTTCACGAGGATGAACAAGGGGAACAGGACCATGATGGCACCGACCCAGAACGCCTCCCGGTATATGCCCGTCGTACCTTCGATATCCGGAGCTGTGGCGATGTGGTCGACTGTGATGGTGCCCGGCATGGCGGCGAGCCTGGCCGTCGGGTACCCCACAATGGCCACGAGCTCGTTCGGGCCCGACAGCGCTTGGTAACCGATCGTGCCGACCTCTGAGCCGGGGAAACGGTCCCCCAGTTCGTCCGCGGGGACAGACTTTATGAGGTCGGCCAGTTCCGGCGACGCATAGTACTGGCCTGCTCCTGGGAGCTTGACCAATCCCGGCACGACGGGAGCCTTGGGCCCGAGGGCGGCCACGTCGAGCACCTCGATGAACCGGCCCTCGTATATGTTCTCGCTGTAGTTCCAAAGCTCCGAGCGCGAAGAAGAGGTCTTCGCCAGCGTCCCCGTGCACTCCCAGCAGGCCCGGTTGCTGGTCACCTCATAAGCGTGGTAGTCAGCCAACACTGCCAATAGCACGGTCACCCCGATGGCGACCGCCACCGCGATCATGAGAGCCCGCACTAATGCCTCCCGGCCGCTGCGAAGCGTCAGCTGTAAGCCGAGACGGACCATCAGCTGCCGGCCCCTACCTTCTCGTGGGTAATGACAATGCCGTCACGCACCATGGCCTCCCGGTCGGCGAACGCAGCCACCCGGGCATCGTGGGTGACGAGCACGACGGTGGTCCCTACCGCCCGCGCGCTGTCCACCAACAGGTTCATCACGTTCTCACCGGTGAGCGAGTCCAGCGAGCCTGTGGGCTCATCGGCGAACACGACCTTGGGCTCGGCCACCAGTGCCCTGGCGATCGCCACCCGCTGAGCTTGGCCGCCTGACAGCTCACCCGAACGACGTCCCTCGAGGCCCTCCAGCCCCAGGCGCCCGATCCAGGAAACGGCCCGCTTGTACGCCTTCTTTCGGCTCACCTTGTTGAGGAGCAGGGGCAGGGCGACGTTGTCGGCCGTGCTTAGTTCGGGTACGAGCTGACCGAACTGGAACACGAAACCGAAGGCGGTGCGGCGCAGCTTGGTCCGGCGGTCTTCGTCCCAGCGGTCGACCCGTTCGCCGTCGAACCAGACTTCGCCGCTGTCAGGTCGATAGATGCCGGCCAGGCAATGCAGCAGAGTCGACTTGCCCGAGCCGCTGGGGCCCATGATGGCCACTATCTCGCCGCCGCCGACAGCCAGGGTGGCACCCCGCAGAGCTGGCGTCTCGCCGAAGGACCGCACGACGTTGCGAGCTTCGATGAGGTTGGCACCAAGCGAGAGCGCCGCTGGGTGGTGCGCCACCATCATTGGTTCACCAACTCGGCCAGGGTGGTGAGCCGAGCCTCGGTCACGTCTATCCATCTCAGGTCAGCCTCCAGGTGGAACATGGCGTGATCGGCCAGGAGGGCATCGACCACACTGCCTTTTCGCCTGAGCTCGGTGAGCTCACGCATGCGCTGCAAGTGCGCGGTGCGCTGGGCGTCCAAGTAGCGCTCGGGAGGCCGGCCCAGCATGAGCGACAACACGACCTTGGCGAACAGCACCGTCTGTAGGTGCGGCTCGGCTTCGACGGGTGCGTCGAGCCACGCCTCCACCTCGGCCTTGCCCGCCTCGGTGATGGCGTAGCGCTTGCGGTCCGGGCCTTCGCCCGGTTCCACCTCGCCAGGGTCTACCTTGTTGTCGCGCACAAGGCGGGCCAGCGTGGCATACACCTGGCCAAAGGGCAGGGGCTTGCCCCGGCCGAAGTAGGCGTCGTACTCGCGCTTCAGCTCATAGCCGTGGCTGGGCTGACGTTCGAGGAGGCCCAACAGGGTGACTGGAACGCTCATCCTAAGAGCATACGCCGAGGGTATACTCTGCGTCAATAGTGGCGGCCCTGGGGCCTCGGGCGCGCGCTCGTCGACGGTTTTGCCCTTGCGCGTAAAGCGGTACACAAGGCTGACGACTGGGCCGGCTTGCAAGGACCATGCGGAGCTCTTCGGTTGCCTCCACGTAAGAAAGTGTGACCGGCGGTGGGAAAATGGAACTACGTTGGTGGCCCTGGGCCGAGATGGAGGAGGAAGGACCGTTGGTGGGACAGGCCGTCAATTTCGCCGTGTTCCAGACCAAGATCGGCGATTGTGCCATTTTGTGGAGCGAAAAGGGGATCGTCGGGATCCGCCTGCCGGAGCGCGATGAGGCAAAGGCAAGAGAGCTCATCGCTTGTCACTACCCCGGGGCGGTAGAAACAGAAGCTCCCCGGCCGATCAGGCGAGCGGTGGTCTCCCTGCAGCGCCATTTGAGCGGGCAAAAGGCCGATTTTTCCTCGATAGAGCTCGTGATGGACGGCGTGCCGGCGTTTCACCGGCGGGTGTACGAGGCGGCCCGCTCGGTGAAGGCAGGCACGACCGTGACCTGTGGCGAACTGGCGGCGATGATAGGTTCGCCTGGTGCCGCGCGAGCGGTGGGGCAAGCACTTGGCCGCAACCCTTTCCCCATCGTCGTGCCCTGCCACAGGGTCCTGGCGGCGGGAGGGATAGGGGGCTTTTCCGCCACAGGCGGGACCGACATAAAACGGAAGATGTTGACGATCGAAGGCGTGGCCCTCAGCAACCGCGTTACAAAGAACGGGGCCGGGAGCTTCGGTTTTAGCATCGCGCGGGCGATAAGGCACCTCCGGGGAGCCGACTCAGAACTGAGCGCCCTGATGGCGGCGTTCGGGCCGTTCAAAATGGAGCTCCAACCGGTCACGAGCACGTTCGAGGCTCTCGCCCAGGCAATCGTCTACCAGCAACTGAGCCCAAGAGCAGCTGCCACGATCCACGCGAGGTTCTGCGCTTTGTTCGGTCAGCCTTGCGAACCGAGCCCCGAAGGTGTGCTTGCGCTCGAGGAAAGCGAACTCAGGTCTTGCGGTCTTTCAGGCGCCAAGGCAGCAGCAATCCGCGATCTCGCCTGCCGGACGCTGAACGGCGAGGTCCCCGGCTTGGAAGAGGCCCGTGAGCTGTCAGATGACGAGCTCATCAAGCGGCTGACGACCGTCCGAGGCGTAGGCATATGGACCGCGGAAATGTTCCTCATGTTTTGCCTCGGGCGCCCTGACGTGCTCCCGCTCGGGGACCTCGGGCTCCGGCGAGGCTTTGCGGCCGCGTTCAGCGGGGGCCGTCCTCCGAGCACCGAGCAACTCGAAGGGCGTGCCGACGCCTGGCGCCCCTATCGCACAGTTGCGTGCTGGTACCTGTGGCGCGCTGCAGAGGCGGGGAGGCCCTTTGCCTCTACGTCCAAGCCCGACTAGGGGCCCAAGCCCGACTAGGGCTCCACCCAAGCGCGCGGGGCTAGCGCTAGCCCTTTTTGGTCTCCCAAAAGATGCGGTCGATCTCGGCGATCTGGCGGAGGAGGTCGTCGGCGACAGCGACATCGGTGGAATGCTTGGCTTCGCCGGCGGCCTTGGTCGCCTTCCAGAACAGCCCGTGCAGCTCGGGGTACTTCTCCAGGTGCGCCGGCTTGAAGTAATCGGTCCAAAGGACCCAGAGGTGGTGCTTGACGAGCTCGGCGCGCTGCTCCTTGATGAACAGGGCCCGGGCCCGGAAAACGTCGTCCTTTGAGGCCTGGTACTTCTCGATGATCGCTTTGACGGAGTCCGCTTCCACCCGCGCCTGGACCGGGTCGTAAACACCGCAGGGGAGGTCGCAGTGCGCGTGGACAGCGCGGGGCTCGCTGACCCGGTCGGCGAGGAGAAGCAATCGGGCTAGCAAGGTCATCTAAAGGCTCCTTTTGCGTGCTCGGTTGTGATAGGGGTTACGTCGATTGAGACGTCTGTCGAGCACACGCTATATCCCTCTCAGGGATAACCGCCCATGAAGACCGCCTGTGGCAGAGGAAATGCGAGAGGTAGGTGCCGTCGCGGCCCTTGGCGCAAGCGCTGGCGAGGTCTGGCGGTGGCCGGTGCCGGTGCCGTCTGCCTGCTCGGGTGGCTGCTACGGAAGTCCCAGCGACTGGCGGTAACGGGCGACAGTATGGCGCCGCTCTTCAGGAACGGTGACCACCTCCTAGTTTGGAAGACGGCCCGGGTGCGCCCCGGCGACGTCGTGGCGGCACTAGACCCGCGAGACCCGGGCAGGGCCGTGTTGAAGCGAGCTGTTGACGTCCAAGGCCGGGGCGTCTGGTTGGAGGGGGACAACCCAGAGGCCAGCACCGACAGCCGGCATTTTGGCCTCGTCCCGCTGAGCTTAGTCAAAGGGCGAGCGATTTACCGCTACGCGCCACCGTCCCGTGCCGGGCTGATCAGGGCGAAACGGCTGGCAGGAGCCAATCACGTGTGTACTGCTCCCGTTTTTCCAGCCAGTCCTCAGTCGTGATCGCAAAGCGGACGTGGTCTTCCCAAACGCCGTTTATCTCCAGGTACCGCAAAGCAGTGCCTTCATTGCGCAGCTGGAGCTTTTCTGCAACGCGAAGGCTCGGGTGATTGCGCGGGATGATCGACACTTGGAGGCGGTGCAGCATCAAGTCTTCGAAAGCGAAGCGCGCTATGACAACAAAGGATTCCGGGATGTACCCGTGCCCGGCCATCGCCTCGTCCACCCAATAACCGACGTAGGCGTTTTGGAACGGCCCCCGCTGCACCGAGGAAATGTTTATCTCTCCGGCGAAGGTGCGCCCTACAAAGACGCCGAAGCCGTAGCCGGTGCCGAGCTCACGCTCACGGATGCGGGCGTTGCAACGGGCAAAAAAGGCTCGCTTGTCGACGGTCGGGTCTGCTTGGCCGGGCACAGGCCGGGGCTCCCACTTGACAAGCCATTCGCGAGAACGGTGGCGTACCTCGCGCCAAGCCTCAAAATCCTGGGCTGCCAGAGGGCGCAGCACGACGCGCCGGCCCCGGAGCTCAGGCTGCAAGTTGGGGTGCCCCCAGGTCATGGTCCGGAATGCTATCCGTACTCACCTCGAGCCATGGGAGGGGGGCGAGCGCCGGGGACTTCGGCCGGCGGCGATAGCTTCTCAGCGGCCTGACTATTGAGAGACCGAGCAAGCCGGCGCACCAAGCCATCGAGGATATCGGCCTCCGATACCAGGCACTCCTCGAAGCCGAACTCCGCCATCAGGGTCGCCAGGACGAGCGTCCCCCCGATGACAAAGGGTGCTCGCGCGGGCTCTATTCCCGGGAGGCGCCCCCGTTCAGGCACGGGCAGCTCCCCCAGCTGGAGAAGCGATCGCTCCACCACCTCGCGGCTGAGCCGGTAGTGGTGTACTGCATCGCGGCGGTAAGTCGCCACGCCTTGTGCCAGACAAGCGAGCGCAGAAACAGTGCCGGCGAGGCCGATGAGCGCCCCGAGGGGGAGGGGCAATTGCTTGCCCGCGCGTCTGAGCTCATCGCCGAGCCAGGCACGCGCGGCCGCCAGCTCTGCGGCGGACGGCGGGTCGCTGGCGAAAAACCGCTCCGTCACCCGCACGCAGCCGAGGTCGAGCGAGAGAGCCGCTAGCGGCCGGGGACCGCAAACCAGCTCAGTGGAACCTCCACCGATGTCAACTACCAACCAGGGCCCTCCTGCTTCAGGAAGCTCAGCAGTGGCGCCCTCAAATGAGATGGCTGCCTCTTCAGTACCCTGCAGCAACTGCAACGGCACGCCAATGATCTCTGATGCTGGCCGGCAAAACATTTCCCGGTTGCTCGCGTCCCTCAACGCGGAGGTCCCCACCATCGCCGCCGTTTGGACGTCATATTGGCCCATTATTTCCTTGTACACCCGCAGGACGCCGAGGGCGCGTTCTACGGCATCAGCGCGCAGGGCACCCGAACCTCCCACGCCCTCGCCCAAAGCGGTGATCTTGGTCAGCCGGACGATGGGCACGGAGCTGGCCGCGCTTACGAGCAGACGCGTGGAAAGTGTGCCGCAATCAACGGCAGCGAGGTTGCCCGCGGTCACTTGCTTGAAGAAAAGGAGGCGCTTGGCTGCGCCAGCTGCTCGGCGACCCAACGCCCGACAGGGTCGTCGCCTCCGGCGAGGAACCATGCGTAATGGGCGTGAAGGCACTTGACGCCCCGCCTCGTGCCTCCAACGCCGCCGCTCGGGCGCGGCCCGGACCAGCTTTCGGGGATCTCTGCGTCGCGCCCTGCCGCATAACGCCTGTGGGCGCCTTCAAGCTCTTCGCTGCTCACCGCGGCCTCCGCCCCAGCGACGCCACCTTCAGACTCGAGGCGGTCAACGGCGAGGCGTTCCTTTTTGCCGACTAGCCAGTAACGCGTCGGCATCGGCTCGCCATCTTCCAACAAGGGCCCATTGCGCAAGACGACTGGCCATCCTTCGTCGTCAGAGAGGACGACCTCGTATGGCCGTCGAGGTTCGCGCCCTAAAAGCAAAGCCAAGCGCTCTCGGGGGGATGTCCCTGTGCGCGTCCGGAGGGGTGCGGAGGTTACCGGTGGGCGATGGTTAGAGCCGATCCCAAAATTCTAAGGGGGCGTACCACGGACGGTGCTCGGCGGTTTTTTGCACCTGCGCGGGTGCAGCAGCAGGCGAAGGCAGGACCATAAAAGCTTGCTGGCCAGGCATTACGAGGCCATATTCCTGGCGCGCGATCTGCTCGATCGTCGAGTTGTCCTGAAGTGCCCAGCCCTCGGCAGCCAACTTGGCATTTTCGGCCTTCAGGACCGAGATCGTTTGCTCCACCCCCACGATGTCACGGCGCTGCTCCAGGTAGGTGCGCGTGGGGAAGGCGAAGAGGTACATGACCCCGACAAGGGCCGCCAAGCCCAGTCCAACCTTCACAGTGAGACGCATGCCGCCCTCGTGACCCTTGTGGTTGATGTGACAGCTGTTGTTAGAGTGAACCGAGAGCTTAGCCCAGTGGCCGCCTTGGGACAACGTCTCGTGCCACGACAGGCAACCCTGGAGGCGCCACTACTGCGCTTCCCCCGCCTTCACTTCCTCCCACAAGCGATCGAGCTCTTCGGCGCCCAAGTTGGTGAGCTCGAGAGAGCGGCTTTGAGCCAGTGACTCGACCGCTTGGAAGCGCCGCCGGAACTTCGCGGTCGCCTCCCGCAGCGCTGCTTCAGGGTCAACCTTCAAGTGCCGGGCGACGTTGACGACCGAGAAGAGGAGGTCGCCAAGTTCATCACGAGCACGTGTCCCAGCCGCGAACGGAGATGACGGCGAGGAGGCGAGGACTTCGCCGAGCTCGCCGAGCTCTTCGGCCACCTTGGCAAACGGGCCTTCGGCCCCCTCCCAGTCGAAGCCGACCGAGGCGGCTTTGCCCTGTACCTTGTCGGCGTACAGGAGAGCCGGCAGGTTTGCCGGTACGCGGTCCATTACCCGGGGCTCACCCTTCTCGCTTTTCTTTATCTGTTCCCAGTTCCTGGCCACCTCCTCGGCGGTTGACGCTTCGACGTCGCCAAAGACGTGGGGGTGCCGCGCTACGAGCTTGTCGTGAACCGTCCGGGCCACGTCCGCCAAGGAGAACTCACCCTCCTCGGCGGCGAGCGTGGCATGGAACACCACCTGGAAGAGGACGTCCCCGAGCTCCTCTTCCAGGTGTTCATAACCCGCCCCGTCCGGGTCAAGCTCTTCGATCGCTTCAAGAACTTCGTAGGACTCCTCGAGCAGGTAGCGGGTGAGGCTCTGGTGGGTCTGCTGGCGGTCCCAGGGGCAGCGGGCCCGCAGAGCACGGCCGAGCTCCTCGAGGCGCACGATTTCAGCGGCAACCGCAGCGCCAAGAGCCGGGACCCACAGGCTCGTCAAGTGGTCGGCTGTGACCGCCCGGTCGAGGTCCTCCCAGCTGACAGAGCTCACGCGCTCGTCCTCCAACCCAAGTCGCTGGAGCACCGTCACGGCGAATGTTCGCTGGTCGCCCGGGAGGAGGTCCAAGGAAGCCCCGATCGCCAATTTGACGCCCGAAAGCACTGACTGCGAGTCGCATTGCGCGACCAGGAAGGGCCCGACGCCGCCGGCAGCCTCGACCGCGAAGCGCTGGCCATCGACAGTGCGCGCGCCGACGGCGAGCGGGTCGGTGCCGAGGCGGGCGAAAGCGAGGTCGATGAACGAAACGGCTGGCAGGACGGCGACCTCGACCCGCTCGTCGTCACGCAGGAGCTCGACGCTGCGCTCCGCCACGAGAGGCGAGCCCGGCACTGCGTAAAGGACATGTCCCTCAGCCGCCGCTGCCTCGACGAGCGCCTCGACGATCCCGCTGTAGACCTCTTCCAAGTCGCGCGCCCCCTCGTAGAGGTAGTCGAAGCTCCTGGCCCCGCTCACCAACGAGGACGAGGGGTGCCTAGAGGTGCGCAGCCAACGCTCCGGTACCGCCGCGATCGCTGCCATAGTCTCGGCGGTGATGAGCCCCGGCCTGCCCGGCCCCAAGCCGACGACCGTGATGCGGGGGCGCCGCGCTGAGCTCGGGATCTGTTCAGTCACTTCAGGTACTTGGCGTTTTCGGCGTCCCGCACCTAGGGGATGCAACCCCCAGCCTGTGAACCTGCCGGCAAGACCTGCGGGCAAGTAGCGGGAGGGGCTTTCGACCAGCTGCCAAAGCGCGGGTTCACCTGCACACGGGCCCGGTTCAGGACGTCGATGACTTTTTGCTCACCTTGCGGCGGAGACTCCACGCCGCCGTAGCTGACAACGACATCGATGCCAGGCTCGCTCGCCGCGCTGAGGCGGAGAACCGTCCTGGAACGGACTGCGACAACCTGGTACCCATAGCTCTCAGCCAGGACCTGCGCATTACCGGGAGCGAGCCCGGCGACGGCGGCCTGGAAGCTGGACGGCTGCTCTACAAACTGTTCCGGAGAGTCGCAGTACAGGCTTGCCCCCAGCACGGGCTGTTCCCCGGGGCCTGTGTGACCGCTCAGCTCGCGGGCGACCGACTCGGCCTGCTTCTTGGCGGAAGCCATGGCCGACCTCGCCGCTGGTACGTCGACGGCTGTCAGGCATACCTGTGACCAGAAGTAGCTCGCGTGCTGGGTATAGAAGCTCGCTACGCTCTTCGACGACGCCGCCGGGACAGGCCCGTCGACCAAGGCCCTGTCGGCGTCGTAGAGAGCCTCGCTCGAGCGCAGCGAAGGCGTCAGCTGTTCCCACTCAGCGGGGTCGTTGGCGTACTCGCTCGCCCAAGCAGCGGCGAGCTGCACGCTGTCTGGGGCCATGTGGGCGCGCTCGAGATTGGTGGTGAGGGCGACCTCAGAGATCATGTTGGAAAGGACAAGGTCAGTCCAAAGCATCGAGTAGCTACCGCTCCCGCTCCCCTGACCAGGAGGCGGGGCGACCGTGGGTGGGCTTCCCTGGCCCTCGCTTTCCTCAAATGCCTCCAGGAAGATGCCATCCTGGGCCGAGGTGTAGGCGCTGTCGGAGGACAGGCTCTGGAGCTGCTCCGCCAACTGCTGTTCAGAAATCGGCTGGCCATTGACGGTGGCTGCGGCGGGTGCCGTACTGCAACCGGCCAAGGCGCCCGCGACAAGGGCCAGCAGGCCCATCGCCATCGCCACCTTGGCCGCCGCGCCCGCGCGAATGGCTGGGACGCGCAGTCGGGGGGAGATGGGCAGGTGTCTCACGGCCGAGGGCCATAGTAGCTACTCGTGATGGGACGAGCTAACGAGGGCCGAGCCCGCTGGGCTGCCGCGGGGACCGGGGTCTAGATTGGGGACAAGCATTGGAGCAGGCCGTTGAACCTAGACCCAGACAAGCTAATCGTTCTTTTCGTCATAGCCATGATGGTGTTAGGCCCCAAACGGCTGCCCGAAGCGGCGCGCACTCTTGCCCGTTGGCTCGCTGAGGTCCGTAAGTACACCTCGAGCGTGCGGCGTGAAATGCGCGACCTGCTCGGTGAGACCGCTGATGAAGGCGTCGCTGTTCGCAACGAGCTCCGGAAGGTCTTCGCGGAACCGCGCGAGGCCATTGAGGCGGGCGCTCGTGAGGTGCGCACGTGGTCATCCGGCTCGGCGTCTCCGAGCCTGCCCGAAACCGGGCCGGCCTCGGCCGTCTCGGTCCCCGACGACCCAAGCCTCAACTGATCATGGGCCCTGGAGACCAGGCGCCGGGTAACCAGTCGGTCGGTTCCGACGAGAGCCCGCTCGACGGCCTCGGTGTCGGCACAGCTGAGGGCGTGACGGGGATGCCGGGCTTGGACGGCAACATAGGCGAGACAGCCGTCTCGAGCTCCAACGGCAGCTCGCACGAGGGAGAGCACGACGGCGAAGGAGGGCGCATGACGCTCTTCGAGCACCTCGCCGAGCTCCGCAAGCGAGTGCTCATCTGCGCGGGCGCGATCGTCCTCACCTCCATCGCCGGCTACTTCCTGTACAACCCAGTCCTCCGGTTCATGACCGAGCCTTACCGCGCTTTCGTGCACCACCACAAGAACATGGTGACTGGAGACCTCGTCATCTCGAGCCCCGTGGAAGGTTTCACAACGCGTATAAAGGTTTCGCTTTATATTGGCCTTGCGCTCGCGGCGCCCGTATGGCTTTGGGAAATGTGGCGCTTCATCACGCCAGGGTTGAAGCGCAACGAAAAGCGCTACGCGGTGCCCTTTGTGCTCAGCGCGCTCTTTCTGTTCAGCCTCGGGGTCCTCACTGCCGTGCTCGTGTGGCCTAAGGCCCTCAACTGGTTGATCAGCGCGAGCGGCTCGGGGGTCGCCCCTCTCTTCAGCCCGTCGGGCTACGTCAGCCTTTACCTGCTGGTCTGCCTGGTTTTCGGCGCCGTGTTCCTTTACCCGATCGTTGTCATGTTCTTGATGCTCGCCCGAATTGTGCCCTCGGCCAAATGGAGAAAATGGCGCCGGCCGGCGATTGTGGTCCTCTGTGCGGTGGCGGCGATCGTGACACCTTCGAACGACCCGTTCACGTTCCTCGGCATGGCCGTACCGATGTTGTTGTTTTATGAGATATCGATCATTATCGGCCGGCTGCTGAAGAGGTAGCCGCTGCCGTTTCACCGGGCGCTTCGCCAGGCGGGGGCGGTACGAGAGCGCGGAGCATCTGCACGAGAGCCTCAGCCGGGTCGGCTCCCTTCCGCAATGGGCCTACTAACTGGCTTTGGTCTTCTTTGTAAACCGCACGAGGCCAAAGGCGCGAAAGGCGCACCTGTTCGCTCGCCCGAAGTGTTATCGGCGAAACCCGTGCCGTATAGCCGCCCAAGGGGGTGCCGAGGCCACCGCTCACGACGGCCACTTCGTGCACACCAAGCCGAGCGCATTCGGCCCGCAGGCGCGCGATCGATAGGAGCGCCTTGGCGGCCTCGGGCAGCAGGCCGTAGCGGTCGGCCCACTCCGAAGAGATGTCGTCGACTTCTTCTTGAGTGGTAACGGTTGCGAGCCGGCGGTACGCCTCGAGGCGGAGGTCTTCTCGCGAGACATAAGTCGCTGGGAGGTTCGCCGTCATGGGTAGGTCGAGGCGGATCTCGGCAGGCGGTTTCAGGGCCTCGCCCTTGAGCTCGGCAACGGCCTCGCTCACCATCTGCACGTACAAGTCATAGCCCACGGCAGCTATATGGCCCGACTGGTCGGCACCGAGCAGGTTGCCCGCGCCGCGGATCTCGAGGTCGCGCATTGCGATCTTGAACCCAGAGCCGAGCTCGGTATGCTCGCCGATCGTGCGGAGCCGTTCGTAGGCCTCTTCGGTCAGCTTGCGATCTGGCGGGTAAAAAAGGTAGGCGTATGCCCGCTGGTTGGCGCGCCCGACACGCCCGCGGAGCTGATGGAGCTGTCCAAGGCCCAAAAGGTCGGCCCGGTCGATCACCAAAGTGTTGACGGTGGGCATGTCGATGCCTGACTCGATGATGGTGGTGCAGACGAGGACGTCGTAGCGCCCCTCCCAAAAGTCGAGCACGACGCGTTCCAAACTGCCCTCGTCCATTTGGCCGTTGGCGATCGCGACCCTTGCCTCGGGCACGAGCTCACGAAGGCGCGTCGCCACCTTGTCGATGTCATGGACCCGGTCATGTACGAAAAAAACCTGCCCCTCACGCAGTAGCTCGCGCCTGATCGCCTCGGCGACGGCTCTTTCGTCATAGTCGCCGACATAGGTGAGGATCGGGCGCCGCTCGGCGGGAGGGGTCGTGATGAGCGAGAGGTCGCGCAGGCCTGTGAGGGACATCTCAAGAGTCCTTGGTATCGGGGAGGCGGTCATCGTGACGACGTCTACGTTGGTACTGAGCTTCTTGATGGTCTCCTTGTGGGTGACGCCGAAGCGCTGCTCCTCGTCTACGACAAGGAGGCCGAGGGCTTTGAACTTGACCTCCGCCCCCAGCAATTTGTGAGTGCCGATCACGACGTCCACCGAGCCATCGGCCAAGCCCTCCGTAACTGCTCGGGCTTCAGCGGGCGTGAGGAAGCGCGAGAGCATCTCGACCCGGACCGGGTAGTTGGCGAAGCGGTCCGAAAAAGTCTGCAAGTGCTGAGAAGCGAGCAGGGTCGTCGGCACGAGCACAGCCACTTGCTTGCCGTCCTGTACAGCCTTGAACGCCGCTCGCACGGCGACTTCGGTCTTGCCGAAGCCGACATCGCCACATACGAGGCGGTCCATTGGCGTAGGGACCTCCATGTCCGCCTTCACGTCCAAGATCGCCTTCAGTTGGTCAGGTGTTTCGGTGTACGGGAAAGCCTCCTCCATTTCGGCCTGCCAGGGTGTGTCAGGCGAGAAGGCATACCCGGGTGTAGTGGCGCGTTTTTGATAGAGGACGACGAGTTCTTGGGCTATCTCGCGGACAGCGTGGCGCACACGCGCCTTAGTCTTGGTCCATTCGCTCCCGTTGAGGCGCGATAGGGACGGCGTTTCACCGCCCGTATAAGGCCTGAGCGCATCGACTTGATCGGAGGGTACATAGAGCTTGTCACCCTCGCGGTACTCGAGCAACAAGTAGTCCCTCTCGACCTCGCCGATGGACCGCTTGACCATCCCTCCAAAACGCCCGACGCCGTGCTGAAAATGGACTACGTAGTCGCCCGTTTTCATGTCGTCGAAAAACGTCGTGACCGCTGCCGCGCGCGGGCGTGCGACCCGGTGCGGGCGACGCCGCCCCGTCAGGTCGCCTTCGGCAAGGACCGCAAGGTCGAGCGCGGGGTAGATGAAACCGCGGTCGAGCGGCGCCACCACAACCGACATTGTCTTTTGGGCAGCCTGATCCGTTACCGGCGCAATAAAGCCCTCTTCGCGCAGTGCTTTTGACAGGTGGCCGGCACTGTTCGCGCTTTCTGCGCAAACGGCAACCGTCCACCGCTTGCCTGCGACCTCGCGAAGCTGCTCGAGCAGCCGTTCGTTGCCTCCGGCGACGGCTTGCCAGCCGTTAACTGCGAGGGAAGAGCTGCCGGGGCCTTCCGGTGCTGCCGTGAGGCTTGCTACCGAGGCTTTCGTCGCCGCGAGAAGGCGCTCGAAAGGCAAGTGCAGGCGAGGGAACTCATTGCCTTGTGCACCCCACGTCGTTGCCAGCGTGCTCGCGAGGTCCGCCTCCTCGTCGGCGATCTCGAGCCCTCGTTCGCGCATGCGGCGTGGCTCCACCAACACCGCCCTCGCTTCCTCGGGGAGCAGGTCGACGAGGAGGTGCTCGTCGGCGGTCAGCCATGGGAGCCAGGATTCCATGCCGTCGAAAGTCAGCCCGTCGGCAAAGCGGTCCCAGGTCTCGGCGCCCCACGGCTGGCTCGAGTTGAGCTCCCTGGCCCGCTCGCGCACTTCCTCGGTCGGCAAGAGCTCCCGGCACCCGAAGATGAGGGCATCTGAGAGGTCCGTCGTAGAGCGCTGGTCCGCAATAGAAAATTGCGTAAGCCTGTCAACCTCGTCCCCCCAGAGGTCGATGCGCACCGGTGCGTGGCTGGTCGAAGGGAAGACGTCGACGATGGACCCCCGCACAGCGATCTCACCGCGGTGCTCGACCTGGTACTCCCGCCTGTAACCGAGCCTCACAAGGTCTTCGACGAGGGCGTCTAGGTCCACCTGTGCACCGCGGCTGACCACAATGGGCTCGGTGTCTTCCACGTGTGGCCCGAGACGCTGCAAAAGGGCCCTGATCGGCGAAACGATCACCGCCGGCGCAGCGCCATCGCTCGCCCCGTCACGCAGGCGGCGCAGGCGCCACATCAGCTCGAGCCGGCGCCCCATGGTCTCGGGTGCTGGGCTCACTCGCTCAAAAGGCAGGGTTTCCCAAGCAGGAAAAACAGCTACCTGCCCGGGCCCGAGCCAGGTGCCGACTTCGTGCGCGAGACGTTCGGCGCTTGAGGCATTGGGGACTGCCACCACCAGTGGGTGCGAAGAGGTCGCGAGAGCAGCGATGACAAATGGCTGAGCCGCCTCGGGGACAGCGAGCGACCTGTCGGCCCCCGCTGCAAGAGCAGCGAGGTTGGGGTCCCGCTCGGCGCGTGCGAGCAGCCCGGCCAGGGGACCAGGCAAGGCGGCGGGGCCACGCAAGGGGAGGTCCTGTACGACAGAGGTCATTGGGTACCCGTGCTCCATTTAACGGCTTAATCAGCCATCGTCCGGCTGGCGCGAGTTGAACTCGTTTTGAGCTGCCCCCAGGCCGTCGTTGAGCAGCATTGCTAGCGCATCGGCAGCCATCTCGGCAGCTTTTGCGAGCCGCCGGCGCTCGAGCCGGCTCGGCACGGAGAGAACGTGGTCGACGCCGCCCTCCCTGCCCCCGGGGGGCTTCCCGATCCCTATGCGGACCCGCAGGAACTCGTCTGTGCGCAGCCAGTCCCTGATCGAACGGAGCCCATTGTGCCCCGCCAAGCCTCCTCCGGCTTTGACACGTACCGTGCCAAGGGGCAGGTCGAGCTCGTCATGAACGATCACGAGCTTTGCCATGTCGTCGACTCCGTAACGGCGGACGAGCCGGACGACTGAACGGCCCGAATCGTTCATGAACGTCTGCGGGAACGCGAGCACCAAGCGCTTCCCGTCGACCCGGACCTCTGTGGAGAGGGCGAGCTCTTTGCTTTGGCGCAGCACCTGACCGTGCCGGCTGGCAAGGAGCTCTACGGCCTCAGCACCTACGTTGTGACGGGTCCTGGCATACCGCGGCCCGGGGTTGCCGAGGCCAACGGCGACAAGGTCGGCGCCAGTGGTGCCCTCGCGTTTGCGTGCCCCGAACAGGCGGGCTCAGCTCTCCTCTGCGGCCCTACCGCCGGAAGCTTCGGCCTCCCCGGGCTCCGCTGCCTCAGCCTCAGCGGGTGCCTCCTCAGCCGCCACCTCTGCCCTGGCGGCAGTCGCCACGACCACGACCTCTTCGGGGTCGACCTCGGTGCGGATCCCGGCCGGGAGCTTGAGGTCCCCAACTCGTATAGCTCCACCGACCTCGAGGTCCGTCACGTCGACGGTGATCTCCTCGGGTATCTGGGTAGGCGTCGTGCGGATGGTGAGTGACGTCAATGTGTGCTCGAGGACCCCCCGCTCCTGCTCCACTAGCGCAGCCGTCCCCACGATCACGAGCGGGACTTCGGCCGTCACGACCTCATCTGTGCGGACGACCTGGAAGTCGACGTGGGAAACCGTGCGCCGTACAGGGTGGCGCTGGAGCTGGCGGGCGAGGACGAGATGGGTGGCACCATCGACCTGGAGCGAGAGGACTTGGTTGACGCCATGGGCACTAAGAGCAGTTCGCAAGTCTCGGGCGCCTATCGATATCGACAGGGGCTCCATGCCGTGGCCGTAGACGATGGCGGGGATCCGGCCCCCATGGCGCAGGCGCCTCGACTCGGCCGACCCGGTGGTGCGGCCGACCTCGGCTAACAGGGTGATCTCAGGCATGCTCGTTCGCGCTCCACTCGTCGGACGAAAAAGGAAGAGGCCCTAATAATAGTCGCTGGCCACGGAGGCCAGGTGCCGGCGCTGCGCCCTCAACCCAACCCGGTCAGTTCTGGTTTTCGCCCCCGAAGATCTCCGACACCGAGCCTTCTTCGAACACTGCCCTGATCGCATCTGCGAACGTTCTAGCAACCGAGACGCTTTCGATCTTGGGGATTTGCTTGTCCGCAGGCAGTGGCACCGTGTCGGTCACGATCACGCGCGAAATCTTCGAGTTTTTCAACCGGTCTATCGCCGGCTCAGAGAACACGCCGTGCGTGGCAGTAGCCCAAACGCCGGTCGCACCCTTGTGATAGAGGATGTTCGCCGCCTCGCACAACGTGCCCGCCGTATCGATCTCGTCGTCGATGAGGATGCAGTGCCGGCCCTTGACGTCGCCCATGACGTCAAGGGCCTCGACATGCCCGACCTTGTCGAGGCTGCGACGCTTGTAAACGGCAGCCATGTCGACGTCCCCCGCCGCCCGCGCGGCCTTTTCGGCCACCTTGGTGCGGCCTGTGTCTGGCGAAACCATTACGAAGTCCCCAGTCAGGTTGTTCCGCAGATGGTCTACGAGGAGGTTGACGGCCGTCAGGTGGTCCACCGGGCCATCGAAGAAGCCCTGCACCTGGCCGGAATGCAAGTCAACGGACATGATCCGCTCGGCACCCGCGGCATGGAAGAAGTCAGCTACCATCCGCGCTGTTATCGGTTCCCGGGACCTCGACTTACGGTCCTGGCGCCCGTAGCCGTACCGCGGGCACACGGCAGTGATCCGCTTCGCCGAGCCTCGTTTTGCTGCGTCGATCATGACCCATTGCTCCATCAGCAGGTCGTTCACGGACCGCCCTTCGCATGGCGAGTGCGTCTGGAGGATAAAAACGTCCGCGCCTCTCACGGACTCGGCATATCGCGCCCGGATCTCCCCATTTGGGAAGTCCACGATCTCGCACGGGCCGACCTTTACGCCGAGGTGCTCGGCAATTGCCTCTCCCAGCTTCGGGTGGGACCTACCAGCGTAAAGCTGGAGCCTATGCCTCGAGAGCAGTTCCACCAGGCACCTCTCCCTCCGTCCCGTCCGTGCTGTAAGTGGCTAGACCAGGTCGGATGACGGCGCCGGGCGCGACGACCGTGCCGGGGGCAAGCCACGCCCAAGGTCCCACTCGTGCGTCCTCACCTATCCTCACCTGCTCCGCAGACGTAGAACGCACCTGCGCCCTCGCCTCTACGACGCAGTCCACAAGGTGCGTTGCCGGCCCGATCTCGGCGCCCCTTGCGACGCGGGTCGTCCCTTGGAGGATCGTCCCCGGGTAGAGCGTCACATCCTCGGCGAGCTCAACTGTGGAGTCGAGGTATGTGTGCTGCGGGTCGAGCATCGTCACACCCCTGCGCATCCACCTGTCGTTGGTACGCGCCCGCAGGACGGCTTCCGCGCTCGCGAGCTGGGAGCGGTCATTCACGCCGCTGACCTCGGTGGCGTCCGGTACGACAAGAGAGATCACTGGGTAACCGGCGTCATGCAGGACCGCGACCACGTCCGTGAGATAGTACTCGCCCTGGGC
The DNA here is from genome assembly GCA_035503915.1 of Acidimicrobiales bacterium. Lineage (GTDB taxonomy): Bacteria > Actinomycetota > Acidimicrobiia > Acidimicrobiales > Palsa-688 > DATJMJ01. Next base: position 84,358 of record DATJSU010000010.1, on the reverse strand, counting down.
ATTGTCAGGGCTGAGACGGCGCAACGCGGGTGCGAGGACCGACCGCCGGAACACGTATATCGAAGTCCCGACCTCGTCGATCGCTCGTTCTTCATCAGTTGCGTCCGCCTCCTCGACGATGCTGGCGACCCTGCCATCCCGCGAGCGCAGCACCCTCCCATATCCATGGGGCTCGGCTAATCGAGCAGTAAGCAGGGTGCCCGCTGCCGCCGACTCCCGGTGGGCTGCCACCAGGTCGCCGAGGGTGCCGGAGCGCAGGAGGGGGGTATCCCCTGGCAGTACGAGGAGGTCGTCGAGCTCGCCGTCGTCGTCGTTGAAAGCCGTAAGCGCTACTGACAGCGCGTCGCCGGTCCCCCGCTGGACTGGCTGCTCCACCACTTCCAGGGGCACTAGGCGTGAGCTGGCTTCCGCCAGGGCCTTGGTCACTCTCGTCGACCCGTGGCCTACGACCACCACTACGCGGGAAACGCCGAGCCCGACGAGCGCGTCTAGCACCCACATGACCATCGGGCGCCCGCAGAGCCTGTGGAGAGGCTTGGGGCGGGAGCTGTGCATGCGCGTGCCCTCACCTGCGGCGAGCACTACCGCCGCCAACTTTGGCTGATCAGCCGCTCGGCTGCGGCCTCGGCGGAGGGCGTCTCGGCTGTAGAAGGTCACGATCTTCTTTCTAGTCGCGTGCGTTGCTTTGCTTCTCGTGGCGCGGGTTTTGTTCCCGTTCGTGGCCCTGGCCCGGCCCTCCCCAGGCCCGCCGGCGAGCCGCAGCAGCTGCCTGACAGGCTTCCTGTAGGGTTGGTGCGTCCGGCCTGCCCGGCCATCGCTGGCGGTCGCTCGCCGTTCCGGGGTAGTTCAAATGGAAGAACGTCGGACTTTGGATCCGAATGCTTGGAGGTTCGAGCCCTCCCCCCGGAGCACTTCTAGCAGCGGTTTCTCGGAGTTCGACATGAAAAACCGGTTGCGTACTCTTCGGGGATCGTACGCAACCAGCCTCCTCCCGAGCTATCGTCTGCAGGTGAACCTGCACGGCACGGACCGGTGCGCCAAAAAGCAAAAAGGAGAGCACCTTATGGAGCGGACACCTTCCCGGCTCCTCAACAACAAGATTGGTTTTACCCGTTTGGCAAGTGCCGCGCTTGCCGCCGGCGTCTGCCTGCTGGCCGCGCCAAGCGCTGCGCAAGCAGCAAGCGTGCCCAACCCGACGTTGAACAACGCCCCGCCCGTGGCTCCCTGCCCGAGCGCTGGAGCGGTGTCAGCTGCCTACGGTTCCAGCTTGCCAACCCCCACGAGCTTCACTCGCGCTAGCACGGAGGCGAGCGGCCCACTAAAGGGCGTGAAGTCTACGGTAACGGTCTGCACCTACGTTTCCTATTCGTCGTTCTCCACTGCGGCCTCGATGGCGAACTTGAAGTACGCGATCGTGATCATGGGCCGCGTTTCGAAGACGCTGCCGCCCGGCTCTGTGTCGTCGTACATGAAATCGGAGTTTGCCAACCTGAATAGCAAGATGCCCGCCGGGTCGACCTTCACCGCTAAGTACGGCAGTCAGTTCGGGCTGCCGACTGTGTGGTTGTCCGGGAAGATCGCCGCCACCGGCCTGAACTTCAATTTCTACGCCGCCATCAGTTACCAGGGCAAGAAGATCGCAGGTGGTGAAGTGGTCGGCGGCAGCGTCGCGAAAGCCAACGCGGTGGCGAAGCTAGCAGTCGACGCCGTCGGCCTCTGAACAGGGCATCGTTGCGGGGCTGCAGAGCCCGGGCCAGCCCCACAAGGTCCCTCGTGGACTAAATTACGCCCCATCGAGGCACCCGCCCCGCGGCACAGGGGCGGGTGCTCGCCGTGTTGGACACTTGGGCCCATATGTAGCCGTGGGGAACAGACGTACGGCAGCCGACTTTGGGCCCGAGTGCTTGGAGGTTCGAGCCCTCCCCCCCGGAGCTTCTCTACCAGGGCTCAGCGCCAATTTCGACGACACTTACCGAACGTGGCGGCAACGTGACGGTGAAGCGTTCCCCGGTCGAGGCCAGTTCCGCGCGAATGGGAGAGACAGAGGTGGGGTGGTCGACGTCGTTGAAGTCGTCGACCTCGGGTGCCGTAAGCGTGACGACTCCTCCCGTAGCTGCAAAGCGCCGGCCCGGAGCCCAGACCTCGCACTCGAGCGGGCCGTCTGGGTGGAGGTTGGTGAGGGCGATCGCGAGCCGGCCGGCTGCACGGTCGATAGTCACGGCCGCATCACCACGCGGGACCTCCGCCACGCCGCCCTGCTCAGTACCGGCCTTGAAATGCTCGACGATGACGTTTGCGTCGAGGACTTCTGGCAACGTCCTCGACGCGTAAAGCTCGCACACGTGGTACGTCGGCCTCAGCACGACTCCACCGTCGTAGGCATAGATCGGGCCCCGCGTGTTCACAAGAGGCGAGAAGTTCGTGATGGCGACGCTTTGGCAATGCCTGAGGGCTGAGTTGAGGAAACATGCATGAAGCACAGCGTCAGCCATTGTGTAAGTGGAGTTATCGTCATTGCGCGCCCATTCGTCCAAGTTTGGGCGTCCCCTGCCCGCGTGGCCGGGATGGTGCCAATGCCTCGGGTTCCACTCGTCGAAGGCGATACGCACCCGCCCAGTCAGGCCCACCAGTTCGAGCATTTGCTCCGCTCGTGCGATCTTCTGCTCGGGGTAACCAGCACGAGCGACCATCTGTTCGTAGGAAGCGCCACCGTGGGCGGCGTAGCCATGTACCGCCAACAAGTCCAACTGTTCGCCTGCGCACCGGAGCAACCCGACGTCCCAGTCGATGTCACCGCAGGCGGGGGCCGACAGGACGACCCGGTCGTCGACGCGGCGCATCATTTTGGCTGATTCGCGTACGTAACGCGCCCACTCGGCAGCGTCCCGGGCGCCAATTTCCCAATCTCCGTAGTTTTCGTTACCGATGCTCCATAGGCGGACGCCAAAGGGTTGCGCGTTGCCGTTGTCAACACGCAACCGCGCGTTGCGGCTCTTGCCGCTCAGGTTGCAGTACTCAACCCAGTCGCTCATTTCCTCGGGCGTCCCAGTACCGCCATTTGTGCAGATGTACGGCTCCGCGCCAACGGCGCGGCAAAAAGCTACGAACTCATCGGTCCCGAAGGTGTTCGGCTCTTCTGCCCGCCAGGCTTTATCGAAGGAAGGCAAGCGTTGCGGCCCAATGCCGTCGCGCCAGTGGTAGCTCGACGCGAAGCACCCTCCCGGCCAGCGCACAACCGCCGGCTGCAACCGTCGGATCGCCTCGATGACGTCCAAGCGTAAACCAGACGAGCCGGCGGAAGAAGTGGGCTGGAAGATGCCACCGTAGATCTGGCGATGGAAGTGCTCCAGGAAATAGCCAAATAACAAAGGGTTTCTTTCACCAAAGGAGCGGTGCCAGTCGATGTTGAGCTCGAGATGGGCAGTCATGTCGGGTACCCTAGCGCCGGTCCGGAGCGGTGACGCGCTGAGCACCTGAGTTGTAGCCCCAGAAGGTTCGAGGGCCCAGGCACGCAAAGTGCCGAGCGGCCCCAGCTCACGCACTACAATTCGGGACGTTGGCCGACGTCTTTATTTCTTACGCCCGGAAAACCGAGACGGCGTTCGTCGACCGTCTTCAGGACGCCCTTTCGGCGAAGCACTTCACTTGCTGGGTCGACCGCGAGGGGATCTTCCCCTCATCGCCCTGGCGGGCAGAGATCGAGCAAGCGATACTCGAGGCAGACGCGTTGGTCTTCGTCATCTCGCCCGAGTCAGTCGAGTCAACATATTGCCGCCAGGAGCTCGACCGGGCGCTAGGGCTCGGGAAAAGGCTCATACCGGTCCTAGCCCGGGATGTCCCCGATGACCAGATCCCTCCTGCATTGGCTGCATTGCAGTTCATCTCCTTCACTGAAAGCGCGACCGCCGGCGCCGATGGTTACGAAAGGCAGCTCGCTGAGCTCATTGAGGCGCTCTCGACCGACATCGAAGCAGTCCATTTCCATACTCGCTTGCTCACCCAATCGGAACGCTGGTCCCAAAAGGGCAACGACCGCAGCTTGTTGCTCCGCGGGCGCGAGCTCACAGAGGCGGAGAGGTGGCTGGACGAGCGGGTCAGCGGTAACCTCCCGGTCCTCCCTCAGCAACAGCGCCTGGTCCGGGAGAGCCGTCAAGCCGCTATCCGTCGCCAGCGAGGTTCAGTAACAGTAGCGCTCGCGATCTCAGTCGTCATGGCTTTGCTGGTCGCTCTCACGGCGGTTGAGTGGCGAACCGCAGTTAACCAGCGCAAGCAGGCCGAGATCCAAAGGGACCGGGCATCTTCTCTTTACGTTGCCCAGGAATCCCAGGTCCAGCTGGCAGTAGATCCGCAGTTGGCCCTCGTGCTCGGTCTCAAGGCCTACGACTATTCTCCAACTGTCCAGGCTGAAGACGCCCTGCGCTCTGCAGTGGCGGCGTCGTCGCTAAAAGCCGTTATCCCACCAAGCAGCACTGAAAGGGACGAAAGTCAATGGCCATTTGACCCCAGCGGGCACTGGGCGGTCTCAAGCCAAGTGGGCTACAACGGCGTTGCCTTCATCACGGTTTGGGACCTCTTCCAACAATCGGGGCCTGGGTCGGCAGTGAACCCCTACACGCTCACGATCAACAACGCCGTTGTCAACTCAACGCAGTTCAGCCCGGACGGAAAGGACGTGCTGGCCCTCATCTCGCGCTTTTACCCGGCCAAAGCTGGGCAATCTATAGTCCATCAGCTCATTTCTTGGAGATGGGGCAAGACATCCAGCTTCAAGGCGCTCGCCACGGTTTCCGTCGTGGCAGACAACAACTCAGTCAAGCAACTTCCGCCAGAACCAGCGCTCAACCGCCAGGCGTCTCTCCTTGCCGTTGCCGAGACCAGCGGGCAGGTAGTGCTGCAACGGCCCCTCACTGGGCAGAGGGTGGCGACGCTGAAGCCGGTCGCCGGCATGAAGTACATATCAGGGCTCGTTTTCAGCCCTGACGGACAGTTGCTTGCGGCGATCGGGCCGTCTGAGACAGAGATCTGGCGAGCGGACGGGCACCGCCTAGCGACTTTCCCCATCGGGGGCAATGGCACCGCTGCATTTTCGCCCGATGACGGGCAGCTCGCAATAGCTAGCGTTGGTCAACATGTCGACATCGTCGAGCCCTACTCCCCTGCCACTGCAACGATAGCCCGGCCCCTCACCCTGCCCGTCTCCCTGGGCACGCACTCGGGCGACGTCGACGAGGCGACTGGGCTCGCCTGGAGCACGAGCGGTGCGCTCGCAGTGGCGACGGAAGACCCAGTCGTGTGGCTCTGGCTCGGCCCCGCCACGGGACCTGTCTACCTCAAGTACACCAACGAGGGCCTAGGTTTCAACGTCGCTTTCAGCCCCAACGGGCAGTTCCTCTTGGACGGTAGCTTGCTTTGGGACTGGCAGGCCACGCTGGACCAGTTCCTGAAAGGCCAGTACCTACCCCAGGCAATCTCCTTTAGCCCCCGCACTAACTTGCTCGCGGCAGCCACTCAGTCGGGGGGCGTCCTGCTTTGGGACTGGCGAACCTCGACCAGCGGCTGGCTCGTGCCGCCCAAGGCCCACCTGTCCCCGACGGCAACCTCGGCGGCAACCTACACGACACTGAGCTTCAGCCCGGACGGGAATTACCTCGCCGCCAACAACGAGGGAACGGTCGACGTCTGGAAAGTCGCCAGCGCCGGCACGGCGGTCCCGGTTGCTCCAGTTGCGCGCCTTATGTTGCCCCGCGGCTGGAGCTATTACGAAACCTTTCAGTTTTCACCCGATGGGCGCTCCCTATTGGTCACCGGAGAGGCGGCGACCGGGCTAGACGCCCACGGCGGCGCCCTTGACTGGCACTGGGCCTCACGCATACCGGCCGCCCAGTTCGTCTTGCAGGGCTACGACGACTACCCAGCCGGTTTCTCCGGCGACCAGCCCCGCTTGCTGTCCACGCCGGTGCTCCTCAATGGCCCCAGCAAGCTGTTCGTCTGGGCCGGCACTACGGGTGAGGCACCCAAGCTTGTCGCGACCATCCCCCAGCGCGACTCCTGGTCGGAAGCCACCGTCATGCCGGGCGGGCGAGTGCTCCTGGCCGATCAAGTCGGCGTCACCTTTTTCAACCTAAAAACGCGGCGCTTCGGGCCGGAGGTCAATGGGTACGAGCTCAGCTACGTCTTGTCCCCGTCCGACGACCTAGCCGCGCTCAGCGGGGTAAACGGGAAAGTCGAAGTGTGGGACCTCACGGCCAGTGCGCCGCTGCTTGCTTTTACTTCTACGACGAACGCTTACCCCTCCGTCGCTTGGGGAAGTTCTGGCAGTGTCCTCGGTGTATCGGATCCTTCCGATGGCATAGAAGTGATGCCATCAGTTCCCTACTACCCGTTCGCACAATTGCTGCCCATCGCCCAGAGCTTGGCAGTCACGTCGTTGACCAAGGCAGAACAGGACGAGTTCCTGCCATGAGGAACCCGGACCTAGAAGGGACTGGCATGCACAAGGCGGGTATCTTCGTGCGTGTACAGCCCAAGTTCGGCGCTGGCCTCGGGGTTTCCATCATCAACGACCTCTAAAAGGACACGTTACGCCAAGCCCGGTTACTGAGCACAGGGCGCGTTGCAGGACGTGCAACCGCTCAAGTGGGCGTCTGGCACGCAACCACAAGGGTCGAGGACTTGACCGAGGGCTTGAAAAGGACCTTTGTCCCTAGCCCGCTCCGGACAGGCTCCTTATGCTGGCGCGGGTAGCCGGGTACGGCCGGCCTGCCCCGCCGAAGGCTTTGCCTGCGAGATGAAGGAGACCAAGACCATGTCGCTACGGATCAATTCGCCAGCGCCGAACTTCGAAGCGGACAGTACGCACGGGTGGATAAATTTCCACGAATGGATGGGTAGTTCGTGGGCAATGTTATTTTCCCACCCGAAGGACTTTACGCCCGTCTGCACGACAGAACTGGCCCGCTTGGCGGCTCTCGAACCTGAGTTCGCAAAGCGACAGACAAAGGTCATCGGCCTCAGCGTGGACTCGGTGTCGCGGCACAAGGAATGGGAAGGGGAGATCGAAACTGCCTTCGGGCACGCCATCACCTACCCGATCATCGCCGACCCTGATTTGGTGATAGCAACCCTTTACGGCATGCTCCCCGAGGGCGCCGGCGACCCAAGGCACCCGGCCCCGAGCGTCACCGTCCGCTCCGTCTTCTTGATCACCCCGGACAAGACGGTCAAGGCGTCGCTCACTTACCCGGACGAAGTTGGCCGTAATTTTGACGAGGTCCTTCGCCTCGTCGACGCATGCCAGGTGGCAGATAGGTTTGCCGTGTCCACCCCCGTGGACTGGCGCCAGGGAGATGAGGTCGTCATCCGGACCAACGTCTCGGACGAGGAAGCAGCCAAGAAGTTCCCCAACGGTTGGAAGAGCCCGTTGCCGTACCTGCGGCTGGTCCCCGAGCCCAAGTAGCGCTCCCGGGCGGCCGCCGGGTCGCCCGGCACCTTCGTCGCCCCGCGCCTCAGGCCGGCTGACCGGGCGCGGCGGCTATTTCGTCTCCTGCCGAGATGACACCGTCCTCGAGGATGTCGGCCCTGAGACCACCCCGATGGACAAGCGGGCGCAGCACGGGTCGGCCCGCATAGCGGGACACCACCTTGCAGGGTTCGCACAGGCGCATACCACGGCAGCGCAGCTCGCCGATCCTGAAGTCGTAACCAACGAGAGCATTGAGCTCGATGCCGCGGGTGACGATGTTCCGGCGGTGCTCGTTGGCGACCAGGGGCGGGGAAAACGACTCGCAAACTTCCGCTTGGATCAGCGTCAAAGCGCTCCCCGGCAACCCGGAGGGGAAAGTGCCCGTCCCGAGGACGTGCCTGTCACCCTGGAGGCCTTTGCCGGCAAGCGCGACCACCCGGTCCAGGCGCTCGGCGGTTTCGCCGGCGGCACTGGCAACCCAGATCTCCTCGACCCGGCCTCTTGTGGCCGCGGGCGCTGCCTGAGGTGGCCGGGCCAGCGCAATATCTCCGGGGGCAATGAGGAAACCATCGACGATCGTCCAATCCTCCTCAGTGGCACCTGACGGGTCCCAGGCGACTCCCGAAGGTACCCCGTACATCACCACGAAACGGGCCTCACCACCGCTGGCAGGCACGACCCGAGCGATCCACGGCCCCGCCCATGCGAAAGTCGCGGGTGCCGCCACTGGCACCAACCCGAGGCCCATGCCTCCGAGCCAGCGAGACATCAACCAGCTGGAGGTGGGGCCCTCGCCCGGCCGCGGCAAGGGCACAGCACTGAGCGGTACTTCGAGCACCGTCGCCACGCACGCTGCGAACGTCGCTGGCTCAGAACGGCGCTGCTCGTAGCCGAGAGCTACCTCCTGCATAGCGAGATCACACCAACGACTTGAGCCACTGGAGCTGCCGGGCCCGGTGGTACAGCTCGCCGCCTTCGTGATCGTTGAAGGGGTACTCCACGATCTGCTTTTGCCCGCTGTAGCGGTTAAATGCTGCATAGACGGTCGAGGGTGGGCAGAGGGTGTCCATGAGCGCCACGGAAAAAAGGCTTGGTGCCTGAGCAAGCTTGGCCAGGGCGGCGACGTCGAAGTATGCCAGGGTTGAGAAAACGGCGTCCACTTGGTCGCGATGGACCTTCAGGTAGCGAACGATCTCGCAGTAGGGGTCGGTGTCAACGATCTCAGTAGCTCTCGGAAAGTCGCATAAGAAGGGGACGTCGGGCATGGCGGCCCAAATACTCGGCTCAAGAGCAGCCACCGCGATCGTCAGCGCGCCGCCCTGGCTCCCCCCCGTCACTGCTACTCGGTCGTGCCTCACGAGTGGGTGCGCACGGACCGCGTCTACGGCCAAGACTGCATCTGTAAATGCCCGCCGGTAAAAATACTCGTTGCGGTCGAGGATCCCTCGAGTCATGAAGCCCGGGTGCGAGGGCGCCGCACCAACAGGGTCCGGTGTATCGCCCGGGCTCCAGGCGGAGCCCTGGCCGCGGTTGTCCATCACAAACGTTGCGTAGCCAGCAAGGGCCCATGGGCTCACGTCGATCGCGAGGCCGCGGCCACCCCCATAACCTTGGTAGCGGACCACGGTTGGGAGAGGACCGGTCACATTGGCGGGCACATGCATCCACCCCCGGACAAGGTGGCCCCCGAACCCGGAAAAGGTCACGTCAAATGTGTCCACGAGGCAAAGCCCCGTGGACACCTTGGTAAAGTTCGGCGGCGCAACAAGCGCACGGCTCTCCTCCAAGGTGGTCTTCCAAAAAATCTCCAAGTCCGCAGGCCAGCTGAGCTCAGGCGAATATGAGCGGAGCTGGTCATAGGGCAGGTCCTCGTACGGCATACCAGGAAGGTTACCCCGAGAGCTAGTGCGCTCAGCCGCTCCGCCCCAGGCTCTCGAGCCAGGTCTGGGTTACCTCCGCAACCAGCTCAGCCGGCCTGTGCCAGGCTGCATGTTCCCCGTAGAGCTCCGTCAGCGACGCGAACCTGAGCGCTGTTGGCTCCCCCAGGAGCGAGGAACCGACGACGGCGAGGTAGGGCACGCCCGCCCCCTTGGCTAGCCCGAAGACCCCACCGACAACCTTGCCGCTGAAGGAGGTGCTGTCGAGCCGGCCCTCACCGGTCACGACGGCGCCACTCTCGCGGACCGCCTTGTCGAGACCGAGGGTAGAGGCAACCAAAGCAAACCCAGGGACGATCTCGGCCCCCAAAGCCGCCAGCCCGCCGGCCAGCCCGCCGGCCGCGCCGCTCCCAGGGACGGAGCGGACGTCCACACCGTAGCGGTCTGCGTAGGCCTGCCCGAGCTTTTCGAGCCGCTCAGTAAGCAGTACGACAGCAGCTTCACCGGCGCCCTTTTGGGGGCCAAAAACTCTCGCTGCATCGAGAAAAAGTGTCTCGACGTCAGAAGCCACCCGTACTGAAACGCCCAGGTCGCTAAACGGGACGCCCTCCAGGGCCTCTTGCGCGCCCAAGCCGCCATCGGTTGTCGCGGACCCGCCTACCGCAACGATTATCTCTCGCGCACCCTGCTCTATCGCTTCGGCGATCAGCTCCCCCGTCCCCCGGGTGCTAGCGCGGACGGGGTCATTGCCTTGTTTGCCGCCCACCAGCGACAACCCCGAAGCTGTTGCCATCTCTATAACGGCACGGCCATTTTGGAGCTGCCAGGAAGCAGCGACAGGTTGGCCGAGCGGCCCAGTGACAACGGTTTCGCGATTGGCGCCACCGAGCACGTCGAGCGTTCCCTCTCCTCCATCCGCGAGGGGAAGTTGCAGGGCACCCCATCCAGCGGCGGCTGCCCCCGCCGCCATCGCCTGAGAAGCTTGCTTTGCGGCCAGGCTCCCGCGGAACTTGTCCGGCGCAGCCAGCAGGACTTTAGTCAATGACATCGCCCTGTGAGGCGATGTTGGTTACCTCAGGCAATGTAAGGCACCGTCGTGGGGCCCTCCGGGAGCGCGCAGACCGAGGCACCAGGGCCCATCTCCGAAACCACCTGCGCGATGTCGTGGACCTGTTCGAGGTGCACTTGCGCGAGGTCCCCATCGGAGAGGAAGCCGGTACGTACAACCACCCGCGAACGCCGCATTATGGTAGCCAGCACTTGAGCCTGCCATTGGTCCGGTATTGTCTTGTCCTGCGCGGGCGGAACACGGGCGGCGCGGACTACGGTCGTGCGGGCATCGGGAAGCTCCACATTGACGCCAGTCATGCCATAGGCGAAATTGACTCTCACGCTGCCCCTCTCGGGAACTCGTAGCGCCTGGCCGCTTCAGCCCAGAGGGGCTCGGGGAGGCAAAGGGCCGGGACGGCCCTCCACCTCGACGGCAAGGCGCTCACAAATATCGTCGCAGCTTCTTCCGACTTCAACCTGGTAGGTGCCCCCGTCGAGGTACCACCCGTCTTGGCTGCGGTGCAAGCCCTCGCGGCCGGTCGTACCCGTTCGCACCAGCCGGTCCAAGAGGGCTGGCCATGCCCTGTCAGCGACGTCGTAATAAGCGAAGCTGCGCTCGGTGAGCTCTGCCGTCACGGTTGCCCGCTCACCGGGGTGGAGCCTTACCTTTGCAAACCCCTTGAGAGCTTTCGGCGGCCGCAACCTGCCTCCCGGCTGGAGCCCGCCCGCCGAGGGAGGGGCAACATAAAACTGCACGACCTCGCTCCCATAGCGCTGCCCTGTGTTATGCACCTCTACCTCCACTGAGATGGTGCCGCCTGGCAGCAACTCGCTGGCGCTCAACCTGACAGGCCCGATCTTGAACGTCGTGTAGGAGAGCCCGTGGCCAAAAGCAAACCGCGTTGGCAGGTGACGCGCCTGGTACCAGCGGTACCCGACCAACTGGCCCTCGCCGTAACGCACTGCGCTCGACTCGGCTGGGAAATTTCCGTAAGCCGGCGTATGCTCCAGGCTCACGGGGAAGCTCACGGGCAACCGCCCACCCGGACCGGCATCGCCGACCAACACGTCGACGAGAGCATTTGCGAGCTCTTGGCCCCCAAACCAGCACTGGAGGATGGCCAGGGCACGGTCGGCAAAGGGCACTTCGACCGGGGACCCGCTGTTGAGCACGACAACCGTGCGAGAGTTAGCGTCAAGTACGCGGTCCACCAGCTCTTCCTGCGCGCCCGGGAGCTTCATGTCCCAGCGGTCATAACCTTCTGATTCCCAGAAAGAATTAGTGCCGACCGCGAGGACTACGAGGTCAACATTTCGTGCCAGCTCAACTGCGCTCTCGATCATGGCGTCGTCGCCTGGGTGCCGCTTCTGCCCGTAAAGGGCGCCCGGGCCCTGCCACGCCGCCGCCGGCGAGGGAGCCGTGGGCAGTGTGCAACCCTCCTTGACCTCCACGGTGCAAGCCGGTCCAAGCCGCGCTGCGAGAGCGTCGCGAAGCGACAAAGAATAGTGCGGCGTGACCCGCGCGCTCCCTCCCCCGACGATCGCCAAGTTGACGGCGGCCGGGCCGATAAGCCCCACGCGGGAAACATTCTCCACGTCGAGAGGGAGCAGAGCGCTTTCGTTCTTCAAAAGGACAACGGATTCGACCGCAGCACGCCTGATGATCGCCCTGTCTTCGGGAGTGTCTTGCGGATCTTCAGCACGCTCTTCCTCGGCGAGGGCCCCGAAGCGGGCGAAGACCGTTAGCAACCGGCCGACTTTTGCGTCCAGGTCTCCCTCACGCACCTTTCCCTCGCGTACCGCCCCGGCCAAATGAGGGCCGAAGGCTCGTGCCGGCCCTGGCATTTCTATATCGAGGCCAGCTTGCGCGGCCTCCACCGTCGATAGGAGGCCGGACCAGTCGCTCATGACGATGCCATCAAAACCCCACTCACCTCTTAGGATCTCGGCAAGGATCCTCGGGTCGTCAGGGACGTGGCGCCCATTTACCCGGTTATAGCTCGTCATCACGGCCTGCGCTCGCCCGGTCCGCACTGCCATCTCAAAAGGTAATAGGTAGAGCTCCCGCAGCGTCCTCTCGTCGACTTCCGAGGAGCAAGAGCGCCGTTCGTACTCGGTTTCGTTGCACACGAGGTGCTTCACGGTGGCGATCACGCCCTCGGCTTGCGCCGATTGGATGTACGCGACCGCAAGGCGGCCGGTGAGGAAGGGATCCTCGGAAAATGCCTCGAAATTGCGGCCCCAAAGAGGGTGCCTGTGCAGGTTGACTGTGGGCGCCAGCAAGACCCGGGCCGATTTCGCCCGCGCCTGGCGCGCGACGACAGCGGCGGCCTGCCCCACGACCTCGGGGTCCCAAGTGGCCCCGAGGGCGGTAGCCGAGGGGATACAAACAGAGGGCGTGAGGCTCACGCCGCCTTCCCCGGTCTCGCCCCGCGCCCCGTTCGGCCCGTCGGTCATCTTGACGCTCCCGACGCCGACCCTCGGCACGGCAAAGGTGTGCCAGGAACCTACCCCCGCAGTGAGCGCGGCCTTTTCGTCGAGGGTCATCTCCGCGACGATCGCTTGAACCTCGTCCCCTGCCGTTCCTCGGCGGTCGGCGGCGTTTGGAGGGCTCATCATGTGCGCAACCGGGAGATGCTGTCCCCCGCGGCGGCCGCAAGCCGTTTGAGCGCCTCCACCTCCTGTTCGTTTATAAAGCGGCCGGGATCGTTGGCGACCGTCACGACCGCAACGACCTTATCGCCGGCCTTGACGGGCACGGCGCCCACGGAGCCGACACCGAGGTGCTTGAGCATTTCCAGGTCGCGCGGCCCCCGGGCGGCGCTGGCCATTGCGGCATCGCTCACGTGTTGCAACAAGCGCACTTGCCCCGTGCGCGCGCACTCGGCGACAATGCTCGCCGAGCGGGCCGTGAGCTCGTGCTCGTGGAGGACTTGCCGCGCCACAGTGTCGCGCGTGTGGTCGCGATGGCGGCTCGTGATGCCACGAAAATTCCCGTCATCTTGCAGGAAATGCGCCCAGACGGCGTCTGCTATGGCGGGCACAATTGATGCCACCACTTCGCCCAACGCGTCTTCGACTGTGGCCGCCGCCGAGACCCTGGCTTGCGCCTCCTCAACGGCCAGCGACCGTCGCTCAGCGAAAGCGGCGGCTCGCTGGCCCCGCACCTCGCCGATGTAGCTGCCTAGCTCGTTCACCAGCTGTGCCAAGAAGGACCTGTCGCCAGAACTAAAGTCGCGCGCGCGCCCGAAGCCGATGGTCAAGCACCCCATGACAGGTGGTTGCCCGTTGACGGCTATCGGTAGGCAAGCTATACATGGGTCGCTCTCGGCAGGAGTCGAGAGGAATATCGGGTAGCGCTCGTCGAGCTCGGCAAAAGTCCGGAAGAACAAAGCCGTCCCCGTCCGGATGCACTCAGATGCCGGTAGGTCAGCCGAAAGTGGAAAACTGCTCCAGTACTGCGTAACGGGCTGCGAGAAACCGACTGAAGCACCAAAGTAAATGGTTTCGTTATCGTCCTCGAGAAGGCAGATCATCGCTCGCGTCGCGCCCAGGTAGCCCACAGTGCGTTGGAGCGCCCTTGTGGCCACTGGGTCGTCGGTCCCTCCCGGCCCCCTGCTCAATGCCTCCTCGCGCGGTGCCCCTCCAACCTCGGCCACGTACGGCAAAGGCGCTGCGGCGAGGACGTCCGCCACCTCGGTAAGCGCACGTCTCCGAGCGGTGCCAAGGGTTTTGGAACGCGGCCCGCCATCGCCGCCCGGCAAGGGTGCCACAGGGAAAGGGCACGCTTGCGGCGGCCTACCCGCAATCTGGTCGTAAATCTCTTTGCGTAGCCACCTCCGCCAAGCAAGGACTTCGGCGGGAGGTGGCTCGGTCAGGAGCTCTCCTCCCGATGCCGCTTGGGCCGACTCACTGACCAATTGGTCGGCAAGCGCGAACGTGCTCGCCAAGCCGGCGTCGACGAGCAAATCGACGTCCACCAACCGGTCGCCGCGGTGCACCGCCTCCCAGATCGCTTGACGCAGTGGGCTGCGGAGGGGAGAAAAGCGGCTCCGGACTGTTTCTGCCAAGGGAACCAACCTGGCGGCGGCTGCCTGAGGCAGGCCCGTCCCGCCAGTGGCGCCCGAAACGGTCGCCGGCACCCCCCGCCTTTGGCCGTCCTTGGGCGGCACAGCGAGGCTCGCCATCTGGAGCTCACGGAAAAGGTCGTCAAAATGGTCTTCGGAAGCCTTCAGCAACCGGACCGGCAAAGCAATGAGCCGCACAGTGCGCATAGCGGGCTCAGGCAACCCGGCGTTTGGGGCTTTCTTGGACGGGTCTTGGCCGGCCGCGTCGCCGACTTCGGCCCACACGACCTTGCCGCCGGTTGGTTGCAGCGACCACCCCCACTGCGTTGAGAGCGCACCAACAACCAGCAGCCCGCGCCCTGTCGCGGGTGGTGCGGGCGGGTTGTCGTCCTCGCGCTGGTCAAGGCGTGGTTCATCTAGCAGAGTGGCGTCGAAGTCCTCCGCCTCGGGTGGCGGGAGGAGCGGCGCGGAGCTCGCATCGTGCACTTCGATCCGCAACGCCCCGTCCACCAGGAGGCCGACCACCACTTCGAGCTGAGTACGGGCGTGAAGCACCCCGTTGCTCATGAACTCTGAAATGACTACTCGCGCATCCTCGGTTACGTCTTCGCTGCAGGCCCACTGTTTTGCGAGCTCCGCGACCGCGGCGCGGGCACCCGCGACGCTCGCAAGGTCGGGCGGGAACGTGAGCACCACGGGTTGGCGCACGAAGTCGGCGCCGCCCGAGCTGACGCGACCGAGCAGTTGCACCCCCCTTAGCATGGCATCTCGGAATTGCCTGGTGCGGCATCCCGCCCAGCTCTTGAGCTCCGAATGGTGCTTGAGCTCCGAATGGTATGGACAACTCCCAATGTGCCTCGCTTGTGGCTGCGTCGGGCCAGCGCTCCCATTAGGCTCTACCCGTGAGCCTTACTGAGCAGCGGCCTGCGCCTGAGCGCTGGAAAGCCGAATGGGCCGACCTCTACGACGAGGTCGTCACCTCTGGGCTATGTACGGGTTGCGCGGCGTGCATTATCGCCTGCCCGCACGACGTCCTCGGTTATGACACCGCAAATGGCGCTTACAAGCCTTACCACCTCGAGGACGAGCTTGGCCCGGGCGGCTGCACACATGGCCTCAAGGGCTGTACCAGCTGCACCAGGGCCTGCCCAAGGTTCCGCTCTTGGGAAAAAGAAGCAGACTTTCAACTGAACGGGCGCGAGCGTTCTCCCGACGAGCAAGCCGGCATGGCACGCTCCATTGTCCTTGCGCGCACCACCGACCCAAAGCTGGCGGCCGCCGGGCAGGACGGTGGCGTCGTATCCGCCATCCTCATTTGGTGCCTCGAGCACGACCGCATCGACGCCGCGCTTGTATGTCGGCTCGAAGGCGACGGCTCTGGGTGGCGAGCTGTCCCTGGGATGGCCCGCACGCGTGAGCAGGTGCTCGAGGCAGCCGGGAGCCGTTACACCTATTCGGCAAATACCCTCGCCTATGCCGAGGCGGTCGCCAGCGGCGCCGAGCGCATCGCCCTGGTGGGCATGGGCTGCCAAGCCTCGGCGCCGATGGTGATGCGGGCGCGCAAGGCTGGCAAAGTGGGCCGCCGTCTGGCGCTTTCGATCGGCCTGATGTGCTCGAAAACTTTCAACGACTCGATCTTCGAAGAGTTCTTCGAGGCGCAGTACGGCCTATCGCGCGCCAACATCGCCAAAATCAACATCAAAGGGGTCTTCCAGATCTGGTGCCACGACGGGTCCTATCACGAGGTGCCTCTCAAGGCGGGCCACGCTTGGACGCGCGAGGGCTGCACATCTTGCCCTGACTTTGCAGCAGAGCACGCGGATATTTCGGCCGGCGGGATTGGGGAGCTGAAGGACTGGACCCTCACGGTTGTCCGGAGCGAGCTCGGTGAGGAGATCATCGACGAAATGGTAGAAGCGGGCGCCATCGAGGTGAGGCCCGGTGAGGATGACCCTGGCGCTCTTACCCTGATGCGCCGGCTGTCGAGCGCGTCCCGGAGGCGCTGGCCCGGAAGTGCCGACCCGCTCCCGAGGCTTGGTACCCCGCCGCCCAAGACAACCTCGGCCGCCTGACAACGTCCCAAATAATCCGGCCTGGCGGTCCCGTCGCCACATCGGCTAAGTTGACAACCCGCCATGGGTTCGCTGATCAAGAAGCGCCGCAAGCGCATGCGGAAGAAGAAGCACAAGAAGATGCTGAAGGCGACCCGTTGGCAGAGGCGCGCTGGCAAGTAACTTCTTGCGTTTCGGGTAACTGCGTTACCGAACGGTCGCTCAACGACCGGGACGTAACGCGGGTGCAGGGACGTCACGCGGGTTACTCGGGCCCGCTCGAACCCGTGCGTGTGCGCCCCCTCAGCCCGCCGACCTCGCCTAGTGCGCGGCTTACGGCCGCGCGCAGTGCACCACCACCCGCCCCTTTCCGGGGTAAGCGCCGGGCACGAACCAAGTGGAGCCGCTGCCCGCTAGCCGCGGCAGCCTCCCTGTCGCTTCCCCGAGCAGGTCCCGCCAGTACCCGAGGCGTGGCTCAACCCGTAGCGCCGCAGGCTCGAGGTCGTTGAAATTGTCCGAAACTGGGCCGCCAAGGTCGTCCCAGGCCCTGTAGACGGCCCCCGTAGGGACCCCGAAGGGGGGCACTGCGAGGGTGTACGCCTCACCGGCAACGTCGTCGAACGGCAGCGGCCTGACCACCTCCCCCGCCCCACTGACAACCGCTCGGCCTCCTCCGGCCAAACAAAAGGGCACGTCAGAACCGAGCTCGCTCGCGATCCGGGCCCCTTGCGCTCCCATCAGGCCGGCCCAGCGCAGGACGGCAGCCGCGTCCGACGAGCCTCCTCCTAGCCCTGCACCAACAGGGATGCGTTTTTCCAGGCGGACGAGGGCTCGGCGTCTCGCGCGCTCGAGGGCGCGCATCACCAAGTTTGACTTGTCTCGGGGCACGTCACCAAACCCGCTCGCCCGTGCGCCCTCACCGAGCACAACTTCCAGCCCGTCGCCTTCGGAGAAGTAGAGCGTGTCGGCGAGGTCGACGTTCACCATCTCTGCCTCGAGAAGGTGGAAGCCGTCCTTGCGCACACCGGTGACCCGGAGCGAAAGTGTCAGTTTTGCAAGGGCGCGCACACCCTCGGCCCCTAGTGCCACGACGGCCAAGCGGTAGGCAGCATCAGGGTAATCGCTCCCCTCGCAAAGACGTGATCGCGGCGGCCAACTTTCCCCACTGCTCCACCGAGAGCTGCTCAGCACGTGCCTGCCCGTCGACGCCGGCCAGCTCGAAAGCTCCCGTCGGCACGGCCAGGTCGAAGAGCGCGCGGCGCAACATCTTGCGCCTCTGGGCGAACCCGGCCCGGACCACGGCAAAAAGTGCCTCGGCCGTCACCGCTGCCGGGTCCACTGCCGGGCGCGGCCGCCTACTAATGCCCACGATGGCAGAACCAACCTTGGGACGAGGCACGAAGACCGATGATGGCACGCTCCCGAGGATCGCCGCCTCCGCCCAGTAGGCCACCTTCACGGAGACGGCGCCGTAAGCGTGCCCGCCGGGCTCGGCGACAAGTCGTTCCGCCACTTCTCGCTGCACCATGAAGGTCATTCGCCGGACCTGGCCAACAGTGTCCAAAAGATCGGCAACGAGTGGCGTCGCGATGTTGTAGGGCAGGTTTGCCACGAGCGCCCAGTCGTCGTCTCCCGCCAGTAGGCCCGGCCAGTCGAGCTCCATCGCGTCGGCTTCAACAACCCTCACGGCAGCTCCTGGAGCTCGTTCCTGCAATACTTCTCTCAGTACCGGCACGAGCCAGCGGTCTCGTTCGATAGCTGTCACGCAGGCCCCGGACTCGGCAAGCGCGAGCGTGAGAGAACCTAGCCCTGCGCCCACTTCTACCACGTGGTCCCCCCGGCCCGTCCCTGAAAGTCGCACCACACGGCGGACAGTGTTCGGGTCCGCGACAAAATTCTGCCCAAGCGCCCTGCTCGGCGCTAACCGGTTGTCCTCCAAGAGGCGCAACAGGTCCGCCCGCGACAGCGTCACAGCCTGAAGACCCGGGCAGCGCCCTCCCAGCTCGCGGCCTCCACCTCGGCCACGTCGGCCTTTTTGGCTGCCGCCACAGCCGCGCCCACAATAGGTAGGAGCGCAGGCGAGTTTTGCCGACCCCGGTGCGGGACCGGGGCCAAATACGGTGAGTCCGTCTCGACAAGCAAACGGTCCAGCGGGCAGAGGGCAGCCGCCGCGCGCACGTCGTCAGCCGTTTTGAACGTCACTATGCCGCTGAAGGACAGCCACGCTCCGACGGAGAGTGCTCGCCGCGCCTCGAGTGCTCCGCCCGTAAAGCAATGGAAAACCGTCCGCTCCGGCACACCAACGGAACTCAGGATGTCGAAGGTGTCATCCCAGGCCTCGCGGGTGTGGACCACCAAGGCGAGGCCGTGCTCGTTGGCCAAGGCAACTTGGGCCGCAAAAGCCTCGCGCTGTTGCGGTCGCGGCGAAAAGTCGTAGTGGTAGTCGAGTCCACATTCACCGATCGCTACAAGCTTCTGCTGGCCCCGAACGAGCGGCTGGACCGTTGCCACGCCCCTCGAGGCATCGTGAGGGTGAAGACCGACAGTTGCCCAGACCCCTTCATGCTCGGCAGCAACTTCGAGCGCGAGGCGCGATTGCTCAGCGTCTGTGCCAACGGTCACCAAGCGCGTCACACCGGCTTCCCGGGCTTGGTCTATAGCCTCGGTGCCAAGCCCCTCGTACGGGACATGGCAGTGGCTGTCGCACCACACCTCGACGATTACGCGTTCACCCGCGGGAAAAGCGGCGTCCCGCGCTCGACCGGAAGGCCTCCCGGGTAACCACCCCACTTGGCCGCGTCGGGGAGCCGCTGCGCGGAGGGAGAACCGCTGAGGCCGATGCGTCGCCAGATTTCCTGCGGAGCACGGACGAGCGCCGGGCTTGCGAGTACCGCAACAATCCTGAGCATCTCAAGCGCGTCTCCAAGTACCGCGTCTACTTCGGGACCAGGCTCGGCGCGCCATGGCTCGGCAGTCTCGAGAGCAGCGTTGGCTGCGCGCACAAGGCGCCAGGTCGCCTCGAGCGCCTCGCTCGGCGCGACTCGCTCCCAAGCCGCTGCCGCCGTGCGGTAGACGTCTGCTACTACTCCCGCCAAGGGGCTGCCAGGCCTCGGTGCTGGGCCAGTGCCACCGCACTTTTGTGCCACAACTGCGCTTACGCGAGCAAGGAGGTTGCCGAGGTTGTTCGCAAGGTCCGCGTTATAGCGCGACACCATGCCCTCGTAAGAAAATTCGCCGTCTGGCCCAAATTGTTGGTCTCTCAGGAAATGATAGCGGTACCCGTCGACTCCGAAGTCGGCGATGAGCTCCGACGGGGCGATCTGGTTGAACGCGGTCTTTGACATCTTTTCGCCACCCACCAGCAGGTAGCCGTGGACCGAAACCCGATGAGGTGGGGATATACCAGCCGCCATACAAAGCGCCGGCCAGTAGACGCAGTGGAAGCGCAATATGTCTTTACCTATCAGGTGGTGCACGACCGGCCACCACTTGGCAAAGCGCTCTTCGTCCGCGGCGTAACCAACCGCGGTCGCGTAATTGATGAGCGCGTCGTACCACACGTAAAAAACATGCTTTGGGTCCCAGGGCACGCGCACTCCCCAATCAAGGGAGCTGCGTGTGGCTGAGACGTCCTGCAAGCCGCCCTTGATGAGCCCGAGAGCCTCGTTCCTCTTGCTTTCGGGCGTCACGGCGCCGGGCTCGGCCGCGTACCACTCACCCAAACGGTCAGCGAAAGCGGAAAGCCGGAAAAAGTAGTTCTCTTCCCTGAACAGTTCTACCGGGCGGTCATGCACCGGGCAGCGGCCATTGATGAGCTCGTCCTCTGTGTAATAAGCCTCACATGCCACACAGTAAAGGCCTTCGTAGATGCCGGGCGTGATCCAACCGTTGTCGTACGCGGCCTGCATAAGTGCCTGGACAGCCTTATGGTGGCGTGGCTCGGTCGTGCGGATGAAGTCGTCGTTGGAGATATCGAGCAATTGCCAAGTAGCCCGGAACCGAGCGCTGTAGCGGTCGGCTTGCTCCTCGGGCGTCAGGCCGTTGGCCTCCGCCGAGCGTTTCACTTTGAGCCCGTGCTCGTCGGTCCCGGTGAGGAACATCACCTCGTCGCCCACCAACCTGTGCCAGCGCGCTAATGCGTCTGCCGTCACAGTTGTATAGGCATGCCCGATATGGGGGGCATCGTTCACGTAATAGATCGGTGTCGTGACGTAAAACCGAGGCACCCGCCCAGGGTACAGGGACGCGCTCAGCCCACGCCCGTTCGGGGGGTGGGCTCTTTTATCGCGGCCCCACTACGACGACGTACTCGCCCCGCGGCCTTGCGTTCCGGGCGCGTTCGGCAAGCTCTCCAAGCGGCCCGCGCCAAACCTCTTCGTGGAGCTTGGTCAGCTCACGGCAGACGGCTGCGGGCCTCACTTCTCCGCACGCAGCCACCAAGTCATCGAGCAGGCGCTGAGCCCTGAAAGGGGACTCGAAAATCACGACCGCGCGCTCCGTTTCCGAAGCGACTGCGCAAAGGCGGTCGGCGCGCCGGCGGCCCTGGCGAGGTATGAAACCCTCGAAGCACCAACGCTCCGTCGCCAAACCGGACACGACCAGCGCGGTAAGTGCTGCTGAGGGCCCAGGCACCGCCTCTACCTGGAACCCGGCTGCGATGGCAGCACGAACGAGCCTCGCACCAGGGTCGCTAACAAGCGGCGTCCCCGCGTCAGTAACCAGAGCTATCACCGAACCAGACTTGAGGCGCTCGAGAGCCGCGCTCGTTGTCGCCGCCTCGTTGAAGCGGTGGTGGGCCACGAGGCGGGGGCCGGTTATCCGGGCATGGCTCAGCAGCTTCATGGCCCGGCGAGTGTCTTCGCAGTACAAGTAGTCGGCGGCCGCAAGCGAGGAGACAGCGCGAGGCGAGAGGTCACCCAGGTTGCCGATCGGCGTCGAGACAAGGACCAGGCGCCCTTCGGCTCCCCCGGCGCCGTCAGACGTTGAAGCGGATCTCGATGACATCGCCGTCAGTGACCTCGTACTCCTTGCCCTCGACGCGCAACTTGCCGGCATCGCGCGCCGCCGCCCAGGAGCCGAGCCCGAGCAGCTCGTCCCAATGGACAACCTCGGCCCGGATAAAACCACGTTGCAGGTCCGAGTGGATCACGCCGGCACACTCAGGCGCCTTTGCCCCGGCGCGAAATGTCCAGGCGCGACTTTCCTTGTCCCCAGTAGTGAAGAACGTCCGCCGGCCGAGAAGGCGGTAAGCGGCTTGTGCGACCCGGGGCAGCGCGCCCTCTCCCAGGCCAAGTCCTTGGAGCAGTTCAGCCCGGTCGGCCTCCGGAAGCTGGGCAGCCTCAGCCTCCAACCGGACGCTCACTCCAAGCACCTCTCCGGCGCCGGCAAGCTCGTCCGCCACCGCTTTGCTGGCCCCCGCATCGTCGCCAACAGCGTCCTCGCCCAGGTTGACGACAGCGAGGACAGGTTTGTTGGTCAGCATGAAAAAGGGCCGGAGCTGTTCACGCTCCTCGATGCTGAGAGCTGCGCGGTAGAGCGGGGCACCGTCGGCAAGGAACTGGTGAGCCTTCCCCAGCGCTGCGACTTGCCCCTCGAGCGAGCGGTCCTGTTTTGCCGCTTTCCGGCGCCGCTCCAGCTGGGCCTCGGCACTTGCAAGATCTGCGAGCACCAGTTCGAGCTCCAAAGTCCCGAGGTCCTCGCTCGGGTCGGAGCCGCCCGGCACGCTGGGGTCTTCGAAAGCCCGCAGGACGAGGCAGATGGCATCGGCCTCCCTGATCCCCGCCAAGAAGCGGTTCCCGAGCCCCTCTCCCGCCGATGACCCCGACACGAGGCCGGCTATGTCGACAAGCTCGACGGCCGCGTGCACGACCTTTCGGGAGGCGCTCATCTTGGCAAGCGCGTCGAGGCGGTGGTCGGGTACCTGGGCTATCCCGACGCTGGTCTCGGTCGTGGAAAAAGGATGGGCCGCAACCAGGGCATTGCCTCCGGTGAGGGCGTTGAAAAGGCTCGACTTGCCAGAGTTGGGCAGGCCCACGAGGCCGATCCGTTCCACGGGTGACCAGGGTACAGTCGGCGCTCGGCACCCCCAGTCACCGGCGACCTGCGCTGCGGTACTGTCGGGACGACAGGGGTGCTGGAGGCCGGATGCTTGACCACTTGTTCTTGGACACCGTGGCGGCCGTAAGAGCCGCCCTCGATGCGAGCCTCCTCGAAAGACCTGGGCAGGATGACCGCCTTGTCTTTGACCTCCTCACAGGCGACATAGTCTGGGAGACGACGGTCAGCCTCCCCGGCGACGGCGACCCCCCTCGCGTAACAGCCGACCTGAGCCTGGACTGGCAGACCTGGAGCCAGTCGGCTTGGCGCAGCCTGACCATGGGCGAGACAGTCGAAGATCCGCCCGAGATCGGCATCGAGATCGTCTTCAGAGCCCAGCGCCTGGCCAAGAGGCCGCCGCTGGGGATGGTGCTCTCTGTGCTCCCCGAGGAGAGCCCAGAAATAGGTTGTGACCGCCTCACCCGTTCGTCGCCGGTACTCGAGGAGGCTCTCGAAGAGGAGGGGGCCGCTTCGGAGGTCGCGGTGGAGGTGGCCTACGAAGGCAGCTACCGCATCCCGGCGCCGGCACAGGCCGAGCCAGAGGGGAAAGAAGCAAGCCTGTTCCCCGGGGCCGCCGCACAGCGCTTGAACCCGGCCGAGGGCCTTCGGCCGTACCTCGCGACGACGCGCCAACTGAGCGCTGCGGCCGAGGCGAGCCTGAACACGCTTGGGACTTGGCTTGCGTCGACGCTCGTGCGGCTCGCAGACTTGCCTCTCGAGTACTTGCCACCGCCGGAAAGCACCGACAACTGAGGGCAGCTACCAGCCGGCTCGCGGGGCCTAATAATGGCGCAAAGGCCTATCGGCCCCTAGGGTGGCCCCCGTGACAGAGCGACCTCCCTACAGACTGCCCCGAGACGTCGTGCCCGAGCACTACGAGCTGGTCATCGAACCCGACCTGCCCGGCGCGACGTTCGTAGGCGCAGCGGGGATCGACCTGCGAGTGCTGGCGGCGACAAGCGACATCGTGCTCAACGCCAACGAGCTCGACATCAACCGTGCGGCTTTGGTCATGGCGGACGGTAGGAACGTGGTCCCAGAGGTTATCTACCGACCTGGGGAACAGCAGCTCTGCCTTCGTTTGCCCACCCCCCTCCTGCCAGGTAATTGCCGCTTGGACCTGCGGTTCACGGGGAAGCTGAACGAGCTGCTCCGCGGCTTTTACCGGAGCAAGTTCAAGTCGCCCTCAGGCAAGGAACAATGGGTCGCTTCCACGCAGTTCGAATCGACCGATGCGCGCAGAGCTTTCCCATGCTGGGACGAGCCTGATTTCAAAGCGACGTTCGGAGTAACCCTTGTCGCTGATGACGGTTTGACCGCCCTCTCTAATGCGCGGGAGGTTTCCTCGGAGCTCGTCGGCAACGGCAAACGGCGGACACGCTTTGCAAAAACGATCAAAATGTCGACTTACCTGGTCGCGTTCATCGTCGGGCCTTTCGAGCTGACGAGCCCAAGGGTCGTGGACGGCGTGCCTATGCGCATCGCCTACGTCCCCGGCCGCGGAGCCCTGACGGCACTGGCGGAGCGAGCTGCCGCTCACGCGCTCAGCTTTCTTCGCAATTACTTCTCGATGCCGTACCCCGCAGACAAGCTCGACCACATCGCGATCCCCGACTTTGCTTCCGGGGCAATGGAAAACGTCGGGCTCGTCACTTACCGGGAGACGGCGCTCCTCGTAGCCGAAGACAGCGCCCAAGTCGAGCGCCAGCGGGTGGTCTCGACCGTCGCCCACGAGACAGCGCACATGTGGTTCGGGGACCTTGTGACCATGAGGTGGTGGGAAGGTATATGGCTCAACGAAGCCTTCGCCACGTTCATGGAAACCTTGGCAACCGACCAGTTCGAGCCCCGCTGGCAGATCTGGGACAACTTCGGCGTCGACCGCGCTGCAGCGCTCGCAACTGACGGCCTGCGGGCGAGCCGCGCGATCGAGCACCCGGT
Organism: Acidimicrobiales bacterium; assembly: GCA_035503915.1. GTDB lineage: Bacteria > Actinomycetota > Acidimicrobiia > Acidimicrobiales > Palsa-688 > DATJMJ01. Next base: position 59,814 of record DATJSU010000010.1, on the reverse strand, counting down.
CGGCCGCCCCGAAGAAGCTGACGACATGTTCGACGTCATCACTTACGACAAGGGCGCCTCTGTGCTCCGGATGATCGAGCGGTACCTGGGGGACGAAACCTTCAGGCGCGGCCTCAATTTGTACCTGGACACGCACCGTTTCTCGAACACGGACGTCACAGATCTCTGGGACGCCCTCGAAAGTGCTTCTGGCCAACCCATCCGTGCCGCGATGAGCACCTGGGTAGACCAGCCCGGGCACCCGCTCGTTTCGGCGTCGTTGACGGGGCCTTTTGAACTGACGCTCTCACAGCGGCGCTTCTTGCTCGACGGCGGCGCACCTGATGCTGAGCAAACCTGGGCCGTCCCAGTGAGCTTGCGGTACGGCACCGCCGAGGGAGGGGTCGAGCACGACCAGTTGCTCCTGCAGGACGTCTCGACAACTGTGCCGCTCAAGGCCGTACCCACGTGGCTGGTGGTGAACGAGGAGGCTTGGGGCGTCTACAGGACGTATTACTCCGAGGACCTGCGCGGCCGCTTGCTCTCGTCGCACACCGGCCTCAGCAACCGGGAGCGCTTGAGCCTTGTTTCGGACATGTGGGCGACGACGGTGGCCGGCTTGGTCTCACTGCCAAGCTCTCTCGAGGTGTGGTGGACGCTGCGCGATGATCGCGACCCCGACGTGTGGTGGGCGATCTCGAGCGGCCTTGGCCTCCTCGACCTGATCTCGCACGAGGAGGACCGCCAGCGGCTACACAGCTTCGTGGTGGCGCTTGCCGGCGGGCTTTTTGACGACCTCGGCTGGGGCCCAGCCATCCACCCCCAAGGCGCTCGGGGCCAGGGCCAACGCCTTGGTGGAAATGGGGCAAGTGGCGAAAGCCCTCAGCAGGCTCGCCTGCGAGCTCGGCTGGTAACGCTCTTAGGCACGCTCGGGAGCGACGATGCGGTGCGAACCGAGGCTCGCAAGCGCCTCGCGCTCGCCGACGCGGGAGAAGCGCCCCTCCCACCGGACCTAGCGACTGCGGTCGCCCAGGTGGTCGCGAGCGCAGGAGGGGACGAGGAATGGTCGGTGCTCTACTGCCATTACAAAGACGCAGCTACGCCTCAGGACGAGGTTCGTTACTTGCAGTCCCTGGGTGGCTTCAGCAATGGGGCCCTTTTGAGCCGTTCAATCGAGCTCACCTTTTCCGGGGAGGTCCGCAACCAGGACGCCCCGTACCTTCTCATGTCCATCCTCGGCAAACGGGAAGGCTCGGTGCTCGCATGGGAGGCCATCGAGGCCCACTGGGAGGAGATGCAGCGACGCTGGCCCGCGAACAGCATCCACCGCATGCTCGAGGCCTTGCCGGGCCTCGCCGGTACCAGCCATGCGGCAGCTGATCGGGCCCTTGCCTGGCTCGACGCCCACCCGCTGCCCCGCGGCGAGCTCAAGTTGCGCCAGGCGCGCGAGCGGCTCAAGGTCAACCTTGCATTCAGGGAGCGCATCGCGCCTTTGCTGCGCGCTGCCCTCGAGGACGCCCTGAACCAGCGGGAGAGGTGAGGTCCCTCCCGCGCCTTGGTTCGGGGGAGCCCCCCTGGCCCCTCCACGTCTTCGCCACTGACGAAAGTTCAGTGCAGCTGACTTGGCGCGCTTCGCCTCCGGAGCTGCTACGCCTCGAGATCGGCGGTTCTGTCCTCCAACCCGCTGCCACGCCAAAGGCAGAGCTCGCGCTGAGCTTGCTCGGCCCAAAAGGCATACCTCCGCCGGGTGGAGCGCGGCGGCGCGCACTGGACAGCGGCTTGCCCGGGGGCCCCGGCTCGGCGGTCGTCGAAGGTCTTCTACCAGGCACGACCTACGACGTCGTGGCAAGCGCACGAGGAGCCCCGCGCTTTCTCGCAGCGCGCTTCCGCACTCTCAAGGCGCCTCAAGGCCGGTTGCTATGTCAGTTCGCAACCATCAGTGACCTGCACGTCGGCGAGAAGTTCTTCGGCGTGCTCGGGCGGATCCACGACCCAAGCGAGGGTCTGCTCGACGGCTCCAACCCTCACGCTCCCGCCGCCTACCCCGCGCGCGCGCTCGAGGCTGCGATCGACGAGGCGGTCGCCTGGGGCGCGCAGCTCCTGGTAGTCAAGGGGGACCTCACGCGCCAAACCGTCGCCGCCGAGGTGCGCGACGTTGCGCGGCTGCTGGCGAGAAGCCCCATCCCAGTAGAGGTATTGCTCGGCAACCACGACAACAAGTTCGGTGTCGACGTGCGCGCGATCTTCGAGAAGCACGGCATGTCGGTCCCCTGGCACCCCACCGCCCGCGACCTCCCGGGCCTGCGCCTGGTACTTGTCAATACCGTCCACGGCGACCCCCACAACCACCGCGGGCAACTCCCCCCAGAGATGAGCCGCGAGGTTGTTTCGCTGGCGGCCGGGAGCGCCGAGGCGGGCAACGGCGCCGGAGCATGGATCGCACTTCACCATCCTCCCGAAATGCACTCGTACCCGACGGTCTACCCGCCGGGAGTGCCTTGGCGCGAGAGCCGCCTGCTGCTCCGGTCTCTCGCCGCCGCGCAACCGAGCTCCTTTGTGACCTGCGGGCACCGCCACCGCAACAGGCGCTACGGCTTCGGGCCGGTAGTGATCAGCGAGGTCGGCTCGACGAAGGACTACCCGGGGGTTTGGGCTGGGTACCGCGTTTATGAGGGCGGCATTGTCCAGGTCGTCCGCCGGACCGCTCGTCCTGACGTGCTCTCTTGGACAGAAGCCACACGTCGGGCGGTCAACGGGCAATGGGGACGTTGGTCGCCGGGCTCCCTTGCGGACCGCTGCTTCACGGTCGAGTGGGGCGACGTCGGTGCTCGCGGCTAGGGCTGGGCGCGCATCCGCTCGATGCGTGCTTCGACCGCGGCCAAGCGCGCCTGCGCCGCTGCGTGCAAGATTTCTGCCTGCTCGTAAAGGTCTGCCGCAACCTCGATGCCGAGCTCCCCGCTCGCCAGCCGTGACGTAACCCTCTCCAGGGCCGCAAGGAGCTCCTCGAAACTGAGCTTCTCGAGTGGTCCCTCCACTCCCGACAGCTCCGGGTTGAAAAGCGCGGGGCCGGCTTCAACCCCTCCGCGCTCACTCACGCCCCACCTCAACGACGGCACCGATCTCGCCCCCAGCGACGGTCAGCGCCAGTCGCTCCCCCGCCTGGACCTGGTCAGGGCTTCTCACGACCGAACCGTCAAAGCGCCTCACAACGGCAAAGCCGCGCTCGATGACTCGTTGCGGCGAAAGGCTGTGCGCGTGCCGGTAGAGCGCGTTCAACCGCTCCTCGCTAGTACGGAGCTGGGCCTGGACAGGCCGGCGCCAATCACACACTGAGAGGCGCTGCCTACCAGCTCGCGCGGCGCCCTGGGGGTGCGCCCAGCTCAGCCGCTCTTCGGCCCTTTCCAGCCTGACGTGCGCCCGAGAAAGCCCAGTCGCAAGAGCACCGGCCACGCCGGCTCTCTTGAGCCGTTCGCGGCTCGAACTCCTCCTTGCCTGGACCTCCCTAGCAGCAACTTCGAAGAGCACCGCGAGCTCGCCCTCGAGCGCCGCCCGATCGGGGACCACTGCGTGCGCGGCGAGGGAAGGCGTCCCGCAACGAAGATCGGCGACCTCGTCGCAAAGGGGACGGTCCGACTCGTGCCCGATCGCCGAGACAACCGGGAGAGGCGAGGTCGCAACGGCACGACAGAGCTCTTCGTCACTCCAAGGGAGCAGGGCGGTCGCGTCGCCGCCGCCCCGCGCGAGCACCACCACCTCGACTCCCGGTTTCGCAACGAGCTGCGCCAGCGCCTCCGTGATGCAAGGCGCTGCGCCGGGCCCGCTGACTGTCGTTTCCTCGAACACAACGGGATAACCAGGAAAGCGCGCCGCAACGACCGACTCGATGTCTTTACGAACGGCGGCGTCGGTGCCACAAATGACGCCAATCGCTTCCGGCAAGCGGGGGATGGTGCGGCGCGGGCGATCGATCAGCCCCTCGGCGGCGAGGCGTGCGCGCGACTCGGCGATCATGGCGGCCATAGCACCCTCGCCGACGGGGCTCACCTCGTCCGCCTCGAGTACCAGCTGACCGCGCTCGTTGCCCCAGACCAGGGCCCCTACAACGACTACTCGCTCCCCTGGGACTGCTCGGCAGCGACGAGCGTTGCGTGCCGGGCAAACCACCGGCACCTGCGCGGCGCGCTCCCGGAGGACGAAGTACACCCACCCACCCTTGGACGTCTGCGGCCTGTACACCTCCCCCTCCACTGCGACCTGGCCAATACCAGACAGCGATCGAGCGATCTCTGCGGCAAGGCGCACAAGGCTCAAACGACGCGGCGGCTCCTTAAATGCGCGCCCACCCTGTGCCGGTTGCGAGCCCCAGAGCGGCAAGGTCATCGAAGGCAACGTAGCGCGGGGGAGCGACTACCCGCCGACGGGGCACCACAGCCGCCAGGTCGCAAACGATGCGATAGCCGAGGTGTCCACCGAGACGCCCAGGCCTGGCCCCTCGGGTACGGCTATCGCCCCGTCCGGGCCCAGCGCCATAGTGCTTGTGAGGTCCATCTCGAAGAAACGCCCACTGGCAGAAAGGTCACCTGGGAGCTTGAAGTTCGGGAGCGCAGCGAGAGCGACGTTGGCCGCTCTCGCAACGCCGGTTTCCACCAGGCCCCCGCAAAACACGGGCACCCCCTGTTCGTTGCAAAGGTCATGAGCTTTTACTGCTTCCAAGTAGCCACCGAGGCGCCCCGCCTTGATGTTGGCCACCGAGCAAGCCCCTAGGCGCAGGGCAGCAGCGAGCATGCTGAGCGAGCTCAACGCCTCATCGAGGGAAATCGGCAACTCGGTGCGCCTGGCAAGTTCAGCGTGGCCCAAAAGGTCGTCGTCTGCCAGTGGTTGCTCCACGCAGACCAGGCCGAACGGCTCGAGCGCCCGCAGAGAGCCGACCGCTTCGTCAAATGGAATGGCCGCGTAGGTCCCATTCGCGTCGGCAGCAAGCACGAGGTCCGGCCATCTCTCGCGCACCGCGGCGACGACCTCCATGTCCTGCCCAGGCCGGATTTTCAGCTTTACGCGCTTATAGCCCTGCGCCACCCAACCGCCCACTTGCTCGACGAGCTCTCCGAGGCTTGGCGCCAATCCGACGGCAACGCCCGCTGTCACCCGGGTGCGTTGCCCGCCTCGCGCCCGGCTGGCACTTGCCAAGTAACTTGCCAGCGAACGGCCCGCCGCCTGCAACTCAGCGTCTAAGAAGGCGCCTTCGAAGGCCGTTTTTGCCATGTTGTGGCCCTTGGTCGCGCTGAGCGCGCCGATGACCTCGCACGCTCGGGCCACACCCCCTCCCGCCAGGGCAGGCACCAAGCGGTCCACAGATACTCGGGCCGCCTCCTCGGTGTACTCCGAGCTGTAGCTCGGGGCGGGGAGCGCGCCGCACTCGCCCCACCCCTCGATTTGTTCGCCCCCTTCGCCGTCACCCAGCACTTCCAGCACGACACGGACAAGGAGGCTGTCCCGCACCCTGAACGCTCCCGCGGCAGTCGTCCAAGGATCTCTTAGCGGCAGCCCAACCCTGACCAGCTCGAGGCCGTGAAGCTTGAGCCCACGGTCGGCGAACGAGGTCTCCGCTGGCTCGGGGATTTCGTGCCCAATACTGATCACTTTGCTGGTCTAGTAGCCAACTACCGGGCGCCGCTCTCCTGCGCAGCTGCCCATTTGCGAGCTTCCTCGAGCTCTATTTCGCGGACTTCGTCGATCCGTGCTTGGTGACGGCCGCCTTGGAACGCCGTCGTCAAGAAGACGTCCACCACGTCGAAAGCGAGCTCGGTGGCCAGTATGCGCGCTCCCATTGCGAGAACATTTGCGTCGTTGTGCTGGCGGGCAAGCCTCGCCGTGTACTCGTCATGGCACAGCGCCGCACGCGTGCCGTGCACCTTGTTGGCCGAGATTTGCTCGCCCTGGCCCGAACCCCCGATGACTATGCCCACCTCAGCGGAGCCCCCGACCACTCGCCTCGCGCACGCGGCACAGTAGGGCGGGTAGTCCACCGGTTCGGTCCCATGTGAACCGAGGTCTTCGACCTCGTGGCCGAGCCCCTGAAGGTGCTTCGTCACTGCCACCTTGAGCTCGTAACCGGCATGGTCATTGGCGATGGCGATCTTCACGCTTTACATTCTTATGCTCTTTTTCGGACAACAGCCTCAAGGGCGGCGACGGCGACGGCCGCCAGTGAGATGTCGGCCCCTCGCGAGCCAGCGGCGGCCAAGCGGTGGTCCTCGAGCAGGTCCTCTACAAGCGGTCGAGCCCTCGCTATCGTCGCCGACCTCCCACGCAGCCAGCTGGCCGCCGCCTGCTCTCCGCTGCCATCCGGAAAGGTTGCAACGGCCTCCTCGACAGCCCGAGCGCGGAGCTCTTCGACCTTGTCGTTCAACAAGTGGAGCTGCCAGCGTTCCCAGCGGGTCGGGCTTGGCCAGCGCGCCAAGAGCGCGGAGACCTTGCCAAGGGACATGGTTGCGTCCAGGGCGCGCCACGCGCCGACAGCGACGCCGACGGGCCGGCGCGCCGACAGGACAACCTGACCGACCTCACCGAGGCATGCAAGGTCTCGCAGCCGCGCGGCCCGCACTGCGACGTCTTCTGGCACTCCAAGGCGCGTGAGCGCGTGGTGCTCGCTCGAGGCAGGGCTGCCGAGCTCTTTGGAAAGCTCCGCTCTCAGCGCGGCATGTTCGGCGAAGCTCCCGGCGACGGGAGCTTCGCCGAAAACTCCGCCGTCTCGAGTTGCCTGGCTTTCCCAGCGCATGTACCAGCGGGCGAGGCGGCCAACGGCTGAAGCAATCATCAGCCGTAACGAGATTTCTCCATCCATTGGCAGATTGCTCGCCAACAGGTCGACCTCGCCCACCAAGCTTGAGGCGCCGAGCACCTCGGAAGCTCGATAGAACGCAGCGGCAGCCTGCCACAGTTCACACCCGAGCTCATTGGAGACCTCATAAGCCCACACGGGCCCCATTTGCCTTATGACTTCGTTGGCTAATTGCGAGCAGACGATCTGTGGGAGAAGCGGGTGGCCTTTCACCAGGTCGGGGTAAAGCTCTCGAAACGCGAACGGGAAATAGCTTTCCGCCAAGCCGGAAACTTCCGGGCGGCCGGGCAGCGGCGAACCCTGCACCGACCGCGCCAGTGCGCTTCGGGCATATGCTGCCACGACGGCTAGTTCGGGGCGGCTCAACCCCGCGCCAGCTTGAGCGCGACGTTCCAGCTCCTCGGCGCCAGGGAGGTCCTCCACCGAGCGCTCGAGCAAGCCGGAGCTCCCCAGGTTGTCGATGAGCGAGCCGTAGACGAGCAGGTCGCCTGCGCTTGTTGCTGCGGCCATGTCTAGCGAGATGATCCCCCCCGCTACCTGGGCAAGTACAGCCTCTGCCGCCGCCTCGCCCGCCTCGGCCAGCAGCCTGTCCCGCTCGCCTGCGTCCAAACGACCTTGCGATATCGCAGGCCCGAGGAGGATCTTCAAGTTGACCTCTCGGTCGGACATGGCAACGCCCGCCGCATTGTCAACGAAGTCCGTGTTGACTCGCCCGCCTCGGCGGGAGTAGGCGACCCTGGCGCGCTGGGTCATGGCGAGGTTGGCGCCTTCGGCGATCACACGAGCTCTCAGCCCTTCGGCGCTGACCCGGACCTCGTCGTTGTCCGCATCATCGACTTCCAGGTCACTTTCGTCGCGTGCCTTTACAAAAGTGCCTATCCCGCCGAAGAAAATCAGGTCTACCGGAGCTTGGAGGACAGCACGCACGAGTTGCGGCGGCGACATGGTACCGGGCTCGGCCCCGAGTGCACGGGCAACCTCAGCTGAGACCTCAACCTGTTTGGCTTGCCGGGGCACGACAATGGCACCCTTGGACGCCGTACCCAGGTCATAGTCCGCCCAAGATGAGCCAGCCAATTGGCTCAAGCGACCACGTTCGGCGAAGGCCTCTGGGACCGGCGAGGGGTCGACAAAGATATGCCTGTGGTCGAAGGCGGCGATGAGGCGCACCGCCTTGCTTTGCAGCAAGCCATTACCGAAAACATCCCCAGACATGTCGCCGACGCCGACGACTCGGAGCTCGTCGGCCTGGGCGTCCATGCCCAATGCCCTAAAGTGCCGCTGCACGGCCAGCCAGGCGCCCCTCGCCGTTATCCCAAGAGCTTTATGGTCATAGCCGTGGCTCCCACCAGAGGCGAAGGCGTCACCTAGCCAAAACGACCGCCTGGCGCTGAGTTCATTTGCCAAGTCGGAGAAGGTCGCGGTCCCCTTGTCGGCTGCGACAACGAGGTAGGGGTCGTAGCCGTCCAGGCACTTGACGCCGTTGGGATGGGCAGGGACGCCCTCGATAAGGTTGTCGGTGACATCCAAAAGGGAGGCAACGAACTTCGAGTAGGCGGTCGGGCCTTGCTCGCTCGAGCCGCCCTCCGCGCGCACCACGAAGGCACCCTTAGCCCCCGTCGGGATTATCAAACTGTTCTTCTTCACCTGAGCGCGCGCTAACCCGAGCACCTCGCTGCGCAGGTCCGAGCGCCGCTCGCTCCAGCGGATACCACCCCGTGCGACGGGCCCAAACCGCAAGTGAAACCCCTCGATAGATGGTGACCACACAAAAACCTCGGTCCAGGGCTTGGGCTCGGAGAGGAACGGCAGTGACCCGCTGTCGAACTTGAGCGAGATCGTCTCACGAAGCAGCGACCAGCTGCTGCGAACTGTCCCCCGAACCATAGAAACGACCTCTTGCAAAGGTTCGTAGTGGCCGAGGTCTGGGACCTGCGCCAGTGCCTCCTCGAGCTCGTGCTCCTCTTCGGGACCGCCGGCGTCGTCCGGCTCCACCAGTCGCCGTTTGAACATCCCCAAGACCGCGACCGCCACGGCTGGGAACGATGTGAGCGACAGCCCCATCGCCTCGGCGTGCTCCGCCGCCCTGGGGCCCCCCGAGAGCTGGCGGTACGCAAGGTACGCACTGAGGAGGTTGACGTCGCGCCACCCAAGCGAAGCGGTTAGCACCAAACGGTTGAGCGGCCCAACCTCGGAACTGCCGGTAAGCACGGCCTCCACTGCTTCTACGAGCCGGTCAGAAAAGTCCTCGAGCTGCACGCCGGGTTGAGCTTGGGCGCCGGGCGCGGGCACCTCTCTCGCGGCCAGGCCCTCCAGGCGGGCCCCGAAATCGTCAACGTACGCTTCCAGGGCGCCGTCGCCGAAAGCGAAGCGCCACGGGACCGCTTCGACGACCGCCAGGCCGAAGCTTTGAAAGACGGGCACCAGGGCCGAAATTTCGACGCGTTGGAGCCCCGCCCGTCGGAGCCGGAAGTCACCTGGCGCTCCCTCTCGGCAAGGAGAGATCGTGAGGGCGCCTACCCGGGCCGCCAACGGCGACTGTTCGGGTACTTCGGTCGCTGCCATCTTTTGAGCCGAGCGGGCAAGGCTCCGTTCGCTTCCCGCCCCGAGGGGTGCCATCAAGGCAAAGAGCTTCTGCCAGTCGCGTGCGGCCGCCTCCGGTGACGTCTCTTCCGGGTAGCCAGGTGGCAGCGAAGCGAGGAACCTCTGCCGCTGCTCGTAAGCTCCGTCTGCCCCGCCTGTCCGGGGCAAGAGCCGCAGCTGCGCGGCGAAGGCGGTCGCCCAACGCTCGGGTGCTGGTGCCATTGGGCAAGTATTGCCACCGGCGGGAGGAAATGCCGGCATCTGCTCGTCGCCTGCCCTAGTGCTCGGGCCGCGGGCGAGCCACATGCCGCTGCCGCCTTAGTTGGGAGCGCTGTCGGGTTGTTCGAGGTCCAGGACGAGCAAGGATGCCAACCCGGAGCTCTCACGGAGAAGCCTGTTGGCTCGCCGCAAGTACGTAGCTGGGGGGCTTTCCTCGAGGCGCCCCTCTCCCTGAACAACAGCCGAAAGGACGTACCTGAACTCGTTCAAGGGTAGGTCGTCGTCGTCAACGAAGTCGTGCCGGGCGAGGTAGGCCGTAACCCCGGCTTCGTGGAGCGAGTAGCGAGCACCGTCAGGGGAGGGAGACAACGGGCTTCTCAACAACTCGCTCAGGCGGGCCGCGAGCTCGGGAAGCTCCTGGTCGCTATCGATAAAAAGGTCAATGGTCCGCGCCACGCAGGCTCCTTGGCTGTCCAGGCGGCCCCTGGCCTGGATAGGCCGCCGCGACCAGCCTCCACTGCCTAAACCTCAGCGCCAGCTCTGTAATAATATATCGTTTGATGCCTTTGAATGTCAAGACGTGTAACGCTCAGGCGGCGGGCATGTCCAGCTCGAACCAGATCGTCTTGCCCGACTCGGAGTGCGACTCCACCCCCCATGCCGCGGCGAGCTCCCTCAGCAACATGAGGCCTCGGCCGCTGTAGGCATCAGCGGGCGCCACTGCGAAGGAGGGAAGGCGCGTGTTCTGGTCGAACACTTCCACCCGGAGCCGGCCATGCCCTCGGAGGACCGTTACTTGAAAGTCGCTGCGGGCGTGCAGGACCGCGTTCGTCGCTAGCTCGCTCACCAGCAAAGGCAGGTCTTCGCATTGCAACCCCCACACTTCGAGCGCCGAAGCGACAAAATGACGCGCCGAGAACACCTCACCGGGCTCCGGCGAAAAGGTCTTCGAGGTGCGCTCGTACTCGTCCACCCCGCCCTCAGCCACGCCATCTAGATGCCCAGGTGCCCGCGTTACCAACCACGCACCCTCCGTCACTCGGTCAGCCGGCTCTGCGCCATTTTGGGCCGCTTAAGGCAAATCCTAACGGCAAGAGGAAAACCATGAGAGGCCCGCTGGCGCCTGTCGTACGTACCTAGCCCTAGCATCTCGGCCGAAGCGGGTATATCATTGGGTTGAGGAGCACACTTCTTGGGTGCTCAAAGGCAACCGTGAAAGGAGAGCGCGATGGTAACGTTGAGCTCGTCCGAGGAGAGCGGTCCGCCGGGCTGTTAACGGGCCGGGTGGGAGCCGGGGATTGGCGCGTGTCACGTGCCCCTGGCAGCCTGGTCAGCCCAGCGGCACCCCCCGAAGGAGTGTCAAATACGGCCAATACGTGACCGGCGGCGGACCGGTCTCGAGGTGGTCCCAAAAGCTAAATCACACGTTTAGGGGCGTGCCTTGTCGACAGGGGTGGGCTTTTTAGCCTGCCCCTGTTGCGCGTTCGCGGGAGCATGAGACGGGCCCTAGCTGAGGACGGCGTCAAGAAAGGCCAGGACGTCTGCGCGTTCGGCGATTGACTTGGACGTCGGTTTACCAGCTCCGTGGCCGGTCTGAGCCTCGACCCGGATAAGCACCGGCGATGCGCAACCTTGGGGCGCGGCCTCCTGTAGTGCCGCCGCAAACTTGTACGAATGCCCAGGGATCACGCGGTCGTCGTGGTCCCCGGTTGTCACCAGGGTCGGCGGGTAACAGGTCCCTGGTTCGATGTTCTGCAGAGGCGAGTACGCCCGCAGCCACCTGTACTCTTCCGGGTCGTCTGGGTCGCCAAAATCGCTTTTCCATGCCCAACCCCTTGTGAACTTATGAAAGCGGAGCATGTCCATCACCCCGACTTCGGGCACCGCCGCCCCAAATAGCTCTGGATGTTGGACGAGGCACGCTCCGACCAACAGGCCCCCGTTGGACGCCCCATTTATGGCAATTTTCTTGGATGTTGACCACCCCGAGCTCACCAGCCAGCGGGCACAGTCACAGAAATCGTCGAACACTCGCTGCTTGTTCGCTAGGCGCCCGGCTTCGTACCACGACTTCCCGTACTCCCCCCCACCTCGCAGGCATGCTACGGCCAGCAGCCCGCCACGCTCGACGAAAAGTGCATCGCTCCTGTTGAAATCGGGCGTGATCGGGACGTTGAACCCGCCGTAGCCGTAGAGCAGGACCGGGACCTCGCCGTTCGGGTGGAGGTCATGCCTACGGGTGAGAAAAAGCGGGATCCCTGCACCGTCAGAGGCCACGACGAAGACCTCTTCGCACACCATCTGGTCGGGCCTAATGCGAGCAAGCGAGCGCCGGAGCACCTTCGACTCGCCAGTCTTGACGTTATGAGACCACAGGGTGCCCGGGTCAGCAAAGGAGCGCAGCTCGAACTGGAAGAGGTCTTTTTGTGCGTGCCCAACTATGCCACTTTCGTCGTAACGCGCCGCGACGGCCACGACCGGCGGGATGTCGAGGTCGCGTACTTGATTGCCCTCCATATCGAAAATAACCAGGCGCGAACAAGCATCCTGGAGGTAATGGCAGACGATGTGGCCACCACAGGTACGTGCCCCAAGAAGCAGGGCGCCGCGCTCGGGGACAATTTCACGCCAATTGGCGCGGTCTGGCGCCCGCAGTTCAACCGCCACGATCCTGTGCCGCTCAGCGTCGTCGTCCGTGAGGACGAGGAACGTCTCCCCCACGTTGCCTATGACCCGGGCGAGCGACGCGAAATCATCAACCAGTGGGCGCAGGCCGGCGCCCGGCGCCTCGAGGTCGACAACTTCTACACGGGTCTCAGGCGCCGTACCGATGGTGACGTGGATTATCACGAAGCGGCCGTCGTCGCTCACCATGACAAAAGGAAGCCACTCCGGTTCCTCGGGTGCTTCAAAGACAAGTTCGTCGTCGTCTTGTGCAGTACCGAGCCGATGGAGAAATATTCGCTCCAGCCCGACGTCTCCCGCCACGGAGCCTTGTGGCGCCGCTCGCTCGGTTGCTGAGTAGTAAAAGCCCGAGCCGTCCTTGTTCCAGGCGGCGTGCGGGTTTTTGCACCAATCGACAACATCGGGCAGGTCCTGGCCTGAGGCGACGTCCCTTACGCGCCAAGTGGCCCAGTCCGAGCCCGCCTCGCTGGTTGCATAGGCGAACAGCGCGCCATCGTCACTTGCCTCGACAACCTGCACCGAGACGCTACCGTCATCGGAGAGGACATTCGGGTCAAGAAGGGCCCGTGCATCCTCAGCGTCGGGAGACGCCATCACGTAGTAAACGGACTGGTCCTGGAGGCCCGAGTTACGTTGCTGGAACCAGAGGCCACCGCGCTCAAAGGGCACACTGTAAGTGGGGTAATCCCAAATCTCGGTTAGCCGCTGGCGCAACTCGGCTCGCGACGGCACTTGGGACAGGAACTCTTCTGTCAGCTGGTTCTGTGCCTGCACCCACCGCCGGGTTTCTTCGGAGTTGCTGTCCTCGAGCCAGCGGTAGGGGTCGGCAACTTGGTCGCCGTGGTAATCGTCAATTTGGGTGCTCTTGCGGGTGGGGAGCCAGGCCGCCTTTGACATCGCCCCGAAGCTACCAGGCCCGCCCCCGGCCCGGTTGATCTCGCAGGGAGATCCCCACCAATGGTGCATGAGACCTGCCCTCCGCCGTCTCCTCGTCCCCAGGGTCGCCCGGGGGCCCCACCCATCCGCCGGTTACATCCCCTGGCGAGCGTTGGCGCTCGCCGCTGTGGTGGCGGTGCTCGGTCTCGTTGGCCTCAGCGGCTTCGTCGCCGCCATTTCCCGCCCAGGCAACGCGACCAACAAAGCGTCGACGGTCGTGCTCAACGGGGTCGCGCTGACGCCGACATACCATTCTTCAGGAGCGGGGATGCTCATGCGAGCGCCGGCAGCACCGGCGCGCTCGGCAGCAAGCCTCGAAAGAGCTGCCGCGCCTGGTGGCACTGCGGTGAGCGGGGGGAAGCCGGCAGCGCCAGAGGCGTCACCTCTCATAGAAGAAACCGGCGCCGTCACGGTTGTCGTGCCAGGTAGCCAGCTGGTCGGCGACGTCAATGTCCTCATGGGCATCGCGGTTGGCAGCGGGGGCTTCGTGGCCAGCACCTCCACGCAATCGGCGTCCCCGGGCACGCCCGCCACCGGGTCTGTCACCTTGCAGGTTCCTCTAGCGAGGTTCGGGACGGTGCTCGGGGAGGTGAGGTCGCTCGGGAAGGTGACCTTCGAGACGACCCAGGCAACCGACGTCACGGGCCAGTACGTCGACCTTCAAGCCCAGGTCACGGCGCTCGAGTCGAGCCGCACGCAGTACCTGACGATAATGACGAAGGCGACCACCATCGGCGCCATCCTTGCAGTGCAGTCCCAGCTGGACAGTCTGCAGAGCCAGCTTGACCAAATAGAAAGCCAGCTCAAGACGCTCACCAACGAGACGACGTACGCGACATTGGGTGTCGCTCTCACCGAGAAGGTTGTCACGCCTCCCCCACCTAAACCACGATCAGGGCTCGACAAGGCGTGGCACGCTGCGATAAACGGTTTCGTTGCCGGCTGCGAGGGAGTTGTGAGAGCAGCCGGGCCGCTCTTTTTTGCCCTTCTGCTGGTAGGCGCCTTGGCTTTCGTGGTGCGGTTTGCGTGGCGCCTGAGGAGGAGATCGGCCGCGTAGCGTCGCAGAGCCCGTTGCTTGCCGCGAAGCTGTGCTGTTAGCTTGCCCACATGGACGGGCGCCGCAAGACACCAAGCAAGAACTAGACAGGCAGCATGACAGTCAGTACGAGCGGCGCGACCAAACGGTTGTTGCGCCTACGCCCAGAGGACTCGGTGGCAATTGCAGCAGTCCCGCTGCCCGCTGGCTCGGTCGTGGACGTTTCGGGCCAGCACGTTACGGTGCTAGAAGATATCCCAGCGGGCCACAAGGTTGCCTTGGTCCCACTGGCTGCTGGCGTTGAAGTTCGCAAGTACGGCCAGGTGATCGGCTTGGCGCGCGAGGACGTCCGCCCCGGCGAGCACGTCCACACCCACAACCTGGCATTTGCCCGCATGGAGCGCGACTACGCGTTCGGGGCAGACCTCCCTGCCCCGGGGGCGACGATTGGCGGTGAGGGGAGGGCTTTTTTGGGGATAACCCGCCCCGATGGCCGAATTGCGACCAGGAACTATGTTGGCGTACTGACAAGCGTCAACTGTTCAGCAACCGTGGCGCGGATGATCGCCGCCGAGTGCGGGCGCGACCCAAGCGTCGTCCCAAGCCATCCTCATGTGGACGGCGTCGTTGCTCTGACGCACGGTTCGGGTTGCGGCATGGTGGGCTCAGGTGAGGGTTTCGAGTTATTGCGCCGGACCCTGACCGGCTATGCCCAACACCCCAATTTTGCCGCGCTCGTGGTCCTCGGCCTTGGCTGCGAAGTCAACCAGGTGCGAGCGCTCGCTGAGGGCTTCGACCTACCGTCCAGTACACCCGTGGTGACAATGACAATCCAGGAGATGGGAGGCACTCGGGCAACGGTTCGGGAAGCGACAGCACGCGTTCGGGAGCTGGTCGAGGAAGCCGACGAAGTGCGTCGCCAACCGGTGCCTGCGAGCGAGGTGTTGCTCGGGCTCGAATGCGGCGGGTCGGACGCCTACTCGGGCATCACGGCAAACCCTGCGTTGGGGGCGGCAGCCGATCTCGTCGTGAGCAACGGCGGCACAGCGGTGCTCGGGGAAACGCCCGAAATTTATGGGGCTGAGCACCTGCTTACCCGCCGAGCCGTCAACCGCGAGGTTGGCGAACGGCTCGTAGAGCGGGTCCACTGGTGGGAGCGCTATGTCGAGCTGACGGGAGCCAGCCTCGACAACAACCCGTCTCCTGGCAACAAAGAGGGCGGCCTCACGACGATCCTCGAAAAGTCCCTGGGGGCAGTCGCAAAGGGCGGCAGCATGCCTCTCAGCGCTGTTTACGAGTACGCGGAGCGCATTACTGCCAAGGGGTTCGTGTTCATGGACACGCCCGGCTACGACCCGGTGTCGGTCACGGGCATGGTCGCAGGTGGGGCAAACGTGGTCTGTTTCACGACTGGGCGGGGTTCGGTGTTCGGCTCCAAGCCGGCTCCTTGCATCAAATTGGCCACGAACAGCACGACGTACCGCCGGATGGAGGAGGACATGGACTACGACTGTGGCCCCATCCTCCAAGGAGACATCAGCGTGGAACAAGCTGGCCGGGAGATATTCGACCTCGTGCTTGCGGTGGCCTCGGGGCAAAAGTCCAAGAGCGAGGAGCTTGGCTTTGGGGACGAGGAGTTCACTCCCTGGCAGCTCGGCGCTGTTCTCTGAGCCAACTGCACAAGTCCTCAGCTCGGGTTTGGCCTGCCCCAGATGTTTTGTCCCGGTGCCGCCGCGTACCTATCGATCTCTCGCAGCTCATCGGGGCTGAAACCGGGCGCCGCGAGAGCGCCCACGTTGGCCTCGAGCTGCTCCATGCTGCTCACGCCGATCACGACCGAGCTCATGCGAGGGTCACGGAGAGCCCACGCAAGCGCCATTTGGGACAAGGACTGACCGCGCCTGCGGGCGATGTCGTCGAGCCCCCTCACCCGTGCGAGCTTGTCCTCGCTGACCATCTCCGGCTTGAGAGAACCTTTTTCGCTCGCACGCGACCCTTCCGGGATCCCTTCCAAGTAACGGTCGCTGAGCAGCCCCTGTGCCAGGGGCGAAAAAGCCACACAGCCGATCCCCTTTTCCCCCAGCACGTCCAGCAGCTCGGGCTCGGGCCAGCGGTTGAAAAGCGAATATTGCGGCTGGTGAACAAGGAGCGGCACGCCCATGGAAGCGAGGACCTCTGCGGCGTGAGAGGCGGCGCCCGCCCCATACGACGAGATTCCTGCATAGAGGGCCTTCCCTTGCCTGATCGCCGCCTCGAGCGCCCCGAGGGTCTCTTCCATCGGAGCCGATGGGTCCAGGCGGTGCGAGTAGAAAATGTCCACGTACTCTAGGCCCATACGTCGAAGGCTTTGGTCGAGGCTCGCGAGGAGGTGCTTGCGCGACCCCCAATTGCCGTAAGGGCCGGGCCACATGTCGTAGCCGGCTTTGGTCGAGATGACCAGCTCGTCCCGGAGCCCGGAGAAATCCTTGGAGAGAGCGACGCCAAAGGTCTCCTCCGCCGAGCCGTACGGCGGGCCATAGTTGTTCGCGAGGTCAAAATGCGTCACGCCTAGGTCGAAAGCGCGCCGCAACACCTCCCGTGAGTGCTCGAGGGGGCGCGTGGCGCCGAAGTTCTGCCACAAGCCGAGGGATACCGCTGGGAGCATGAGGCCGCTGCTCCCGCACCTACGGTAGGTCATCGACTCGTACCGGCTTGACGCGGGCACCCAGGTCACCCAAGGAAGTTACCGCACCAGCATTAGGGTTGGCACAGCGGCTCCGAGCTCGAACGGGCGCACGAGGTGTGCGAATTGACTCGGGGGCAACCGCCAAGGCTTTCGCCGCAGACCGCGCAGCCCGGGACATCGCCGCCAGGCTCGTGCGGGACGACGGGGGAGCCGAGCTTGTTGGCTGGCCTCCCGACCAAACGCCCGAAGGCGGACGGCCCGCTTAGGCCCGTCTCACTCGGGATCAAGTGCCGGCAGCGTCACTCGAAAGAGCGCCCCTCCAGCGGGTGCGGGCGCCGCGTGAACAGATCCCCCGTGGGCCTTCACGATCGAGTGCGCGATCGCCAAGCCCAGCCCCGCGCCCCCAGACTCGCGCGAGCGCGACTCGTCCAAGCGGACGAAGCGTTCGAAGATCACCTTGGCTTGCTCTTGGGAAATGCCAGGCCCGTTGTCAGCAACCTCGATGAACGCTTGATGCCCATCGCGGCCGACCGTAACCGTCGTTGCGGTACCCGGCGGTGTGTGGGCGCGGACATTGGCCAAGAGGTTGTCAAGCACCTGCCGGAGGGCTCCTCGGTCCCCGAGGACTTCAACAGCGTCGCGCGCCGCGTACCGTACCGGCCAAGATGGCCCGACCAAACGTGCCGTTTCGCATGCCTCGACAACCATGTCGACGAGTTCGACCCGCTCGGCTTCCAAAGGCCGCTGCTCGTCAAGGCGCGCCAAGGTCAAGAGATCCTCGATCAGCCCTGCCATCCTGGCCGACTCGCGCTCAATCCCCTGCATGGCCCGCTCGAGGTCTTCGGGGTGCGAAGCCGCTCCCCGCCTGAACAGCTCCGCGTAGGCGGCGACTGCGGCCGTCGGCGTGCGAAGCTCGTGCGACGCGTCGCCGACGAAGCGCCGCAGGCGGTCCTGCGATGCCCGCAGGTCACCGACGAGCTGTTCGACCCGCCCCAGCATCACATTGAAAGCCATCGCCAGATGGCCGACTTCGGTGCGGGGGTCTGGGTTTGGGACCCGGTGCATCAGGTCCCCACCAGAGATCGCTTCGGCTGTCCGCTCGACGTCACGCAGCGGTCGCAACCCGACCCTGACCAGCCAAAGGCCTAGCACGAGAGCACCAACAAGGGCCCCAGCCGTTACGACGATCTCGGCAACTACAAGCTGTGAGAGCGTGCTGGTGACGTCCGATATGGGAGTTGCGAGCACAACCACGTCGCCGTTCGGGATCTTGGACGCCCGCACGCGAAATGTGGGCCCACCTGGCACAGTCGAAGCCGTCGTGAAAAAGGTGACCGGCTCGTCCTCGTTGACCTTCGAGCGAGTAAAACCCGTGATTTTTGCTGGCAACTTAGGCGAATAGAGAGCACGACCGGGCTGGAAGGCGGGGCACTCCTCCAGCCCGGCAGCGCCCGTGACCGCTGCACCTGATGGCGAGATGACTTCAATGAACATCCCGGGCGCGCTCTCGCGGCCAAGCGCACAGAACGCAGAAGCCCCCCCGTCGTCCCGGTCCGCCCCCGGCATCTCTCCTCCATTGCCGTGGTCTGTCCCGCCGGGGTTATTGCGCCCTTGGCCCTGCGCGAGCGGCGGAGGGACGAATATCCCTCCCCCATCCTGAGCAGCGCCAGGGTTGTCGGCCGTCTGCTCCACCGCCATGTGGGAGAGCTCCAGCGTGTTGTCGACTTGATTGTAAAGGTATGCGCGCAGCGTCCCATATACGACCGGGTCGGCAAGGATGAAAGCGACCAAGGTGATAGCGCCAACCGCCAGGAGGAGGCGTGCGCGAAGGGACAATGGCCTACCCCTCGCGCATCACATAACCGACCAAGCGGATCGTGTGGATAAGCGGTGGGCCGAGGGCTTCGAGCTTTTTTCGCAAGTAGCGGACGTAGGTCTCGACGATGTTCTGGTTGCCACCAAAATCGTAGTGCCACACGTGGTCGATTATCTGGTCTTTCGACAGCACTCGTCGCGGGTTCAACAAAAAGATGCGTAACAGGTTGAATTCGGTCGCCGTCAACTTGACCGAGGTGCCCGCGCGCCAAACTTCGTGAGTCTCCTCGTCCATCACGACGTCCGAGAAACACAGCCGGTGGTCCTCCTCGGTCGGCACCCGCCGGCGAAGTATCGCCTTCGCCCTTGCCACGATCTCCATGAGCGAGAAGGGCTTTGCAACATAATCGTCGCCTCCCACGCTCAGGCCCGCAATGCGGTCCTCCACGTCAGCCTTGGCAGTCAGGAAGAGCACAGGCACATCAAGGCCATCGGAACGTATGCGACGGGTTACCTCGAGCCCGTCGAGATCGGGCAGCATCACGTCAAGGACTATCAGGTCGAAAGACCCTTGCTGTGCTTTTTGCAAGGCGCTGCGCCCGTTGTGCGCAACATCGACTTCAAAACCCTCATATCGAAGGACCGTTGCTACGGAGTCGACTATGGACGGTTCGTCGTCTACCACCAGTACCTTGCTAGCTGTTGCCATGTGACTGACTGCCTCCTCGGTGAGGTGGTCGCCATCCTGGCTGGCAGTCCCCACGACCACCTGAGCCCCGGCTGTGAGCCCGCTGTGAGATAATCGTAGCTGCCCGGTGCTTCGCCCGTCCCCACTTCCCTCCACCAATCGGCCCCGTGGCGCGCGATGAGGGCAACGTGCGGCCCCAAGAGCGCCGGCCTCACCTCGAGCGCGCCCAGCCAAGCGAGCGGCGCTCTTCCCTGGTCTTGTAGTTTAAAGGCATGCCCAAAGCCAATGCCTCGGTTCTGACAGCGCCTCGGGTGCGCGCTTGGTGCGAGCTGTGACCTCGGCACGCGCTCCAAGGCTGTCCCCATGGGGCTCACAGCCTGCTCTCAGCTGAGGCGCGAAGGATAATCCCAGTGCCGTCCAAGCCGACAGCTACGCCGCGCCGCCGAAGGTTGGCGCCTTGGATTTTAGCGGGAGCCGCTGTCCTCGTAGTGCTCGGAGTTGCCGGGCCTTTTGTCTTCATCCATTTCATCGAGGGACCTGCGCCGGCAAAGTTGTCGCTGCCGCCCGCGTCGCGCAGGACAACAGCCAATGCAGGCTCCCCTTCGTCTACGACCGGCGCCGGTGCGGCCAGCTCGTCGAAAGCGAAATTGACCGGTGCCCTTGCCTTGCCTGGGAAATGGAACGTCGGCACCGGCTCGGTCGTCGGCTACCGGGTACAAGAGGTCCTTGTCGGCCAGCAGTCGACAGCCGTTGGGCGAACGAGCAAGGTATGGGGGGCGCTCACTATTTCGGGCGCTTCGGTGACAAAGGCTTCGTTTACCGCGGATATGGCGAGCGTTGTCAGCGACCAACCACAACGGAACGCCCAATTTGATGGGCGGATCATGGACGTCGCCACCTATCCGACCGCGAGCTTCGCACTGGCGCAGCCGGTCCTGCTCGGGGCCATCCCCGCCGGCGGGCAGACCAAGAGCTATCAAGCCACCGGCGACTTGACGATGCACGGCGTCACCAAGCCAGTGACGTTTACGCTTTCTGCCGAGAGGCTCGGCTCGAGCATCTACGTCCTGGCAGACATCAACATCGTCTTTGAGAACTGGGACATCGCCAACCCGAGCTTTACGGGCTTTGTGACCACCCAGGACCACGGGATCCTAGAAGTGTTGCTGCACCTCACAAAGGCCGCCGGTAACGCGGCAGTAAAGACCACCTCCGTGAGCAGCTCCGGACCGTTCCCGGGTGGCGGGCACCACGCGTTCCCAGGGGGGGAGCACGGAAAGTCCCCGGGTGGCGCGCACCACGCGTTCCCAGGCGGCGCGCCTGGCGAGGGCCCAGGTGGCCCGATAACCGTACCGAGCACGACGGTCCCCCCGCTCTCGGTCCCAAAGGCTGACCCAGCTACCCCTTAGCGCACGCCAAAAATGTGGTCGAGCGCCAACTGGTCGAGGCGCTCGATGTTCGTGGCCCTCTTACCTGCAGCCTCCGCATCAAATTCCTCATAGGCGGAGCGGTCAGCAAGAAAATCGGCGAGAGCCTCGCCGGCCCCGAGGGTCGGCTGAGCGAGCTCCTGCACACCCGCCGCGGCCATGGCTTCTCGTACCTCGGGGTCAGAGCGCCAAGCCCGCGCCTTTGCCTGGAGTATCAGGTAAGTCCTCATGCACGCCGCAGCCGAGACCCAGACACCTTCTGGGGCCTCGGACCGTAGCGGTTTGAAGTCAAAATGCTTAGCGCCTTCGTAGCCAGCAGACTCGAGCAGGTCAACCAAGAAGAAGGAGCTCTTGATGTCGGCCGCGCCGAAGCGCAGGTCCTGGTCGTACTTGAGGCCGTGCTGGCCGTTTAGGTCGATGTGGAACAACTTCTTCGACCAAAGTGCTTGCGCGTACCCGTGCATAACGTTCAACCCGGCCATGGTCTCGTGACCGACCTCGGGGTTGAGGCCCACCATCTCGGGGTGGTCCAGCTCGTTGATAAATGCCAACGCGTGGCCGATCGTCGGCAGGAGGATGTCCCCGCGCGGCTCATTGGGCTTTGGCTCGATGGCGAAGCGGATGTTGTAGCCACGCTCACGCACGTAAGCGCAAAGCGCATCAAAGGCCTCTTTCATCCGGGCGAGCGCCGCACGCACGTCCTTGGCGGCGTCTGACTCCGCACCTTCACGCCCACCCCAGGCGACGTAAATCTGCGCACCGAGCTCGGCGGCAAGGTCGATGTTGCGTATCGTCTTGCGGAGCGCGAAGCGGCGCACGGACCGGTCGTTGGCTGTGAAAGCGCCCTCCTTGAACACCGGGTGAGTGAACAAGTTGGTGGTCATCATCTCGACGACGATCCCTGTTTCGTCGAGCGCAGACCGGAACCTCTTGATAGCGGCCTCCCTTGCTGCCGAGCCCGAGCCGAAGGGGATCAAGTCGTCATCGTGGAAGGTAACCCCCCACGCGCCCAGCTCGGCCAACTTGTGCACCGAGACCACTGGGTCCAGGGGTGGCCGAGTGGCTTCGCCGAAGGGGTCGCGCCCCTGCCAGCCAACCGTCCAAAGGCCGAAGCTGAAATGATCTTCACGCGTGGGTGTGAAGGAGTCGCTCATGAGAACCTCCCCGTCCTGGTAGTTTCACCCAAACTACGCCCACACCGGCCCTTGCCGCACGCGTGAAGCGTACGAGTGGTGATCGAAAGTTTTAGGTAGCCTCAGCGAGGAAGCTGCGCAGCTCACCTGCCGCCTGGCCTGGGTCAACTGCGAGCGGCGAAAGCGCCCGAAAGCCGAACCCGAAGCTGAAGGGCGCGCTCTGGAGCACGTACTGCTCGAGCGGGCCCGGCCCGCAAGTCGCCGACCCCAGCCCATGCTGGCGGTGGTCGAGGTGCAACCACAACCTCGGCTCAGGGACGAGCTCATCACGGTGGCTGGCGGCCGCCAACCGAGCGGTCGACCAGCGATGAGCGCTAAAACCGAACAGCTGGTCCCCCACAATGGCAACTCCACTGTGCCCATCTGAAAGCTGGAACCAACGCACCTCGCTGCGCTGGCCGTTTTCTTGAGGCCTCACGTAAGGAGTCTCGAGGTCGTCCACCTGCGCACAATGGCGGCCGAGCCGACCTGCCGCCTTGGAGTCGGGGTATGTCTCATGAGGCCCGAGCCCGTACCACACGACCGAGCAAAAGCGCGGCGCGAGGGCCGTTACTAGGCCTAACCGGGCGAACGTGCTCGGCGCGTCGCCGTCCGGGGCTCCGTCGACAACGACTGCGAGTTGGCCGTCCCTGTCAAAAAGGTAGCGGTAAGTGCAGCTCAAGCCCCAAGCTGAAGCGGCGGCGGCAACCCGTGTCGTGACGACAACCTCGGTCAGAGGTCCTCGCCGGGCGACCTCGACGCTGCCGACGCGGTTCCCTAACCGGTGGAGACCAGCCCTCGCCCAATCGTCAGCAACTGCCGGGACCCAGAGGGCGAGCCGGTCATTATCTATCGGTGCTCGCCACAGCTCGAGCTGGGGGGCTCGGTCGAGGATCTCCTCCCCGTTGGCCCGCCACGACACAAGCCAACCACCGGTGATGCGTGCCTCCCACCCGGGCGCCGAAACAACAAGTTCCTCGCCGTTCTCGTGCAGCGCTACGGGCCTCGCGCCACCTTTGCGCCGGGCCCTCGACGTGGGAGCACTTGGCAGCACGAACTGTTCCCAGGCAACCTCGTGGCCCGCAGGTGCCCAATTGGTGGCTGCCCGCAACCGCAGGGAAACGTCCAAGACAGCTTCTCCCTGTACCGGTGGCAAAGGGCCGGCTTCGACAATTTGCGTCGTACCCGGCGCGGCATTTAGAACCCCGAGCTCGCCCGCCGCAACAACCTCTCCCTCTCGGAGCAGGCACCAGGTCCCCTGGAGCTGCCCTAGTGATGTGAAGTCAAAGTAGTTGTGCACCTCCAGTGCCACTACGGGCAACTTCGGAGGCAGCGCTAACTTGCCGTCCGGCCTCGCCAAACTGACCCGGACCGGTTGCTGCGCCTTGGTCAGCTCGGCCAAAGCCGGCGAAGGGTGGCGGTCAGGGAAAAGTAGGCCGTCGATCACGAAGTTGCCGTCGTTGGGCTCATCAGCAAAATCGCCGCCGTAGGCGAACGCAGCGGGCCGCGTACCCCCAGGGAAGCGCAGCCCATGGTCGAGCCACTCCCAGACGAACCCGCCCTGCAACCGGGGGTACCGCTCTATTATCTCCCAGTACTCCTTGAAGCTCCCGGGGCCATTGCCCATCGCGTGGCCGTACTCGGTGAGGATGTGCGGCTTGTCAAGTTCGACCTGCCTACCCAGTTCGGCGAACTGGTCGGGATGGTTGTACATCGAGGCATAAACATCGGTCACCTCGGCGCCTGGGCACCGCTCGTAATGCAACAAACGGGCCGAGTCAAGCTGTCTTGCCCGCTTCGCCATCGCAACATGGTTCCGCCCCCACCCTGATTCGTTGCCGAGCGACCAGAAAATAATGCTCGGGTGGTTCCTGTCGCGAGCGATCATCCGCTCCAACCTGTCTAGGTAGGCGGGGAGCCAGACGGGGTCATCGGAGAGCTCGTCACCCCGGCCCACCGCTTCCATACCATGGCACTCGAGGTCCGCCTCGTCGACCACATAGAGCCCGTAGAGGTCACAAAGGTCCAAAAAACGAGGGTCGGGTGGGTAATGCGAGGTGCGGACCGCGTTGACGTTGTGCCTCTTCATCGCAATTACATCACTAACCATCGCAGATAGGGGCAGCGCGCGACCATGGTCGGGGCAGAACTCATGGCGGTTGACCCCCCGGAGGGTTATCGGAGCCCCGTTCAGGCAAAGGAGGCCCCTTTTTATTTCGACGTGGCAAAAGCCAATTCGCAGTGACGTGGCCTCGTGGACCTCTCCGGAGGTTGTGCCGAGCGAGACTGCGAGCTGGTAAAGCTTGGGGTTTTCGGCCGACCAAGGTACTACTTGGCCACAGTCGAGCACGAGCTCAACCTCTCGGGGGCCAACGCGCGCCTCAGCAGTCCCCACAGGCGCCTCGCCGTCGAGGATCTCAGCTCTCACCAAGAGATCTGTTGCCACGGCGCCCCCGACGAGCACCCTCAGCACGGCGGTGCCGGCGCCTGTCAAAGGGTCGAAGCGGTTATCTACGACGACGTCCGCGAGATAGGTGGGGGGCCTCCAAAGCAGGGACACCTCTCTGAAGATCCCAGAAAGCCACCACATGTCCTGGTCTTCGAGATAGCTCCCGTCGGACCATTGGTAGACGAGCACCGCCAAGACATTGCGGCCAGGGCGCGCCAAGCCCGAAACGTCGAACTCAGCCGGCACCCGGCTGCCCTGGCTGTAACCGACAGCGGTACCGTTCCAGAACACGTGCATAGCACTGTCGACGCCTTCGAAGCGGAGATGAAGAGAACCTTTGCCGGCCCATTCCGCCGGGAGGTCAACCTCCACCCGGTAGACGCCTGTCGGGTTGTCCGAGGGGACACGGGGCGGGTCGACCGGGAAGGGGTAGACGACGTTGGTGTACTGAGGCCTCCCATAGCCGTGGAGCTGCCAGTGGGACGGCACGGGGATGGTCCCCCAAGTGCTGTCGTCAAGGCTTGTAGCGGCAAAATCGGCGGCGACGGCCGACGGCCTGGCGGCGAGGAGGAACCGCCAGACCCCCGACAGCGAGCGGAAATTACTTGAGAGCAACGGGTCGAACGACCGCGCCTGCTCGATGTCTGGGTAAGGGGCAAACGACGTTCGTGGCCTCAGGCGCCCACGTTCGAGGACGGCCGGGTCCTCCCAGTCCTCAGGCAAACTGGCGAGCTCCTGGTCGGCGGATAATAGCAACCCCCGCGGGCGGCAGAGTTACCCGTTCGCCCACCTCAGCCTGTCCCAAGATGTCGAAACCCCCGGGTGCAACCTGGACCGTGCGCCTTTGCGGTGCGTAGTTGATGAGGAACTCGTAAGTGCGGCTCGACGAGGCCCTTACGACGCGCTCCACACCTTGACCAGTCGTGCCGAACCCGTGCCAAGCGCGCAGAGCAGGCACTTGCTCGTAAATCCAGGAGAGCCCGCTCGCGTCGAGCTTCGTGCCAAGGTAATATGACCGGCCTTTGCCATACGTTGTTTCGAAGACGAGCGGCCTGCCCGACCAGGGGCCGTCGGCAACGTAGGCGAGCACGCGCCCGCCGCTCTCGGTCGCGATGTCCGCCCAGTAACTTGCCGCTGACACGTGCCCGTCCTCCCACTGCAGCTGCACCGGTTCGCTGGGCGGCAGGGGACAAATCTCGAGAACGTCGCAACCCATGATCACCCGCAACGGCCCGCCGTAGGGGCCAAGGCGCACCGCATCATGCTCGTCCACGATGCCAGACCAAAATGACGTTACGACTGTGCCGCCCCGTTCTACATATGAGGCAAGCCTTACGCCTTGTTCCTCGCTGAGGAGGTACAAGCTCGGCACGAGCACCACTTCGTAGTTGTCAAGTGGCTCATCGGGGCTGCAAAAATCAACGGTGACGCCGCTTTGGTACAAGGGCTGGTATAGCCAGCGCAACTGGTCGGCAAGCCTCAAGTCGTTCGCCGGTTGGGCGGGGGCTTCGACCGCCCACCAGTTGGGCCAGCTGAAAAGCATGGCCACCTTCGCTTGGACAGCCAAACCTTGGAGCCCATCAAGGTCCTCGAGCTCTTTGCCGAGCGCGGCAACATCTGCCCACACCGGAGAGGACGTGCCGGCGTGGGGGAGCATCGCAGAATGGAACTTCTCCGCTCCCGCCCTCGACGCGCGCCACTGGAAGAACAGCACTGAGCTCGCTCCCCGCGCCACGGCTTGGTAGCTCATCGCCCGCATCTCGCCGGGACGCTTGGCGGAATTGTGGGGCCGCCAGTTGACCCGGGAGCTGGCCTGCTCCATAACCATCCATGGGACGCGCTTGTTGAGCCCTCGCACAAGGTCGTAATGCATGGCGCTCTCCATGGCCCAATCGGGGTTGGCAGGGTCCGAGTAGTTGTCAGTCGAGACGACGTCGAGCTCGGCGGCCCAGCGAAAGTAGTCGAGCGGCTTGAAGAACCCCATGAAATTGGTCGTCACAGGTAAGTCCGGCCGCGCGCGCTTGAGGATCTCACGCTCTTCTCGGAACTCCTCGAGGAACGCGTCGCTGCTGAAGCGCTTGTAATCGAGGTCGAGCCCCGGGTTCACAAACGTTGCCGTCATGCGCGGCGCCACCACCTCGTCCCAGTCCGTGTAGGTCTGGCTCCAAAAGGTCGTGCCCCAGGCTTGGTTGAGCTCCTCCAAAGAGGCGTAGCGCCGCTTGAGCCATTCACGGAACGCGCCTGCGTGCCGAGCGCAGTAGCAGTAAGGGACATGGCAGGCGTACTCGTTGTGCACGTGCCACATCCGCAGGGCTCGATGGCCGCCGACCGCCGCCGCCAAACGGGAGACGATGTCGCGGGCCTTTTCCCGGTAGGTAGGGTTCAATATGCAAATGGCTTGGCGGCTGCCGTGGCTGTAGCGGGCCCCTTTCGAGTCGACTGGGAGAAGGTCCGGGTACTTTGTCGAGAGCCAGGGCGGAGGAGAAGCGGTTGGGGTCGCGAGGTCCACGCCGATACCTTCGGAGCCCAACAGGTCTAAAAGCTCCTCGAGCCAGCCAAAGGTGTAGGCACCCTCGCGCGGTTCGAGCTGTGCCCAAGAGAAGACCCCGACCGTGACGAGGTCGACGCCTGCTTCCCGCATGAGCTTGACGTCTTCGTCCCAGACCTCCCGAGGCCACTGCTCAGGGTTGTAATCGCCGCCATAATGCACCCGCTCACTCACCGGCGATCGCCCCCAGAGTGAGGCCCCGCGCGACGTACTTCTGCAAGAACGGGAAGAGGATCAGCATCGGGAGGACAGAGATCAGCGAGCCGAGGATCACCTCGGGGTAGAGGGGTTGGCCCGCCCCAGCGAGCATGAGGTCACTCGACCAAGCCGATAGCCCGACCGAGAGCGGGAAGCGGTTTTCGCTGCCAAGTAGGACCAGGGGCAGGAAGTAGTTGTTCCAAGTGCCGATGAAAGAGAGCAGGAACAGTGTGACCATCCCCGGCATGAGGATCGGGCGCCCTACCTTCCAGAAGGCGTGCAGCTCGCTCGCGCCGTCGATGCGGCAAGAGTCGATCAAGGTGTCCGGGACTGCATCGGCCGCGAAGATCGACATGAAGTACACGCCGAAGGGGTAGACCATGAGAGGCAAGATGACGCCTTGGTAGGTGTTGGTGAGGTGGACATCGTGCTCGAGGAGAAAGAGCGGTACCACGAGCGCCGTCGCAGGCACCATGAGGGACCCGACGACAAGCCCAAATACCGTCCTGCGTGCACCGAAGTGGTATTTCGCCAGACCATAGCCAGCGAGGGTAGAAACCGACGTCGCAAGGGCGGCCGTGCAGGTCGCGTAGATGACCGAGTTGAGGAACCACCAGCTAAAATCACCGCCCTCGTACGTAAAGAGCGACTTCAGGTTGGATACCCACGACAAGTGCGTTGGCGGCAGGAACGTAGCGGTCGAGAAGAGCTGAGCAATGTTTTTCGAAGAGGCGACGATGAGCCAGTAGATCGGCGCTATTACATAGACGGCGGCGACAATGAGCGCCGCCGTGCCGGCGGTGGTCTTCATCCGCCTCGCGAGGCGGCTGCCCGAGCCCAGGTAGGCGGGCGCCTTGGAGCGCGTGCGCGAGAAAGTGACGGCGCTCATCTGACGACCCCCCTACCCGCTGCGAACGGGTCCATCTTTCGCCTGACCAGCCCATAAAAAACGACTGTAGCGAGGATGGTTATCGCGGCGAGCACAACGGACTGCGCGGCAGCCAGCTGTTCGTTGCCAAACGAGAAAGCCGTGTTGTAGATGATCTGGTTCGGCGTGAAGCTGTTGCCGATCGTTGCGATGTCGTTGAGGATCACCGGTTCGGTAAAGAGCTGAAGGCTACCGATAATGGACAGGATGATGGTAAAAATGACCGTCCGGCGGATGAGAGGGAGCTTGATCCTGGCAGCAATTGCAAACTCGCTGCAGCCGTCCACTTTTGCGGCCTCGAGCACCTGATGGGGCACGTTGGTCAGGCTCGTGAGAAGGAGCGTCATGTTGTAGCCGGTGAACTCCCATGTCACGATGAGCATGATCGCATAGAGGCTCAGCCTGTAGTCGAGAGGCGTTACCGCCCCGTTGGCGAGGCCGAGGTAGTGAGGCACCTTGAGGGCGCTGTCGAGGTCAGGCGTGAGAAGGAAGCCCCACATGATGGCGGCGATGACCCCTGGGACCGCGAAGGGCATGAAATAGACCAGCGCAAAAAAGCGCCTCCCGCGACAGTAAGGGCCGTCGAGGAAGAGGGCGATGAGGATCGCGAGCCCGATCATCACGCTCACTTGGATCGCGCCGAAGTACGCCATCCTTATGACGCCGCTCCAGTACTGTCCCTCGGCAAAGACGGTCCGGTAATTGAGCAGCCCCGTATAAGCATTGGTTAGCGGCGACCGGAGGCTCAGGATCACCGAATAGATGAGGGGCGCAACAAAAAACAGGGCGAAGAGGATGAGGAAGGGGCTCGTCATCAGGAGCCCCGAGCGGCCCTGAGCCGTCTTCAGCGGGCGCTGCGGACGCGGGCTCACGCTCGCCGCGAGCAGCGGCACCGGAAGGGCCGTCGTCCCGCCGGCGGTATTAGTTGTCACGCGCAACCCCCTTGTTGGCTCGCCTCAGCTCTGCCCGGGCCGAGGCGGGAAAGCGACGTTCCGCTCTCCCGCCTCTTTTTACTGCTCGGTCAGCCCTCTACGGAATATCCGGCAGACTTGGCGTACGAGACAAGTTCGCTTTGCGTGTTGTTGAGCACGGCCGTCCAGCTCTCCTTGCCTGCGGCCGCCTTGTCCATCTCCGTGATCACGAAGTTGCCGAACTCGTTGTCCCAAGGGCTCCACTCGAACTTCACGGGCACTTGCTCGGCGTAGGTCGAGAACTCGGCGTTGATATTGCCCTGGAAGTGCGGGATAGGTGCGTTGAACTCGGGCACGCTGCCTCGGGCGAGCGCCGCCGGGAAGAGGCCTCGACCACCACCGGCGGGTGTCGCAGGCGACTCGTCGATGGCCAACCCGCTCTTGGAGGTGTTGATGAAAGCAGCAAACAGCGCGGCCGCCTTTACATCAGCCGAGGGACAGTCCTTGGTGACGGCGTTCGTCGAACCGCCCCAGTTGGCAGCGGCGTGCGCGCCGGGCGTCCACTGCGGCATCTGTGTGACTGCCCACTCCTGGGTCGAGCCCGCTGGCAGGTAGGCGTCGACCATGTAGGTTGGCGACCAACCAGCTCCGATCATCGCCGCGTAGCGGTCCTGAGCGATGTGGTGCCCCCAGTCCGAGGTGAAGTCGGGGTCAACGGCCAGGGCGCCCTCTTTCACGAGGTTGCCGAAGAAGTTCATGACCTTGAGCTCGATTGGCCCGTTGACCTGGACCTTCCAGGTGCCGTTTGGCTCGAGCTGGTACGGGTACCCGCCTGCCTGCCAGAAGAGAGACTCGAGCTCATCGGCGTCGTTCGGGCCGAAGTAGCTCAGGTACATGTTGGGGTCGGCCTTGTGGAGGGCGACGGCGTCGGAAGCGTACTGGGCCCAAGTAGCCGGGACCGGGAGGTTGTACTTCTTCAGGACCCCGGGCTGGTACATGAGGCCCATGGGGCCAATGTCCTCGGGGACGGCATAGACCGCCGACCCTTCGGAGACCTGCGCCCAGGTCCAAGCAGGGTAGTCCATCTTGTAAGAATCGACGTACTGGGCGATGTTCACGAGGTCGTGTGCGCCGATGTAAGTCGGCAGGTGGTCATACTCCACCTGCGTCACGCATGGCCCCGCGCCCCCGGCGAGGGCGGTAGTCAGTTTGGAGTAGAACGTCCCACCAGAGCCGTAGTCCGGCGGGGCGGGGATGCTGATGTCCGGGTAAGCCTTCTCGAAGTTTGCGATCACCTTTTGCGGGTTTGTCGTCCAAGTCCACCAGGTGAACGTGGTCTTGGAGGCAGCCCCGGCGGTGCTAGTGATACCTGCGAGCGCACCGACCAACGTCGCGGCGGCAGCGCCCACAGTTAGGAGCCTGTTCAACTTCATCCCTTCCCCTCCTTTAGCCGGCGCTGTGCCGGTCATCCGTTGACGTCAGAGACGTCGCCAAGTGCGGGAGGCACGCTGGCCCGCGGCCGGCACGCCCACATTTGGGAGCGTTCCCAAACCCACGTCGCGGGAGCGTAGCATATGCTTTGAGACCGTTGTGAGCGCTCCCAGCCTGGTTCCCAGTAGGGGCCGTCACGCCTCTCCTATGATTCGGCCATGACCACAGCGGGTGAGCACGAGACGGCCCGCCCGGCGCTCCAGGCCCACCGCGGACGCCCAGCCCAGCGCCCGACGATTGAGGACGTCGCTCGCCTCGCAGGCGTTTCGCGGGGTACGGTTTCCCGGGTATTAAACGGTGGCCAGCATGTGCGGCCCCAGGTCGTTACCCTCGTCAACGCAGCGATGCGCGAGCTCGGCTACTCGGTGAACCAGGCCGCGAGGAACCTCGCCGGAGGGCGGACGGGCACGGTCGCCTTCGTGATCTCCGAGCACCAGGACCACCTTTTTCAGGACCCCAACTACATCCTCTTTGCAAGGACCTTCGGTCGTGAGCTGCGTTCTGCGGGGCGTCATTTGCTCGTGACCACGGCTCAGGACCGGGAAGAGGAGCTGTCGATCGGCGAGTACCTGACGGCGGGCCATGTTGACGGGGTCCTGCTGGGGCTCCCTCACCTCGACGAACCCTTGCTCGCCCGGCTCGCCAAGAGCCAGGTGCCCGTAGTCGTCGTGGGGCGGCCGATGGAGTACGAGGAGGAGCTGTCGTGGCTCGCAGTGGACGACGAGTCCGCAGCTTGTCAAGTCGTGAACTACCTGACAGGGCGTGGCCACTCGGTCATAGCTACGGTCACGGGGCCGCTCAACACGAGCGGCGGCCGCGCCCGGCACCTTGGCTACCGGCGGGCTCTCGGCGACAGCTACGACGAGAGCCTCGTAGCCGAAGCCGATTGGTCCCTCCAAAGCGGCCGCGCAGGCGCCGAGCGGCTCCTCGCTCGCCACCCCGACATCGATGCACTGTTCGCGGCCTCCGACCTGATGGCCCTCGGGGCGATGGCGGCTCTCCGCCAGGCGGGGCGGCGGGTCCCTGAAGACGTCGCGGTCGCTGGGTTCGACGACTCCGAGATCGCGGTCACGGCGGAGCCGCCCTTGACCACTGTCCACCACCCGCTCGAGGAAATAGCTCTCGGGGCGTTGCGCATCCTCGATGACCTCATCGAGGGAAGAGCTTCCGAGCCCCGTCACGTTCTTTTCCCGACCACGTTCGTCCAGAGGGAGTCAGCGTGAAAGTCCTTTTCATCGGCGGCACGGGCATTATCAGCTCAGCGTGCACGCCTGCCGTGATCGAAGCCGGTCACGGTCTGTGGCACCTCAACCGTGGCCGGTCTCCTCTCCCAGCTCCGCCCCAGGTCCACCATCTGCAGGCCGATATCCGTGACAAAGCAGAGGTCCGCCGTGCCATTGCTGACCTCACCTGGGACGTCGTTGTCCAGTGGCTTGCTTTCACTCCAGAGCACATAAGCCAGGACCTCGAGGTTTTCGCCGGCAGGGCTGGCCAGTACGTGTTCATCAGCTCGGCGAGCGCGTACCAAAAACCCCCTCAAAACTGGTTGATCACCGAAAAAACACCGCTCGAGAACCCATTCTGGCAGTACTCGCGCGACAAGATCGCTTGCGAACGGCTGCTTGGGGCCCAAAGCGAAATGCCTTGGACTGTTGTGCGTCCTTCGCATACCTACGGCCCTTCGCAGGTGCCGGTTGCCTTTGGCAGCTGGTCCAAGCCTTACACGATCATTGACCGGATGCGCCGCGGCTCACCGGTGCTCGTCCCCGGGGATGGGACCTCGATCTGGACCGTGACGCACAACTCTGACTTCGCACGGGGCTTTTTGGGGGTGCTCGGCCACCCCGGCGCTCTTGGCGAGGCCTTCCACATCACCTCGGACGAGGCCCTCAGCTGGAACCAGATCTACGAGCTATTAGCGCAGGCGGCGGGCACAAGGCCCAACCTGCTGCACGTGCCCACTGACGCCCTGAGGTGGCGGGACGAAGCAGAGTGGACGAGCCTATGGGGAGATAAATCGCATTGCGCCGTCTTCGACAACTCGAAGATCCGCAAGCTCGTCCCCGGGTTCCAAGCGCGGGTGCCTTTCGCTCAAGGGATCGGGGAAACTGTCAAGTGGTTCGACGCGGATCCGAGCCGGCAGCAAGTTGACGTCGAGGCAAACGAGATCTGGGACCGCTTCGCCGACATCTACACCCGCGCGCTCGAAGAAGCCGGAGGCGGAGCCGGCCGAAATTGACCCGCCGGAGGTGCCAGGCGCCTGCCTGGACCTCTGCCCCTGTCACGGGACGCGGAAAGGTCCTAGCGTGACCTCTGACCACCGCGAGCAATGGAGTCGACGGTGATAGCGACAAGCAGGACCAAGGCGACGACCATGTACTCGTACTCGGCCCCGAGCTCCATGAGGTCGATGCCGTTGTAGACCGCGGCGATAACCAGGCCACCGAGGACACCGTGGAGGGCTTTGCCCCGGCCACCGTAGAGGCTGGTGCCTCCGATAACGGCGGCAGCGACCGCGTAGAGCATGTAGCTCGGGTCGATGTCCACCGAGATCGACCCCAACCACGACAGGTACATCATCCCCGCCAAGCCGGCCATCAAGCCCGTCAACCCGAAGGCCACAGTGCGGATCATCGGGACGTTGATGCCGGCGCGCCGGGCGGCCTCGGCGTTGCCGCCGATGGCGTACACGTAACGGCCAAAGCGGGTCCGCGAAAGCAGGAGGGTGGCGGCGGCAAAAATGGCAAGCAGTATGGGGATCGACCATGGCACGCCCCGGTTGGCTACTGCGGACGAGCCCCGGTTGACGTTGCAGATCGCGACGACGACGACCCCAGCCACGGCTACGGCCACGGCCTTGAGCAGGATGAGGCCCATGGGGGCGGTGACCAGGCCCGAGGCGCGCCGGCGGATGCTGCGGACCACGCTGTAGGTCCCAAAAGCGGCCACGAGGACGGCCATGGTCACCCAGCTCGCCAGGGGCGTGAGGTTGCCGGCGACAAGGTCTGTGAACACGCGGTTCGAGATGCTGATCACGCCCCCGACGGCGACCGTGAAGCGGTCGAACATCCAGAGCATCACGCCCTCGAGGCCCAGGAACGCAGCAAGGGTGACGATGAACGCCGGCAGCCGCAGCCGTGTGATGAGGGTGCCCAGCACCAAGCCGATCACTGTCGTCGTAGCGACACCGATCAGGATGCAAATCCACCAGGGCAAGTTGTACGGGGGAGCGACCAGGGCCGCCATCAGGCCGGCGCCGATGCCCGCGTTGTAGACGACGGACAGGTCGATCTCGCCCAAGAGGAGGACGAAGACCTCGGCCATGGCAAAGAGCGCGAAGACGACCAGCTGGTTGAA
Organism: Acidimicrobiales bacterium; assembly: GCA_035503915.1. Lineage (GTDB taxonomy): Bacteria > Actinomycetota > Acidimicrobiia > Acidimicrobiales > Palsa-688 > DATJMJ01. The sequence goes on along the minus strand of DATJSU010000010.1, from coordinate 25,886 downwards.
GAGGTTGACGAGGTTACCGGCAGAGAGGTACTTCGGTTCCTTGATCTGGAAGACAACCACGATCAGGACCAGCGCCACGACGACGGGCAGCACACCACTGTCGCCGGAGCGCACCCTGCGCCACCAGGCCCTTACGTACTGGCCAAGAGTGTCGGCGACGATCTCTGGCGCGGCGGCTATGGCTACCTCCGCGGCGGCAGGCTCCTCGAGCTCATGCGCGTCGGGGGCGGCGACGGCGGTAGGCGCCGGAGCGGGGCCGGTCACGAAGGAGCCGCCGTTGGGAGAGCCCTCAGGGCCCTGAAGGGGAGGACCGCCAGCAGGTTGCTGACTTATCGTCATGGCTGGGACCCCCTGGGCGTGCCAACCGCCGGTATGTCGGCGAAGAGCTTCCCTCCGAGCGTACCTGTCGTCATCAGCTCGACCACGCTCTGGCGGTCAAGGCGCGTCGCTTCCGCCTGGGCGACCATGAGCCCGAGGCGCAGGACGGCGATGTTGTCGGCCACCTCGAACACGTCATTGAGGTTGTGCGACACGATCATTACGCCGTAGCCCTGCTGCGCCAGGCGCCGGACGAGCTGGAGCACCATCGAAGTCTGCGCCACCCCGAGAGCGGCAGTGGGCTCGTCGAGGATCATCAGCTGCGAGTTCCAAAGCACGGCACGGGCGACCGCAACGGACTGACGCTGACCTCCAGAAAGGGAAGAAACGGGCTGGCGGATCGAGCGGACAGTGGTCACGTGCAGGTCAGCCAGGGTCCTGCGTGCCGCCCTTTCCATGGGCGCCTCGTCCAGGGCGCCATACTTGGTCGGCTCGCGCCCGAGGAACATGTTCTGGACGATGTCCAGGTTGTCGCACAGAGCGAGGTCCTGGTAGACGGTGGCGATGCCGAGGGCCGCGGAGTCCTTGGGCGTGTGGATTTGGACGGGCCGCCCGCGCCACAAGATCTGGCCCCCGTCCGGAGGGTGGATGCCGGAAATGATCTTGATCGTCACGCTTTTGCCTGCGCCGTTATCCCCGCAGAGAGCAGTCACCTCGCCAGCGCGCACGACCAGGTCCACGCCGCTCAAAGCTCGGACGGGCCCGAAGTTCTTCTGGACTCCCCGCAGCTCTAAAAGAGGCTCCCCCGGCGGCAAAAGTCCCGGCTCCCCCTGGAGCCCCTGGATCGAAACAGCCATGTTCTCCTACGCCTCCTCTGGCGCATCGCCCTTCCCGCAAGGAGGCGAACCGCCCATGAGCGGCGATCCCCTCAGCAGGACTGGCCCTCTCCTCTTCCTCGCTTCAACGGCACAAGCGCCCGGGCCGGTGGCCCGGCCCAGGCGCATTGCGCACGATCAGCATGCTGAGAGGTTACGGGTTAATACCCGCCGCCTTGCAGGCCGCTGCAGTCGAGTACGGAGCGGCGCAAAGGGTTGACGGAGGCACGAACTGGTCGGCGATGACAGTCGAGTTCATGTTCTTGGTCGTCACCCATTCGGGCGTCAGGAGCACCGAGGCGACCTCTTTGTGCTCGGTGAGGTCCTCTGTCTTGCCGTTGATCAACGCCGCTGGCGGGGTCATACCGGCACGGAGGTAGACAGCGAGAGCTACTGCCGCTTGCGCCTCGAGGAAGATCGGCTTGTACACGGTGCCGCACTGGTACCCGTTGAGGATATTTCCCAGGCCAGTAAGGGTTGCGTCCTGGCCCGTTATAGGCAGGGTGTCAGGCTTGAGGCCCTTGGCCGTGATCAGCCAGTGGATGATCGGCGCCCCGTTCTCGTCGTTGGGCATGAGCACAGCGTTGATGTTGGGGTTGGAGGTGTAAATGCCCTCGAACTCCGTGAGGGCGGTGCTCGGGGTCCACGTACCTGCGGGGACCTCGTTTGGCTGGAGCTTGCCGATCAGGGTGTACGTGCCCTTGCTGAAGTATGGCTGGAGGACAGCGTCGTACCCGTCAGCGAACAAGGTGGCGTTGTTGTCTGTGGGTGCACCGTGCATCACGAGCACGACCGGCTTGGCCACATTCCAGGAGGCGATGCAGCTGACCAAGCCCTTCCCGAGAAGCGTCCCGACGTACACGTTGTTGAAGCTGTCGTAGTACTTGCGCTGGCCGCCGAGGGTGAGGCGGTCATAGTCGATCGTCTGGACACCGTGGGCAGCGTTATAGGACTCGATCTTGGCGCCGACGCCCGAGTCCAATGGGTCCATGATCACTACTTTGTCGCCCGCGGTAACTGCGGCCTGGTCCATCGCAAACTCGGTGGCATCGCTGCCGTCGGCATTTTCGACATAGATGTCAGTAGGCGGGAGACCAGCCTTCTGCATCGCCTCGTTCAGGAAGGGGGCGTCGAACTCAACATACCGAGTGGAGGACACGGTATCGGGCAGGATGGCCGTGATGCCTCCCGTGCCCTTGGCCACGATGGGCTTGAGGAGCGCCATCGTGGTGAAGTTGCGGTTGAAGCCGGTAGCCGAGATGCCCATTGCCTGGCCCTGAGCGGGGGACACCTGGACGCCGAAGGCTGCGAGCATGCCAGCCAAGGCGACCGTGGCAGTGCCAACCGTCCGTACCTTATGTGAAAGTTTCATACTCTCCCCTTTTTTTCCTCAGAAGATGTGGAGCAGGTTTTCCGATTGTCCGCGCTCGGCGGGCCCGGCCGCCCGTTCGGAACTTCTCAAAGGACCGAGGGGGGCCGCTGCACGCCGATTATTTGACGTGCGCCCGGACGTAGCCGGCCGGAGTGGTTGTCGGGTGCAGCTCCGGCGAGGGTGACCGTACGCCTGCCAACGTGAACGCGGACGTGAACGGAGCGAGGCGAACATTAATAATTTGTGAAGACTCGCGAAAGAGCCGGCTAAAGGGGATGCCCGGAGCGAGCAGGACCTGCCTTATGGTCCTCAATCCGGGGCGAAGCGGTAGCCCGCCCGCGGATGGGTGAGGATTACCGCCGGGCCGCCGTCGCTTTCCAACTTCGCCCGCAGCCGGCGCACGTAGACACGGACGTACTCTGTCTCGGTGGCGTAGCCGGGCCCCCAGACCCGACGGAGCAACTGGGCGTGAGTCAAGAGCTTGCCCCGGTTCACGGCGAGCTCCCGTAGGAGTGCGAACTCCGTCGGGGTAAGGTGGACGACCTCGCCCGCCTTGGTCACAAGGCGCATCTCCAGGTCGACCACCAGGTCGCCGACCTCGATTCGCAGCGGGGAGACCTCGATAGGCTCCGCCGGACGCGTTCGCCTGAGAGTGGCGGTGATCCTGGCCAATAGCTCCTCGATCCCAAAGGGCTTGGTCAGGTAATCGTCGGCGCCGAAGTTGAGGGCTGTCACTTTGTCGTGCTGACCGCCCCGGGCCGAGACGACGATTATGCCGACGCCCGAACGTTCCCGCATCTCGCGGCAGAGCTCGAACCCGTCGGCATCGGGGAGCATGAGGTCGAGCAGGACAATGTCCGGGGACTCGGTCTCCAGCAGTTCGATGGCCCGAGAGCCGCCCGTCGAGACGCAGGTGTCGAAGCCCCGAACTGTGAGGTTGCTCCGGATCAGGTCGACGATGTTTGGGTCGTCCTCGACCAACAACGCCTTGGTCTTGCGGTCGATGACGGTCATGCCACGCTTTCCCCGGGCCCCTCGACCGGGAGCAGGATGAGGAACGAGGTCCCTTCGACGACCTCTTCCAGGCCGATGCTGCCGCCGTGCGCCTCAACGATGCCCCTCGCGATGGACAAGCCCAGTCCCGCGCCGTGAGCACTAGTAGCCCCGCGCGCCTGCGAGTCGAACAACTGGGCCCTCATTTCGGGCGGTATCCCTCTACCAGTGTCCGCCACCCGGACCGCTACGGTGTCGGCGCTGGCGAGCCACACCTCCACTTTGACCGTCACGTCGGGGTCATTGTGGCGCAACGCGTTGTCCAGGAGGTTGACGAACACCTGCTCCATCCGGTCGTGGTCAGCCCAGACGGGCCCGAGGTTGGCAGGGGGTGCGACAGATATCGCTGGTGCACGTTCCGGGGGCAGGCAGGAGACAGCGCTCGCAATGACCAGGACCAGGTCGCACCAGTCCTGCTGGAGGCGGAGCAAGCCCGATTCGATGGCGGAGAAATCGAGCAAGTCGCCGACGAGACGACCGAGCCTGGCCGACTCGCTGGCGATGCGGTTCAGGAACCTCATCTTGGAGTCTTCGTCCCATGTCACGTCAGAAGCGAGGAGGCTGCTCGCGTAGCCGCGGATAGCCGTGAGCGGCGTCCGCAACTCGTGGCTCAGGCGAGACAAGAAATCGCGCTGGAGCTGGTGCGACCGGCGGAGCGCGGCCGCTTGTTGGTGAGCCTGTTCGGCCTCGGCCCGCTCCAAGGCCAGGCGCACGGAGCGGGCAGCGTCCTCCAGGAGGGGTAAAGCGTCGTCAGGTACCGGCCGTGCGGCCCACCTTGCTATTAGGGCCGCCAAGCCTCCCGGCGCCTCGAACGTAGCTCCAAGCACTTGACCTTCGGCCGTCGGCTCTGCTCGGCACGGTCCCGCCGGCTCGCCTACCCGCCGGAACGCCACTGCCACGTCCGCTTCGTCGCGGCGAGGGGGCTCACCGTGCGCCTGGTTGTCGGCGTCGACAAAGGCGGCACAGCGTACCGGGCCGCCCGGGGCCCGCAGCCAGAGCTCGACCTCGGTCGCCCGCATACCTCGCTGAAGCGATTGGAGCGCCTGTAGGAGGCCGCTTGAAACGCGTTCGGGCCCAGCCAGGACCTCCAGCACATCTCTGATCGTCTCGAGCACGCGGTTCCGGGCAGTGACCTCGCCGAAAAGCCGGTCCCTCTCGATGGCACCGGCGGCGTACCCTGCATAGAGCGCGACGAGGTCCATCTGGTCCCGGTAGGGCCGCCCGACGAAGGGCTGGCAGCCGGTCAGCACGCCGATCAGCCCGGCAGGGCCGATGAGCGGTACGGACCAAGAGCTGCGGATACCGGCACGCCGTGCCAACGCGGAGAACTTGGCCCATGCCGGGCTCTTGTGGACATCCTCGTGTATCGTCACCCGGCTGCTCAGGGCTACCGCACCCATCGGCCCGCCGCCTCCACCGAGGGGCAAGGTGGCCCACGACTCCATCAGTTCGACAGGGAACCCAGACGCCGCCACCAAACGGAGCGAATCGTCTTCCAGTAAATGGATGCAGAGCTGCTCCGTGCTGAGCGCGGCACCCAAGGCGGAAATGATGAGCGGGAGGCTCGAGTTCGGCTTCGCCGACGCCAGCTGGTCCACGAGGTACTGAAGACGCACCAACTGCTGCCTGGCGGTGGCGCTCGGAGGGTGGCCTGACATTATCCCGACGACCTCTTCGGGATTGGTCTCCAAAGGCTCCAGGTCTGCGGCGACCCGGCCCCGGTGCAGCACCAGTATGCGGTCGGCGAGGTGGAACACCTGCTCGACGTCGTGGGACACCAACAGGACGGTTGTCCCGGTGTCCTTCAGGCGGCTGATCAGCTCCTCAACCTGGCGCGTCTCTTGGACGCCTAAGGAGGCCGTCGGCTCGTCCAGGACGAGCAGGCGGGGCTCGCTCCTCATGGCCCGGGCGACAGCGATGAGCTGGCGCTGACCGTTGGACAGTGTCCCGACTGTGCGGGCGCTCCTCACATTGATGCCGTAGGAGGCGAGGATGGCGCTCGTGGCGAGGTTAGCCTTGGTCTCGGAGACGAACCACCTACCTCTTTCCTGGCCGAGGAAGATGTTGGCCGCCACGTCGAGGTTGTTGCACAAGGCCGCGTCCTGCCATACGACCGCGAGCCCGTTGGCGGCGGCGCTGGCGTTGGAACGGACGCGGTTGCCGTCTAACGCCACATAACCGGCATTGGGCACGAGGTCCCCCGCGATGCAGCGCACCAAGGTCGACTTCCCGGCGCCGTTCTCGCCCATCACCGCTACGAGCTCGCCCCGCCAGATATCGAAATCCACCCCCGCAAGGACCTGGAGGTCCCCGTAAGTTACACAGACGTCGTGCACACGGAGCAGCGGCGGCGCGAGCGCCCTCCGGGCCGATCGAGCTCCAATCTCGGCAACGACCATGCTCTCAGTTTGCTCTCTCGGCCCATCCGGTTGCCGGGCAAGCAACGGAGGCCAGGCGTTGGGCCCGCTGGGCCGGACCGCCTACTGGTGGGACCGAAGGCGTCGCAGCGCGGGAGCGAGCTCCTGCTCCAAGTCGGGCGCCGGGGCAGACGAAGTCCGGAACGTCACCGAGCTGTCCTGCATCACCACGTCGACGAAGGAGTACCGGGCACTGTAGCCCCTCAGCTTGTTCACGAGCCGGGCAAGTTGCGCCGGGATGGCGTCGAGAGAAAAGCCGCCGGCGGCGGGGCCGTCTGCCTCCTCGACGGCACCACCGGCAACGATGATGAGCGAGACAATTTGTTCGTACGGCCAGCGGCACGAAAGCGCGTCTTCGGTCCAAAAGGCAAGGCCATTGGTCCCGCAAGTGAGAGTGCCGGCAGCTCCATCGCGCAGGGCCAGGTGCCGCACGGTTACGACCGTGCACGCATCAACCTTGCCGCAGCCTGGGTGTGACGCCACACCTGAGCTCCGCAGCACAAGCCCGTAGGAGGTCGGGAGCTCCCCTGGCTCAAGTCCCTGGCCGGCGGTGTCGAGCAGGAGCCGTTTCTGGACCGCGTACTCGGCCTCCTCACCGTCGCGGGTCGGGAAGCCGCACGCCCGGCAGAGCGCGACGTCTGTCCAAAAACCCTGGAGCGAACATCCAGCGCGGTTGCAGGCGCGAGCCGGGGAAAGCACCAACGCGAAACGTTAATGAGATGTGCAGGGCAAGGTGCCGACTGCGACCAGTTGTGAGCGTGCGCTCGTGCCGGGCGCGGGTTCCAGCACGGTCCTGGGGAGCAGCAGAGACTGCCCGGTGACTGTTAGGGCGGTGCTCGGTGCTTGCCATTGGGCGAGGCCCGCCCCGTGGAGCACGAAGAAGACGACATCGGCCGCGCGGTACAAGCCAGGCCGCGTGTACCCCTCGATCCCGACTGAGAAATAGGCCTTGTCGCCGCTGGTCGTCTTCATTGCGTAGACAGCCCCATAGTCATCGCCTCCGGACGCGTCACATTGGGCGGGACCGTTCGTGTCGACGGTACAGCGACCGCTCAGCCTGAAAAGTGCGCTCCGAGGAGGTGCTGGCTGAGCAGCGCAAGGCGCCGCCAGGGGCGGCACGGTCGTGACCGGTGCGGGCGAAGGAGCCGACTGGCCGTGAGGCCCCGCCAGCGACGTGAGCGCCAAGTGAGAGACGTTGGAGGTCCAGGGCGCGAACCCCAGCAAAACCGCTATCGCCAGAGAAACAGCTAGTCCCGCCCGCGCGAGAGCGCGGCTCATGAGGCACTCGCGATCCCCGCGGCCGCCACGGCGACAGATGCCACGGCCACGGCGAGCAAAACCGTCACGTCTAATGCCAAATGCTGTGGTTGTGCGTAGAAGAGCACTTGACGGAGGCCGTCGATCGCGTAGCGGGTAGGGACCACGTCGCTGGCTGTTTGCAGCCACGAGGGAAGAAAGGCGATCGTGGTGAAGCCACCCCCCAAGAAGAACAGGTACGAACAGAGCGTCGTGCTCGCCATACCGACCAGGGGCGGCCGCCGGAAGATCAGGGCGACTACCAGGCCGAGGCCAACGCCGACGGTGCCGGTGAGCACGACCAGGCTGCAAACCATGGCCGTTCTAGCGAGGTCGAGGTGCTCGATTATCGCGGCGTAGGTCACTGGCAGAGCATCGATGAGGCAGACGACGGTGATGGCTGCGACAACCCGTCCGCAAGCCAACGCAAGGCTCGACGCGGGAGTCGTGCGTAAAAATCGCAGGGCTCCAGAGCGAGTGTCGTCTGCAGTCAGCCACCCGACACCCAGCGCCCCGGCGCTGAGGACGACGAAGAGGACCACAGGTGCCAGCTGATAAGCGATAAATCCCACGTTCGTCTTGCGGAGCGGTACTTCCGCAATGGCCACGCGGTAAGGGTTGGGCACGACGGTGCTCATCCCGCCCTGGAGGCGTTCGCCTCCAAACCCGAGGTCCGGGGCGTCAAATTGCGCGACCGACCTTGCTACCGCGCGTCGGATGTCGTCGCCGAAGTCGATGTCGACGTTGTTGAGCGTGAGATCAACCGTGGCAGTAGCCGCTGCGACGCCGGCGTCAAAGTTGTGCGGGATCACAATGACTGCAGCAACCTGCTGGTCGGCGAGCATCTCCTCTGCGGTCCTCAAGTTCGTCCCTTTGAGGGCGTAGGCTTCCTGGTCGGACCTGATGATGTCGGCCATGATGGTGGCTTGCGGGCCGTGGTCCTCGACGACTAATGCTACGGGTTGCCGCCCGACTGAAAGAGCGAGGGCCCACACGAACAATCCCATTGCGAGGGGCGGGATGAGCGCCGCCGCGAGCATGGCCCGGCCCCGACGCCAGCGAGCCAGATCTAAACGGAAGGCGGCCAGCCAGGTCACCTACCCAACCTCCGGCTAGCTAGCAGGCAGGCGGCAATGAAGGCTGCGACGGCCCAAGCGATCATGATCAAGGCGTCGATGCCAACGGGCTCCGGCGTCACGTGTAACCCGTGGAACGCGTCCTCCATTACCCCGACCACCGAGTAGAGGGGAGACAAATGAGCAAGGGCCCAGATCTTGTTGCCGTCGAAGCGTTCGGGCTCGAGGGCGCCGCTGTCCATGTACAGCGGGATTGCGAGCCCAAATAAGAGAGCAGACGCGGGTACGACTCGCTTGATGGACGCACCCAGAGCGGCACCGGCGCACGCGCACAGCACGCAGCAGCCTGCAAGGGCCATAACAGTGGTAGCCCAGTGGACTGGTACGACTCCGTACGCGAAGACCACAAGTAACATTGGGGGGACTGTGCCAAGGGCCCCGACGGCCGATGCTGCTGCGACCTTGCCCAGGATGAACCCCGAGGCGGAGCCGGCGGTCTGCCAGATGGCGGCCGCGCCAGTCTCCCACTCCCGCGCGACCGCCGACCCGGCCACTACGCCTGCTATTACGAGGATGTCAAGAGCTAGCGCGCTTACTACGAGGTACTGGACATAACCCGTGTCGTGCGGGATTTCATCGTGCTCGACGCTGCGGGCCCGGATGCCATTGAAATGCAGATGGTCTCCGAACAGGACGATGGCCGAAGGAACGGCCCGTTCGATGTCGTCGGTCATATCGGCGTCGACATTGTCCACTTGCACTGTCACCAACGCCGTGCGCCCATGGGATATGGACTCCCCGAACCCCTTCGGGATGCTGATGATGGCAACGATGCGGCCCATGTCGAGCTCCGAACGGGCCTCTTGCGGGGTCATGGACCTGATCGAAAAGGAATCGTGGGCAGCCTCGAGGTCGCCGATGAACGCTCGTGAGAGGACAGACCCGTCCGAGTTGATAACCGCCGTCGGCGCCCGGCTCCCTGTCAGAGCAAAAAGCGAGACTAGGACAAGGAAAGTCGTCCCCTGGAGCACCACCAACACAAGGAACAACCAACTCCGGCGAAGGTGGGCAATTTCGATCCGCCAGCTCGCTCGGCAGCTGGCACTGAAGTCGCGCCTAAGCACGGATCGCGGCGAACATTTCTACGAGATCCGGGCGGCGTGCGCGGATACCCGACACGATGGGGCTTCCCGCCAGTTGGCTCATGGACAGGCGCGCTGTCGCCTCGTCGGCGAAGCGCATCCGGACAGTCGGTTCCTCCGAGACGACCTCCAGCGCCCGCTGTTCGCGGCACAGGAGCACGAGTTGCCCGAAACCGTGCTCGACCGGCTCGGCTTCCAGCCACCAACCGGCTCGACGGAAGAGGTCCCCGGGAGGAGCCACGGCCGAGACATGACCAGAGTCGAGCACGACAACCCGGTCACAAAGGGCCTCCACTTCGTCAAGGTAGTTGGACGAAAGAAGGACGGCGACACCGGAGCGTCTGACTGTCCGGATATGCTGCCAGATGCGGTGACGGTTGTCGCTGTCCACTCCCAAGGTCGGCTCGTCCAGTACCAGCAACTCAGGTTCATGGATGAGAGCGCGCGCAATGGCGACGCGGCGTCGCATGCCTGCCGAGAGCGCACCGACGAGCCAACGGCGCCGCCCCGCGAGGCCGATGAGCTCCAGCACCTCGTCAACCCGTTTCGTCGGGCAACGATGGATGGCGGCGGCAAATTGCAAGTTATCGTCGATAGAAACGTCTTCGTACAGGACCGAACGTTGCGGCAGGAACCCGAGCCGGTGCCGAGCTCTCGGGTCCCCGGCGGGGACGTTTTCGCTGAACAGAGTTATGGACCCCCTCTGGAGGCTACGCAGCCCAGAAACCAGCTCTAGGAGGGTTGTCTTACCGGCGCCGTTGGGGCCGAGCAGGCCCATGACCTCCCCTGCTCCCACCGTGAAGCTCACGCCTGCGAGCGCTTTGTTGATAGTGCGGCGAGCTTTGAAGACGTGCTCCACCTCCTCGCAACTAAGAGCGACCACGTCCTTCGGCACACCCGCGGGCGCAAGGGGGCCGTCAGAAAAAGCCCTGCCCATTTCTCGCCGCACAGGCCATCATCGCGCCCCGGCTGATGGGGCTTAGGGCACCGACCCCCGGCTACGCTGTCGGTACCGTCAACGATTGGGGGGAGCTTGAACCCGAGGTCGCTATTTGCTGAGTTCCTGGGCACGGCGCTTCTTGTGTTCCTGGGCGTTGGGACCGCCACACTTAGCTTCGGCTTCAAGGTGGCAGGGACCAGTACATCGGCGGGCGTTGTCGCCACCGCGCTTGCGTTCGGGCTCACGCTGCTCGTCCTCGTGTACGCCATCGGCCCGATCTCGGGCTGCCACATAAACCCCGCAGTCACCATCGGGTTCCTCGTGGCGAGGCGCATGACGCTTTCTGACGCGGTCGGCTACTGGGTGGCCCAGTTTGTGGGCGGCATCGCTGGCGCGGCTGCCCTTTGGGGCGTGTTCCAAGCCACACCGGGCTACTCGACTTCCACGGTGGGCCTCGGCACAGACGGGTACGGCAAGCATTCTCTCGTCGGCTTAGAGGCAAGCGGTGCCTTCGTTGTGGAGATCGTGCTTACGTTCGTGTTCGTCCTCGTCATATTGTCTGTGACCCGGCGCCCCGCGAACGCCACGGTGGCAGGTCTCGTCATCGGTCTCTGCCTCTCTTTGGTGCACATAATCGGCATCCCGCTCGACGGCACATCTGTTAACCCAGCCCGGAGCCTCGGTCCCGCCTTGTTCGTCGGTGGCGACGCGTTGAGCCAGTTGTGGGTGTTCATCCTGGCTCCGCTGGTGGGCGGGTCCCTCGCCGCCCTCGCCTACCTTGCGCTCTACCCCAAGGGCGAGGAGGAAGCCAACGTCGAGCCGGCACCCGAAGTTCAAGCGTGACAGCGACGGCTCAGGCTCGGCCACAACAACCCTCATCTGGCACGAAAACCTCTTCGCTCTGGGGCGGCCCCGAAATTCCCGCCACCACAACGCGGCGTGGCGGCTCACTGACGAAGCCGCGGCGAGCCAGGAGCTCGGGGCCCACCTCATCAAGGGTGCCGTCGACCCAGGCTTTGGCGAGCTCACTGAGGGCCTCGAGGTTGGGCGCACGAAAATAGTCCACCAGCGCTCCTCCTACGCTGACGGCGGAGTAGACCCGGCCACTGGCGATCCTCCGTCTTATTACGTCGGCTGGGACGTCGACGAGGACCACATGGCCAGACCGGACAAACTCATCAGGGACAGACTCGACGGGACCGGCGCCAGCGATACGTGCCGCGTAGTCCCGAGCAGAGACGAGATTGGCAACGTTGAGGGCAGTGAAGACAGCGGCGGGACCACGTCCAGATCCCCGAGCTGTGCGACTGTGCCAGGCCTGTCGTGGTGGTCGACCCAGCCGACTACGACGCGCTCGCCGGCCGTGGCGCGGCGCCGGGCTTCGGCCAGCATCGTGTAGGTCTTGCCAACCCCGGGTGCCGTCCCGAGGTAGGTAGTGAGCGGCCCAGATGGCGAAGACATCACTTCGCTTCCCACTGGAACCACCGGGTCCCGGCCAGCGTGCACACGAGCACGTAGCCGCAGCCGGCGAGCAGTGAGAGGGTGTCAGTGCCGCTCCAGGACGATAAGTGCAGAACGGCCGCGAAGAGCCTCATCACGATGCCTACGGGGGACCAGCGCGAGATCGATTCCCACACCCCACCCAACGCCCCGCTGGCGCCGAACAGGCCGAGGAACATTAGAACGCCGAAAAGGATCCTCCCTCCGGCATTGACCGTATCGGCCGACTTCGTCAGCCCAACGAGAGCCTGGCCGATAGCGAGGAAGATGGCGCTGGCAAAAAGCGAGACCGCGAGCACAAGCGCGTAACCCGCGGGCGATACGGAGAGGTTGTGCATGCGGCTCCCGACCACCAGCACCACGATCGAGATGATGAAATTGGCGACAACCTGGACCACCAGCCTGCTCGAGGCCCAGGAGCCGGGAGGGCCCGGGCGCACCTACCCCCTGGTCGTTCATGACGACGGGCTCTGGTTGCGACCCTTCAGTTTCCTTACCACCCAGCGGATTATGAACGAGATCAACACCACAGCTCAGCTCCTCGGTACATGTTTGGTCCCTTCGCAGCCAGCATCGGTGCCGGCAGAGTTAAGTGTCCCCCTTTTTTCCCCGGCAGCCGTCGGGCTGCGAGTGGAACAGCGGGTGGACCGGCCGTACAACGCCGGGTGGACGGGCCTCCACCGCATGCCTGGTACATAACGTTCATGTGCTTTCATCGCCGAGGTCCCTGGCTGGCCAGTTCGGCTCGTGGCTGCGCCTACGACGAAGTCCTCCCGAGGATCAACCCTCGGGTTGATGCCAAATAGGACCTGGCTTTGTAGCGTCGACTTGAGTGCCCGGCCGGAGCCGGCAGGGCTGGACGGAGGATTGGAACAATGAACCTGGGGACCACCAACGCGCTCAACTACCTCGTTATCGCAGCACTCGCCGTGTGGGTGGTGACAAGGCAGCTGCGGGCACGGCCGGTCGTTGCCCGTCAGTTGTTCGTGCTGCCCGTCATCCTGGTCGTCTTGGGTATAGGAAGCCTGAACAGCGCTGTCTCCAAGAGCGGCGCTCATTTCAGTACTAGCGACGCCACCTGGCTCGCCATCGACCTCGCCGCCACTATCGTCTTCGGCGTCATCCGGGGTACCTCGATCCGCCTCTACCCCGAGGGTGGGGTGCTGTGGCGGAAGGGCACCTTGGTCACCCTCGCTGGCTGGGTGTTGTCGTTCGCGGTGCGTGGCGGGATCGGGGTGCTGGCATCCGACCACGGCGCGAAAGCAGTGGCCAGTAGCGCCCTCGCCCTCTCCTTCGGGGTCAGCCTGGCGGTGCAAGGGGCCGTCGTTTATCTGCGTGGGTTGCGGGAAGGGACGCCTTTCGCCGCCGACCCTCGCCGGGCGCGGGCCTGGTGACGGTACCCGACCAGTACCGCAAACCCCTGGTGGCGATCATGCGCGCGACGCAGCGCCAGACCGCCCATTTAGGCGTGACCGAAACAGGCTGGCACCTAGGGGTCAGTTACGGCTTGACGGCAAGGTCATACGTGAAGCTGACTCGTTCTTCGAAGTTGCCGTCGGGCTGTATGGCAAGGAGGCGGTCTCGAAGGTCATGCTCGAAGGCTTCGACGTGGTTGCCCAAGGCGGACCGGGAGAGGATGGAGGTGGAGTGGGCGAAGCCGGCCAGGGTCTCGAGCGCCCAGACGTGGGGCGCCGTGAACTCGAAGGTGCCGACCACCGTGAGCCCGGCGTTGGCGAGCACTGCAAGGTTCGGTTCCTTGGTCAGGGCCCCCTCGAGGTCCGAGGGGATGTTCTCGAGGGACCCCGTGACCTGCATCCAATGAACCACCAACTCCAAGGCCGCCTTTTGCCAGGCGGCGGGCCCCTGCCAGGGCATCGATGTCCAGAGCAGGGCGATGTGCCCGCTGGGCTGAAGCCACTGGTTCGCGAGGGCGGCGATGCGGCGGCGGTCGAGGCGGTGGAAGGCGTCGCCAACTGTCACCAGCTCGAAGTCGCCTGCAACCTCGAGGTCTTCGGCTCGGCCCGTACGCCAATTGACATGAGCGGCTCCTCGCTTGGCGGCGACGGTCTTGGCGTAGTTGACCGACTCCTCCTCTTGGTCGATTGCAAGGACATCGGCGAAGTACCCAGAGAGCGCGAAGGTCACCCGGCCTGGCCCACACGCAAGGTCCAGGAGCCGGCCGGTGCCGCTCAAGGCGGCCCGGGTGACCAGGTCGTGGACCAGTAGGGCCGGATAGGGGACCCGGTAACGGTCGTAGTAGGGGGCCGTGCCTTGATAGAGGTCGGACCGGAACTGGGGCGTCGGTTCAATATCTCCATCATCGCCCCAACCACCACAACCTGGCAGCATCCAGCCCGGCAGCGCTACCGCCCCGCCGCCCATCCTCAGCTCACGGCCTTCTTCACGAGGGCGCTGATCCTTGCCTCGTCGGCCGCAGTCAACTCTTTCAGGGCATATTCGGTCGGCCAGACATTGCCGTCGTCAAGGTGCGCTTTGTCGCTGAAGCCGAGCGTCGCGTACCTGGTCTTGAACTTCTGCGCGGGTTTGAAGAAGCAGACGACGTTGCCGTCCTTGGCGTAAGCGGGCATCCCGTACCAGGTCCGAGGCGACAACTCTGGCGCTGTGGCCATGATCAGGGAATGAAGCCGCTCGGCCATGCCACGGTCGCGTTCGGTCATCTCGGCGATCTTCGCCAGCACCTCGGCCCCCCCGTAATTGTGCCCGGCGCCCGAGCCGCTGCGTGCGGCTGCTACCTCTCGGGCGCGCTCGCGCATCGCGGCTCGTTCTTCGTCGGTGAAGCCAGAGGGGTCCTTCCGAGCCTTGGCGGAGGGCGGCGTGTTCCTCTTTCCAGGTTTGCTCTCAGGCATAGCGAGGCCCTCCATTGCCGATCACCGGTCCTGGAGCAGGCCGAGAACGTTGCCGTCAGGGTCGGTCACGGTGGCTACCAGGCGGCCGCCACCGACGTCGCGCGCCGGCTCCTTCAAGGTGGCGCCCGCGGCGGTCACCTCGGCGAGCTTCGCCTCGATGTCGGCCACGTGCCAGTAGGCCACCGGTGAGGTCATGTCCTGGGGGCCGCCGCCCGGCACCAGCCCGATGTGCTGGCCGGCGGCATCGAAGCCGACATAGTAGGAGGAGTCGGCCTGGGGTGCCACGCCGAGCAGGGCGGCGTACACCGCCTTGGCTTTGGCCAGGTCGGACACGGGGTGCAGCACGGTCTTGATCCCTTGGGTGGGAGAGGCGGTCATTTGGTCGCTCCTTTGTCGTGAGTTACATCGCCTTAGCTGGGCTACATCGGCCCGGTGTGTGTGTGCCAGTCCCATTGTCCGGCTGTCCTGGCGGTGTTCGTACCGTGCGGGCGCAGAAAAGCGGAACGAAGTCTCTTGCGCTGCCGACACTGCAACGCAGCTCAGCGGTTGGTGGGCTATGTAGGCCCTTGTACGAACGTGTAGCGTGCCACAAAAGGAGGACCTCCTGGCACCCCAAGAGCGCGACGAAACTGTCCAGTACACGGGGTCGGCCGATGGCACGACGATCGCTTACGAACGGTTCGGCGAGGGCCCGGCCCTGGTACTTGTCTTCGGTGCCTTGTGTGACCGCAAGGGGATCAACAGCCCGGGCGAGAGATTGAGCGCCGATTTCACCGTCTACACCTATGACAGACGAGGCCGGGGTGCGAGCGGCGACTCCTCGAGGTACAGGGTCGAGCGCGAGATCGAGGACCTCGCCGCGCTGATCGCCGCGGCGGGGGGTTCGGCGCACGTCTTCGGCCATTCCTCAGGAGCGGTCCTCGCGCTCAAAGCGGCAGCCGCCGGCCTGCCTATAACCAGGCTCGTGGCCTATGAGCCGCCGTTCGTCCTGGAGGGGGCCCGTGAGCGCCCACGCGCGGACCTCGCAGACCGCGTCCGCCAGCTGGTCCTCGAGGACCGGAGGACCGAAGCTCTGCGCCTGGACCTCACCGAGGCCATGCAGTTCCCCGACGAGGTGCTGGCGGGCATCGAGGCGAGCCCGTTGTGGCCCGGCTTCTTGGCACTGGCCCATACTCTCAGCTACGACCTCGCTGTCTGTGGCCCTGGCAACCACGTGCCCGTCGAGGAAATCGTCGCGGTGGGGGTCCCGACCCTCGTCATCGACGGCGGAAAGAGCCCAGACTGGATGCGCGCTGCCGCTCGTCGGGTCGCCAGCCTTGTCCCGGGCGCGCAGCACGTGACCCTGGAAGGCCAGCACCACGGCGCCGCTCCAGAGGTCCTCGCGCCGGTGCTCCGAGATTTTTATTTGGCGCGTTCTAGTTGACAAAGTGGCCTTGCAACAAGGTCCTCGCCGGTCCCGAGAAAGGAAGTGGCGACAGCCTACGCGTCAAGGAGCGAGAGCAGGAGCCCGCCACGCCAATAGCGCTGGAGCGCCACGAACACTACCATCAGCGGCACCATTGTGAGGAGCCCGGCGACCACCTCGAGGGAGCCGTAACCCAGCATCGGCAGGCCCTGTGTGAGGGTGTTCAGATGTGGGTTGTTGTTGATGATGAACGGCAGGAAGTAATTGTTCCAGTCGATGGCGAGGTTGAGCATAAAAACGGTTGCCAGCGCTGGGACAATCAGCGGGCAGGCGACCCGCAGGAAGATGACCCCCTCGCTGGCGCCGTCGACCCTCGCGGCGTCTATTAGCTCCTTGGGCACGGACCCGCCGACGTAGACCTTCATGACGTACACGCTGAACGGGCTCGCCATGAAGGGCATAAATATCCCGGGCATCGTGCTGTCCATGTGCACCTTGGCGTAGATCAGGTACAGCGGCACCGCAAAGACCGTGACGGGTATGAGAAGGGCTGCCATGACGAAGATAAAAAGGGCGCTCTTGCCGGGGAAATCGAACCTGGCAAAGCCGTACCCCGCTGCCGCAGAAAGCCCCGTCGCCCCGAGCGCGCCCAGGCCGGCGTAAATGGCTGTGTTCCTCAGCCAGACGAGGAAAACACCGCCGTTCGCTGTGAGTACGTGCTCCAAATTGGAGAAAAGGACAAAGGGCCGGGCGAACCAGAACCCAAAGGTTGAGTTCAAATCGGGCACCGTTTTGCTCGCGGAGACAAAGACCCACCAGAGGGGGAGGAGGGTGAAAACGGCAAACACGCCGCAGGCAATGGTTACTGCGTTGAGGCTGCGGCGGCTCAGCCCGTAAAGGCGCATGGGCGAGGGCGGACCAGCTTTGTCGTCTCCGGCCATCTCTGCCACCGACCAAAGTTACCGGGCCGTCTCCAATCTGGGCTGGGCTGCTTCACCCCCACAGCGCGGTCGCCGGACGTTCGCGGGGTGGGCGCGGTGGGGACCTGTCGACGTCCAGGTAGATGCCGGTGAAAAACGCCTGGTTTGGCCACAGGAGTCAGTTGATGTCCTGCCGAACGGACAGGGCGGTACCGACAACCGCCAGCACACCAGCCCAAGCCACCAAGATGATGGCGCCGGCGCCTGGCGAGAGCAGGTGCTGGACGCGGAGGCCCATGAGCGCGTCCGAAGCACGGTCTGGCATGAACCGCCCCACCGAAGGGACGAGGCCGAACAGGAGGTTGTCGACGACGAGGCCCCAGGCGAGCAGCGAGATGATCGCGCCGACCTGGTTGTGGATGATCGCTCCGAGCCCGGCGCCGATCGCGCCCCACAGCGCCGCGCCAGCGATCCCGCCGAGCGTGAGCAGCAGGACGTCGCCGCTGCTGAGCACGACTGTGATGCCACGCCCGTCCAGCGCCGCGTACCCGACCGCCCAGCCGATCGCCTCGCCGACGGCCCCGAACACGGTCCCGGCCAGCGCTCCGGCGACGACCTTGGCGGCGAACACGTGTGAGCGCACGGGGTTGAACAGGGTCGTCGGACGGATCGTACCGAAGCGGTACTCGCTGGTCACGAGCAGCACCCCAGCCAGGGCGGAGAACACGCCTGCGAGACTGCTCACGCTCAGCAACTCACGCTGGTCCTCCTTGCTGGCGAGCCCGCTGGGGTCGCTCAACAGCCCGGAGAGCAGCGTAATGAGCAGGACTAGCGCGATCATCCCGAGGACCAGCCCGATCATGGTGCGGGTCGAGCGGAGCTTCAGCAGCTCTGCCCTGATCTGCCCGGTCATGCCGGTGCCTCCGAGGTCAGTTCGAGGAAGACGTCCTCCAGTACGCCTCCATCGTTGACCAGCTCGACAAGCGGGACGCCGGCGGCGAAGGCGATCTTGCCGACCCGCTCGCTCGATGCCCCCTGGACGAGCAGCGCGTGGTCGGTACCCGTCGTCACCTGTAGCGCCTCGTCGCGCAGCGCTGCAATGAGCCGCTGCGGGTCGCCACAGCGGACACGGACCGCGCCGCCGGCACGGGCGGTCAGCTCTGCCAGCGAGGACGAGAGCACGAGCCGCCCGCGACTGATGATGAGCACCCGGTCGACCGTCTGGGCGACCTCGGCGAGCACATGGCTCGAGATGAGCACCGTGCGGCCCTCTGCGGCCAGCCTGCGCAGGAAGTCCCGCAGCCAGCGGACACCCTCCGGGTCGAGCCCGTTGGCCGGCTCGTCGAGGACCAGCAGCTCAGGGTCGCCGAGCAGCGCCACCGCCAGCGCGAGGCGCTGGCGCATCCCAAGCGAGTACCCCTTCACGCGCCGCCTGGCGGCGTCGCCGAGCTCCACCAGTCGCAACACCTCGTCCGCACGTGAATCAGGGACGTCGACGGCCCGCCCGAGCACCCGCAGGTGGTCGCGGCCCGACCGGCCGGGATGGAAATCGGTCGCCTCCAACACGGCACCGACCCGCATTGCCGCACGCGGCAACTCCGCGTACCGGTGACCGAACACCAGTGCCCGTCCGCTCGTCGGCGCAACGAGGCCCAGGACCATCCGCAGCGTCGTCGTCTTGCCGGCGCCGTTGGGGCCGAGGAAGCCCGTGATCGTCCCCGCCTCCAACGCAAATGACAGGTCCGTGACCGCTGGGACCTCACCGAAGCGCTTGGTCAACGACTCGGCTTCGACGACCGCCGTCACCCGCGTGGCCGGCCGTTGAACGGGATCGCGAAGTCTTGGTATGTACCTTGCTCCAGTTCGCTCGGGAGGAAGGTGATCCGCAAACCCAGGTCGGCCATGCCTATGGCCAGGCGCAGGTCGTGCTGCTGCTGCTCGCTCCAAGCCTCCAGCGATCGTGAGACCACTTGCCAGTGGGCGCCGTCGACCCCATTGCCGATGTTCACGAACGCCTCCTGGTGGGCGGGCTCGGCACGCAGGGCCAGTTCCGGGCAGCGGGCGGCGAGCGCTTCCGCCTCGGCTGGTGGGACGGGACGGCACCACTCCATCGGACCGTCGCTGTCCTCGCTGACCTCACCCCAGTAGATGCAGAAGAACGCGCCGGCGCGCCCCTCGATCTGCGGCAGCTGGTAGCGCCGTAGCAGGCCGATGAACTCCTTGCCGAACGCCCACGCCTCGTCCACCCCGGCGACGCTGCGCTTCACGCACAGCAGCCTGCGCTCGGGTATCTCCCTCGTACTGACCTCGTACACAATGGACCTCTTCCCGCTCAGCTCGTCGATCAGGTATGCGGCGAGCGCGCGACGGGCCGTGTGCCCGGCCTCGGTTGCGGCCCAGATCACGCGCACGCGCTCCGCCGCCTGGGCCGGCTCGAGCGGCAGGATCGCCTTGATCTCCGCCAGCGGGATCTGCAGCTGGCGCAGCGCCGCGATCAGGCGTGCCTGCTTGAGCTGGCCGTGCTCGTAGAAGCGGTAGCCAGAGCCCTCGTCCACGCGTGCCGGCACCAGCAGGCCAAGCTCGTCGTAGAGCCGCAGCGCCTTGGCCGATAGCCGCGAGTCTCTGGCGAACTCCCCGATGCTCATCTGGCCCATATGCTCGCTCCTCATCGACATGACAGTTGCAGGACCAGTCTGCGGCTTCCCCCAAGGTCAAGGTCAAGCCGCCGTGAGGAAACGTGACAGGAAGAGCCCCGTGGGCCTCCCGAGCTACCTAAGGGCATTGAACCTCAGGTTGTCCGAGGTGGGGACGACCTAAAGGAAGGCGACCACCACACACCTGGGCCGGTCCTCGAAGCATGCCGTTGCCGCCATGCTCTTACCCTGCGGCCTTTTTGTGCTCGGCGCGCCCGTCCTGGCGACCCCAGCCCTGGCCGCGTCAGCCTCCCACACGACCACGCCGTCGTGGAAGGCGAGCGCCACCGCTCGGCGACCGGTGCGCCGACCTCGTGCCCGTCACGCTGTGGCCTCAAGCGGTGGGTGTTCGAGGACACGTGGACGGTACTCCAAGAGTTGGCTCCGCCCGTCGAAGGTCCTGCTGGCAATCATGTCGAGCGCGACGTCGGGGTAGCCGTCATAGATGCGTTCTGAGCCCGTGGCGCCGGTGATGACCGGGAACATCACGACCCGGAACCGGTCGACGACCCCGGCTCGCAGCAGCGACCGGCACAGGCTGATGCTGCCGATCGTGCGCAGGAGGCCCGGCGCTCCCGCCTTCATCGCCCGCACCGCTCCGATGGCTTCGTCGCGTACGAGGGTTGTGTTCGCCCAAGAGAGCGGTTCTTCGAGGGTGGACGAGAACACCACCTTCGACGCTTTGGTTAGCCCGTGGACCGAGGCCTCCTCGTCGGTGGAGAACTCGCCGGTCCCCTCCGGGGTGGCGCCGGCGGCGAAGCCCGACATCAGCCGGTACGTGTTCGCACCCATGAGCAGGATGGCGTCGGGTTGCTCGTCGAGCCAGCCGAGGTACTCGGGGCCTTCGAGGCCCCACCACCCAGGCCAGCCCTCCGCCGACGCGTAACCGTCCAGGGAGGTGATGAAGTCGACGATCAGCTCTCCCATGGTGTGCTCCTCGGGTCGTCGATCGCAGCTGCCGCCATCATCGGGCGAGGAGCGCGTCGAGCTTGCGGTAGCCCTCCTGGACGCCGACCTCCATGCCGCTGGCGACGAACGCGTCGCGGGCTTCGAAGCTGTCGACCAGCGAGGTCGCGGTAAGCCGGCAGCGGCCGCCCGGTAGGTCCTCGAGGACGAGGCGGCCGAGGGACACGCTGTCGGGCATCGGCTCGTAGGTAAACGTCTGCACGATGACCTCGTCGGGCCGGACTTCGTGGAAGCAGCCCCGGAACCAGTGCTCCTCGTCGTCCCGGACCGAGACGTAACGCCACTCGCCACCGGTGCGGCAGTCCCAACGGTCGACGCGGCTGGTTTCGAGGCTGTCTGGGCCGACCCATTGCACGAACAGCTCCGGGTCAGTGTGTGCCCGGTAGACAGCCTTGGCTGGGGCGTCGAACTCGCGGACGATCGTGATGGACGGCGTCTTGTCGTCGATGGTGATCTCGGCCTCTCGGTTGGTCGTGGTCGTCATGTCGTTGCTCCTTTGTCGTTGTCGGGGGCTTGGTCGTCGAGTTGGGTGAGCAGCTGGTCGAGGCGCTGGTAGCGGGCCTCGGCGTTCTGGCGATATCGCTCGATCCACTTGGTCATGAGGTCGAAGACGCCCGGTTCCAACCGGGCCGGTCGACGCTGTGCTTCGCGGCGACGGGACACGACCCCCGCTTCCTCGAGCACTGAGAGGTGCTTGGACACCGCCTGGATAGACATGTCGTAGTGCTCGGCAAGCTCGCTCAACGTCGCGTCGCCGATGGCGAGGCGGGTCACGATGTCGAGCCTCGTCTCGTCGGCCAACGCCGAGAACACAGTCACGATCGCGTGCGCAGCCACCGATCCTCCTCAACTCCTTGGTTGAATAAGAGAATAGGTTGCCGTTACCCAGTTGTCAACCCTAAGGTTGAACTCGGCGAACGCCGGTCCTGTGGGGCTGACCCGCCATGGGACTGGGCGCGAGATAACAGACATCCAGGCGGCTCCCGCACCTCTTGGTAGGCCGCCCGTCGCTGTCGAGTCATCGGCCGCACTGACGCAACGGCCGCAGGACATCTCGCCCGACCGACCGCGCTCACTGACAATACAAAACGCTGGTCGCGAAAGTCGGCCGGGCCGCGCCCGCATCCATGCATTCGGTGGTCCTGCGGTCGCCGGGTTGGCGGCAGGGGCTCGGTCGAGGACACAGATTCCCGCTACAAGGTGTCTCACCGGTGATACTATGCACGGGTGAGCGAAGTGACGATACGGGACCTACGCAACCACGGCCGTGAAGTCATCGACCGTGTCGAGCGCGGCGAGCGGTTGACCATAACCCGTGATGGGCGCCAGGTCGCCGAACTACGACCTCTCGCGCCGCTCCCAGCGAAAGCTGCTGTACTGGTCGAGCGCTGGTCCCGGCTGCCTCGAGTCGACGCCGGGGCCCTTCGCCGGGACCTCGACCGGGTTGTGGACGCCTGCTTGTGACCGAGCGGGGGCTTCTCGACACCTCGACTGTGGTCCTCCTCGGCCGACTTCACGCCCAAGACCTCCCAGACGAACCGCTCATCACCACGATCACGCTCGCCGAGCTGTCTGTGGGCCCGTTGGTCGCGACCAGCCGCAAGGAGCGATCCGCTCGTCAAGCTGTACTGCAGCAGGCCGAGGCGGACTTTCACCCGGTACCGTTCGACGTCGGCGCCGCCCGGGCCTTCGGCCGGGTGGCCGCCTCTCTGCGAGCCGCCGGCCGCGAGGTCCAAGCCCGCAGCTACGACGCCATGATCGCAGCAGTCGCCGTAGCCCACGAGCTTCCTCTCTTCACAATCAACCCCGGCGACTTCTCTGGTATCGAGGGACTCGACCTTCGACCGGTGCAGCACCCCGACCAAGACCACCGCTCGCGCTGAGCCGTTCATAATGGCAGACCGGCCGTGCCGCGTGAGCACAGGCGACGTCGGGGCGAGTGGCCGGGGGGAATTGCACCCCCTGGCTCTCTTAGAGCCGGCCTTTGTTTGTTCTCCTTTTCCAACTTGTAGTTCTTGCCAATCTTCCTGCACACCAATGCAGTCATGCCGCTCTTAGCCGTCTTGCCGAGTTCACGCTTTGGGACAGGCGCTCCCCGCCTTTGTAGAGGCACTCGCCTTTGGTGATGCCAGTGCCGCACTTCCTCCAAGACCCACGCCGCCGACGGTGACGCCAAGGGCCAGTAGAGCAGGCTCAAGCGATCTGGCCGACTTCAAGTTCATTATCTCTCCGCTCCTTTCTTGATGTCTTTTCTTTGGGTTACCTGGGTTTGGTTCCTCGGGTAACTCGTCGGGACGTGACGAAGGAACGGGTTTGCGTAGGTATTTAGGCGATGGGCGCTTGGCCTAGGCGTACCCGCAGGGTCTCGGGACCGGCCTCGGCGTAGATTGTCAGGCTCACCGTCTGGCCGGGGTGCTCTGCCTGCACCAGCTTGGACAGAGCAGACGTAGTCGAAGTTGCATGGCCGTCGATGGCGGTGATGACGTCGCCCGAGCCGATGCCGGCATTGGCGGCAGGGCTGCCTGGGTCGACAGCAGTAACAACCACGCCTGGGGTGCCATTGGGCGTCGTACCGATCGGGCCCAAACCGAAGCCGAAGCCACCGAGGGCGGAGCTGTCGACGACTTCGATCCCCAAGAACGCCGCCCGCCCGTAGACAAAGCCGGCCAGGTCCTTGTGCGCAGCTATCTCGTCTGCGACCACACGCACCGTGTTGGAGGGGATCGCAAAGCCGAGGCTCGCCCCGACCGTCCCGGCGGAGGCGGCCGCGGTGTCCATCCCGACCACTCCGCCGCCGGCGCCGACGAGGGGGCCGCCCGAATTGCCGGGCGAGATGGGGGCATCTGTCTGCAAGAGCCCGTGGAGCACCTCTTCGTTGGAGCCGGTCTCGTCTTGGGCGGTGATAGTGCGCCCTGTCGCAGAGATGATCCCCTCGGTCACCGTCGGGGCGCCCCCAAGGCCAAGGGCGTTGCCGATGGCGACAACTGGGTCACCGACTGCCACGCTCGCCGAGTTGCCGAAATGTACCGTCGGCAAGTCGCTCAAGCCTGAGACCCTGAGCACGGCGATGTCGGCGGAGGGGTCGGTTCCCACCAGGGCAGCAGTGCGGGTGCCGTGGCCGGGGACGCTGACGCTGACCGAGTCGGCGCCCTCGACGACATGGTTGTTGGTGACGACCTCACCTGAGGGGCTGAGGACCATCCCCGTGCCCGCAGCGGTGCCGCCGCCCTCCAAAGGGTCTACGACGGTGTTGATGTCGACGACCGCGGGCTCGACTTTGGCCGCCACCGCGGCCGTGTCTATCGTGGCGAAGCCGCCAGGCGCGCTCGAGGTCTCCGCCTTAGACGTCGCGGTCGCCTGCGTGGGAGCTAAGCCGAAAAACGCTGCTAAGGCTCCGGCGACAGCCAGAACGCTGAAAAGCAATACAGCCCGCAGCCGTAGCGCCCGTAACAGCATTAACGGCGAAGGGCCTTGGTGAATATCGGGGGCAAGTTCAGGCCAACTACGTCGAAGGAGCTTCATGCTCGCCTCCTTGTCCTGGGACGAGCCCCGGGCCATCGCTGAAGGGCTAACCGGGGCCGTGACCTCCTCTCTTTGTTCTTCGCGCACCCCGAGACGGGGCTGCATGGTCAGTTATGACCGCAAAGGCTGAGAAATCTTTGAAACCTCGTTATGAAGTTGCCGCGCCCGGCTCGGGAAGGACGAGCGCTCAATGAACTCTCATGTAATTTTCATTATGCTCTAAGGGTTTTCCCCGACCCTCCAGATTACGAGCGTCCCACGTCCCGGGCGCGGGGCCCGGGCCCCGGTCGGGCGACGCACCGTTCACCACCCGGGTGGTCGTCGACGACGATGACGAATCGATACCTCGACCTCGGTGGGCCGCGCGGAGGCGCCCGCTCTGAGGCCTGTGCCTATGTCCGCAAGGTGTTACTGCACTTACAAACACCTGGGTGCGCGGACTAGAAGATACGCGGCCACAAGGCCCTGACCAGGAGCGTTGCCGGCCGACCGTGAAAATCGCGCGGGACGCCTGTGGAACCTGCTCCAGAGCGAGCTAGAAGTCGTTGTGCTGCAAGGCGAAAAGACCTACGAGGTTCTCACAGGTCCGGGTCGCGCTGCCGCGGATAGTCGCAACCCCGGCTCTAACGGTCCGGAGACCTGGCTTTCGATACGGGGGTACGCGGCCACGTCCCCCAGTCGTCAGCTAGACCGGCCCAGCCGGTCCTCGTAGTCGTCGGCCATCGCGTGCAGGGCTTCGCCAGCGTCGCCGTTGTATGACGATCCGTGCATGATGGCGAGGGTGGTCGCGTTGAGGTCGGCAAGGCGCCGGATCGTGGGCGCGGTCTGCGGTGTGAGACAGGTCGCGCCGAACATGTCCTCGGCCTGCCCCGCTGGGCCGATCAGGTCGCCGGCGGTGAGGGCGGGCCCGTTGCCCACTTGGGTGAGGAGGTCACCACAGAACAGTGTCCCGGTAGTTTCCTCGTAGATGACGTGGGCGTCCCAACCGTGGGGGACGTGCGGGGTGTCGATGCTGCGGATGCGCCGGCCACCGAGGTCGATGGTGCCATTGTTGGCGATCGGCTCTGGTGTACGGTCAGCAAGGTCGTTGATCGACACCATGCACCCGATGGCAGTGTGAGCAACCTGCGCTCTCGGTGCCGCTGCGAGGAAGAGGTTCATGGCGCCGCACTCGTCGGCTTCAAGATGGCCGAACATGACCCAGCGCAGGCGATCCAGCGGTAGCAGCGAAGCGACGGCTTCTGAGACAACAGGGAACATGGCGCGCGGCCCGGTGTGGAAGATGGCCGGGTCGTCGGCGTCTATGAGGAACTGGTTGAAGGTGAAGCCGGTCGGCCCGATGTCAGGCACGAACGTAGACAGACGGTAGATGCGGTCGGCGATTTCGTCAACGCAAGTTTCCATTGAGGTCTCCTCTTAGAGCGGTAGCGGGTTGGACAGGACACCGGTGCCGGGCAGGCGACCGGCGAGGGTGCGGATGAAGTCGAGGGCGTCAATCTCTACTCGTTCGCCGTCGACGCCCTG
>DATJSU010000009.1:0-2530 GCA_035503915.1 Acidimicrobiales bacterium | reverse complement strand
GAGCGAGACCGACCGCGAAACGCGCGATCTGCTCGCCTCCTTGGATGGGGGCGTACGCGGTTCTGACGAGGCCACCGCCGTCGGCGGTCAGGGTAGCGTCGGGATCGAGGAGGCCGACCAGGGCACCGACGTCCAAGGCTTCCCATGCCTTTTTGAAGTCACTGACCAGTCCGGCCTGCTCGGCTGACGGGACGGGCGGGGAGTGCGCGGCGCGTACGCGGCGGCGGGCTGAGGAGGCCAGCTGGCGGCAGGCCGCCGGTGTCCGTCCCGTGATGCCTGCGACGTTGGCGAAGGGGTAAGCGAACACGTCGTGCAGGATGAACGCGACCCGTTCAGCCGGAGTCATTGCCTCGAGCACGACCAGGAATGCCATGCTGATCGACTCATCCAACGTGACGCGGTCCGCCGGGTCGGCCGTGCGGCCGATCTGTTGGCCGCCGGGCCACTCCGCCGGTTCGGGCAGCGGCTCGGGGATCCATTGGCCCACGTAGGTCTCTCGCCGGGCCCGTGCCGAGGTGAGCAGGTCGAGGCAGATGCGACTGGCGACCGTGTTCAACCAGGCGCCAGGAGAGGTAATCGCGTCCTGCTCCTGGGGGGACATGGCGTACCAGCGGACGTAGGTCTCTTGGACGACATCCTCCGCCTCGGCGAGGGAGCCGAGCAGCCGGTAGGCCAGGTTGATCAGCTGGCGGCGCTCGCCCATGATCACGCTCAGGCTCAGGTCGCTCGTGACATGTTCTGGCTCGGATTGACTGGTCATGGTCCCAGAGCCTCCCGTGGTCGCCCTGTGCTACCCGGTACGACGAAATATCGCGCCGGAATGTGAGGCGGCGTGCCGGTCTCACATTCCGAGGGGCTGCGTCGTCGTAGTGGTGAGGAGGGCACACGGTCCCGCCAGGTGCCTGCCTGTCGGCAACTTCCCCGAGGAGGTGCGATGATGCCAGCCCAGCTACTCGACGACCCCGATCTCCCCTTCCATGCAGCCAAGCGGGTGCGCGCAACGATGACGACCGCAGTCGACGTGACTGAGCTGGCGGGGACGGCGACAGGCGGGGAGGACCGAAGGTGGAAAGCCTTGGTCGTGCTCGCCACCTTGCAGTTCATGCTGGTGCTCGACGCCACGGTCGTGAACATCGCGCTGCCGTCTATCAAGCGTGATCTTGGCTTCAGCCAGACCAACCTTGCGTGGGTCGTAGACGCGTACTTGTTAGTCGCCGGAGGCTTCCTCCTGCTCGGAGGAAGGCTGGCCGACCTCTTTGGCAGGCGTCGCATCTTCCTGGCCGGCGCCGTCGCCTTCGCGCTGGGCTCGCTTGCCAGCGGCTTGGCGCAGGACCAGGGAACGCTGATCGCGGCTCGTGCCTTGCAAGGTACCGGCGAGGCGCTGGCCGGGCCGGCCGCGCTCTCGATCATCGCCGTGCTTTTCACCGATCCCAAGGAACGGGCCAAGGCACTGGGCATATGGGGAGGACTGGCCGGTCTGGCCGGGGTCGTCGGCGCCGTGCTCTCCGGAGTGATCGTGGACGTTGCCTCATGGCGTTGGATCTTCTGGATCAACCTTCCCGTGGCGGCAGCGGTGATCATCGTCGCCCCACGGCTCCTCCGGCCCGACAACAAGACCCGCGATCGCGGGTTCGACCTCATCGGAGCCACGACAGCAACCGCTGGCATCACCGCACTCGTGTATGCACTCCTCGAAGCCAGTCGAGACGGCTGGTCCTCGGCAACGACCGTAGGGCTCCTCGCTGGGGGGGCCACCCTGCTCAGCACCTTCCTTGTCGTCGAGGCACGGGCCCAAAACCCGTTGGTCCCGCTCAGCTTCTTCCGGGTAAGGCGCCGCAGCGCGGCTAGCGCGCTGATGGCCCTGACTGCCTCAGCCCTCTACGCGTTCTTTTTCCTCCTCACGCTCTACATGCAACTCGTGCTGCACTGGTCGCCTCTGCGCACGGGGTTCGCAATGCTGCCCTTCGGCTTTGCGATCCTTGTCGGGATCGGCGCTTCGTCGAAACTCGTCCCGCGGATCGGTGCTCGTCCAATCCTCGTCACCGGGATGCTCATTGCCGCCGGAGGCTTCGGGTTGCTCACCCGCCTGTCGATCAATGCTCATTACCTCTCGCGGGAGTTCCCCGCCATGGCTTTGGTGGCGCTCGGGATGGGGTTGACCCTTGTCGCGCTCATTGTCTCCGGCGTCTCAGAGGCCGATGACCACGACGCTGGGCTCGCGTCGGGGACGATCACCACCGCTCAGCAGGTCGGCGGGGCCCTGGGGCTCGCCGTTTTGGTCTCCGTGGCGACCGACCGGGCCACAGGGTTACTCGTTACCGGCCACTCGACCGAGGCGGCTCAACTGGCAGGGAGCCACTTGGCCTTCGGAGTCGGCGCCGGGACCTTGCTCGGAGGGGCCCTTCTGTCAGCGCTGCTGATCGGGAAGTCCCGGCCGGGCGGGGCCGTGTCAGCCACGTCCGACCGCGAGCGCCTCGTGACGAGCTCGTGACGGTGCTGGCTGTCGCGAACGGGCCCGGGTCGCGTAGCC
>DATJSU010000008.1:0-41832 GCA_035503915.1 Acidimicrobiales bacterium | reverse complement strand
GGGCTGAATGATGGCATCACATCGTGGTGCTCAACTACGCGCTCGCTGCCACCGGGCGTGTACTGGACGCTCTCTCGCGTCATCATTGCGCCGAGGGACCGCGCACCACGTTCCGGCTCAGGTCGAGATGGTCGCCGATAGCCCCAACTGGTGCCCGCCGGCGTCGAGGGCGGAGACCGCCACATATCGCACCCGGTGCCCGACCGCAATGGCCGTCTCGAAACCGTTCTTCGGCGCAACCTTGACAGTGCGCAAGCGCGAGCGGTCATTGCCTCCAAGCACGGCCCAGTGGCTGACTTCGGTAGCGCCGTTCCAGGCTGCGAAGACAGTCATGCCCTGGTTGGTGAGCTTTACCGCCACTCCGGGCGGCTCGGCGGGTTGGCTCGTCCAGGGGGAGCGAAAAGCCCGATAGGACGCAGTGGCGCCCCCGGCAAGGTTGCCGTCGAGAAGGGGGGCCCCGTCTGCCTCGAATTCGGTGTACCACCCGTGCACCCCCCAACCGACGAAGATATGGCCGTCTGGGAGCACCTGGACGCTGCCCAAAGCGCCCGCCCGGAGGGCATTGCGGGGGTGGGAGTAGGCGTGCACGAGGCCCACCGTGCCCGCCGCATCGTCGACCGCCAGTACCAGGGCCCGCGAGTCTGGTTGTGTCACGTACAAGCCCGTCCCGTTGTCGAAAACGGTGACCCGCCCATCGGGTTGTTGGGTGACGTCGTGCTGCCAGGCATAAGCGGCTCCGCTCTCGAACTTGAAGTCGCTCTTCTTGCCGCCCATCCTCGAAAGCACTGCGCCGGTGCGGCGGCTGACCTTGTACACCGTCCATGTGTGCCGGGACGATATGAGCAGGTCGTCCGGGCCCGAAAGGGAAAGCGAGTTGATGTGGAAATAGTCCCACGGGGTGGTCCCGTCCTTGGGCACGGGGGCATACGACTCGGAGAAAGCTACGTGCTCGTCGCTGCGCCATTGGAACAACACCTTTCCCGTCTTCACGTCGACCTCTTGGGCAACGCCGTAGAAGTACGGGGCATGTTCCCCACCGCCCAGGGACGACAGGTCGGCGTAGCCCGTGCCGTAACAGGTAAAGAAGGCAGTCCCTTGCGGGGTTAGGAAGAACTCGTGCAGGTCGCCCTGGTAACCGTTGCCGGCTTCGACAACCGCCACCTGCGAATAGGACGCGTCCACGATCTCGTAATGGCCTTGCCCGTGGCCCGATACCACCTTCCCCTCGAACCAGGTCAGTACGGGCTCGCCCGCGTACGTCTCGGCTTTTAGGTTGAAGGCACGCAGCGCGCTACCACTGGCCGAAACTTCTTTGAACCATACGAGGTTGCCGTCGCCGTCCAGGATTATCGGGCCTTGCTGGCCCGGCCCGAAGTGGCTGTCCATCAAGATGAGGCCCGGAGATTGGCCTCCTTGGTTGAGCCCGATCTTGACCGCAGCTGGGTGAAGGCCTGGGTAGGACTGGAAGCTCTGTACATCGCTCTGGATCGCAGTCGCTCGCCCGCGCGAGCGGGTGCCCCCGCAAGCCGCCACGGACACGAGCCCGGCGCCCAACGCCAGGCCACCACCGAGGCGTAGCAGGTCGCGCCTCGAAATCGTCTCTCCGAACTGCCTCGGCACCTGGCTAGCAGTGGGCGATAGCCTTTGGCCGGCCAAGCACTGGCCAACCTCCGGGCGCCCCGACGATCTCTGCCTCAGGCACTAGCTCGCCCTGACCACGTCCGAGCGAGCGAGCTCGCCACCCGCACTGTCCAGCGCTGCAACCTGGAAATAAGGCCCTGCGCTGTTCACTGTCACGGCAGTCTCGAAGTCGGCCCAGTCGGCCGTCGCGCTCGCAGACAGGGCACTCGACGTGGGCCCTGCAAAGACTCGCCACGCTAGGACCTCTGTTGCCCCGTTCCAGCTGACGTAGACCACGCGGCTCCCCTTGGCCGCCGAGCCGACCGCCACAGCCGGCGTGCCCGTCGGCGTCGTGGCGAAATCGGCGACAAAAGCGCGATAGGAAGTGACGTCTGTTGGGAGGTGCCCGTCCACCAAGAGCTCGCCCTGGGCCGAAAATCTCGAGAAATAGGGCTCGGCGCCGAAGCCGACGAACATCCCGCCGTCGTTCAGGAGCTGCACGCTCCCCTCAGCCACGGCGAGCACGCCTGGGTGGGACACCGCGCGCTCGAGCGTGCAGGTCATGGCCGTCTCGTCAAGTTTCAGGACCAGCCCCCGCGAGACAGTCTCTTCGGCTGGGGCGGCCCCATCGTCGAAAACGCTGAGCACACCGTTGCCGTGGGGGCGGGCATGGTGCTGCCAGTAAAAAGGAGTCCCCTCGCCCATGGCGAAATCCGAGGATTTCCCGTTGAGACGCCATATCACCTCGCCGGTAGTGCGGGAGACCTTGTAGATGCACCAAGTGTTCCGGGACGAGATGATCAGCTCCCCGTCAGGCGCAACAGCTATCGAGTTGATATGGAAGTAATCGAACGGGTCCTGCTCGGTGCCGCCGCTGAACTTTTGGTACGTCGCCGAGATGGGGACGTGGTCGAGGCTCTCCCAGCTCCAGGCCAGCTTGCCCGTGGCTACGTCCACCTCCATGGCGGACGAAGCCAGCACGTAACCCTTCGTCGGGCCGCCAACGCTAGACAGGTCGGCGGCCTCGGTGTGGTAGGAAGTCATGAGGGCGGTACCTTCGTTGGTCAAGGTGAGCTCGTGAAGGTCGGGCGTAAGCCCGCCAGACTGGGTGAGCCGCGCTATTTGGTTGAACGACATGTCGGCCAGGACCGCTTCTCCGGCCCCCGTGCCGTTGGTGACCCCGCCCTGCCACCAGGTGAACACCTGCTTGCCTTTGTAGAACTGGCATTGCAGGTCGAAAGGGGCGTTCTCGGTGGGGAGGAACCAGCGCATACGGGCGTCGCCGTCAAGGATCATCAGCCCCGATTGCCCGCCGGCTGCGGCCCCCTTCGAGCGGTTGGGGGTGATCAGCAAAAAGCGCCCGCTGGAGCCGCCCAGGGTGAAAGAACTCGCTACCCCCACGGCGCTAATGCGCGGCGGGTGCAAGTCAGGGCGGCTAAAGAACTGGTTGACCTCAGCAGTGGGCGAAGTCGTGGCGCCCGTCAGCTGCCCTCGTGCAGCAGAATTGGGAGCGCGACCGGTGGGAGCAAGCACAGCTTCGAGCCCACTTTCGAAAAATCGCCTCGGGCCCAGCCCGACCAGCCCTGCAGCCGCACCTGCACTAAAGCCCAAGAACTGCCTACGTGTGGTCATCAGTCCACGTCCTTTTTGTCCCGGCGTTGTGCCCGGTAGGACGCTCCCCACTTTTCGTGAAGAAAGGCTGAGGGATTTGTACCAAACTGGTAAATGTTTTCTGCTGGTAGGGCCCAAGCACGTTTCACCGGGCCCTCAGCGGCGTTGGCACCGTCGTCGGCGGGCCAACGCCGCTCAGTGAGGCACCGCGAGGGCACGCGCTCGTGAGCCGGCACCTGCCGAGCACACAATCGAGCGCTTACCGGCTAGACAGAACGGAGTGGCTGGCAGTACCGGGGTTTGAAAGGCGGGCCGGATGGAAGAAGGTGGCCGGGTCGACCGGCGTTCGTTGCTTGTCGGCGGCATCAAGGCCGGTCTCGGCCTGGGGCTCGGAGCCCGGTCTGCGCGCCGCCTCATTTCATCCCACCACAGGCCGCGGGACGAGGCTCCGGGACCTGCGCCCAACGAGGTCGGTACTGAACCCCTCAGGCCACCCAATTTCTCCAGGTACGTCACCCGCCCTGACCTCACCCCGGTCGGTATTTCGGTCAGCGCAACTCCGCAGTTCCTCGCGCTCGGGCCCACGCCCGGCTACATCTTCTGCGCCCCCAAGAACCCACTGGCGGCCAACCCGGGGGACGAGCGGGAGCGCCCGTTCCCCTCGGGGGCGACACCTGGGCTGATGATCCTGGAGACCTCGGGAGACCTCGTGTGGTTCAAGCCGCTACCGGGCGGGGACGAGGTCCCCTTCAACTTCCGCGTGCAGATGTACAACGGCAAGCCGACCTTGACGTGGTTCCAGGGCTCAGTGATCGACGCCCACGGTGTCGGCTACTACGTCCTCGCTGACGACACCTATCAACAGGTCGGCCAGGTCGTCAGCACCGGTTACCCCTGCGACCTCCATGAGTTCATAATCACCCCGGAAGGCACCGCCCTCCACACCGCGTACGACGATGCTTCCCTCCGGTACGACGACGTAGCCGTTTTCATCGGCCACGCCCAAGAAGTCGACATCGCCACCAACGACCTTGTCTTCGACTGGGCGTGCTACCCCGAGGTCGGGCTCGACCTGTCGTACGCCCGAGCCGGCCACAGCTACTTCGACTACTTCCACATCAATTCGATCGACCTGTGGCCTGGCCCTGAAAGGAACCTGCTCATCTCGTCGAGGAACACCTCAGCGGTGTACCTTGTGGACAGGCAAGCTGACCGTGTCGTCTGGCGTCTCGGTGGCAAACAGAGCGATTTCTCCATGGGGCCGGGAGCTTCTTTCTATTACCAGCATGACGCCCGCGCGCTCGCGGACGGCTCAGGCCTGAGCCTCTTTGACGACGCGAGCGCTCCTTGTCCTGAGCAGTGGGCTTCGGGCAAGGTCCTCGACTTGGACATGGTCGCCAAGACCGCAACCTTGCAGCACCGCTTTCTCCACACTGACGGCGAAATGAACACCCCCAGCCAAGGTAATTGCCAGCTTTTGGATGATGGCAGCCACGTCGTCGGCTGGGGTTACCGGCCATATTTCAGTGTCTACGCCCCGTCTTCGTACGGCACGCTCGCTGCGCCGCTGGTCCTCGACGGGCGCTTCCCCGATGGGGCGGCGAGCTACAGGAGCTTTCTGTTCGACTGGGTGGGCAACCCGCCCCAGAGCGAAATGGCTCTCGTGGTCAGGCCGGCCGCCGTCGCCGGGCATTTCACCGCCTGGGTGAGCTGGAACGGGGCTACAGAGGTGGTTGCCTGGAGGGTCAACGGTGGTCCGTCACCGACCGCGCTCTCACCTCTGGTCACTGGCGCAAAGATCGGCTTTGAGACCGTCATCGACCTCATCGGTGACGGGGCGGTCTACTTTGATGCAGACGCCCTCGATGCCAACGGGAACGTCCTCGGCCGCACCCCCCAGGTAACGATCAGCTAAGAGCGGCCCTGCTCCTGCGTTTTGCTCGCTCGGCGGACAACGGATGGGCCGGCCCTCTGCCTCGGCAAAACGTGCCCCTCGTGCCCGGTGCTCGTCTAGGACGTCAAACTGTTGGCAATAGCGCTGGCACGGCGGCCACGAGCGATACGTCCTCGCTCGCGCTCGGAGGCACCTCCCCAAACGCCGTGCTCGATCCGGTGCTGAAGGGCGTATTCCAAGCACGGTTCTCTGACCGGGCACTCTGCACAGTACCGGCAGGCGACTGTGACCCCGAGCCCGTCGCTCGGAAAGAAAATCGCGGGCGGGAGATCTCGGCAGCGTGCCTTAGCGGTCCAAGAGCTTCCCGCGTCAGCTGCGATCTCGCCGTTGACCGAACAGTCATTGTCCATAGGGCCCACGCCTTGCACACCGCCTTCGTATGCCTGGGACGCTCAGGCGGCTGCAGAGGGGAGGACGTGTTGGCGTGCCACTTCCATTTCAGCTCCTTCGTCAGGTGGCGACGGCTCCTATGCTGCTCGGTCAATGTGAAGGTTAGAGCGAGAACATGTAACACTCTTGTAACAGCCAGCCTCGTTGGTCATTGCACCTCTGCTCGCCGCGCCAGGATGATTGCCCCGAGCTTTTCGGCGCCTGTTGGGGTAAGGACGTGTAGATGGCGACACACATCCTGCTGATCGACGATGACGCCAACATCCGGGCCTCCCTGGGCATGGTCCTGCGCCAGGAGGGCTACGCCGTTTCCGAAGCGGCTTGCGGAGAGGAGGGTTTGGACAGCTTCAACGCGCGGCGCGCCGACGTGGTCCTAGTGGACCTCCTGCTGCCGGGGGTCGACGGCTTCGAGGTGACGCGCCAGCTCCGCCACTCCAGCGATGTGCCCGTGATCATCGTGTCGGCACGTACCGATACCCATGACGTCGTCGCAGGGCTGGAGGCTGGGGCAGACGACTATTTGACCAAGCCGGTCATGGCGAAGGAGCTTTCTGCCCGGGTGCGGGCGTTGATGCGCCGGGCCCAGCTCAGTCCCCGCGATGGGGCGGCCCTTGTGATCGGGGAACTGGAGATCAGCCCCGAGGCGTGCACCGTCCGCAAAACTGGAGCCGAGGTCCCTCTCACGAGGACGGAGTTCAAGCTCCTCTGCGAGCTCGCCGCGAGGCCGGGATGGGTATTGAGCAGGCCGCAGTTGCTCAGCCGAGTGTGGGGGTACGACTATTTCGGGGACACTCGCTTGGTGGACGTCCACGTGGGCCGGCTCAGGTCGAAAATCGAAGCCGACCCTTCCAACCCACAACTTGTTCTCACGGTAAGGGGGCTTGGCTACAAGCTCCAACCACCATGAAGAGACCTGCGAAAGCATCCCGGGGAGCGCAGCATCGTTTCGGGCTGCGCTCCAGGGTCACAGCTGCGTTCGCTGCTGCCGCCGCCGCCCTTTCGGGCGCCTTGGCAGTCACCACGTACGTCCTCGTGCACCACTACTTGCTCGCTCGCGCCGAAAATACAGCCGTCACAAGCACGTACTTGAACGCGCTCGTGGTCAAGCGGGACCTGGCCAATGCGGGCACAAACGTGGAAGACATCCTCTCTTCGTTGACCAGTGCGCAGGGCACGCTCGCCCTCTTCTACCAGGGCGAGAAGTGGTACTCAGCATCGGTGGCGGTGGGAGGCGCAACGCGCGCCTTGCCGCCGGCGGGCCTGCCACCCGCGCTCATCCAAATCGTCAACCGGGGCGCCCCCGCGCGACAGCGGGTCATCGTCCAAGGCCAGCCGGCCGTCGCTGTGGGCGTGCCTCTCCGGGCCCTCGACGCCGACTACTTCGAGGTGCACTCGTTGAGCGAGCTGGCTCGCACGCTCGACCTTCTCGCCGGCGTCCTCCTCGGCTGCTCTCTCGCCACGACGGCGGGGGGGTTGCTGATCGGTAGATGGGCAAGCGGCCGCGTCGTGCGCCCTCTCAGCAGGATCACCGAAGTCGCCGCCGCCATCGCCAAGGGCGCGCTGGACCAACGCCTCCCGCCCGCCGATGACCCAGACCTGGCCGTACTGGCTAGGTCTTTCAATGAGATGGTCGAGGCGCTCGAGGAGAGGATGAAGCGGGACGCTCGTTTCGCCTCCGACGTCAGCCACGAGCTGAGGTCCCCGCTCACTACCGTTCAAGCAAGCCTCGAACTGCTCCGCGGCTCGGAGGAGCACCTCCCGCCGGAAGGCAAGAAGGCCCTCGAACTGCTGGGCACCGAAATCGGACGGTTTTCAGCCATGGTGCAGGACCTGCTTGAAATGTCCCGCTTCGACGCCGGTGCCGCCAACATGGACCTCGAAGAGGTCGCCCTCGACGACCTGGTCGCCAACACGGTCGCTACTTACACAGCTGGGGCCGTGCCCGTCAGCGTGCGCCCAGCCGCCGAGGACCTCTGGGCGCTGTGTGACCGCCGCCGGCTCCAGCGCGTCCTGGTCAACCTCTTGGACAATGCCCGGGCCCACGCCGGCGGCGCGCTATGCGTCCTCGTTGAGCGACGTGGGGACGAGGCACTGGTCATCGTCGACGACGCTGGCCCGGGGGTCCGGCTAGCCGAGCGCGGAGCTGTCTTCGAGCGCTTCTACCGGGGTGCGGCGGCGGGGCGGCGGGGGGGTAGTTCAGGGACCGGGCTCGGCCTCGCCCTGGTGGCCGAACATGTCAAGGCGCACCACGGGACAGTGGAGGTGACCGACCGACCTGGGGGTGGTGCCCGGTTCATCGTCCATCTACCGGCCATGGCCCGGGACGACATGCCCGCTCCGCCGCTCGCGCAACCTTCGTGGGCCGATCTGTAATGGTATGAGGGCTCATTGCGCGCGCGAAAGCGGATAAGACGAGCTCTCGGAGCGGCGGTTGCCCTCGCGGCGGCTGCTGGTGGGCTCTCCGGGTGCGGCCTGGGCGCTCAGAGCGCTCCTGAGGCTCTTGACCCGAAATCCGCCCCACAGGGGCTCTTCAGCGCTTTGCCGACGACCAGCACCTCCCTGCCTGGCCTTGGCGTCACCTCCGTGACTATCTACTTGGAGGGGAGCAACGAGCGCCTGGTGGCGGTCGAGGCTAGCGTCGCCTGGCCTGCCACCATGGGCGCAGCCCTGAACGCGCTCGCGCAGGGCCCGACCGCAGCCGAGTCCGCCCGCGGCCTGGTGAGCCCGGCGTCGTCCGTGGGCCCGCTGACGGCTGGCCTCCTGCACCGAGGAGTCGCCACTGTCGACCTTCCGGTGTCGTTTGAGAACCTCGGAGGCCAGGACCAAACCGTCGCTGCCGCGCAAGTCGTCTTCACTCTCACGGCGTTCAAGGGTGTAACAGGCGTTGTCTTTCTCGTCGGTGGCCAAGCAGCCCAAGTGCCCAACGAAGACGGCAAGCTCGTAGCGGGGCCGCTCACGCGACGCGATTATCCGGGCTTTGGGAGTTGAACCGATAGTCGGCCTTCTAACGATCAGGCAACGATTCCGTGCGCGACGTGTGAGGGCTTTGTGAGGGTATTTCGTCTGTCTTTATGCCCCAATAGCAATGGGTACAATCTTGAGTACTAGTAAGCGAAGTATTACTCGGGAGGTTCAATTGATGCTGAAGAGAAAACTGCGCGCCGTGGGCAGGGGGGTAGCTGCGGTTTTATTGCCGATCGCCGTGCCGCTGGTACCGGGGCACCAGCTGGCCGCAGCCCAAGGAGCCGTGGTGACCGAAACCTACCAGATCGGCAACGGCTCGGTCTCCAGCGCAACGGTGTTTGCTATGCCCTCTGGCTCCGGTGCCAGTGCACTTTACAACGTCGGCTTCACGACGCCGAGCGCCCTCGCAAAGGGGGCTACGATCACCGTCGCCGACCCGAGCGCCTCGACAGTGTTCCCGAGCGCGCTGAGCGACTACTACATCGTCGACGGCACAAGCTCGCTTGGCGACCAGGCCGTTTCGAGCTCGGTGTTGGCCCCCAGTGCTCACGCCGTGACGGTGGGACTTTCGGCCGCGCTGGCAGCGGGGAGCTCTGTGTCGGTCCGCATTTCGGGTGTGACCAACCCTCCCAAGCCGGGCACGTACAACCTGGAGGTCTCAACATCGGCCAACCCAGGGCCCGCGAGCACGGCGAACTACCAAATAACGCCGGCCGCGCCTCTGACGTTCAGCCCCGCGGCCAGCCCGGCGCTCGTCGGCGGTTCGTCCACTTACACCATCGGAGCTTTCAAATCCGCGTCTTCTCTGCCCGCTGGGAGCCTCATATCGATCGCTTCTACCGCCAGCTCGGGTACGAGCGACGACGTCGGTTTCCCTACGTCGGCATCGGCCTACAAGGTGACCGTCCTTACGGCGACAGCTTCGAGCACGCCTTCGTCGGTAAGCGTCGCTGGCGTCGGCTCATCCAGCACAGGACAGTCGGTGACCCTCAAGCTTTCCACTGCGGTCGCCTCGGGCGACGAACTGTCTGTAACGGCGACCGGTGTGCACAACCCTTCGAGCCCCCAGACCGATACGATCAGCGCGGCGGCGCCGAGCACGGCGACGCCAGTCACGGCAAGCCTCCAGATAGGGACATCGGTTTCCGGTGCAACTATTTCACTTTCTCAGCCCGCGGCCGGGGCTAGCGGGGTGAGGTACGTAATCGGTTTCAAGGCCGACTCACCCATCCCGGCCGGAGGCACGATCACGTTGGTGGCACCGGCAGGCACATCCTTCGCTGGTGTGTCCGCAAGTGTCGCGGACACGACTCACCCGAGCGGCTCAGGCAATGTGGCCCCCTCTTCGGTAAAGGCGTCGTCATCTACCTCGTCCCTCACCGACAACTTGCTGACTATCACCGCCCCGAAAGAGGTTTTTGCGGGCGACCAGATCTCTCTGCAGGTAAGCGGGGTTACCAACCCGCCCTCAGGCGACTACGGAGGCCCGGCAGATGATTTCACAGTGGCAACGAGCGCCGATGTCGTGCCGTTGCCGGTCCCGGCCTACCAAGTCACCGCTGCCGCAGCGCCGACCTTCGCCGCGATCGCCGTGAGCCCAACGACGCCCGCGACTGCTGCGCAGTACACGGTCAGTGACCTCAAGGCGGCCGCGGCGATGAGCGCAGGCATCTCGACGATCCAGGTCGAAGCACCCTCTGGGACTGTCTTGCCGAGCAACGTTGCGGACTTTACCGTCACCGACCTCAGCGACGGGGTTGGCACTGCCCACCCTGTTTCACTGTCGACCAGTGCCAGCAATGAAGTGACCTTGAAGCTGGGGGCGAACATCGCGTCGGGCGCTTTCCTCGAGCTCACGGCGGCCGGCGTCCTGAACCCAGGGCCAGGCATCTACGAAATGACCCTGGCTGGCGACGTTGTCGCAGCGACCCCGCCTCCTCCATCACCGGCAACCTCGGCTACATCGGTGTCGCTCACGGCGTCTCCCAGCCCAGCCCTCATCGGCGCCCGGGTAGCATTCCTGGCCGCCGTACATCCCCCCCTGAGCCTGGGCAGCATGACCTTCACTGACAACGGCGCAGCCCTCCCCGGTTGTGCCGGCGTGCCAGTCCACTCCGGGATCGCGACGTGTGCTGCGACACTCGGGACGATTGGCACCGCAGCGTTGCGAGCTGTCTACAGCGGCGCCTCAAGCTTTGCCGGCTCAACCTCAGCGGCTCTGAACGTACAAGTTGAGAACGTTGCCTCTATCGCGGTCTCCACCCGCACAAACCCAACGAAGATTGGCCAAGCGGTAACCTACTCCGCGATCGTAAAGCCGGCCGCGAGCAGAGGCACAGTCACGTTCACCAAGGACGGCGCAGTGGTCCCTGCTTGCTCTTCAGTGCGGGTCGTTGTCGGGCAGGCCAAATGCAAGATCACTTTCTACTCCGGCGGCCGTCATGTCATAGCCGCGACCTACTCGGGCACCGTCGGGGTAGCGCGCTCAACTTCGTTGTCTGCAGACGAAAGTGTCAGCTTCCCACCCATCGGGTACTGGCTCGTAACCACCGCCGGGACTGTTTACGGCGAGGGTGGCGCGCCGGCCCTGGGGAGCACCTCGACGAACGCCTCGAGCGGCGAGGCAGTGGGGATCGCGAAGAGCCCAGGAGGCCGAGGCTATTGGGTAGTAACTTCACGCGGCACGGTCGCTGCCTTCGGCACTGCACACTTCTACGGGGACCTCCCGTCGATCAAGGTCCAATCGTCAGACATCGTCGCCATCGCGCCGACGCACGACGGGCACGGCTATTGGTTGGTCGGACGCGACGGGGGTATGTTTGCTTTTGGCGACGCGAAGTTCCACGGTTCGGTCCCTGGCCTGAAGCGCCACGTCCACGACATCGTCGGCATGGTCGCCTCCGCTGACGGCGCTGGCTACCTTGTCGTTGGTTCTGACGGCGGGGTGTTCACTTTCGGCTCGGCGCGCTTCCATGGCTCTGTTCCCGGTATTGGCAAGCACGTGAACGACATCCGTGCGATACTCCCCTCTTCGACTGGGACCGGCTACGTACTTGTGGGCGCCGACGGAGGAGCCTTCATCTTCGGCAAGGGCGTGGATTTCCTCGGCTCGTTGCCGAGCCGTGGCATCAAAACCCACGACATCGTCGGGATCGCGCTGACTCCGGACAACGGTGGTTATTTCATGGCCGCCAGCGACGGCAATGTGTACGGCTTCGGCGACGCAAAGCCGTTCCCCAAGCCGTCAGGGCTCACCAACACTCCCTCGATAGTTGCCATCGCAGGGACCTGAAAGATCGTTGGCTCTCGCGAGTGGCCCACGGCAAGCAATGCAAGCCGTGGACCACTGTTTTGCTTGCAACCCGATGCCCTGTTGGCGCTCTCCCGCTCTTCTTCGAGGCCGCCGGTCTCGGTGGCTCAGCGCAAGAACCGGGGTCATGGGCCCGAGCTCGACCCAGTTAGGCCCAGGGCCGTCC
This sequence comes from Acidimicrobiales bacterium, assembly GCA_035503915.1. Classification (GTDB taxonomy): domain Bacteria; phylum Actinomycetota; class Acidimicrobiia; order Acidimicrobiales; family Palsa-688; genus DATJMJ01. The sequence goes on along the minus strand of DATJSU010000008.1, from coordinate 29,817 downwards.
ATGTGCCGTTCTCATGAAGCGCTGGAACTGCTATAGGGCAAGCCCGCCGGTATGAGCTTCTGACAAGTCGCCAGCGCGCTTTTGTACTCTGAAGAACTCGTGTCGATGGGCGTCCGGACATTGAACGTGACGCTGCCGTTCTCGAACGTCGGGTCGGGGAAGTTGGGGGCTCCGTGCGAGCGCATGCAGGCGGCGGCCTTGAGGTAGTCAGCCTGGTCGGCAGCGGTGATCGTGTCCCTTGAGACGCCGTTGTTCGGCAACAGGTGCCTGCATGCATTGTCCGCAGCAGTGAACCGCTGGGAGCTCGGGTCTAAGCCCGGGGTGACCACGATGTGCACGCTGTGGCCCTCCATGACGGGATCAGGCATGTTCGGTTCCCCGTGGGTGCGCATGCAGTTGACAAAGGCGAGGGCGCTGTCGGACGGGGTGGTGGTGCTCCCACCGTTTGCCGCTGATGGCCCGACCGAGGTAGTAGTCGTTCCGAGACCGGCGACGGCGCTAGCCGAGGGCCCACCTCCGCAGGCTGCGGCCAGGACCCCTGTGCCCAGGAACGCCACGAAAACGAGCCCGGCCCGACAGAGCCGGTAGGGCGCTCGTCGTGTGCCCGGAGCCCTCCGCGTTGGCGCCACCGGCTCGTCGCTCTGTTGGTCGGCTCTAAGGCTCATGATGACATCGTGCGAAAGCCGATGTTGCAAGGCCGCAACGTAGTTATCGTTTTGCAACACTGGATCGGGCATCCTGGACTGGTGAGCCCCCTGCGGCCGACCACCATCTGGCGGCCGGGGAGGTAGGAGGACCGGCGATGAGGGTGCTGGTGGTCGAAGACCACGCCAAGCTGGCCATGGCCTTGGCAACCGGTCTGCGCCAGGCGGGCATGGCCGCCGACGTCGTCTTCGACGGCCACGACGCCCTCGAGCACCTCGCGGTCACCGCCTACGACGTCGTGGTGCTGGACCGGGACATCCCCGGCGTGCACGGCGACGACGTCTGCAAGGCGCTCGTGGCCCGGGGGTCACCCAGCCGGGTGCTGATGCTGACTGCGGCCGGTTCAGTGGAGGACCGGGTCCACGGCCTCGGCATCGGCGCTGACGATTACCTCCCCAAGCCCTGTGACTTCACCGAGCTGGTGGCACGTGTCCGTGCCCTCGTCCGCCGCCCGGGCACGTCATTGCCCCCGACCCTCAGTTACGGCGACCTGCTGCTCGACCCGTCGCACAGGACCGCCACCAGAGCCGGCCGAGCGTTGTCGCTCAACCCCAAGGAGTTCGCCGTCTTGGAGGCCCTCCTGAGCGCGCCCGGCGTCGTGGTGCCCGCCGAAGAGCTCCTCGAGCGCGTCTGGGACGAAGCAGCCGACCCCTTCAGCCAGGCGGTCAGGACCACCATCAGCCGCCTCCGGGCCAAGCTCGGCGACCCGCCGGTCATCGAGACGGTGGCCAAGGCCGGTTACCGGGTCGCAAGCTGACCGTGGCGCGGTCTCGACGGCCCCGTGACCTGGCCTTCGGTCCCCACCTGCGCCGGCGGAGCACACGTTTTCGCCTGACTGCGCTCTACTGCTGTCTCTTTTTCCCCTCGGGCGTCCTTTTCGTCGCCGTGACTTACGCCCTGATCGTCCTGGTCCAGCGCCCTACGAACCAAACCGTGCTCCGGGCCCTAAGGACTTCTCAGCTCTATAGGACTTCGGCTCACCGCGTACCGACCACCGTTGCGTTAACGCGGGGGCCCCACGGAGGGGGCACCAGCCGCACGCTCGACGAGACATTTGTCACCCTGCCCGGGCATGTCGTCCTCGACGGCCGCGAGTTCGTCGTCGGTGCGTGCATAGTCCTCGTCGCCATGATCGGGGCATCCGTGTTGCTCGGCTGGTTCGCCGCGGGCCGGGTGCTCCGGCCGCTCCGGGTCATGACCACCACCACCCGCCAGATCTCCGAGCACAACCTACATGAGCGTCTCGCGCTCGCCGGTCCCGACGACGAGCTCAAGGACCTCGGTGACACCATCGACGGGCTTATCGCCCGTCTCGAGGCGGCCTTCGAGTCTCAGCGACGCTTCGTCGCCAACGCCTCGCACGAACTGCGCACCCCGCTCATGTTGAGCCAGACCCTCCTCCAAGTAGCCCTGGCCGACCCTGCCATCACCCTCGGTTCGCTCCGAGCTGCCTGCCAGGAGGCCGTCGACGCCGGCAAGGACCAGGCACAGCTCATCGATGCGCTCCTGACCCTGGCCCGCAGCAATCGCGGCCTCGACCATCGAGAACCCGTCGACCTAAAGGCTGTTGTGAACGACGCCCTGAAAGCCCACGAGCCGTCTGCGGCACCCAGAGGGCTACAGGTCGACGCCAGCCTCGACGACGCCACGGTACCCGGGGACGCCCGCCTCATCAACAGGTTGGTGTCCAACCTCGTCGACAACGCCATCCGTTACAACATCAGCGGTGGACGAGTCGAGGTCAAGCTCGCTGCCAGCACCACGGACGCGACGCTCACCGTGGCCAACACCGGGCCCCTTGTACCGCCAGACCAAGTCAGCCGTCTGCTCGAGCCTTTCCAACGGGCCACGCCGGACCGCACCGCCGGCCCGAACGGGCTCGGGCTCGGCTTGTCCATCGTCGCCGACATCGCCGAAGCCCACCGGGCCGACCTCGACGTCCGTTCTCGACCCGGAGGCGGCTTGACGGTCGCGGTGAGCTTTCCTTGCCTGCCCACCACCTTTCCCGAGGTGAACCGCGACCGACCCCGAACTGAGATGGCGCGACCCGCCAACTCTCCTTGAACCGCAAGGTGACGAACCATATGGTGGCGGCCGGCCAGTTGGAGGACCGCGGTCTGGTGCACGCAAAGCAAGCTGCGCAGCCTGCTTTCTGGAGCGGAGCGGGGTACACGGGCACCTGGCAACTCGTGCACAGGGCTTGCCCTCTCTGGCCAAGTGGTAGGTCGCGGCTCCTCCGGCCGCCCGCCGTGCTGCTCCAGGGCCAACGCGGCGATGGCCAACGCTTCCTCATCAGCCGCCCGAGGTGATCGCCCACTCAGGCAACCCGGGGTGCAAAACGTCCATGGGCTGCAAGACTGGACGCTATGGCGAAAACCCCAAATGCCGACGAGCAGACCGTCGCCGTCTCCGCACGCGGGCTGGTCAAGTCCTTCGGCGACATACACGCCGTGCGCGCTATCGACCTGGAGGTCCAAGCCGGGGAGATCTTCGGGTTCCTCGGCCCCAATGGAGCCGGGAAGTCGACGACGATCTCGATGCTGTGCACCCTGCTCACACCGACGGCAGGGACCGCGCAAGTAGCGGGCTTCGACGTGGTCCACCAGCGCGACGACGTGCGCCGCCACATCGGGCTGGTGTTCCAGGACCAGACGCTCGACGGCTATCTGACCGCACAGATGAACCTGCGCCTTCACGGCGAGCTGTATGGGGTGCCGAGTTCCGTCCTGCACGACCGGATCGAGCGCATCTTGAACATGGTCGGTCTGTGGGACCGGCGCAAGAGCAAGGTCAACACCTTTTCGGGAGGGATGCGCCGGCGCCTGGAGATCGGGAGAGGCCTGCTCCATTCACCCCGGGTGCTGTTCCTCGACGAGCCCACCGTCGGCCTGGACCCACAGACGCGGGCCTCGATCTGGTCTTACATCCGCGAGCTCAAAGCGACCGAGGACATCACCATGTTCATGACGACGCACTACATGGACGAGGCAGAGTACTGCGACCGCATCGCCATAATCGACGACGGCCGGATCATCGCTCTCGACACGCCCGAGGCTCTGAAAGCCAGCGTCGGGAAGGACCGTATCCGGATCACTACCGATGACGGCACCGAGGCTATCCGACTGCTCGATGAGCGCTTCGACATCGAGGCCACCATCTCAGAGCACGAGCTCACGTTCTCCGTCGAACGAGGCGAGCACTTCGTGCCGCGCCTTTTTACCGAGCTGCCGGTCTCGATACGATCGGTGAGCGTTGCCCGGCCGACCCTCGACGACGTCTTCATGGCCTACACAGGCCGCACGATCCGCGATGCCGAGGCCAGTACTAGCGAGTTCAGCAAGCAGATGATGAAGGCCCGTATGGGCCCGAGGCGCTGATGACCACCACCGTCGAACCATCTGCGCCAGCTCGCCCAACAAGGCGGGTCACCGCGGTGCGGGTCCCGAACCGCACTACGGGCGGAGAGTTCCGGGTGATCAAGATCGTTTTCTACCGCGAGCTCATCCGCTTCCTCAACGACCGGATCCGGATCGTCACCGCCCTGGTCCAACCGTTCCTGTTCCTCTTTGTGCTCGGCAGCGGGCTCGGGGCCCTCGTGAACCTAGGCCCCGGGCTGTCGCTGCGCACCTTCTTCTACCCCGGGATCCTTGGCATGTCGGTCCTCATGACAGCCATGATGGCTGCCGCATCAGTGGTTTGGGATAGAGAGTACGGGTTCCTCCGGGAGATGCTCGTGGCCCCAGTCCGACGCGGGTCGCTGGTTCTCGGTAAGTGCCTGGGCGGAGCCGTCATCGCCGGGTTTGAGGGCGTGGTCGTTATCGCCATCGCCGGGCTGGTTGAAGTGCCCTACAACCCCCTCCTGATGATCGAGGTGTTCGGGATCCAGCTGCTCCTGGCGTTCACCATATGTGCATTCGGGATGATGATGGCATCGCGCATCCAGCAGATGCAGTCATTCATGGCGCTGAACATGCTCATGGTCATGCCGATGTACTTCCTGTCCGGCTCGATGTTCCCATCCCGCGATCTACCGACCTGGCTGACCGTCTTGAACCGGGCCGACCCCCTGACCTACGCCGTCGACCCCCTGCGCCGCCTCGTCTTCGATCACCTGCACGTCTCGGCGGCGATCCGAGCAAAGCTCGATGCCGGCGTGAGCTGGGACGGCTGGCACGTCCCCACTTTGCTCGAAGTGGGTGTCGTAGGTGCCATGGGCCTGATCATGCTCAGCATCGCCATTTTCGCCTTCAGCCGCAGCGAATAGTCAAGCAGGCACACCACGCTTTCAGGAAGGCTTTGGCGGCGCCAATGAGTGCCAAGGTGCTCCACCTCTGCGGCTCGGGTCTACACAGACGCGGGCTGGATATTTGCCTTGAGGTGGAACACATTACCTGGGTAGTACTTGGTCTTCAGCTGGCTTAGCCGTTCGTACTTTTCAGGGCCATAGCTGGCGATGACGCGATCTTGTTCGATATCGGCCATGAAGTTCACATAACTGCCCACACCGTCTGCATGAGGGGCAAGGTCGGACCAGGACGCCCGCACCCATGCCCGGTCTGCCTCGAACAGCTCGGCGGTTGGGGCCACTGCCGCGATGTTAAGGACAGAGCCAGCCCGGCGCTGGCCCTAGCGACCATATTGGAGAAGGGTAAGCTGCGCAATGGCCGGGGCGCATACTCTGCGGCGTGCCCCCGGAATTGCCCTTATCGAGCGCCACATAGTGACACCGCCCTTCGCCGGCCGCGAAGGTGGCAACCGTGACCGGTCCCGGCTAGCTTGCTTTTCAGGTTGCACCTGCTGAGGTGATCTGCGCCCTTCAGGGCCTGTGGTCTTGGTCGTGGCGGATCCGGAGGAGGTCGGAGACGACGCCAAGGTGGCCGAGCTTGTTGGGGTTTGTGATGCCACGGATGGTTTCGACGACGCCGTCGAGCACTTCGAAGGAGAGGACGCTGACGACCTTGCCTTGGGGGTCGTGGCTGATGACCCCAGGGCCGCCATTTACGAGTACCGGTTCGAGGCTTATCCCCAGTCGCTTTGCCCGTTCGAACAGGGTGACAACGAAGATGGCTACCTGGTCCCTGCCGAAGAGCGGTTGGGGGGTACTGGTTGCCTTGCCGCCCCCGTCGCCGTAGAAGGCGGCGTCCGCGGCCAGGAGGTCGACCAGTTGGCCGAGGTCGCCGTCGCGGGCGGCGGCGAGGAAGGAGACGACGAGGGCCTCGCTTTGTTCGCGCGATGCCTCGTAGCGGGCTTGCTGGCCACCTATGCGCTGGCGGGAGCGTGCGAAGATCTGCCGGCAGTTGGCCTCGCTCTTGTCAACAACCGGGGCGATGTCCTCGTAGGGGTACTCGAAGACCTCCCGGAGCAAGAACACGGCTCGTTCGACGGGTGTGAGGCTTTCGAGCAGCAAAAGGAAAGCCATGGAGAGAGAGTCGGACAGCTCAGCCATTTGCTCGGGGCTCTCGTCCAGGTCGGCCACGACCGGCTCGGGCAACCAGGTGCCCACATAGGACTCCCGGCGGGCGCGAGCCGAGCGTAGGTAGTTGATCGCCAGGCGGGTGGTGGTCGCAGTCAGGTAGGCCTTGGGCGAGGCGACCACGACCCCGTTCTCCCGCGCGCGCCCTATACGGAAGAACGCCTCTTGAACTATGTCCTCGGCCTCGGCGACGCTGCCGGTCATCCGGTAGGCGATAGAGAACATGAGGGGCCGTAGCTCGGTTTCGTCGTCCAGCGGAGGAGCGTCCATCGTTCACGACCGTCCCCTTGGGCGAACAGCCCGGTACGGTCGCACTTGGGGCTCGCTCTGGGGTGCCGACTCAGTGCTGCTCATCGTTTTGTTTGCTCCTTTGTGTTCGGGTGTGTTCGTGCCGTGGGAACAGCTCGGGGTCGCAACGGTTGGTTAGCCGGCATCCCGTGCGGGTACGAGCTCCAATGCCGGCTGGGGCCCAAGAGCCATTTGAGCCTCTCCCCTGTCCTTCAGGGCCCATGACGGGTCGGCCGGCGGGACCGGGGCCTGTGGCTCCCTAGGTTGCGCAGGGAAAAAGAGCGCCAAAAGAGCGCCTACGACCAGCACCCCGGCGCAGACGCCCAAGGCCCGGTCGTAACCGCTGGTCAAGGCGTAGACCAGGGCGTGGTGCCCTGCCGAGTGGGGATGGACCGCGGCGGCGACGGCCGCCGTCGCGGCCAGCCCGATCGCGCCACCCAGCTGGCGGGTGGTGTTGAGGTCTCGCTGTGACACGCACCGCTCAACAGGCCTTGGCGGAACCGGCCCGGCGTGGGGCAACCACACCGACCAGAACTGCGCGGGCCGGAGTCAGTGCGGGGTAAGTCTGCGTCGCACGTCGTCACTTTGCGGCTGGTCGGCAAGCAGGTTGGCCATTCGCCGCCCGTCCATGGCTTGTTGCCAAGTCACTTTTTGGGTCGGGGCTGGGTGCCGCTCTCACCTACTCGGGCGAGGTCAGCGGGAAACCAGAGGGGCGGCCGCTTGGCAGGCAGCGCAGCGCCCGAGCATGGCGAAGTGGACCGGGTCAATAGAAAAGCCGATCCGGGCCTTGACTGACTTCGCCAGCCCGGAGAAGACGTCGACCGGGGCTTCGAAGGTCGACTCGCACACCTCGCAAAGGAAATGCGCGTGGGCGGCCGACGCAAGCTGGTAAGTGGCCGGGCCGTGCCCGAGGTGGCTGTGGACGAGCACACCCAAGCGCTGCATGTCCTCCAGGTTGCGGTAGATCGTGGACATGTGGACCTCTGGCGCCCGCTCCTGGACGGCACGGGCGATGGACTCGGCCGTAAGGTGCTCACCAGCTTCGAAGAGCACTTCGAGTATGGCCCGGCGTGAAGACGTGGCCCTCCCTCCGCGGGCGCGGACAAGGGCGAAGACCTCGTCCACCGAAGTGGCCGTCCTGCCGGGCCAGGCGCCCGGTCGGGCCACCGGCTTGCTCATCGGCCTATCACGTTACGCCTCGTTACCTGGAGCGTCCTGAGTGCTGGACGCTATTGCGCCCAGATCGCATCTGGTTATAGGATAGCCCCTTGAGGCTGGCTGGGCGAGGGCGCCCGCGGTGACGGGAGGACGCGTGGCCACAGAGACGGTACCGCAACAGCCGATGAAGGCGGCTGCCATGCTGCGGGCCTCTTTCGCCGCCTTCACCCCGCTCGAGCGGGTGAGGGTGACCTCGATGTACGCCAGCATCCTCGCCCTCCACGCCCTGGGCTTCTTCGTGTTCATCGCCTTCGTGGTCCCGGCCCACTACAAAGGCCTCGGCATCGGTGTAAGCACACTTGCCTACACCCTCGGCCTGCGCCACGCCTTTGACGCCGACCACATCTCGGCTATTGACAACACGACCCGCAAAACCATCAACGAGCGACGAGGCACGGGCCAACCGAGGCCCCTTTCCTATGGGTACTTCTTTTCCTTGGGACACTCGACCATCGTCGTCGCCATCGGGGTGGGGATCATAATTGCCGAAAGGACCGTGTTCACGGCCGTTTCCAACAACAACTCCGGCCTCGAGCAGTTCGGCGGCCTGTTCGGTACCATCGTCTCGTCTAGCTTCCTGTTCCTTATCGGCTTGCTCAACCTGGTCGTCCTGGCGGGCATCGTGAGGGTCTTTCGCTCGATGCGCAGGGGCGATTACGACGAGGCCGAGCTCGAGCGCCAGCTCCAGAACCGGGGCATGTTCTACCGCTTCTTCGGCCGCTGGATGGGTGCCATCAACAAGGAGTGGCAGATGTACCCCGTGGGGGTCGTGTTCGGTATGGGCTTCGACACGGCCACTGAAGTGGCCCTGCTCGCCACCACTGCGCTCTACGCGTCCCAGCACATCCCTTGGTACGCCATCATCTGCCTGCCCATCCTTTTCACGGCTGGGATGACCCTAATGGACACCACCGACGGCATCTTCATGAACATGGCGTACGGCTGGGCTTTCTTTAACCCCGTGCGCAAGGTCTATTACAACCTGGTCATCACCGGCCTGTCGGTGGCGATCTGCTTCTTCATCGGCGGTATCGAGACGCTCGGACTGCTCCCTCAGGAGATCCCTGGCCTAAGCCAACGCCACGGCTTCTGGGGTTTCGTGTTCAATTTCGATATCAACAAAGCTGGCTTCGTGATAGTGGGCTTGTTCGTCGCCACCTGGCTGGCCGCTCTCATCGTCTGGCGCTACGGCCGGGTCGAGGAGAAATGGACCGCCCGCCTGCAGACAGGACCAGGCGAGGCGTCATAAGCCCGCGGTCAGCCCGTCGGTGAGAACTGACCGGCGCCCACCAGTGCAGCCGCTTGAACAGGCCCGTCCGTTGCGGCGGCACCCACGAACTCCTCGAGCTGGTCGGCGCTCATTGGCCTGGCGATGCCATAGCCCTGCCCGGTACCGATACCGTCCTCGCGGAGGATAGCCATCACCTCGCTATCCTCGACCCCTTCGGCGACAACAGCTAACCCGAGCGCCTCAGCCAGGGTGACGATCATCTGGACGATCGGCCGCATGCGGGGATCCTCGCGCAGCTTCAACACGAAGGACTTGTCTATCTTGAGCTCGTCCACTCCCATGGTCGTCAACTGCGACATCGACGAGTAGCCCACGCCGAAATCGTCGATGGAGACCTTCACGTTGTGCGCCCGGAGCTGTTGTACGCAACGGGCGGCGCGTTCGGGGTCGTCCCCGAGCACCGTCTCGGTGATCTCCAGGGTCAAGAGGTGGGCCGGGAAATCGTGACGTTGGAGCACCTGGTCCACGTAGCCGACGAAGCTCTCGTCGAGCAGGTCGTGCCGGCTGATGTTCACGCTCATCTGCAGCCGGTGCCCGTGGCGGGCCAACCTGGCGGCCTCCTCTACGGCTGAGTCCATCACGACGCGCGTGAGCTGGAGCACGAGCCCGTTCTGTTCGGCCAACGGTACAAACTCGTCTGGGTATAGCAAGCCCAGCTCGGGGTGCGGCCAGCGCACCAATGCCTCCGCGCCATTTGGGCACCCAGTGGCCAGATCTACCTGAGGTTGGTAGTGCAGCACCAGGTCCTTGGCCGTGATGGCAAGCCGTAGGCTGCTCAGGAGCTCGAGGCGGCTCCTGCTGTTGGGGTCGCTGTCGGCCCGGTACAACGAAACGCCGGACTGCGCGCGCTTTGCCTCGTAGAGCGCCACGTCGGCGCACCTCAACAACTCGCCGGCAGAGCAGCCGGCGCCGGCGAGGACGACCCCAACGCTTGCGCCGACCCGGACAGTGATCTCCTCGAGGGGGAACGGGGCAACCAGTTGCCCGACCAACTGTTCGGCCAAGTCCTCCAGGTCCTCGGCCTCCCGTGGTGCGCAAGCAAAAGCGAACTCGTCACCGCCCAACCTGGCCAGCAAGCCAGCATCGCCCAGGTACCGCTCGAACCGCCGGGCCACCTGTTGGAGAAGTTCGTCTCCGGCAGCATGGCCCAGGGCGTCGTTCACCTCTTTGAACCCGTCGAGGTCGATCAGGAGCATCCCGGCCCGGACCACACCGTCCCGGCCGTGACGCGCGCTCAACCCCTCCAGGAAGGCCCGCCGGTTGGGCAGGTCGGTCAGGTAGTCAGTGCGTGCGTCCGTGTAGTTCACGGCCGATTGGCGCAACTCGCGCAGGGTCATGGACATGCGCAGGATGACCAGGAGGAGCGCGCCTAGGGCGGTCGCCAGTAAGGCCTCGGAATAGTGAGGCTGGCGCATCAGGGCGACCACGACCCCGATCGACACGACGCTTGCCATTACAGGCACCGCGCCGATGCCGGCGATGGCCTGCCCGGGAGCGCCCGGGGCAGAGGGGCGGCGGGTGGGGAGCGACGAGGCCAGGCCTATCAGCGCCAGGCCTATCAACCAGGTCACGTCGAGCGGTGTCCCGGTAACGTAGCTGTTGGACAATTGCTCGCGCATCGAGATGATGTTGCCGACGAGGAACCACACCACTCCGGCCATCGTCACCGCCACGGGCCACCCGGGACGGTAGCGCTGAGGGGCGAGGCCGGCGACGAGAAGCACCACCAGCACAAGGTCGCTGCTGGGGTAGGCCAGGTTCACGGCCACTTGCAGCGGGTGCCCGCTCCCGTGCAGGAGCGGGCCGAACCAAATGGTGCCCACAACCGCGCCGACGGCGAGACCGGCGATGGCGCCGTCGAGGCGGACGCTGAGATGGATCCGCCCGAACGCGGCCTGAGTGAGCAACGCCACACCGAGAATGAACGCGGCGCAGTCGAGGAGGTAAAAAATGTCGCTAGGCGCCGGGTTGGGCACCGGGTTGAGGTTTTGGTCGTGGTAGGTGTACACGAGGTTGCCCACCGAGTTCAGCAGCACGGCCAAGCCCATGGTGCACCAGGCCGAGCGCAGTTCCGCGCGCCGCCACACCCGGAGGAAGATCGGCACCGCGGGCAAAGTCTCGGCGAAGTTGTAGACCCAGCCTTCCCACAGCGTGGTGTAGCCGCTGGCCGGGCGGCGCACCACGAAAGTGGACACGGCGTAAGCAACGACGAGGGAGGCAACAATGCCGTGCCACCACCAGACGGACCGGCCGATGCTGGGATGGGGAGGCACGCCGACGCCACCCTCAGGCACGCGCCCGGCGCTGACGGGTGGTGCCGCCGTGGGTAGCTGCATATCTAGTCCCTCGCCATCAGTACCTGTTGCTCTGCCATGTGGATCGGACGGCGGCGGGCCGTTTTGACAGGACCAAAGTCTCTTCTTCTCGCCGGGCAGTTCCATGGCTTCGAAGGTCCGGGGCGGCTGCCGGCAGGCGTAACGGGCCCCAGAACCAGGCGCGCGAGCACCAGGTCATCGATCAGGCGTTATTGAGCCATCTGGTGGCGCCCCGCTCGCTTCTTGCCCCGGGTGGCCGGCTCCAGGCGGTCGTCGTTGCGCTAGCCTGCGGGTATCGCGCTCATCGGCAAAAAAACGGGGAGCATCCCCGCCGGTCTCCCTCTAGGGCTGGGCAATGTCAACCCGCTCTCGGACCCAAAGATGAGGATGTTCGTCCGATCGGCGGTGACAGAACGCGACTTCGGGGCTGTCCAGGCCGCTCACGCCCTCGCCGAGAGCCTTGTACCCCCGGCCTCGGAGCTGTGGCCGTGGTGGCTCGACGCGCTGGAGAAGCTCGCACGAAGTGGTGACCAGGACCTCGAGATGTTCGTGAGGTTCACCCGCGACGTCGTCGGCATTGCCCCCTGGGGGCCCCTCCCGGGAACGGCCCGCGAACGGCTGCGTGCCCTTAGCGCTTGAACGGCGCGGCAGCTCTTATCGCGGCTCCTCCTGGCAGACGGCGAGGTCACCGTCCCATTCAGCTGTGCCGAGCAGCACCATCTCGCTGTCTTGGACCGAGACAACTGTGCATGGTGCCGGGTCCCGGGCTTAGGTTGACCAAAAGTTTGCGCTAAGGACTGGCGCGCGCGTTGCCGATCAGGTACCCGTGAGGCGCGAATGGCGAGGCTGCGTGAGCCGAGGCAGAAGAGCCAGTTGGGTAGGCGGCGATGAAGGACATAGAGCTTTCCATTAATGACGCCCAGGGCCAAGGCCGCCCCGTTGACCTCTCGGCAACGAAAGCGGCAGCTGAGCTCGTAAGCTCGAACTGCGCTGACTTGCTGGGAGAGGCCGTTGCTGCTCTTGCCGCCGTCGACGGCGCCCTATACCTGTGCGCCCCCGGAGAAGCGCCCAGGCCCCAGGTCAGTTATCGCGACTTAGGACCATGGGAGGCCGGGCCACTAAAGGATGCTGCCCAAACGGTCCTGGCGGAGGGACGGCCGATCCTGTCAGTGGTCGTGAGGGGGGTCGAAGACCGCCTGAGCGGGCCGGCCGAGCGTTACCTCGCTTTGCCGCTGAGCTTCGACGAGAAGGTGCTCGGTGTCCTAGTGGTTACCGGTTTACCTGGTGACGAGCCCTTGCTCGAGAACGAGCTTGGGAGGCTCGGGCAGCTCCCGGCGACGATGGCGTTCAGCCTGGACAGGTCCCGGTTATTGGCTGCCCTGGGCGGGCGCGCTGAGGAGGTAGGGGCGCTCCAGCGCCAGCTGCAAACCTACGCCGCAGACTTCCGCGCGACCTATCAGGCAGAGCGTGACCGCTCCGAGCAATTGGCGCGCACCTTGGCCGAACTTGAACAGACGTACAGAGCGACCGTGGGTGCCTTGGCGCTAGCCGTGGAAGCCAAGGACGAGTACACCGGGGGCCACCTTTACCGCGTCTCCAAGTACGGGATGTTGCTCACGACCCTGGTCGCTCCCGCTCACGCTAATGACGCCCAGTTCGAGTACGGCTTCTTGTTGCACGACGTCGGCAAGTTGACCGTGCCCGACGCCGTCCTCAACAAGGCTGGGGAACTCACAGACGACGAGTGGCAAGTTATGCGCCAGCACCCTGAACGGGGGCGCTCGATCCTGGAGGGGATCGAGTTCCTCGAGGGTGCCCGCGAGATCGTCTACACCCACCACGAACGATGGGATGGTAACGGTTACCCGCGTGGCTTGCGCGAGACCGAGATCCCGCTTGGTGCCCGCATCTTCCCGATCTGCGACGCCTTTGACGCCATGACCACGAACCGCCCTTACCGTACTGCCATGCCGGTACCGGTCGCTTTGGAGCGGATCCGCCACGGCTCGGGCACACAGTTCTGGTCCGAGGCAGTGGACGCATTTATGAGCATCGAGCCAGCCGTCCTCGTGCCGATCGCCCGCGAGCGCCGGAACCGTCCAGCATGACACCTGTTGGTAGCTCTGTCCGGGCCCGCCTGACCATGGCCATCTTGGCGCTCCTGGTGGCGATCGTCGCCGCCTTGAGCACCTGGCAAGTGTTCGCGGCCCGCAGCTCGCAGCAAGCGCAGATCCAAGACAGTGAGGTGACCGCGGCCCACCTCGCGAGCAGTGCGCTCGGCAGCGCGTTGGCAAGCCGCCTCCTCTTGCTCAGCAATTTGGCCGGTCAACCCGGACTGGCGCCGTTGTTCACGAGGGCGAGACCGTCCGAGCAGGCAAAGGTCGTCCTCGCGTTGCACGAGCTCTACCCCGGGTTCGCCAGCTTCGAGATGATCTCGCCCGAGGGCCGTCTCGAAGCCCGATGGCCGAACGGTGCCGGTGGGGTCGGGACCAACCTGGCGGCCCAGCCATTCTTCATTGGCGCCATGGCCAGCGGACGGCCTTACATCTCGCAGGCCCTCCAGCAGCCGCTGCCGCCCAATGAACTAGTGACCCTATTGCTGGCTCAGGTCCGCAACCCGGCGGGCCACATCGCGGGCCTCTTGGCCGCCTCGATCCCCGGGTCAGCTCTGGGGTCCCTCATCGGCGGGACCTCGCTGCGTGACCGCGGCGCAATAGAGATCTACGACCAAGAGGGCCATTCGCTCACCGGGCCGGGCGCAGGCGCCACGAGGTCCTTCCGCTCGCTCCCTGCTGTCGCCCGTGCCCTGGCCGGTGGGACGGGTTCGACGACAGGGCGCCTACCGGGGTACAGCGGCAACCGCTTGATTGGTTTTGCACCGGTACCCGCAGCCCACTGGGTCGTCCTCGTGGAACAGCCAGTGGCCTTGCTCAACGACGAAATTGATGCCCTCACCGATCGTCTCGTTGCCATCGGCTTCGTAGTGCTTGTTCTTGCCTCGGGCGCGGTGGCCTTGGTGGTTTCACTTGCAAGGAGGCTGGCTCACGAACGTCAGCGCACTGGCGCGCTCGTGGCAAGTGTCGGCGAGGGCGTGGCGACGCTCGGCCTCGACGGCGGGGTCCAGTCCGCCAACCCTGCCATGGGACGCCTGGTCGGCCGGCCTGTGCCCGAGCTCGTCGGGAAAAGGTGGGACGAAGCCTTCCGGCTTTACGACCAGCGGGGCACCGAGGTCCCATGGAGCGAATCCCTGGCACACCGGGCAGTACAAGAAAGGTCGGTCATCGCTAGCAGCGGTTACGGGCTCCACATCGGCCGAGCCGACGGCCTGCGGGTGCCGGTCTTCATGACCGCGGCCCCGCTGGTCGCTGCTGACGAGCTGTTGGGTGCCGTCGTGGTGCTGCGCGATGTGTCCAGCGAACGTGAGGTCGACCAACTGAAGTCGACGCTCGTGTCGACCGTCTCTCACGAGCTGCGGACGCCGCTGACCATGGTTCAAGGTTTCGCGGAGCTCCTGTTAGAACGTGAGAACTTGGGGGACGAGCGTTCCAGGGAGGCGTTGGGCCAGATCCACTCCGCTTCCTTGCGCTTGGGCCGGTTGATTGACGACCTCTTGTCCGTATCGCGAATTGACTCGGGCAAGTTGCGAGTCGACTTGGCCGCAGTTGACCTCCCTGGGGTCATGGACGATGTCGCGAGGGTGGTGGCAGCCCAAGCCGACGCCGGTCGCCTGGTCCTGCAAGTACCCCGGGACTTGCCACCGGTCTTGGCGGACCGCGACAAGCTTGTCCAGGTCATCACCAACCTGGTGTCCAACGCTCTCAAGTACTCCCAGGCACCGAGCCCTGTGCAGGTAGTCGCCAAACGTAAGCAGGACCACGCTGAGATATCGGTCGTCGACGAGGGGATCGGCTTGAGCGAAGCGGAGTGCAGCCAGGTCTTTGAGAAGTTCGTCCGAGCCGACCACCCCGAGGTCCGTCGGGTAAGCGGGACCGGTCTCGGGCTCTACATCACAAAGAGCCTCGTGGAGATGCAGCACGGGCAGATATGGGTCAACAGCCAGCCAGGTAGCGGGAGCATCTTCGCCTTCTCGCTCCCGCTCGCACCCCGACCGACCCAAGCAGCCGTCTTCTCGCTTCAAGCCGCAAAGGAGCCGCAATGAGCAAGCTGTTGATCGTCGACGACGAAGAGGGGGTCCGGGCGCTCGTCAGCATGACCTTGGACAGCGGGGCATATGAGATATTCGAGGCGCGAGACGGGGCACAAGCCCTCCAGATGGCGCGCGAGCACCGCCCGGACCTTGTCTTGCTGGACGTCATGCTGCCCGACATGTCCGGTGTCGACGTCTGCCGACGGCTAAAAGCGGACCCCGCCACCGCCAAGGTGACGATTGTCATGCTGACGGCTCGCGCACAGAGCACGGACCTGACTGACGCCGAGGGCGCCGGGGCCGACGGTTACTTCACGAAGCCCTTCTCCCCCATCGCCCTCACCCGTAAAGTCGAATCAATACTGGGGCAAACGAGCGCGTGGGCACAGTCCTGATCATCGACGACGAACCGGGTATCGCCGAGCTCGTCACCTGGTGCCTCGACCCACTGGGTGTCCAGGTCCTCTTGGCAAGCGGCCTTGAAAGTGCGCTCGAAGTAGCGCAAAACCACGACATCGGGCTCGTCCTGCTTGATTTCGACCTCGGCGGGGAAGACGGCCTGGCGATCCTCCCGGAACTGAAGGCGGACCCGCGGCTGGCTGCCGTTCCCTTCGTTGCCTTCACTGCCTACGATGCCCGCCGCCAAGAAGCCTTCGAAAGAGGTGTCGTGTCCTTCATAGGACGGCCCTTCGTAAGTGGGGAGCTTCGGACCACGGTCGGGCTCCACCTCGTCCGTTGAGCCTACTGAATGGCCCATGTCGCCCGAGCCCGTTGCTGCTGAGCGATGGAAGTTATCGAGTGCCGCTCGCCCCGCCGGGCACCTACCGGAGCTAAATTGCGCAGGGCTCAATGGCCTCGTTGAGCTCGTTGCTCCAGGCCAAAGCCTCCAAATAGCAATGCTCCAATTGGCTGGCCGCTAACCCCGGGCCCTCCGAGAGACGTGCGCCGCCTAACTCCCAGTCGACAACCTCTCTCAGCACGTGGCCTAGTAGCCCGCTGTAATTAGTGAGGGCGTCCTCCACTTCGTTGTCGAGCGTCAAGGTCTCCAGGATCGTTTGCACTGGCGCACCGAGCACGGCATCGAGCCCAGACACGAGCCCTACCGTAAAGGCGGCGTCCGCCAGCTCAGGAGCGAGCTCGTTTGTTATTAGCTCGGCCATGCGCGCCCGCGTGAGCGCTATATTGAGCGGTTCGCTTGGACCGTCGCGTGCTCCGGAAAGAAGCATGAGCGCCGCCCAGGCCCGGAGGCGACGCTGCCCAAGCAATACGACGGCGTCGCGCACTGAGCGCACTCGGCGGAACAACCCTTTGGCCGCCCCAGCGCCGGCGGCCCGCAAGAAGCGCACGCTCATCGCAGGATCAGTGCGGACGATCTCGACTATCTCATCAGTCGTGGTTCGCGGGTCGCAGAGCCTGTGCACGAGGCGCAAGGCCGCCACGTGACTGGCGTCGAGAGCTTGGTGCTCCGCCTGGTCGGGCCGGCGGAGGAGATAGCCCTGGTAGAAGTCAAAGCCGAGATCCTGGCACCTGCGCAATTGTTCTCGTGTCTCGACCCTCTCGGCGACGAGCTGGACGCCGTACGCCGAGCATTGCCTTACGGCACTTAGCAATTCCTCGAAACTGAGCCCCAGTACATCAAGCTTTACCAACTGGGCTACTTCCAGTAGAGGGTCTCGCTCGTCCTGAGGGGAGTAATGGTCCAGGGCAATTGAGAACCCGTTATTGGCCAAGTGCCGGCAACCCGAGAGCATCTCATCGTCGCACTCGGTACCTTCCTGGACCTCGACGACGGTCTGGCGGGGTGGGAGCGGGATTTCAAGGGTGCCAACTAGGAACTCACGGGTGACGTTCAGGAAGGCCAGCTTGTTGCCAACGATCTGCTCGAGCCCCAAATCGAGCCCTGTGCGGACGAGGACATCCGCCGTCATGGCCTCGCCTCGAGGGCACGCCGCGCCGGGCCCGCGGAAAAGTAGTTCGTAGCCATGCACTTCGAAGCGGGCATCGAAGATCGGCTGGCGCCCGACCATGAACTGGCTCACCACAACCTCCGGTGACGACCGCGAGCTTGCGAAATCGCCACGGAACTGTTATCGGCCATTACCAGTCCGTATTTGAGGTACGTGAACTACCGCGTAAAAACGACGAAAAGGTACCAACTAGTCACAGGGTGCACTCGGCGGTCGCCTTGTTCTGCTCAGTCACGTCTCTCGCATTGAGGAGAACGCCTCTCACCGAGGGGTCATGAAGGTAGTTGGTCGCCACCACTTCGAGGACGCGCCAACCTCCTAGCCCGGCCGCGAAGCGGTAGCGGGCGGCGGGGTGGGCACCGGGTGCTGCGA
The DNA here is from genome assembly GCA_035503915.1 of Acidimicrobiales bacterium. Taxonomy (GTDB): domain Bacteria; phylum Actinomycetota; class Acidimicrobiia; order Acidimicrobiales; family Palsa-688; genus DATJMJ01. The sequence goes on along the minus strand of DATJSU010000008.1, from coordinate 12,041 downwards.
GGTCCCTGGCGAAGGCCTCTTCCGCGCGTGTGAGGTCTTCAGGGTGGATGAGCTCGCCCATCCAGCGGCCGATGATGCTTCCTGGCTCAACTCCGAAGAGGCTTCGGACCGCTGGGTTGCAGTAAATGACCTCGCCCTCGGCGTCGATGACGACGATCAGGTCGCTCGAGTTTTGCACCAGTACACCCAGCCGGGTCTCGCTCCAGCGACGGAGCACCCCCGTCGAGAGCATGTTCGCTATCGTTTGGAGGGCCCAGGCGTCGTCTTCGTCAAAGCTCCTCTCGACCGTCGACTGAGCCCCGATGACCCCCAAGACCTCGACACCCGCGCCATATACCACGGCAACGAGACCCGATACCACACCCATGTCGGCAAGGAGCTGAGAAGAGGCAAGGCGAACCGCTGTCCTCAGGTCATCTACTACTTCTGGGCTTGCGTGGGAAAGAACGAAATCGGCGTAAGAGCCCGGGCCGCTGGCTGGGACCGTTGCCACGCCGATTAGTCCCTCTGGCCAGCCAAACGCCCCGCGCAGGCGGAAGAGGTCCTCTTCCGGGCTCAGCTCCATGTACGTCGCCATCGCAACACCAAGCGTCGCGGCTACGGCTCGCACGGCCGCGTCGATCATGTCCTGCTCGGCCGCGCCCTGAAGGGCGAGCGTGCTCAAGCGGGCAAGGGACACCGTGGCAGCGCTGGCCCCTGACGAGCTCGACTTCCGCGCCGTACCTAGAGCTCCTGAGAAGGCGCTTCCAACTTCCATGTCGGTAATCCCTTCCTGCGCTGCTTATCGGGCCGTGGCTCGTCACCATTGGTCCCTTTGCCGAGGTGCAGCGCCTGTCCCAAACGACCAATAGCAAACGACCAATAGAGATGGTCGGCCCCGCGCTATCCAACCTGAAGAGCCAACCGAAGGCCATCCCCTCTTGCGTCGCCACCCGACCGCTATGGGACCAGGTAGAGGTCAGAACTTACAGCCGGTCAGTACCCCCTTCATCTCGACTGCCATCTTGCCCAGCTCACTGGCGGCCGTCTGCGTCCCTTGCGCGGCCGAAGAGGTCTCCTGGGCGGCGGCAGCCACCGACGCGATGTTGCGGGCGATCTCGCCCGAACCGCTCGCCGCTTCGGACACGGTGCGGCCAATCTCGTTCGTGGTAGCCGTCTGCTCCTCGACAGCTGAGGCGATCGTCGCCTGGGCGGCGCTGATCTTTTCCATCAGCTGGTTGATCTTGCCGATAGCCGCGATCGTCCCCCGGGAGTCGTCCTGGATGGCCTCGACGGTCTGGGCGATCTCCTCAGTGGCACTGGCCGTCTGCTTGGCAAGCTCCTTTACCTCGGCGGCCACTATCGCGAAGCCCTTGCCCGCCTCCCCAGCCCGGGCCGCCTCGATAGTGGCGTTCAGGGCAAGCAGGTTGGTCTGCTGGGCGATGGCGGTGATGAGCTTGACGACCTCGCCGATCTTGGCACTGGAACCCGATAGCTGGCTGACAGACTCGGTAGCGGCACGAGCTACGTTCAAGCCCTCGTTGGCAACCGAGGCAGCGTCGGTGGCAGATCGGGCTATCTCAGCGATCGAAGCGTTCAGCTCCTCGGAGGCAGCGGCGACCCCGCTGACATTGGCGGAGACCTCTTCGGCGGCGGCAGAGACCGTAGTCGCCTGTACCGAGGCTTCCTTCGAGCTCGTGGCCAGGTTGGTCGAAATGGCGTTCAGTTCGTTGACCGCCTGGCTGAGGGCCTGGTCCATGGCGTCGATCCTCTTCATGAGACCCTGACGCGCTTCGAGCTGGCGGTTGAGCGAGGCGGCCATTCGGCCGATCTCATCGGACGAGCCGACCCTGGCTCGGACTGTGACGTCACCGTCAGCCGAGATCTCGACCACCCGGGCCGTCTCGGCGAGGGGCTTGGTGATCGACCGGGTGAGCCGCCAAGCCAGTACGACCGACAAGCCGACGGCGACCAAGCTGACGACGATGATGAGAATGCCGTCCCGGGTAGTTGTGGAGCTGCCGGCGTCGTTGGCTTGCATGCTCAGGGCGCTCTGGTGGGCCAGCACCTGTTGGGCTGGGCCCACCATGGTCCCTACGGCGAGCTGGGTGATGAACGCCTCGGCCGCACTGTAGTGGCCGGCGGCGAAGGCGGCGTTGGCTCGGTCCGACAACGAAATGTACTGGTGATAGGCGGTGAGCTCTGCCGCCCGCCGGAAGGCCTCGTAGGAGTCGAAGTGGTCATGGTCAGCGCGGTAGTCGGCGAGGAACTTGGCGGCGTCCGCATGGAAGCTCGCCAGGTCGCCGGCAGCAGACGAATGGCTCAGGTAGTCGGCGGCTACCGAGTTCTCGTCCAGCCCGATGTGGAGGGCGTCGTCGGCGAGGGAGGCCCGGGCTGAGCCCGAGACCAGGTTGGCGCTCGTCACCTTGTCGTTCACGCTCGCGGAGTGGTTGCCTGACCACCCGATGAAGGCGACCACCATAAGCAGTACGCTGACCAAGGCGAACCCGAGGACCAAGCGCAGCCCCACCTTTAGGTTCGATAGCTTCCAGCGGGCCATGTCGTCCTCCTCCTGGGTCGCCGCCGGGCGCACCGACGGCATGGCGTCGCGGAATAGCTCGGCCAGTAACCGGAGGCCCGGAGCGCTTCTTTGCCCGAAGGGCCAAACGGCCCTACCGCCCAGGCGCAGCTGTCGGAGAAAACTGCCTTCCGCCGCCAGTGCAATTGTGGGCCCGGCGGTCCGGTTGGCGTTCGGCTACTGACCCGAGGAGAGGCTCGGGACCAGTCCCGAGGTCGCCACTGGCACCCCGGTGGCAAAAGAGCGGTTCGCTGCAACCCCCGTGATCAGTGCCCAGGCACCAGCCGCGCTCCCGGCCGGGCGGCCCAAGGTGTCGTCGAGCGTTTCACCGAACAGGTCAGCCAGCAGCCGCTCGTCACCGCCTCCGTGGCCCGGCGCATCGGCCCCCTCGACCGGCAACACCTCGGCCTCCTCCCAGTGGCGCTGCAAAGTCAAAGTCGTCGCCCCTTGTCCCCCGCCAGTCCCCGCCGGATTGGCGCTCACGTGAGAGCGCTCGACCACCTGCAGCTCCGGTCCCGCAGGTAAGCATCCTCGCCTTCGGCATCCAAGTAAAGGGCTGCAAGCTCGGGGTCTCTGGACAAGTCGAGGGCGAAAGGGCCTTCGTCAAGGTGACCGGTGCCCCGCTCGTAGAAGCTCCTCACCCCGCGCGAATTGCGCTTGTCCCGGTGCCAACGGTCAGCGGCTTTTCGCAGATCACATCGCAGCCCGCCTCCAAAGGCGGCGACCACATAACGATGGTGAGCCCGGTCGATAGTAGTGACCGACTACATCTGGCCCGAAGTCATACTGAAGAACACGAGCCAGTTCACCGTGTCCGCCGGCCTGCAAGCCTTCGTTAGCACGCTCGGGTTCAGCACCGCCAACGGGTCAGAAGTCTTCGCGGCCTACGTGATCGCTGTTGCACCGTTGTTCGCTCTCGTGGGGGTGACCATGCGCTATTTCGTCGGCGGTATGACGACGGGCGCGCTCAAAATTGTGAGCGGAGCGGCGCCGAAGGCCCGACCGGCACCGCAGGCCCAGCCCGCACCGCAGGCCCAGCCGGCACCCGGCGGGGGGCACTCGAAATGGGCTTGAGGCCGTACCGCTTGCTGTGCGACCACCGCTCCACGCCAATGGGCATTGGCGCTGCGAAGCCTCTCCTCAGCTGGGCACTGTCCTCCAACGTCCCCGGGCTTCTCCAAGCGAGCTACCGCGTGCACGTCGTGTCCCTGGGGAAGGCGGACGGCACCGGCCGTGCGGCCTGGGATAGCGGCTGGGTGGAGGCAGGGGCACCGTACGGTGCGCTCTACGGTGGGAAAGAGCTGAGCTCCTCTACCCCCTACGAGTGGTCGGTCCAGGTGCGGGACCAGCACGGCGCCGAGAGCCGCGCCGCCAACAGTTGGTTCGAGACCGGCCTTCTCCACCCGGAGGACTGGCAGGCGCGCTGGGTGGGCCGAGGGGCCTTGGCCCGGCGTGCCAACCCACCAGAGGGCCGTTGGCAGTCGCGGATGACCGCTCAGCTCCCACCGCCGTGCCAAATGCGCAAAGAGTTCGACCTCGACGAGGGAGGCTTCCCCCGACGGGCGAGGGCCTACGTCAGCGCCAAGGGCCTTTACCAGTTGCGGGTCAACGGGCAGCGAGTTGGCCGAGACGAGCTGACCCCCGGCTGGACTGATTACCGCTACCGGATCCCCTATCAGGTCTACGACATCACCACGCTGCTTTCCCCTGGGCGCAATGCCGTGGCGGCAGTGATTGCAGACGGCTGGTGGTGCGGATATGTGGGCTTCGACCCACGCCAACAAGCCCGCCATTACGGCGCTGCCCCAGCTCTGCTGGCCCAGATCGTTGTCGAGCAACCGGACGGCAGCTCCTTGGTCGTGGGCACGGACGGGACCTGGGCGGAACACCCCGGTGAGATCCTTTACGCAGACCTGCTCATGGGAGAGGCGCGCGATTGGCGTATGTCGACGCCCGGGTGGGACTGCCCTGGTTTCGACGACTCGAGTTGGGCGCCGGTGACCGTCCTCGACGACGCCACAGGTCAACTGGTGGCTTCAACCGACGAGCCCGTGAGAGTGGCCGAGCAACTCCCCGCCCGTTCCGTTGTGACAACGGCCGGGAGGTCCATCGTGGACTTCGGCCAGAACTTGGTCGGCCGGGTACGCCTCCGGCTCGACGACACAAGCACCGGTCAGCGCGTCGTCCTGCGCCATGGCGAGACGCTGGACGGCGAGCGGTTGTACACGGACAACCTTCGGACCGCCGAGGCGACCGACGTCGTCATCACCGCCGGAACAGGCAACAAGCGAGTTTTCGAACCAAGCTTCACCACCCACGGCTTCCGCTACGCCGAGGTCACAGGGTACCCGGGCACCCTCCGGCAAGATGACGTCACTGCCATCGTGCTGCACAACGACCTGCTGCGAGTGGGTGAGCTGCACTGCTCGGACCCGACGGTGGAGCAGCTGATGAGCAATATCTGGTGGGGGCTACGGGGAAATCTTGTCGCCGTACCTACCGATTGCCCTCAACGCGACGAACGCCTGGGCTGGACTGCGGACGCGCAGCTCTTCCTGGCAACGGCCTGTTTCAACGCCGATCTCTCAGCTTTTATGGCCCGTTGGTTGGAAGACCTGGTCGGCTCCCAGTCGGCCGACGGCGCCTTCTCCGACGTTGCGCCGGTGCTCCCCACGGCCCCGTGGCGCGACGCCGCTCCGGCATGGGGGGACGCAGGTGTCATTATCCCCTATCACCTGTGGCGCACCTACGGGGACCGGCGCATCTTGGAACGGTGCTGGGGTGCGATGTCCGCCTGGGTGGCGCACATAGAGAGGCACAACCCGGACCTCATATGGCGGCATGCGACGGGCAATAACTACGGCGACTGGCTCCAAGTCGACGCCGACACGCCCAGGGACCTGCTCGCTACGGCGTACTTCGCCCGCTCTGCGGGTTTGGTGGCCGAGGTCGCTTCGGTCCTCCAGCGCCCCGAGGAAGCCCGGCGCTTTTCTGAGCTCGCAGCCAAAGTCCGGCGCGCTTTTGCCTCAGAGTTCACCAGCGCCGACGGCACTGTCGGGCCCGGCACCCAGACCGGTTACCTGCTGGCCCTTGGTTTCGACCTCCTCCCCGAGGAGCTCGCGCGGCGGAGCTTCTCGCACCTATGCAAAGACATCGCCGACCGCGGCCACCGGCTTAGCACCGGTTTCGTAGGCGCCCCGCTGCTCTGTCCGGTGCTCACCGAACGCGGCCGGCCCGACATCGCCTTCCGCCTGCTGCACCAAGAAGAACCCCCATCGTGGTTGTACTCCGTGCGCCATGGGGCCACCACCATCTGGGAGCGCTGGGACGGCTGGACGGAAGAAGGAGGCTTCCAGACGCCGCAGATGAACTCGTTCAACCATTGCGCATTCGGTTCGGTGGGAGCCTGGCTCTGGGAGCACGTGGCCGGCATCAGCCAGGCAGAAGGCTCGGTGGCTTATACAGATCTCGTCTTACAGCCGCACCTGGACCCCCAAATGGCCTGGTTGAGCGCTCGTTATGAGTCGCCCCGCGGCCTGGTAGCGCTCCGCTGGGACCACGACGAGGACGCTTTCCGATTGGCCCTCGAGATCCCGCCGGGCGAGCCAGCGGAGGTGCGGCTCCCTGCCCCACTGCTGCCCGCACGCGTCGCCGTCGACGGTGAACCGGTCGACGGCCACCCCTGGGCCCGCCTGGTCATGGCGAGGGCCGACGCTATGCGCTTGTCCCTCCCGCCCGGGCAATGGGAGATCTCGGCCCCTAAGCGATAAATGCCCCGGCGGCTTGCCTGGCGAGGATCAGTTTGCCAACGCGGGCCCCTGCTGCGTGCACGCTTCGTGGAGCACGTCAGCGAGAGCTTCGTCAATGCGGCAGGACGAAAACTCGAACGAACGCCCCAGCTCCACTAGCTCTTCCTCGCTCGCACCCGAGAACGCCTTGGCGAACTCTTCTGTCAACGGCTCAGCAAAAAGCATGTGGCGCACAAGCAAGTTAGCCTGTGAGCTCGGCCCGAACGGGTAAGGATCCCACCTGGGGAACTCATTTTGCAGCCGTGTCAACAGAGGGCCCATGACGTCTTCCATCTGGCTGGTGTCGCCGGCCCAGGAATCGGCCCCGAGGCGTTGCTTCTTGCGCCTGGCCTCAACAGTCCGGCGCATCCACGGCGTGCCCTCTCCTACTCGGAGCAGGCCCTGCACGCCGATGTCCTTGTACGTCCAAAGCGACCAGCTCACGCCGCGCTCGTTATAGAGGCGCAACTGGTCCGCCAGCAGTTGGCGACGCCCGGCGTTCGTTTTGGCGTCGGCGGTATAGACGGGACCGAGCTCGCCTACCCACGTGGGCACCCCGTTGGCCCTCATAAACGCCGTCATTTGGTCGAACTCGGCGGCCACGGCGTTGGCGTCGTAGTACCTGCCAGCAGTCACTCCCGGGTACCCCTCGCCCGGGAGGGCGCCCGGTGCCGGGTATTGGTGCACGGCGTACACTGCGTTGGGCAAGGGCTCCCCGAAACACTCGAAATCCCGCGCGTAGCGGTTGCCGTCCAGGAAAAGCACGTGGCGCGGGTCAACGGACCGGATCTCTGTCGCCAGCCGCCGGTAGAAGGCACCCAGGCGATGGCGCTGCTCATCGGCGGGCTCGTTGACCAAGTTGTAGCCGGCCACCCAAGGTTCGTCCTTGTAGCGTGTGGCAAGTGCGACCCAGATCCCCACCGCTCGGTCCTGGAAGTCCCGGTGCTCCCAGAGGAGCGGCCGGTGGACGCGATTATCGCTGTGCCAGTGGTGGTTTTGGGCACCGGGGAGGGAGTGCAGGTCCAGTACCGCATAGAGCCCGTGGCGGCGGCAGGCCGTCAACGCGCGGTCGAGGTGGGCAAAACCGTCTGGTTTGAGCTCGCGCGGTGCTAGGTCATCCTCGAAGTGCCTGTAGTTGAGCGGGATCCGGACGGAGTTGACACCTATTGCCGCCAGGAAGGCAGCATCTTTATCGCCGAAGAACGCTTCCAGCAGCGACGCCAGTAGCACCTCGGAGCGTCGCGCACCGAGCTCACGGGCCAACGCGCTGCGAAATGCTGACTCGGTGGAGGGGTAGCCGACGATGAAGTTTTCCATGTTGAGCCATCCGCCGATGGACACGCCTCGCAAAACCGATGTTTCGCCGTCGGCTCTCCTCAACCTGGTCCCCTCGACCGCCAACCAAGCCGAGCTGTCCTCGGCGCCCCTGTTCGTGCTGGTGCCCACAGTTCGAAGTTACAGTCAAGGCGGCGCCTGGACCTGTCCCGCGCCGCGCCGCTCAGAGGTAGCCGAGCCGTTGCGCCACTTCGAGCGCCTCTCCCAGAGTGCCTCGAGCCACCCCCGGCTCCTGCTTTTCCCAGGCGCTGGAGGCCGATACGAGGAGCAAAGCGAGCTCGTCGGGCATGGCTTGCTGAGAAGGGTCGAGCAGTTTGCCGGCGGTGCCAATGGCAAGGCCCAGATCCCCGATTTGCAGATAGGCGCTGAGCAGTGGCCAGAGGTACATCCACCCAAAGTGCAAGTACACCCCCGCCTCAGGCCTCGGGGCTTCGACGGCTTGTCTTGCGAGCGCAATTACCTCGTCCAGCCGTCCCTCTTGCAACCGGAGCCACACGAGCCCCGCCTGCGCCAGGCTGACAAAATCCCCGCCCGCGCGTTCGCACAGGTCCAACACCCGAGGCAGAAGCGACCTCGCGCGGTCGACATCGTGCCGGCCGAGCGCCACGATGACGAGGTTGGAGAGGGCATTCCCCTGAAGGCCCAGGTCCCCGGTCTCCTCAGCCAGGGCAAGCGCTCTTTCGAAACTGTCTTGCGCCTGGTCGATGTCGCCTCGGCGCAGTGAGTTCATGCCAACATCGCGCCATGCAAAGGCGATCTCGACCTTGTCGCCGCTTTCGAGGGCTACCGAGAGGCCAGCTCGGGCGGCTGCCGCCGTCGCTTCAGAAAAGCGCCAGTGGTCCTGGCAGGCGGTGGCTAAAGCAAGGTTACGGTAGTACCCGATCTTGCGCACCGGACGGCCTCGAGCTTCGACGACATGGCGAGCGGCCTGGAGCGCGGCCAGCGCCTCTTGCGGCTTGTCCTGGAGCACGTAGAGCCAAGGCCGGCCGTCCACCATCATCTCGAGCCAGTCATCCAGGGGGGCCTCGCCCAGGTTCATAGGGTCGTCACCGAGGAGCGCCTCGACGGCGTCGAAAGCCGCGGCAGCTTCACTTAGGCGACCTCGGTACATACCCATCCGTCCCCTCCGCATCTGCAGGTGGGCGCGGAGGAGCGGGTCGCCGTCGCCTACAAGGCCGATGGCCTCCTCAAATGCTTGCTGCGCATCAGCATCGCGGGCGGAGATCCACAGGAGCTCAGCCAACTTGGCCCAGAGCTCGGTGGTGAGGACCGTCATCGAGCGCGCCGCCACCACGTTTTCTTCTAACAGCGCAAGAGCTGAACGGAACGAGCAGATCGCCTCGTCGTTGGCGAAGCCGGCGGCCGCGCTCTCCCCAGCAACCTGGAACTGTTCGACCGCGTTTTCGATGTCTCCCGCCGCCGCGAAATGGTGCGCGATGACAGCTGCCGCTTCGTGACGTCCCTCGGACGCAGCCTTCAACGCCCAGGCGGCACGCCCGTGGAGCCGGCGCCGCTCGGCCCGGAGCAAGCCTCCATGGATAGCCTCTTGCATCAGGACGTGGCGGAACCGGTAGGTGGGTTCGGGTGCTTCGGGAACCTCCTGCAACAGCTCAACGTCACACAGTTCCGCCAAGGCGTGCCCAAGCTCGGTTTCCAGGTCGGCTACTCGCGCTACCAGTTCCGGGCGGAACTCGTGCCCGAGCACGGAGGCAGCCCGGACGAGCTCCTGCGCACTAGGAGAAAGCCGGTCTACGCGGGTTCGGACGAGGCGTTCGAGCGCCTGCGGCACTGCGGCAGCCCCGTCGCCCACCAGCCGCCACACGGCTCCTTCTCGCACAAGCGCGCCTGTCTCTACAAGCGAGGACAACCGCTCCTCAAGGAAAAGCGGGTTGCCATCGGCATTTTCCCGGACAACGTCAAGCACCGGGCCTCCCGCCGAATGCCCCACCAAGGACTGAGCCAGTTCCTTTTCGGCCGCTTCGCTCAAAGGCTGGAGCTCGATCCGCTGCAGCTGGGCCCCGGCTTCGACAAGTACCGTCTCGAGCCTGGCCATCAGCGGGCCCGCGTCCGGCCGGGCAGTGCCGATCAAGAGAAGGGGGCCATCGTTGACCAACCCGGCCAAGTTCTCGGTCAGGTGGACAGAAGTAGGGTCAGCCCAATGAAGGTCTTCAAGCACCAGCACGGTCGGGCCCACGCTCGTCAAGCGTGAGACCAAAGCCTTCAACGCAACGAAACTTTCCCGTTGTTGCTCCCCAGGGGTCATCCGCACTGGGCCGGTGCTCCCCGCGAGCCCCATTACCCGTGCGAGAGCTGGCAGATGGGCCTTGTCTCCCATCGTGGCGACGACGCCCCTTTCGAGAGCTGGCCGGACCGTTGCCTCTCCCTGGTCGAGAGCAACACCTACCCAGTTGGCGAGGACATGTTGGTAAAGGCCGTAAGGGCTCGTGGAGGCATACGAGGCGCAGCGACCCTCGAGCCACAAGGGAAGGCGCCCGCTCTCCGCCGCCACCCAGGCCATGAAGCGCTTCCGGCATTCCTGTACGAGCCGGCTCTTTCCGAGGCCAGGTTCGCCGGTGAGCAGGACCACCGAACCAGTCCCCGCCTCCGCCTTGCGCAAGGCCGCGTCGAGCAGGGAAAGCTCAAGGTCCCGACCGACCAATGGGCCTCCACCCGCGGTCCTCGGCCTGCGGCTGAGCGCTCTCGCAACGGGCCTTTCCAAGTAACTCGCCCTTAGGGATGGGGCCCCATTGCCCAACGTGACCTCTTCCGCCCCTCCCCATTCGAACAAGGGCTCCGTGGCAGCGCGAGCGGCCGGTCCCACCAAGGCTGACCCGACGGAAGCAAGCGACTGAAGGGCAGCCGCGATCTCCACAACGTCGCCTACCGCCCCATAACCAGGCCCTGCCCTCCCGCCCAGAGGCCCGACAACCGCGAGCCCGCTCTCGATGCCGATGCGGACCGCCAGCGGAGAGCTATCCCGCGACGCGCTCTGTCTGAGGATGCGCAAAGCCGTCCTGGCTGCACGCTCGGGGTCGTCCTCATGCGCATCTGGGGCCCCGAAGAGCGCCTGGAGCCCACGGCCAGATACCGAGGCGATCGTGCCGCCTAAGGCCTCTACCTCGGCGATGGCGCTACCGAGGGCGGCGTCAAGCACCTCGCGCAAGTCCTCCGGGTCGAGCTGCTGGCCAGCTGCTCTCGCCGGCGCCATCTCGGCGAAAAGCACCGTCACGACCTTGCGTTCCTCCCGCAAGGGTGCCCCGTGAGCGCCGGCGGGGGCGGGCGCGAGGGCCCGGGGTACTGCGAGCCCTGCAGCTACCGCCGCGTAGATCTCCTCGAGAGACGGAGAGGGGCGCAGCCCCAACGCCTCGAGAGCCGCCCGGCAACGCTGGTAGGCACGGACGACGAGGTGACGCTGGTCCAAAGCGGCGTAGACGCGCATCAGCTCCGCTGCCGCTTCCTCGCTCGCCGGGTCGTGTTCGAGGCACACTTCCCAGGCCTCCACCACAGCCTGCCGGCTGCTACGTCCCGCTCCTCGGGAGCGGTCGCGGGCCAAAGCCAAGCGAGCTTGTTGGCGGAGTGCCTCCAGGCGTTCCCGTGGACGCTCTGCCCAGTCGGCATATGGTTCGTCAGCCAGCATCTCTTCGGCGTTCCCCAACGCCGAAACCAACGCCTCGTCGCGGGCGGCACCCACACCAAGAGCGATCGCAGCGCGCAGAGACGCCTCGTGCTTTTCTACATCGACGTCCGCCCCGGGTGCGGCCCATATGTGGCCCAGGTCCGCCTGGAGCCAGCCCGCTGCCGGCTCCCCGAGCTCGCCGAGGACACTGCGAGCAACAGAAAGCGCCTTGGACAGCTCGCGGGCCGCGGCCCGTGCTGCGAGGTGGGCGAAGAGCTCTTCGCAGGCGAGGTCACGGCTGACGCGGCGCCCGGGGCTGACGAGCACCAGCTGACATAGCCGGCGGGCACTAGGTCGTGGCCAAGGGCCGGCTTCGCGCCCCTCGACGGAGATCGCAAAGGCACCGAGCAACCGCACTTTCAACCCGCGCTCGCCTGGCGGCTCATGGGAGGTCACGGCGGCCACACCCCATTCTCTCTCTCCTGTCGGGTTGTCTCCTTGAGGTGTTGGAACACTGCGGGAACAGGGTCGCCTTATGTTCGTCCGAGAGGCAACAAGACATCGACGGAGGAGAAAAATGACTCCCGCCTACCTGACCCACCAAGCGGAGCGCCCGAGAACTCCCGCCGAGCAGCGTGAGCTCGACGTGCGCGCCGGAGAGCTGGCGGCTTCGTTCGTCACCCTGTTCAGTTCGCTGGGCAAACGCGTGCGCTCACGTCCGAGGCCACTGCCCGCCGCGCCCCCC
>DATJSU010000007.1:0-52684 GCA_035503915.1 Acidimicrobiales bacterium | reverse complement strand
CTAGGCCCCCGACCGGCCGCCTGGCAGGTCCCGGGGCCGGCTTCAAAGGGCCCACCAAAGGGCCCAGGCTTTATGGGGCCGGGTTCCTGAAGGGCCCGTACCGGCGGAGCAGTCCCGCCAGCGCGCCGCCCACGAGCACGAGCCACGCCTTGCCGACGAGCTGGCCCGCCAAGAGAGCCGAGAGCGGCAAACCAGCCAGCGTAAGGAACACGGTCGAGTCGACAGCATCGCTCAAGAGGCCCGAGCCGAGGACGGCAAAGGGGAAATTGCGTACCTGAAGCGGCGTGTAGACCGCAAAGTCGCAGCTCTCGGAGAGCAAGAACGTCGCACCTGAGGCGAGGGCGAGGGTCGGCGTCGAGACCCACCATGAGATGACGGCGCCGGCGACGATGGCTCCCACGCCCACTCTCAGGCCGGCCAGACGCTGGACGATGTCCCGGGCGACGAAGGTGAGGCCGGCGAGGTACACGCCAGAGGGCGCTTCCAGCCCGAAGCCCACCGGCAGCTCGTGCGCGGCGTGTGGCACGAGGTGGCCGACATGGTCGATCATCCAGTTCGCACCCGCTATCGAGCCTACGTAGACGACTAGAGCGGCACCTGCCAATACCAACTGCTCGGGCGAAGCGCCTGGTGAGCCGGGGAACAGCCACCAAAGCAGGGGTCGCCGGCTCCTGCGCCGAGGCGCCGAGGCGCCGACGCCGGCTCCGGCCCGCTCTGGCGCGCTAGCGCGCAACGCCCGGGCCGCGGGAAAACGAGGCCGCCTGTTCAAGCAGGTGCACGCAACGAGCCTCCTCGGCGGGCGACAGGTCCCGGCTCGCGCGGACTGCAAGCGGCTTGATCGCGATCCCGCCGCGGGGGTTGAAATCCCCGTACACGCGCAGGTAGCGCGGATCGAGGACCGAGAACAGGTCGTTGGCCACCTGGTTGACGCACGCCTCGTGAAAGGCCCCATAATTGCGGAAACGCATGAGGTAGAGCTTGAGGCTCTTGCTTTCGACGCAGCGCCCGGCGGGGACGTACTCGACCCGCAGGGACCCGTAGTCAGGTTGACCGGTGACCGGGCAAAGGCTCGTGAACTCGTTGCAGAGCAGGACGACTGCCCACTCGGCGCCCGGGCATGGGTTCTCGAAGACTTCGAGGACGGAAGCCTCAGGCGAGTCGTAGCGGTACTCGGTAGGTGCCCCCAGAGCTTGGGGGCCCGGCGTCGAAGGCACGCGCCAAGCGTAGTAAGCAGGCGCCGCCATTAGGCCAAGCTGGGCGCGCCGGTACGGTCCAGGTGACACCGCCGCTTCGGCATGCCAGACGCCCCGTGTTCGGCTGATTGGGCTAGGCCAAGCCGCGTTGTGTAGAAAGTAGGAGACATGACTGCGATCAGCACCGCGGCCGCAACACCTGCTCATCCCGCCAGGGCCATCGACCCGAGCCAGTACCGGCCGGCGTTGGTCAACGTCGGCACGATCATCTGGCTCGCGTCTGAGCTGATGTTCTTCAGCGGGCTGTTCGCGGCCTTCCTGACCCTGCGCGCCGCGACACCCATCTGGCCTCCCTTCCACGACACAGTCGACGCGAAGACAGTGGGAGTGGCGACCGTTGTCCTCGTGCTCTCCTCGGGCACCATGCAGATAGCGGTGCGTGAGGTGCACCGCCACAACTTGGCGGGCTTCCGGGTGTGGCTCGCCTTTACTTGGGCCCTTGGGTCCATCTTCGAAGGTATGCAGGTCGTCGACTATCTGACCCGCAATTTTTCTCTCGACCAGAGCGCCTACAGCGGCGCGTTCTATGTCCTCACCGGGATCCATTTCCTGCACGTCCTCGGCGGGCTGGCCGTAATGGTGTTCATGTACCTCCGCTCGCTCAACCCGCGCATCCGCTTCGGCGGCCCGCGCAGCGTCCCTCACGTCGAGATGCTTTCCTACTACTGGCACTTTGTGGACGTGGTCTGGGTAGGCCTGTACGCGATGATCTTCCTCCTCCCCTCGACGAAGTGAAATGAACAAACCCTCGCCGGGCCCGCGCAAGCTCCTCGTCTCACCTCGTCGCCGCGCGCTCCTGGCTGGGCCGTTGGCACTTGTCGGCGTAGCGACGATATTTTTCGGGATCACGGCCTGGGCAGGTCCTGCGCCGAGCAAGGCAGTTTCGCCGGCCGCGGCGGCTACCCAGCCTGTCAGCACGGAGCCGTTGGTTATCCAAGCGGGCGAGCAGCTTTATGACGCGCACTGCTCTTCCTGCCATGGCATCGGCGGCGTCGGCTCCAAGGGGCCCGAGCTGCTCGATGTGGGCGCGGCTGCGGTGGACTTTTTCCTCTCGAGCGGCCGGATGCCTCTCGCCTCACCCAACCTGGAGCCTCAGAGCCACAACCCCTACTTCAACAAGGCCCAGATCGCTGAGATTGTTGCTTATGTCAGCGCGCTCGACGTCCAGCACGGCACTCCCGGGCCGGGCATCCCCGTCACAACACCCGCGTGCACCACGGAAACTGCCAATTGCCCGACGCTGTCGGAGGGCAACGAGCTGTACATGATGAACTGCGCCCAGTGCCATGATGCTTCGGGCAGCGGCGGGCTGTTGAGCCACGGTTACATCGTCCCGAGCCTTCGCTCGGCAACCGAAACCGAGATCGCCGAGGCGATCAGGGTCGGGCCTCGCCCCATGCCCACCTTCGGGCCGGGACAGCTGAGCGACCAACAGGTTTCGGCCATCGCTGACTATCTTCACGACATTACGAGCCAGCCCGACCCGGGAGGGCTCGGGATCGCCCACTTTGGCCCGGTCCCCGAAGGCTTTGTCGGCATCATCTTCGGGCTCGGGATCTTGTTGGTGATAATCCGGCTGATCGGCAACCGCGGGTGATGCAATGACGGCAACGAAGTTCCCCCGTGTATTCACGGGTACACATGGGCCAGAAGATGGTGCCGGGGCGGGGACGCCCTGGCCCGACGACGTCCCACCCACACAGGACGAGACGTGGTACCCCCTTCGCGACGACCCCTGGAAAGCAAGGCGAGCCGAGTACTTCATCGCTTTCCTCTGGTCTATAACCGGCGTTTGCGGGATCGGCCTTATGGTCATCTACTGGACGGGCGGACAGGCCCAGCTCGAGGGCCTGTGTTTTGCCCTCGCCCTTGGCTGCTTGGCTACCGGCATGGTCATTTGGGCTCGTTTGCTTCTTCCCGGCCAGGACATAACGGCGAGCCGGGGCCATCACACGTCCGAGCTCGAAGAGCGCGCCGCGGTCGTCGAGTCGCTGTCTCGAGGCACCGATGCCGTCCTCACGCGCCGTGGTTTCCTCCTGAAGAAGGTGCTCGCGCCGGTGGGCGGCATTTTTGGCGTCGCCTTGCTGTGGCCCCTCGCCTCCCTCGGCGCACGCCCCGACCGGGCTCTTTACCACACCGACTGGTACTCCGGGGCGCTCCTGGTCGACCAGGACGGGCGCCCAGTCAGCGTGAGCGACGTCATGGTCGACGGCATCCTCACCGTCTTCCCACAAGGTTTCACCGACAGCGCCAACGCGCCCGCCGTCCTCATCAATGTCGGTGGCGACCAGATCCAGCCGCGAGAGGGCCAAGCGACCTTCGAGGTCATTTCGGGCGCGAACGGCCTCGTCTGCTTCTCGAAGATCTGCACCCACGCCGGCTGCGCCGTGAGCTTGTTCAACGTCCTCTCGATGCAGCTGATCTGTCCCTGCCACCAGTCCACGTTCAACATCCTCCAGGACGCCAAGCCAGTCTTTGGCCCGGCGCCAAGGCCGCTCCCGCAGCTCCCGCTCGGTGTGCGCCCCGACGGGTTGCTGTTCGCGAGGAGCGATTTCATAGAGCCTGTGGGCCCGGGGTTCTGGAACAGGGCGGGCGACTGAGTGAGCACGGTCGCCGAGCGCTCGGCTGCGCGTAAAAGAGCGGCGCGCCAGGAAAAAGCCCTCGACTGGGTCGATGACCGGCTGGGGAGCTCCAAGTGGCTTCGCTCAGCCATGGACAAGATCTTCCCCGACCACTGGTCGTTCATGGTCGGCGAGATCGCCATGTACACCTTCGTGATCCTGATCGCGACCGGCATCTACCTGGCGCTCTTCTATGTGCCTTCGAGCACCCCGGTCATCTACCACGGCCCCTACAGGCCCCTTGACGGCCAGACGATGACTGAGGCCTACCAGTCGGTGATCAACCTCTCTTTCAGTGTCCGCGCGGGCTTGCTGATGCGCCAAGCGCACCACTGGGCGGCCAATATTTTCCTCGCGGCGATCGCTTTCCACATGGGCCGTATTTTCTTTACGGGTGCGTTCCGCCGCCCTCGAGAAGTGAACTGGGTCCTCGGCGTCACGCTCCTGCTGACAGCGATGTTGGAAGGTTTTTCGGGCTACTCGCTCCCTGACGACCTCCTCTCGGGCTCGGGCCTGCGGGTGGTGTTCTCGATCATCCAGTCGATACCCTTCGTCGGCACTTGGGTCGCGTTCGACCTTTGGGGAGGCGCCTTCCCGGGCTCGGGCGATTTCCTCCAGCGGCTTTTTGTCATCCACGAGTTCCTCTTCCCGGCGCTGTTGGCGTTGCTGCTTGGTGCCCACCTGGCGATCTTGTGGCGCCAAAAGCACACCGACTTCCCGGGGCCAGGAAAGACCGAGCACAACATTGTCGGGAGCCGGCTTTGGCCCCAGTACACGGTCAAGTCGACGGCGTTGCTGGTCTTCTGTGCCGCCGTCATCCTTGGCATGGGTGGCCTCATCCAGATCAACCCGATCTGGATCTACGGGCCGTTCGAGCCCGCTCGGGCGAGCGCCGGGACCCAGCCCGACTGGTACGTCGGCTGGCTGGACGGGGCCCTGCGGCTGTGGCCGCACTGGGAGTTCCGCAGCTTTGGCCACGAGATAGCGAACTCGTTCTTCCCGGGACTGCTCCTGCCGGGCATCGTTTTCACGATCATTTACGCCTGGCCTTGGATCGACAAGAAGCTTTTTGGCGACTACGGGGAGCACAACCTCCTCGACCGCCCACGCGACAAGCCTTTGCGGACCGCGATAGGGGTTGGCGGGCTGGTCTTTTTCGCCGACCTGACCCTTGCTAGTGCCACCGACGTCATCGGTAACGGCTTGCAGATCTCCTTTGAGCTGCTTATCGAGATACTTCAGTACGGCTCGTTCGTCGGCCCGGTGATCGGTTTCGTCATCGCCTACGAGGCCTGCCTCGCGCTCCAGCGCCAAAATGCGCACCCGATCCAGCGCCCAGTCGGTGGCATCATCGTCCGCGACGCGCGCGGGGGTTTCCACACCCTGGGTGCTCCCCATGGCCCCGAGGAAGGCCCGCTCGGTGAGGACGGCCACGGGGGCGGCAATGGCCACAGGGGGAACGGGCACGGCGAAGAGGCGCCCCTCGAGGGCGTCGAGACCGACGGAGGCCTTGAGGGCTCGCACGTGGAGGGCTGACGAGGGCCAGGCCGCTCCAGCGGCGAGGCCGCCACCGCGTTTGGCTGCTCATCTCCAAACGGCCCGGCACTCTCCAGCAGCAGTAGCGTAGCGACGTGGCCCGAGTGCTTTCGATCGTCTTGGCCGGCGGGGAGGGCAAGAGGCTTTTGCCGCTCACTCTGGACCGGGCCAAACCCGCCGTCCCCTTCGGGGGCCACTACCGGCTCATCGATTTTGCTTTGTCGAACCTCGCCAACGCGGGCCTGCTCCGCGTCGTCGTCCTCACCCAGTACAAGAGCCACAGCCTCGACTTGCACATCAGCCGGACCTGGAGGCTCTCCACGTTGCTCGGCAATTACGTCACCCCTGTCCCGGCACAGATGCGCCGCGGGCCCTGGTGGTTCTCCGGCTCCGCCGACGCCATTTACCAAAACCTCAACATAGTGGGCGACGAGCAACCCGAGTACCTGTTGGTTTTTGGTGCGGACCACATCTACCGTATGGACCCGCGCCAGATGCTTGCTCAGCACATGGAGACAGGTGCTGCGGCGACGGTGGCAGCGATACGAGTGCCGGCAGCGGAGGCGGGCGGCTTTGGCATCATCGAACCAGGCGAGGGCACGCTCATCGACCGGTTCATCGAAAAGCCCTCCGACCCGTTGGCACTGGCGGCCGGTCGCCACCACCTTTTTGCTTCCATGGGCAATTACATTTTCACCGCTGACGCGCTCGTCGACGCTCTCAGGGAGGACGCCCAGGACTCCAACAGCCGCCACGACATGGGCGGCGACATCGTGCCCCATTTCGTCGAGCACGGAGAAGCGCATTTCTACGATTTCTACAGCAATATCGTACCGGGCTGCACTGATCTCGAGCGTGGCTACTGGCGCGACGTCGGCACGCTGGACGCGTACTACGACGCGAGCATGGACCTCGTGGCGGTGCAACCGATTTTCAACTTGTACAACACCGATTGGCCAATATTTACGAACGCGCCCCAATCCCCGCCGGCCAAGTTCGTTTTCGAAGAGCCAGGGCGCATAGGGATGGCTGTTAATTCGATTGTTTCGGCAGGCTCGATCATTTCTGGTGGGACGGTGCGGCACTCGGTCATTTCGCCCCGAGTTTTAGTCGAAAACGGGGCGCTCGTTGAAGACTCAGTGATAATGGACAACGTCATTGTCGGCGAAGGTGCGGTCGTCAAGAGCGCCATCATCGACAAAAACGTCGTTATCGGGGCCGGCGCCCGGGTCGGTACCGAGCCCGAGATCGACGCGAGCCACTTCACGATCTCCGCTCGAGGTGTCGTGGTGATCGGCAAGGGCGAAAAGGTGGTCGGGTGACGCGCGTAGCGCTGCTCACCCGCGAATACCCACCTGAGATCTACGGAGGTGCCGGCGTCCACGTCGAGTACCTGAGCCGCGAACTGGCAAAGCTCGTCGACCTCGGCGTTTACTGCTTCGGCAAGCCGCGGGCGAGCCCCTATGTGCGCGCGAGCTACGAGCCCTGGGAGGCACTTGACCGGGACGGCAAGGATGCCGCGCTGCGAGCACTGTCAGTGGACTTGCGCATGGCGCAAGAAGTTGAGGGTGCCGACCTCGTGCACAGCCACACCTGGTACGCCAATTTTGGGGGCCGCTTGGCGCAGGTCCTCTACGGCATCCCTCACGTAATGACTTCGCACAGCCTCGAGCCCCTCCGGCCTTGGAAGCGCGAGCAGCTCGGGCCGGGTTACCTGCTCTCGTCGTGGGTCGAGCGGGACGCGGCCGAGCACGCCGACGCGATTATCGCGGTGTCTGCGGCAATGGCCGAAGACGTGCTCCGCGTGTACCCCCAGGTCCCCGCTTCGAAGGTGAAAGTCGTTCACAACGGGATCGATGCCCAGGAGTTCTTCCCTGACCCGGGCGTCGAAGGCCCGACCCGCCTCGGCGTCGACCCGGCCGGCGCTTACGTCTTGTTCGTCGGGCGCATCACAAGGCAAAAAGGGATCACGTACCTCTTGGAGGCGGCCAAGGAGTTCTCGCCCGGCGTGCAGGTGGTCTTTTGTGCAGGCGCCCCTGACACTCCCGAGCTCGAGCGGGAGGTGCGCGCCCAAGTGGCAGAGCTGGCATCTCTTCGCGAGGGGGTGGTCTGGAGCGAAGAGATGCTCCCGAGGCACGAGCTGGTCCAGCTCATGAGCCATGCGGCGGTCTTCGTCTGCCCTTCGGTGTA
This sequence comes from Acidimicrobiales bacterium, assembly GCA_035503915.1. Lineage (GTDB taxonomy): Bacteria > Actinomycetota > Acidimicrobiia > Acidimicrobiales > Palsa-688 > DATJMJ01. The sequence continues at coordinate 45,084 of DATJSU010000007.1, read as the reverse complement.
CGAGCCGTTCGGCTTGATCAACGTGGAAGCCATGTCTTGTGCCACCCCCGTGGTGGCGAGCGCCGTGGGCGGGATCCCCGAAATAGTGATCGACGGGGTTACGGGCTACCTGGTGCCTTACGCCCCGAGCGGTGACGCGTTCGGGTCCCCCGCGGACCCCGGCGCCTTTTCAGCGTCGGTGGCGCAACGCGTCAACGAGCTCCTGGCTTCACCGGAGCTCGCTCGAAAGCTCGGCAAGGCCGGGCGCGAGCGGGCGCTGGCCGAGTTCACCTGGGCTGCCGTCGCCGCGAAGACGGCCCAGGTGTACGACGAGGTCTTGGCAGGGAGGAGCCCCGATAACCGATAGGCAGGGTCGCGGCAGCTCGTGGAGCTATGCTTTGTGGGTGCCCGGCGCGTGGGTAGCCGTCGGCGGCAGAGAGCCACCCTTCGTATGATCCGTTTCGACCATGTCCAAAAGACTTACAAGGGTGGTGTCGTCGCGCTCAGCGAAGTGACCGTCGATATCCGCCGCGGGGAGTTCGTCTTTATCGTCGGGCCCTCGGGCTCGGGCAAGACGACCTTCCTGCGCCTCGTGACGAAAGAAGAGCGGGCCGATTCGGGCGAGATCTGGGTTGCCGGCAAGGAGGTCGGCGCCCTTGCGCCCTGGAAGGTCCCCTACTTGCGCCGCAACATCGGCTGCATCTTTCAGGACTACAGGCTGTTGCCCGAGAAGACGGTCTACGAGAACGTGGCTTTCGCTCTCGAGGTCATCGGGCGCTCGCGCCACTTCGTGAAGACCCAAGTCCCCCAGATCCTCGAGCTCGTCGGTCTCGGGCAAAAAATAGAGAGACGGCCAAATGAGCTCTCCGGCGGTGAGCAGCAGCGGGTGGCGGTCGCGCGGGCATTTGTGAACAGGCCTCTCATCCTTTTGGCAGACGAGCCAACCGGCAACCTGGACCCAGCGACGACAGCAGGCATCATGCGCCTCCTCGAGAGGATCAACCAGTACGGGACCACCGTTGTAATGGCGACCCACCAGCACGACGTCGTCGACGCGATGCGCAAGCGCGTCATCGAGCTCGACCACGGGTCAGTCGTGAGAGACCAGGCGCGCGGCGTTTACGGCATGGTGGACGCCTAGCCAAGCATGGAGATCCCGAGCCCCTACGTCCTTCGCGAGACCGGCAGCAACCTGGTCCGCAACATCGTGATGACCGTCGCGGCAATCATCACCATGGGCGTCTCGCTGACGGCACTCGGCGGCGTGCTCATCATGCGCCAGGCGGTCAATACGGCCACTGTCCAGTACCAGCACGGCGTCCAGTTCATCGTTTTTATGAACCCCAAGGCGAGCGACCAGGAGATCGCCGGCATGCGCCAGGAGCTCACCTCGATGGTGCCGGCACAGATCCAAAGCTGCAGCTACACCACCAAGACGCAGGCTTTTGAGCAGTTCAAGCTGATCTTCCGCTCTGAGCCGGACATGGTCAAAGTCATGAAGCCAAGCCTCATGCCCTCGTCGTTTGGGTGTATCCCTGCCAAAGCCCAGGACATTGGCCCGCTCGCCTCGCAGATCGGAGGCCAGCCCGGGGTCCTCCAAGTGAGCTACCTCGGCCAGGAGATACGCGACGAGCTGGCGCATTTCGCCGCGCTCCGTGCGGTAGCTCTTGTCGTCGCTGGCGGCGTCATGCTCGGGGCGATCGCCCTCGTCGTCAACACCATCCAGCTCGCCATCTTTGCCCGTCGGCGAGAGGTCGCCGTGATGAAGCTCGTGGGTGCCACGAACTGGTTTATCAGGGTGCCCTTCATGCTTGAGGGGCTTGTGGAGGGGCTCGTCGGCGCGGGGATCGCGTTCGCCGTGACCTACGCCACCCGCAACACGCTCGCTTCTTTCACCGGTACAAACCCGTACTTCGTCAACGTCCCACTCGACGTGAGCTCCCATGCGGCGGTGCTCACCGGGACGTTCATCGTGGCGGTCGGAGTACTTGTCGGCGCCCTCGGCTCAGGCTTCGCGGTCAGGCGCTTTCTTTCCGTTTAGCCAGCGCCAGCGGTGGGGGCCTGGCCGGCCAATGCACGACAAGCGAGCCGCCGCAACGCCTCCGCCACCACCTCAGGCTCCAGCTGGGGCAGCAGGTGGCCGCCACCTGGCACAAACTCCAAGGATGCCCCTGAGATGGCCGCGGCCAACCTGTTGCCAGCGGCCGTGCCCACCACGCGGTCCGACGTGCCGACCAGGACGAGCGTTGGCAGCTGGAGAGTGGGCAGGCGTGGCCCGAGAAGGGGGAGCTCGCGGAGGAGGGCCCGTTGCTCGATCGCAAAACTGTTCCAGGTCGCGGGGCGGTGCCAAGCAGAAGCAAGGGGTGTCAAGGCTTCTCGCCTGCTGCTCGAACGCCGCTCGGCGACGGCGAGCGCCGGACGCGAACTGAGCAGCGGCTCAGCGGCCGTCAGAGCTGCCGCCGCAAGGGCTGTCCCGACGGCTGGCTTTGCGAGCAAGCGGTCCACCCTCGAAAGCGGCTCACCGGGCGCCACCGAGGCGACAAGGCCCAGCCCGGCCACCCGGTCTGGGAAGTCGAGCGCCAGCGCGAGGGCGACTCCTCCAGCCCAGCTGTGCCCGACTACCAGCGCGCGCCCTGTCCCGAGACGTCCGAGGAGCCGCGCGACGGCGAGTGCGTTGGCGGAAAACCCGGCCGCCCTCCCGCCCGTACGACCGTAGCCGAGCCTGTCAGGGACAACGACCTGGTAGTCGCTCGCAAGGTCCTCAGCAACGGCGGACCAATCCGCTGCCGTGCCAGGTTGGCCGTGGAGCAGGACAACCGTTGCCTCCGCTCCGCACAGCTCAGGCCCGCCCACGTCAGCGACGAGAGCGGGGGACCTGCGGCGGTGCCATAACCGCAAAGAACGCAGACCGGGCGTGCTAACGGTTCACCAGATGGTCGGCGACAGACTGGAAGTAACTGAGCAGTTGCGTTCGCTCGAGCGGGCCAGGCTGGCAGGCGTCCAAGGCGGCGGTCATGTTGGCAAGCCAGTGGTCCCTTTCGGCTTCCCCGATCCCGAAGCCCAGGTGGCGCAGGCGCATCCGGGGAGCTCCCCGCTCTTCGTCGTAGAGGCGCGGGCCGCCCCAGAACTGCGCAAGGAACAGCCGGAGGTGCCGCTTCGGCGGCTCGAGGTCTTCGGGGTACAGCGGCCGGAGGACCTCGTCGGTCGCAACTCGGCTGTAAAACTTTTCAGTCAGGGCCTCGAAGAAGCTCATCCCGCCCAAACGTTCGTACATGGTCGCCGGCAACTCGAAGCAATCTAGCGGGCCGCCGGCACCCATAGGATCGCGTTGATGCGGTGGCGCGCAACGGTGGTGCTCGCTGCCTCTGTCGCGCTGTTGGGGTCCTGCGGCGGTGGGGGCACGGGCGCCTCACGAGCCGCCGACCAAGAGTTCTTGAACTCCGTCTACGGCCAGGCGCCGGACATTTCGAGCTACCGGACGAGCACTCAGCTGCTCAGCCTGGGCGAGGCGATCTGTCAGGACCTCGAGTCTGGCGCCTCGGTGGAGGAAGTGGGCGACCGGTTGCCGCTTGTCGAAGGCAGCGTGGCGCTCCCGCCAGCAGACCTGGGCGCGGTCATCTCGGCAGCCGTGGCCGTCTTCTGCCCCAGGTTCCACAAGCTTCTGAGCTAGTTAGCTATTTGACTAAATTGCTCAGTTCTAGGGCCAAGCAGAGAGGTAGGTAAGGACGCGCCCGCCAGCCGAGACGTGCGAGCCGTCGGCCAGCTCACGCTGCTCGTTGCGGCTGAGCTGGGACCAGCCCTCACCGGCGGGCCCCTGGACGCAGCTGCCGCCTTCGGCCCCACGGTCGACGAGGTAAGCGTTCCAGCCTCTGACCTGGATCTCTGCTTGCACGGGAGCCATGGTGTGGTTGGGACCGGCTCGCATCGGCAAGGCCTCGAGCGTGCCAGCCTGGACTTCGGGGGCAACAGAGGGGTCGTTCCCAATGACGCACCCAGAAGAGAGCGAGTAGATCGAGCCGTCGTCGGCAAGGAGCACACCGATCGGTGGTCTTGGTGCGCTCAGTTGTGGGTTCCCGGGAGGGAACGAGCTCCCACAGCGAGCACATGAGTTGGCCCGGGGATGGTTCAAGTGGCCCCGCTGGCACAAGAGGCCCACCACTTCGGGGCGGCCGGGAGGCAGGGAGCCCGACCAGTTCGAGGCGAGCGGCAGTGGGAAAGCCAGCTGCGGGCCCACCATTCGCAGGTCGATCGTGCCGGGGCTGGGCGTGGTGGCCGCGGCTGAAGTTGTGCTCTGAGCTGGAGGTGGCGGGCTTTGTGCAGGCGCAGCGGCGCTCGGCGCTGAGCCGGGCGGGGGCTGGAAGGGGGGTTGGGCGGCCGGTGCCAATGGAGGAGCACTTGGCGAAGGTGGGCCGACGGCAGCTGGCCCGGCGGGCGCGGCCAAAGCGGGAGGCCCCCCGAACGTGGGAGGTGCCGCGAACGCCTGAGGCGCAGTGAACGAGCTCGGCGAGCCAGCGCCTGGCCCTCCTGGTTGTGCGGCCGTGCCAAAAGCACTCGTGGCTGCCCCCTGGGTGCCCTGAGCAGGGCCGCTCGGCGGGCGCAGGAGGATGAACCCGGACCCGGGCACAGCTCCCGAATGCAAGTCGAGGGGGTTACCCTGCTGGCTTTGAGGCGGCGGCGGTGCACCGTAGGGGAGGATTATGAGGGGCCACGGCCGGCCGATAGCCGTCGCCAACCAACCCGGTACCGGTTGGGGAAAGAGCCACCTGCCGCTCTCCCAGGCCTGCACGGGACCGTGGAGAAAAAGTGTCAACCCGTTGGTGCCCGGCCCCAGCACGGCAAAAGCGGCCTGCGGTTCGGGGTCGCCCCGCTGAAGCACCGAGATCAGCGAGTTCGCGAGCTCGTCACCGCCCGCGGGAGCATGCGCCAGCCGCTGCGCTTCGTTGACCAGGTGTGCCTGGAGAGCGGCGCTCGCCTGCGCGCCCGCCCAGACGGCTACCTCGCCGAAGCGCGCCACCAGTCCAGGGCCAGGGAGAACTTCGAGCTTGTCAGGCACCCCTAGTCACCTCCAGTTCTCCCGCCGCTTGCTCCAACCGCTCTGCTACTTCTTCGGCCGTCCCCGGGCGTGCCTCGGGGTCCTGCGCTAGACAACTTTCGACGAGGCTAGCCACGGCCGGCGGCAGGTCCGCCGGCGCGGGCGCCGGCACCTCCAGCAATTGAGCCAGGGCCCTTACCACCGGGAGCTCCTCGGTACCTGGGTAAGGGCAGGAGCCAACCAAGGTGTACCGAGCGGTGGCGCCCAAGGACCATATGTCTGACCACCGGCCTCCCTCGCCGCGCAACAGTTGAGGGTCGACGTAGCCGATGGGCGGGTAGCCAACCTGTGCGAGAGGTTGCACCCCGTTCGCGAGCGGTGGTGGTGCCAGGACAGCTCGCGCTCGGTCGCCCGCGCCACCGCCGGCATCAACCAAGAGAGCGATCGCTTGAGGGCAAATGCCGCCGTGCAGTTGGCCAGCTTGGTGGAGAGCGTGAGCCCCCCTGGCCGCCGCGGCGAGCGCCCGGAGCCGTTCGGCAGGGCCGGTGCCGTCTGACGGAGCCGCAAGAGACCCCCTGACAGGCGTGGTCGCGCTTACCCAAATGACCGCCCTCTGCGACCATTCGGCAGAGCCGGCTTCCAGCCATTGCGGCAGGTAGGAAGAACGCACGGCCGCTACGGGCTCGAGACGTGCGCGGGCGGAAGCCCAGGGGGTGCGCGACAATGGGCCCAGCACCCAGATGGTCGCCCCACGCTGGCCGCCTCCGAGGCGAGGCGGTAGCTGTGCCTGCAGCACGGGCAGGACGTTGTCGTCCGCGACCGTTGCCACGACTTCGTAATCAGCAACCTGGCCGATCAATAGCACTCCCCTTGTGCACCTCGCGCGTCTTGGCGCGCTTGGTGAGGGAGGCTACCGCCTGCAGTGCTCAGGAGGCGAGCGCAAGCGTCGTGAGCACTCTTTGTGTCGTCGCGTTCACGGGTGTGACGATCAGCCATACCTCCGATTCGGTCGCCTTCACCCAGGCGAGGGCAGCGAGCCCGGTGCCCCCGCTAGGTAGCTTGAAGGTGAACTTCCACGCAGATGTGGCGTTTCGCAGCTTGTAGGAAGTCTCGCGGGCCACCGTGTAGGCACCGTCCAGGTAGGTACGCACGATGGTGGGGAGCGTGGTCGTGCTAGGTTGCCGGTCGGACTCCGCCACGGATTCGCCGGCGCCGCCTCCCGGCCCGGCGTAGTAGATGTCGCCGGCGGCATCGCTCATTCCCTGTTGGAGCGACCAGCCTTTGGGTACGGAGAAGCTCGCATAGATGCCGGGGACCGATTGCCAGCCAGTTGGCACGGCCGGGCGGACTGTCGGGTAGTTGCCATTGAGCGCGAATGCCGCCCACACCACGACCCCGAGGCAGATGGGGGTGACCCCGAGGAAGGCCACCCACATGAGCAGGCGGCGACGGTCCTTCTTGGTGGGCGGGTCGACACGGGGGTCATGTCGCCAGTAGTCGGCGGCGCTCAGCCCGTGCTGGCGCCCCGAGAGCGCAGACCCGGTGCCTGCGCCTTCCTTGCTCTGGGGAGGGGATGGAGAGCCGTTAGCGGTCCCGACAGCCAAGTCAGTCCTCGTGCGGCATCTCGTTCACTGAACCCGACCCTACCAACAGGGCGGGGCCGAGGGGCTCTCAACCCGCCCATGGCCGACCGCGGCTTAGAGTCTGGTGGTGCTTGAGGGTGCCGCGGTGAGGGTGCCGCGGTGAAGGTGCCGCGGTGAGGGCGTCCCGGTGAGGGAGGCGCTCTTCGTCGTGAACCCTGCAGGGTCTGGCCATTTCGGGGCATTGCGCAGGCATTGTCACGAGTTCGCCCTCAGCCACGGCTGGCAGCCGCAGGTCGTGATGAGCGAGGTGGGCGACATCACCGTCGAGCGCATCCAGACCTACCTCGTCGCTCCCGGCCAGAAGCTCGTCTTCGCCGTCGGCGGTGACGGGACGGTGCGGCTATGCGCAAAGGCGCTGGCGGGGAGCGGCGCGCCGCTGGCCGTGGTGCCACGGGGAGCAGCCAACTTGTTCGCGCTCGCGCTCGGGATCCCGCACCGGGTGAACGATGCCCTGAGGGTCGGCTTTGAAGGCGGTGAGCGGGTGGTCGACATCGCCGAGGCTGACGGCGAGACCTTCGTCGCGATGGCCGGGATCGGCATCGATGCAGCCGTCGTGGGGGGCACGCCACGCTGGATGAAGGAGCACTTGGGGTGGATGGGTTACGCCTTTGCTGCGGTGCCCCACCTATTGGCGCGCCCGCACCAGATAACTGTCCACCTCGACGGGGGCGGGCCGGTCGTCCGCCGCGCGCAAGCAGTCGTGGTGGGCAACCTTGGGCTGTTACCAGGCAATTTCTCTCTCCTGGGAGGCGCCGTGCTGGACGATGGGGTTTTGGACGTCGGCGTGCTCGAGCCACGGGGCCCGCTCGGCTGGGCCCATATAGCGCGCCAAGCCATCTTCGGGGCCGGTGACGGCCAGTTCGAGCACTTCCGCGCAAGGCATGTCGTGGTCCACGCTCGGGTTGCATTGCCGCGCCAGGTCGACGGCGATCTCATGCCCGCGGCCGTGAGCCTCGAGGTGAAAGTACGGCCTCGTTCCCTGACCGTGCGCGTGCCGGAATAGCACCTGATGGTTGCGTGTTCCTCACACTGTCGTAAGGAGGTCATCGCATGCCAGCGGTAAGCGTTGAAGATGTCCTAGTTCTCCCACGCCTGCCCGGCCCTTCCCGAGGCCAGGTCGAGCGGCCAGTGCAGTCAGTCACGACGGCTCCGAGCGCCTTGGAGGGTGAGGGCTTCCCGGTGCGGCGTGCGTTCGCGGGGGTGGCGATTTCTGAGCTTGACCCGTTCGTGCACATGGACCAGATGGGTGAAGTGGAGTACGCGCCCGGCGAGCCCAAGGGGACACCGTGGCACCCCCATCGCGGCTTCGAGACCGTCACCTACATGATCGACGGCGTTTTCGTCCATCAAGACTCCAACGGCGGGGGTGGCAGGATCACCGATGGCGACACCCAGTGGATGACGGCCGGCGCAGGCATCCTGCACATTGAAGCCCCGCCGGAGGCGTTAGTGCTCTCAGGCGGTCTTTTCCACGGCATCCAGCTCTGGGTTAACCTGCCCCGGGCCCACAAGTGGGATCCTCCCAGGTACCAGGACATCCGAGCTCGAGAGGCCGTTTTGCTCACCACGCAGGACGGAGGCTCCCTCGTGAGGTTGATCGCGGGAGGAACGGGAGGGTTTAGGGGACCGGGCCTCACCTTCACGCCCATCACGCTCGTCCACGCGACGGTGGCTCCCACCGCCCAACTGGTGCTCCCGTGGCAGGCTGATTTCAACGCACTTGTCTACGTCCTCGCCGGCGACGGCTACGTGGGGGCGGGCCACCACCGGGTGCAAACGGGGCAGCTGACTGTCTTCGGCCCGGGCGATCACATCTCGGTGCAAGCTGGGCGCCAGCAGAGCGGGCCAAACGCCAACCTCGAGCTGCTCGTGCTCGGCGGTCGCCCGATAAGAGAACCGGTGGCCCATTACGGCCCGTTCGTCATGAACACAAGGGACGAAATCGTCCAGGCGCTGGCCGACTACCAGGCGGGGCGGCTCGGGCAGGTCCCGGCCGAGAGCGTGCCTCATCGCCACCCCGGCGACATTGCCGTTGGCGGCACTGCCGTTGGTGACACTGGCATCGGCGGTCCTGACGGCAGGCCTTAGCGGGTTGTCAGACTAAATCGCACCGTTTTTCCGTTTTTGCCGGCCTGCTTCGTCCCTTTTCGGTCCTTGGACGAACGTGCCGGGTAATTGAAGCGGGCACGTTGACAGTTGTCACCAGCGGGTTTAACTTGAGGTTCAGGCGACAGCGGTTGCCCGCCTCGCGGCGCTCGCCTACTTGCCGGCCGAGGAGGCCCAGCGGTGGACAGAGACGAACAGCTTTCCAAACAGGGCATTCGTCGGGCTGACCGTCGCCTGATGGCCGACATGAACCGCAACCTGGTGTTCAATGTCCTGCGCACAGGCGCTGTTTCGCGTGCAGATGTGGCCAGGGCAACAGGGTTGAGCCCTGCGACCGTGTCTGCGATCGTCACCGACCTGATCGAAAACGGCTTGGTCAGTGAAGTCGGCCACGGCAAGTCTCGGGGCGGGCGCCCTCCGCTCGTCCTCCGCCTGAACGACGAGCGCAATTATGCCGTCGGCCTCAAGTTCGTACCCGATGGGATATTTCTTGTTGTCACTGATATTCGAGCGGAGGTCACTTTTTCGGAAAAGGTAGAGATCGATTGGGCGCCGGTGACCCGTGAGGGCACGCTGGGCGCCAAGGGCAGCGGCTCGGGGTCAGTCCTTGACCACATATGCCTTGGGATCGAGAGCTCGGCGCACAAAGCTGGCGTCGGCATGGAAAATATCCGCGGTGTTGGCATCGCGCTGCCGGGCCTCGTAGATAGCGAGACAGGGACGTGCCGCTATTCGCTGAGCTTCTCGTGGAGCGACGTACCGGTGAGCGCACCAATAGCGAGACGCCTCGGGCGCCCTGTGCTCGCTGACAACGACATAAATGCGCTCACCGTGGCCGAGCAGTGGTTCGGCCGAGGCCGCGGGGTCGACGACTTTGTTGTGATCTTCGCGGGCAACGATGTGGGTGCTGGGATCGTGGTAGCGGGCAACGTTTACCGGGGCGCGGGAGGGGCTGCCGGCGAGATCGGGCACCTCCCGCTCCTGGGCGAAGCTCAGCTCTGCCGCTGCGGGAGGAGGGGGTGCCTGGAGGCGGTGAGCTCGGATGAGGCAGTGAAGCGCTACGTAGCTGAGGCGCTGGCGGCTGGAGGCCGGAGCACCTTGGCCGGCAGGGGCCCCTCCCAGCTCTCGGTTGCCGAGGTTGGTAGGGCCGCCGAGGCCGGGGACGCCGTCGCTCGAGGGGCGATCGAGCGGGCGGGCCGCATGCTCGGGCTCGGGATCGCGAGCATGGTGAACATGTTGAACCCGAGGCTCGTCATCCTTGCCGGGGCCCAAGCCGGGCCTCTCCGCTGGGAAGCCGCGATAGCTGTCGTGAGAGAACGCTGCTTTGCAGGTATCGACAGGGAAGTCGACTTCTTCGTCGACTCGGTAGACGACGTCGACTGGGCTCGGGGAGCAGCCTGCATCGTCCTCGGCGAACTGTTCAGCTCGCCCATGTACCGCAACGTCGACCTTGCGCCCGCCAAGGCGCGTCTCTAGCGAGAGGCAGTTTCCTCGACGCCGTAGCGCGACGGCAGCCCTTCGGGGCAGCCCTAGGACGCCCGGCGCACGGGAGAGCTGGCGGCCGGCTCGACGGTGCCTTCGAGGTTGATGATCGTCATGTAGTCCGACCAGTAGCTCACGCCCTCGACCCATTCGCCGTCGTCGTCCGTGCCGGCGAGGGCGCTCAGGCGGGCCGCCTCGAGGGCGGCTCGCCTCATTGCATGTGCCTCGGCTGCCAGCTTGACAATCGGGTGTTCCATTGCTTCACCCTCCTCCCCGCTGTGCTCTCCCCGGCGCAAGGCGCGCCAGACCAGGACCAGCAAAGGTCGCTCTGGCAACCTGCGCTCACCGCGCCGGCCACCAAGCTTACGATCGGACCTCAGGAGCGCCGAATTACCGGTCTTTCGTAAAATTCGGCGTTTGACGACGGTCCCTCCCGGCCCAGGCGATGAACTCAGCGAGAGGCAGCGTGTTGACGATTGAGGGTGCCTCGAGGTCAGCTGCCACCGCCTTATCGCAACCATAGCTAAGCCAGCGAAGTTGGCCCGGCGCGTGCGCGTCTGAGTCGATCGCAAAGCGACAGCGCAGCGTGGCGGCCAGGCGCATCAGCTCCTCAGGTGGGTCCAAGCGGTCCGGGCGCGAATTGACTTCGACGGCCGTCCCGTTTGCTGCGCAGGCTCCGAAGACGGCTTCGTGGTCGAACTGGGACTGTGGCCGCCCTCGACCAACAACGATCCTGCCCGTGCAGTGCCCGAGGATGTCGACGTGCGGGTTGCTTACGGCCCGCACGAGGCGCTCGGTCATCTTCGCCGCCTCCATCCGCAGGGCAGAGTGAGCGCTCGCGACCACTAGATCGAGCCTGGCAAGGAGCTCCTCTTCCTGGTCGAGCGAGCCATCTTCGAGGATGTCGACTTCGATGCCGGTCAGCAACCGGAACGGGTGCAGGTCGTCGTTCAGCTCCGCGACAAGGTCTAACTGCCTGCGCAGGTCATCGGGGCTCAGGCCATGCGCGATCGTGAGACGTGGGCTGTGGTCGGTAAGGGCGAGGTACTCATGCCCGATCTCGCGGGCGGCCTCGGCCATCTCTTTTACCGGGCTCCCGCCGTCCGACCAGTCCGAATGGCTATGACAGTCGCCCTTGAGCCGGGCGAGGAGATCCTGTGCGGGCCCTGGCGTGAGCGTGCCGGCGCGCTCTTCGAGAGCAGCGAGATAGCTGGGGTAGGCGCCGGCAAGAGCCTCCCGGATGACCCCGGCAGTCGACGGGCCGATCCCAGTGAGGGTCTCGAGGCGGTCTTGTTTGTTGAGCGAGAGCAGTTCGCCGGGCTGCGTCGCGCTGACGACCGCTGCAGCCCGGCGAAAAGCTTGCACCTTATAAGCAGGGGCACCCTCGGCTTCGAGCAGGAAGGCGACGCGCTTGAGCGCGTCGTCAGGTCCCACGGGCCCGGGGTGGCCTCGGGTGAGCTCGCTCAGGGGCTCACCGTGTAAGAATAGGGGAGGGCGGCGACTTGGTCCGCGCTTGGGAAAAACGCTTGCGTGGGCGAGAAACTGGCGAGCGTGAAGTCGTCGATGTAGAGGACGCCGCTCACCTGCGTACCTGCTGCAGCTGTGGGCACGATCTGCACCTTGACCTGTGCGACTTGGTCGGGCTCCACGTAGTAAAAACGAGCAAATTTGAAGCCGACCTGCCACAGGTCGTCGCTGCCGGTATGCATTGAGGTGTCAAAAGCGCGTGTCACTGCGGTCACGGTCGTGTCAACCAGTTCCTTGGGGCCGGCAGCCGTCCCGAACGGGCCCATCTCGGTGGGCTCGACGTCCCAAAGCCCTGGCGTGACGTCGGGCTCGCTCAGGGTCGCGCTGGCCAAGCCCGCCGAGCCCGAGCCCTTGACATCTCGGTTCGGCACGAGTGGGGAGATCTCCGGGTCGCCGGTGAGGGGGCTCATGTCAAATGACACGCCGGCGCTCCCGCTCAAACGAGCAACCGTGCCTTTGAGCTGGCTCGTGTCCGTAGGCACCAGGTAAAGCGGGATGCCGATTGGGAAATTGGCAGACGCCGACCGCGGCAAGGTCAACCTCGTGGCGCTCGTCCCCGGGCTCAGGTTTTTCAAGGTCATAGCGACCTCCTTGTCTAGGCGGGGGTCGACGAAATACCCTTCGGGGGCAACGCCTGTGTTCGCGATGTCCAGGGTGACAGTCGTTGCGCGGCCTCTGGCGAGCTTCTTGGCAGCCGAATTAGGAAGGCCCGACTGGACCAAGAGGACCTGGTTGAACCGAACGGCACCGGAGAAGCTTTCTTGCAGCTCGTTGCCCGTGACCGGGTTCTCCCACTCGAGCACGAGCTCCCATGCACCGGGTTGCGGATCTGCATGGTAGAGCTGAAGGTATGGTGTAGTCCCCGGCACGAGCCCGAAGGGTGCGGTCGGTTCGAAGCTGCTCCCCGAGGGCACGAGCGTGTAGTTGGTCGAATATCCCTCGGTCTGTCCCTCTGGGTCGACGAGGTAGCCAACAAGGCCTTCATCAGGGTCGTCCTGCAGTGCGATGCTCACGTCGAGGTCGCTCTTGCTCTTTGGGACGTTGAAGAAGTAAGTGTTCGTCTGGGCCGCTACCGCTTGGCGGCCGTTGCCCCCGAAGAGGACGCCGCTAAAAGTCCCTCCGTTGGTGCCGATGGAGACCGTGGTCCTTATGGTCACAGGGACAGTTGTGCGGCCTCCGTCGTACTTGACGACCACAGACTCGTTGGTATCGCCGGCAACTGCTGGGTTCGTGACTGTGAGCTCTGCCGTGGCAGTTTGGCCGGCGGGGATCGTTAGCGATGCCGGCGTGATCGTGGAGCCCCTGGCGTAGTCCCACACGCTTGCATCCCATTGGACGGCCCCGCTTGTGCCGATTGCACCTTTGGTGGCGCCGTTCAGCTCGGTGAAGAAAAAGGCGGTCCATTTCCCTGCTGGCGGGTTGGCGACTTCGACTTCACCGTAATCTCCTAGGCCTTGAGGGTCTGAGTACGCGGCATAAGTGCCATCGGGCTCATAAAGCGCGACATGGAGGAGAGAGCTTTGGTTGGTGTGCTGATAGTCCATGGCGAAGAAGAGCCGCCCACCACTACGAGCAGGGACGTTGAAAGTTTCCGTCTGGTACACCTCGGTAGCGCCGTTCCAAATGGGGAACGCGCCCGTGTTCGTCGTCGGCGCGGTCGGGTCCATGACGAACTCGTGAACACCGGTGTCATAAACCTTCTGCGAAAGCGCCCTCGTGGAAAGCTCCACCGTCGCGGGCACCGATGCGGTGTTGGTGAGGGAGATTGTTTGATGGGTGGTGCTCCCAGCTCGGCCTAGCACGTTTACTTGCGTGGGGCCGATGAGCACGCTGCCCTGAGGCGGCAGGAGGGGACCTAAACGCCCCGGCACCGGGGGGGCGGCGGCCTTGACCGTTGTAGTCGTTGTACTGGGCGAAGACGTCGTGGTGGTGGCTGCCGTGGTGGTCGTGCTCGCCCCCGCGACATTTGTCGTCGTAGTGCCCGGGTTTGCTGTCGTAGTTGTGGTCGTGCCGGTTGTCGTGCTCGTAGTGGTCGTGCTCGTAGTGGTCGTGGCGGCGCTCGGCGCCGGCAGGGACTCCGCCAAGCGCACAGCACCGTCGATGTTGAGCATCCCGGCACCTTGTTCGGCGGCCGGCGCGTCAACGTCGGTGGCGGAGCTGCAGAGGATCTGCTTCACGAGCGCAGGAGACGGGGAGCTGCCGCCGTGCGTGCGCTCGTACGCCTCGATGACGTCGGCGGCTCCGGCGGCGGTCAGAGGAGCAGCCTCGCTCGTGCCCCCGAACGCGTCCACCCCGATGTCTGTCCCACGGAACGTGTCCGCGCAGTCTGAGTACATCTTCGGGTTTGTCGAGCAGAGCGCCCAGTTAGAGTCGCCCGGGGCGACAAGGTCGACAGTCCCACCCGCCTGGTCAAAGCCGCCGGAGGAAATCGACGAGATGTTGTTGCTCACCCAGTGGCCGTTGCCGACGGCGGGGTTGTAAAAACCACCGAGATCTGATTGTGCGTACGCCCGGAAATTCGTTGTTGCCCCGACGCTGATGACGTCCGGGTCCGTTGCCGGCGACCCGATGGTGCTCGAAGCCCCTCCGTCACCACTCGACACGACGACGGTCACGCCGGCGGCTACCGCGGCATCGTCAGCGTCGCGGACGACGTCGAGAGAGGTGTCTGGGAACGGGTTGGAACCCAACGACTCGTTGATGACCTTGGCGCCGTGCTGGACCGCGTACTGGACCGCTAGCACTATGTCTGAGTCGGTGCCCTCGTCGTTGGTGCCTATCACCTGGAGAGCGAGGACCGAGGCCCCTGGTGCCGCCCCGAGGATCTTGACCCAGCACCCGGTCTTGGGCATCAGAGCGGCCACGGCAGGGTTCACGTACTCGGCCAGGTTGTAGGCCACGTTGCCCTGAGCCGCGATCGAGCTCGCGTCCCCGAAGGCCTCTTCACCGCCTGTTTTGGTGTTCGTGCCTTCCCCGGTGAAGTCCAAGTACTGAGTGATCACGTGCGTCCCGGGTTGGCCGTAAGCGGCGTTACGGAGGAAGTCGGCATTGGTCGGGTGCAAGCCGTCGGCGAGGATCGCCACTGTGACCCCCGACCCGTTGACCCCAGCGTCGATCGCCGTGTTCGCCGTGATGGCCTGGAGTGCCTGCGGGTCGAGCTCGGGAGCCGATCGCGTGCCGCACAGCTCGCCAGCTGGGGCGACACCATGTGCTGACAGGGCCGGTTGGAGGCGGGCGTGGTAAACGGTGGTCGGTACGAGCGGCTCGGGCGCGGGGCCCAACTTGACCACACCGTCGGGGTAAACCTGCGACACAAATGGCGACCGAGCGAGCGCCCTCGCCTGCGCTGCGCTGACCGAAGCGGTAATCGTGTCTACGAGGGTCGATTTGGAAACGACTTGCGCCCCGGCAGCTTTGAGCTCAGCGAGCAGGGGATCTTGGGGCGGGCATGCGAAGCCCTCCGCCAGCCTGGCCCGCTGGGGGCACTGCTGCGCAAGGAGAAGGATCACGCGCTCGCGAGCGCCTTGCGCCCGTGGAAGCCAGCCGATCGATGTGGCGCCCGCAAGGGAGGACACTGGGATGGCGACTAAGGACATGAGCGCCAGCGCGGCGCTTCCCGCGACGAGGCGGGCTCGGTGGTATTTGTAGCGAGTTATGGCAGCCAACCCTTCCCGTCGTAGCGCCACCCGTCCCTCCGTGGTCTTGTCCTGCTTGGTGGGGCAGTGGGGTAGCTCAAAGACAAAGTAACGCGAAGCTACCAGCCTTGCGACTGCAGCGCGCGCCCTGTGCCCGTACCCACGGGATCACCGCGCCCTTAGCCCGCAGGGCCCTGCCGCCCGCGGCCCGACCAGGTTTGGGCGCCCGGAGCAAGGGGCTTGAGTAGTGTGCTCGCACATGCACAACCAAAAGGCGCGACATGCGAGTTAGGGGTCGGGCGCTGCACTTCGGGGTACAACTTCAGGGCCAGTTCACGAGCTGGGGGGAGTACGCCTCGGCTTTAGCGGCTGTCGAGGAAATCGGGTTCGGGTCGGTCTGGGCTTTCGACCACCTCTTGCCTTACGCCGGGCCGGACGACGGGGCCGCCTTCGAGACGTTGACGACCATGAGCGCGATGGCTTTGCTCACGTCACGAGCCCGCATAGGGGTGCTCGTCAATGGCAACCTTTACCGCCACCCGGCTGTGCTTGCGAAGGCCGCGGCTCAGGTTGACCAAATGAGCGGTGGCCGCTTGGACTTTTCGCTTGGCGCTGCCTGGTCTAAACGTGAGTTCGACGCCTACGGGCTCGAGTTCCCCTCTCTGTCGGAGAGATACGCGCGCCTCGACGAAGCTCTCGAGCTGATAAAGCTCCTGTGGGACCAGCACCGGACCACCTTCCGCGGCCGCTTCTATCAAGTGTCCGAAGCCCCTTGCGAGCCTAAGCCCTTGCAATCGCCGCACCCCCCCGTGACTATTGGCGGCACGGGGCTCGGCTCGCTTCGAGCCGCGGCAAAACACGGGGACCGCCTCAATATGGTCGGTTCTCCTGAGACCTGCTCACAGGTCGTGAGGCGCCTCGAGGAGCTCTGTAACGAGATCGGGCGCAATTTCGACCACATCGAGCTCTCCGTGCACCCTTCTGTCGCGATCGCGGCACGTCGCGAGGAGGCTCAAGCGCACGCGCAGGCAACTGCGGGCCGGCTCTCGCTCGACCTTGCGGCCCAGGCCGGCAGATGGCTGATCGGCACACCTGACGAGGTTGCCCACGAGCTTCGGCGGTACCTCGAGGTCGGGGTCAACCATTTCGTTTTCGCGGTTGGGCCGCCATTCGACCTCGCGCCGCTCCGGCTCCTCGAGGAAGAAGTGCTGCCAGCGCTCGAGGAGAGCTGAGACCACGCCGGCGCCGCCGGCCTAGGCCAGGGGCCGCCCGGATGGGCACGGCCGCACCTCATGGCGACACGTCGATGTCGAGGCCTGCCGGGACCAGCTCCTCCCACGTGTTGCCGGGGGTCAGCGTGATCGTTGTCCCGTTTGTCTCGACAAATTTCGTGGGATGGTCGAGGAGCGGTCGCTCCCACCTACCGAAAAACTGCGCACCATCGCGGAAAACCCAGGCCGGCCCGCTCCCTTTCAGGGTGAGCTCGTTTTCGTGAGAGCCAAGCGCATCTTCTGTGTACTGGGTCGGGTACTCGTTGACCATCATGACCACGACGTTGGAAGCTGCAATTTGTGACCCGTCTCCTTGCAAAGCAGCACCGGTGTCGGAATAAGAGCGGTACCACAGGCCTGTGTCGCGATGCCAGGTCCAGGTGGTGACATCGAGAGGGTAGTGGATGTTCACGGCGGCCGCAGGCGTGCCGCCAAGTACCGGCCGCCCGTAACTGAATATGGCGACAGGAGGTTTTTGAGGGTAGTGCAACCCCGCGGCAGCCGAGTACAAAGCAGCCGTCGAAGTTTCGAGGTTGTGCGGCGCGTACCGGTCCAGGTCCCGCCAGTACGCTCCGCCAGCCTTATAACCGCCGACGTCTTCGAGCAAGGACGTGCTTGCGTCGACCTCGTTGACAACGGGTTGGATCGCACCTGAATATGCGAACAAGATACGGCCCATAGGCTCGAGGATTTGAGGGTCGACAAGGCGCGCTGAACGGACCGGCTCGATGCGGTCCGCCGCCTGGCAATCAAAAACGGCGATGAACCTGGTTATGCCGCCTTCCACGGGCTCTTCAAAGACTATGTCGGCCTTGTCGAGCCCCCATTGGGGCCTCGCCTCGGGGAGGTTCTCGACCTTTACTGCCAACGCCGCGTGTTCAGGCACGCGGCCGCCTGGGGCCCGGAGGCCAGTGAGAGGGCAGAGAGGTACGACGTGCACGGCAACGCGCAGATGATGACGATCGTGCGGTACCAGCGCTTTGTGCTTCGGTTGCCCTTTTGTCAGCCACCGTTTGTTTATCTGTGGGTGCTTGCCTGCCCGCAGGTGCTTGCCGCGCGCGAGCGCGCGCACACTACCCGGTTTTGACGTACGGGCAGCCGAGCTGGTCGTTGCGGCCGCCGCCGTGGCCGTGGCCGGACGCCCTGAACTGGCAACCCCGGCTCCGCCGCAACCACTTAAAGCCGCTGCAGACATAGCTGTGGCCGCGACAAGTACGCGTTTCCCGCCCTTTACCACCGTCACTGCGCCCTCAGGCTAGCAAGCGTGCCACCCTGCGGACAGGCAGGCACCGAAAGCGCCACCGGGCTCGTTTTGACAGCTCTCGGTGCTGCCTCGGCCGAATTTGGTCTTTTGTCTTTGTTTGAGCCGCACCGCCCGGCGATTAGCCGTCCTAGGAGGCTTTGAGGGAGCGCACGAACGCCCCGCCGCCATCCACGACAGCCTTGCCCAGGCGACGTCCTATCTCCCCACCGACGACGCCTCCCACGACGGCGCCGACCACGGGCCCCACGAACGGTAGAGGGATCATCGCACCGATGAACCGGGCACCTGACATCGCCCCCGCAAATGTCCCAGCAGTGCTCGCCGCCTGTTGAGCTCGCCTCTCGAAGTCCGCATCTTCCACGTCTGGCCTCCTCTGCTCGTCAGACAGACTACTCCCAAGAGGGCGAAGGGTGGCCGGGCCGCTAGGAGAGCCCTGGGTTCCGCGCGTCGCCCAGCTTGCGAGGAGCTCTCGACGGGTTGTGCGCCCAGACGCCAAACTTTCTCGAAGGCCACGACTGGCCGACCGAGTGCAGCAGGAGGAGCGCGCCGAGGGCCAAGACGACGTCGCCGACGCTGAAAACGTTGGCGAAGGGAAAATGTTTGGGGAGAGAGAAGTTGTCGCCCAGGAAGGCGAGCCGGGGGGCGGGAAGGCTGGTGGAGTTCATGAACTGACCGGGGTGGCGCGCCCGTCCTGCGGCCCGCAGGGCGACCAGCGAGGCGGGCATGACACCGTCATTTGCCCCGATCGCCACCAGGTTGCAGAGGCCCCCGATGCCGACCAGCCACAGCCACGGCACCCTTTTGTTGAGTGCAAGGAAGACGACGGCGAGCGCGTAGGTGACCAGCTCGAGAGCCTGGCCCGGCCACCCCCGCATCTCCTTGGGGATGACCGAGATAATTACCACCTGCACGGCCAAGGCGGCAAGCACGGCCCACGCGGCCCGGATCCTCAGGCTGGAGAGGTTCCCGAGCGACCCACCGCAAATTGGCACGGTGAGCGCAGCCACGACGACCACTGCTACGAGGATCACTGCAGGCTCGTCTCGACAACCCGTGCAGGTAATACCTGCAAAATGGCTAAAGGTGGGACATGGAGGCCGCCGACCGGCGTGACTTGCAGGCTGCCAGCGGGCGTGACCTGGAAAGCGCCCGCCGACATGGCACGCGGGGCAGGCGCCGGCCGCCACAACTGGTCCAGTTGGTCCGGGCCCATTGGGCGCCCGTAGAGCCATCCTTGAGCTGCCGTGCAGCCCAGCTGGCGGAGCATCTCGCCTACGTCAGGGTCCTCTACCCCTTCGGCGACGGTTTGTATGCCGAGAGCGAGACCAAGTTGGACGATCGAACCAACTATCAGGGCGTCGCGTGTTTCACGCCCCATGTTGGTAACAAAACTGCGGTCGATCTTGATCCGGTCGACCGGTAGCTCCCT
This sequence comes from Acidimicrobiales bacterium, assembly GCA_035503915.1. GTDB lineage: Bacteria > Actinomycetota > Acidimicrobiia > Acidimicrobiales > Palsa-688 > DATJMJ01. Next base: position 25,716 of record DATJSU010000007.1, on the reverse strand, counting down.
CAGCTGAGCCATTGACGAATAGCCTGTGCCAAAGTCGTCGATCGAGATGGAAAGGCCGATGTCGCGCAGCCGCGTGAGCGCCCACTGGATCGTCGCGCTGTCGAGGCCAACAGTGTTCTCGGTGATCTCGAGGTCGACAGCGTGCGGCGCAGCACCGGAGCTCGCCAAGAGGTCAGCCACTACCTCTGGGAAGTGGACGTCTTGCAGGTTGCGCGCCGAAACGTTGACGGCGACCCTGATATCGCGCCCTGCCCGCTGCCATACGGCCGCCTGCCCCAAGGCTTCCTTGAGTACTTGGCGGGTAATGGCCCCGATGAGCTCGGTCTGTTCGGCCAGGCGGATGAACTCCGAGGGGTAGAGGACCCCCGCAACTGGGTGGCGCCACCTCACAAGCGCCTCGACTCCGACTGTGCGCCCGCTCGAGAGGCTGATCTGTGGCTGGTACTCCAGGAAAAACTGGCCCGCTGCCAAAGCCTCGGCAACATCGCCGAGGAGGCCGATCCGCCCGATTGGTCGCTCGTCCGATTGGGTGCCGTAAACAACCACGCCCTGGTTGGCGTGTTTCGCAGAGTACATGGTCTCGTCCGCTCGCTGTAGCAGGCTTTGCGAGTCCTGCGCATGGTCGGGCAGTACCGCGACGCCGAGGCTCGCCTCTACTGAGACTGGGAAGCCCTCCACCACGCAGGGCTGGAGGAACGTTGCACCGATGCGTTCGGCAACCTGAGTTGCTGTGGCAACTGAGTCGAGCTGAGTTATCACGAGAGCGAACTCATCACCGCCAATTCGCGCCAGCAGGTCGGTCGAGCGGCGGGCACTGTTCATCCTGGCAGCGATGCTGCGCAAGACCTGGTCTCCGATATCGTGCCCGAGCCGGTCGTTAATTCCTTTGAAGCCATCGAGATCTATGAGCACGACACCCACACGCCCGCCCGTCCTTCGTGCGGACAGCACGGCGTTGTGGAGGTGCTCGTCGAAGAGCCTCCTATTTGGCAACTGGGTCAGCGCATCGTGGGTGGCTTCATGCTTGCGGACCAACGCGACCTCGGCCGTACGGTAAACGGTCCAGGTTGTCAGCAACAACAGGGGTACCAAAAGAAGGCTTCGTTCAGCGACGAGGACAAAGATCGGCGACAGTGACAGCAGGACGCCGTCGGTCGAAAGGTTGGCCGTCCCCACTGCTCGCAGCATTGGCCCCACCGGGAGACCTTGGTGAAGCGCGAGGACGGTCCCGGTCAGGGCGTTGTTCGTGGTGAAGATCACAGCACAGGCAGCGACGAAAGCCAGGAGCCAAACCCACGACGGTGCCCCGTGCCCGAGGAGGGCTTGCCCCTGCCCAGACGCGTAAAGCACGGTTTCGCCGAGGCTCAGGCAAATCACGATCTGAGCGGTGTTGAAGGCGATCTTGACCGGGGACTTCCGCGAGACAGCGTCGCTCAGCAGCACGATCCCGGCTGCGACGCTGACGGCCGCCAACGGCGGCCCGATCAGGAGCAGGGCCATCATGAAGGTCCAGCTGGCGGTGACTTGGCCGCCTTCGTCGAGCCGGAGCCATCGAAGAGGGCGCAGCTCGCTTACCAGGCAGCAGAGCGCAAAAATGGCAAGAGCCAAAGGTTGCTGGCCAAAGAGCCTCTGGCCCTGCGATGCAAGCGCATCGATGCCAAGGCCCCCAGTCGCGCCGAAAACAACCAGCGCGATAAAGAGGTCCCTGGACGGACGTAGTTTGCTAGTCATGTGCGTGCGAAGGCAAGCCGGGCCTGCGGGATGCCCCGCCTGCCCGGCATGCTTAGCTCACGACCACTTCGTTGGTGCCCCAAGAACTGCTACGAGACCGCTTACAACCGAAATGCCGAAGGTAGAGTACATGACCTTCTTGAAGATCTGCCCTTTCGGCCTTTTCTGCTTGTTCGGCACCTTCACCATTTGACGACGGACCTCCACATGGCGTTGTGCATAGTTTCGTCCTTTTCATCCGGAGCGCAGCACACCAACGGTCGTTGCTGCCTCGTGTGTTGGTAGCTTTCTACTGTGACCACAGTAAGTAGCTGAGGTCAATGGTAACGAAATACGCCCATCATGCAAATAGTGGACAAAACTTGCGCCGTTTTCGGGAAATTAGGGAACCCTGGTCCCCCATTCGACACCGGAGAGCTGGGCGAGGGCGAGGAGGAGGGCGTGCGTGCCCATTTGCCCGAGCCCTCCCGCGCTTGCAGCCAAATAGAGCTGTTCAGCAAGTGCCAGCCCTGGTAGGGAAAGCCGGCTGCGCCGGGCTTCGGCGAGCGCTATGCCCAGGTCCTTGATGAAATGATCGATCTTGAAACCTGGCGCAAAATCGCCTCTGAGAGCTCTTGGGGCATAGTTGCTCAGGGACCACGAACCGGCCGCACCAGTGCTGATCGTTTCGACGGACCGGGCGATGTCCAAGCCGGCCCGTGCCGCGTAAACGAGAGCTTCACAGACCCCGACCATGCCCGACGCAATGGCTATCTGGTTGACCATCTTGGTGTGTTGGCCGGCCCCGGCGCCGCCCGCAAGGTTGACGACCCCGCCCAATTTCTCAAAGACTGGCAGGGCCCTGTCGAAAACCTCTCGCTTCCCGCCAACCATGATCACCAATGACGCGTTGCGCGCTCCGACATCGCCCCCAGATACAGGCGCGTCCAAGGAGCCAACGCCCTTGCGTTCTGCGGCCTCGAAGATCTCGACAGCCAACTGGGGCTCGCTGGTGGTCATGTCGACAAGGGTCGCCCCTTTGCCGGCAGCAGACAGCACGCCTTTTTCGCCGAGGACGACTTCGCGCACATCTTCGGGGTAGCCGACCATCGTAACGACCACGTCCGCCCCCTCGGCCGCCGCGGCTGGCGAGGGGGACCATCGCGCCCCCTGGGAGAGGAGGGGGGCTGCCCGCTCCCGGGTGCGGCTGAAAACCCTGACTGGGAACCCCGCAGCCAAGAGGTGACCGCACATAGGTAGACCCATCACCCCCGTGCCGACCCATCCGATGTGCAATTGCTCGCTGTTGGCCATGGTCAATTATGGGCGCACAACGCTACTTGCCGGAAGAGCGGCACCACTCCCCCGGCCCGAGGTCAAGACATTGCCTCTTCGGCATCGCTCGCCCCGGTTGACCTCTTTGGCCTTACCCATTGCTCGAGCTGACTGAGGGCTCGTTCGATCCCGCCTGTGGCAACTTCGAGTATCTTCAGAAACCGTTGCCTGTAGTGAGAAATAGCGGCCTGTGCCTCCGCTGTCGGAGGAGCCTCCTGCCCACGGCGCAGGTAGGCGCCACTACGGATGCGGTCATAACTGCCATCGCTCACCCAAGCCATTAGCTCGCGTGCCCGTTTGACGGCAAAGGGGTGCTGTAGCTTTGCCTCGACCCAGGCCCGCGACCACCGAGCGAAGACATCCTCCTCGTCCGCGTACCGTGCCGCTTGTGCCAGGAAAGCTTCCAGGCTCATGGGTTCCAGGGCTCCTCCCGCCAAGCGCATCAACATCTGGCAAGTTACCAAGGGATCCCCGACGACCAGGGCCGACGCCCGGTCAGCGGAGAGCTCGGCCGCTCGCGCCCATTCAAGGAGGACAAGATAAGCCGCTCTTATGGGAAGACCGGCAAGCCCAGTTGCAACGCCAGAGGATCCTGGCAGCAGCATTGCCAGGAACTGCAGAGCTGTTTGGTAGTAGTAATGCTCTGAGAGCACGTGGCCGAGCTCGTGCGCGACGACGGTGTACACCTCTTCGGAGCCGTAGTCCTGGACCAGCCCCGAGTACACGATCACTACCGGGCGTTTGGCCCCAATAGTCAATGCATTGGCGAGCGGTGTCTGTGTGACGAACAGCTCTGGGACTGGGTCGATGTCCAAGACAGAGGCAGCTTGGCAGTGGCGAGCCCAAAGTAGTGGTACTTGTTTGGGAGAAATTTCGACCGCGTTGCCAATGAGGACTTGCCTCAAGCGTCGCTCATGACCGATGTCAAGGAGGCGCTTGAGGACCTTGTCCATGAGAGGTATAGAGCGGAGAGCGGCCGTGGCGGCTCGGTCGGCCGGGTGCTCGTAAGCTTTGGGGCTTATCTGCTCGTAGCGGGTGCTTTCCTCGAGGGGCACAAGGACAGCTTAGTGACACGCTTTTTCACCCTCCGGTTTAGTCCCGTCGTTGCGTTGTGCCCTAGAACCCCGACGATGGCTGCGTACGGGTACATCCGCCACGAGTGCGGCACCTCGTTCGAGCTTCGTCGCAGCATCGGCGAGGGCGACCGTGACGTCACATGCCCGAGCGGCCATATCGACGTTCACCGGAAGCTCTTCGTGTTCTTCTCGGTGGGCGCTCCCATTACAGGTCCGGCCGGCTCCCCGGGCGGGTGCCGCGCCGGCTCATGCGGTTGCGGTCGCTCACCCGCCCAACGGGCACAATCGGCCGAGCCCGCGACGGGCCTTCACAGAATCATCACGAAGGGTTCAAGCGCCGCCCACAAAACCGGCGAACTGTATCAGTTGACAACAAGTGATCCGGCTGTGGAGGGAGCGATGACTTATCATTCAGGGCGCAGGTACCGTACGCGCGCCTCATTGGGTACTGCACTCTTGGCGACTCTTGCAACCGTGGGCGCAACAGTGGCGGTTTCGCTGACGGCGGCGACACCCGCTTCTGCTGGCAAGGCAACCCCGGCGGCGGCCGTCCAGGGCGAGCACGGCCACCGTGGTGGCCCCGGCAGGGGCGGCGGTGGCTGGGGCGGATGGGGCACGACCACGACTTCTTCGACCTCGACGACCACCTCGACAACTACACCCACAACGACCTCGTCTTCAGGCGAGCCCTCTTACGGCCGCGGCAACGGCTGGAAGTGGGTGAGGGAATGCACGGTCATTAGGCACCGGTTCCACCGGCGCGGCGGCTGGTCCTGGAGAGTGACCGGTTTTCGGTGCAAGTGGGTCCATGTCCATGTCCGTGCCCGGGGCCACGGCCGTGGCTACCCCACCTCGACCACAACTACAACCGTCCCCACGACCACCAGCTCGTCAACGACCAGCACGAGCACGACCAGCACGAGCACGACCAGCACGAGCACGACGTCGACAACCCTGGCCCCAAGCACTGACTGCCCGACCTCTCCGACCGGGACCGCTCTCAACCGCGCAGCCTGGGTGGCGAGCAGCAGTCCGACCCCGGGAAGCGCCGACTCCCCGGGCAACGCCCTGGACGGTTACTTGAGCACCCGCTTCAGCACCGATACGTGGCAGGCCGTCGGCGACTACTTCCGAGTCGACATGGGCTCCCCGCAGACCTTCGACGAACTGGAAATGCAGGTCCCCAACTCGCCGAACGACTACGCGACGGGCTACAACGTCGAAGTCTCCAACGACGGGACGACCTTCACGACAGTTGCGAGCTGCACTGGTACCGGGACGACGGAGGTTGCCAGCTTCCCGTCCCAGACTGCGCAGTACGTCGAGGTTGTGCTCACAAGTGCCGACAGCTCGTACTACTGGTCGATCGACGAGTTCAACCTCTACACGTCGAGCTAGCGCCCAAGCAGCTCAAGCAGCAATTCCCGAGCTCCGCAAAGAGCCGCGTCCTGGAGGACGCGGCTCTTTGCCGTCCGGTGCAGAGGGCCTAGCTTGCGTCCCTGCCGATGGGACCGGGCGAGCAAGTGCCAGCTCCGCCCACCAAAAGGCAACTAGTTCACGTGACCCGTTACTGGCGCTCGGGACTGTCGGGCGTTTTCTTACGCGGCAATGTCGACGTGCCGCGGTGTTTGTGCCCGCGGCCTAAGGCTCCCAGTTGACGATCGAGATGGCGACCTCGGTCGCCTTGTCGACGGTACGTGTACCGGTCAACTGCGCGACTTCGTTTGGGTAGGCGAGCTCAAGCATCGAAATTGGCAAGCCGGTGGCAACTTGCACGAGGCGCTCGAGCAGGAGCGGTCCAGGCCAGTCGGGCGGCTTAGTGGCGCCCGGCGGCGTTGGGGGAGCCTCACCACGATGGTGAGGTCGACTAGCTCGGTGCGGTCCACGGCCACCGCTATGGTCGTGACCTCGAGCCGCATGAGGTCCCCGACGGTACCCCTGGCCGGTTCGCCGGGTCGGGCGAGGGCCTGGTCGACCAGGTGGCGGAGGCCGGGCCCGACGTGGAGCTCGAAGTCCAGGTCCTCCCGTTCCAGTTCGAGGAGCACTCTGTCGTCTTCGTCGGGCAGCAGCTCGCCCCTAGCGGCGCGCGTCTCGAACAGCGAGTAGTCGTGCTGGGGAGTGAAGCCCAAGAACCAGCAGAGCCTTCTGGTTGGTCAAACCAAGTGGCGGCGCGTCCGCCAAAGGGCCCGTGGAGAGGGTAAATGTCACCTCGACCGACGTTGGCGAGCGAACCGCCGGTGCTCGACGGCGACGAGGCGCGCTGGCACCGGAACTCGCTCACCACCCCGGGCCACGGCAGCTTCAGCTGAACGCCGCCCGGCGCGAGGACACTGAAGGCCTTCACAACACCTAGGGCGCGCTCGACTTTCTCTTTGATGCGGTGCCTGCGGCTCATCTGCCGGAGCAGGCGTGACGCCATCTGGGCGAAGGTGGCCCGGAAGTCGGGCTGGGAGCCCACCTCATGCACATCGGTCGTCGCCCAGCCGGAGTCTGAGGCGACGATGTCGAGCTCCATCAGAAGCACGGTCTTGCCCCCCCCGGAGGCCGCAGTCGACGAGGCCACGGTCGGCCCCACCGCCTGATAGCACCTCTACCAGGGAAGCGAAATCCTCTACGTCCTTTTCACGCCCGGCCCGGTACGGGGGCCTGCGCCCCGCGCCCGGGGTGTCGGGTTGTCCCTCCGCTGCACGACTGAAGTCCAACACTGTCTAAGGCTAGGTGACCTCGCCTTAGAAATTCTTAGATCAAAGCGGGAGGCAACTGCCAAGATTTCCCTTGAGTGCCCTCTTGTTTCAGAGACCGCCAGCACCGGGATTGGAAGTCGCCCGTGCGGGAACGTCCGTTGGTGCGCGGAAGAATGTATGTTCACGAAAGGCTGTCTGACAGCCCTGCCGCGTGCCTGCACCGACCCACCAAAGACACCCCTTCTGACGTGCAGGGGAGCCACTGCGCGTCCTATGGCTCCCCATTTGGCTCCCCGAGCCCCCAAAACGCCACCTCGTCGGCTGCGCGCACCCCGCCTGACCTGCGGGAACGTGCGCCCCCCGGGATTTGAACCCGGAACCTGCGGAGTCTGCGTAGCGTGTCCGTGGGCGTATATAGCTGTTCAAAAACACGTGTGGTTACTGGGTTCCTTGTTCAAGGGTGTTCGTTCTTGCTGTTCTCACACGTTAGCGTTCCATGGCTCCGCGTTTGGCTCCGCGATGCGCTCTTCGCAGCCGCCCGGTTGAGCGCCTAAAAGCTAGGACGGTAGGGCGATCTGGTCCTGAGGAGCGCGCACGATCGTGGCTGCGAGGGCCACAAGGGCGGCGCTAGTTTCGCCGGCGCGAGGATCTGTCGCTGTCGCCTGCCCTCAGCGGAGGCAGCAGCCCAGCGGGCCCCCCCCAGCCCATCGGGACCGTGCGGCTCACTGTTTTGGTGCAGGCTTGCTCGATGGCCACCGCGTTGTTGTAGCGGCGGCGTCGTCACTGCTCGGAGGCTGGGCCTTCGTTGGTGAGAGGTAGGCGGAGCCAGGAGATCATCTGATGGAGTTGCTCGTAGGCGTCGAGGCGGGCGGTGCTAGTGCCGGTCTCTTCGGCCTTGTCGATGACGGCCCACAGCCGGTGCACCATGGACGGTCCCAGTTCGAGGAGGCCGCGGCTGCCGGCTGATGCCCACTTGGCAAGGACGTAGTGCACGACTGCGCCTTCGGGCATGTTCATGCTGCTGGCGAAGGCGGTGATGGTGGCCATGGGGTCGACGTGGGAGTACAGAGCGACGTCGCCCTTGAAGTTGGCATCGGGGTCGTCCTCGTCCCAGGGGCCCTGCCAGCCGACCAGCTCGACGCTCCGCGGGTTTACGGCCACCCTTTAGAAGTTATCGGTGCCCGCCAAGGAAGCTCGGCCCGGCGGGCCCTGCCTCCGCGGCCGCGCCCTCTGTGGAACCGAGCCATGGGCTTCGGTTGTAACCATGGGTGTGAAGACGAGGGCCGTCACGTGTACCGAGCCGTGAAGAGGCTCGTCCGTCTAAGCCTCATGACGGTTGTAATCGTTGCGTCCGGTATGGGGCACGCGACCGCTAGCTCGCCTTCGCCGCGCCCGAGCGCGGCAGAGATACGGGCAGAGGTCGTCGGAGCCTTTTACCACCTGGTCGGCCCACCTGAGACGGCAAAGCAACTCGAGCCCTACGTCGATGCTGTCAACGGAGCGCTAGCGAGTGCCATCGCGGGCGGCGCGGCTCAGACGCCCTCTGACGACTCGGGCCTGCTGCCCGATGGCACCATCTCGGTCTCGACGATAAAAGTCTCCTCGTCAGACGTTGCGACGGTCGACTTCAACATCTCCGATAGTGGGAGCGATGGCTACCGGCAGCGCTTCGTTGGGGACGTCGTCTTCGCCAACGGTCGGTGGAAGGTCTCGTGGGCGACCGTGTGCATGCTCGTCGAAACCGAAAGCTATATATGCCCGGGCCCGCCTCGCGCCCTACCCGGGGCTGTGCCGCTGCCCCGCTCGCTGTCGGGCGAACTGGAAACGGCCCACCAGGAGCGGGACCTCTTGCGGCCGCAGGCTCTGGCCGTCGAGCCGGACGGCGACCTCCTGATCGTTGACACCGACCGGGACCAGATCCTCCGCTGGCAGCACGACGGCCATCTCTCAATTTTCGCCGGGACCGGTCAGCCAGGCCTGGGCGGCGTCGGGGGCCGGGCCGCGGACGCTCGCCTCCCCGTCTACTTCGGTTCACAGCTCGCCGTGGCCAAGGACGGTACGGTCTACCCCACCGGCGGCAGCGCCTGCGGGCTGCTCGTGGTCACGCCCTCCGGACGTCTCGAAACGAGCCTCGCTTCGCTCTGCAACGTCTCAGGCGTCGCCATCTCCGCTTCGGGTGCGCTTTATGTGGCCGATGGCACCGCCGTCTACCGGGCCTCGGCTTCGGGAGCGCTCACCGAACTAGCGAGGGACAAGTACCCGCCGGCGAGGGGGGCAACTGCCAGCGTGCCATCGGCGGTCGGCTTCTCGCCATCGATGCTCGCCTTCGAAGGCAACGGTGACCTCGACGTCTATTCTGGCGGCCCACGGGCCATCTGGCGGCTTACACCGGGCGGGAAGCTCACCGATCTCGGCACCGAGTACGCCGATGGCATGGCCACCGCACCAGACGGCTCGGTCCTTCTCGCCGGTCACGATGGGACCATCGACCGCGTCGCCGCCAGCCGCATCGTGACCGATGTTGACCTGCTCTCGGCCAGGATCGCCGGCTACGGCGTGCCCGGGGTGCGGGGAGGCTTCCAACCCGACGGCATTGCCGTTGCCCCCGACGGCACCATATTCGTCGACACCTTCTCGGGCAATGGGTGGACGGACGCGACCTCGCTGGCCGAGGTCCCGCGAGGTGGGCACCCACAACAGATCGAGATCACCACACCCGTGCTCGACACTCTTCCGGGCCCGGGTGCAGCGGGCTTCCCAGCCTCGGTCTACCCGGCTCCTGTCCCCGCTCGTGGCAGTGACCTCGCCTCCTGCCCCTCACCCGAGGGGTTGGAGCCCTTTGGCCCCGCAGGCCTCGCCGCAGCGAGACGGACAGCGGCTCAGTTCAATGCCTACACGTCGAGCTTCTGGGGCGACCTCCGCTCTTCTGACCGGGCGTGGTGGCAGGGCGTCTTCAGCGACTGGAGCGGCGGCGCCTACGATAACGACACCCATACCGTCGAGCCCGAGGGCCCCGCAACTGCGGACACCTTCGCCCCGGTGGTCGCCAACGCGTGCGTGCGGGCGCTCCTCCGTGACTCGGAGGTCGTCGTCGAAGGACCTTCCGCCTACTCGTTCCAGGTGACCCACCTCTTCATGCTCGATCGCGACGGTCACCCGCTCGTCTACTTCCAGGCGGCCTGAGCGGCGGTCCCCGAGAGTTCGTAGAGCGCGCCATGACGATCATCAAGGACCGACCAATCGGTGTCACACCGTACGCCGAGACGCTCTTCAAGGAAGCGAGGCAACGCGAGCCAAGGCGGTGGGTCATAGTGCTCGCCGCGGTGCTCGCAGTCGTCACGGGGTCGGCAATAGGGTACGGGCCGGCGGGGATGCCCAACACGGCGTCCGCGTCACCACACCTCGCTGCGGTGGTGACCCGCCGGGCTTCGACCGTCACCGGTAGGACCGTCACCCCGAAGCAGCCCGACGCACTCGCGTTCGGGCCGAACGGCGAGCTGTACCTCGTCGACGCGGCGAGGGACCAGGTGCTCGTAAGTGCGAGCCCGTACCACTCCTTCAGAGCCTTCGCTGGTTCGGGTGCCATGGGCTTCTCTGGTGACAGTGGCCCAGCGGTCGGGGCCGAACTAAGCCTCAGCCGTGGCTCGGGCATCGCCGTAGGTCCCGCGGGCACCGTCTTCATCGTCGATAGCTCGAACCAACGTGTTCGCAAGGTCCTGCCCAACGGCGAGATCGAAACGGTTGCCGGCGGTGGGAAGGTCCCGCTCGGGCCACGCCCGGTCCCGGCGCTGCGTGCGCAGTTCAACCCTTCCGGCGTCACGATCGGCCCGGACGGGGATCCCTACATCGCGGCGCGCCAGGGCGTCTACGAGCTCACACCGAAAGGCATGCTCGACTGGGTCGTCGGCGAGCAACTGCCGTTGCCGCCGTCGTACGCCTGGGACGGCAACCCCGCAGTCCAGAACGACTTCCTAGACGCAGCCCGGGTCGCGTTCGATCGTCGAGGCGACCTCTTCGTCGCCGGCGGCGGCGCCTATGGACTGTACGAGCGGACCACGTCGGGAGCTTTACGGTTCGTTGGTGTGGACCGTGGTCCCGGTGGGTACCTGGGGGCGATCGCGACCGGGCCGGGCGGCTCAGTCATCACGGCGGCAACAGACCTGGAGAGCTACAGCCCGAGCGGACGTCGGACATCGGTCGCAAACGCGTTGTCGAGCGTCCTCGGCCCGATGCCACACCCGAGCTTCGGCGAGAAAGATTGGGACTTCGTAGTGGGAACAGGTGTCGCTGTGGGCCCGGATGGCGATATCTACGTCGACGCATCGACGGGCACCAACACGGTCTCGCTCATTCCCGCTATCGCCCGCATCGCTCCGGGGGGTCACACCTCTCTCGTTTGGCGTGGACCAGTGCCTTCTTTTGCGAAATCGATGTAACGTCTCTCTGGCGATGCCCAGCGCGAGTCAGCCGCATATTTGGCCCCTCGCACTCCAGAGCTTCTCGAGGGCGCCTGTAACGGCGCGTTCCGTCATCGTGGTAACGCAGCCGTACTTATCGTGGTAGAGGCTGGCCACGACAAAGATGTCGCCGTGTTGGTCAACCGCGAGCCCGATGATCCCTGCGACGCCGTAGCTGTCGCTGACCAGACCGACGAGCTCCGGGTCGGAGACGAGAACCGATATCGCGTAGCTCGTCACTCGCACGACCGCGTAGTTGTGCCCCGCCACTACCTCACCATCTCCCGCGCCGAGTGGGCCGACCTCGTACCCGGGGTACGCAGCGGTCGAACCGTTGGCGCGCACCACCAGTAGCTCCTTCGGGTGGCCGAAAGCTGTTGCGCCGCCTCCACTCTCGCAAGTGAACACGGCGAAGCCCTGACCCTCGGTGATGTCGCCGCAGTTGACCGAAGCTGCGCCGATCCTGTCAGGCGAGTTGTCCCGCAGGACACCGGAGGCCGTGAGCTCGAGGAATGGACCGAGGTTGGTCGCGTTCGGGCACGGGACCGCCGTGACCTCGAGCACGCCGCCCGGGCCGGCCGACAGCCCTGCGCCGTACATCAGCGCCGACTCCGCGGGGATCGAGGTCGCTAGGTGGTCCCTCGGACAGGAGGGATGGAGCCCTGCGACGGTGCGGAGGACGCCGGTCGGCGTGACCTCGCGGACCACCGTGTTCGCCACGCCCCCCGGCCCCGCTTTCACCGTCCCCGTTTGGGTGAAGTAGAGCGCGCCGCTGCTCATCGGGAGGAGGTTCCCGGGACCATTGAGCTCCCCCCGGGTTGCTGGCCCTCCGTCGCCAGTGAGGCCCGGCGAGCCCGTCCCGGCGATGACGGAATAGGTGCCCGACGCGTTGCGTTCGAGGATCTGCTCGCGGGCCAGGTCCGCTATGTACAGGCCTCCATGCGGGGCGACAGCGATTGAGGCCGGCTCTTTTGGAACCAGCGCGCTCGCAGCTCGCGCCTCAGCCGCGGCGGCGGTAGATCCCACATTGCAGGCGAGACCTGCACCCGAGCACATGCAGCCGGCAAGCGCTGTCATGAACGCGATCTCCGCGAACGTCTGCCGCACCCAACAAGTATCTATCTGGGGCCTGCCCGGCTGTCCAGGACGCGGCCCCGGCTCAGCCGTCAGGCCCAACTCCTTGCCGGTTACAGCTCACTCGTACCAAAGGCGGCCGCGGCCGGGCGGTCAGGGTGGGACGGGCAGGTCCAGGTCGACCGGCACCCAGGCGGCACCGCCGTCTGTGCTGCGCCAGACGCCTCCGGTAGCCTGCCCGAACGCCCACAGGACGCCCGGCCCGGCGGCCACGACCCCTTGGACGCCCTGGGCACCTGGGCCTGTCAGCTCGTAGACCGACCAGTGCTGCCCGGCGTTCTCGCTCACAAGCAGGCGCAGGGTGGCGGCGCCCGCGGCGTAACTGGGGCAGGAAAGGACGACTGTTCCCTCGCTCACGCTGGGCTGCTGGCAGCCCGAAAGATCCTCGGGCACGCTCCAGTAGGCCCAGGTGGCCCCACCATCGGTGCTGGTGGCAATCCCCTTGCCGCAGCTGGCAGCGACGACGGCCACCTCCTGGCTATAGGCCAGGCCGCCGTACCCGGCGACATCGAGGGTGGCCACGCCTTGCCATGAGGCCCCGCCGTCGTGCGTCGCCGCCACGGCGGTAGGCCGCAATGGGAAAGAGATCGGCGGTGTCACGGGCTTTAGGGCTGCGCACCCCCCCCATCCCAGAGCCAGGCCGTCCTCGTCGTCGGCGAAAGAGACGGCCGAGGCGCCGGCCTGGCCCAGGACTGGGATGGCCAACGCCCGCCCGCTGCGGCCCCCGTCGTCGCTCACCCAAACCGTGCTCGTGCCGGTCTGGACCACGACCAGGCCCGACTGGCCTAGTTCGGCCACCGGGCCCCCGAAGTTGCCGCCCTCGGCGGCCAGTATGGCTGCGGGGACGCCGTACCAGGCTTGGCCGCCGTCGACGCTCATGAACTGGCCTGCCTCGGTGCTCACCCACAACTGTTGGCCTGCCACCAGCAGGCCGGAGAGCCTCAGCTTGCCAGGGCTTGCCACCGGGGCCCAGGAGCGGCCGCCGTCGCCCGAACGCCAAAGGACATTGGACCCCGGCGTCCCCCCGGCGAGCCAGGCACCAGTACCGCCAGCGACCGCCAGCTGTGAACCCCGTTCACCCTCCGGGGACCACGACCGGCCACCGTCGCTGGTCCACCAGACCTGTCCCCGGCAGGGACCGTTGGCTCCCATCGTGCATCCGCCGGCCAACCCCAGCCCGTGCGTCGCATCGTAGAAATGCAGCTCGCCGAACGGCCCTCCGTAGCCCCCGCCCGGTACTGGTGTGCGCTTGGGCGTGGCGAACACCTGGGACCATCGGCGGCCCCCGTCGGCCGTCGCCACTACGGCGAGCTGGGGCGCCTGGCTGAACTTGGCGTAGTTGCCGCCGCCCGCGTAGCCCAGGTTCGGCGTTGGGAACGAAAGTGAAGTGAGCAGGTAGCCGGCGCAGGTCCCGGGCACCGCCCGCCAGCTGGCCCCGGCGTCGGCGGTCTGCCAGATCTGGCTGGTGCAGCCGGGACGCGGCGAACCGCTGGCGGTCAAGGCGCTGAGGCCGGTGGCGAAGCCGTGGCTGGCGTCGACAAAAGCGACCCCGCCGCTGGGGGACCCGCCCGGGAGAGGTACTGCCGACCACCGGCGGCCCCCGTCGCTGGTGCGGAAGAGCACCCCGGGCCACGCCGCGTCCTCGCCGTACATGGCATTAGGGAACGCGAAACCCACCTGCTGGTCGACGAAGGACAGCGTCGAGGTGGCCCAGTACCAGTCGGCTCCGCCGGCTTGGGCCGCCTGGGGGGGAACCGAGGGAAGAGAGAGCGCGACCGGCACCTCGCGCCAGGTGGCCCCGTCGTCGGCGCTCTCCACCAAGAGCGGGCCCCGGGTGCCCAGACCTGCCGCCGCCACGGCGCCACCGATTGTCCCCACCCAGTAGAGCACGATGTCCCGGCCCTGCCAGACCTTCGCCCAGCTCGCCCCACCGTCGGTAGTGCGCTCCAGCTCGCTCGTTGCACCGGTGGCATATCCCGAGGTCTGAGGTTCGGGCACAGCGGCCAGGTAACCCGTCTCGCCTGACGTAAAGACCAGCCCTATCTGGCCGCTCGCCGGCCCTGCCGACGCGACAACGGTCGGTGAAGGGATCCTGGCTGTCTGCTGGGACACGATGTCGAGCGGCAGCGAAGGTACCGAAGGGGTGGTCGTGGTCGTCGTCAGAGGGACGGTCGTGGTCGGCTGGGCCAAAGCCGGGCCCGCTGTCGTGGCGAGAGGCCACCACATGGCGGCCACCAATGCGGCACAACAAACCGTGCCAAGGGCCGCTGGGCGCCCGGATCTCATCAATGGTCTGAACCGTGGGGCGACGAGCTTGGTTCCCCGCCCCGGCCATGCCTGACGCTCCGTTCGGGGCCACGAAGGCCGGGGCGGGTACCAATGCAACTACCCCCCGCCGCTTGAGCGTTAAGCGTTGCATGTGGCTTCAGTTGGCGAGGCTTACTGCCGCCCTCGTGTTAGCCCTTCCGTCCGGGGGTGGCGCGGCTGCGCCGTCGAAGTCAGACGCCGGTCAGCCCTTCACCTCCCTCTCGGGACGGGGGGGACCCGCCTCCGGCTCAGGGGAGGTGCTCGCCCTGCCGGGAGGTGTCGTGTGGGCCTATGACGGCACCGAGATCCTAAGGAGCACTGACGAAGGCGCCCACTGGCGCGCCGTCCTGCCGACATGGCCCCAGAAGCCGACCGCGCTCCAGGTCACCGGAGCGTTCTTCCTGACTGCGAGGGACGCATGGGCCGTGACCGACAACCAGTGGCCGGCCCCGCCTGGTGTCACGACGGTGTGGCAGACGACCAACGGCGGAGCGACCTGGCACGAGGGCATCTCGTTCCCTGGCTTGGCCATGACCGACTACGGGTCGCCGATCCAGGAGCTCGTCTTCGCTGATGCCTTGCACGGCTACGCCCTGGACCACACCGGCTTTCTGTGGGCGACCTCTGACGGGGGAGTACAGCGGGAGCGCCACCAGAGCGCTCGGGCGTTGCTTCACCGTGTCCCGGGTGGCGCGGCCTACGGCCTCGGTTTTTCGGGCCTTCACGGTTCCACGTACACCACACCCCCAAGCACGCCACCTGGCTCAACCAAGTCGAGCTCGTATTTCCATACTCACCCGACGGTTGCTGAAGCGCGGCGAGTTCTCCAGCCGTGAGGACCTTGTCGCCAAGATCATGGCCCGGATAGCCAATTAGGACCGTAGTGCCAAACCTTTCGCTTGGACCTATGACGGCGAGCCGCTCAAGGTGACATGACCGGTGACCCCGGCCCTACATGGACATGTTGCGAGGGCTGTGGCGGCCGCTCCCGCTCCCATGGGCGAATATGACCAGCCCGGAGGCGGCCAGGGTTTCCTGTTCGCCCGGCCCATGTCACCAGACGCGGTCATCGGCTTGGTGGGCGAGTAGTGCCTGTTCCTACCAATGCAAGCCTGCGGAGCCTGCATCCGGCCTTCGCCAGCGTCCATCCGTGTTCAAAACGTTCCGTACATAACTGAGTTCTGTGTTCGTCGGCGTTCATGGCGGGTCGGCCGTGTTCGCCCGCCGGCTCGGGTAAATCGACGGTGTCTGCACACCGGTCGATTCGCGGGCTAGCAGCTTGCAGGGCAAGTACTCCAGCCCGTGAGCGCTTCGGCCATTGATCGAGCCGAGCAGCCGCTCGGCCGCGAGCCGACCTACCTCGTGCAGGTCCATGTCCACTGTCGACAGGGGGACCCTTGCGTGGGCCGACATGATCTCCCAGTTGTCGAAACCGATAATGGCGACGTCGTCGGGGACCAGCCGGCCAAGGTCCCGGAGCCCGTCAGCGACACCGCGAGCGATCTCATCGTTACCGCAGAAGACCCCGTCGAGGTCGGAGCAGTGGCGTTGAAGGATGGCGGCCGCCTGCCGGCCCCACGCCTCGCTCCAGTCACCGTACAGGACGCCCGGTGGCGCCAGCTCCAGCCCGGCCTCGCCCAGGGCCCTTAGGGCACCCTGGGCCCTGAGCTCCACGGAACGGAACTGCTGCGGCCCGGTGATGTGGCCCACGCGCTGACGTCCGATCCCAAGCAGGTGGCGCAAGGCCGTGTAGGCGCCTCCTTCATGGTCCGGGACCACCGAGGCATCTTGGGGGTCCGTCGAAGGCGTCCATGCGTACACCACGGGGACCGGTAGGCCCTGGCCGATCTGGGGCCGAGGGTCGGTCTGGCCGCCCACAACGATGATCCCGTCTACCCGCCTGGCCAGGAGCGACCGGAGGTAGTGGTCCTCCCGGATGGGGTCGCCCCGGCCGTCGCAGAAGATGACGGCGATACGGCCGGCGCTGAGCGCGTCCTCCACGCCAAGCAGGACCGGGATGCTGAAACGGCCGACCACGTCCGAGGCGATCAGCCCCACTGTGAAGCTCCGTCCCCGCAGGAGGCTGCGGGCCAAGCCGTTCGGGACGAACCCCAGTCCTTCGGCGGCCTCGAGCACCTTGGCCCTGGTCTCGGGGCGCAGGCCCCGCTGGCCGCTGAGCACTTTGGAGGCCGTACCGATGGAGACGCCCGCCTTCGCGGCCACGTCTATCAGCCGGGCAGGCCCATTTCCTAGCGGTGAGCTGGTTCTTTCCATCTAGTTTCCATCTTATAAGAACCGTGGTGCCCATGTTGACAACAAATCCTTGGATATATAGCCTACTTCTGTAGGAAAAGCTTTTCCAACCTCGATCTCCAAGGGGCTTGAGCACCCTGCGAGGACGGGGAAGAAGGGGTGCACCCGCGTGGGGTGCGAAGAAGATAGGAGGAGGGTCCCAATGCGTCTTTTCACCTCGGACCGCAGCCAGCAAGGCTCGGGCGCCCGACGCGGTCGCAGACGGTGCGTGCCCGCGCTGGCGGCTATGACGGCTGCAGCGGTGGTCACACCGGGGTTGGTGGCAGCGACAACCCAGGTTGCCAGTGGCTCAACCAGCCCGGTAACAATAACGCTCGGCTACGCCGGTGGTGCCAATATCGATCCTTATTACAACTACGTGATCGCGGCCGCCGAGAAGGCACTGCCCGGGATCACGGTAAAGCAGGTCGTCTACTCCACCTACGACGAGCAGCTCGACGAGATGCCGGCGCAAGCAGCGGCCGGCACCATCCCTGACATCATCGTCTGGGACAACTCCGCCCCCGTCGGCCAGTACGTCCAGAACGGCGCCATCATGAGCCTGAACAAGCTGGTCAGCGCCACCGGCGTGAACCTCAGCGTTGACCCAGCGGCGCTGGTCAACGCGTGGACGATCAACGGAAAGCTCTACGGCATACCCCTGTACCTTCAGGACTCGGCGTACGTCTACAACCTGGGGATGTTGAAGGCCGCCGGTATCACCACGGTACCGACGTCTATGAGCCAGGTCGCCACCGACGCACTTGCCGTGAAACAAAAGACCGGCAAGGCCGGGCTGACCATCTTGGACAACCTGTTCCACCTGACTCAGTACGTCCTGGCGTTCGGTGGAGGTTGGAACTGGGGCAAGTCCATCGATTCCAAGGCGAACGTGGCCGGGATCCAGTTCCTTGTCAACCTGTTCAACGAGCACGCGGCCGTGCTGCCTGACCAGGTCGGTGCCTCCTGGGACGGGGTCGCTGTCGCCGACAACGAGGCCGCCATGTCCGACGGCGGGCCCTGGTACATCGGCTTCATGAGCGCGACGGCTCCTAAGGTCTCTTACGAGCTGGCCCCCATACCCACGTCTTCGGGCGGGCAATTCGTCGTAACGTACGGCGGGTCCTACTCGATCACGTCACATTCGCCCGATCCCTCGGCCGACATGCAACTGATCAAGTACCTGACCGATGCTTCTGCGGAGCACTATGTCGCCACCGACACGGCTTTCGGGTTCGTGCCCGCTATGACCCAGTACATCAACCTCTATCGCCAGGAGACGCCTCAGTACGCCCGCATTACGAACGCTGTCCTGGCCAAGGGCCTCATCCTGGCCTACCCACCGAGCACCATCCAGTTCGGCAATGCCCTGGTGTCGGGCTTCGAGAACATCATCTTGAAGCACAGCGGCACGGTCCAGAGCCTGCTGAGCTCACTGCAGCAGACCTACGGGACCTAACAAGCCCTTGGATCTGTGGCCTGCGCAACACCTAAATTAAACAGACGTAGTGCGACGGGGCCTGGGAACTGACCGGTCCGGGCCCCGCGCCACAGGAGGTTGCTCGGGGCGTTCGAAAGGAGATGCAACAGTGCCTCGCCTTGCCGTCCCGGCGGCATTCCCAAGACGGGCACGAGTGTACGGGGGGTCGCGGAACGCGCGGGCACGCCGGGACTGGGGGGCCGCCTACGTCCTCATAGCACCGGCCGCCGCCCTGCTGGCCATCTGGTTCATCTACCCGATAATCGACACGGTGGTGCTCGCTTTCCAGCGGGTCAACCTTTTCCAGTTCTCACAGCGGAGCTACGTCGGGCTCACGAACTTCGACCAGCTTTGGCACGACCCCGCCTTCCATAGCTCGTTGTTCATAACCCTGATCTTTGTCCTATTGGTCCTACCTGCGCAGACGGTTTTGGCCCTCGTGCTGGCCTCCGTCCTCCAAAGCGCAGGCGTCGGGAAGACTTTTTTCCGGACTTCGTTCTTTTTGCCCTACATGACCTCGACCGTGGCCGTGACGACGGTGTTCATGAAGCTGTTCGTAGTCGGTGGCCCGCTGGCCGGCTTGGCTGCGGCCGTTTTCGGGGTTAGCAACACGACTTGGTACGCCGACCCGAGCCTGGCGTTACCGTTCCTGGTAATCGTCTACGTCTACATGTACATCGGCCTTTATGTCGTCGTACTGCTCGGAGGCATCGAGAACATCCCGGTGGACCTTTATGAGGCGGCCAAAGTCGACGGAGCGGGCGTGTTACAGCGCTTCCGTTCGGTGACGGTGCCGAGCATCCGGCCGTACGTGTTCTTTGTAGTGGTCGCCGGCTTTATCCAGGCGGTGCAGATCTTCGACCAGGCATATGTGATCGCCTCCAGCGGCGCCATCCTGGGCAGCCCCGCCGGTGCTACGGCAACACTTGTGATCTTCATTTACCAGCAGGCATTCCGGCTGAACAACCTTGGCTACGGCAGCGCGGCGGCGGTAGTCCTCCTGCTCATTGTGTTCTTCGGCACGGTGCTTGCCAGAAAGCTTTTACCCGAGCGATGATGAGATCCCTGTGCCCGCGACTGGCAGGCAGTGCCCTCAAGTACAGCATCTTGGGGACCGGCGCGGTGTTGGCGCTGGGGCCTATCCTGTTCGCTTTGTATGCCTCGCTCGAACTGCCTTCCGATTACCCGAGATTGGTGTCCCTCACGCACCTCACCCTGTACAACTATCGCTACGTCTTCGATAACGCGCCGGTCTTGCGATGGTACGCCAACACGATTTTCGTGACCGTGGGGGTGGTCATAGGTGCAGTGGTCGTCAATACGTGCGCCGGGTACGCCCTGGCCCGTATCCGCTATCCCGGCCGCACTCTGAGTTTCGTGATAGTGCTTGTCATCTTGATGGTCCCGCTGCAGGCGATCCTGATCCCGTTGTACCTGCTGGTGGCTCAGTTCGGGTGGCTGAACTCCTATCAGGCCCTAATAATCCCGTTCATGGCCAACCCGCTCCTCATTTTCCTGATGCGCCAGTCCTTTCAGACCCTGCCCATCGACCTCGAGGAGGCGGCGGCCATCGACGGTGCCGGGCGGTTCAAGTCGTTCCTGGGGGTCGCTGTCCCTCTCACCATGTCCGGCATTGCCACTCAGGCCATCTTGGCCGGCACCTGGTCGTGGAACAGCTTCATGATCCCGGTCACGTTCACCACTAACCCTGACCGCTACCTGATGACCGTCGGCCTGAACAGCCTGCAGTCTCAGTTTTACACCTTGACCACGGTCCAGATGGCGGGCGTAGTGCTGTTGACGGTCCCCATTATCGTCATGTTCGTTATTTTCCAACGGCTCATCGTCGCCAGCTTCGCAACTGCGGGCATCCGAGGCTAGGCAGGCACCGCCCGATGACCACGGAACTTGAAATCTCGGTCGACGCGCCCACTGTGGCCGTCGAGCCCCTGGACCTCGCGACTTCGCGGACTGGTACGAAGAAGGCATATGGTGTGCGCGTCGCTCTAGCGGACATGGAGATGGCTCAGCCGGCGCCGGTCAATGTGGTCCTGTCCTCGGGACGGATCGGAGGTCGCGGGTTCGCATACAGCTCGGTTGAGCTCGCCCCCGACGGGTTCTCAGGCATGGTGGAGGTACGTGTCAGCCCCCGCTCGGCGCTGCTGGTAGCGGACAAATGGTGGGCCGTCGGTGGCGAAGTGCGCGTGTCCCGGGAAGTCTCCGTTATGGGTGGTGACCAAGAAAGCTTTATGACCGCGCTCACTCTGGCCCGGGGCGAGCACACCACCTGGGCCGACGTCCAACCGTTCGCGCCGGGCGCAATTTACGGCGACGCCGAGCCGGTCCCGCGGTGGTCGATCGGCAGCCTCTACCTGCGCCGCAACGGTACCAAGCAAGTCCTCTGCCGGGAAGACCGCCTGGCTGCGCCGATCTTTGCGTTGCGATATGGCGACGGCAAATGGGCCATGGTCTCGCACGACGCCGCCGGGGCAGCTACCATCGAGGCCGACCGGGGCGTGGTCGAAGGAGGCGAGGTCCTGGTCGACGAGCGGTTCGCATTCGCTGCACTGGGAGGCATCGAGAGAGAAGGCCGCCTCTACATCGGGGCCTTTTACCCCGGGACCGAAGGCCCGGTCACTTACAGCACGGGCCCAGCCCCCCTTGGCCAGTACCGTCGCTGGCGCCGCCGGTTCAACCCGCTGAAGGACGGCTTTACCCAGCGGTACGAGCTGAGCTTCGAGTCCGGCCCCTCCACGACCAACAGCGGTTTCTTCGTGGCGCCCTGGCGCCGGGCGTGGTGCCGGCTGGCACCACAGGCGTCGTTGGTCGACCGGGACCAGGTGGTCACGGCCTGCACCAAGGTATTGGCCGGGCAGGTCCGCACCCACAACGGCCTGACGGGGGTCCCCTTGGAGGTCGATGCCCTGACTGGCGCGAGCGAGCCCGGCTCGCCGGCCATCATGGGTTTTGTCGGGGCCAACACCGACGCCGGCTTTATCTTGCTGCGGGTAGGCGAGCGCCTCGGCGGGCCCGCCGGCGACGAGTACGCCGCCCTGGGCGCGAAAGTCCTTGATTCGTTTGCGTCTTTGGAGTTGGCCCCGCCGCGCGGTGAGGGCTTTGACCTCGGGTCAGGACGGCCGGTCACCTACCGCAAGATCGGCGGGCGCGCCGCTGTCTACGCGCGATCGGTCGCCGATGGCTGCGCTGGGACGTTGAAGGCCTGGGAGCACGAGGCTGACCGCGGCCGGGACCACCCTCGTTGGCTCGCCTGGGCCAGCAATGGAGGGGATTGGCTTGCTTCGTCGCAAGGTGCCGACGGTTCGTTCCCCCGAGCCTGGGAGGCGGGCACGGGCGTAGTGATCGATGGGTCCACAACTGCCAGCCATGTGCCCATCTGTTTTATGGCCCGCCTGGCCGCGGCCGCCGGGCAACCTGTCTACCTGGAAGCCGCCCTTCGTGCCGGTGAGTTTTGCTGGGGGAGCGGCGGCAACAAGGGCTATTTCGCCGGCGCTACGCTCGATAATCCCGACGTCGTGGACAAGGAAGCGGCAATTTTTGCCATGGAAGGCTTCCTCGAACTGCATGGAGCGACGGGCGACGACGTCTGGCTGAAGCGAGCGGTCACAGCGGCTTCGGTGGCCGAGACCTGGGTCTATATATGGGACGTCTCGATGCCGGTGGACGCCGAGTGGCCCCATCTCCATTGGAAGCCGGGTGTCCCGACGGTCGGCGAGCAGCTGATCGCCACGGGGGTGTCGACCTGTGACGGCTTCATGGCCATGAACGCCGCCGCCTTTGCCCGCCTTTACCTCCTTACCGGTGACGCCCACTTCCTCGATGTCGCCCGTCTCGTCACGCATGGGACCAAGGCGATGCTGGGCCTTCCCGGTCGCCACCTGAGCCCGCTCGGGCCGGGTT
Organism: Acidimicrobiales bacterium; assembly: GCA_035503915.1. GTDB lineage: Bacteria > Actinomycetota > Acidimicrobiia > Acidimicrobiales > Palsa-688 > DATJMJ01. The sequence continues at coordinate 3,323 of DATJSU010000007.1, read as the reverse complement.
GGCAGCAGGAGCACTGGTGCCTCGCCATCCCGCGAGGCCTTGGCCTCACCCGCCACTGGCTGCCTTGGGTGGCGGTAGCCAATGTCGAGGGGATCCTGCGGCTCGAAGATCTTGGCGCTGCGACGGCGGAACTCGTGCTGGGGCCCGAAGGCGGCTCATGAGCGCCGATGTCCCGCCGCCAGCAGGGACGGGGCTCTCTCAGTACTCGAGTGCCGTGCCGCCCAAGGTGCTGGCAGTCGGGGACGGAGCCGATGTAGCCGGTGACGACGGCCCGAGGCACCTCGACCCGCTCGACCGACTGGGGACGTGGGTGCTCATGGCGTGCCTCGAGCTCGCCGGAGAGCGCGTCGCCGTGTTCGAGCAGCACCCCGACGAAGATGAGCTGGCCCGACAGGGCTCGGCGGGCGGCAAATGGCGGCTCGTGTACGCGGGGTCAGCAGGAGTCCGCCTGGAGTTCACGAAATCTCTGGTACCGACGCGTGCCGACGAAGGCAGCTGCTACGGCGGGAACGGCAAGGAGGACGTGATCAATGGCGGGCACGACATCTTGCGCCGCCAGCTGCTTGTGGGCAACGACGACCCCGGTCCCGAGCAAGTAGAGCGTTTGTTCCCGCCTATCCGGCGCGCCCATGCCGATGGGTACGAGTACCCCCACACGTTCGTAGGCTCGCCCGACAGTTACGACGTAGTGCCTGTGTATTACAACCCCACTCAGGCCAAACCCCGCCTTCAGCCCTTGGCAGTGTCGCTGGAAATGCAACCTGCCATCGAAAGGGAGGACTTGTACGAAGGCCTTTTCGGTGATTGGTTACCAGCGCCGTGCCTGGGCTACCCGGCGGGCAACGGCACTCGCTGGGAAAGCCTCGTCTTTGCAATGCCTGAGCCGCCTTCGGCCCACATGCAGCCCGTCTGGTACCGCTACCTGAGGACGACAGCCGGGGAGGTGGACGAGGTTCACTATTTCGACTCGGAACTGCCTTACCCGCTGGCCGACGAGCCGGCGCCCGAGGCTTTTTACCGAGCGCTCGCAGAATTGCACCGCTATTGGTCCGCGCAGTTCGCCGGGGGGATGCAGTTCGAACTGCCCGAGCAGTGGGTCAGTCATTTTTGTAGGCACTCAATGGTATTGGAGCGGGCCACGCGGACTGGCTACCACCCACATTACGGGGTGGTGGACCGGGCTTATGGCGGCCCCGAGCACGACGGCTTCCAAGACATCCTGACCAGTGCCGTCACTTGTTACCTCGAATGGGGCCACTTCGAGCTTGCGAAGCGTTACCTTGACCAATACTTGGCCACTTTTGTCCGGCCAAACGGCGCGCTACGGTACCGAGGGCCGGAACTCGGCCAGTACGGGCGGATGCTCGCGGTCATCGCCCGAGCGTACGAACTTACCGGGGACGAGGCCATCCTGTTGTCCCATCACGACAAGATCGTCGCGTTGAGCCAAGTTCTCCTGGTCCGGCGCCGCCAATCTCTGCTCCGCCCACCTGACGACCCTGCCTACGGGATGATCGCTGGCCGTCACGAGGCGGACATCAGTTTCGATACTCCGGGGCTTCTCGCCCACGACTACGAACAGCCCTACTTCTGCAACAGCACCGAAGCCTGGCGAGGGCTACGGGATCTTGGGGCCGCCTGGCAGGCGATCGGGAGGCGGCGCGGAGATCCCAAGCTCGTCGGCCAAGGAGAACAATTGGCCGGGGAGGCAGACCGCTTGGCCGGCGACGTGAAACGCGCGGTCGACCGCTCGTGGGTCGACAGACAAGGCACAAGCGTTCTACCCCTGTTCCCGGGGGCTCGGGCGCTCCATGTCGACGCGCCCTACCGGAGCTGCCCGGAGTCCTTTGACGAGAATCGAGTGTGGTCGGAAATGCTGTACTCGGGCCTGCTGGACCGCGCCAGCGCCCTGGCTATCCTCGAAGCGGCAGCGGCAAATGGTGGCTCGACGTTGGGAATCTTCGGCAACAGGCGCCTGGTGGTCTCATTCACCGCCTACGGGCAGGCCTACGGGATGCTCCAGCACGACCTCGTCCGGGAGTTCCTCTTGCTTTATTACGCTCTCGCCTTCCACGTCCACACCCGCGGGACCTGGACCGCCTTCGAATGCACCGACATGGACCGGGATCGGGCCGAGCACCTGCCGTACTGCGCTCCGGCACAGCTGATCGTGCCGACACTAACCAAATGGATGCTGGTCTTTGACGACCCGCTGGAGCCGGAGACGTGGTTGGCCAAGGCGGTCCCCAGGCACTGGCTCGCCGACGGCCTCAACGTCCGGGTGAACGGGGCGCCGACCCGTTGGGGGCCGGTGAGCTACGAGTTCTCGTCGGCAGTCAGTTCGGGCACTGTCCGGGCCACGGTCGACCTGCCGGAGCGCCGGCAGGGCCTCGTCAAACTGCGCCTCAGGGTACCTGGCCGACGTGTGCTCACGGGGGTCGAAATCGATGGGAGGCCCTCGGACGCCTTCGACCCGGTCCACGAGTTTATCGCTATCGGGCCTCATCTATCCGGCCGCGTCGAGGCAATCGCCCACTACGAACTGAAGTTGTCAAGCGCCTTGCGAACATCCCCCGGCCGCCCGCATTGAAGAAATCTGTACCGGCCAGTGAGGCCAGCCTCGGACCGCCGAGGGTGGCACCGGCCGTGTGCTTGACCTAACGTCAGCTGGCCAAGGCAGCGCTCCGAGCCTGCCCTCACAAAGGGGGTGCGCGGTGGACAAGCCCGCGAACCTGAACGACCTCCTCGAAGGCCACGTAGTGCTCGACCTCGAGTGCCTCGACCGGGTGTACCTGAACGCATATGTGCCCAACCTCCAAGTCGGTGGCCAGGTGGTCACCTTCTTGTGCCAGCACTTGGGCAACCCGCTGCCCTCCCCAGCGCTGTTCAACAAGATCGGGGCCCGCTTCCGCCAGGCCGCAGCTGATTTCGCTGCGGCCAAGGACATCCCTGTTCTGCGCTTCAAAGCCGGCGAGCGCAAAGCCGACATCATGAAACCCTACTTCGACCAGGCTGCTCGCCCCGGCGTCGTCGCCATCGGGGTCGCCCAGGAGTTCCAGTCCGTGTTCACCGGCTATGAGCGCCCCAGAGACCGCCCCGGCCCTCCCAACTTCGGCTTCGTCAAAGCCGACCGGCGGGTCAGCGTTTATTACTTCTACATTTTCGACGACGACTTTGGCCCATGCTTTGTCAAGCTCTGCAGCTATTTCCCCTACCCAGCCAAACTATGGGCGAACGGCCACGAATGGGCCAAGCGCCAGGCGGCCAAGGCCGGCCTCGCATATAGCGAACTAGCCAACGGCTTTGCATCTTGTGGAGACCCC
>DATJSU010000006.1:0-1153 GCA_035503915.1 Acidimicrobiales bacterium | reverse complement strand
CTGTCGCCAAAGGCGGGCGACAAGGGTGGGGCACCCGGGAGTTGTGCCCGGCGTCGTCCCTACGGGACTCGGTTCGTCGGGGACGTTTCCCAGCGCTGAAGCGCTGGGCTGATTCTGCGTTGCGCCTACGGCGCGTGACGTGAGTTCGTGGCTTCCCACCCTGTCGCCAAAGACGGGCGACAAGGGTGGGGCACCCGGGGTTCGTGCCCGATGCAAAGCAGCCGGGTTGGGTTCGTGCTTTCCCACATCTGCCAGAACCGGGCAGATGTGGGGCACCCGAAGATCGTGCAGTGATACAGGGCGGCTGGGTTGGGTTCGTGGCCTCCCACCCTGTTGCCAAAGGCGGGCGACAAGGGTGGGGCACCCGGGGTTCGTGCTTTCCCACCCTGTCGCCAAAGGCGGGCGACAAGAGTGGGGCACCCGGGGTTTGTGCTTTCCCACCCTGTCGCCAAAGGCCGGCGACAAGGGTGGGGCACCCGGGGGTTCGTCGCATTTACAGGTGGGCGGGGTCGGCGCGCTCGGTGTCGATGCGCAGGTCTTTGAAGGCGGCCTGGGCTTTCTTCGCGTCGAACTTGCCGTCGCGGGCGAGCCTGGAGAGCGTGGCGGCGACGACCGACTCGGCGTTGACCTCGAAGTGGCGGCGGAGATGCTCGCGATTGTCGCTGCGGCCGAAGCCGTCGGTGCCGAGCGAGACCAGGCGCGTGGTGAGCCAGGGGGCGAGCTGATCGGGCACGGCCTTCATGTAGTCGGTGGCGGCGATGATGGGGCCTTTGGTTTTCGCGAGCGCGGAGACGATGTAGGGAATCTTCTCGGCTTCGGTGGGATGGAGGCGGTTCCAGCGCTCGACGCCGAGAGCTTCGCGGCGCAGCTCGTTGTAGCTGGTGACGCTCCAGACATCGGTTTGCACGCCGTATTTTTCGGCGAGGATTTCCTGGGCGCGGAGAACTTCATTGAGGATGGGACCGCTGCCGAAGAGCTGCGCGACGGGCTTGCCGCCGGGCGCGGGCTTGAGCCGGTAGATGCCGCGCAGGATGCCTTCGCGCGCGCCTTCCGGCATCTCCGGCATGGCGTAGTCCTCGTTGTACATGGTGATGTAGTAGAAGAGGTCCTCGCCCTGCTGGTACATGCGGCGGAGGCCGTCCTGGAGGATGAC
>DATJSU010000005.1:0-33321 GCA_035503915.1 Acidimicrobiales bacterium | reverse complement strand
CCCACCACGGTGTACGCCGCTATGCAGTCGCTCGGCATCGTCAACGACCACCTGTCCGGCTGTGACTTCAGGGCAATTGCCGAAGCTGAGCGGGCGTCTTTTGCCCGGCCGGCTCAGCGTCCGGGGCGCGCTTAGCAACGGGTGCTCAAAAACCTGGGAAAACGCTCCTCAATTCGTCGAGGCCGATCTTGCCTGCGGCCTTGACGCCGGTCGGGGTGTGCTCAGGGTCGAGACGGCCCGAGACGAGCCGGGCCAACGCGGCTGAGGGCAGCTGGACCGTGCCATCGTAGGGCCCCGTAGGTGGTGGTGCGCCGTCGCCAACTTCTTCCAGCTTTGCCGTTTCGCCGACCGTCAAGACGAAGTGCTTGTCGGGCCGCACCGTCTTCACCTCGACCCGTCCCCTCAGGTCGCCCGGTTTGCAAGCTCTCTCCACGGTAAAGGGGAGGCGCTCGAGGACGAGAGCCGCCGACGAGCCGAGCACTTCGGCTTGCGGGTCAAATGTGACGGCTACGTCCCATGAGTGCAGGGCATGTTCGGCGAGCCGGAGACCGACCGCCCCGGCGACATCGAAGTTCATGGTGAGGAACTTGACTCGCAGGTCCTTTAGCGTGGCATCGTCGAGGCCCTCGAGCACCGAGACGTAGCGGCGGTCCCAGACCACGCACTGGCTCGCTTTCTCCCGGGGGTTGAGGGCGTTCCAGCGGCTCCAGATGACCGGGAAGTCATCGCGGCCAAGGGGCTCCTCCTGCGCGAGCGCCCTCTCCAGGTTGGTGAGCGCGATCTCTGCGCCCGAGCCGATGTGCGAGAGGAGCTGGCTCACGTCCCAGCCCTTGCAATAGGACTCCTTGTCGAGGTCTTCGGACGAAAAACCGCTCACGAGCGAGACGAGGGCGTCATGTGAGGCGCGGAGCGCGTGGATCCAACTGCGAGCATCATTTGCCATTGTGGTTATCTTGCCTTACTTCTGAGCGGTTTGCCCATCCGCCACGCCTACTCCAAAGCCGCGACACGGCCCGGGACGTGCTCCGCGTCAGGAGCGACGATGAGGCCATCGGAAATGACGATGCTGTTGGCCCGCACCGCCGGGACTCTCTTGCCGGGGAGTATGACGCCGGAGAGGTTGAGGGGGTCGGCGGCAGAGAGGCGCACGGGTGCGTCCTTGCGCTCGCTGCGCGCCACGTGGCGGACCTCATCGAGCGCTTCGGGGAGGGCGTACTGCTCGCCGGCAAATCCTGTGACGAACCTGCCGCCCCGCGCCACGCCTCGCGCCTCGAACCGCCGGAGCGCCCAAAGCACCTCGCGCCAGGGGACCGCCAGGTCCTCGTGGGAAGCGAGGTCCCAGAAGACAACTCCCCAGCGAGCGAGCAGCTGGCTCGCGACGTGCTCGGCCAGCTCGTCCGTGTGCATCCGGCCCTCGTCGGGGTCGCTCGCCGTACCCGGCGCGAGGAGCGCCCAGCGCCCTTCGCCTGGTTGGCGGGCGCCTCGCACCGTCGCCGGGTTCGGGCGCAGGCCAAGACGCCTCCGTTCGGGGAGGTGGCGCCGCGACCAATCGTCGCGCCGCGAAAACAGAGCGCGCACTGCGCCGAAGCCGTCCGACGTGACGATCCCGCGCGCTACGAGGTCCCACAGGCCCTCTTGCACCTCCACCGGGAGACGGCGTGTCACACCTGGCAGGTCGGAGGCGAACATGGCCCCGCGGGCCCTCAAGGCGTCGAGGACGTCTCTCGCCGGCCCGTGAGGAGGCTCTTCCGGGGCCACGCCGCCGCGCTTGGATTGCAGGAGCCACTCGAGGTCGCCCCTGAGCATGAAGGTCACAGGCGTGGCGCGCGAGGGCGTGGACGCTCCCCTCCGGCTCGGCCCGTCGGGCCCCTGGCCGCGTGGCGACAGACGGCCCCATACGATCTCGCCGGACAGGCAGAGATCCTCGAGCCAACGCCGCTGGTAGCCCTCGACACGGGCTGCAAGGACGGCGTCCTCCCACGCTCCGGCCGCCAGTTCCCATCCCTGGAGCTGCTCGACTACCGAGAGCAACCCGGTGCGGCCCTGCCTGCGCGTCCCCTCGGCGACGTGCTGCCAACGGAGGAGGAACCTCATGAACTCCTGGGAGCTCACGGGTTTCACTTCCCTCCGGAGCCTGTTTTGGGTGTACCCGTGGATGCGGGCGAGGAGGTGGCGAGCACACCATTGCTGGGCCTCGTCCATGGACGGGTCGAAGCGGCCTTGCATTGCGAAACCCTCCGACTCGAGGCGGGCGAGCCCAACCTTGACCCGGCTCTCCGGGAGGCTCGTAGCCTGTCCCAGCTGTGCCACCGTGACGGGGCCGTTGACCTCGAGGTGGCCCCGCACAATCAAGGCGGCGGCGACGTCGGCATCGACATCGGTGCCAGGCCCGCCGGGCGCGCCGGGCCCGTCCGTCCCATGGCGGCCGGCCGTCGCTGGAAGACGATGGTCGGGTTCGAAGACGGCACCGGGGTAGAGAGCCTCAACCCAAGCGCGGCGTTCGGTCGAGCACCAAAGCGGGCCGCGCCCGCCGGCCGGAGCCTCGTGACCGCCCGCTTCGGCGGCAGGGGGGTAGACGTACATCGCCCTGCCGGCGCCCATCAGTTCGCCGAACCAGTCCCCCCACTCCTTGAGCGGACGGTGGGCGAGGGTGGAAAGCAATAGCTCATGGAGCTCCTCCGCCCCCCGGGGAGCAGGTGCTACATCGGCTCTCACCTTTTCCAAAGCGGAAGGGTCGAGGCGCGAAAGGTCCCGTGCCTCCACTGGCAGCCCTCGCCTCAGCTGGACCTGGCGGGCGCGCCGCTCCTCGAGCGGAGCATCGTCCAAGTAGGTGTACGGCTCGCTGTTGACGATCTCGTGGGAGAGCACCGATGGTTCGACGGAGTCGACGAAGTGGGCTTTTATCTCGCCGGAATGGAGCTTGCTGACAAGGTCTTTCAACCCGTCGATGTCCATTGCCTCGTGCAGGCAGTCCTCGATCACCTGGCGCACGATGACATGGTCCGGCAGCTGGATCGGCCCGGGAGCCGTGTTTTCCTGGCAGGCCGCCAGCGCAGGAAAGACGGCGGCCATCAGGTCGTCGGCCTCCATTCGCTGCACGGGTAGGGGATTTTTCTTGCCGCCCCGGAAACGCAAGATGGCGAGCGCCCGGCTGAGGTCCCAGCGCCACCGGGAGGTGAACATCGGTGAAGCGAGGACGGCCTGTTCGAGGGTCGACCGGACCGTGTTGGGGTGAAGGAGCTTCGGTGCCGAAGAAAGCGGGAAGCTGTGCTGAGGCCCGAGGGAAAGGATGACGGCGTCGTCGCTCGCCGCGGCCTGCAGCTCGAAATCGAACGTGACGCAGAAGCGTTTTCGCAAGGCGAGCCCGAGGCCCCTGTTTATGCGGCCGCCGAAGGGGGAGTGGACGACGAGCTGCATCCCTCCCGCGTCGTCGAAGAACCGCTCGAACACGACGTCTTTTTGAGTTGGCATCACCCCGAGCTGCGCGACCCCGGTTGACAAGTACGCGACGATTTGATGGGCCGCAGACGCGTCAATGCCGGGCACTTGCAGGAGGAGGGTGGTGGCAGCCGAGGGCCCGCCTTGTGCGAGGCTCTCGTCGATGGAGCACCGTAGCTGGGACACCTCCTCCGAAAGTTCGGCTGTCCGGCTGGGTGCTTCGCCTACCCAGAAAGGGATGGTCGGCCTTGACCCGTCGGCGTCTGTCACCCTCACCTCGCCGGGGGTCACGCGCCGGATCCGCCAGGCGTGCGTGCCCAGGAGGAACACGTCGCCTGCCATCGACTCGATGGCGAAATCCTCGTTGACGGTCCCGACGAACATGTCGTCCGGCTCGGCGACGACACGGTAATCCCCCACCTCGGGGATAGCCCCACCGCTGGTGAGGGCCGCCAGGCGGGCGTTGCGGCGAGGGCGTAGCACTCCGTTGACGCGGTCGCGGTGCAAGAAGGCCATCCGTGCGCCTCGCCCGGTCGGGATCCCCTCCGAGGCGAGCTCCACCACTTCCTCGAACTCTTCCCAGCTGGTGCCGGCATAAGGTGAGGACCTTTTAACGAGCTCGTAGAGGTCTTTTTCGCTCCATTCGCCCGCAGCGGCAACTTCGGCGACGACCTGCTGAGCAAGTATGTCGAGCGGGGCAACCGGCGGCAGCACGGCGTCGAGCCGGCCCTTTTGGACCGCAGCGAGCAAGGCCGCGCACTCGACGAGCTCGTCACGCGTGGTCGGGAAAAGCACGCCTTCGGGCACGCCGTGGCGCGAGTGGTTGGACCGGCCAACGCGTTGCAAGAACGTGGAGACCGCCCGCGGCGAGCCGACCTGGCACACGAGCTCTACGGGGCCGATGTCGATGCCGAGCTCCAAAGATGCGGTGGCAACGAGCGCCCGGAGCTCGCCCGCACGGAGCCTCGACTCCGTGATCTTGCGCCTTGCCGCCGAGAGGCTGCCGTGGTGCGCCGCAACCTGGTCAGGGCCGAGGATCTCGCCGAGAAGGTGCGCCAGCCGTTCGGCGAGGCGGCGAGTGTTGACAAAAACCAGTGTCGTGCGGTGCCCTTCGACGTGGGCAGCTATTTGCGCCACGACCTCCGCCATCTGCTCCTGGGAAAGGACGGCGGCGAGCTCCTGCTCGGGCAACTCGATGCTCACCCGGACGTCGCGGCGGTGCCCGCAGTCCACGACCTCGACGCGGCGCGATCGTGGGTGAAGGCCGGGACTCGTCTCGGGTCGGACGAGCTCGGGTACCGAGGAGGCCGCGGGCGGCTCCGTTGCACCGGGTGGCTCCGTTGCACCGGGTGGCGGCGACATGTTGGGTACCCCCGCCTGTGGGGTCTCCGGGTTGAGGTGGGGCTCCGCAGCCGCGCCGCTCAACAACCGAGCTGTCACCTCGATCGGGCGCTGGGTTGCCGACAGGCCCACGCGTTGGGAGCGTCCCTCTTGCTGAACGTGCTCCAGCCGCTCCAGCGTCAGCGCAAGGTGAGACCCTCGCTTGTCACGGGCGAGGGCGTGGATCTCGTCGACGATGACAGTGCGGACCCGCCTCAAGGTCTCCCTGCTGCGGTCGGCCGTCAGGTAGAGGTAAAGGCTCTCGGGGGTCGTAACGAGGATCGTCGGGGGGCCTTTGACCATGGCCGCCCGGGCGCCAGCGGGCGTGTCGCCTGTCCGCACGGCGACGCTGATCGGGGCCACCGGCAGGCCGAGACGCTCGGCAGCCTCGGCGATCCCGCTCAGCGGGCGCTCGAGGTTTTGGTGCACGTCGACGGCTAGGGCCTTCAGCGGCGAGACGTACACGACCCTCGTATGGTTGGTGACGTCGTCACCTTGCTGGAACGCGCGGTAGGCCTCGTCTATCGCCATCAGGAAGCCTGTCAGGGTCTTGCCTGACCCGGTAGGTGCGGCCACGAGCACATCTGAACCGCTCCGGATCAGCGGCCAGCCCTGAGCCTGCGCTGCCGTCGGGCCCTCGGGGAACTCCTCCTCGAACCACGCAGCTACTGCCGGGTGCAGGTCGAGCGCACGAAGCGAAACAGCCATGGTGAGCCGTCAGCCTACCGGTGGCCTGTGACGGTCCAGCCGTCCTCTAGCCGTTCGAAGCTGCTTGGAGCCTGGCCCGGGGGTGGGGGAGCCGAGCGGTAAACTCGAGCTGAGTGAGCTGGCCGGGTGGTCGCGGCCAAGCACTGCGCCGGCGTGCCGGACAGTGACTTGGTCGAGGAAGGTCGGGACTCCGCAGGGCAAGGTGCTGGCTAACGGCCAGTCGGGGCGACCCGCAGGAAAGTGCCACAGAAAATAGACCGCCGATGGGCAGGGGGCTCGGCCTTCTGCCACAGGCAAGGTTGAAACGGTGCGGTAAGAGCGCACCAGCGGCCGGGGTGACCCGGGCGGCTTGGTAAACCCCACCTGGAGCAAGGTCAAACGTGGGACGGCCGGCCCGGCCGATGTCCCCAGGTAGACCGCTCAGATGGATGACCACCCATCCGGTACCCGGAAACGGGCCGGGGGACAGAATCCCGCCTACAGGCCGGCTCACTCGCCTTATGCCTGCTTGGGTAGGGCATATGTGCTCGACGGGACCTGGTTTGTCCACGAAATGTCCGCGGATGTTTCTGTTTTGCCAGCGGGCCCGAGCTGCCGAACGGACGCAGCGTTGAGGGACTTCAGGACTGTTGGTGGGGACCCTCTCAACGACGTACGGGCTTCGCTCGTTGAAGCTTTGCCTGCGGGGGCACCGGGAAATGCTGGGAAGGTGGCGAGGCCAACGACCAGCACCCTCATTTCAGAGCCAAGGCCTAGGTGAATCGCCCCGGGATGGTCCCAATACTGCCAATTGAGCGTACGACGGCAATTTCTGCTAATCGTTCACCATAACGCACGCTAGTAAATTGATTTCCGGCGTCCTCTTTTCGGTTCTCGTCGATGAAGCGGAGGGTAATTTCTGTGGGCGGTCGAGCTCCGCGGTCTCGATCTCGGCCCGCCGCCGGTCGGTTACCTCCGAGACTACCTTCTGGCCTCCCTCGGTGAGATGAACATGGACCGTCCTGGGATCGTCTTTCGCTCTCACCCGGCGCACTGGGTGTTTCTTCACGAGCTGGGTTTCAAGTTCGATGCATAGTGCAATAAGAGCAGTAGGAAAATCAACCGTCGCGCTGATCCTGCCTTGTTTTGTCGGGCCTCTGCGGCAGCGGCGGTTGCCGGAGAGAACGCGGGAGCGGCCAGCGACCGCGCCTAGCGCAAGGAGCAGGCATGTCGGGACGTCGGATAGCGGTGATCACGGGAGCCTCGGCCGGGGTGGGCCGGGCAACCGCTCGGCTCTTCGCGCTAAACGGCTTCGATGTCGCCCTGCTTGCCCGGGGAGAAGCGGGCCTGGCAGGTGCGGCCAGGGACGTCGAAGCTACTGGCGGGCGCGCTTTGGTGGTCCCGACCGACGTTGCACGCTTCGAGGAAGTCGATGCGGCCGCCGACCGGGTGGAGAAAGAGTGGGGCCCCATCGACGTCTGGGTAAACGACGCGATGACTACTGTCTTTGCGCCCAGCTGGGACGTCAAACCCGCCGACTTCGCCAGGGCTGTCGAGGTGACCTTTCTTGGCCAGGTCTGGGGGACGACTGCGGCGCTCGCCCGGATGCGACCGCGGGACCGGGGCACGATCGTGAACGTCGGCTCGGCGCTCGCCTTCATAGGCATACCGCTGCAATCGGCCTACTGCTCCTCGAAGTTCGCCTGTAGGGGGTTCTTCGAGTCCACCCGTGCCGAGCTGCTCCATGAGGGAAGCCATGTCCGGCTTTCGATGGTGCACCTCCCGGCGGTCAATACCCCTCAGTTCGATTGGTGCGAGACGACCCTCGACCGCCACCCACAACCAGTCCCCCCGATTTATCAGCCCGAGATCCCGGCCCGCTTCATCCTGGAGGCCGCACTTTGTGGGCGTCCCACAAAGGTGGTCGGCTCATGGAACAAGATGCTGGTGCTCGCCGGCCGTATTTTCCCGGGATTTGGTAACCACTACGCCGCACTTGGCGCCTGGGACAGCCAGCTCACCGACCGAAAGGTCGCCTCGGACCGCCCGGTCAATCTCTACCAACCGGCCGACCGGGACACCGACCACGGTGCCCATGGGATCTTCGGTTCCAAGGCAGGAGGTTTCCTCGACCCGACCTTCCTGGAGAGCATGCCGAGCACGGCACGCACTTTTGTTGCTGCCCTCGGCCGAACTGTTGGCGAAAAGGCCAGGACATACCGCGCCCTTGCTTCGGAGCGAAGGAGGGGGCGATGAAACACCGAGCGCGTGGCCGTGTCGACGACTCACTTTCCGTAGTCGCCGAACAAGACCGGTTACTGGTCGAGATCTTCAAGGGCTGGGATGCCACCGCTCCCGGTCCCGACGTCGACGGTAGTGGGACGTTCGTGCGGTCGGCGTACGAGCGGGGTACCTACGGCAAGTTGCTGATAGAGCACGCAGCGCTCCGGGTGGCGGCCAAGAGGGACGTTGCCCGGGTGCTGCGGGACACCGGTTCGGCTGCCCTAGCCGAAGAGCTCGTCCGCCACCTACCCGAGGTTTGCCGCCTCCTCGACCTTCTCGACGAAATGGCCCGAGGCGTCAATGCCATGGGCGTCGCAGCGTCGACGGAGTTCGCCCGGGCGGTCGACGAACTTGGCGCCGTGCTGCGCGCTGACCTCGACACCGAGCAGGCCCAACTGCTCCCGCGGGTCCAAGTGGCGCTCGGCGAGCATCGGGGCGATCTCCACAGCTCCCACTGGGCCCGCTATCACGCACCCACTCACCCGGCTCCCAGTGGCCGCTGGTACAACCGAGTCCCGCTGCTGGTCCGCATCCAGGCCCGCTACGACGAGCTTCGAGGTTTCCCCCGGGCGACCAGTACACCCATGGCTGACCCCAAGGTTGCCGGTCCTATCGACGACGGCTCGTGATAGCTGCGGTGCATTTCCCCAGCGGCTGAACGGCGTTCACCGGGCCGAGCTTGCGCTGCGGTACCTGATGCTCACCGGTGTCGTCGTGGGTGCGGTCGGCGCCGCTGGGCACTTCCTGGAGTGGCCGCTCGTTAACCAGTACGGTCGGGCCGACCGCCTACGTGTTTGCCGCCCCGGCGCTGCTCATCGCCACCCGCCTCGCCAAGCCCGGCGCACCGCTCATCGGTTTGGTCCTCGGACTGGCCGTCGTCATCACGGCAGGTCCTCTGCTCGGCCGAACCCCCTTCGGCCGCCGGGCCAGGGCCGCTCAGCAAAGCGACGGGCAGGACGTACGCGTTGCAGGGGGTTTCTCGTGAGAGGGGCCCATCGGACTGAGGGGTTCGCGCCGATTGAGGACTACGCCGTGCTCGCCGACGGGCGGACCGTAGCGCTGCTCGCGAGCGGCGGCAGCATCGACTGGTGGCGGCTACCGGCCCATATCGGCTAGGTGCCTCGAGCACCCGCGCTTGCTCGTTAAGTGGTGCTCGGTGCACGTCGAGTCGTGGCGGCTGGTCAATCGGGAAAGCGTTGTGCCACCGCGGGACGGCCCTGCATCTGCACGCGCGATCCTTCGGTTCGTGAGTGATTGGGATGTTGTGACGAGAACCCAAGGCACCCCGAGGGCCCAGGGTACCGCTACCAAGACGGACTATGCCGGGCCATGGACTGCCCAGCGCGGGCGGTGCTTCCGCTTTATCTGCGTTAGGGAAGGCGACTACCCTACGGGCTGCCAGGAGCCGCCCGTGCAGGTTGGCTGGAAGTTCGAAGCGTCGACCGGGCGTTGGTACGCTCTGGACGCTTGCGAGAGGCACGCGGCCGAGCTGTTCAGCCATCCGTCTCGGTAAGCACGCTGACGCCGGACAGGCCCTTGTGTAGTACCGCGTGCCCGCCCTCGGGCATTTGATCTCTAAGTGGTGGTGTCGGCGCGGTACGACGAGAGCCAGGGCTCCACGGCGGCACGCCATTGCTCCAAGGGGGAGCGGGTACGCGCGATCTTTTCGATCCGTTTGGTGGCTGCAGCCGGGTAAGCCAAACAAGCCAGCGCATAGGCCAGCTGCCCCGGGGCATGCCCAAAAAAGGCAGCCCTGGTATATGACTTCGCCGCTTGCAGCCGTTCGCCGCCGAGCAACTGCGAGGCCGCAAGGCTCTGCTCCCAGATGGCACGGTGGCGCGGGAGGCGGCGTCGCTCTGCCTCTGCGAGGTTGCGGGACCATTCTTCTCGGGTCTCGCTGAACCCCGGGTGGGACAGGGTCATCTGGCCCTCCCAAGTCCGGAAGGCGACCATCGGCAAGTCCAAGTAGGCCATGGGTGACTCGCGGGCGAGCCGTAGCCAGTAATCCCAGTCGGACCCGAACTTCATGTCGGCGTCGAAGTCACCGGTTTTGTTCACCAATTCCCGAGAAACGATCACGCTCGATGTCGCGATCGGGATCTCGTCGTCGTCGTGCAGTTTCTCGAAGATGCGCTCCCCTTCAACCCGTTGTGGCCCGGTTTTTGGTACGGGGTTGGGGTCGAACTGGCGGGCACTGATCACCTTGTAGTCCTTGAAGTGGGCCCAGCCCGTTGACGACCAGCCCGTACCCGGCAGAGCAGCGAGGGCCGCCAATTGCAGCTCGACCTTGTCGGGAGCCCACAGGTCGTCGCTGTCGAGGAACGCGACCCATTGAGCGCCTTGCGCAGCGGCTAGCCCGAGGTTCCTCGCCGGGCCCGGCCTGAGAGGTGCCGCGTGGTCGATGACCGAAATGCGTTCGTCGCGGATCGCCCTAATTGCTTCGGCAGTGCCGTCGGATGACCCATTGTCGACGACAATGCACCGCCAGTCTGCGTAGCTTTGTGCCAGCACAGACCGGACCGCCTCCAGCGCGAGCGCCCTGCGCTGGTGGGTCGGGACGACCACCGCTACTTGACCGTAACTAGTCATGTGCTCACAGCATGGCAGGGAGCTGCCTCTCCGTGCTGGTCGCCCGAAGAAGTTGCCGTCGCGGCCTTCGTTACGCCACGGGCCCCGACACTTCCGTGGAGAGCACGCTCCCGAGGGTGTTCGCCAGGCCCTGCAGGAAATGGCCTGCCGTTGGACCGAAATTCGCCGTGATGCCGCTTTCGGCGATGAGGACGCCCTTGGCCCCGCCTGGGCCGAAGATGGGAGCAGAGATGGCTGACGCTGCACGGAAGTTGGGCCAAAGTTGAGTTGGCTCGAAGCGCGGGTCGTCGCGCGCATTGTCGACAATGACGGTCCTGCCGGCAACGGTCGTGTACCCGGGGAGGGAGCGGATACCCATTGGGACCGCAGTTACGCGGGCGTTTGGCGGTGAGGCGCTCCTGACACGGAGCTCCTTGGCATCAACGACGTCGAGGATGGCGACATGGTCTGCCCCGAGGAGGCGACGAGCCGCCTCGACGACTTCGGTTGCCAGCTCGTTTACGCCATTACCGTTCGGCGTCCCGTTCCGGAGCGCATGGACGCCGAGCAATGCCAGTGTCTCGGCCTGCACCCCGAGTAGGCGGAGTTCGCGGTCGAGCTGTTGGCGTTCGGTTTGGTCCGTTATCACCGCTACCTGCCCGACACGGACGCCATCGTCCTCGAATACAGGAGCCGAGGTCAGGTGGGCCACGAACTCGCTCCTGTCGAGGCGGGCCAGCCGCAACTCTCCGGAAAAGGGCCTGCCTGCAACCAGGTCTTGGTGCACCCGCGTGGCGTCTTCGGCGGCGCCCTGTGCCGGCATCAGGATCCGGCCGTCCAAACCAGCGACGTCCGGTAGCCGCCAGCCGAAAAGGCGCTCGGCTGCGGCGTTGGCGTAAACCATCTTGCCTTCGGAGTCTGCCGCCGCCACTGCTTCGCCGATCGAGTCCAAGAGGATCAACTTGAACCTTGTTTCCCTGTCGGCTTTGGCCTGCGCGGTTATATCGTCCACCAGGGCGACGCCACCTTCGTAGGTGCCGTCCTGGCCAAAAAGTGGGGCCGCATCGACTTGTGCCAGCAAGTTCGTGCCGTCCGGGCGCCGTAATCGCTGTTTAAAACTGGCACGCGTGCCGGAGCGGACCTTGGCGCCGACTTCCTTGACAAGCAGTTCGCCTCCGGGCCCGAGGAACTTCGAAGGCGGGGTCGCCATCAGCTCGTCGATGGAACAGCCCATAATCTCTGCCATCCGGCGGTTGACGTACCTGGTACGCCCCTCCTTCGAAATCCAAACTCCCTGACCGGCGATATCGAGGATCTGGCTGAAGAGGGAGGCGCCGACTTCGTCTGCTGCTCGGTCACGTGCCACTGTGCTCGACGACGCTCGTTCAATTGCGGCGGCGACAGTGCGGCCCTCTGCCACAAAGCGTACGACCGCCTCCACCCTCTCAACGTCGGCGTCGGTGTAGTTGCGGTGCCCGGCGGCCGATCGCTCGGGTTGCAGGAACTTGTAACGGCGCTCCCAAGCTCGCAGGGTGCTTGTCCCGATGCCTGTGCGGCGGGCAACCTCGCCGATCCGCATCCCCACAGGCGTCACCGTACAGGACCTCTACACAATGTACAAGTATTCTTTTCACCTTGTCCCATGATCTACTTGACGGATGTTGAAATGTGACTCACAGTGGTGCTAGAAGTACAAAAGTAGGGGAGGGGCGGATGACTACCGGTTTGGCGCGGCTGCTACCGGCTTTGGAAGGGGCGCTCGCGATCTACGACCGTGCGACTGCCCAGCACTCGGCGCGCGTCAGCCACTTGGCTGGCGTGATCGCTCAAGAACTGGGCCTGCCCGGCGACGAGGTCGAGGTCGTGTCCTATGCGGGGATGCTCCACGACCTGGGCAAGCTCGGCATCGAACCTGAGGTGCTCCAAAAGGCCGGGCCCTTGAACGACGACGAATGGGCTGACATATACGGCCACCCGAGCGTCGGCTCCGAACTGGTCCTAGCTGTCTCGGCTGACCTGGTCCCTGTCGCAGAAGCCATTCGTGCCCACCACGAACGCTGGGACGGCACCGGGTACCCCGACCAGCTCGGTGGCCACGACATCCCGATCGGGGGCCGGATCGTCGCTGTTGCCGATGCCTTTGACGCCATGACTCACCCGTGCACCTACCGGTTCGGGCGTTTCAGCCCCAATGAGGCCGAGGAGGAGGTCCGACGCCAGGCAGGGCGCCACTTCGACCCGCTCGTGGTGGGTGCTTTTTGTGCGCTCAAAGACCAACGTGGCGAAGATGACGAAAGCGCCCCCGTCATGGCGCGTGTCTATAGCGCCCTCTTCAACCCGCATACCTCCGAGGTGCCTGTAACGAGGGCCCTTTAGTGGCACCGCCAAACCCGACGGCCGGCGGGCAGGCGCCCCTCGCGCAACGGGGTGGCGCGCCACCACCACTGCGTCCGGTCGAGGGGGACGGCGCACTGAGCGGTACTCCACCCGACCTCTCGGTTACCGCCGCCGCTCGGGCGCGGGTCCATCAGCTACTTACCGAAGCAGCCCGCCGGGCTGGCGGCGACGCTGGGGCGGTGTACGGGGCCTCGGGGGACAACGTCCAGCTCGTCGCTCCGCTGATGGATGCGGTGACCTGGCTCGCCCCCGGCAACCGCCAATTGGCACAAACGGCTCTGCGAGCCCGCCGGCCGGTGACCGCCGAAGTACAACATCACTATGACGGGCGGCTTTCCGGCTCCACCGAGGGTTGTGTCGCCATCCCCCTTGAAGTTGCCGGTGACGCAGTCGGGGTATTACTTGTTTCCGGACTGCCTCTCGGGCCGGCTCCGCTTGATGGCCACCTCGCAAGCCTGGGCCAGCTTCCTGAGGTGCTGGCCCTCAGCCTGGACCGCTTGCGCCTAGTTCTGGCCCTCGAGGAGCGCGGCCAAGAGGTAAGTTCCTTGAGCCGTCAATTGGACGCTTTCGCCCTCGACTTCCGCTCGACCTACGAGGCGGAACGGGAGCGCTCGCAGCAGCTCGCCGACACCCTGGCCGAGCTCGGCCGCACCTACAGGGCAACTGTTGGTGCCCTTGCGATGGCCGTCGAAGCCAAGGACGAGCGCACAGGCGGCCACCTTTATCGCGTGACCCGTTACGGCATGTTGCTCACGTCGCTCGTGGCTCCCGACCACGCTGACGACCATCAGTTCGAGTACGGTTTTTTGCTGCACGACATCGGAAAGCTCATGGTCCCCGATGCGGTCCTCAACAAAGCGGGCGCGCTCAGCGATGCCGAATGGGATGTGATGCGCGCCCATCCCACCAAAGGGTGCTCGATCCTGGAAGGTGTTCCGTTCCTGGACGTTGCGCGAGAGATCGTCTACTGCCATCACGAACGCTGGGACGGGAACGGTTACCCGAGAGGTTTGCGCGAGATGGAGATACCCCTCGGTGCTCGCCTTTTCCCGCTCTGCGACGCTTTCGACGCGATGACGAGCGACAGGCCGTACCGCCCTGCAATGTCCTTTGGGGAGGCTCTCGCCCGCATCCGGGACGGGTCGGGCACGCAGTTCTGGGCCGAAGCGGTCAGCGCGTTCATGACCATCCCGGCTCACGAGCTCGAAGCGATCGCCTTCCAATCGAAAGAGCGCTAGCCATGAGCCGCCACCGCTCGACGGAGGCGCGAGTTGCCGCATTGGCGCTCAGCCTTCTCGTAGCCGCAGTCGCTGTGCTGGGTAGCTGGCAAGTCGTTACAGCGCGCCATTCCCAGCAGACAGAACTGGAGCGTGCGGACGTCAACGCAGCTCACCTGGCGAGCAGTGCGCTCGCGAGCGCGCTCGAGAGCCGCCTGCAATTGCTCAGCAACTTGGCGGGCCAGCCCGGAGTGGCCGCGATTTTCAGCAAGGAAGGTCCCGCCCAGCTCGATAGGGTTACTTTGGCTTTGCACGAGCTATACCCCGGCTTTTCGAGCTTTGAAATCGTTGACCCAGCGGGCCTGGTAAAGGCGAGTTGGCCGGCGGCCGTCACAGGCCCACCTGAAAACCTTTCCGGGGATAAGTTCTGGGCGGGCGCCCGCAGCGGCCGGCCCTACGTGTCGGGGGCAGTTCGGCTGAGCTCTGGGGCGGGGCTGTCGGTCATGCTCTTCGCGCCTGTGCGCCAAAAGTCGGGCGCGATAGCGGGCTTCATAGCGGCCTCGGTCCCGGGGGCGTCTCTCGGGCCTCTCATCGGTGCTGGCGCGCTCGAAGAAAGCGCCTCATTGGTGGTGCTCGACCAATCCGGCGATGTCCTCTTCGGGCCGGCGGCCGGCACGGCGCACAGTTTCAAATCGATCCCGGTCGTGGCGGGCGCGCTCGGCGGCCGCATGGGCGGGGCGTCGAGCACCGTGCCCGGCTACCGCGGCAGCCGGCTCGTAGGTTACGCCCCGGTGCCCGCCCTGGGCTGGGTGGTGCTCGTCGAGCAGCCGTACTCCGTGCTCGACCAACAGGTGATGGGCCTCACGGAGCGCCTGGGGGCCATCGGCTTAATGGTGGTGCTGGCAGCCCTCGGTACCGGGCTGCTCGTCGTATCGCTCTTTGGGCGGCTCGGGCGCGAGCGCCAGCGTGCTCAGGCCTTGATGACGAGTGTGGGCGAGGGTGTGGCGACGCTCGGTTACGACGGGACGGTGCAGGACGTCAACCCGGCCCTCGAGGAACTGACCGGGTGCCCTCGGGCCGACCTCGTCGGCAGCAAATGGCACCAAACGCTGAGTTTGTACGACCCGCGCGGCGGCCCTGTGCCCTGGGAAGGTTCGCTTGCCTACAAAGCAGCCGCAGAAAGCAAGGTCGTCAGCACCACCGGGTACAGCCTCTTCGTGTCGCGCTCGGACGGCCAAAGGGTCCCGGTGTCCATGACAGCGGCTCCGCTCCGCTTGGGTGAGCAAGTCGTCGGCTCGGTCGTTGTCCTGCGTGACGTCTCCAACGAGCGCGAAGTCGACCAGCTCAAATCTTCGCTGGTGTCGACCGTCTCGCACGAGCTGCGCACCCCGCTCACCATGGTGCAGGGTTTTGCCGAACTGCTGTTGTCACGAGACGACCTCGGGGCTGAGCGGTCCCGCGAGGCGCTCGGGCAGATACTCAGCTCCGCACAGCGTCTAGGAAGGCTGATAGACGATTTGTTGTCGGTGTCGCGAATCGACTCGGGCAAGCTTCATGTCGACCTGGGCGCGGTATCCCTCGACGATGCCGTTGTCGAGGCCACCCGGGTGGCGGCTTCGCAGCCTGTAAACGGCCGAGGACTACCGGCGGAGGTGCCCTGGCGGTTGGTCGTCGACCTGCCCCCGAACGCTCCACCGGTGATGGCCGACCGGGACAAACTGGTGCAGGTCCTCGTCAATTTGCTGTCCAACGCCCTCAAGTACTCGAGCCCGCTCTCTCAAGTACGCGTTACGGCACGGGAGTGCAAAGAATACCTCGAGATCTCTGTGGCTGATCAGGGTATCGGGATGAGCGAGGAAGAGCGCTCATTGGTGTTCGAGAAATTTAGCCGGGCAGACCGGCCCGAGGTCCGGCAAGTAGCTGGGACCGGGTTGGGCTTGTACATAACGAAGAGCTTGGTCGAGATGCAACACGGTCAGATCTGGGTCGAAAGTGCGTTAGGCAGAGGGACGACGTTTACCTTTGCATTGCCTCGGGTCGCGCCACGTGCCGGCGACGCACAACTCGCTGTACAAGGTATGAAGGAGCAAGAGTGAGGACTTTGCTGATAGTAGATGACGAAGATGGTGTCAGGACGCTCGTGCGCATGACCCTTGACAGCGCTCGCTACGAAATAATCGAGGCGGCGGACGGGCGCCGGGCCTTGGAGCTGGCGCGAGAGCACCGTCCAGACCTCGTCTTGTTGGACGTAATGCTGCCGGACATGTCGGGTCTCGAGGTATGCCGCCAGCTGAAGAGCCAGCCCGAGCTTGGCTCGACAACCGTGATCATGCTCACGGCCCGGGCGCAGTCGAGCGATGTGGGCGATGCCGAGGAGGCGGGCGCTAACGGCTATTTCACCAAACCATTCTCTCCGTTGGCTCTTACGCGTAAGGTCGAGGACGTGTTGGGGGCGGTGCTGTGAAGAAGGTCCTTGTTATCGACGACGAGCCGGGTATTGCCCAGCTGGTATCGTGGTGCCTTGACTCACTCGGGCTCGAAGTGATCCAGGCGAGCGGGCGCGACACCGCCTTGCAACGCGCTCGAGCCGACGAGATCGGTCTCGTCCTGCTCGATTTTGACCTTGGGGACGAAGATGGGCTTGACATCCTGCCCGATCTCCGGCGTGAGCCTGGGTTGCGGGACGTGCCCGTAGTGGCCTTTACGGCCCACGACAGCCGGCGCCGCGAAGCCATCGACAGTGGGGTCGCGTCCTTCATTGCCCGGCCGTTCTCCGGTTCGCAGCTCCGCGAGACCGTGCAATCTCTGGTCGCCGGCTCGCCGTGAGGTCGCGGCCTCGGAGGCAACTCCTGGCAGCGTCGTGAGGGCGTTCGTCATCTGGGGGCCGGGAGAGGCGGGGGTCGCGGAGGTTCCGGAGCCTATGACGGCCCCCGGAGAGGTGACCGTCGAAGTGAGCTGCGCCGGCTTTTGCGGGACTGATATGGAGTTCTACAAGGGCACGATGGTTTATCTGGCCGAGGGCAGGGCCAGCTACCCGGTCCGGATCGGCCACGAGTGGGCCGGCGTAGTCAGCGCGGTTGGCGAGGGGGCCGACCGCTCATGGCTGGGGCGCCGCGTCACTGGGGACACGATGCTCGGCTGTGGCAACTGCCGTCGCTGCCTTTCGGGTTTTCACCACGTCTGCCAGTACCGGACCGAGCTCGGCATCAGAGGGGGCAGGCCCGGGGCCATGGCCGAGCGGGTGAGCGTCCCGGCGCGCTCGCTATGCCCGCTCCCGGACGAGGTGGACGACTCGATGGGCGCAATGGTCGAACCGGCGGGGAGCGCCTGGCGCGCCGTCAGCTCGGCGGCCCTCCGAGCCGGCGACCGGGTGCTCGTGGCGGGAGCCGGCACGATCGGCTTGTTGACAGCCATGTTTGCCCGCGCTGTTGGCGCAGAGCCCCATTTGCTCGAAAGATCCGCCCGGTCGCGTGAATTCGCGCGCTCGATCGGGTTCGCCGATGTGTGGCCGGAGGAAGAGCTCCCGGACGAGCCCTGGGACGCCATCATTGACGCAACTGACGCCGTTGGGTTGCCCGCAAAGGCGCTCGAGCTGGTCGAGCCGGGCAAGCGGGTCGTTTTCGTCGGGATCGCCTCCGAACCGAGCTTGCTCGACAGCCGCGTGCTGGCTCTCAAGGACGTCACTGCTGTCGGGATCCTCGGTGCGTCGGCAGGCTTGAGGGAGGCCGTCGCAGCGTACGCTTCGGGCTTGGTTGACCCTCGTCCGCTCATAGCGTCGACGCTGAGCCCAGAGGGGCTCGCAGGCGTGCTTGCCGGTGAGCGCCCCCCCGGTGCCGGCGAGGGGCCGAAGTTCCACGTGAAGTTCTGATAAGCAGGACGCCCGTCTGGTCGCATCGGAGGTCGGCTGCGAGATGAGAAGGGCGATTGTGACGGGCGGGGCGAGCGGCATCGGCGCTGCAACGGCCGCGAAACTCCGGGGTCAAGGGCTCGACGTCGTAACGGCAGACGTTGCCGACGGGGCAGACATAAGGCTCGACGTCACCGATGTCGACGGGGTTAGCGCCTCCGCGCGGTCGCTCGGTCCAGTAGACGTCCTCGTCAACTCGGCCGGGATCGTGGGCCCGAACGTACCCCTGCTCGCTACCGACGCCGAGAGCTGGCGTCGGGTCCTGGAGGTAAACGTCGTCGGGATTGCCAACATGATGCGGGCCTTTGTACCGGGGATGGTCGAGCGTGGCTGGGGACGCGTGGTAAACGTCGCCTCCATGGCCGGCAAGGACGGCAACCCCAACCTGTCCGCCTATTCGGCATCGAAGGCTGCCGTGATCGCCCTCACTAAATCTGCCGGTAAAGAGCTGGCGACCACTGGTGTGCTGGTCAACGCGATCGCGCCGGCCGTCATAGCCACGCCGATGAACAAGAGCACCGAGCCCGGAGTCCTCGCGCACATCACAAGCCTGATCCCGATGAAGCGGGTCGGCCAGCCGGAGGAGGTTGCCGAGCTCATTTCGTGGCTGGCCTCGGACGCCGTGTCCTTTTCGACGGGCGCTGTCTACGACATCAGCGGCGGGCGAGCGACTTACTAGCCCTCGACCTTCCTGGCTGAAGGGCGGGTCTGGTCGCTAGGGCCGCACCCTCCCGGTCGACAGTGGCCACTCCTCGCCTTCAGCGCTAGTGCTCGGCCAGCTCCCTGAAGGCTTCCGGTACCCGCGCCGCGCTCGACAGTGTGGGTGCGGCGTAACCAACTGCACCCCGGCCGAACTTCGCCCGGACGGCGTCAACCGAATGGTCCAAAGCCCACCTCGCAGCCAGGACCGTCCCCGCTGACGCGTCCAGGCCGGCAGGGGCGCTCGGGCGACAGAGCCCGAGCGCGAGCTGAAGCGATGGCGCGACGAGACGGGAGGCGGAGACAGCCAGGAGCGTGACCTCCTTTTCCGACCGATTTTGAGCCAGGGCGGTACAGGCAAGCTCGGTTGCGATCTCGGTCAGCGTCAACGTCGTGTCTACTGGGACAGCGAGGGTCGTGGATCTCGTGACAGCGCGCATCCCCGGGAACCTGACCCGTACCGTCACAGTGCGCGCCGCCCGCTCGGCGGCACGCAAGCGGCTGGCGACGCGGTCCGCCAGGTAGCCGAGAGTGGACCTGAGGAGGTCCCCAGTGGGCCGTTGACGGCCGAGAGCCGCCTGGGCGCCTATGGAAGAGGCTGCCCGCTGGTGCCCTACCTGGCGGGGGTCGATATTGGTCGCCAAGGAGGCCATTTTTTCCCCGATAGCCCGGCCGAAAAGCCGCTCGAGGACGTTGCCTGGTGCTTCCGCGAGCTCCCCGACGGTCTTGATGCCGACACGGGCGAGGTTGGCCTGCGATTTTGGCCCGATGCCCCATACGAGCGACACTGGCAGCCCGTGGAGGAACTCCCGCTCGCTCTCAGGCGCCACAACGACAAGCCCGTCGGGCTTGGCCACCTGGGAGGCCACTTTTGCAAGGTGTTTAGTCCGCGCCACTCCGACTGACAAAGGCAAGCCGACCTCTTCACGCACGCGGCGGCGCAGGGCGGCGGCGATCTCGGTCGGGGAGCCGAAGAGACGCCCGGCCCCCGCCACGTCCAAGAACGCTTCGTCGATCGAGATGCGCTCGACCAGGGGCGTGTAATCGGAGAACAGGTCCACTACCTGGTCGCCCAGCCTCTGGTACTCCCGGAAATGACCGGGCACGAACCTGAGATGGCCGCAGAGCTGTCGTGCCCTCCATGCCGGCATGCCGGCTGACACGCCGAAGGACCTCGCCTCGTAAGAGGCAGCTAATACGACCCCCGTCCCGACTGCGGTCGGCCGGCCCTTCAGCGAGGGGTCGAGCAATTGCTCTACCGACGCGTAGAAGGCGTCGAGGTCGGCATGGAGCACGCTGGCCCCTCCGGTGAGAGCCACGGGCCTCAATCTATCGAACGTATGTTCGGTCGGACGTTGGGAGATCCAATTTTGTCGAGCGAGCACCGCTAGCGTGGTGCGGTGGCTCGCTCAGGCGCTCGCTCGAGCGCTCCTCCGGCCGAGGGCGGCCCCTTGGCGAGCTATCGGCAGAAGCGGGACTTCACGAAGACCAGCGAACCCGCTGGCGGGCAGCCTCCCGCTGCTGAGAGCGGCCCCCGCCGCTTTGTCGTGCAACGCCACCGCGCCCGCCGCCTCCATTACGACTTCCGCTTGGAGATCGATGGTGTTCTGGTGAGCTGGGCGGTGCCGAAGGGCCTAACGCTCGACCCAGCCGTGCGAAGGGCGGCGTTCCATGTCGAGGACCACCCTTTGGAGTACTTCGACTTCGAAGGCGTTATCCCGTCGGGAGGCTATGGGGCCGGCGACGTCATCGTCTGGGACGCAGGCACGTGGGATATCGACGAGGCTGGTCACCCGCCCGATCCGGGCAAGGCGCTAAGGGACGGTGAGCTTCACCTCGACCTGCATGGCGAGAAGCTGAAGGGACGTTTCATCCTCGTGAGGACGCGCCGTGGCGAGCCCGGCAAGGAGCAGTGGCTCCTGCTGCACAAGCGCGACGAGTTCGCAGTCGAGGGGTGGGACCCCGAGGACCACCCACGTTCTGTGCTCTCCGGCAGGACCAACGACGAGGTGAAGGCGGAGCCGGAGAGGATCTGGCACTCCGACCGGCCGGCGAGCGAGGCGTCGGTCACCGTGCCGACGGTGCCGCCCGTCCCTCCTGGCCCGACAGACGACGAGCTCGCCCAATTGGACGGTATGGGTGCCGAGGGCGATTGGCATGTCTTTGGCCGCGAACTGCATGTCACCAACCTGGACAAGATCCTCTTCCCCGGCCGTCCCGGTGAGGAGCCGGTGAGCAAGAGAGAACTAATCAGGTATGCGGCGCAAATCGCCCCTACAGCGCTGCCTTACCTCCAGCATCGCGCCTTGAACATGCACCGCTTCCCGAATGGCGCCCAGTCAAAGGGTTTTTGGCATAAGGAGTTGCCGGCCCACGCGCCTGGCTGGCTCCCTCGCTGGGACAACCCAGAGGCAGATCCTGGCGAGAGCCGGACCTACCTCGTTGTCGACGAGCCGGCAGCCCTGGTGTGGGCGGCCAATTTCGGTGCCCTCGAGTGGCACGCCTGGACGTCGCGCACCGACGCGCCCCGGATGCCCACCTACGCCCTCATCGACCTGGATCCCGGTGAGCAGACCACATGGGACGACCTGCTGGTGCTGGCCCGCCTCCATCGGACGGCGCTCGAGCATTTGGGCGTCCGGGCCCAACCGAAGGTCACGGGCCAGCGGGGCTTACAGATCTGGATCCCCGTCAGCCCAGGGCCGAGCTTCACCGAGACACGTCAGTGGACGGAGAAGCTTTCCAAGGCGATCGGAGCGGTGGTGCCCGACCTTGTCAGCTGGAAGTGGCAGGTGACCGATAGGAGTGGGCTCGCACGCCTCGACTACACCCAAAACGCCGTCAATAAAACGCTCGTTGCTCCCTACAGCCCTCGCCCGTCGCCTGGTGCGCCTGTTTCGGCACCCATCGGGTGGGACGAGCTGGACGACCCGGGCCTCCGGCCCGACGGTTTCACGGTCCGCACGGTCCTCGGGCGAATTGAGAAGCTGGGCGACTTGTTTTCGCCTGTGCTCGGAGCGGGGCAGCGACTTCCGCCTCTCACGTGAGGGTTTGTTCGGGCCCAGCCCATTCGGAGTGTGGGTCAGAAGCCGGGAAGGACTCGTCCTCTTCCTCGTCGAGCTGCTCCTCGCCCTCGTCACCCTCTTCGCCGTCCTCGCCCTCCTCGTCGCCTTCCTCGTCGAACGGGTGGTCTTGGTCGAGCAGGTCTTCGGAGATCATCTCCCCGCCGCCGAGGCTGTCGAGCAGTTGGGCGGTCAGCTGCGACAGATCCCAGATGACCGCCTCGGCTCTCATGAGCACCCCCTCGGGAGGCGTGTAGGCCTCGTTTGGGACCGCGACCACCTGCAGTCCCGCGGCTACGGCCGAACGGATGCCATTGGCTGAGTCTTCGACAGCCGCGCATAATTCGGGCGGTTTCTCGAGGCGACGCGCGGCCTCGAGGTAGACGTCAGGCGAGGGCTTGCCCTTTGGGACCTCTTCGGAGGACACGGTCGCCTGGAAGTACCGGTCCCAACCCGTGACCGAGAGCACTCGGTCGATGACGACGCGGTTGGAGGAGGACGCCAGGGCGAGCGGCCATCTGGCTGCCACCCGGCGGACGGCGTCGTCCGCTCCCGGCAGCAGCGGTAGCCCCTTGTCGTAGCTCGCCAGGAGCTTTGAAACGACGACGTCGACGATCTCGGGTGGGCTGAGGTCGACCCCGAGCTCTTCCGCGATGTACCTCGACCACTCCAGAGAGCTCATCCCCTGCATGATCGCGGTGGCGTCGTCGTGCCAGTGGCCCTTGTTGTCTGCTACCACCTCGCGTCTGGCCTGGTCCCACAGCGGCTCGGAGCCGAGCAGGACACCGTCGAGGTCGAAAACCACGGCTCTTATCACACGACGAGTATCGCGGCTGGGTGCCTTCCACGCGCTCGATGAGGATCTTGCTCACCGCTCCCGAGCCCCAGAGCACCTCACGGGTTGCCGTGCTTGCTCATGCCGGCCCGCGGCGGTCGCGGGTTTGCGCCGCTCTCGGGGCCGATGCCGCCGCCGTCGGGCTGGCTCTGGGACTGGCGGCGGCCGTTGGGTCGGCCTAGCGTCAGCGGGAACGGGTGGCAGGGGTGAGTGGAGGCCACCCAGGGAACCAAGTACAACTTGGGCGGCAGCAAGGAAGGTGCTCGCGTGAACCGAGTTTCTCCCTAGATCGGTGTGCTGAATCGACCGACAGCCGGCCGCCGCCGGAGGAGCGGGGCGGCGGTCGTGTGCGCTTTGGGCGCCCTCGCGACGCTGGGAGCTGCGACTGCGACCGCCACGGGTGCCAACGCGGCAAGCGTCGAGGGTTCAGGGGACGCCTCCCACTTAGTCGGTCAGGTCTCCAACCCCTCGAGCCGGCACCGGCCGGGTAGCACGACGACCGCTTTCACGACTACGACCGTGTCGACGACCACGACCGTGTCGACGACAACCACCCGGGCTACGACAACCACCCGGGCTACGACCACGACGACGGCGACGACCCTGCCCGGGGGGCCAGCCGCCCCGCAGGTTGAGATCGTGCCGCTCTACGAGTACGCAGGCAGCTCAACGTTGGCCGGTGACTGGGCAGCCGCCTGCGCCAATGACGCCCTGGTAATCGGGACCGGGGCGAACAGCGGGCCGCCGACGAGCAGCGACTCCGACTGGGCTTTGGAGGAAGACGACCTCCTTCCTGCCATGGAAGCCTGCACACCCGGCGGTACGGCAAAGGGAATGGCCCTCGGCTATATCAACACGGGTTATGAGAGTGTCTCTGTCAGCACAGTTGACGAGGAGATGCAGCAGTGGGCGGCGTTCGACCCGACGATTTCGGGCTTTTTCTTCGACGAGACCAACGATGCTGCCTCGTCATCCGACGAGAGCTATTACTCGTCGATAACCTCCACTGCGCGCCAGAACGGATGGGACGAAATCGTTTGGAACTGGGGCACCGATTCCGGGACGACTTCCTGGCCTTTTGAGGCCGGGCAGAGCTTTTCGACAACCTGGCCCAATTATGTCGTCGCCTTCGAGGGAAATGAGCAGAGTTTCAAGCGGTGGGCGCCGGCGTCATGGGAACAGGGGTCATGGGTCAACGGGCAGGAGGGCGCCCCGTACAGCGACAGCGTTGCCGCCCTCGTCTACGCGACGCCGAGCGCGGCGCTGAGTACCGTGTGCTCGAGGATTGACGGCCTATGGACGGTGGCGGACAACCTCTTCGGCTATTACGCGACCAACGGCGCTCTTCCCAGCCCTTATAGCTCTCTCGACGAGTACAACAGCGCAGAAGTCGGTGAGTGCTGACCGGCTCCCTTCGCTGGTGACCAGCTGGAGCGCTTGGGGTCTCGCGAGCACCTTCCGCCGAGGTGGCGAGGTGGGGACTAGGCGGTTCTTGTCACACCCCCCTGATTAGCTGGTCGACGTGCCGAGACATGCAACGACAGGTGGGGGAGAGCCATGAGCTTCGTGGTGGCCGGAGTCTTCGCCACCGTGGTGGCGGTCATCGTGGTCATGTGGGCAGTCGTGAAGGTGCGCGATGCCCGTTACGAGCGCGATCTTCACTATCAGACATACCGTTGGACGGACGACCATATACGAGCGGCGCGCCAAGAGGCGGTGTTGCAAAGTCGTGCTGTCGTTTCAGGCAAGGTCCAGGAGCACCTTGCTCCTCTTTTTCCCCAGTTCCTAGCCGAGTTCGACCCCCGGGAAGCCCGTTTTATCGGGACACCCGTCGACTACGTCGTGTTCCACGGCTTGGACAGCGGGGAGTGTGAGATCGTCTTCGTGGAAGTGAAGACCGGCCGGAGCCAGCTCAGCACGAGAGAGCGTCTCGTCCGGGGTGCTGTCCAAGCAGGCCGGGTCCGGTGGGCGGAAATGCGCCTTCCCGACCAACTGGGTGCGCTCGTGCCGGTGGACGGCCGTGGCGAGTTGTCGGAGGGGGCCCGCGCCGCCGGGAATTAGACGGCAGATCCCCGGCCGAAGCCGGGGCCACGACGGGCAGTGCGCGCTGGCACCGGGCGATCAATTCTCAAGCAGCAAGGTACATGTCGTCCCAATAGAGGATCATACCTTTAGTCCCCTTGGAGAAGTCGGGCTCCATTCCCGCATAGGCCTCGGTGGAAGTCGGCTTGACCCCGGTGACCGTTAGTTGCGTCCAGGTGTTGGCGGCGAGCGTGACCGATGCGCTGTTATCGGTCTTGACATAGGTCCCGTTCGATTCGAGCAGGTCCACTCCTATGTCGACCTTGACCGCTGCGGTCGCCCGCACCCAGACAGAGGCGCTATAAGTGCTCGAGGAACTGACCGGCGCGTACCAGCTCGAGTTGTCGTCCAGATCCCAGCCGCCGCTCGTCGACGTCAAGGTCTGCGCGAGGGCCTGGGCCCCCGAGTGGACGACGGAGGTCGTTAGGGCCAGAGTGCTGCCCCAATAGTCGGCGGGGACGGCAGAGGTCTCGAAGCCCGGGTCCGGGATGAGGTTGGGCGCGCCAGTGCCAGTCGTCGTTGTGGTGGTCGGGGCCACGGTGGTGGTTGTTGTCGACGTTGTCGTTGTCGATGACGTAGTCGTCGTCGGCTTTGTCGTCGTCGTGGTCGTCGCCTTGGTCGTCGTGGTCGTTGGCTTTGTCGTTGTGGTCGTCGTCGCCTTGGTCGTCGTTGTGGTCGGCAACGTAGTCGTGCTGGTCGACGTCGTCGTAGTCGATGAGGTAGTGGTTGACGAGGTGGTCGTGCTCGTCGCCGGGACACCCGGTGTGATGTTGCCATTATCGTCCGTGACCAGCAACTGGTTATCTACAGTGGAAATGCATACCTCGGTCGACGCGCAGGCGACTTCGTTCCCCGACCCAGGCAGCGCGCTATCGATCTGCCACGTCAAACCCCCGTTATTGGTCCCCGCCAAGGTCGACCAATATGACGCAGCGCCAGTAGCCGCCCAACAAGTCAAGGTATTGGCGCAACTGATCGAGGCGAAATAGTAATCGCCTGTCGGCAGGGTAGTCCACGTAGCGCCAGAGTTCGTGCTAGTCAGAACACCAGACACAATGGTGTTCTCGGGATAGCCACTTGCAAAACAGACAGTCGTCCCGGTCGGGCATGACGCTGATGTAAGCGAAATGAATTCGCTCAGGGTTGACGACGTTGATTGAGACCAGGTCGTACCAGAGGAGGTCGTAGACATCGTAATGGCTGGGCCCGTGTCCGAGAGCGCGCCGACTGCGACGCAGCTCGACGTCGAGGAGCATGAGATGCCTTCCAGGTAATAGCTTTGCGGCGTTGGCAGGTGGTTGTCCAACAACGTCCATTCCATGCCGCCGTCGGTCGAGACGGCGGCCATAGCGGCCGGCGGTCCCGCTGAGCCCCCGACGGTGTAGCAGACGAGAGCTGACGGGCAGGAGACGGACCAGGCCCAGCCCCCGGCGGGAGCGTTCGCAAACGAAGACATATTGGCGTCCGTCCAGCTGACGCCTCCATTTGTCGATACCGCGATGACAGGGGCGGAGCCTACCCCTGATCCGACGGCGACACATTGTGTTGATGTTGGGCACGAGATCGATGTGACGATTGCAAATTGCGATGGCAGCGAGTTGTACTCGGACCAGGAAGTCAGGTTAGAGGTGATTGCCACACCCTGCCCCGTCGCACCAACGCTGTTCACTACGGCGCTCGAGTCGATCACGGCAACGCAGTATGTCGTCCCCGGGGCGCACGACACCGGTGAGCCCGAGGGAGACCCGAGTTCCAGCGTGGCGGGCGGTGTGATTGCCGTCCAGCCCGGGAAGGTGCCGGGCGGTGTCGTGGTGGTGGTCGTGCTCGACGTCGTGGTGGAGGTTGACGTGCTGGAGGATGTCGAAGTCGGCGATGTGCTCCCGGTTGTTGTCGGTGAAGTGCTAGAGGTTGCTGCCGCCTCATAAACGACCCCGCTACTGGAGTCGTTACCGAAAAACACGTCCCCTTCTGCGTCCAGGGCGATCCCCGCGTTATCCGGGTCGGTGACCGCCAGGCCGGCAAAGATCTCTGTGCCGTTGTCGAAGTAGCTGCTGGCGCCGGGGACGGGCGTGTACTCCATGACCCTGTCGTTGCCTGCGTCTACCACGTAGACGTCCCCGGTACTGTCGACTGCAAGCTGGGTTGGTTCGTAAACCTGGGAAAGCCCATCTCCCGTGCCACCCTGTCCCGCCGCGATGATCCCTGTCGTTGAGTACGTGCCGGTGTTGCCGTAGGTGAACTTCAGGACCTCAGAGGCCGTAGGGTTCGAGACGAACAGGTCGCCGCTCGAGTCGAGAGCGATGCCAGAGATGCCACCGATGTAACTGGTATACCCGGTTGGCAACGTCCCGGGAGTAATCGTGACCAGAACAGTTCCTGACGCAGCCCAGGTCCCGCTGCTCGCGCTATAAGCGAACTCGAGGACGTTGTTGCCGCTAGCAACTAGCAGGTCTCCTTTGCTGTCAAAAGCCATTGCCGTTACTGATAAATTTGAAAGTTGCGTCGCGCCCGGGACGGCAACGCTGGTTGCCGGATAGCCGCCGGTCGTTGAGTTCCAGGGAAACTCGACTACGCCGGTCGTGCTGGCCACGAAGAGGTCGTTGTTGCTGTCAAATGCCAGGGCCACCCCGCCCGTAGCGCTTATCTGTGAACCCGTGGTGGGGTAGGCCTTGTCGAGCTCGTCGTTCGCGAACTCGAAGATACCAGTGCTGGCGCCGGCCTCTGAGAGCGTATCACTCACGAAAAGGTCGCCCTTGCTGTCGATGGCAACTGCACTTATGCCCGTATCGGAGGCCTCGTTTTGCGCGAGTATTGTCCCTTGCGGGGAGAAGGTGCCAGTCGACGAGTTGTACGTGAACTCGAGGACGACGTCCCAGGAGCTTTCGGCAGCGGTGGTCGCGTTGGTCGTTTCCGCAACCAACAGGTCGCCGCTCGGGTTGAAGGCCAACCCGCCGGGGTTGACCAAGTCGGCAGCGCTGCTGATCAGGCTCCCCGAGCTTGCGTAGGCACCGGTTGTGGAGTCATACGCAAACTCTTGCACGCCTCCGGGCGTGATCTCTGAGCTCGCCGTGAAGATTACGCCCCCCTCGCCGCTCGGGGTATTTACGGTTGGGGCACTGTACGGGTAAGACACGAAGAGGTCGCCGCTCGAGTCGAAGGTGATCCAGTTGAAGTCGGTCGGGAGCGATCCGATTATTTGTGTGCCGCTTGACGAGTACGAACCCGCCGAAGAGTTGTACGCGTACTCCATAACGCGGTCGTTCCCGGTGTCGGCTACGAAGAGGTCCCCGGAGCCATTGAGGATCACATCTTGCGGGTTTACTAGCTGGCCGGCGCCGGTCCCTGCCACTCCTGTGCCCGCCACATCGATGGCGTTCGAAGAGTACGTTCCGGTTGAACTGCTATATGTGAACTCCTCAACTCGTTCGTTGGCAGAGTCTGCGACGAACAGGTCTCCCTGGGGATCAAGGGCTATACCTTCGGGGACGCTTAGTTGGTCCAAGGCAGAGCCCGATGTGCCCGTCCCGGCGACCACCGTCCCCGTCGCGGAGTACGTCCCCGTCGAGGAGCTATAGGCAAACTCAACGACGTCACTTTCTCCAATACTGCTCACGAACAAGTCGCCGTTTGCATCGAAGGCGATGCCAGCTGGGTCCGTAACTTCGTTGATACCTGTCGACGCGGTCCCCGGGATTGTGCCCTCGACGACAACGGTGCCCGTCGCCTCATAGGACGAGGTGCCCGAAATGGGTGCGAACTCAAGGATCTCAGCATTCGAGGTGCTTACGACAAACAGGTCACCTTGCGGGCTGATGGCGACATCCCCGGGGTTAGCGAGTTGGCCCCACCCGTACCCGAACGCCCCAACGCCGGCTACAGGCACAGGTGTTGCCGTCGCCGCGGCCGCTACGCCAGTCTGCGCCCCGTCCGCCCACAAGGCTGGCAGAGTTAGCCCGAGCCCCGCCGCAGCCACCAATGCGAACAGGTGGTGCCGCTTCCAACTGCGTCGAAGTCGTGGCAAACTTCCGGTCCCTCCCGCCCCACGAAGGTTTACCTGAAGGGCTGGGCACCGAGCGTAGGCCTACAAAATTGCTGGTCAAGCCCAGAAAGTGACAATCGCCTTGGAGTGTTCAGCCCGGGACCGATGGTGGGGATAACTCTTCGCACGCCCTCGCCGGCTTACTAGCATCCCGGTTGGTGGCGACTGCTCGGGGTGCCCCTTCCTCGCTACGGTCAGGAGTGGGGACCGGACGCGGCCTGGGTGACCCGTGACGCCTCGTTGTCCAGCGTGCAGTGAGAGGGTGGCGCCGAGGCAGCGGTTTTGTGGTAGCTGTGGCGTCCCCCTGGGCCCGGCTCCGGCCGCTCGCGAGGATCCGGGGCGTCTCGACCACGAGGCGCCTGCAAGTACCGGCCTGCGAGAGCGCAGGAGGGTCTCTGTCGTCTTCTGCGACATCGTCGGCTACACCGCCATGGCGGAAGGCCAGGACCCCGAAGAAGTCAGGGAACTGCTTTCCGGCTATTACAAGGTCGCTAGACGAGTCGTAGGTCAGTTCGGCGGGACCGTCGAGAAGTTCATAGGCGACGCTGTCATGGCCGTTTGGGGAGTGCCGAATTCGCATGAGGACGATCCCGAACGCGCCGTCAGGGCGGCGTTGGAGCTTGCCGACGCGGTCGCGAACTACGGCCGGTCAGCCGGCGTCGAGTTAGCAGTTCACCTTGGAGTGGCTTCGGGAGCTGTAGCCGCCGTCGAGGTCGCTCACGAAGGGCTGATAATCGGCGACACGGTCAACCT
This sequence comes from Acidimicrobiales bacterium, assembly GCA_035503915.1. GTDB lineage: Bacteria > Actinomycetota > Acidimicrobiia > Acidimicrobiales > Palsa-688 > DATJMJ01. The sequence continues at coordinate 3,974 of DATJSU010000005.1, read as the reverse complement.
TGCTGCCCGGATCCAGGCGGCGGCCCCAGCCGGCCGCTGCTATGTAGACGATGCGACTCAGCGCCTAGCCGAAGACGCAATAGCCTTCGAAGCTGCCGGCAAGTTCCAGCTGAAGGGCATCGGCAAACCTGTAAGGCTCTGGCGAGCCACCCGGGTTACCGCCGGCGTAGGCGGTCGTCGCCGGCGGGGCGCGCTGGATGCCCCGTTGCTGGGGCGCGAGGCAGAGCTCCGGTCGCTCAAAGAGGAGTTCCACAGCGTCGCCGGACAGGGCCACCAGGCAGTCGTCGTGGTATCGGGCCTCGCCGGCGTCGGGAAATCGAGGCTCGCGTGGGAGTTCGAAAAGTACGTGGACGGCCTCGTCGAAACGGTGCTCTGGCACCATGGCCGTTGTCTGTCCTATGGCGAGGGCGTAACGTTCTGGCCTCTCGCCGAGATTGTCAGGCAGCGGCTCGCGATCGCCGAGGAGGATACCCCTGCCGTCGCCGCGGCGAAACTTTCGGAGGGCTTAGCCGGCTTGGTTTCTGAGGGAGACCGCACTCATGTGCAGGCCAGCTTGTCCCGTCTGCTAGGGATCGATATGGAAGGCCCTACAGCAGCCGCCCCATCGCGCGCTGAGCTCTTCGCGGGCTGGCGCCAATTTTTTGAACACCTTGCCGGTAGCGCCCCAGTCGTCCTGGTAGTCGAGGACGCGGAACATGCCGATGAAGAGTTCCTCGTTTTCCTTGAGGAGCTCGCTGGCTCCTCGAAGCACTTGCCGATCCTCGTGCTCGTCCTCACTCGGCCCGAGCTTCTCCAACGCCATTCGCGCCTGCTCCAGCTCCCGAACCATAGGTTGGTCACGCTCGCTCCGCTTCAGGCGGCAGAGATCAACCGGCTTGTCCAATCGCTGGTGCCCGGCATCCCCCGGGACGCCCGTCAAGTCATCGCCGCGCGGTCGGAAGGCATCCCCCTTTTCGCCGTCGAAACTGTGCGGTCCCTCGTCGACAATGGCATTGTCGCTATTGCCCCGTCCGAGGGAGCATTCCGCCTCATCGGCGACCTCGAAGCGGTCGAGGTGCCTGAAAGCCTCGTGGGCTTACTTGGCGCGAGGCTTGACGCGATCGATGTGGGGGAGCGCCGGCTATTGGCAGCAGCTTCAGTCCTCGGGACCGAATTTTCCGCCGCCTCTTTGTCGGCCGTGACCGGTGACAATGACCCTCGTGTCCGAGCCGGTCTCGAAGAGCTGGTACGGCGCTCGGTCCTCGCCGTCAGCACGCGCCCCGTGTCCTCCCAGCGGGGGGATTACCGCTTTACTCACGAGATGCTGCGTCGCGCCGCTTACGACAGGATCGGACGGCGAGATCGCAAAGACCTTCACTTGGCTGTTGCCGAGCACCTTCGTTCGCGCTTTGCCAATGACGCCGATGAAATAGCAGAAATCGTTGCCAATCATTACCTTGACGCAATTCGCGCGGTGCCGGCCGCAGCAGACGTAGCGACCCTGAGGACAGAGGCTGTGATCATGCTCGAGCGCGCTGGATCCCGGGCGGCTAGGAGTGGTGCGCCCGCCCGGGCCGCCCGCAGCTATTCACGTGCGGCGTCACTGGTTGCCGAACGCGATCGTGAGCCCGAGCGCGACAGGTTGGAGAAGGCGGCAGAACTGTGGGAGAAGGCCGCCGAACTCGGCCACACGGCCGGGGATTACAAAGATGTTATTGGATTCGCGACAATGGCTAGGGCGCTGCGTGCCGAGATCGGGCAAGTGCGCGCAGCAGCTCGCGCCCAGGTCGTCAATGCCCGTGCATTGCAATCGCTCCTTCGCATTGACGAGGCGCGCGCTGCACTTGACGAAGCTCTCCCGCTGCTGCGGGACCCGCCGGGCACCGACACAGTGTTCGCTCTCTTTGCGCTGGCTAGCACTTACCTTTCCTCCGGCAACTGTGCAGAAGCAGAACGCCTTGGCGGCGAAGCTCTTGACCTTGGTCGGGCTGTCCCGGTCGATGACGGCTTCCTGTCGCGTTTGTTGAGTTTTGTCGGCACTGCGGCGTCACGTGCTAACCGGGTCGACAAGGCAATCTCGTACTTACGCGAAGCGGCTCAGCTGGCTGAGAAGGTGGGGGACGAAATGCGGTTGAGCGTGGCCCTCATTAATCTTTCAGACATGATTTGCGGATTTCAACCAGCTGCCGCCGCAGAGGTCGCCCGGTCTGCTTTGCAGCACGCGAGGCGCTCAGGGGGTACCGACGCCGCCGCCTATTCCACCGCCAACATCATATCGGCGTTGCTCGAACTCGGCCAATGGGACGAGGCAATATCAGTCATCGATGAGGCGGGAGAACAAGGACTAAGTGACAACCCGCAGATTTGCTTCGTCGCCGGGCTGCTGGCGGCGCTTCGAGGCGAACTTACAACAGCGCGAATGGCCGTTGGGAAACTTGAGCCTGGTTTGTCGAGCGAAAATGTACAGAGCCGCGCCAATGTCACACTCGTCCAAGCCCTCACTTCCTTCGCGGCTGGGGACGAAGAAAACGCGCTGAGCCAGGCCCTCGAGGTGGCGCGTTGCATCGGTTCGCTCCCACCGCTCCACGAAACGGTGCGCTGGGCTTGGCCCATTGCCTCCCACCTAGCGGTCCTTTTGGGGCGCAGGGACGTGTTGGCGGAGCTCCTGAGACTAAGCGGGGCATTCGCTCCTGAGCAGTTGCCTCCCACTTTGCGAGCGCAACGGCGCTTGGCATTGGTGCGCAGCGAGCTCGAGGACGGCCGCGCTCCAGTCGCCGATGCGATTTATGCCGACGTCATTGCTGTTTTGCGGGATACAAGCCCGTATCACTTGGCGCTCGAGTTGTTGACGTGTGGCGTTGAGTTCTTGCGCGTTGGCGACCCGCGAGCCGCTGCGGCGATCTCCGAAGCTCGGGATGTCGCTGAGCGCCTGCGCGCTGCGCCCATCGTCGAGCGCGCCCGCCTACTGGATGACCGGGAGGCGGTTCAGTCTGCAATCGGCCGGGCAGACTGAGGGCCTTGTCTCTTTAGGCCCCCGTTTTCGCCGGGATATTTGTGAGCCGGTTGTCTTTCATCGCGTACGACCACACGTCGATCCAAGGAGGTTCCATTCCGAGCTGCGTAAGGGCCGTGCAAATCTGGCTGCGGTGGTCCGTTCCGTGATGTAGTGCCTGTGCGAGACGGATGCCGAGCGGCGCATGCGATTCGGACCCGTCGTCGCGCCGGCGCACTATCACTACGTCGGGGTCAAGGTCTTGTTCCAGGAACTCGGACCATCCATCGCCGGTGCGCCCCATAATTAGCGAAAGCGCGGCCAGGTCCATATCCGCAGTGTCGACGCGAGGGGTGCGGCCCCCCGTCACGGCGAACAGGTACCCGGCATCGGCACCGACGAGGTGGCGCGTCGTCGCCAGGATTGAGCCGTAGGTACCTGGGAACTCGCGCCCGAGCTGTTCGTCGCTTAGCGGGGTGCACGCTTCTATCAAGCGCAATGTGGCCCACACGTTGTGCCCGAAGGCATCTGCCAGTACTGACGTTGCCATCGCGGCCCAACCCTAACGCTGGGGTTTCCCGGCGAGGAGGTAATTTCCTTCGCCGGTGCCGAATGTATGTTCGATATGATCGAAGGGTAACACCTTGAGCCTCGTGGCCGGCTGGTAGGCCTCCTCAGCAAGAAGACCCAGGTCCCCTCGAGGAGGTGCCATGCCGCCTGATGGCCCAGCGCGCCCTGTCCCGCTTGTTGCGGCTGCACCCACGCCCGCGCCCGCCCCGGTGCCCGCCCTCGCGCCTACGCCTACGGCTGCACCCGCGGCCGCGCCGGCGCCCGCCCCCGCCCCCGCGCCTACGCCTACGCCTACGCCGGCACCTACGCCCACGCCCGCCCCCGCGCCTACGCCCACGCCCGCCCCCGTGCCTACGCCCACGCCCGCCCCCGCGCCTACGCCCGCCCCCGCGCTCGCGCCTACGCCTTCGCCTACGCCCACGCCCGCCAGTGC
>DATJSU010000004.1:0-1081 GCA_035503915.1 Acidimicrobiales bacterium | reverse complement strand
CAGGGAGCTGGCGGAGCATCTCGGCCACCCAGGCTTGGGCGGTCTGGGAGAAGGCGACCACCACCCGGTCCGCGCCTGTCTCGGTGCACAGCCGGGACAGGTCAAGCATCGTGCCGAGATGGTGCTGGTTCTGGGCACCCTTGCCCGGGTAGGGCTCGTCATCGACGAAGCCCACCAGTTCGATGTCCTCGCAGCGCGCGAGCCGCCGGGCCAAGGAGGTTGCCACTGACCCCGAGCCGACGATGATCACCCGCGAGCGGCTGATGCCGGCCCTGCTGAGGAGGGCAGCGGTGGCCGCCCGGCCGATGGGCACGAGCATGGTGGCCGGCAGGGTCATGAAGACGACTTCCACCCAGCCGATCTCAGGCGCGCCGAACATGCGGTGGACGACGTGGGAAAGCGCCAGGCTGCTGATGGCACCAAAGGTGAGGGCATGGGTGCGCGAGCTCGTATCGAGGAACGAGGTCTGGCGCACCCTTCTTGTTTCGTGCTGGTAGAGGCCGTAGGCAGCCATCACGATTATGAACAGCGGCACGTAGGCGAGCTCGTGGAGGAGGCTCGTAACAAGGGCCGGGCCCTCGCGGAGCCCTAAAGGCTGGCGTGCGAGAGCGCCGAGGAAGAACGACACTGAGATGCTGACCAGGTCCCCCGATACCACGAAGGGGGTCCAGCGCCGCCTGGCCCTTACTGCTGGGGCGACTGCCGCTACGGGCCCAGGTGCGGGGCCCGCCGGCTGGAGGCCCGGACGGGCGACGAGGATGGCGGACTTGCCGTCATTGGTCAACAAGGGCTGTCACCTAGCTCTTTCTCGTTCGCCATTGAACTTGTGCGCTTGGCGCGTTCCCCGGTAACGATCTGCCTCGACTTTAGTAAGGTCCTCCGCGCCTCGGGCCCGCGGGTTCCTAATTGGGCGCCGCCCAGCAGGCAGGGGCACTGCAGAGCGCCGCCGTCTGCGCTCTCGGTGGCGGGCTATGTTCCTAGCTTCCGGTATGCGCTGCCGCCGTCGAGCCGTCCCTAGGGCGTCAAGAACCCACGCCCTGCCCGGAACCTCAGCGCCCTCCACTTGGCCCCTCTCCTTGTG
>DATJSU010000003.1:0-16582 GCA_035503915.1 Acidimicrobiales bacterium | reverse complement strand
GGGCCAGCTCCCGAACCGTCTGCCGACCGCCTGCGGCCTGGCTTTAGAACGAGGTGCTTGCCCATCGGGCCTCGCCCGCGGTGTGGCTCAAAAGAGGCGCGAGCGCCCGTCACCGTAATGAGACATGCCTGCCGCGGCCCCACTTCCCCAGATAACAAAGGAGCCTGTCATGGCAGTGATGATCGGTGCCGGCCCTCATAAGGCTCGATTGCGACATCCGGGCCTTTTTCGGTTCAGTCTCGGATTCCTTGCTCCTCAGAGCGGTGGCTAGGGGGTCACCGCGACAACCCTACCCAAAAGGCGTTTATCCTGCTCAGAAGTGGTGTCGGAGGGGGGGCTCGAAACTTTGCTGCACGCCCCCTCGTAGTAGAAAGTCCCTGGTCAGAACTTCGCCACGCTGCTTGACCTGGTCGTGAGCGCGGGACCAGAAGTAAAGCAGGTGACCAGAATTGACCGTCAGACCGCGGTCGAGACCCGACGTGTCGCGAACTCTAGGTGCGCATCGGGACGGCCGGGCAGCAGGCGCAGCATCAGCTCGCCGTCAGGCTCGCGCTTCAGCACCTCGGCGAGCACCGGCGGAGCATCGCCGTCACCTACGACGATGTAGTCCCCCGGACGGGGGTCGATCCAGACTCGCGCGTGACGGAGATGCCCGTGGACGACACCAGGCTCGTACTCCTGGTGGTCGTCGACCCACAGCTCGACAGCAGGCTCAGTCACATCCTCATGCTACCGCTCAAAGGTCCGGCTGGAAGCCGGGGTTGTCCACGGGTGACGAGAAGCACGAACGCAATAACGCGAACGGCTCTGGCGTCGCGTCGCGCAGCACCACCGAATAGTGGCCTGGGTTGGCGAAGGTGGCGACCACCTCGAATCCTGCGGCTCGCAACGAGCAACAGCGGGCAGCGCGGACCTGGCTACGTCGCCGGATCGCCATGGTCGACCGGCTCAGCACTACTAGGTCGTCGCCGGGAGCGCCAAAGACCGACACGCCAAAGAACCCGTATTGCTCCCAGCAGTCACCCACGGAGCGCTCGAGGCCGAGTCGCTCAGGCTGTTCGCGCCACCCCGGACAACCAGCAGGAGGTCATCGGGCGGGAGCTCATCGCGCACTATCCGAGGCGGCGGGACACTGTGCTGTTCGTGGCTTGTGGCCATGGCATTACCGTAGACGATATTGACGAGGTCCAGGACGACATAACGCTGAGTATCTTTACCTTTTGTCTGACGACGTAGCGTAGACCTTCCCCATTTGCCAAAACGTCTCCAGTTTGACAACATGAGGTCATGGACCAGGAGCTGTGGTGCACCGAGCGTAGGTGGCCTGACCGCGATGCTGGCCCCCTAACCTTGCGCCTCACGTTCGGCCTGGTTGCGGGGCGTCCCGAGGTGGTAGGGGTCGAACTGTGGGGCACCGACCCCGCGGCCGTTGACATACCCAACTGGCCAGGACTGCTCCTCAAACCCTCTGTGCCGGGTAATGGTGAGCCGGCGCCAATCCGTACAGAAACGATGCGCTTGCCGCTCCGCCGGCTGTTGGACGAGTGGAGGGCCAAAGCCGTGCGCAGGGGGACGATCGCTGCCGACGTCGACCTGCTGTCCGACGCCGACGCGCGCCTTCCACGCTCATACCGCGAGATGGCGATCAGGCACGCCGTCTATGCAGGTGCCAAACGAAAGGGACGGGCTGACGCCCACAAGGACGACCACTGGCAGGCCGTAGCTGACGTCTACCTGGCCAGCAGCCTGCGCGGGGTCATGGACACCTGGCACGTCAGCAAGGGGACGGCCTCCAAGTGGGTCTGGGTAGCTCGTAACCAAAAGGGCCTCTTGGCCAAGACCACCAGGGGCCGTCCAACTGGCCGTAGGTGAAAGGGCGCCCATCTCCCTGCCCGGGCCGCCTACAGCCTGTGAACAGCCGCTTTATGCTTGCCCTAGCAGCAACCGCGACGTCTGCCGCGGTCAACTTGAGAGGGGGTTGAGCGCTGTGGCACGCAGACGTGGCTACATGGCCACTTACGCCCAGTACCAGCGCCAGGCACAGCGCGACCAGGCCGCCCGGGAGCGCGCCCAGCGCCAGGCCATCCGCGACGCAGAGCACGCCCAACGTGCGTATGAGCACGCCGTCGCAACGAACGAGAAGGAGAAGAGGCGCCTCTACCAGGAGTCCATGCTCGCTCGAGCGGCGGCTATGACCGACGATGTCGAGACCACGGCGCGCGCCTTGGAAAGCCTCCTCGCCGCGAGCCTTACTCGGCCCTCTGCGGTCGACTTTGCCCAGTTGCGCCGTGAGCCGGTCTTCCCGTCCTTCGAGCCCGGGCAGTTGGGACAGCCAGAGCAGCCACCTCGGCCGTCGGACTTCGCCGTGGCGCCACCTACCGGACTGCGGAGCCATTTCGGCAAGGCCAAGGCGAAGTACGCCGAAGAGCTGGAAAGGGCACGTCAGACAATGGCTACGGCCACCGCCGAGTACGAACGCCGTGAGCAAACGCGACTGGGCCGCGTGGCACTCGCCCGAGCCATGCATGAAAAGCTCGTCACCAAGATCCGGGCTGAAGCCGAGAAGCACAACGCCGAGGTCGCGAAGCTTCAGGCCGACTACTCAGCCGCGGCTCCCGAGGCACTGCGCGCCTACAACGCCTTAGTCCTAGACCAGAGCCCTTACCCGGAAGGGTTCCCTCGCGAGACCCGGCTGGCCTTTGTACCCGAGTCCCGACAGCTCGTGGTGGAGCTCGACCTCCCAGGCGCCGACATCGTCCCGACGGTGACCGCCTACAGGTACGTAAGAGCATCCGATGAGATCTCCTCGGCCAAACGCCCGGAGCCCCAGCGCCGCTCCCTCTACTCCTCAGTGGTGGCCCAGGTGACGCTCCGCACCGTCCACGAGATCTTCGGAGCAGATGTCGGCGGCCATATCGACACACTGGTGTTCAACGGCCACGTCAGTACCATCGACCCCGGGACAGGTCAGCCCATCCACCCCTGTTTGGTCACACTTCGGGTGACGAAAGACGCCTTCGCGTCGATCGATCTCTCCCGCGTCGACCCGACCGCTTGCCTCAAGGCGTTGAACGCGGGGGTGTCTAAGAGCCCAGCAGAGCTGGCGCCGGTCCGCCCCGTGCTTGAATTCTCCATGGTTGACCCCCGTTTCATCGAGGAAACCGACATCATCTCCGAGCTGGACCAAAGGCCCAACCTCATGGAACTGAAACCGAGTGAGTTCGAGTCCCTGATCACCAACCTGCTCGAGAAGATGGGCCTTGAGACTCGCCAGACGCGCCCGTCGCGGGACGGCGGTGTCGACTGTGTCGCCTATGACCCCCGCCCCGTGCTCGGAGGCAAAGTCGTCATCCAGGCCAAGCGGTACAAGAACACCGTAGGTGTGAGCGCCGTGCGTGACCTCTTTGGCACCGTCCACAACGAGGGCGCATCGAAGGGGATCCTGGTAACGACCAGCGGATATGGGAAAGCCTCGTTCGAGTTTGCCGAGGGCAAGCCCTTGGAGCTCCTCGGCGGCTCGAACCTGCTGTACATGCTCGCCGAGTACGCTGGTATCGAGGCCCGGATCGAGGCACCCGACGATTGGAAGGACCCAACAGCATTCGAGGAAGACATCTAGCAGACCGTCTGGCCCGAAGAGGGTGCTCAACAAGCCACTAACACATGCCACTAGGAGGCATCTCGGCCGCCGACCGAAAACGCTGGTCTACCACAAATAACCTGGTCAACGGCTGTGTCGGAGGGGGGACTCGCACGCGAGGTCCACGCTCTGTTGTAGTCGAAAGTGGCTGGTCGAAGCTTTACCGTGCCGCATGATTCAGCCGACGGCTGGCTCTACAGCCAGGGCACCACTCCCGATCGCTCTCCGGCCAGAAGCTGCCCCGTTGCGGACCCTCAGGGTCAGCTCGCTCGCCATCTCAGCAGTCGACCACTAGGAGCGTGTGCTGCGAGCTGGCCTCGGGTGCGGCCTTCAGGAGCTCCCATGAGGCCTTCACTTGCGTTACCTGTACTTCGTTAGTCCATCCTTCAGTAGCAGGTGATAGGGCGTCCAACCCCGACGGTCTGGCCGGAGTACGCGGCAGGCCGGTAGAAAACTATGAGACTGGAGCCGTCTACCAGGAACAAGTCAGCGGCGTCGCCAGTGGTGTAACCCCCCGGCATGATTGCGCCGCCTGCCGGCGTGCAGCCGTACCATTTGGACGCACCAGACGGGAGGGTGCCCAGGCCCCCGGAGAACTCCATTTGCGAGTTGTCCTCCACCATGAGCGAGAACGACTTTGTGGTGCCCGAGCCGGTCACCGAGAATGAGTTCCAGTAGGTGCCTGCGGGTCCACCGCAGCCAAGGCACTCCGTCCCGTTGAGAGCGACACTTTGGTACTTAGGGGCTACGGTCTCCGTCCAGGTGCCATGGAGCGTACCGGCTGGAAAGTCGATCAGATCGAGGCGTACCACGTCGACTGCCCTCCCGCCGGCGGAGTGCCCCACGTACCACCAAGCGCCAGCCAGCGTAGGGGTGGGCGACGGCATCGTCGTGGTCGGTGCCCACCACTGCGGCTCCGCCATCGTGAAGACCTCGGGCTTCGTCCCTGGACCCCAGACACGCATTCTGCTGAACAGCAAGCGGTGGTCGGCCTCAATGGGTGCGGTCAGATCCACGTTGACGGGACGCTCGACCCACTTCCAACACGGTCCCCAGCACGTCCTGTCGTCCTGCAAACCTGAGGCCTGGGCTGTCAGTGCACCCCACTTAGTCCAGTGGAGGTGGCTCAGGTAGCCGTTACCGTCGGCGCTCACTCCGATGTCGGCGGGACGAACGGCCATCTTGCTCGTGCTTATGCCGATGTTTGTCAAGACATAAGGGAGCTCGCCTGCACTTGCCGCCGCCCCGGCTGTGGCTAGGGTGCCAGCCAACGAGGCCGCCACTAAGAGGCACCGCGCCGAAGTCACCGTGATGCCCGTTCGCGCCCTGTGACCAGGAACGTCATCGACACGAGTCTGGCAATCCCGGCCATGCACATCAGGATAGAGACAGGACGCTGGGCCGTCTAGTTTGGAACCCCCGTCCTTCCTACCTGGCTCGGGGGGGAGACTCGAACTCTCACCCTGGCCATGGTGGCCCGTCCGGCTGGTGCTGGTACATAAGCCTTGAACAGGGTGTTTACCCTTTTGATCGGGCAGCCCGTGCCGCCCCATGTGGCTCCGTGGTGGGGAGTTTGTGACCACGTTGTGACCAAAAGGCCGTGCTGCTTCGTCAGAGGATCGGTAGCGACCGGATGCGAACGGTGGCGGGCTCGACCACGACGAGGCTCCCAGCGTTGAGCGCCTTCTCGACGGCCGGCAGGGCGGTTGTTATGCGGGCGACGAGGTCCTCGACGCGTCGGCCCGTCACTCCCCGCAGGTAGAGCACCGACGGCGTGGCTGCCCGTGTCGCAGCGAGGATCGTCCCAAAGTCCGAGTCCGCCGACACCAGCACTCTGTCTTCGGCGCGAGCCCGTTCAAGTAGCACTGTGTCCGGCGCCGATCCGAGGTCGAGGGACCAGGCGTGCACAACATCGTGGCCGAGGGCGCCGAGCTGGTCGGCCAGACGGGGGGAGAGGTTGATGTCGACGAGGAACTTCACGCCGGGCTTGGCAGCAGCGGCAGCTCCCGTTCGCGAACTGCCTCAGCCGCAAACCGCAGGGCCTCAGCAACGTCCTCGCGCTCGAGGTACGGAAGGTCAGCGATGATCTCGTCGGCAGTCATCCCGTCGGCAACCATGGACACCACCGTGGCCACAGAGACACGAAGCCCTCGGATGCAAGGCATCCCACCCATGACGGCAGGGTCGACGGTGATGCGCGTAAAGGTCACCCTCCTAGGGTACCGCTGGCGATGGGGCGGCTTTGAAGACGGGGGGTCCCTTGAGGCTGCTCGTCCCAAGGGTCCCCACCATTTCCGCGACGAATTACGGCTCGCTACGCGCTGGGCTTCACTTGTCCCTGCGGTGGGACACGTTGCAGGGCGATCCTGCGGCTCGGCGTGAGCACCACGCCAGTCGCGGGTACCTCGGCTGGCGCGGCGACGTGGTCGAAGCGGGCCTTCTCGGGGAGCGTAGCCCCGAGGCCCAGCAGGTCCCCCACCATAGAAGCCAGCTCGGCCTCTAAGCTCCTCAACCTCGTGTCCTCGGCCCTCCAGAACTGCTGCATGGCCCGCTGGCCCTTGGCCGAATCGCTCCGCTGTTCGACGATCACCTCGATCATGGACGAGATGCGTTGCGCGAAGCCTCCCGTCGCGATGTAGTCGAAGACTTTGGCCGCTACGTCGCCACGGCTCGCATTCGCAGCCTCATACGCGGCGACCTGGATGAGGATCTCCCGCAGGGCGACCGAGAGTGGCAAAGGTGTGGTGGAGGTCACAAACCCACACCCCCTCCATCCGGCTCACTGGGTCTGCGCCCCTGGGCAACGCTGCCGAAGCGATAACCCCGATCTGAGCACCGTCCCTTTGCTGGTCGGCCCGAAGCTTGTCCAGCCAGTCGTTGCTCCAGGCCGCGGTCCACTTCACCTCCCACAGGATCATCCCGAGGGGGAGGTTGGCGGGGCTGCGAACAGTCTGGCGCACGTCGGCGCCGCTCTGCCCGCGCCGTGTGACCTGGACAAGATCGGTGGGAAAACGCTTCTTGAGCCACTCTCCGAATATCTCCTGGCGGGCGACGCCCTCATTTCGTTATCCCACTTCTCGAACCCGGCTGCGGCCGCCTCGAGCCCCAGAATGTGTCCCTAGAGCTCTGGGCCATAGTCGACGGACACGTCCGCAGAGGACCCGGCCGCGAGGTGTGGGCGATATGCCGCGGGTTGTCGTCGGCGCAGCGCCGCAGCCAGGATTTCGACAACCTCGGGTTGCTCGTGACCACCCTCAGCCAAGGCAGCCTCGGTGGCGCTGACCTCGGTGCCGGTGCGTCGTAACGCGGTCGCGAGCACCTCTCGGGCGTTGGGCGCTGGGTAGTGTCGGTGGCCGTCGTCAAATGGCTCGCACACCGCACAGGCCAAGTTGTGCTCCCGGCCCCTGGTCATACCTACGTAAAGGTGCTCGGCCGTCGTGGCGCCGTCGACCAGGAGTATTGCCCGGTCCGTCGTGAGGCCCTGGCCCTTGTGGACAGTGACGGCATAAGCCAGGGCCACGCTGTCCTTCACGTAACGGCCAGGGACGCTCACCTTTCCCCGACCGTCGAGGGAGGAAAGCAATAACGAGTCGTCGGGCCGGCGGGTAAGGACCTGCCAGCGGTCGCCGTTGCGCACCCAGGCGCCAGACGATGTGACAAGGCGACGATCGTTCATCGTGGTCACCACTTCGTCGCCCATACCGACGAGCTGACTGCCGGCGGCAACCGCGGCTTCTTCCACCTCCCCGGCAACCACGCGCGTAGCCCTGGCCCGCAGGGCGAGCTGGTCGACCGTGGCGTGGTCGGGGGCCATCACCACAACAGAACGCCCCTCGGCTCGTGCGCCCAGCCACGCCCGATGGGCGGCCTCCATCGCCTCAGCCCGGCCGCCCCCGACGACGCGGCCGTGCTCTAGGTACTCGTCGAGGACGGTGGCGTCCCGGTCGCGCAGGCGAAGGCTGGCCCCTGCCTCCCAGCGGTCGGAAAAGCGCCTGACCGTGCCGAGCTCGGCTGTCTTGGCGTCGGCGACCAAGAGGCGGAACAGCCCGCCGGCCCCCACCGCGCCCAGCTGGAGATGGTCCCCTACCAAGACGAGCTTGGCTTTAGCCTGTTCGACCAGGGCCACCAGGAGCGCCAGGTCCCTGGTCGGCACCATGGAGGCCTCGTCACAGACCATGACCTCTCCTGGGCGAGGCCAGCCGCGCCCCAAGGAGGCGTCGAGGAGGAACTTGGCCAGCGTCTCGGAAGCGATGCCGGCTTGCTCGGCGAGCACCCCGGCGGCAACAGCGGAGGGGGCCAGTCCTCGGACGGGGACACGTGCCGACTCCCAGGCGGCCCCGGCGGCGCTGAGGCTCTTGGACTTGCCCGACCCGGCGGGGCCGACCATGACCGAGATGCGCTCGCCGCCCTGGCAGAGCCGCCGTACGGCTTCGGCCTGGTCGTCGCCGAGGCCGCTCCGGGCGATGGCTGCCTCCACTGCCGTGCTGTCTACGACCGAGACGCCGGCACCTCGACCGGCCTCGGCGGCTCCCAGGACGGCTTGTTCGGCTCGTAGCAGCCGCTCGGTGGTGTAGCGGACCGCCCCATTGCGCGCCGTGGGCACGGCAACGTCGGCCTCCGCGCCGAGGCGGACCACCTGGGAGTCGGCCAGCAGCTCGTCACTAGCCGCGTCGACCGTCCGGCGGACGGCTTGGGCGCTCCGCAAGAGCGGGGCAGCCCTCACAGCCAGGACCTCGACCGCGTCGGCCCTGCCCCAGGTGGACTGGCGAGCTTCCAGTGTTTCGAGGACCTCGGCGACAAAGCCGGCAGTTGAGCTGGGGGGCGGGGCGGCTCGCCCGTAACGCGGCGGGCCGTCAGGCCTGGACGGGTCCAACGCCCATGGGAGCCACCGCTCTGGGGCGTAGCCCGCGTCACTGGCTTCCCGGCGCCAGCGGGCACGCAGCTCCCCGGTCGTCTCCCCACCAGTGACCTTTGGCGCCCGCGACTGGTAGGCGGCCAGTTGGTAAGCGGCCGCGCGCTCGGTTGCACCGAGGGAGCGGCCGAGCGCTGTCTCTTTTTGGGACACGAGCTGAGCGGCGGCGGCTTCGACCTCGGCACGGCGGCGAGAGAAGCGCTCGATGAGCCCAGCCGGCACACAGGCCACCTCGGCGGCCCCGCCGCGATCGACGCCGGTCCAGGCCACCCCGAGGCGACGTGTCAGCTCGGCACGAAGCCCGGCTTTGTATAACAGGCCGGCGGCCTTCTGCACTTCGAACAGCTCCCGGCCGTCGAGCGAGAGCCAGTGGCCGTCCGCACTTGCGCGCACTTTGGCGGACACCAGGACATGCGTATGGAGCTGCGGGTCGAGAGCGCGTGAGGTGCGGTGGACGAAGGCGGCGGCCAGGTAGCCGTCGGTGGCAGCTTGGACGGCCCCGCCTTTGCCTCTCCGGGTGAAGGCGGCGTGGTCCTGGAGGAACTCGAGGGCCTCTGCGACGGCGGCGTCGTGAGCCGCCCGCACCTCGTCCGAGACGCTCCCGTCCGCCAGCGCCCACAGCAGCGAGATGCTCTTGGGGGGAGAGAACGAAAGCGCGTAACCCGCCACCCCTTCTGCCCCGCCCTGCCTCTCGTTGGCGAACCGCCGGCCGAGCGCCTTGTCCGCAACCGGGTGACGGCCGTGGCCGAACAGCCTCTCCATTTGGTCCGGGCTGACCGTGCCCACGAGCCCGAGGGCCTCGGCACCCCGGCCCGCCCAGCGCCCTTGCTCCTCGCCGTGGCCGGCGAAGTAGTCCTCTCTCCCGAGGCCGATCTCCTCGGCGTAGTACCGCCAACCCTGCGGGTCCATCTTCGCCAGGCCCATCATCGGGAGGTCACCTCCGCGTGCGCTGCCGGGCGGCACTCTGGGAGTGCAGAGGTGTCTCGGGGAAATTGGGGGTGGAGGAGAGGTTCGAGGAGAGGTTGGTCGTGGAGAGGTTGGACGTCGTGGAGAGGTTGGACGTCGTGGAGGGGGTGGCTGTCGAGGGGGTGGGTGGAGCAGTGGTGGTGAGGGAAGGCGTGGGGTGAGGTGACGGGGTGGGTGGAGCAGTGGTGGTGAGGGAAGGCGTGGAGTGAGGCGGAGGAGGTGGTGGTGGTGGTGGGGGTGGGCGAAGGAACGGAGGAACGGCGGGTGGGTGGACGGGCCGAGCGGACCTTGTGGAGGGTGGCGGTCGAGCGGTCTGGCTCGGGTACGGGCCGCGCCGGGCGTGGTGGCGGAAGCGGTTGGGTAGCGGTCGAGCCCGGCACGCGCTTGGCGCCGACCGCTCGGCCCTCTTGGGTGGTTGAAAGTGTGCTCACACCCATGGGGGCGGAGCTGGCGATATTTCGCCGCCCTCCCGAGCGGGTGGGCGGCCGCGGTGGCGACGCTCCCGCAACCAACGCGTCACGTGATGTGGACGCCTCGCGGCCAAGTCGTCACCGCTGGCCCCGAAGCCAACCCCGGCGGAGCCCAGGACGGGCGGAGCTTCCGGGGGCGGCAGCGGCAACTCGCCAGGACGGCGCCCGAGAGGCTCGTGGGCTCCCCTTCGGTGACCAAGCCTGGCAACACGCCTGTAACCAGTGGCCCTGACCAGCTACGACGCGACATCGCCACCTTCGCCCCTGTAAGTAGAGGCCCCGAAAGCCGGGGCCAGAGGAGCGAGGTGAACCACGCGATGGCCAAGGCAGCCCTGCCTCGACCAGCACCGGCCGGTCAAACAAAACGGTCGGTGCCTCGCGTTAGCCTTCAGGGCCGTGGCTCACGGAACCGAGGCCAAACGCCGCAGCTTCACTTCGTCGCCGAGGGCGACCCTGTTGTCACAGAAGATGTGGCCGCAGTGCTGGCCCGCATCGTGAGGAGCCTTCGGGCCTTGGAAGGAGGAGAGCAGTCGTGACCCGCTTTGCCCTGTACGCCAGGACATCGACCGACGACCTGCAGGACCCGGCCGACAGCCTCCGCTGGCAAGCCGAGACCGCCAAGCGTCTCATCGCCGTACACGGCGAGGTCGTCGCCGTGTACCACGACATCGACAAGAGCCGGAGCCTGCCCTGGGAGCGCCGCCCCGAGGCGTCGCGCATACTGCGCCACCTGAGGGACCCGGCTCGGGGCTGGGACGCCCTCGTCGTCGCCGAACCGCAGCGAGCGTTCTCCGGCACCCAGTTCGAGGGCATCATGTTCCAGTTCGCCCACTGGCGCGTACCGCTGTGGTTACCCGAGCTTGGCGGCCCGGTGGACATCGACAACGACGGCCACTACATGGCCCTGTCTAATTACGGGACGATGAGTCGAGCTGAGCGCAATCGCACCCGCCTCCGCGTGGCCAACGCCATGCGCGCCCACACCAAAGCAGGGCGCTGGCTGGGCGGCCGCCCGCCCTACGGCTACCGGATCGCCGACGCCGGCCCGCACCCCAACCCCTCCAAGGCCGCTTCTGGCGCACGGCTCCACCAGCTCGAGCCCGATCCCGAGACCGCGCCCGTGGTGCGACGGATCTTCGAGATGTACATAGCCGGCACCGGCTACAGGCAGATCGCTAAGGCCTTGACCGCTGAGGGGGTCCCCTCCCCTTCGGCCCACGACCCGGCGAGGAACTCCCACCGGCCCGGCCATGCTTGGGCGATGTCGGTAGTGCGCGCCATCCTCGCCAACCCCCGCTACCTCGGCCGTCACGTATCGGGACGGACCAGGAGAGCCGACGTGCTGGTCGACCCGGACCTCCCCGCCCTCGGCCACGTGACCCGCCAGTGCTGGCAGGACAAGGAGGCCTGGGTCACCGCAGAGGTGCCGACTTACCCCGCGATCGTGGACGAGGCGGGCTGGCAGGCGGCCCAAGCGGTCACGGCTTCCAACACCCGCAACAAAGCCCCTGCCGGCGCCAGCAAGCACACCCACGCCGGCACCCGCCGCTCGGAGCCTTCCCGCTACCCGCTCACAGGGCTGGTCGTCTGCGACTGCTGCGGGAGGAAGCTCCAGGGCAACATCTCCCGCGGCCTTGCCTTCTACCGCTGTAGGGCGGCCTACGACTACCCCTTCGCCCCGAACGGCCACCCGCCGAGCCTCGCTGTCCGCGAGGACCGCCTGCTCCCTCACGTTGACGCTTGGCTGGCGGGGATGTTCGCCCCTGAGAAAATGACCGAGACGGCCAAAATGGTCGTCGAGGCGGATGCTCGAGCCAACCGCGAGGACCCGGCCATCACCCGCGCACGGGCGACAATCGCCGAGTGCGAGCGCAAGCTCTCCAGGTACATCGACGGCCTCGAAGCGGGTGTCCCCGCCGAACTGGTCGCCACTCGTATCGCAGCGGCCCAGCGTGAGAAGGCGGAGGCCGAACGGGTACTGGCAACGGCCCCGCCTGCACCGGAGCCGCTCACCCTCGACGAGGTGGTCGAAACCCTGAGCGCGGTACGGGATTTGCCCGAGCTTCTTGACAAGATCGAACAGGCCGACCGGGCCGCCCTTTACAACGCCGTCGGCCTCGCCATCACCTACCGTCGGGTCGGAGACCGTGAAGAAGTCAAGCTCAGAGCCAGTTTTCCGGGCGTGGACCTGGAGCGCGTCGGAGGGGGGACGTCCACGTTCTCCGACTGGCGGCTCGCTGGGTGGGTTCCGAGCGCCCATCCTGGTCGGAGAGGCTGGTAATGAGGCGTCGGCACTGGCATCATTCAAGGCGTGGCTGAGACGGCGCAGGCAACCTTCGCTCGGTTACTCCGTGACCAGGCCGCCCCGGCGCTCCGGGCTGTAGGGCTCCGAGGGTCGGGCAACAAGTACGTGCTCCCAGACGACGAGTGGTGGGCACAGGTCAACTTTCAGAAGTCCAAGTTCAGCACTAGCGAAGTGATCAAGTTCAAGGTGACACTTGGCGCAGTCCGTAAGGCTCACTGGGATAAAACTCGAAGAGAGCACTCATACGTGAAAGACATCCCACCCGCTGGTGTCTCGGAGGCGGAATGGGACGCAATCCGACTTGCCCAGTCGTATCTCCCGGAGAAACCTCCGAGCGGCGGCATCATCTCAATTGGCCATCTGATGCCCGAGATCAGAGCTGATCACTGGTGGTCGCTGTCGCCGGACGACCCAGAACAGTCGATGCCGAAGGTCCTGGAGGCCGTGAAGCTATACGGCATCCCGGCGCTCCACAACCGCATCCGCCGCGGCGTTTGGGACAACGCACTTCCCGATAGTCTCCGTACCCTTTGAACAACGTAGACGGGTGCGCTTCCTGTAACACAGCACCCGCAAAATACGGGAGCGGGGTGGCAGCCGAAACCAAGGACAGGTGGGGGCGCCCGGACCTGCCCCGTGGCGGCTGTGCGACCACCTGGGCCGCCCGGGAAGTAGCAGTACCTGCTCCTGGCGGGGACGCGACAGCCGGGCGCTAGGGGCCCCACCTGTCCGGTAGCAGGGAGGCGGTCGTGTCTACTCGCTAGTATGCGAGTATGTCGCCTGATTTCCGCTCCGACCCAATGGAGACACCCGAGGGCAAAGGCATCGCCAAACGGGCCTGGGACGAGTACGTCAAGTTCGTCAACAAGACGGTGACGCCGGTCATCGCGCCCTTTGCCAGTCCTGCTGTTGCTCCATTGGCCCGCCAGATGGTCGAGGACCTGATCGGGTTTTGGGTCATGTGGCACCTGTACGGGGGGTTTGAGGGCCTCGAGCGCTTCGGGATGCACCGCTCGACCATCTGGCGGAAGGTCTCGCGCTTCAGGATGGTGACTGGGGAGCACCCAGACGAGTTCAAGATGCCGGGGATCGAGATCGACCCGGCCAAGTACTGGGGAGCGCCGGGGAAGAAAGTTGGTCCCCACCCACACTCGTAGACTTGCGAGTAACAGGGATGTGATTTATACTCGCACAGATGCGACTGTCAGCGAGCCCCGGACGGCTAGTCGAGGTGGCTTCGGGAGTTGACGCGCTGTACCTGTCCGGCCGGGCGGCGCCACCTGCCAGCCTGCTGGAAACGCTAGAGGAGCTGCGCTCCAGGGCTGCGGCCCGCAAGCGGGACCTGCCGGTCCTCCTGGGGGATGAGGAGTTCCGCCTGTCGCCTTACGGCTTTGGGAAGTACCGCTTCTGCCTGCGCCACGAGCACGGCCTTGTTGGCATCACCCCGAGCGCCGCCCTGCCGGCAGTTCGCGTCCAACCGCGGACCGAGTTCCTCCACGGTGTCGGACCGGCGCTTGCAGTCCTTTGGTTCCAGGGGACCTTGGAAGAGCTGGTCGGGCCGCTCAGATTGTCTGTCAGCCGCCTAGACCTACATGCTGACTGGCAGGGATGGTCGATCAATGGGGACGAGCGGTGGCGCTTTGTGTGCCAAGCTGAGCGGCGCGACCTGCACGAACTGGACGGCAAGCTCCTCGGCTTTGAGTTCGGCCGGCGGACGACGGGGACAATTTGCGCCCGGATCTACGACAAGACGGCGGAGCAGAAAGAAAAGGGCACCGACTTTTGGCTGTTGATTTGGGGCGAGCGTTTCGACCCGTCTCGCCCAGTGCACCGGGTGGAGTTCGAATTTGGGCGAGAGGGGTTGCGAGACTTCGGAGTTGATACTCCGGACGAGGTGCTCGGCGCCGCCGGCGCCCTTTGGGCCTCGGTCACAGAACACTGGCTGACGTACCGCTCCCCCACTTCTGACAGCAACCGGTCGCGCTGGCCGGTCGCGCCCGAGTGGCATGACGTACAACGGGCCTCGGTGCGTGGCGGTGCCTACGGGCTCCGGAGGATGTACGACGGCGCACGGCGCGGCGAGCTGCGCAAGCTCATGCCCTACCTGAACGGTTGCTTGGTGGGCTTTGGAGCACTGTGCGGTGCGGCCGGCATCCAAGAGGTGTGCTCCGCTCTGCCGGGGTGCCTGCAGGAGTACGAGTCGGTTACCGGGCGGTTGTTTTCTGAGAGGGTGGCCGAGCGGGCAAGAAAGTACGAGGTCGCATGAGCGGGCCGGATTTCGACCGAGTGGCAGAGGTGTTGCTCCGGGTGGCGCTGCGGCTAATCCGCAAGAAAGATGAGGAGCCAAAGGGAGGTGGGTTGGGTGCTGACTATGGCGTACTGCCGGGTGTCGACCGAAGACCAAGCAGACGAGGGGTACTCGATGGAGGGCCAGGCGGACAAGCTCCGCTCCTATGCTCGCCTGCGTGACCTCGGTGAGGTCACGGTCATCGACGACCCTGGCTACTCGGGCAAGAACCTAAAGCGCCCGGGTCTGGAACGGCTCCTGCAGGCGGTCCATGCGGGCCACGTCGCCCATGTGCTGGTCTGGCGCCTCGACAGGCTTTCGAGGAACCTAGGCGACCTCATCATGTTGGCTGACGCCTTCGGGGCGAAGGGCGTCGCTCTCCACTCGGTCCAAGAGAACCTCGACCTCTCGTCGGCGGCTGGGCGGATGTTCTACAACATCCTTGGGACCTTCGCTCAGTTCTTCAGGGAGCAGCTCGCCGAGAACGTGAAGATGGGCAGCGAGCGGGCGGTGCGGGAGGGTAAGTGGATCAACCGGCCCAAGACCGGCTACTCGCTCCAAGACGGTCTGCTAGTGCCGAACGACGATGCCGACCGAGTGCGGGAGATCTTCCGCCTGCGGGCTCAGAACATGAGCTACCGGAGCATCGAGGACCGTGTCGGGATAAAGGTTTCGACCGTATGCACGATCCTGCGCTCCCGCATCTACCTTGGGGAGGTACTGCACAAGGGCCACTGGTACCCGGGGGTTCACGAGCCGCTGGTGACCGCTGAGGAATGGGCGGCGGCCAACCGTGGCTTTGTGCGTGGGGTCAGGCGGGGTAGGGACCTGCTTTCGGGAAGGGTGCTTTGCGGCCTGTGCAAGCACCGGATGCCCATCGACCAAAACGGCGAGGGCCGAGTGCTCTACCGTTGCAGGCACCGGGGGCAAGGCTGTCGGCAGCCAGCGAGGACGAACCTCGGCTTGGTGCGGGCGGCAGTGCTCGGGCTGGCGCTGATAGGGCGGGACGAGCGGCTCCAAGCGGCGATCCGTCGGCGCCTGGCCGGGAGCCGACCGGCCAACCCGACTGTGGAGGGCGGCCGGCGGCCCCGGCGAAGCGCGGGGTCGCAATTGGCAGCGCTGTCGCAGCGTCGGCGGAAGTTGCTCGACCTTTACTACGAGGACGGGATAAGCAAGGAGCTTTTCGCCGAGGAAGAGCAGCGGCTCAGCGCGGAGATCGAGGCAGTGCGGGCGCAGGCCGGCGAGCAGGAACGTCAGGAGAGCCTCCGGGACGAGCTCGTGGTGCGTTTCGAGCAGGTGGCTGCTCTGCTCCGGGACCTCGACATCGAGGCGGTGTGGAGTGCAGCAGACGACGCTGAGCGGCGCGTCCTGATCGAGGAGCTGATCGACTCCGTGACCGTGTTCCCGGACCACCTGGAAGTTAAAGTCGGTGGCGCTCCCCCGCTCAACGTCTTGTACAGCGAAGTTGGGCTGAAGGAGTCGGAGAACGTCCGTGTCGGAGGGGGGACTTGAACCCCCACGGGCTTGCGCCCACTAGCACCTCAAGCTAGCGCGTATACCTATTCCGCCACTCCGACGTGGCCCGGGCCAGGCCCAGCAGCCAGCAAGCATACTCCCGTCACCCGCTCCGTCTGGTTGGTTCGCGTCCAGCTCAAACGGTCGTTCCCCTCACGGACCAGCAGCCCAGCCCCGGAGGAGTGGCACCTCGCACGGGCGCCCGCCGCCCATGAGAGACCAGCCGCAGCCCGTTGCGGTCGAAGCGACCGTCAGCTGGTCTTTACCACGAGGACAGAGCACCCGGCGCGGTGCGCCACCGAGTTGGGCACCGACCCGAGCACCCGGCCTGCGCCCCGCATCCCCTTGTTGCCCACGACCACGAGGTCGGCCCCCACATTGCGGGCCGTCTCGACGATGGCGTCGGCCGCAGACCCCGGCAGCACGTGCGAGTGCACCTTTAGGCCCTCTCCCCAGGTTGACGTGGCCGTGTCGACCACACCCTGGG
>DATJSU010000002.1:0-102474 GCA_035503915.1 Acidimicrobiales bacterium | reverse complement strand
GCTCGTCGACGAGATGTTCGAGCAGTTCCGGCGCGACCCCCAAAGCGTAAGCGAGAGCTGGCGCGAGTTCTTCCAGGGTTTCAAGCCCGGCGGGGCCAATCTCGCCCGCCCTCTACTGGTCGCCAGGCAGCTCGACGAGGCTGGGGGCGATGAGAGGGGGCGGGAGGTCGCCGCCCCCGACGGCAAGGCCGGCTTCGCTGAGGGCGCGGGGAACGGCGCCGCCGGGGCTGGCCCAGCCCCGCTCGGGCGGGCCGGGGCGGACCTGAGCGAGCACGCGGCCGCCACGCCTGGGCCCGCCACGCCTGGGCCCGCCACGCCTCGGACCGCCACGCCTGGGCCCGCCTCGCCGGTGCCGGCCGGCGACCAGGAAGGTGCCACGGCCCCTCTCAGAGGGAGCGCGGCCCGAGTTGTCACCAACATGTCGGCGAGCCTTAGCGTGCCGACGGCCACGAGTTTTCGTGTCGTGCCCGCCAAGCTCTTGGAGGTCAACCGGCTCATCCTCAACGACCAGCTCGTGAGGACGGGAACTGCTGGAAAAGTCAGCTTCACCCACTTGATCGGCTGGGCGATCGTGCAGGCGCTGAAGGCCGTCCCCGCTCTCAATTCCAGCTTCAGGCAAGAACAGAGCGGTGGGCCGGAAGTTTTCCGTCCCTTCCACATAGGCCTCGGCATAGCCGTCGACCTCGAGCGTTCCGACGGCAGCCGCTCCCTTGTCGTCCCTGTCATAAAGAAGGCCGACCTGCTCGGTTTTCGCGACTTCTGGCAGGCGTACGAGGACATCGTCCGCAAGGTGCGCTCGGGCAAAGCCGATGTAAGCGACTTTGCTGGTGCTACCGTCACGATCACCAACCCTGGCACGCTTGGCACGGTCCAGTCCGTGCCACGTTTGATGGCCGGCCAGGGCGCGATTATCGGCGTGGGGGCAATAGATTTCCCAGCCGAATGGCAAGGTGCCGACCCGCGCCAGATGGCCGAGCTGGGCGTGTCCAAAGTGGTCACGATAAGTTCCACTTACGACCATCGCGTGGTACAGGGTGCCGAGTCCGGGCTCTTCCTGCAGAAGGTGCACAGGCTCCTTCTCAGCGAGGAGGGTTTCTACGAGACCGTGTTCCGCTCGATGGGGGTCCCGTACCAAGCGGTCAAGTACCGCCGGGACGCCAACGACCCTTTCGAACCGACCAGCAACCACCTCGAAAAGCAGCAAAAAGTCGACCGGCTGATCAACGCTTACAGGGTTCGCGGCCACCTGATCGCCCACCTCGACCCCCTCGACTGGCGGGACCCCCAGATGCACGCCGAGCTCGACATAGCCACTTATGGCCTCTCGGTATGGGACCTCGACCGTGAGTTCTTGACCCCGGATTTTGTCGGCCAGGCGCGTATGCGCCTTGGTGACATCCTCTCGGTACTGCGTGACGCCTACTGCCGGACCATTGGCGTCGAGTACATGCACATCATGGAACCGGCTCAAAAGCAGTGGATCCAGCGCCACATCGAGGGCGTGCCCACCTCGCTCGGGCCTGATGAGCACAGGCACATCCTTTCCCGCCTGAATGCGGCGGAAGCTCTCGAAAAGTTCCTCGAGACCAAGTACATAGGCCAAAAGCGCTTTGGCCTGGAAGGCGGCGAGTCGGCGATCCCGCTCCTCGACGCGCTCTTGGACCACGCCGCCGACCTCGGCCACCGCCACGCGACCATGGGGATGGCCCACCGCGGCCGCCTGAACGTCCTCATCAATATCGTTGGCAAGAGCTACAACGAACTTTTCGAGGAGTTCGAGGGCAACCTCGACCCATCGAGCGTCCAGGGCTCTGGAGACGTCAAGTACCACAAGGGTTTCAGAGGCAAGTTCACGTCTCGTGCGGGGAACTCGCTCGACGTCGCCCTCGCTTCCAACCCTTCCCACTTGGAAGCAGTCGGCCCCGTCGTCGAAGGCATGGCACGCGCCCTCCAGGACCGGGTTGCGGCCGAAGAGGGTGACGACGCCGGGAAGGCCGGCCGGGCCCTGCCGGTGCTCGTCCACGGCGACGCGGCCTTCGCCGGCCAAGGCGTGGTGGCCGAGACGCTCAATATGTCGGCCTTGGCGGCTTACGAGACGGGCGGGAGTGTTCACCTTGTTATCAATAACCAGCTCGGCTTTACCACCGACCCAGAGTCGGCGCGCTCGTCGGTCTATGCCACCGACATCGCCAAAATGGTGCAGGCGCCGATATTTCACGTAAATGGCGACGACCCCGAGGCCTGCGTGCGCGTTGCCCGTTTGGCGCTGGACTTCCGGCAGGAGTTCCACAAGGACGTCGTTATCGACATGATCTGTTACCGGCGTTACGGCCACAACGAACAAGATGACCCCTCGCTCACCCAGCCCCTCCTCTACCTGCTCATAAAAGAGCACCGCAGCGTACGAAAGCTCTACACCGAGGCGCTCGTGCGGCGAGGCGACATCACCCTCGCGGAGGCAGAGGCAGCGCTGGGCGACTTCAGCCGACGCCTCCAAGAGGCCCTCGACGAGACGCGCGCCTCGGCGCCGCCCAAGCTCACAAGCTTGCGGCCGCAAGCGGCGCCCGCGCCCGTACCGGTCCCTGTCGCCACCTCGGTGCCCGACCAAAGCCTCGATGTCGTGGTCCAATCGCTCGTGACAGTGCCTGAGAGCTTCACCCTCCACCCAAAGATCGCAAAGGTATTGGAAGCACGGGCTAAATTGTGGGCGGGTGGCCAAGTCGACTGGGCCCTTGGCGAGGCTCTCGCGTACGGGACGGTCGTGCTGGATGGCCAAGACGTCAGGCTGTGCGGCCAGGACACGCGAAGGGGGACGTTCGGGCACCGCAACGCCGTCTACGTCGACTACCGGGACGGCACCGATTACGTCCCGCTCGCCGAGATGGCAGAGCGCAATAGGCCCGGAGCCGGGCGGTTCTTTGTCTACGACTCGCTGCTCTCGGAGTACGCCGCTCTCGGCTTTGAGTACGGTTACTCACTGTTCTCCCCCGACGCCCTGGTCATTTGGGAGGCTCAGTTCGGCGACTTTGCCAACGGGGCGCAGATAATCATTGACCAGTTCCTCGCCGCCTCCGAGATCAAATGGGAGCAACGCTCGCGTCTGGTGCTCCTGCTGCCACATGGTTACGAGGGCCAGGGCCCCGAGCACTCTTCGGCCAGGGTGGAGAGGTTCTTGGCCCTCTGCGCCGAAGACAACATGTGTGTCGCAAATGTCACCACCGCCGGGCAGCTTTTCCACATCGTCCGCCGTCAGGTCATCCCGTCTCAGACCAAGCCGCTCGTGCTCTTCACCCCTAAGCGGTACCTGCGGGCGCGGGAGGCCTACAGCCCCGTCGAGGAGCTGTCGGGGGGCAATTTCCGGGAGGTCCTTGCCGACCCCATGGTCGAGCCGGGCAAGATAAGGCGCGTCCTGTTGGCAACGGGAAAAGTGGCGCTCGACTTGCTGGGGGCACGAGCAGAGCGCGGTGGCGCTGCGAGCGGTGCCGCGGTCGTTCGCCTCGAGCAGCTCTACCCCTGGCCCGAGCGACAGCTGGCAGAGGTCCTTGAGCGGTATGGCTCCGCAAGCGAGGTCGCCTGGGTGCAGGAGGAGCCCGCCAACATGGGTGCTTGGAACTTCGTGCGAGAGCGGTTGGCACCTGTCTGCCAAGGGCGGGCACTCAGCTTCGTGGCTCGCGCCCCTTCTGGTTCTCCGGCCACGGGGAGCCACGCGCTCCATGAGCTTGAGCAGGAGGACATCCTCGACCGAGCGCTCGGGTAGTTGCCCCGGCGCCACGTATCGATAGGCATCCGCCACCCCGAGCGGTCCTGGTGGCAGACTAGTCATAGATGGGCTCATGACCAGGCAGCCCGACTGCTTCGCGGCTAAGGAGCTTTGCCAGCGATGGCGGTGAGCTGCTCGGGCCATTGGGCCCCTCGGCCTGCTGCCGTGGGATGACGAGCTTCCCGCTCGTGAGTTCTCCCCGGCTAGGGCGCGGAAGACGATTAACGGGAGAGAGATGCCAGCACGTCACGTAGTGGTGGACGGCTCGAACATTGCGACCGAGGGAAGCTCGCTGCCGACGTTGAAGCAACTTGACGAGGCCGTGCGCGAGTTCCTGGCTGAAAACCCTGACGACCTCGTCACCGTTGTGGTGGACGCGACCTTCGGCCACCGCATCCCAGCCGACGAAAGGGCTCGCTTCGAACAGGCAGAGCTCGAAGGCGACGTAGTGTCCCCGCCCGCTGGTGCGATTGGCCGCGGGGATGCTTTCTTGCTCCGGGTGGCCGACAAGGTAGGTGCGTCGGTCCTCTCTAATGACTCCTTCCAGGAGTTCCACGGCGAGTACGAGTGGCTGTTCGAAAAGGGGCGCCTCATTGGGGGCAAGCCCGTCCCGGGAGTCGGGTGGATCTTCACCCCACGGAGCCCGGTCCGCGGGCCCAAGAGCCGGGAGTCGGTCAAGGAGGCCAAGCGCAAGAGCCGCGCCGACGAGCCCGCCGAGAGCGCCCTCGAGATGGTCAGCGGGCGGTCGCGTGCCCGGGGTGACCGCAAGATCCAGCGAGCAATCCAGGCAGCGGTCGAAGAGGCGGTAGAGCCGGACAGAGCGGCTCGCAAGCGGCGCAGGCGCCGTAGGGGCGGCCAGGTCCCCTCGGAGCCCTTGAACGAACCATTGGCGTTTATTTCCTTCATCGCCGAGCACCAGCTGGGTGACGAAGTGATGGGCACGGTCGAGGAGTTCTCCTCGCACGGGGCCTTCGTTTCTGTCGACGACGCCCGCTGTTACGTACCCCTGTCTGCCATGGGGGCCCCTCCGCCGCGTTCAGGTCGAGATGTGCTGCGAAAAGGGGAGACGCGGCCTTTCGTCGTGCAGGCTTTCGATGCCATGAGGCGAGGCATCGAGCTTGCCATCCCTGGTTTTGCGCGTCCCTCTGGTGCCCCGACAGCAGAGACCGTAGAAGCCGAGATCCATCGCCCCGGCGTGCCAGCCGGGCCGAGCGTCACGAAGCCCCAGCGGCGGCCTCGGGCCGCTCCCGGGAAAGCCGTCGCGGGAGACGCGGGCGCAAAGCCGGGGGGTCGCGCTCGCAAGGAGGGGGCCGTCAAACCGGCGACCCTCGCCGACAAAGCGGTGACGGCCAAGGCGCGTTCCACGACGAAAAGAGCCGAGCCCCGACAAAAGGCCCAAGCGACCAAGAAAGCCGCTCCTGCGAAGGCGGCCCCGACCAAGGAGGCCGCTCCAGCAAAGAAAGCCGCTCCAGCAAAGAAAGCTGCCCCAGCAAAGAAGGCCGCCCCAGCAAAGAAGGCGGCCCCAGCAAAGAAGGCCGCGCGGGTCAAGGAGCCTGCCCAGGCTAGGAAAGCGGCTCCTGTCAAGGAGTCTGGGCAATATAAGAATGCGGCCCAGGCCAAGAAGGCACCTACCGGTCAACGGCTACAGGCCAATAAAGCGCCGGCGACCAAGAAGGCGGCGCCAGGGAAAAGAACGCCGGCTGCCAGGGAAGTCTCTGCGTCAAAAGGCGGTGCGGCTAGAACGAAGCCCTCAAAGGCGGGCACAGTCGCGCCGGCCGCCTCCCGCCTGCGTAAAACCGCCCCCGCCAAAGAGCCCGCTACCAGGAAGGCCCCGTCCCCTGTCAAGGCCACCGCCACTAGCGAGGCCCCCGCAGCCAAAAAACCCCGGCCGGCCGCAAAGGGCGCCGCTGTTAGAAAAGCTCCGGCAAAGCGCAGCGCAGCTGGGCGGACCTCGGGGAGGTCGGGCCCGGCCCCAGGCAGTTAGCCCAGCTCAAAGAGGGGTCGAACGGCGATCAGTAGAAGGTAGGCGACGCCGTCGGCATATAGAGCCGTCGCCCGTGGAAAGTCGGGTTGACGATGCTGATCCAATGCTCCTTCTTGCCGGGCGCCCACTGCTCGATCCGCTCGCTCCGCGCTATCAGCGAGAGCTGGTCGATGGACTCGGTGATGTCGGCACCCTCGCCGCTCACAACGACATCCCAGCCCTCGTGCGTCACCGGGTCGATGTGGTCAGCCTCAAAGGCCACGTGGCCGAGCGGAGCACGCGACCTCATCGTCGCCGACTCGGTCACGAAGACGATTGTCCGCCCATGGAGCGCGAAATTGACCGGGAAGACCTCCGGCCGGCCGTCATTCGTTACGACAGCGACGCGCCCGTACCTGACTTGCCCGAGGAGCTGCAAGCATTCTTCGTCAGTCAGTGGCTCCAGAGCCTGCTCGGACATCTCGACCTCCTAAAGCTTCGCGGCGTGAGCCAGCCCCTGACGCACGCCACCGCGCATCAGGCCAGCCTGTCATCGTTGTGTGGCAAACATGAGGGCCTAATGTCACAACCGGAGAGGCCTTGCAGACGCCAGTCCGGCCCGCCCGCGACCTTAGCTGGTAAGGCCTTAAATGGTCGAGATCGGCACTCGCCAGTCAAACGAGGTCCCGCCCCCCTCTGGGGCCGTCAACTGCAAGCTCCCGCCGAGCAGCTCGGCTCTCGCCCGCGCGTTTGCGATCCCGCTCATGCGGCTCGGCTCTCCGATGCCGGTCCCATTGTCCACCACGAGGATTTCCAGCTCGCCTTCCTCGAAGCGCACGTGTACGTTCACGCTGCTCGCGTGAGCGTGCCGGGCGGCGTTTGTGAGCGCTTCGCGCAGCACTGCGACCGCTTCGATCTGCGCGGCCAAAGCCCCCTGCTGGTCGACGACCCCTTCGAAAGTGACGGCCGGTTTGAAACCAAGCATTTCGGTGGCATCTGCCACTGCCTCGAGCACCTTGGCTCGTAGGCCTCTCCCCGGTGGGGACTCGAGAGCGAAGATCGCCTCTCGGATCTCCTTGATCGTCCGGTCCAGGTCGTCGATCGTCGAAGAGACCCGAGCGGCAGCGGGGGAGTTGGAGATCAGGCTGAGCGCGCCCTGGAGCCGGAGGCCGGCCCCGAACAGCCGCTGGATGACGAGGTCGTGAAGGTCGCGAGCGATCCTTTCCCTGTCGGCGGAGATGAGGAGGGTGTCGCGCTCTGAGCGCACCCGGTCGAGCTCGAGGGCGAGCAGCGCTTGGCTCGCCAGCGAAGCAAGCGATTCTTCGACGTCAGCCGGCATCGGCGCCTGGCCTACTGGGCCGATGATGACGAGGAGGCCCGACGGCCGCCGGCTGTCACCATCGGGGGAGATCGGGAACCCCCGCGCGACAAGGGTTGCCGCTTTGCCGCTGCTGCGTGAAAGCGAAAGGGCTTCCGCGCGGCCGAGGGCCCATAGCTCCCTCAGGCTGCGCGGGGTCGCTGCCGCGAGAACTGCCTCGCTGCCCACCGTTGCTGCTATGTGGGCGCCCTCGCCTTCGCTCAGCAGGAGCAGGGCAGCGCCTGCGTCGGCGAGGTCTATCGCCCACTTGCAAATGAGCTCGAGGGAGGCGCCGAGCGAGCCTTCGGCGAGAAAGCTGAGGCGGATCTCGGCCGTAGCGGTTTGCCAGCGCGCTTGGCGGCGGAGAAGAGCCTCGGCAGCCTTGCGCACCCCGATGTCCCGCACGGTGACCGTATAGCCCGTCTCTTGGCCGGTGCCGAGGAGCGAGACCGAAAGGGCAACGTCCACACGCGCCCCGTCGGCGGTTTGCCAGAGCGTGTCCCGGGCCGGCGAGACCCTGCCTTTGTTGGCGCTGTCGAGCAGTTCTTCGAGCACGGGGTCGTCGGCGAAAAACTGCGAGATGTGGTGGCCGACGACGTCGCCCCGCTCGTGGCCGAACATTGCCTCGGCCGCAGGGTTCCAGCTTGTGATGACGCCGTTGTGCGTCATGGAAAAAATTCCGTCAGCGGAGGACTGCACTATCGCCGCCAGCTGAGCCTGGGCGGCCTGTGCCGCCTTGCGTTCGGTGATGTCACGGACCGCTGCGACCACGAGCGAGCCCTGCTCTTCGCCGATCGGTGCCAAGCTGATGTCGACTGGGAACTCTGTGCCGTCTCGCCGGCGGGCGTAAAGGTCGAGGCCGACGCCCATTGCCCGGGCTCGGGGAGTGCGCGAGTAGTTCGAGCGAAGGCGCCTGTGGGTGTGCCTGAAACGCTCCGGCACCAGGATCTCTAGGTTTTTGCCTTCCAGCTCGCCGGGTGGGTACCCGAAGAAGGTCTCGACTCGGGAGTTGACAGCGACGATCACGCCATTGCCGTCGACCGCGATGGCAGCATCAGGCATTAAAGACAGGAAAGTCTCGAGCATGTCCGTGCCCTGTTGCAGGACAACCGGAGCAAGCGGTGCACCAGCCGCTTCGATCTCCATCCAACCACCCAGTGTACCTGGCACCTACTGAGCGGGCGCGCTGTCTGCCGCAGGAGGACCTATTGCGTTTTCTCCGGGCGGCCTCCTAAGTAAGGGCCCTGCGTCGGGTTGTTCGGGACATTCGGCCCTGCCGGGGGCCGTGCGCTTTGCCCACCATTATCTGTGATGGCCCTCATGCCTCTTGCTGTAACAGAGACAGTCCCCGGCCTTGGGGAGATCCCCAGGTTGAGCCCGCAGCGTTGTCGCGCGCTGCTCGCTGGGGCCGTAGCGGGCCACCTTGCGCTCTCACAGGGCGCGCTCCCTCTCGTCGTGCCTGTGACCTGTGCTGTCCGGGGAGGTTACTTGCTCGTCCGCGCGGGCCGGGGGTGGCTCGGCCGGGCTACGCTCGACCCCGGCATCGTCGCCTTCCAGACCGCCTCTACCAGCTTCAGCCAGGACTGGAGGTGGGAGGTGGCTGTGCAAGGGAGAGCAGAAGTCGTATCTGGGCTGGACGCCGAGGTACCCCCGCGGCTGTGCCTCATCGATAACCAAGAGACCTCGGTCCTGCGGGTCAGCATGGAAATTGTCACGGGCTGGCAGTACGGCGGGCCGTCCGAACCTAAGGGCCCTTTTGTGGTAGCCACCGCAGAGGCAGTGGCCCACCCATCGGCCCAAGTCCCGGCTCACAGTTAGGAGTTGCTCGGATGTCTTCAGCGTCCCCCTTTAACAACGCGTCCGGATGGGACGTCGTCCTCTCGGACGGCTCGACCGCTCGTGTTCGTTGTGCCAACCCCCAAGACGCACCCCAGATCGAAGCTCTTCACGCACGCCTGTCGCCAGAGAGCGTCCGCCTGCGCTACCTCGGCGCCCACCCGCACATGTCCCCCGTCGAGCTCGCCTCACTGCTCGAGTGCTCCAACCCCGACCATTTGGCATTGGTGGCCGAGAGGGCGGGTGTCATTATCGGGATCTCGCAGTACGACCGCGTCCCGGGCAGCGACGTGGCAGAGGTGGCTTTTGTCGTGGACGACGAGCACCAAGGGCTCGGGATCGGGACGCTCCTGCTCGAGTACCTCGCGAGCGAGGGCCGCCATAGCGGCCTCAAGCGATTTGCCGCCGACACGCTCTGGGAAAACGACCAAATGGTACAGGTTTTCCGGGACGCCGGCTTCACTCAACGCTCGCGCGTCGAGGCGGGTGTGATACGGGTTGTGATGGACATTTCCCCGACGCCGGAAGCCTTGGCGGCGCTTTACGAAAGGGACCGCAAGGCAACTGCTCGCTCGATGGAACACCTGCTGCGGCCGACCTCGGTCGCAGTGATCGGGGCCTCGCGCACTCCGGGCACGGTTGGCCACGAGCTCGTGCGCAACCTCGTGACAGGTGGTTTCAAGGGCCCCGTGTTCCCTGTCAACCCAACGGCATCACATGTGGCGAGCATCCCAGCTTTCCCGGCCATCGAAGATGTCCCGGGCAAAGTTGACCTCGCTATCGTCGCCGTCCCCGCGGTAGCTGTGCCTGACGTCGTCGAGGCCTGCGGCCGTAAAGGTGTCGGGGCGCTCGTGATCGTTTCGTCGCACTTTGCTGAGGACGGGGCCGACGGTGCCGCCCTTGAGCGTCGGGTAGCCCGCATGGCGCATTCCTACGGCATGCGGGTGGTCGGCCCCAACTGCTTTGGGGTGCTCAACACTGACCCCGAGATCTCCATGAACGCAACCTTCGCGAAGGACACGCCTGTGGTCGGGAAACTGGGCTTCGCTTCGCAATCCGGAGGGCTCGGGATCGCCATCCTTGCCGAGGCGAAAAAGCGCGGCATAGGCCTTTCCGATTTTGTTTCCATGGGCAATAAGGCCGACGTGAGCGGCAACGACTTGCTCTGTTGGTGGTCCGAGGACCATGCCACCGACGTCGGCCTGCTTTATCTCGAGTCTTTTGGCAACCCGCGCCGCTTCGCTCGCCTTGCACGCCAGTTGAGCAGGAACAAACCGATCATCGCCGTCAAAGCGGGCCGGAGCTCTGTCGGGCGGCGGGCCGCCTCCTCCCACACAGCGGCGCTTGCCAGCTCGGACGAACCGACCTCGGCGCTCTTCGGCCAGACCGGTGTCATCAGGGTCGACACGATCGAAGAGCTCTTCGACGTCGCCCAAGTCGTCGGGTCACAACCGCTCGCGCGGGGTTTGCGAGCGGGCGTACTTTCCAACGTCGGCGGCCCGGGGGTACTCGCCGCTGATGCCCTCGTGAGCAACGGGCTCCAGGTGCCCGAGTTCTCCGCACAACTACAGCAGGAAATTGCCGCCCTCTGCCCTCGCAACGGGGGCGTTACCAACCCCATCGACCTGGGAGCGGAGGCCAACGCCCCGATGTACGAGCAAGTCCTCGGGCTGTTGCTCGCTAGCGACGAGATCGACGGGGTCGTCGTCAACTTCACGCCACCATTGGTGAACCGCCGCACGGACGAAGTCGCGAAAGCGATTGTCAACGCCGTGGACAGCGCCGCCGCCGCCAGTGGCGCGCCGGCGGGCTCACAGGAGCCTCGCCCGGCGCTGAAGCCTGTCGTAGTGAGCCTTTTGGGAGCTGAGGAAGTCGGCCGGGCGATCTTGAGCTCGGCTAGTTTCCCTGTCCCGAGCTATACCTATCCCGAAAATGCCGTGCGGGCGCTCGCCCATTCGCTGCGGTACGCCGAGTGGAGGAGCCGGCCCGCCGGGACTGTCCCGGTCCTCGAGGGTGTGGACGTGAACGAAGCGCGCAGGCGCCTACCTTCTGAGCCTGATGGAGCCCATGGCGCAGTCCCTGCCAATGCTTGGCTGACCGGCTCGGCGGCCATGGACGTCCTTGGCGCCTTTGGGATCCCTGTCGTCAAGACAGTGGAAGTCTTCAACGCCAGCGAGGCCGGCAAGTGGGCAGAGGAGATAAGTGGGCCAGTGGCTCTCAAAGTCCTCGGCCCAGTGCACAAGAGCGAAGGCGGCGGGGTCCAGCTCGGGCTCGAGGGGAGCGAAGCAGTCTCGTCGGCTTATCGTGCGATGCAGGACGCTTTTGGCGACGAAATGACAGGTGCTTTGCTCCAGCCGATGGTGCCCCCAGGGGGCGTCGAGATACTCATTGGCGCCGTCCAAGATCCCTCTTTCGGGCCGCTGGTGGTGTTCGGCCTGGGAGGCGTAAACGTCGAGATCCTCGGCGACCATGTGAGCCGCCTCGCCCCCTTGACCGACCTCGAGGCGCAAGACATGGTGAACGGGTTGAAAGGGTCCGCCATCCTCAAGGGTTATCGTGGGCGTCCCGGCGTCGATATCGACGGCCTTGTCGATGTCCTCCACCGCATCAGCAGGCTGGCAGAGGACATGCCTGAAGTTGCCGAGCTCGACTGCAACCCGGTTATCGCCACCCCCCAGGGTGTGCTCGTCGTCGACGCCCGGCTGCGCATCGACACCGATGCCGCTCGCCCTCTCCTCGAGGACACCCGCCACCTGCGCTGAGGCCGCTGCGCCACTTGCGCTGAGGCCGTGGCGCCACCACTGAGGACAGGCTAGGGAAAACCCCCGGGAGCTCTTAGGTGGGAACGCGCCGGTCGAGGGCGCCCGCTATTGCCGCCTGGCCGAGGCTGATGCCGCCATCGTTGGGAGGCACGCGCGAGTGGAGCAGCACCCGGAAACCCTCTGCCTCGAGCAGGTCGGCGGCGCGTTCGGTGAGGAGCACGTTCTGGAACACCCCGCCCGAAAGCGCGACCGTCGACAGCCCATCGCTCATCTCCCGGGCCCGCAAGCAAGATAGGAGCACGATGCGGCCGACCGTGTTGTGGAAGCGGCCCGCAACGACCCCCTTTGGTACCCCTGCTCGGACATCTTCAACTACTGCTCGCACGATCGACGCCCCGCTAACAGTGAACTCTCCCGCCCCCTCGAGGTTCACCTCGTAACAGGAGCGCACTTCGGGGCCTGCTGCTTGTTCGAGCTCGACCGCGGCTTGCCCCTCGTAGTTGACGCTGTCACGTCCCAAGACGATCGCCCCTACGGCGTCGAAAAGGCGGCCCATGCTCGAAGTAGCCGGGCTGGCGGTCCCGGTGCGGGCGAGCGCTGCCACCTCGTTCCAGTCTTCCTCGTGGCGCTGGAAAACCTCGAGCCAGCCAGGGGGCCCCCCGGGGAAGGCCGCTGCCAGGTACGGGACCGCCATTCGCCAGGGGTGCTTGATCGCCCCGGCGCCTCCCGGCATGGGCACGTTCGCCAGGTGCCCGAGCCGCTGATAGCTTGCCAGGTCTGCGACCAGGATCTCACCGCCCCATAAGGTGCCGTCGTCGCCGAAGCCGAGGCCGTCGAAGGCGACTCCTATCGCCGGGCCGGTTTGTTTGTTGTCCGCAAGGCAGGAAGCGACATGAGCGTGGTGGTGCTGCACGCCCACAAGCTCAACCGCCTCGAGGCGGGCCCGCTCGAGGGCGTACTTGGTCGACAAGTACTCCGGGTGCAGGTCGTGGGCGACGACCGCCGGTTGGATAGCGAACAGTTTCTCGAAGTGCGAGATCCCCTCCCGGAAAGAGCGCAGGGTCTCGTAGTTCTCGAGGTCCCCGATGTGGTGGGAGATGAAGGCACGGTTGGACTTGGCGAGGCAGAAAGTGTTCTTCAGCTCAGCACCGCACGCCAGGACCGGCCGCGGGAAACGCTCCCTCAACCTGACCGGCTGGGGCACGTACCCGCGGGAGCGTCGGAGCACCGCGGGCTGGCCTCGCAAGGACCGTGTGACAGAGTCGTCTGTTCGCATGTGGACCGGGCGGTCGTGGACGAGGAAAAGGTCGGCGACCCCTCCCAAACGTGCGAGCGCATCAGCATCCTGGTAGGCGATCGGCTCGTCAGAGCGGTTCCCGCTCGTCAGGACAAAGGGCTCGCCGAGGTCTTCTGCGAGCAAGTGGTGAAGGGGGGTGTAAGGGAGCATGACACCGAGGTAGCGGTTGCCGGGGGCCACGGAGGGAGCTACCCGGTCGCCTCCGGCCTCGGAGCGCCGGGCGAGGACGATGGGGTGGGCAGCGCTCGCGAGGAGCTCCCTTTCCGGCGCCGCCAGGTCGCAGAGCTCGCCTGCGGCATGGAGGTCCTTGACCATGACAGCAAAAGGCTTGTCCTCGCGGTGCTTGCGGGCGCGCAGGGATGCGGCCGCGTTCTCCGAAGCTGCCAGAACTGCCAAGTGATAGCCGCCTAAGCCTTTTATCGCAACGACATTTTCGGCCCTGAGCGCTGCCGTCGACCTCTCGAGGGCGGCTGACCGCTCGGCAACGACCTCGCCGCCGGGGAGCAACGACGTGAGGTGCGGCCCGCAGTTCGGGCAGCACGTCGGCTGCGCGTGGAAGCGCCGGTCCGAAGGGCTCTCGTACTCGGCGCGGCAGGCCGGGCACATGGGAAAACCCGCCATCGTCGTGTTCGGCCGGTCATAGGGGACGTCTCGCACGATCGTGAAGCGCGGCCCACAGTTGGTGCAGTTGATGAACGGGTAGCGGTAGCGGCGGTCCGAGGGGTCAAAAAGCTCCCCCAAACAGTCCTCGCAAGTAGCTGTGTCAGCCGCCACGAGCGCGTTGCGCTCGCTCACCTTGGCACTAGTGACGATGCGGAAACCGGCCTCCCCGAGGGGCGGGAGGGGCCGGAGCTGGACACCGTCTATCACAGACAGCGGGGGAGCGGCCGATTCGAGGCGGCCGAGGAAGACGTCGATGTCGCTTGACTTTCCCTCCACCTCGATGAAAACCCCCTCGCTGTCGTTGCCTACCAGGCCCGAAAGGCCGAGCTCGCTCGCAAGGTTGCGCACAAATGGCCGGAACCCGACACCCTGTACGGTCCCCTCCACCCTTACAGCGACCCGTACTGCGGGGCCCAAGCTCGCCACTTCCCTCAGCAGATGCGGGGTAACGGGTCGCCGACGAGCATGTCGACGACTCGAGCGCCGCCAAAGCTGGTTTCTTCGAGCACGAGCCCGGCTGGGTCGGCGTCGGCTCGGCCGATCACAGCGCTCCCGGCCCCGAGGGGGTGCGAGCGCATCGCGCGCAACGCCTCTCCCGCCCTCTCGCGGGCGACGACAACCACCATCCGGCCCTCGCAGGCCACGTACAGCGGGTCGATGCCGAGGAGCTCGCAGACGCCGGCTACCTGCGGCCGGACCGGGATATCGTCCTCATCGAGGACGATGGCGGCACCCGAGGCGGCGGCAATTTCGTTGAGCACGGTCGCGACCCCGCCCCTGGTGGCATCCCTGAGCACGTGCACGGCGGGGCCGACGGCTTCAAGAAGAGCTGCCACCAAACCGTTGAGAGGGGCGGTGTCCGAGCAGACATCGGCGCTGATGCCAAGCTCACCGCGCGCGAGCAGGACCGCAGTCCCATGGTCGCCGATGGGGCCCGAAATGATCACCGCGTCGCCGGGCCTGGCGGACGATGCGGCGAGGCCGGTGGCGCGCCGGTCGACGAGCCCAATGCCTGAGGTGTTCACGTAGCAGCCGTCGCCTTTGCCGCGCTGGACAACCTTGGTGTCACCGGTCACGATCGGCACGCCCGCTCTTTGCGCTGAGCGGCCCATAGCGTCGACGACCCTTGCAAGGTCCTCGACGGGGAAGCCCTCTTCGATCACGAAGCCGGCCGAAAGTGCCAGCGGCTGCGCGCCGCACGCCGCGAGGTCGTTGACCGTCCCGTTGACGGCGAGGTCGCCAAGGCTGCCGCCGGGGAAGAAGATGGGCGAGACGACGAACGAGTCGGTCGTAAAAGCCACGTCCTGTCCGGCGATGTCGAGCACTGCGCCGTCATTGAGAGGAGCCAGGGCGGGGTTGGAAAATGCCTCCAAGAAGACTGACTCTACGAGAGCGTGGCTTGCCTTCCCGCCAGCGCCATGGGCCATTGTGACAACGCCTTCGGGGCGCGAAGCCGCTCGTGGCCGGGGGGTGGTGCGCGCCGGCGGAGAGGCGGCGCTCATGAGCGCGCCTCTGCGAGCCGCTCGGGCCTCGTGAGCCGCCCGAAGTTGTAAAAAGCGGCGCATGCCCCTTCGCTCGAGACCATGCAGGTGCCGATCGGGCGTTCCGGGGTGCACGCTTTGGCGAAAACGCGGCATTCCCATGGGCGCAGGCGTCCCCGCAGTACCTGGCCGCATTGGCACGCCCGCGGGTCGGCGACGCGTACTCCGGGGACTTGGTAGATCAGTTCGGCGTCGAAGCGCGCGAACTCATCGCGCAGCTTGAGCGCTGACAAGGGGATCGACCCGAGGCCCCGCCACTCGAAATGAGGCCGTGGCTCCATAGTTTCTTCGATCGCTTGGAGCGCCCGCGGGTTGCCTTCCCAGGTGACGACGCGGCTGTACTGGTTCTCAACCTCACAACGGCCGGAAGCGAGCTGGCGCATGAGCATGTAGACGGACTGCAGGATGTCGAGCGGCTCAAACCCCGACACCACCAAAGGCCTGTTGTACTCCTTGGTCACGACCTCGTAAGGCTTGCAACCGATGACTGCCGAAACGTGGCCGGGCCCGACGAACCCGTCGATATCGACATCGGGGGCGTCGAGGATCGCCCGCAGGGGAGGGATGATCGTGACGTGGTTGCAAAAGACCGAGAAGTTGGGTACGTCCATTGCCTTGGCGCGCTGGAGGGTAAGCGCGGTGGACGGGGCCGTGGTCTCAAAGCCGATAGCCATGAAAACGACCTTCCTCGCCGGCTCCTCGATGGCGATCCTGAGGGCGTCCATCGGCGAGTAGACGACCCGCACGTCGGCGCCTTCGGCCTTAGCCCGCAGGAAGGACCCTTTGCTCCCCGGGACGCGGGCCATGTCGCCGAAGCAGGCCATCGTGACACCGTCCTGGCGAGCGATGGAGATGGCATCGTCCACGCGGCCCATCGGGATGACACACACGGGGCAGCCAGGGCCGTGAACGAGCTCAACGGCGCCAGGCAGGTAGTACTCGAGGCCGTGCTTGTAGATCGTGTAGGTGTGGCCGCCGCACACCTCCATGAGCTTGTAGCGCCGTCCCGGCTCGCAAAGCTCGGCGATCGCAGCTGAAACCGCTGTGGCCTTGTTACGGTCCCGGTATTCTTCCATGAACTTCATTTCGATTGCCTGGCTACCCTTTCAGGAGGGGCCTGGGGCTCAGCCGCCGAACGTCCCATCGCAGAGAGCTCGTCGTAGTAGGCGCTCTCCATGCCTTCGAGCATCTCGATAGTGCGGTGCGCCTCTTCTTCGTCGAGGCGTGCCAACGCGAACCCGACGTGGATCAGTACCCAGTCGCCAACTTTCACGCCCTCGTCTGCGAGAAGGGCGATGTTCACTCGCCTTTTTGCGCCGGAAACGTCGACCGATGCGAGTTGCCCGCCGTCGGGGTCAAGCTCGGTGACAAGACCTGGGATCCCTAGGCACATCAAAGCCCACCTCCTTGAAAGACCATGACAAAATTGAGGACCAGAACAGCTACCACGACGACCACGGTAATAGCGCTGCGTGCCCGGGACAGCCGGTAGGGGGCGGGCAGCGCCTTCCAGGCGATGGCAAGGAGGAACCCGAGCACGATCGGGAGCAACAGAGAGTTCCCGATCTCCACCGCGATCGAAAGCTGTACTGCATGGCCCCACGCGAGAGCAAGGACGGCGGCGATCGCCAGCGAAGCATAATAGGCCCCGTAAAACACGGGCGCCTGGCGCGCGCGTTGGTTTAAGCTCCCCCGTGCTCCCGACGCCTCAGCAAAGGCCCAGGCGGCCGCCAGGCTGACCACTATCGCAGCGACGAGGGCAGCACCTGTTATGCCAAGGGCAAAGGCCAGGCGCCCGGCGCTCACGCCTAGGGACGGCACCAAAGCCGCGGAAATGGACTGGACATTTCGTAGCTGCATTGTGCCGTGGCTCCCCCTGTGGGCGTAGACGGCGGCGGCGGTGGCAACGAGGACAGCTATCATCACGACTTGTGTGATAACCGCGCCTATCGCGGTGTCTGCTCGCGCGACGTGCAGATCCTTGGGTGTGAGGCCCTTGTCCACGACGGCGGCCTGCTGGTAGAAGATCATCCACGGCATCACCACTGCACCCACGTTGGCGGCAACTATCGCCAGGTAGCCGGAGTGGCCGACAGGGCCCAAGGAAGTAAAGCTTTTCGCCAAAGACGCTACCGCGGGGTGAGCGCGCAAAGCTGCCACCAAGAAGGCGAGCTCGAAGAGCCCAAGCCCGACGCCTATGCGCTCCACGCGCCGGTAGCTCCCAGAAAGAACTATCAGGCCCAAGAAAACGGCCGCCGCAGGTACGCTAACCAAAGGCGGGATGCCCTCCATCGCCGCTACTCCTGAGATCCCAGCGAGCTCGGTCACGAGGGCGCCAGTTGTGCTCAGGACCAATGTGGCGACAGAGATGAACGCCCACTTACCGCCAAAGCAGTCGCGCACAAGGCGAGCATGGCCCTTGCCGGTCGCGATCCCGAGACGCACGGTGAGCTCCATCACGAGGTAAAGGACCGGTATTAGGCCGACCTCCAGGGGGAGCAAGGAGTACCCCCAACGGGCACCCGACTGCGCGGCGGTGACAACGCTGCCTGCATCGGTGTCGGCAAGCATGACCATGAGCCCGGGGCCGAGGACCGCGAGAAAGCCGACAAGCGCCCAGTGGCGAGGGGCGAGGGGGCGTTTCGCCGCTATGACCTTGGCCTCCCCGACCACCCTGGAGCGGACCTCCGCGGCCGGGGCGGTGCTCTCGACCGCCAACAGCTTGCCTCGCTCCAGGACCAAGGTCGCGGAGCCCGGCACCTGGGTGTCCCCATTGCCTGCACGTTCTGCTGACTGCAATTTCGTCTGCTCCGGTGGTCTAAGGAAGGCCTAAACCCACCCTAAAGGGCCCCCACGTGGCTGCCTCGGGCCCACGGGCTCCAATCGTTAGGACCTTCGGCCCCAAGCCCATAACCCGGCCGCTTACTTAGCTGAAAAAGAGGCCGCATTGCAGCTGCCACCTACAGGAGGACCGAATTGGCTTCGACCACGCTCGCAGCCCCTGGTACAGCCTCTCGACCCGCGCCCAACGACGACAAGCGTTGGCGTCAGGTGGAAGTGAGGATGCGCAGGCTAGGCCACAGGCCCGATGGCCTGATCGAGGTGCTCCATACGACCCAGGAGCTGTTTGGCTACCTGGACGACGACGCTTTGTTGTTCGTCGCCGAGTCCCTGGGCGTCCCCCCGAGCAAGGTCTATGGTGTTGCGACTTTTTATTCCCATTTCTCGCTCAAGCCGCAAGGGCTTCACACTTGTGTCGTTTGCACGGGCACTGCCTGTTACATAAACGGCGCAAGCGCTTTGCTTTCGGCGATCGACAGCGCGCTCGGCGTCAAAGCTGGCGCGACTACACCCGACGGGCGTGTTTCCGTCCTGAAGGCGCGATGCCTCGGCGCTTGCAGCATGGCGCCGGCCGTGGTGATAGACGGCGAAGTGCGCGGCAAGGTGCAAGCCCAGGGGCTTGTAAGCACGCTGGAGGCACTATGAGCTCGACCGGTGCTCCTGCTCCCAACGGTTCGACCGAGGCCTCGGCCCGCCGACGGAAGCAAGGTGAACCCCTCTTACCCCAAGGCCCGGCCCGGGCATCGGCGAACGTTTGCCAGGCCGCTGGCTGCCTGTCTTTAGGTTCGGACCGCCTCTTCGAGGCAATTTGTGAGCGGGTACAGGCCAAAGAGCTGAAGGACGTGGCCGTACGCAGGGTCGGTTGCCTCGGGCTGTGCGCTGCGGGGCCGCTCGTTGCGGTGCCCGAGCAGGGACGGCTCTTTGACTATGTCGCAGCCGAGGGCCCGGACGGTCCGGCGAGGGTGGTCGCCGCTTTGGAGAGCGGCCCTTACGAGCCGGGGACGCCCGAGGGCGGCCGCCAAGTTGACCAAGATCCGTTCTTTGCGCACCAGGTCAAGGTGGTGCTCGAGCGCTGCGGCGCAATAGACCCGGAAAGCCTTGAGGATTACCTAGCGTCTGGCGGCTACGAGGCGCTCGTGAAGGCTGTCACCGAGATGTCGCGCGACGAGGTCATCTCCGAGGTCGTGAACAGCGGGCTCCGGGGCCGGGGTGGCGCCGGCTACCCGACGGGCCTCAAGTGGCGGACGGTGGCCAAGTCCTCCGGGCCCGACGGCAAATTTGTCGTGTGCAATGCTGACGAAGGGGACCCTGGCGCTTTTATGGACCGCAGCGTGCTGGAAAGCTGCCCCCAGCAGGTGCTCGAGGGTATGGCGATCGCCGGCTACGCGGTGAGGGCCGAGCGCGGGTTTGTGTACGTGCGCGCCGAGTACCCGCTCGCGGTGAAACGGCTCACGAGCGCGATCCGCCAAGCTGAGAGGGAGGGTTACCTCGGGCGGGAAATTGCCGGTACTCAGTTCAACTTCAGCGTCGAAGTCCGCATCGGTGCTGGGGCCTTCGTCTGCGGCGAAGAGACGGCGCTGATCGCATCGATCCAGGGTGGGCGAGGTTCACCTCGGCCCCGCCCGCCCTACCCGGCTGCCGCGGGCTTGTGGGGCTCCCCGACGCTGATAAACAACGTCGAAACGCTTGCCAATATCCCCTCGGTCATCAGCCGGGGAAGTTCATGGCTGAGCGGGACCGGGACCGAACATTCCAAAGGGACCAAGGTCTTCGCGCTGGCCGGTGCCGTCGTCAACACGGGCCTCATCGAAGTGCCTATGGGGCTCTCCTTGCGCCAGATCGTCTTCGACATTGGCGGTGGGCTGCCGAGCGGGCGGCACTTCAAGGCGGTCCAAACCGGGGGCCCGTCCGGGGGCTGCATCCCAGAAGAGCTGCTCGACATGCCCGTTGATTACGAGACGCTTTCCAAGGCCGGCTCGATCATGGGCTCGGGCGGGATGATCGTGATGGACGACAAGACCTGTATGGTCGACGTTGCGAAGTTTTTCATGGACTTCTGCCGTGAAGAGTCCTGCGGCAAGTGCCTGCCGTGCCGCGCCGGGACCGAGGAAATGTACCGCCTGCTCGACCGCATCTGCCGGGGCGAGGCCACGAGGTCCCAATTGGCCCAGCTGGAAAGCTTGGCCCAAATGGTAAGGGCGACGAGCCTCTGCGGCTTGGGGCAAGGCGCGCCCAACCCCATTTTCTCCACGCTCCGCTACTTCCGGGACGAGTACCTCGCCCACATTGACGACCACATCTGCCCGGCCGGGGTTTGCGAAATGGCCCCGGAACTGGTGACGACCGGCCACCACGCAGGAGGTGAGAAGTGAGCGAGGTACGTACCCTAGTCATAGACGGCAAAGACGTAGCTGCCAGCTCCGACCAGACCGTGCTCTCAGCTGCCAAGGAGAGCGGCATCCATATCCCCACCCTTTGCCACCTCGACGGCTTGAGCGATGTGGGCTCTTGCAGGCTCTGCATGGTCGAGGTCGAAGGCAGCCCCAAGCTCTTCCCCGCCTGCGCCACCAAGGTCGAGGAGGGCATGAAGGTCACGACCAACTC
Source organism: Acidimicrobiales bacterium (assembly GCA_035503915.1). GTDB lineage: Bacteria > Actinomycetota > Acidimicrobiia > Acidimicrobiales > Palsa-688 > DATJMJ01. The sequence goes on along the minus strand of DATJSU010000002.1, from coordinate 81,850 downwards.
GGATCGCCTGGTCGCTTACAGGCGCAACGTGATCGAGCTGTTCTTCCTCGAGCGCAACCACGTCTGCGCCGTTTGCGTCGCCAACAACAGCTGCGAACTGCAGGCTCAGGCGAAAGCTCTCTCCCTCACGCACTTCGAGCTCCCCGCGTTGCACCCCGAGCTCGCCGTCGACGCTACGCACGAACGCTTTGTCCTCGACCAGAACCGCTGCATCCTCTGCACCAGATGTGTACGTGTATGTGACGAGATCGAAGGCGCGCACACCTGGGACATAAGCGGCCGAGGGGTCGCCGCTCGGCTCGTGAGCGACCTCGGCATCCCATGGGGCAGCTCCATGACCTGCACGAGCTGTGGCAAGTGCGTCCAAGTCTGCCCGACGGGGGCGCTGTTCGAGAAGGGCCGTTCAGTGGCAGAGCCTAAAGCACGGCGGCCCTACGTCCCCTACCTCGTCGAGGCCCAAAGGCGGTTGTCATGAGCGACGGACCTCACAACAAGCCTCGCCTTGCGACCATCTGGCTGGATGGGTGCTCGGGCTGTCACATGTCCTTTTTGGACATCGACGAGCGCCTCCTCGAGCTGACGGCCCGCGCTGACCTCGTGTACGGGTGCCTTGTCGACGCAAAGGAGTTCCCCGAGGGCGTCGACATCACTCTCGTGGAGGGAGCGGTTGGCACGGCCGAGGACCTCCACAAGTTGCTGATCGTCCGCGAGCGCACCCGCGTCCTTGTTGCGATGGGCGACTGTGCGATCACGACCAATGTCCCCGGGATGCGCAACCCGTTCGGCCCGCGAGCCGTGCTCGAACGCGCGTACCTCGAGAACGCCACGATCAACAAGCAGATCCCGGTCGTTGGGCTCCCCCCGCTCTTGCCCGAGTCGCTCCCTGTCCATGCCTGCGTCCCTGTGGACGTCTTTGTGACCGGGTGCCCGCCTTCGGCTGACCGCCTTTTCGAAGTCATCTCGGGCTTGCTCGACGGTCAGCTCGATGACGCAGCACAAGTGTCCAAGTTCGGTTGATCGGAGCCACGTCCATGAGCGAGATCACAATTGCACCCGTAACCCGGATCGAAGGCCATGCCAAGATAACGGTCTTCGTCGACGAAGCGGGCGATGTCACCGACGCACACTTTCACGTCACTCAGGTGCGCGGCTTCGAGCGGATAGCCCAGGGCCGCCCGGTCTACGAAATGCCGTCGCTGATGGCCCGCATCTGCGGCATCTGCCCTGTCAGCCACCTTGTTGCCTCTGCAAAGGCCTGCGATGAGATCCTTGGGGTTGCAGTGCCGCCGGTGGCGATAAGGCTGCGCCGCATCATGAACCTCGCCCAGATAGTGCAGTCACACGCGCTGTCGTTTTTCCACCTGTCGTCACCGGACCTCCTCCTCGGGTTCGGCTCAGACCCTGTCTCGCGCAACATCGTCGGGGTCGCTGAGCACGCCCCCGAGCTCGCCCGAGACGGGATCGCGTTGCGGAAGTTCGGCCAGGAGATAATCGAGCGGCTGGGCGGCAAGCGGATCCACCCCGCCTGGGTCGTGCCCGGCGGTGTGAGCAGCCCTCTTCGCGCCGAGCAGCGCGACGCGATACTCGTAACGGTGCCCCAAGCGAGGGCGGCGGCGGTACGGGGGCTCCAATGGTACAAGGCGAACCTTGCCTCTTGGGCTGAAGAAGCGGCCATTTTCGGCAACTTTCCGAGCCTTTACATGGGCCTCGTCCACGAGACCGGCAACGCTGCTTATTCGGACGGCGAGCTGCGGGTGATCGACGCCAAGGGCAATAGGCTCCTCGACGGTGCCGACCCACGCCCCTATTGGGACTATATCGGGGAAGCTGTCGAGCCTTACTCCTACTTGAAGTCCGCCTATTTCAAGCCGATTGGCTACCCCGACGGCCTGTACCGGGTAGGACCGCTGGCACGGCTCAATGTTGTGGACCAGCTGGGGACCGAACCAGCCGACATAGAGCTTGCGGAGTACCGCATGCGCCTCGGCCGCTTCCCGAGCAGCTCCTTCCATTACCACTGGGCGCGCCTGATCGAGATCCTCCACTGCATCGACATGATCGAGCAGCTGCTCTCGGATGCCGACATCCTCGGCGACGACGTCAGGGCACGGGCAGCGATAAACCGGAGAGAGGGTGTGGGCGTCTCTGAGGCCCCACGCGGCACGCTCTTTCACCATTACCGGGTGGACAGCGGTGGCACGGTGCAGTGGGTCAACCTCGTGATCGCGACCGGCCACAACAATTTGGCCATGAACCGGGCTGTCCTCCAGGTCGCAAAGCACTATATAAAGGGCGACGAGGTCGCCGAGGGCGCTCTCAACCGGGTGGAAGCAGTCATCAGGACTTATGACCCCTGCCTTTCCTGTTCGACGCACGCAGTCGGCCAAATGCCGCTCCAAATAGACATAGTCGGGCCGACCGGTGAGCTGCTCCGCCAAGTTTCTCGCGAGGAGGCTGCCGGGTGAGGCCCGCGCTCGTCATCAGCTATGGCAACCCGTTGAGAGGCGACGACGCCGTCGGCCACGAGGTTGGTGACGCCCTTTGGGTAGAGCGCGAGCTTCGTCCGGAGCTCGACGGAGCCGCCTTTTGCTGGGCCCACGAGCTCACGCCGGAAATGGCGCTCAACATTTCTGGCGCAGGCGTGGTCGTGTTCTTGGATGCCGCCGCAGACGGATGCCAGGCGGGCACTGTCGGCGTGCGAGCTGTCCATGCTCCGGGCGCGCGCGCGAGCGTTCCCGCCGGGTGCTGGCAAGACTTGAGCCCCTCCGCGCTGATGGGCCTCGCTCGCGAGCTGTACGGGAGCGAGCCTCCCGCTGTGCTCGTGACCGTGAGCGTGGGCAGCGCCCGCATCGGCGAGGGACTTTCTGCGCCCGTCCGGGCGGCGGTGCCTCGCGCGGCGGAGGCTGGCCGGGAGGCGATCATCTCGCTCCAAAAGCAGGTCCAGGGCCAAAGTGACCGACCGGGGGCGGTCGCGCCTGCGCGAGAGGAGGCCACCAACCATGCATGAACTTTCCCTTGTCAGCGAGCTCGTGACCAGGTGCTCGGACCTCGCGGACGGGCGCACCGTGACAGAGGTCCGGGTGCGCTGCCCCCTCGGGATCGATGCCGACGAACTTGTGGAGGGTTTCGCCCTCATCACCTCCCAGCTCGGGCAGCGGGGGGCGGGCACCCTCGAGGGGGCGCGCCTCGAGCTCGAACAAGTGGCCCCGTACCTGAAGTGCCTTTGCGGCTTCAGCGGGCGCCTCAGCGCCGAGGACGTGGCCGGCCACATCAGCGTTTGCCCGCAATGTGGCCAAGTCGGTGAGCTGCCGAGCCGTCTCGAGCTAGTGAGCGTCGCTTTCGCTCCCAAGACCTGAACTAGTGCCACGACAGGTCCGCCAAGGTAGCAATACCAGGTCAGCGGCTGCCAGATGCCCCTTGGGCCTGGCCCAGAGGACCAATTCCCCTAGGGCGAGAAGTCGGGTTGCAGCTAGAGGTTTAACTACAGGTTTAAGCACAGAGGTGCAGCACAACAGGTTCCCTTGGTAATGGAGGTCCTCTCAGAATGACCAACAGGATTTGCGTGGACGGCAATGAGGCTGCTGCCAGGGTCGCGTACTCGCTTTCCGAAGTGATCGCGATCTACCCGATCACGCCCGCATCCGCGATGGGCGAGCATGCCGACGACTGGGCCGCCCTCGGTCGCCCCAACCTCTGGGGCGAGGTGCCCTCGATAGTCGAGATGCAGTCCGAAGCGGGCGCTGCGGGGGCGCTCCACGGCGCGCTCCAAAAAGGTTCCCTGGCGACGACGTTCACCGCTTCCCAGGGCCTCCTGCTCATGCTCCCCAATATGTTCAAGATCGCAGGCGAGCTCATCCCCTCGGTGATACACGTGGCGGCTCGCAGCGTTGCAACCCACGCGCTGTCGATCTTCGGCGACCACTCCGACGTGATGGCGGCCCGCTCTACGGGGTGGGCAATGCTGTGCTCGAGCTCGGTGCAAGAAGCGCAAGATTTCGCCCTCGTGGCGCACGCGGCCGCGCTCGGCTCGAGGGTCCCGTTCCTTCACTTCTTCGACGGCTTTAGGACTTCCCACGAAGTGGCGACAATCGACCCGATCAGTGACGAAGACATTCGGGCGGTCATCGACCACCGTTCTGTGCTCGCGTTCAAGGCCCGCGGGATGGACCCTGACAACCCCGACGTACGCGGCACGGCGCAAAATCCCGACGTCTTCTTCCAAGGGCGGGAGGCTTCCAACCTTTTCTATGATGCTGTGCCGGGTGCAGTCGAACGCTCAATGGGGTTAGTCGCCGAGCGCACCGGACGGCGCTACGGGCTGGTCGAGTACGTCGGTGCGCCCGACGCCGAGCGGGTCGTTGTAGCCATGGGGTCCGGCTGCGGCGCCGTCGAAGAAGTTGTGGACGCCCTGGTTGCGGCGGGGGAACGAGTAGGGCTCGTAAAGGTGCGGCTTTTCCGTCCGTTCCCGTCTACGTTGCTCGTTTCGAGCTTGCCACCGACGACCCGGTCAGTTGCTGTCCTCGACCGGTGCAAAGAGGCCGGGAGCGTGGGCGAACCGCTCTACCTAGACGTGCGGGCGGCGATCGACGAGGCGATGGCTGCACCTGAGCGCCCGTTCGTGGGAGCGCCGAAGGTGATCGGGGGCCGCTACGGGCTGTCTTCCAAGGAGTTCAACCCTGCCATGGTCAAGGCAGTCTTCGACGAGCTCGCCAAGGACCGCCCAAAGCCGCATTTTACCGTCGGCATCACAGACGACCTCACGCACCTCAGCTTGAACTGGGACAAACATTTCGCGCTGCCCCGGCCAGAAGGCGAGGTCCAGGCTGTTTTTTACGGCCTCGGCTCAGACGGGACGGTTGGTGCCAACAAGAACAGCGCCAAGATAATCGCCGACGCTGCCGGCAAGTACGCGCAGGGATATTTCGTCTACGACTCGAAGAAGTCGGGCGCGATGACCGTGTCCCACCTGCGTTTCGGCCCCGGTGCCATTCGGTCGACCTACCTCATCAGCGAGGCCGATTTTGTCGCCTGCCACCAGTTCGGTCTCCTCGAGCGGGCCGACGTGCTCGCTGTAGCCAAAAAAGGCGCCAAGTTCCTCCTTAATTGTTCCTTCGGCCCAGCTTTGGTGTGGGAGCACCTCAGCCCCGCTGTTCGCAAGCAGATCGTGGACAAGCAGCTCGAGCTGTGGGTCGTCGACGCGGCGGCAGTCGCCTCGGAGGCCAAGCTCGGGAGCCGGGTCAACACCGTCATGCAGGTGTGCTTCTTCGCTCTCTCCGACGTCATACCCGTTGAGCTTGCCATCTCGCGCATCAAAGAGGCAGTGGAAAGGACCTATTCCAAGCGCGGGCCGGTCGTCGTGGAGCGCAACTTCGCGGCGATTGGTTCGGCGCTCGCGAAGCTTTCCAGGGTCGAGGTGCCAACCTCGCTGCCCGAGCTCGCGGGGGAGGCAACGCCTGCCCACATCCTCAGCTTGAGCGCCCATCACCTCAACGCTCCGCACGCTAGGGAGGGCAACGGCCATGCCATCGTCCTCGACCACGGCTCGCTGGCAGAGGAGTTCTTAGAGCGCGTTACGGTCCCGCTCATCGCTGGTGAGGGAGACGACCTGCCCACATCGGCTTTGCCCGCCGACGGGCGTTTTCCTGCTGGTACCTCAAAGTTTGAAAAGCGGCGGCTGGCCGCAGAGGTACCCGTATGGGACCCCTCGATCTGCACCGACTGCGCAAAATGCGTCATAGTCTGCCCGCATGCTGCTCTACGTATGAAAGTTTTCTCCCCCGAGCAGCTCCAAGCCGCTGGGACAGCTCCCGGGACATTCCGGGTGAAAGATTTCCGCTCGAAAGACCTGCCCGGGCACCTGATGTCGATCCAAGTCTCGCCTGACGACTGCACAGGGTGCCGCGTTTGCGTGGAGGTCTGCCCTGCCAAGTCGAAGACCGACCCAGCGCACCGCTCCATCAACATGTCCCAGGTAGCCACGCAACGGTCTTCCGAGCTGGACAACTGGGAGTTCTTCAATACAGTCCCCTCAGCGAGCCGCTCTGCCCTCCCGCACGACACCCTCAAGGGTGCAGCCGTGCTCGAGCCGTTGTTCGAGTTCTCCGGGGCTTGCTCTGGGTGCGGTGAAACCCTTTACCTGCGCTTGTTGTCCCAGCTCTTCGGTGACAGGCTGCTCATCGCCAATGCCACCGGGTGCTCGTCGATTTATGGGGGCAACCTCCCGACGACGCCGTGGGCTGTCAATGCCGAGGGGCGTGGGCCGGCGTGGGCCAACTCCCTCTTCGAGGACAACGCTGAATTTGGCCTCGGTATCCGGATCGGCGCTGAAGCACAGCAAAGGCTCGCCCGCTCTCTCGTCACCCGGCTTGCGCCCCGTCTCGATGCCGCTCTTGTCGAAGGGCTTCTTTCGGCTGAGGACCAGGTGTCAGAAGAAGAGATCGCGGCCCAGCGTGAGCGCGTGCAGTCCCTGAGAGCGCGGCTCGGACGACTGGCGGCGGCCCCGGGCCTTTCGCCCGCTGATGCCGAGGCGGTAGCCCATTTGGGGGTCATCGCCGGCTCGCTGGTCCGCAAGGCCGTATGGATCGTCGGTGGGGACGGCTGGGCCTACGACATCGGCTTTGGGGGCCTCGACCAAGTCCTGGCCTCAGGGGCCGATGTCAACATCCTCGTGCTTGACACCGAGGTGTACTCAAACACAGGGGGCCAGGCCTCCAAGTCGACCCCGCGGGGTGCGGTAGCTCGCTTTGCCGCCGCAGGCAAAGGCACGCCGAAGAAAGACCTTGCCAGCGTGGCACGCTCTTATGGCAACGTCTATGTCGCCCAGGTAGCGGTCGGCGCCAACGACATCCAAACCGTAAAAGCGCTGCTGGAGGCGGAAGCTTACCGCGGGCCCTCGCTCGTCATCGCGTACGCAACCTGCATCGCCCACGGCATCGACATGGCCTACTCGATGGCTCACCAGAAGCAAGCGGTGCAGTCGGGGTACTGGCCTCTTTATAGGTTCCACCCGAGCGAGGACGCCGCCGCGCACCCGTTCCACCTCGACTCGAAGGAACCCACTTTGCCGGTCTCGGAGTTCGTCGGCTCGGAAGTGCGTTACACGACGCTCGCTCGCGAGCACCCAGAGCACGCGCGGCACCTTGTCGAACTGCTCCAAGCAGATACCTCTGAGCGCTGGCATTACTACACCCAGCTCGCGGGGATGGAGCGGCGGGCCCCCGAGCCCGCAGGTGAAGACGACCTCGACGAGGACAGTGCCGCTGAGGGGGCGCCGAGCGCAGGGGCAGACGGAGATGGCTGAGCTCGTGGAGGCAGCACTACAGCGGACAGCAGAGAGAGGAGCAAAGATGAGAGTTTGGATCGAGCAGGACTACTGCACCGGCGACGGGCTTTGCGAGGAACTGTGCCCGGAGGTCTTCCAGATGGGTGACGACGGCTTGGCACACGTGCGAGAGGAGCTTGCTGCGGCGGGAGAGGCGCTCGGCCGGGAGGTTCCCGCCGAGTCCGAAGCAGGTGTACTTGACGCGCAAGCACAGTGCGCGGGCGAATGCATCTACATTGCCCGTTGAACCGAGCCGCCGCGGGCCAGGTGGGCCCAGGGTGAGGTGGTGAGGCCTCACCCTGGCAAGGTCTCAGCCCTCAGCTTTCTGTTCGTTCTTGGAACGTGCGGCGTAGACGGCGGCTTCGGTCCGCCGGGAAAACCCCATTTTTGACAGCAGGTTGGAAACGTAGTTTTTGACGGTCTTTTCGGCTAGGTACATTTCGGCACCGATCTGGCGGTTGGTCTTCCCCTCGGCGATGAGGTCGAGTATCCGCCTCTCTTGGGGGGACAGCTTCGCTATCCGCTCGTCTTCCTGCTTGCCCCGGAGGCGGTCCATCACGCCGGCCGTGAGCGCCGGGTCGATCAGGGATTGGCCCTCGGCCACCCGCCGCACGGCCGAGACGAGCTCGCTCCCTTTGATCTGCTTCAAGAGGTAGCCGCTTGCCCCGGCGAGGATGGCGGCGAAGAGAGCGTCGTCGTCGGCAAAGGAAGTCAGCATCAGGCAACGAAGCTCGGGCATTGCAGCCCTCAGGTCGCGGCACACCTCGATCCCGCTGCCACCGGGCAGGCGAACGTCGAGCACCGCTACGTCGGGGCGGGTAGGCGGGACGCGCAGCATGGCTTCCTCCGGCGTTGAGGCCTCGCCGACGACCTGGAAGTCCTCCTGCGCCTCGAAGAGCTCACGCAACCCTCGCCGGACTATCTCGTGGTCGTCGAGGACGAAAATCCGAACCGTCATTTGCACCCTCCTAAACCCTTTACCATACCGGCCCTGCGCCCTCGGGAGTGGCAGGCTCTGTTTGGCAGTCTTCAGCACGGGCGCCGTCGCGCCAGAGGCGCCCAGACGCGCTGGTGCCCCGGCGGCGACATCTTTTGCCGGCCGGGGCACTTGCGCAGGGGATCTTGGTTGCTAGATGGTTCTTTTCTGCTTGTTCGTGGCGCTCAGCGTGCTGTCAGCGGGCAGCTACCGGGGTGCCAAGGACGGCGTCCCCGTTGGCCACGTACGCCGTGGTGCGCAGCCTCGGGATCTCCTCGTCGACGGGTACCCGGCGGAAGTGCCAGATACCGAGCCCTGAGAGCAAGAGCGTGACGCCCGCGAACACGAAGCTGAATATCGAGCTGATCAGCGCGATTTGCCCGGTCTGCCACCAGCCGTAGGCATTTAGCAACATGCCCCGCAGCGTCGTGCCCTGGAAGACCGTTTGTACCAAACTTTCGGCGCTGGTGTAGGCGGCGGTCCCTGGCGTTAGCGACATGGCCTCGGCGCTCACTTGTGAGTAGGTCCGGCCCCCGGTCATCTCAGCGAGGTGGATGGCGATGAAATGGTTGGCGTATGTCTGTGCCTCTGCACCCGTCGTCATTAGCTTGCCGGCATATGGCTCGAGGTAGGGGACCATTGCGGGGGTAATTTCCGAGAAGCCACCAGGTGCCGGGTTCTTTGCCTGAGCAAGCGCGGCCTTCGTGGGAAAAGTGATCTTTTGGGCCGCAAGCTGGGACTTGACGGTGTTGTTCGAATAGCTATAACCCCAGAACAGCAGGATGCCCGCAGCGACCAGGACGACTGTGAGCAAGACGCCGCCTGCGCTCACGAGGGCATCAAATGATTTCCTGCGCATTGTAGAGTTCCTTTCCTGTTTTTGTTCTTCTTTGTTCTTCGTGGTTCCTGCGTCTTGTACAAGCATGGGGCTCGTCCCGGCGCCCGCAGTAGGGACGAAGGGCCTGTACAAGGTGCTCCAAAGTCATCTCTAAAGCCGTTGCTACCGGCTCGGTCAGGGGTGCCGCGCCCGCCCGGTTAGAGAGGCACCACCTTTGGCCCGCCGCTCGCGGTTTAGCCCTAACCTCTTGGCATGCTTTACCTGAGCGCGGCGCCGGACCTGGACGAGCACCACACGGGTTTCGGCCATCCCGAGCGGCCATCCCGGGTTACTGCGGCACTTGCGGGACTACGGGAGGCGCGCCTCGACGACGCCCTCGTCCACCTTCCGCCGCGGAGAGCTACTTACGCGGAGCTCGAACTGGTGCACTCTCCTCACTACCTTCGTGAGCTCGAAGATTTTTGCCACGGAGGTGGGGGGCACCTGGACCCCGACACGGTTGCGAGCTCGGGCTCCTTCACTACCGCCCTGCTCGCCGTCGGCGGGGCTCTCCAGGCGCTTGAGGCGCTCGAGGCTTCTCGCGACGGTGTCGCCTTCGTTGCCCATCGGCCGCCCGGCCATCACGCAACCTCGGACCAAGCGATGGGCTTTTGCCTGGTTAACACCGTCGCGGTGGCGGCAGCGCGCTTAGCAGGTCGCGGCGAGCGCGTCCTCGTGCTGGACTGGGACGTGCACCACGGCAACGGGACGCAGGCGATCTTTTGGGACGACCCGAGGGTGTTGTACATCTCGACCCACCAGTCGCCGCTTTACCCCGGTACAGGCTCAGCGGACGCACGCGGCGGCACGGGCGCAGAGGGCCTGACGGTCAACATCCCCCTGCCGCCGGGTGCCACCGGCGACGTCCTGCTCGCTGCCTTCGACCAGATCATCAAGCCGGCGGTCGCCCAGTTCGCCCCCACGTGGGTGCTCATTTCCTCCGGGTTCGACGGCCACCGGGCCGACCCGCTTGCGGAGCTCGCCCTGAGCGCAGGCGACTACGCCGCGATGGCCGCGCAGGCCAGGGAGCTCGTCAGCGCCCCCGGCAGGGTGCTGGTGGTCATGGAGGGCGGATATGACCTCGGAGCGGTCACGATGTCTGCGGGCGCCGTCATGGCTAGCTTGCTGGAGCAGGACTACCGTCCCGAGCCACCGACGTCGGGCGGCCCCGGTCGAGAGGCGGTCGAGCGCTTGCGGGCGAGACTTGCCCGCTGAACGTCTTCCCCGTCAGGTGCCAGGCCAGCGCGTCGGAGCGGGCCAGTGCTCGTCCAGCTCGTCGCTGTGGTGCCACTGGCCGCCCAAGGGCGTGATGGCTACCCCGTTGGAAGGGTTGCCCGAGGCGTTGTCCGGTGCTGCGCTCAAGGGTGTGGCACGGCTTTCCAACCCCGCCCAGACCGCCAAACAGGTGAGGGCGGCGGCGGCAGCCACGTCGACGCTCCAGTAGGCGGTCAACCACAGGCTCGAGGCGGAGAGGTTGACCCCCGACAGGTTTGAGCCGAGCGTGGCAGTGAGTGGCTCGTGGACCTGTACCAGGCCGGAGATGAGCTGCGAGCCCAGGGCGATCACCACGCCGCCCATAGCCCAGGCGCCCACTGACGAGGGGCTCCAGAGCGCTGCGACAATGGCCAAGGCGCCGATCGCGACGCCGGCGATGACCTCGCCGGTCGTCACCCAGCTGCCTACCGTTGGCGCAAATGCGTTCCCGATGGTGATATCGATGGTCCGCCCTGACGTGCCTACCAGGTGGTAATGGTCCCAGCTGGGCCAGTAAGCCGCTACTGCGACTATGGCCACCGGCACGGTCACCCCGGCTCTCACAACAAACGACGGCCGTGGCAGGGCGCGGGCCGGCTGCAGCATCCGCAGACCGCTTGCCCCAAGGCACACACCGGCCAGGCCTGCGATCAAGCCGGCCCACGCCAACCAGATCCCGGGTGCACTGTCGTTGGAGACCTGGAGGCCCGAAGCCGTATCGGTGAAAAGGAAACCGATCTCGACAAGGCCAAGGCTCGCCGCGAGAGCGATGCCACCCCGCGCCGAGAGCCGGGAAAGGACGAGGAAGGAGGCCAGTGCCCAGCCAACCTCGAGACAGATGTAGATCGCAGTTTGGTCAGGCGAAGAGATGACAGACTTGGCGGGGCTTCCTGGGTAGGCAGGGAACATGGCAGCTACGTGCAGCCCGGCGGCGAAGACCAGGAGCAGGCCGGCGACCGCTGTCCCCGCCCAGTCCTGGGTTGTCGCCGAGGTGGCGCTGCGCTTTTCGCCCGCGCTTGCAGGTTGGTCAGGCCAGGGGAACTCGCTCACCGACCCATAATGCCCCAGCGGAGCTAATTGCGGCCTAATCTCGCGCCTGGTGCGACGCAGGCAACCTTGCTGGTTTGACGGTTGAGAGGCCCTGGTCTGGCCGTTGAGAAGCTTCAGCGCATCAATTGGTATACGCCGGCAAAATCGGAGCTCGCCTTGGCCGGGATGGCCATGACGCCTCCCAGGGCGCGAGCTCCCCATGCGATCTGAGCCGTCCTTTCGACGAGCGCAACGACGTGGAGCGCCTTGGCAGGTGTTGAGCCCACAGCGACCATGCCGTGGTTGGCGAGCAATGCCGCGCCCCGTCCCTCGAGAGCCTTAACTGCATGGAGGCCGACGTCGCTCGAGCCCGACATCGCGTACTCGGCGCAGCGGACTTCCCCGCCGACGTACATATTGAACTCGTCTACGCAAGCGGGCACCGTCTCATGGGCGCAAGCGAACATCGTCGCCCATACGGGATGGGCGTGGATCACCGAACCGATGTCGGCGAACGCGCTGTAACAAGCCAAGTGGAGCTGGATTTCAGAAGTCGGGCTGCGGTCGGGCGCCTTGCTGACTACGCCGCCTTCCGGCCCCACGACGACGAGGTCTTCGAGCACCATCGCCTCATAGTCGACCGACGAGGGGGTGCAGACGATGTTACCGTCCTCCAGGCGGGCCGAAATATTGCCCGAAGTACCCTCGACAAGCCCCTTTCGCAACATCTCTTTCGCGGCCGCGAGGACCGCCTCATGGGCCCGCGCAACACTTGTCATTTTTCCTCCCCAACAACCTCTGGGTTCACGATGTGGAGCGGCATCTCCCTGGACATCAAGCGTTCCAGGTCGTCAGCAACCATTTGTGCCCCCCGCGCTTCGGTGTCGTAAGTGGCGCCGCCTATGTGCGGTGTGAGGACGACATTTTTCATTGTGAGCAAGGGATGGCCGGCAGGCAGCTGCTCTCCTTCGAAGTGGTCAAGAGCTGCGCCTCCCAGGTGGCCCGATTGCAAAGCCGCGACAAGGGCCTCCATATCGGCGAGCTTCGCACGCGCGGTGTTCATGAAAATAGAGCCTTTTGGCATCCACGAGAACTGTTCCTCGCCAAAAAAGCCAACAGTTTCATGTGTAACTGCGGCGTGGAGAGACACCACGTCGGCGCTTTCGACGACAGCCTTCAAGTCCCGTCCCGCGCCTTGGACGTACGGGTCATAGGTCACCACGTCCATCCCGAGGCCTTTCAAGCGCCACTCGAGCGCCCGGCCAACCGCACCGTAGCCGATTATCGCCGCCCGCCTCCCGGCGATCTCCCAACCCCTGAACCGCTGGTAAGGGATGGTGCCATCCCGGAAAACCTGCAGCTCTCTCACATCAACATCGGCCGGCAGGACCAGGCGTGCCACCGCGACCAGGAGCCCGACCGTTAGTTCGGCGACGGCATCTGCGTTCCGGCCAGGTGTGCGCAGCACCGGCACACCCGCTGCTGTTGCCCCCGCCAAATCTATGTTGTTCGGGTCCCCTCGGGTGGCCGCAACGGCGAACAAAGGCAGTTCCCAAACTGGCCCGTTCAGGAAATCCGCCTCGACTATCACTATGTCCGCACCTTCTGCCTTTAGCCGCCCGGCGATAGCCGGCCCGTCGTACAGCTTCAAAGGTTCCTGGTCGATCCAGGGCTCGTGCACGACTTCGGCGAGCTCGGCGAGTTTTTCCAGGCCTGGGCCGCGCATGGGCGCTGTCACGAAGGCCCGGTGCTTCTTGTCCCATGCTTTCTCTGCCATCTCTTGCAATACTGTCCGACCATGACCATCGCGCCCCAATCCAGTCACCGCGATGGGCCCTCGTCGCCACTTGTGGTCGGCCTCGACGTCGGGACGACGGCGCTAAAAGCGATCGTCGTCGACGAAGACGCAACCGTCGTCGAACGCACGCGGCTCCCGAGCGCGCTCTGTACCGGCCCCGGGGGGCAACTGGAGCACGACGCGGGCGTGACCTGGTGGCAGAGCCCTCGAATTGCGGTCGCGAGACTTCTCTCCCAGCCGGGAGCGGGCCGGGTGCGAGCCGTCGCGGTTTCGGCCATGATGCCCTCGGTTGGGGCCGTTAACGCTTCCGGCAAGCCCCTCGGGCCGGGGCTCCTTTACGGCGACCGGAGGCGCCACCAGGCGACTGGCGCTGGGCAGCCGAGCGAGCCCGCCGCCCCCGCAGGAGGGTCGGACCCCACCGCGAGCGACGAAATGGCCCGCCTGGCCGGTTGGGTGGCGTCCCAAGAGCCGGCAGCGTCGGGGTACTGGCCTGCCCAAGCCGTCGCCAACGCCTCCTTGGGAGGCGAGGGTGTCATGGACCTTGCGTCTGCTTTCGCTACCGGGCCGCTCTTCAACGGGGCAACCTGGGACCAGGCCGCGTGCGCGGGAGCGGGCTTGCTCCCCGAACAGCTCCCCAGGGTGGCAATGTTCGGGGAAGCTGTGGGGGAAGTCCGCCCGGACGCCGTGCCCGACGGTTGGGATGGCGAGCTCGTGCTCGCAGCAGGATCGGTCGACGGCCTCTGTGAGCAGCTCGTCGCCGGGGCCGTGAGAGATGGCGACGTGCTTGTTGCTCTCGGCTCAACCCTTGTCGTCTGGCTCTGCGTACCCGGTTGGCCCGACGAGGTCCCGGGGCTGTGGAGAGTGCCGCACCTCGCGGCGGGCAAGGCGATGGTCGGAGGGGCGAGCAATGCCGGCGGCTTGTGGGTCGACTGGGCTGACCGGGCCCTGCGGCCCGAAGCCCCGGGCCAGGGCGAAGAAGTGAAGCCCGGAGAGGTCCCTTTGTGGTGGCCATGGGCTCGCGGCGAACGGGTCCCTTGGCACGACCCGGGCTTGCGGATCGGGATGTACGGCGGGGAAATTTCCCATGGCCCGCCAGCTCTGCGCCGCGCCGCCCTCGAAGCCTCCGGCTTCGTCGTGCGCTACATCGTCGCGCGTGCGGCGCTGACGGGCACCACACCGAAGCGCTTCATTGTGAGCGGGGGTGGGGTCTCGAACCCAGCCTGGCTCCAAGCTCTCGCCGACGTCCTGGCCGAACCCGTCATGCCTATGGCTGTGCCCGAGGGCGCTGCGCTCGGGGCTGCGTTCCTCGCCCGGCTGGCGGCCGGGCTGGAAACTTCCACCGACGACGCTCGTCGCTGGGCACGCTGGTCCGAGCCGGTCGGCCCCCGCCCAGAGTGGGCAGAGGCCTGCGCCGCACGGTACGACCTCTGGTGCGGACGGCTCCCCGGGCGTGCTTAGAGCCCCCCAGCCGGCCGTCCGTCCTTAGAGCGTCCCCGAGCCGCCTTGAAGGCGCCCCCGGTCGACCCTGAAAGGGTCGCTCGGGGGGTTGGCCGAGCCGGAGCCGAGATAGATGCTCGTCGGGCTCATAGGTGCGAGCGGCGGCCCGACGTGGATGTTCACCGAAAACGCCTTTGCACACTCGGTCCCAAAATTCAACCCGTCGAGCTGGCCGAAGTTCACAAACCGGAAGTACACCGTGCGCCCGTTTGGCTCGTAGACGATGTCGTTGGCACCCGCCCCCACCGTTGTCACGTCAATGAACTGCCCGCTCGTGCTCGTTAGGTACCCCGAGAAAACCACACGCGGCTTGTCGTTTGCATCCGTGACGCGAAGCGCCCAACCCCCGTCGGCGTCGTACCACAGGTATGCGGCTTCGCCAGCTGCTCCGTAGGCCGATGGCATGCCGTCGACCGAAGGCGCCCAAGCACCCTTGGCACAGGTGTCTGCAGGGACAGCCGGTGGCGAGGACGGGAGTGGCATCGGTGACGACGTTGCGGGCGAAGCCGGCGACGTGGTCGTCGTCGTCCCTGGGGGGCGTGAGCGGCCGTCGTGGTCAGTCGTCCCAGTCCCGGCCCAGGCGGGGAGCGCAGTGGACAGCATCGCGACCAGGGGCACCAAAGCCCCGATGGCCATGCGGCCAAGGTGGCGGGCGCGCGCTGGCCCCGGTACGTCCCGGGAAGCGCCGATCGTGCCCAATGCCTAACCTCCTTGCACCCACATGTTGCCATCTCCCCGCCGTCCTGGCGGGCTTTGTTCCTACCTCCCATAAGTTTGCAGTTCAGTTGGTACCCACAGTGCCATCAATTTGTGATGATCCTGCGAAGAAACCTCAAGTCCAGCTCTGCCACACGCCCGAGCCGCCGCCGCCCTACGCCGGGTAGCCTTCAGGAGACGACACCCGCCCGATCTGCCTACTCCATGACAGCGAGCTCTTGGCCGCTCGTGCCCTACGGTAGTCGCGAACGCCCTAGGTACTGGGGCCGCGCCCGCTTTCGGCCGCATCACGCCTTGCGCCAGTGCTGTAGGCCCGCCCGCAAAGGAGCAACCCACCATGACCGAGCTCAACCAGTTGCCCGCTCCGAACATCGACGCCAACCCAGCCCCGGCCAAGGAGCCGCTTTCGGGCACCGAGCTCCAACTGATCAATGCCTACTGGCGCGCCGCCAATTACTTGTCCGTTGGCCAGATCTATTTGCTTGCCAACCCGTTGCTCCGTGAACCCCTCCAGGCCTCCCACGTGAAGCCCAGGCTCCTCGGCCACTGGGGCACCACGCCGGGGCTCAATTTTGTTTACGCCCACATGAACCGCGTGATCCGCGATTGGGACCTGAACGCCATCTATGTCATGGGCCCTGGGCACGGCGGCCCTGCCGCGGTGGCAAATGCCTACCTGGAAGGCACCTACAGCGAGCTCTACCCTCACATAACCGCCGACGCTGAGGGCATGACCAAATTGTTCCGCCAGTTCAGCTTCCCGGGCGGCATCCCCTCCCATGTCGCCCCCGAGACCCCTGGGTCTGTCCATGAGGGCGGCGAGCTCGGTTACGCCCTCTCTCACGCCTACGGGGCAGTTCTCGACAACCCCGACCTGCTCGTATGCTGCATCGTTGGCGACGGGGAAGCCGAGACCGGCCCCCTTGCGACGAGCTGGCACTCCAACAAGTTCATCGACCCCATCACAGATGGCGCGGTGCTCCCCATCCTCCACCTGAACGGGTACAAGATCGCGAACCCGACCGTCCTCGCGCGCATAACCGAGCCTGAGCTCACCTCATTGATGGAGGGCTACGGGCACGAGGTCTTTTGGGTCTCGGGCGACGACCCCGCTCAAATGCACCAACTGATGGCTGCGACGCTCGATTCGGTCATCGAGAGGATCACGGCCATCCAGCGCTCAGCGCGCGAGAAGGGGGACGCGACCCGGCCTCGGTGGCCAATGATCGTCCTGCGTTCGCCAAAGGGGTGGACCGGCCCCAAGGAAGTGGACGGCTTGCCGGCCGAAGGAACCTGGCGTTCGCACCAAGTCCCTCTCGCCGAGGTGCGGACCAACCCCGACCACCTCAAGGTCCTCGAGAGCTGGATGCTGAGCTACAAACCCGACGAACTGTTCGATGAAAAGGGCACCCTCCTGGCAGAACTGTCCGCCCTTGCCCCCAAGAGCCATCGGCGCATGAGCGCAAATCCACACGCCAACGGCGGTTTGTTGCTAAAAGATCTCGTGCTGCCCGACTTCCGCCAGTACGCGGTGCCGGTACAAAACCCGGGGACTACCTTCTCCGAGGCGACACATGTCCTGGGCGAGTACCTCCGAGACGTCATGAAAGCAAACCCAACTCGCTTCAGAGTTTTCGGGCCGGACGAGGTCGCATCTAACCGCTTGCAGTCGGTGTTCGAAGTCACCGACCGCCAATGGGAGGCCGAGCGGTACCCCACTGACGACCACCTTGCACCGGCGGGACGGGTCATGGAGATGCTTTCCGAGCACCAGTGCCAGGGATGGCTCGAGGGTTACCTCCTTACGGGCCGGCATGGGCTCTTCACGAGCTACGAGGCGTTCATCCACATTGTTGACTCGATGTTCAACCAGCACGCCAAGTGGTTGAAGACGACAAACCGCATCCCGTGGCGGCGCCCCCTGGCATCTCTCAACTACTTGCTCAGCTCTCACGTGTGGCGCCAGGACCACAATGGTTTTTCCCACCAAGATCCAGGCTTTATCGACCACGTGGTCAACAAGAAAGCCGAGGTCATCCGTGTCTACCTCCCGCCCGACACCAATTGCCTCCTTTCGGTAGCCGATCACTGCCTGCGCAGCCGCCAGTACGTAAACGTGATCGTCGCTGGCAAGCAGCCCTCGCTCAATTACCTTTCCATGTCAGACGCCGTGCTGCACTGTACTCGCGGGATCGGCATCTGGGACTGGGCATCCAATGACGAGGGCGACCCCGACGTCGTCCTCGCTTGCTGTGGTGATATCCCCACGGTCGAAACCTTGGCAGCCGTGGACATTCTGCGCCTCGACCTCCCGCAGCTAAGGATCCGCGTGATAAATGTTGTCGACCTCATGCGCCTGCAGCCCGAGAGCGAGCACCCTCACGGCATGTCGGACGCAGAGTTCGACATCTTGTTCACCAAGGACAAGCCAGTCATTTTCGCCTACCACGGGTACCCCTGGCTTGTCCACCGCCTCACTTACCGCCGCAGCAACCATGCCAACATGCACGTGCGGGGGTACAAGGAAGAGGGTACGACAACTACTCCATTTGACATGGTGATGCTCAACGACCTGGACCGGTTCCACCTAGTCATGGACGTAATAGACCGTGTCCCGTTCCTCGGTTCGCACGCGGCGTCATTGCGCCAGCACATGCAGGACGAGCGCGCCCGAGCCTCCGCGTACACCCGCATCGATGGAGAGGACGAACCCGAAGTGCGCAACTGGACCTGGCCCTACATACAGCCGCCCGCTCAGTGACATCTCCAGCATGCGCCTGCTCGTAGTCAACGCCGGGTCGAGCAGCGTCAAGATATCGGTGCTCGATGAACAGGACAACCTCGTCGCGTCCCACAACGTGCCTTCCCCCGGTGGGCAGGTGGACCAAGATGCCCTGAGAGAGGTCGTCAAGAAAGCGGGCCCTTTTGATGCCGTCGGGCATCGCATCGTCCATGGCGGGACCGAGTTCACTGCCCCCGTGCTGGTCGACCCCAACGTGGAGCGCCGCCTGGAGGCCTTGACCGACCTGGCGCCCCTCCACCAGCCAAAGTCGTTGCAAGGTTTGCGGGCCGTGAGCGGTTTGCTCCCGGGTCTCCCCACTGTCGCTTGCTTTGACACCGCTTTTCACGCGACGATCCCGCCGGCTGCACACACGTACGCGTTGCCCCCGCAGTGGCGGCGGCGCTGGGAGCTTCGCAGGTACGGGTTCCATGGGCTATCGCATGCGTACGCTTCCAGGAGAGCTCGCGAGCTCATGGGCCTGGCGCCGGGAGCCCCCTTCCGTGTGGTGACCTGCCATCTCGGGTCCGGCGCGTCGCTAGCAGCAGTGCGCGACGGGACCTCGGTCGACACCACTATGGGCTTTACCCCCCTTGAGGGGCTCGTTATGGGGACCCGTTCGGGTTCGGTCGACCCTGGGCTCCTGCTCTGGCTCGAAGAGCATGTCGGGATGCCGCCCGCCGAGCTGGCTTCGACTCTCGAGCACCGCTCCGGTCTCTTTGGCCTCACGGGCACGAGCGACATGCGCTCGGTCCTCGAGGCCGAGTCCGCCGGAGACCCCGACGCTGCCCTCGCCATGCAGGTCTACCTTCACCGCTTGAAAGGCAGCATCGCGTCGATGGTGGCCGCGCTCGCAGGTTTCGACGCCCTCGTCTTTACCGGTGGGGTTGGCGAGCACTCGGCCCCTGTTCGCCAACGCGCTTGTGCTGGGCTCAGGTTCCTTGGGGCCGAGCTTGACGAGGCACTGAACCTTGAGGAGGCGGACGGAGACCGCGAGCTGAGCGCCAGCGCTACCAGGGCCCGCATATTCGTTATAGAAGCACGCGAAGACAAAGAGATCGCTCGAGGCGTGCGCGCGGTACTGCGCGCGGGCGGTTAGCGTCACGAGAGCCGCTTGCTCGGGGCCCGCGCAGGCTCCCCGGTAGCGAGCGGGCAAGCTGGTAGCCCGTGACCGGGAAGCGCCCCAATGCTGTCGGGACTTCGCGTGCTCTTGCGCGGGCCGAGGCTCGGGCGGGAGCGCGTTCGGGGTTGGCGCCTCTCCGGTACCCCGAAGACCTGCCCATTTCAGCGGCAAAGGACGAGGTCGTTGGCGTGCTCAAGGCCAACCAGGTCCTGGTCGTCGCCGGTGAGACCGGCTCGGGGAAGAGCACTCAGCTGCCGAAGATGTGCCTGGAGGCCGGGCGGGGGAGCGCGGGGGTGATCGGGCACACCCAACCCAGGCGGATCGCCGCACGCAGCATCGCGGAGCGCGTAGCTGAGGAACTCGGGTCACCTCTCGGCACTGCAGTCGGTTACAAGGTGCGCTTCACCGACCGAGTGAGCGACAGCACCTTGGTGAAGGTGATGACTGACGGTGTCCTCTTGGCCGAACTGCACAACGACCGGGCACTGCGCGCCTATGACACGCTCATCATCGACGAGGCTCACGAGCGAAGCCTCAACATCGACTTCATACTCGGGTACCTGAAGAGGCTTCTACCGTCGCGTCCTGATCTATCGGTAGTGATCACTTCCGCCACGATCGATACAGCCCGTTTCGCCGAGCATTTTTGGGGCGCCCCGGTGATCGAGGTCTCCGGCCGGACTTACCCGGTCGAGATCCGCTACCAGCCTTTCGGCTCGAGCGAGGAACCCGAAGACGACGAGGGTCTGCTTGTTCCCGATGCGAGCGCAAGCCCTGCACCCGGCCCGGCCTCCGCCCCTGTTGCGGACGGCACAAGAGAGCCCGTCGGTGCCGGAGAGGAAGTTGACGAGGTCCAAGCAGTCGTTAACGCAGTAGCGGAGCTCAGCACAGAAGGGCCAGGGGACATCCTTGTGTTCCTTGCCGGAGAACGAGAGGTTCGCGACACTGCCGAGGCGCTCACCCGCTCCTCCTCCACCTTTGAGGTGCTGCCCCTTTTTGGCCGGCTTTCTTCAGCCGAACAGCACAGGATTTTCGAGCCGCATACGGGCCGCCGAGTAGTGCTGGCGACCAACGTGGCTGAAACATCCCTCACCGTCCCCGGGATCCGTTATGTAGTGGACGTTGGGACCGCGCGCATCTCGCGCTACAGCAGGCGTACCAAGGTCCAGCGGCTCCCAATCGAGCCGGTTTCGCAAGCCTCGGCTAACCAGCGCGCCGGGCGCTGCGGGCGGCTGGGCCCGGGCATTTGCGTGCGGCTCTATTCGGAGGCCGATTTTTCTGCCCGCCGCCCGTTTACTGAACCCGAAATACTGCGGACCAATTTGGCTTCGGTTGTCCTTCAGATGGCCGCCATCGGGCTCGGTGAAGCGGAGGACTTCCCCTTCATCGACCCGCCTGACCGGCGCAACATACGGGACGGGGTCGCCGTCCTGGAAGAGATCGGGGCGCTCACGACGCCCTCTGGGGGTGCGCGTGAGCCTCAACCCGGTGCAGTTGGGCCGCGGGCGCTTACTCCCGTCGGGCGGTCACTTGCGAGGCTACCCGTCGACCCACGCTATGGCCGGGTCGTGATCGAAGCTGCTCGTCTTGGTTGCCTCGACGACGCCCTCGTCGTCGTTTCGGCGCTCTCCGTGCAAGACCCCAGAGAACGTCCTGTCGACAAACGGGAGGCTGCCGCGGCCTTGCACGCTCGTTTTGAAGACCCAGGTTCGGACTTCGTCAGCTACCTCAACCTCTGGGCATACCTTGAGGAGCGCCAGCAGGAGTTGAGCTCGAGCCAGTTCAGACGGATGTGCAGGAGAGAGCTGATCTCCTACCAGCGCGCTCGAGAGTGGCAGGATGTGCACTCCCAATTGAGGGAAATCGCGGTTGAGCTAGCCGGCGGGCCGGCGTGGCGCCGAACTGAAGGCCCCGAGCGCGCCTCAGTTCAGAGGGACCGCTTGCACCGGGCAGTGCTTGCTGGCCTAGTGGCTCAGGTCGGTGTTCGAGAGGGCGAGCGGGCGGACTTTTTGGGCCCAAGAGGAGCGCGTTTTGCTCTCTGGCCTGGCTCGGCCCTCGCCAAGAAGCCACCTCGCTGGGTCATGGCCGCTGAGCTGGTCGAGACTGGCCGGCTCTGGGGACGGGTCGTCGCGGCCGCGCGGCCCCAATGGGTCGAGGAGGTCGCTTCCCACCTCCTCAAGTGGTCCTACAGTGAAGCTGTTTGGGACCCCGCCCGCGGGGAGGCGGTCGTCATTGCCCGTGCGGCTCTTTACGGCTTGCCTGTCGTGGTCGGGCGCCGCATTGGGCTCGCCCGTCTCGACCCGCAAACAGCGCGAGAGATGTTCATCACGGAGGGTTTGGCCGAGGGCGACTGGGAGGGGGCGCCGCAATTTGTGAGCGGCAACCTCGCTGTCTTGTCAGGCGCCCGCTCGCTCTTGGAACGTGCCCGCCGGCCCGAGCTTGCGGCCGGCAATGGCACGCTCGTTGATTTCTACGCGCGTCGCATCGGCGAGGAAGTGGTTTCGGCCCACACCTTCAACGCATGGTGGCGCCTCCAAGGCCCACGTGAACGAGCCCTCTTGGAAGCCGGCCCTGAAGACCTGCTCCCCGCCGGCGCCACGGAGCTGGGTTCCTTCGACTTCCCTGATGCTTGGAGCTTCAGTGGTCAAAAACCGCTCCTCCTCCGTTACAAATGGGAGCCCGGTGAGCCGGACGATGGGGTTATTGTCGAGGTGCCGCTTGCCGAGCTGCCGCGTCTCGGCCAAGAACGCCTGGAATGGCAGGTGCCAGGCCTTCGTTTGGAGCTCGTGACAGCATTGGTCCGCTCGCTGCCGAAAGACTTGCGGCGCCATCTCGTGCCTGTTCCTGGCCACGCGCAGGATTTCCTCGCCAAATATGCGCCGGCTGATGGGCCTCTACTGCCGTTATTGGCACGGGCATTGAGCGAGGCCGCCGCGACGCCAGTCTCGCCAAGAGACTTTGACTGGGCCAAGGTACCGGCTCACTTGACGCCGACCTTTTCTGTCGTGGGCGAGCAAGGTCGGGTGCTTGCCACCGGCAAGCAAGTCGACGCGCTCTTGTCCCGCCTCGAGCCTCAGTTGCAGCAGGCGCTCCAGGTCGCCGCCTCGTCGGCCCAGGTTGCCTGGGGGCCTCCTGGGAGGCAGGCGGCGGCGTGGGATTTTGGCGAGGTCCCCGAAGTTTTCGAAGCCGATTGGCAGGGTTACCGCGTGCGCGGTTACCCCACCCTGGTCGACGAGGACGACAGGGTGGCTGTGCACGTCTTGCCTGACCCAGGAGCGGCTCGGCGCGCCATGCTCTCGGGGGTCCGCAGGCTGGTACTGCTGAACCTTCCCTCTCGACGCCAACTGGTCGACCAACTCGAGCGGCTAGTCGACAACCGCACGAAGTTGGCCCTCGTAGCGGTCGGCTCGTGGAGCTACCTGTCGGCCCGCGAACTTGTCGAGGACGTCGTGACCGCCGCCGTTGACCAGCAAATCTTCGCCCTGGGCGCTCCCCCGCGCAGCCGGGAGGCCTTCGAGGTCTTGGTAGGAGCGGTCCGGAGCGACCTCGGCACTGAAGCAAGGAAGGGCTTGCGAGCCGCCGCGGCCATTATTTCCAGGGCTGCTGAGCTGGACAAGCGGAGCAGTTCCCTGCGAGCGAAGTTCGGCACCAACGTGCAGGCTTCGCTGGACGACGTTGCGTCTCAACTCGCCATGCTCTCTCGCCGCTTCGTTGCCAGCAGAGCGGGGCTCGCGCGGCTCCCTGACATCGAGCGGTACTTGACAGCATTGGAGCGCCGGCTCGACAGGCTCCCCGCCGAGGCGCGCCGGGATGCCGCTCTTGCTTCCCGGGCGCGGGAAATCGCCCGCGCTTTGGGCGAAGCGGTCGCTCAAGCTCGCGCGGAACAGCTCCCACCTGGCGTGGTGAGCCAGTTGGAGGACCTTTCCTGGTTGGTCGAGGAGCTACGCGTCAGCTTCTTCGCTCAGTCGCTTGGCACGAAGGTCCCGGTGAGCGAGGAGCGCATCCAACGAGCCGTGAACCAGCTGCTCTCGGGGCCGAGGTCGGCGCCGGCCCCCGGCTCGGGCTCCTAGCCGGTGCCGGTGGCCGGTGCCCACTAACCAGTTCGTAAGCGCAGGCCAAGAGTTGAGCGAGGCGGTGGTCAAGCCGCGTCGCGCGAAGAGCTGTTTAGGTGCCTTAGGGAACCGTAGTCGTAGTGGTAGTTGTGCTCACCGGGACCGTCGTCGGGACCGGGGTCGTGCTGGTACAACCCATGGGGCCCACAATGTAATTGCCGGCGAAAGCTGCTAAGTACGAGGCCGGTAACCACATCCCGTTGACGTAGACGCCAGCCGGGTCCCCACCGGGTACGTACTCGTCGACAGCTTCCTCGGCAGTCTCCAGGAGAGTAGCCGCAGGGATGCATGTCCCCGTGAGGGCTAGCTGATCGGGAGCCAGGTTGGCCGGGACTGTCCCTGTGGTCGCGGTAGTCGTCGTGGACGCAGTCGTCGTAGTCGTGGTCTGAGCAGAAGCAGCAAGCTCAGGTCCGGTCGTAACAAGCGCGGCGGCCAAACCTAGCGCGAGAGTGAGCGCCGATGCCGCCGTGAGGTACTTGGCCTTGTTCATCCTTCCTTCTTTCATCCGTCCTTCCTATCATTCGGGACCCGCCATGCTGCCAGGTGACGATTGCTTACCACCCGTGGGCAAGGCTCAAACGTCCAACGGGCCGTCCTGGGTAGCTCCTCGCCAGATCGCCGTCTACAAGCGCTCACCGCAGGGATGTGCGCGCTGCCAGCGCGCCGTCCCAGTGCTGCCAGCGCGCCGACCCGGGGGGCCGTTACACATCGGCCCCGCGGGCTGAAAGTACCCAGCCCCGCTCCTGCAAAAGCGCGCGCAGGTCGGCCATGGGGGGGCACACGCGTTCGCACATGTTTCGCTTGCAGAAATGGCACCGTATAGCTTGCTCGTGGCGAGCCGGGGCTATAAAGTGGGTTCCTGTGGAGAGTAGGGGTGACCTCTACCCTGAAAATGGAGCCGGAGAAAACTGTGGAGCCGTTGTACGGGAGCTTCGAGCACTCCCTGGACAGCAAGGGGCGCTTTGTCGTCCCCGCTCCGCTGCGAACCAGGTTCGAGCGCAACAAAGATGCTGCGGTAGTCTCCTGCTACCTCGAGCGCTGCCTGGCTGTGTGGCCGCCCGAAGAGTTCAGCCGCATCCTCGCGATGGTGCTGCAGGTCCAGGACATCGGCCCCGAAGAGCGCCACATGGCGCGTGCGCTTACGGGCTACTCCACCAAGGTGGACATCGACACTCAATGGCGCATAACCGTCCCGAGCTTTTGGCGCGACTACGCCAGCCTGGAGCCCGAGCGGCCCTTGATGGTGGTTGGCGTGCTCGACCGGGTCGAGCTTTGGAGCGTCGAGCACTGGCGGGAACGGATGGCTTCGACGATGGAAGGCCTTGCCAACGGTACGACCCGCTTCTACCCAGCCACCTCCGTCCCGCCGACCAACCCTGTCCCTCCCTCGGGGCCATGAACCGCCCCCCTACCGGCTCCCCTTCGCCGCTAAGGCGCGCTCAGCAACTACCACGGGTTCCCATTACGGCGCTCTCCAGAGCGCGGGCCTATACGCAGCCCCTCGACCAGCAAGCCGGGGGTCCCCTTCTCCACCCACCCAGCCCTATGTACCCGGGGAGAAATCCCGGGGCAGCGCTGGTTGAGGGGCTGCGTATGAGCCCAGGGACAGCACCACGCCCCGAACCGCTCCCAGCGACCAAGGAAGGGCCCTTCGCGCACGTGCCGGTGATGCTTGCCGAAGTGTCGGCGCTCTTCGAGCCGCTGATGGAAGGCGTTTTCCTCGACGCCACGGTGGGCGCCGGCGGCCATGCACGCGCCCTGCTCGAGATGTCGCCGCGTCGCCGGCTCGTTGCCATCGACCGTGACCCGAGCGCGGTCGCCGCGGCAAGCGCCGTTTTGTCCGGTTTCGGGGAGCGGGCCACCGTGGTGAAGGCGCGCTTTGACGACCTGGGCGACGTCCTTACGAGCTTGGGGGTAAGCGGCATTGCAGGCGCCTTGTTCGACCTGGGCGTGAGCTCCCCCCAGCTGGACCGGGCGGACCGCGGCTTCAGCTACCGTTCGGACGCCCCCCTTGACATGCGTATGGACCCGACCGGCGGCCCGACCGCGGCCGACCTCCTCGCCTCGTTGAGCGAGGCACAACTGACGGGGCTTTTTGCGCTCCACGGGGAAGCGCGGTTCGCGCGGCGCATCGCCCGAGCGATCGTCGAGGCTCGGCCGGTCACGACGACTACTCAACTGGCAGAAATCGTCAGCCGTTCTGTCCCAGCCGCTGCCCGCCGCCGCGGGCATCCTGCCAGACGTGTCTTCCAAGCTCTCCGAGCCGCTGTCAATGAAGAACTCGACGTCCTGCGCCCCGCGCTCGAGGTGGCGATCGACGCTCTTGTCCCGGGCGGCCGGATCGCCGTGATTTCTTACCACTCAGGCGAGGACCGGATAGTCAAAGAGACTTTTGCTGCCGGCGCGACCGGAGGCTGCAACTGCCCTCCGGGGTTGCCATGTGGCTGCGGGGCGCAGCCATGGCTGGCCCTGCTCAAGCGCGGCTCCCGCCGCCCGGGCGAGGCCGAGACCTCGGCAAACCCGCGTGCGCGCAGCGCCCGGTTGCGGGCGGCGGAGCGCATTGGCGGCACTAAGCCCGCAGGTCCTTACGACTTCTCAGAGAAGGAGAACTTATGAGCCCGGCCGAACCTCGCCGGCAGGCCCGCCCAGGCGCAACGAGCGAGGAACGGGTAGACCGCGAGTTTCCTTACAGCCCGGCGCCTGAGCCCCAAGGTGCGCCCGAGCCGCAACGCCATCTCACCCTGGTGCGCCAGGTCGACCGCAAGCGTGCCAGCCGGAGGCATTTCCTTGTTGCCGGGACGATTGCCTCCTTGGCAGGGGTCTCAATGGGCCTCGTTGGGCTCCACGCCCTGATCGCAGAAAACCAGTTCCGCTTGGACAACCTTCAACAGCAGGCCGCCACCCAGCAAGCACAGTACGAAAAACTTCGCCTCAACGTTGCCCAACTCGAGTCGCCATCGCGCATCGTCTCGGTTGCGGAAGGCACATTGGGGATGCAACAGCCAGGCTCTGTCACGTACCTCCCGGCAATCGCGACCCAGGACGGCACCGGTCGTAACGAACCAGGAGACGCCGGCCAGTCAGCAGATCCCGGCGGCACGGTGGCAGCTCCTCAGGGTACCGATGGCGCGGGAGCGACAACCGGCAGCATAACCACCGCCCCGCAGGGCGATGCCGACTGGCCCGCGATCAAGCCGTACTTGAGCGGGACCCCGTGACCAAGCCGCCGGGCGGGCAAGCTGCGCGGCGTAGATCAACCAGTAAGCCGGGCAACCCGAGGAGGGCTCGTCGCTACCTCGCCTCGATGTTCGTGATGACCGCGTGCCTGGGAGGGATACTCGCGCGCCTGGTCTTCGTACAAGGCATCGACTCTACGCAGTACCAGGAGGCGGCCCGCTCCGAGTACGTCCACGAGATCTCGTTCCTCGGAGAGCGAGGGTCCATCCTGGACCGCAACGGCGACGACCTCGCCATGTCGGTCCCCATGACGACAATTTATGCAGACCCTTATCAGGTGACGAACCCTCGGGCTGAGGCTGAGGCTCTCTCGGGCGTCCTCGGGGTGCCTGAGCAGGCGCTACAAAGCGAGCTCAGTGAGACGGCAGGTTTTGTCTACCTCGCGCACACGGTACCGAGCTCAGTGGCGTCAAAGGTGGAGAAACTCATGAGCGCGAACGTGCTCCCCGGGATCGGGACAATGGCAGAACCGAAGCGTTTCTACCCCGCAGGTCAGTTGGCGTCTCCTTTGCTCGGCTTCGTCGGCACCGATGGAGAAGGGCTCTCCGGCCTTGAGTACAAGTACAACACCCTCCTCGAAGGCAAGCCTGGCAAGCTTGTTGAAGACATGGACCCAGCTGGCGGCCAGATCCCCGGCGGGCTCCAGGAGTACCAGGCCCCGGTCCGCGGCGACGACCTAGTGCTTTCGATAGACGAGCCGTTGCAGTACGACGCCGAAGAAGACCTCGCTCGCGCGATCGTGGCCGCACAGGCACAAAGTGGTATGGCTCTCATCATGGACTCCCGTACCGGTGACCTCCTCGCGGTCGCGCAGCTGACAATGCCGGCGCCTTCAGGACCAGCCACTATGCACGAGAGCCCCGCGCTCCCGATCTGGTTCGTCCCACCGCCGGGCACCACGGGCAGCATTGCGCGTTCGCAACCCGTTGAGGCACCGAGCGCGTCGGCGTTCACAACCGTTTACGAGCCAGGATCTGTAGAGAAGTTGATAACGGTCTCGGCCGCTCTCGCGAGCGGTGCAATAACACCCGCAGAGCACTTCGAGGTCCCGGGCGCTTATGACGTCGCCGGCACAGTGATCCAGGACGCGTGGTGGCACCCGACGTTGTACTGGGACGCGCCCGACATCGTCGCCCATAGCTCTGACATCGGGACCGTCGAGATAGCCCAGCGCATGGGCTGGCCGACACTTCTCAAGTACATCAAAGACTTTGGGTTGGGTACCGTCACTGACGTTGATTTCCCAGGAGAATCAGCCGGCATCATACCCGGGCCGTCCCAGTATTCGGGGACGACGATCGCCACCGTTCCTTACGGCCAAGGGATCGCCGTGACGGCCATCCAAATGCTCGACGCCTACAACGTAATTGCCAACGACGGGATGTTCGTCGCTCCTCGCCTCGTGGACGGGTACATAGGTTCACAAGGCAAGGAAGAGCTCTTCCCGGTCCCCGAGCCGCGCAGGGTCGTGAGCGCGGAGGTCGCGCGCGAGATGACCTCCATGCTCGAAGGCGTCGTGCAGGTCGGGACGGGCACGGCGGCAAACCTCGAGCCCTACACTGTTGCGGGCAAAACCGGCACTGCGCTCGTGCCTTCTCCCAAGGGCGGCTACATAGATGGCTATTTTGTCTCCAGCTTTGCCGGTTTCGTACCCGCCGAAGACCCGGCCATCACCGCTATGGTCGTAGTGGTCGGGACCCACCAGTACGGGGCGGAGGCATCCGCGCCGGTCTTCGCCATGTTGGCCCGTGATGCCCTCCAGGCACTCGGCGTCCCCCCACACAAGCCGGAGCCGCCCGTCCCGGGAGTCCCCGAGGCAACGCCTATCGGGGGCGAGGGCGAAGCAGCGGGCGGGCCCTTGCCCGGGCTGTCAGGGACACCGGACGTAGTGAGCCCGTCGTCGGGGGCGGAGGCGACGACGACAACCTCGCTCCCGCCCAGCACGTCTTCCACGGTGGCCACTTCTTCATCACTGACAACCACGGCCCCACCAACAACCACGGCCCCACCTACAACCACAGTCTTACCAACAACCATGGCCTCCAGTTCGTCGACGACGCTTCTCCCCGACAGCACGACCAGTACCAGCGCCGCCGCGTCAACAACGCTGGTCCGCTAGGGTCAAGGGACCTTGAAAGGGCCTGGTGTGCTTTTGGACGATTTGCTCGCCGGGTCGGGACTGGGCAAAGCCGACATTCTCGAAGTGTGGCAGCCGCATGCGCCCCGGCCCGTTCCGCCAGGGGGACCTCTCGTCACTGGCGTAGCGATCGCGTCAGGGGAAGTAGGACCTGGTGCATTGTTCGCTTGCGTACAAGGAGCCAGGTTTGACGGGCACGCTTTCGCGGCCGACGCGATGGCCCGAGGTGCCTCGGCGCTATTGTGCGGGCGCCGTCTGGAGCTCGACCTTCCTCAGGTCGTGGTCCGCTCCGTGCGGGCGGCCCTTGGCCCGGTCTCGGCCGCGTTCTGGGCGCACCCCTCCGCGGCGCTCAAGCTCGTGGGCGTAACGGGCACCAACGGGAAGACCACGACTTGTGCCCTGCTTGCGGCAATATTCCAAGCAGAGGGCTGGCCAAGCGCGGTCATTGGCACCCTTACAGGACAAAGGACCACCCCCGAAGCCCCGCTGCTCCAGCAGCAGTTGGCACAACTGCTGGCTCAAGGTACGCAAGCGGTGGCGATGGAAGTCTCCTCGCACGCGCTTGCGCAACGCCGCGTCGATGGAACCGAGTTCGCTGCCGCGGTGTTCAACAACCTGAGCCAGGACCATCTTGACTACCACGGCACGATGGAGAACTATTTCGAGGCGAAAACGCTCCTCTTCACGCGTGAAAAGGCACGCCTCGCCGTTGTCAACCGTGGCGACCCCTGGGGGGCTCGCCTCGTGGCAAGGCTTTCGGGTGGTCCGGCTCCGGTAGTGACGTTCGCGCCAGAAGATGCGTCGAGCGTCGAGCTCTCCCGCACCGGGTCGAGCTTCAACTGGAAGGGTACCCGCCTCGAGCTCAACATCGGTGGCCGCTTCAACGTGACAAATGCAGTTGCGGCGGCAACTACCGCGGTCGAGCTCGGTGCCACCATAGGCGCCGTCGCAGAAGGTCTACGCTCGGTCTCGCCCGTACGCGGGCGGTTCGAGCTTGTCGACGAGGGGCAAGACTTTGCAGTCGTGGTCGATTTTGCTCACACGCCCGGGGCGCTCGGGGAAGTCCTCCGCGCAGCCCGTGAGTTGGTGCCGCCTTTCCCGGCTGCCTTCACAGACGGGCGCCCGCCAGGTCAACCGTCGAGGCCCGGCCGGGTCATTGTCGTCTTCGGTGCCGGAGGTGAGCGTGACAGGAGCAAGCGGCCCCTCATGGGGAAAGTGGCTAGTGGATCAGCGGACGTGGTCGTAGTCACCTCGGATAACCCGCGAAGCGAGAGGCCAGAGGAGATCATTGAGGAGGTCCTGAAAGACATTGGCCTCCGAGAGGACCTGGTCGTCGATGTCGACCGCCGAAAAGCTATTGCGGCAGCCATTGCCATGGCGCACACGAGCGACGTGGTCGTGATCGCCGGCAAGGGCCACGAGACGGGGCAGGATTTCGGCACTCGCGTCGAGCCTTTTGACGACGTGCAGGTCGCTCGTGAAATCCTGCGAGGAGAAACGTGAAGGCGCTCCTTATCGCCGGGGGCGTCGCACTGTTGGTGGCGATCCTCGGCACGCCCCTCTTGATCAACGAGCTGCGGGTGAGAGGTATTGGCCAGCAAGTCCGAGAAGACGGGCCTTCTGGGCATTTCTCCAAGGCCGGGACGCCGACGATGGGTGGGCTCGCTATTTTTGCCGCCGCCGTGGCGGGCTACAGCGTGGCTCACGTGTCAGCCACCTTCACGACCCGCGGGCTTGTCGGGATGGTCACCATTTGCGCGGCGGCCCTGGTCGGCTTTATCGACGACTGGCTCAAGGTGACCCGGCAGCGCAGCCTCGGCCTCAACAAAAGAGCCAAGGTGCTGGGCCAGCTGGTCGTCGCGGTCGCCTTTGCCATTATCGCCGTCAGATGGCTCAAAGTGGACACGCACTTGTCCTTCACTCGCTTTAACTCGCTCGGCCTCCAGCTCGGCCAAGTGGGTTGGGTCCTGCTGGCAGTTGTCGTGGTCGTCGGCACGATGAACGCCGTAAACCTGACAGATGGTTTGGACGGCCTCGCGTCTGGTTCTTCAGCCTTCACTTTTGTCACCTTTACCGTGATCGGCTTTTACCAACTGCGCCACGAAGTGATGTACCGGAACCCCGCGTCGCTCGACGAGGCCGTGATGGCCGCCGCGATGATCGGCGCGTGCTCAGGTTTCCTCTGGTGGAATTGCGCACCTGCTCGGATCTTCATGGGAGACACCGGTAGCCTCGGGATCGGGGCGGCAGTTGCCGTACTTGCGCTCCTCGAGAACGTAGACCTGTTGCTCCTCGTGATCGGCGGGCTGTACGTGTTGGAGACGCTCTCGGTGATCCTCCAAGTGGCGAGTTTTCGCTTGTTTGGCCGGCGCGTGTTCCGCATGGCACCAGTCCACCATCATTTCGAGCTCCTCGGTTGGCCCGAGACTACAGTTATCGTTAGGTTCTGGATACTGGCTGGCCTTTTTACGGCGCTCTCACTCGGGGTCTTTTACGCAGACTTCCTGGCACACGGTGGTACAGCATGAAAACGAGCGAGGGTAAGGGCAAAAGAGCTGTTGTGATCGGCTGGGGGTTGAGCGGGCGGGCAGCGACGGCTTGGCTTGCACAAAATGGCTGGGATGTAACGGTCTTGGAGGATGACCCCAAGGCCGCAGCCGCCGCGGAGGCCTCCGGGGCGCCCGTCGCCCGGGTCGCCGACGTCGCGCAAGCACAAGCGCAGGCGGCGGCAAGGCTTGCCCGCGAGGCCGACCTGGTGGTGCCGAGCCCGGGCGTGAGGATCAGCCACCCGGCCCTTGTCGCGGCCTCACACGGCGGCGTACCAATTTGGAGCGAGGTCGAACTGGCATGGTCGGCGCTCGAAGGTGCAGGAGGCCAAGCTCGTACCAGCGCCCTCACCGGCGCCCGCGTTGGGTTGGTCGCCATCACCGGTACCAATGGCAAGACGACCGTGACAGAGCTCGTGACCGCGATGTTGCGGAACTCCGGTACCTGGGCGGTAGCGGCGGGCAATGTCGGCTACCCGCTCCTCGAAGCCGTTTGTAATGCAACCGCAGGCAGCCTTCGCTCGCTAGCCGGAGATGGTGCCTGGCCTGAGACGGGCCCGGGGAGCGCAGCCCCCCCGGGTACTGCGGTGCTCGTGGCCGAGGTCTCGTCCTTCCAGCTCCACTATACGAGGAGTTTCGCGCCAGATGTCAGTTGCTGGCTCAACTTTTCGCCCGACCACCTCGACTGGCACCCGTCCCTCGACCACTACTCGAGCGCAAAGGCCCGCATTTGGGCTAACCAAAAGCCCGGCACTGTGGCTGTCGTCAACGCTGATGACCCCGTCGTCGTGGAACGTGCGCGGACCATCCCAAGGGGTGTCCGCGTGGTGAGTTTTGGCTCGCCAGGCAGGGAGCGGGCCGCGCCAGACGGGGCTGACGCGCTGGCCGCTCGCGAAGGGTGGCGCGTGTACGCCGATCGCATCGAGGGCCCCGACGGAACCACCTTGGAGGCGGAGCGACTACCAAGGGCTTTTCCCCACGACCTTGCTAACACTGCGGCGGCTTTTGCAGTCGCGCTCGCGGCGGGTGCGACGCCGGAGGGCTGCATTGCTGGCGCGGTCTCGACAAAAGCTCCTCACCACCGCTTGGAGCTGGTCGGGGAAGCGGGCGGTGTGTCTTGGTACGACGACTCAAAGGCGACCACGCCCGCTTCGGTAGTGGCGGCGGTCCGGGGGTTCCGCTCAGTAGTCCTGATCGCCGGCGGGCGCAACAAAGGCTTGGACCTCTCGACGTTGCGCGAAACTGCCCCGCCGGTGCACGCCGTCATAGCTATCGGCGAAAGCGCGACCCAAGTGGCTGATGCTTTTGCAGGAGCAGCGAGCACCTATACGGCGGGCTCGATGGGGGCGGCCGTACGGCAGGCGGCATCGATCTCGCGGCCAGGCGACGCGGTAGTCCTCTCGCCAGGGTGCGCCAGTTTTGATTGGTACTCGTCTTATGCCGAGCGCGGCGAAGACTTTGTGGCACTCGTCAAAGAGAAGCTCCGGGAGGTCCAAGCGAGATGACGACAATAGCCACCCACGCGGTCACCTCCGGGCGGCGCCAGAGCGCCGCCCACAAGACAGCCGCCCTGGCGCCCAGGCAACGCTCTGCTTACCTGCTTTGGATGGCGGCTGTCTCGGTGCTCTGCATGGCCGGGCTCGTCATGGTGCTTTCTGCCTCCTCGGTCGCGAGCCTCGCCAGCCTCGGCACTCCCTGGTGGTACTTCGAGCACCAGGCGGTCTACCTCTGCATCGGCGGGGTTGGGTTCTTCGCCGCTCAGGGGATCAGGGCAGAGTTTTGGCAGCGAATAGCGCGGCCCTTGATGTTCGCAACGGTCTTGGCGCTCATGGCCGTCTTGGTGATTGGGCGTAGCGCGGGAGGTGCCTCGCGGTGGCTCGGGAGCGGAGCTTTCCAGTTCCAGCCGTCCGAGCTTGCAAAACTGGCGCTCGTCCTGTTTTCGGCGGACGTCCTTGCCCGTCGTGAGGGCAAGAGGGACTGGGCCTACCGAGCAGGTCCCGTTATCGTCGCCCTGATGGTGGTCTGCGCCCTCATCATCAAGCAACCCGACATGGGGACGGCTGTAGTGGTCTGCTGCATCGGTGCCGCCGTTCTTTTCCAGGCGGGGATGCCGCTGTCGTGGATGGTCGGCCTCGGGACGGCAGCTGCGGGGGCAGGCTACTTTGCAGCCAACGCGGCGAGCTACCGCGCAGCTCGGCTCACTTCCTTCCTTCACCCTTTCGCGCACGCGAGCACCACTGGGTACCAGTCTGTCCAAGGCTTGATCGCGCTCGGAGGAGGGCACTGGACGGGGTCCGGCATTGGCCAGAGCCTCGCCAGCTGGGGTTATTTGCCAAACCAGTACACCGACTTCATTTTTGCTGTCATCGGGCAGGAGACTGGTTTCGTGGGCAGTGCCGTCATGCTCGCACTCTTCGCCACGATCGGAGTGGTCGGGACACGCGTTGCGCTGCGGGCGGCAACCTCGTTCGAAAGCCTCATGGCCGCAGGTATCACCGCTTGGCTTGTCTCTCAAGCGGTGATCAACATTGGCGCGGTGGCCGGCGTCCTGCCTGTCACGGGCGTGCCATTGCCTTTTGTCTCCTACGGCGGTACTTCGCTCATAATCGTCCTTTTCGCCGCAGGGCTCCTTGCAAACGTGGCTCGACGCGCTTGCTCGCCAGGAGCGGCCCCCCTTGCAAGCTGACCAGGCTGGCCGTCATGCGCCGCTTGCTTCCTGGCGAGCCAAGCGCTCGCTGGCCCCTGGGAGGAGCACTGGTCGTGCAGGCAATGCAGGCCCTGCCTCACAGGTCTGGGCTGTGATCGCCGGGGGGGGCACGGGTGGCCATCTTTACCCTGGGCTTGCGGTAGCGCGTGAGCTCGTAGAGCGAGGCCACGACCCGGCGACATTGCATTTTGTCGGCGCACGCCATGGGCTTGAGGCTAGGACGAGGGCGCTCGCGGACTTCCCTTCGACGCTCCTCCTGGGAAGGGGACTGAAGCGCAAGTTATCGGTAGGGGACATATTGTCCAATATCAGCGCTCTCACGGGGGAGGTGCTGGCAACCCTGGCCGCACTGCGCTTATTTTCGCGTTGGCGCCCGGCGATAGTCGTCTCTCTCGGGGGGTACGCGAGCCTGCCTTGTGTCGTCGCGGCGATGGCATGGCGGGTGCCGGTACTGGTGGTCAATGTGGATGCCGTCCCAGGCGCGGTCAACCGGTTCGCGTCCAAGGTCGCAACCTGCAGTGCGGTTGGCACGCCTGAGGTGCGTTTGCCACGGGCGTACTTCACGGGCGTGCCGGTCCGTTCGGCGATGGCGCGCATCGACCGCACTGACGCGGCTCGCAGTGTTGCCAGGCAGCGGCTGGGCCTTCCCCAAAATGCTCTCGTGGTGGCGGTCTCTGGCGGCTCGCTCGGGTCGTTGCGCATAAACCGGGCGACACTGGAGCTCGCGCGCTTGTGGTCAAGTCGAGCAGGGACCGCCATTTACCATGTGGTCGGCAGGCGGGACTGGGACGAGTTCGGGTTCCCGGCGCAAGCTTTTGGGGAACTGGTCTACTTGCGCGTGCCTTACGAGGAGGACATGGCCGCTCTCTATTGCGCTGCGGACATCGCCGTTCAACGAGCAGGGGCGAACGCCGTCGCCGAGCTTGCTATTGCGGGCGTGCCGGCGGTCCTTGTCCCCTTGCCGGGCTCGCCCGGCGACCACCAGGGCCAGAATGCCCGAGCAATGGCCCTCGCCGGGGGTGCCGTAGTAGTCAAAGACGAAGAGCTCGACGGGCCGCGCCTCGCTAAGGAGCTCGAGGACTTGCTTGCTTCCCCGGAGCGCCTGCGCTCAATGGGCCAGGCCGCCAGAAAGCTCGCTCGCCCCGACGCCACGGCCGCCATTGCTGACCTCGTTGAAAAGTACGCCCGGGCTGTCGCGAAATAGGGCCATGGTGAGCAACTGTGCCCGCTGAGCATCCCGTCCTCGAGCCAATCGGCGTCGCCCTTTCCCACCTGCCCGACCTGGCCGGGCAGCGAGCATTCCACATCGTCGGGGCCGGAGGCGGCAACATGAACACCATCGCCTCTGTCCTGATCTCGATGGGTCACCGGGTCTCGGGGAGCGACCTGCGCCCCTCACCGGTATTGGAGCGGCTGGAGCGACAGGGAGCCCTCATTTATATCGGTCATTCCCCGAGCAACGTTGGCGATGTCGACGGGGTGGCGTTCTCGGCTGCGGTGAGAGCGGGCAACGTCGAGATCGTCGAAGCCTCCAGGCGCGGGATCCCGGTCTATTCAAGAACCGAGATCCTCTCTGCCATCTGCGGCTACCGCGAAGTGCTCGCTGTGAGCGGCACGCACGGCAAGACCACGACGACCGCCATGCTTGCGGCGATCCTGGCCCGCTCCGGCCTCCGGCCTTCGTACATGGTCGGCGGCGAGCTGCCCGGCGGTCGAGGGACAGCAAAGTGGGACAATGGGCGCTTTCTTGTTGTCGAGGCCGATGAGTCCGACGGGACCTTTCTTCACCTCGGCGCGTTCGGAGCCGTTGTCACGAGCCTCGAAGCCGATCATTTGGATCATTTCGGCGACTTGGCGGCACTCCGGCGCGCCTTCGGGGTGTTCGTGGACGCTGCCCAGGGCCCGCGTGTCGTATGCCTCGACGACCCGGGCGCGGCGCAGCTCGTCAGGCAGGCGGAAAGGGCGGAGGACCTATGGACCTACGGTGCCGGGGAGGGAGCGGGTTACCAAGTGCACGACCTCGCGCTGAGCGCGACGGGAGCGGACTTCGAGGTGCGGGGGCCGGGCGGCGAGCTCGGGGCGTTCAGGCTCGCGGTCCCGGGGTTGCACAACGTCTTGGACGCCACAGCAGCGCTCGCGATGGCACTCCAGGTCGGAGCGGCTCCTGAGGATGCCCGGAGCGCCCTGGCGTCTTTCCAGAGCGTGCGGCGGCGTTTCGAAACCAAAGGCCGACGGGACGGCATCACCTACATCGACGACTACGCTCACAACCCCGGCAAGCTCCGTGCCGCAATGGCCACGGCACGGCTCGGCCACTGGGCCCGGGTCGTCGCGGTCTTCCAGCCGCACCGCTATAGCCGCACGGCGGCCCTGTCCCCTGAGCTCGGCGAAGCTCTTGCTGCTGCGGACGTCCTCGTAGTCACCGACATCTACTCAGCTGGGGAGGCGCCGCTGGAGGGGGTTAGCGGGCGGCTCGTGGCTGAGGCGGCCAAGGAGGCGCAGCCGGCGATGCAGGTCGAGTACCTAGAAGGCCGTCAGGCGCTTGTTGGCCGGTTGCGTGAGCTGCTCCGGCCGGGCGACCTTTGCCTCAGCCTTGGCGCCGGGGACATTACCACCCTGGCCGACGACCTCCTCGGAAGGAGCAGCGGGCAGTGACCGACGTCCTCGACCCCGCCCCCCCTAGCGCGCCGCCACCGTCGATAGATCCCCGTTTTCGCCGGCGATGGGCAGAGGTTCGCCGGGAAGAAGGTCGAAAGCGCCTGCGCGTCCTGCTTGGGGCCCTCGGCGTCCTCGCTGTTGCGGCTGGGGGAGTGGGGGCACTCCACTCACCCTTGTTGACTGTGCGCCACGTCGAGGTGTTGGGTGGCACCGAGACGCCTGCCGCAGAAATTGTCTCTGCGGCGGGGATCGTGACGGGCCACACCCTGATGCTCGACGTCGGGGGTGCGCCCGCCGAGAGGGCTCTGGACGCACTGCCTTGGGTGGGGGGCGTTTCGTTCAGCCGTCGCTGGCCATGGACGGTGGTGATCACGGTCCAGCAACGTTCTCCTGTTGCCCTCGTACCGCTCGCGCGGGGGGGCCCCGAACTTGTTGACGTTACTGGGAGGGCCCTTGAGGTGCTCACACCCTCCGAACGCACCCCCGCGCTCCCGGTGTTGACAGGGGCGCAAGGAGCACTTCCGGGTCGGCGCGTTTTGCCGGCGCAGCCGGGTGGCGACGCCGCTTTGGACGAGCTCTTGTCGGCCGCATCGACGGTCCCTGCCAAGCTTGCCAAGCAGGGCCTGACGCTTGGCGCGGGCCCGTCCGCTGGTGAGGTGACCGCCTACTTCGGCCCCACCAAAGTGCCCGTGACACTGGGAAATAGTTCGCTCATGGCCTACAAAATGGACGTTTTACTGGAGCTCAGCGAACGGGTCACGCTCGCCGGCTACTGGTCGGTCGACCTGTCAGTGCCGGAACGCCCGGCGCTCACGCCGCTCCCGGACGCAGGCAATAGCTAAGCCGACCACTTGATCGGCAAGTGGCACGCAGGCTAACGTTGTTGAACTAGTAGAGACTAGCAAACTCTAAACCTCTACTTTAGGTCCAGGATCCAAGTTGGCACAAGGGCCGCGGGAAAGCCCAGGTGCCGTTAGCCGTTAGGAAGGTGCGATGGCCGGGCCGGCGCAGAACTACATAGCGGTCATCAAAGTTGTAGGCATTGGCGGTGGCGGCGTCAACGCGATCAACCGGATGATCGACGCGGGGCTAAAAGGCGTCGAGTTCATCGCCATCAACACCGACGCGCAGGCCCTGCTCATGAGCGACGCCGATGTCAAGCTCGACATTGGGCGCCAGCTCACGCGTGGCCTCGGCGCCGGGAGCGACCCAGAGATCGGGCGGATGGCCGCCGAGGAGCACCGCGATGAGATCGAAGAGGTGCTCAAGGGTGCCGACATGGTCTTCATTACCGCTGGTAAGGGCGGCGGGACCGGCACTGGTGGGGCACCGGTGGTCGCCGAGATCGCAAAATCGGTTGGGGCGCTCACGATAGGCGTGGTCACGAGGCCCTTCTCTTTCGAGGGCCGCCGGCGGGCACTGCAGGCGGACATGGGGATCCAGCAGCTCAAAGACAAGGTCGACACGCTTATCGTTATCCCGAACGACCGGCTCCTCGCAGTGTCGAGCAACAAGACCACCATGGTCGGGGCCTTCAAGATGGCAGACGAGGTCCTCCTTCACGGCGTCCAGGGGATAACTGAGCTCATTACCACGCCCGGCCTCATCAACACCGACTTCGCCGACGTGAAGATGATCATGAGCAATGCCGGTACGGCGATCATGGGGATTGGCTCGGCTTCAGGTGACGGCCGGGCAACTGCCGCGGCGAAGTTGGCTGTCACCTCGCCGCTGCTCGAGGCCTCCATAGAGGGTGCCCGCGGCATCCTCCTCAACATCGCGGGTGGGCCCGACCTAGGGCTTTTCGAAGTCAACGAGGCTGCCGAGATAATCCACTCGGCCGCCCACCCCGATGCGAACATCATCTTCGGCCAGGTCATCGACGAAGGCATGGGCGACGAGGTCCGCGTAACCGTGATCGCCGCCGGCTTTGACCGCTGGGACGGCGGCCAGGTAGCGGCACACTCGGGCGCCGAGGAGTACTCGGCGGCCAATAAGCCGCGGCGCTCGCTCGGCCTGCTTGACCCGGACAACGAGATGGCCCCGGCCGGGCTCAGCTTTGGGGACGAGGACGACTTCGACGTCCCTCCGTTCCTCAAATAGGCACAAGCCGCTACTAGAGACAACCAACCACGGCCCTTCTCTCACCGCTCACCGAGAGCTCACCTCCCCACGGGACCTGGGCTGTCACGCTCCCCGGCGGTGCAGAAGTGAGGGCTACCGGACGGGCAGTGGGCGACTTCTCCAACCCCCGCTCGGGAGAGGCACTGGCCTCGCGTTCGTCCGACGAGGAGCTCTCCAGGCTGCAATGGACGTGGTTGCGACAGGTGCACGGCGCGGAGGTCGTGGTCGTGAAGCGACCACGCGACTCGTGCGGCAGCAGGGCGGACGCGGCCGTAACGGCGTCGGCAGGTGCTGGCCTGGTGGTGCTGACGGCGGACTGCGCCCCTGTGGCACTGTCCAGCCTCGAGGGTGTCGTGGGCATCGCCCACGCCGGCTGGCGAGGGCTTCTTGGCGGCGTTGTCGAGGAGGCCGTGTCGGCAATGCGCAGGCTTGGGGCATCCCAGGTCTTCGCCGCCCTGGGCCCGTGCATCCACGCCCACGCTTATGCCTTCTCCCCCGAGGATCTCGAACCGCTTGTGGCCCGGCTCGGGCCTGGCGTGCGCGGCGTCGACGAAAATGAAGGGCCGGCACTCGACCTCCCGGCGGCCGTGGCGGCCGCTCTGGCGCGCGCGGGCGCGGAGCTGTTCGCAGTGGCCGGGACCTGTACTCACTGTTCGCAAGAGCACTGGTCGTGGCGCGCCCGCCGCGAAAGTGGCCGCCAGGCGACGGTGGTCTGGAAGCCCGTCGCTACATGAACACTGTCGTCACTGCCGAGCAGGTCGCCGGCCGCCTGCAGGGTGTCAAGGCACGCATAGCGCGTGTTGCCGCGCCCGGCTCAGAGGTAAAAGTCGTTGCTGTGACAAAGGGTTTTGGCGAGGATGTGGTGGCGTCGGCGATTGCAGCAGGCGTCGAAGATTTTGGGGAAAACTATGCCGACGAGCTCTTGGCCAAGGCAAGCGCTGCTCGCGCGCAAGTGCGCTGGCATTTTCTCGGGGCGCTCCAGCGCAACAAGATCGCCCGCTTGGCTCCGACGGTCTACATGTGGCATTCGCTGGACAGCGAGGCAGCGGCGGGGGCACTTTCCAGGAGGCGCCCGGGCGCCCCCGTGCTGGTGCAGGTGAAGGTCGCAGGGGGCGCAGAGCGCCGGGGAGCGCCCGCAGAGCGCGTGCCGGAGCTTGTCCGGTTCGCCAGGGATGCAGGCCTCGAGGTACGCGGCCTGATGGCGGTCGGGCCGGCGGGCACCAGCCCGGGCCAAGTGCGGAGCCGCTTTCGCGAAGTTGCCGCCCTTGCTCGTTCGCTACGACTTGGCGAGCTTTCCATGGGTATGAGCGACGATTTTGAGCTCGCGGTCGCCGAGGGGGCGACAATCGTCCGCCTCGGGAGGGTGCTTTTTGGGCCGAGACCGCGGCAAGCACCAGCTACGAATGGCCCGCTGTATGCCCCGGAGGGCAGCCGGGCGACGCTAGGCTTGTGATAAGGAGGAGCTATGCCCGGGACAGGCAAAAAAGTGCTCATGTGGCTCGGTCTCGCCGACGCCGAGGAGTACGAGGACTATGAGCCGTATGAGGAAGCGCCAGCTCCTCAGCCTCCGCCACGGCGCCCGCCGGAGGTCTTTGAGGCGGCTCCCCAAACGTCGCCCGCTGTGCGCACGCTACCTCGTGACGGTGCGGACGGCGGCCCTATCAACCTGAGGCCGGCCGCTCAGCTGCGCTCGCTCCCGACGCCTGTTTCCCCGATCGCCACGGTGCCTCCCGCCAAAGTGCACGTTGCTTCACCCACCGAGTTCGCGGACGCACAGGAAATAGCTGACCGTTTCCGCAACGGGCAACCGGTTATTGTCAACCTTGGCAACGCTTATCGTGAGCTCGCCCACAGGATGATCGACTTCTGCAGTGGTGTTGCGTACGCGCTGGGCGGGACGATGGACAAGGTGGCGGACAAAGTGTTCCTGATGACCCCGACCAATGTGGAACTTTCCGCGGAGGAAAAGCGACGTCTCCAAGAGCGGGGCCTGTACCGCTCGTGAGCGGGCAGACCTCCCCGCCCCGGCACCGAGGGACCTTCGTTGTACTGGGTTGACCGGCCGCTGTACACGATCGGCTACATCTATCTCCTGATAATGATCGTCTGGGCAGTGCTTTCGTGGTTCCCGGTCGAACCCGGCTCGCCTGTTTCACGCCTGCGCCACACCTTGGGCGCCCTGGTGCAGCCCGTCGTCGCTCCCTTCCGCAAGGTCATCCCACCGGCCGGGGTTTTCGACCTCTCGTACATGGTGGCATTTTTCTGCGTGCTGATCATTACGGAGTTTGTCCTCTCGCGCCTGGTCATCTAGGGACGCCCAGCCGAGGGTGCAACGCGCCCGCCGGC
Organism: Acidimicrobiales bacterium; assembly: GCA_035503915.1. GTDB lineage: Bacteria > Actinomycetota > Acidimicrobiia > Acidimicrobiales > Palsa-688 > DATJMJ01. The sequence goes on along the minus strand of DATJSU010000002.1, from coordinate 40,612 downwards.
GATGAAAGCCCAGTTCAGTGGCATGTACGGATGTTCAAAGCCCTGGTGTTAGCATTGGGCACCATGGAGTTGACCCCAAAGGTCTTCCGTGACGTGCAGTTCCGGGAGAAGCTTCGTGGTGGCTATCACCCAGAGGACGTCGACGAGTTCCTCGAGCAGGCGGCGGTAGCGGTCGACGCGATGCAAACGCAGCTGCGCCAAGCGCTCGAGCGTGCCCAGCGGGCCGAGCAGGCGACCGTAGAGGCTTCCTCGGTCGACGAAAGTTTGCGAAAGATGCTCGTCCTCGCCCAAAGAACGGCTGACCAAGCAGTGAACGAAGCGCGCTTTGAAGCTGACAAGCTCCTCAACGAAGCGCGCTTTGAAGCCGACAAGCTCCTCAACGAAGCGCGAGCCAAGGCCGAAGGGCTGCTCGTCGAAGCCCAAGAGCAGAGCCGTCGGGCGTATGAACAGGGCATGGCCGAGAGCCGAGAGAGCATGACCAGGGCCGAAGAGCGCCTCCGTCAGGCACAGCAAGAGGTGGAGGCGCTTCGCAACTGGGTCGAGGTGCACCGTCCGCACCTCCTGAGCGTGCTGCGCGACGCGCAGTCGCTTGTCGAGAACGCCGGCCTTCTCAGCGAACCTCCGGCCGTCAGTACGAGCCTGGCGTCGTCCTCAGCGAGCCCGTCCTACGTGGACATTGACGAGGCGGCGCAAGCGCCGGCTGAACTTGACGAGGGGGAGCAAGCAGCTGCCGCGGGCGCCAACGGTCCCGGCAATCGCGCCGCCGAGGAGCCGACCGGCGAGTGGGGGCCGGAGTACCTCCAGGCAGTGGGAGCAATGGGGGACGGTGCCGGCTCGGACCAGGAGGGCGGCGACCAGGGGCCCGAGGTCCCCAACGGCCACACCACCTTGGCGAAACTGGCCCCTGCGAGCGGAGCGCTCAGCGCCGGGTCTCGTGGGGACGCAACGATGGCCTTCGACGAACGGGCGCTCGACAGCTTCTTCAACGACCAGGACCTAGGGGAATCCCGGGGCCTTGGTCGCTTCCGCCGCAGGCAATAAGCAACCTAGGTTGCCGGCGCCGTTTTAGGCGCGCCCTTTTTGCGCCCGCCAACCCTGCGCCCTCCCACATCTGGTCCGGGTGGGTGCTCGCTTGAAGGTGTGCTTGCCAAGGCCCAGGATCGAAGTACGCGACAAAACCGCTGCTGCGTAAGCGAAACTGTCGATCAACGAGCGAACGATAACTCGGGCCCTGCGAAGGCGCCCCGCACGCGAGGAACCGCGGGCAATTCATGGTAGGCTTCCCCGCTCCCAGAAGGGTAAGGTGCCACGATGCCCAGAGCCAAGCAAGATGACAAGGTACGGCTGGCGAGAGTCGCCACGGTTGGGAAAGAGCACGTCAACGGCGCTCCTCAGGGGCGAGCTGGCGGCGGGGCGGTGAAGGTAGGGACGAAGGCGGAAAGGGTGAAGGTTGACGTCAAGAAGGCCGCACCCGCGGGGGCCAAGCCATCTGGGAAGGCGAGGGCCGAGCAAAGCGTCGGGAGGTCATCGGCGAGCGCCCGTGCCGCCGGTAACGGCGCAGCATCCGGCACGAGCGCGCCGGCTCGAAAACCCACGGGCACACCCGCGGCTGGCCCGGAACGCGCGGCACAGGTTCCCAAACAAGCACGCCTTGGCAAGGCCGTGGCGAACGCCACGAAAAGGGCGCCGGCTAACAGAGCAGCGACTGGCGGGACAAACTCAGCGACTGCCGGGACAAACTCAGCGACTGCCGGGGCTAGGGTGGCAGCCGGCGGGACCAGGGCGGCAGCGGGCAGCGCCAAAGCTCGGAGTGGCGCCAAGGCAGCTCAAGCCCTGAAGGTGGCGCCGGCCGCGAAGGTGGCCGCGAGCGCCAAGCCGGCCCCCGGGACGAAGCCAGCTCCAGGCGCCAAGGCCGCGCATGCTCCCAAGGCTGCCCAAACGCCCAAGGCCCCTCAAGCTCCCAAACCTGCCGGGGCTGCCAGGTCCGCTCAAGGCGCCAAAGCCGCCCCGGGCACGGCAGCCGCTGCGGCGGCCAGGCCGGTCCAAGATGCGCATGCCGCCCTTGGCTCCAAACCCGCTCAGCCGGCGGGTAAGGGCCCCCGGCAGGTGAGCAAGAAAGCCGCGCACCCAGAAGATGACGGAGCTCCACTAGCTGGCGAGACAGGGCCAGCAGCTTCCCCGGCCCGCGCGGCCAAGAAGACGGCAAAGCAACCCGAGGCCCCCGCGCCACTGGCCCAAAGTCCCGCCCCGGTGCCTGAGCCGGCCCCGCCGCTTTCTAAAGAAGACCGCGACCTCTTCCTAGCGCACCAGCGTGAGCTGCTCTTCGCCGAACGCAACAACTACACCCGCCAAGCTGACGAGCTTCGGGCGCAAGCCGAGGCGCTCGCGCTCGAGCACGAGCCAGGTGACGTCCAGTTCGACGAGGAAGGTGGCGAAGGCGGGACCGCCAACGTGGACAGGGAGCTTGACCTTCACCTCTCTGCCCAAGCGCACGCAGCCATCGAGGAAATCGATGCCGCGCTCCAAAAGATCGAGGACGGTACTTACGGGTTCTGTGAGAGCTGTGGCAACCCGGTACCCAAGGCGCGCTTGGAAGCGTTGCCACACGCCCGGCTTTGCGTTTCTTGCAAGAGCGGAGGGCTGACAGTACGGCGCCAGTAAGGCGCGCGGGAGGCGTCTCGCGGGGCCTTCTCCTGCTCGCCGTTGCCGGCGCGGTGGTCGCAGTCGACCAAGGGACCAAGTCGTGGGCGCAAACAGCGCTCGCCGACGGCGAGAGGCGCCACGTTGTCGCCACGCTCTACCTGGTGTTGACCTACAACCGGGGGGCCGCTTTTTCGCTTGGGCGCGGAGCAGCACCTCTCGTTGAGGCCATCGCGATCGCCTTGGCGGTCATCGTCCTTTGGCTGTCGGGGCGCTTGGCCCACGCGGGTGGGAACCTCGCTGCGCTCGTAGGCCTCGGCATGGTCGCCGGCGGGGCGCTATCAAACTTGGGTGACAGGTTCATCAGGCACAACCACGGCGCGGTCATCGATTTCGTGCAGCTTGTGAGCTGGTGGCCGGTTTTCAACCTGGCCGACGCTGCAATAACTGTCGGCGCTGTGACAGTCGCCGTGCACCTGGTGGTTTCCCCCCTCGTGCAACCCCCCGCGCATGTTGGCGGGACGCCACCTCTCCCTGGGGCGGCGGAGCCACCGCAGTCGCCCGGCGCCAGCTCGTCAGGTTCGCGGGCGGGCACGGGCCACCGCTCCTGAGAGGAGGTCCCACTGCCAGCGCCCTCGCCCCCGGGCACTCCGGCCGAGCTTCGCTTGAAAATCCCGCCAGCGCTTGACGGCGAGCGCATCGACCGCGCCATCGCATTGCTCGCGGGCTTGACCAGGTCCCAGTCCTCGCGCCTGGTAACTGGAGGGTGTGCTCGCATAGCCGGCGAACCCGTCCTCCTGCCGAGCCGCCGCCTCCGGGCAGGTGAAACGCTGGAAGTGGACCTGGAGGCCGCCAACCTCAAGGCAATGCCGAAGGAGTGGGAAGCGGGCGGCATGCACCCCGCCTCAGAGCAGGGCAACACCGTGCACCCCGCCTCAGAGCCCTCAGAGCAAGGCAACAGCCTTCCGGCGGGCTTCCCGCGGGCAAGGGTCGTCTATTCCGACGCGGACGTTGTCGTAGTGGACAAGCCTGCCGGCCTCGTCGTCCACCCGGGAGCAGGAAACCCCCGCGGCACGCTCGTAGACCAGCTGGTCGAGCTGTTCCCTGACATCCTCGACGCGGGCCCCGACCACCAGCGCCCCGGCATCGTGCAGCGCCTCGATAAAGGGACTTCGGGCCTGCTGGTCGTCGCGCGGACAGCCCCGGCCCGGGCTGCGCTCACGTCGCAGCTGTCGCGCAGGACCGCTGACCGACGGTACCTGGCTGTCGTGCACGGAAGGATGGAAGAGGACGAAGGAGCCATAGAAGCCCCGCTTGGGCGCTCGCCCTCGCGAAGGGTGAAGATGGCCGTGGTCCAGGGTGGCAGGCCAGCACGCACGCAGTACTCCGTGCGTTCCTCCGTCATCGAGCCAATCGCTTCGGCCCTTGTCGCTTGCAAGCTCGAGACGGGGCGAACGCACCAAGTCCGTGCCCATTTCGCCGCTATCGGCCATCCCCTGCTTGCTGACGAGCAGTACGCGGCCGCCAGCCTCATCGCTACTACGCGCCGGGTGCTCCCGGACCTCCGCCGGCCCTGGCTGCACGCCGGCCTTCTCGGGTTCGCGCACCCGGCAACCGGCGAAGCCATGCGTTTCACTGCGCCTTTGCCGGCGGACCTCTCGACAACGCTCGGGATCCTGGGCTTTGACCCGGACGAGGCAGTGCTCTAGTGCTTTAGGTGCTTGCGAGAGCCGGCCCGCTCACCCGGCGGACCATGTCGGCGACGGTGTAGGAGTCAAGGTGAGCGCGCATGTGGTCACCCACCTCGGCCCAAACTGCGAGGAGCGCGCACTGGCCCTCATGGTCGCACGCCCCACCCACGTGCGGCTCCCCGAAATCCCCGACGACGATCGGCCCGTCGACGGCTGCCACGATCTGGCCGAGCGTGAGCCTCTCGGGCGGGCGAGCGAGCACGTACCCGCCCCCGACGCCGCGCTTTGAGCGAACGAGGCCCGCCCCCTTGAGGGCGAGCAGGATCTGCTCCAAGTAGGGCTGAGGAAGGCCTGTGCGCTCGGCGATGTCTCTTACAGAAGTTGGCAGGTCGCCGCCGTGAAGGGCAAGGGAAAGCAAGGCTCTGCAGGCATAATCGCCCCGCGTCGAGACCCTCATGTCCCAATCGTACAGGGGCTGGTCCACAGCGGCTTGGTCCGGCGTAGCCCCGCTGGCCCTATATCGTCCAAGGGATGGACATTGACCAGGCAGGAAGCCGGCCAACGGGCCAACCCCCTCTCGCCGGGGGCCTGCGTCCCGGGCCATTGCCCGGGCTTATCCTCCCGAGTTACGGCGGCGCCTGCCTCGAGGGCCTCGCCCCCGCCTTGATGGCTGCGCCCGGCGCCCGCCCGCCCTGGCTCCCTTCGCACCTCCGAACTGCTGAGCAGGTCGTCCTGCTTGTCCTTGACGGCCTTGGGTGGCTGCAGCTGCAGGAGCGCAAAGCTCTTGCTGCCGTCCTCGGGTCGTTTGAGGGAGGCCCGATGACGACGGTGGCACCGTCCACGACCGCCACCGCGCTCAGCTCCCTGGCCTTGGGCATGCCTCCCGCGCTCCATGGGATCGTCGGTTACAAGTTTGTCGTTAGCGGCCCGACCGGCGAAGAAGTGCTGAACGTCCTTCGTTGGAGCACGTCATCAGGGGACGCGAGGGGTTTCGCGCGGCCTGCTGAGCTGCAGCCGGCGCTCGCTTTTGGTGGCCGGGCGGTACCAGTTGTCAGCCGGGGCGATTTTGCTGGGAGCGGGTTCACGCAGGCGCACCAACGGGGAGCGCGCGAGGTCGGCTGGACCGTCCCTTCCTCGGTGCCGGTCCTGGTCCGGGGGCTCGTCGACGAGGGGGAACAGTTTGTCTATGCGTACTATGACGGCATCGACAAGGTCGCCCATGCGGCGGGCTTCGGGCCCCTTTACGACGCTGAGGTAGCGGCCGCTGACCGCTTGGTGGGCGACCTGTTGAGCGCCCTCCCGGAGAGGGTTGCGCTCGCGGTCACGGCTGACCACGGCCAGGTTCTCGTAGGCACGAGGGCGGCCCCGGTTGTCCCCGAGGTCGCAGCATTGTGCAAGTTCATGAGCGGAGAAGGAAGGTTCCGCTGGCTTCACGCTCTTCCTGGCCGGGTTGGCGAACTGCTCGAGGCCGCAAGGGGCGCCTACGGGGGGCGAGCTTGGGTGGCATCGAGACAAGATGTCCTTGCGGCCGGGGTGCTTGGGGGCGAACCGAGCGTCACCGTGCTCGCGCGCCTCGGGGACGTCGCCTTGGTACCGCTCGGTGAGGAGGGCTTTCTTGACCCGAGGGACCCGGGGGACGCCAGGCTCGTCTGCCGCCACGGAGGCCTCTCACCCGGCGAGATGCTGGTGCCCCTGCTCTGCTCCTAGTGACTGGTGCTCGCGCCGCCGCCCGGCGAGCGGCTGCTCACCGCAACTGCGAACTGGGCGCGTCAGAAGGAACTGCGTTACCGAACACGCGTTCAACACACGTTCGGTAACGCGGGTGCACGAACGTAACCCAGTTGCGCGCTCGGCCCGGTTCGTATCACCTTGCACGCTGGGCGTTTGCGATCTGGACGAAGGCCATCCTGATCCGGGACAAACCTTCGCTGAGGGTCGCCTCGGGTTCGCCCAAACGCCCTTGGAGCCCTTCGACAATGGCGGCCATGGCGTCGATGGCCATTTGTGCCTCAGGGAGCTGAGGTGGCTTCTGGGAGAGATGAAGCGCGGCGAGCTCCCAGAGGCCCATCGCGTGGTTGGAGATGACGAGCTCGACGGGAGCCTCGAGGAGCTGCTGCCTGACCGCGTCCATTTCGGCCTGAGCTTCTTCAAGTTCCTCCTGGGTCAGCTCGCTGTCGGGGTCGACGCGCCCTCGGACGTCGCTTCTCCCGGGGCTCCCACCTCGTCCGCTGCGCCCGTCGTCGCCATCTTGGCGGGCAGCACCGGCCCCGCTACCTGGTCGGCCAGGGCCCGGGCGAGAGCCAGGCGGGCTGCCCGGCGGGCTGTTGGGCGGGCTGCTCGGCGCTGGTACGCCGTCCGGTGGCGTGCGCGGGACGGGGTGCTCCCCGCTCGGCGTCCAAAGCGTGCTCACTGCGCTACTCTATGATCAAATACCAACAACGGTGGCATGAGGAGCCCGGCAGCGCGTAATGGTCACAAACGGTAAGTAGTGTGCGCCGAGTATGAGCCCCTGCTCGGCAGGCTGCGCGAGGTTGCCCGTTCCGCGTGAGCTGTCTGTGATACCTCTTCAGGCCCGGCGGCGCGCTTAGGTGTCCTCAGTACTTGGTAGTGCTCGCCCGCGTTGCGCCCTGCCCTTCGAGCACCGCCAAGCCTTAGCTTGCATGCGCTCCGGGTAACCCTAAAGACAAGCTCAAAAAGCTTTCGCCTCTTTTGTCTATTTAATCGGCCTCTCCAAAGGGCATTAGCGAGGAGATCAACGGCATAGCAACAACAACCGAACTCAACGAGCACCGGGTCAACGAGCGTATCCGGGCGCGAGAAGTCCGCCTGATCGACGCCGAAGGCAAGCAGCTCGGCGTCAAGGCTCTTCCCGAGGCTCTCAGTATCGCTCGCCAACTGGACCTCGACCTCGTCGAGGTGGCGCCAGACGCGGCGCCTCCAGTCTGCCGGATCATGGACTACAACCGCTTCAAGTACGAGACGGCTCAGCGGGCCAAGGAGTCCAGGAAGAAGGCGACCAACACAAGCATCAAAGAGATGAAGTACCGGCCCAAGATCGGGTCGGGAGACTTTGTCACCAAAACACGCCAAGTGGGCAAGTTCTTGGAGGACGGCCACAAGGTCAAGGTCACGATCATGTTCCGCGGCCGGGAGGTGAGCCACCCGGAGCTAGGGATGAAGATCTTGGAAGACCTGGCGGAGCAGGTTTCTTCGGTTGCCAAGGTTGAGGCAGCGCCCAAGCTCGACGGCCGCAACATGACCATGGTCCTTGCACCCGACCGCCGTGCTCGCCAGGCGGCGCGCAAGACGACCGCGCCAACCACCCCGGCACCTGGCACGGCTGGGCCCAGCGCGGTCGCTCCGGCCGGCGACGGCTCCACAGGCGCGGCCGGCGACGGCTCCACGGGCGCGGCTGGCGACGGCTCCACGGGCGCGGCTGGCGGATCCTCGGGGGGGGACGACGGTCCTTGGCCGTCGAAGCCTGCCGACGCCCCGGCCCAACCGGCCGCCAGCCGGCCCGGCGCCTCTCAGAGCCGTAGCGCGGCGGCTCCAGCGGTTGCCGCCGCCCCCGCCGGGCACTTCTGAGCGTGCCGTAGTTCCGTTGCCCCTTGCTATGCTGCAGGGGCGTTCTTGAGCGTGCCGTCTCGCCGGCTTCTGTGGCCGCGCGCGGCAAGCGCCAGGTGAGCTGGACGGGAGAAGTTGCAGATGCCGAAGCAAAAGACAGATAGGGGCGCCGCCAAGCGCTTCAAGGTGACTGGCAGCGGCCGGCTGCGGAGGCGCCAGGCCATGCGCTCACACCTGCTCGAAAAGAAGTCTTCCGCCCGAGTACGCCGTTTGTCACGGCCGCAGGAGGTTGCTCCCGCCGATGTACGTTCGGTCAAGCGCCTCCTGGGCATCTGACTTTGGCGGGCCCTAAAGGGCCCAAAGGAGGAGTTTTTTGGCACGGGTAAAGCGCGCCGTCCATAGCAAGAAGCACCGGCGCTCGGTCCTCGAGGCGGCGTCAGGCTATTACGGCAACAAGAGCCGCAGTTACAGAGCTGCGCATGAGCAGGTTATGCACTCGCTCACGTACGCGTTCAGGGACCGCAGGGCAAGAAAGGGCGACTTCCGGCGCCTCTGGGTACAGCGGGTCAACGCGGGATGCCGGGTCAATGGCTCCACCTACAGCCGCTTTATTGCCGGTCTCAAAGCGGCCGGGGTGGACGCGGACCGCAAGATCCTGGCCGACCTTGCCGTGCGAGACGAGGCGGCGTTCGCTCGCCTCGTTGCTGTGGCTACCGAGGCTCTTGCAGCGGCAACGGCTGAGGTCCCCGCAGGCCGAGCAAAGGCTGCTGCTGAAGAGGTCTGAGAGGGCGTGAGCGCCCTGCCTTACCGGCACCAGCGAGTGCAACGGCTGCGCAGGCTGGTGGGGCGACGGAGCGCACGACAAGAAGAGGGCCGCGTCGTCATCGAAGGCCCGAACCTGCTCGAAGAAGCGCTCAATTCTCCGATCGCGATCGAGGCGGTCTACCTTGACGCCAACTGGGCGCGCTCGGGCTCTAACAGTGAAGCACGCCTCTCGGAGCTCCTCGAGCGCTGTTACCAGAGCGGCGCGCGGGTTTTCGAGCTCGAGCCAGGCGTGCTCGAGCGGGTCGCCGGGACCGTTACACCCCAGCCTGTGATGGCCGTCGTGGAGGTGCCCAGCTCGAGGCTTTCTGACGTGCGCGAAGCAATTCCGCAGCTCGTGGTCGTGTGTGTCGACGTGAGGGACCCGGGCAACGCCGGTACAGTCGCCCGCTCTGCCTGGGCTGCGGGAGCAAACGCCGTCATTTGTTGCGAGGGCACGGTAGACCTATGGAACCCAAAGGCGGTCCGTGCTTCTGCGGGAGCAGTCCTCCACGTGCCCATCGTCATGGCTGGCCCGCCTGGCGAGACCCTGGGACAAATTGGGAGCTGGGGCCTGCGACGCTGGGGCGCGGTGGCGGCCGGCGGTGAGGATTACGCAACCATCGACCTGGCAGCACCTTGCGCTTTTGCCGTGGGCAACGAGGCCGCCGGCCTGCCCGTCGAGGAGTTACGGGCGTACCTTGACGGGCTCGTGAGCATCCCGATGGCAGGTGGCGCCGAGTCGCTCAATGTCGGGATGGCAACCGCGGTGCTCTGCTTCGAAGCCGTGCGCCAACGTCGTTGCCTTGCCGGCGCCGCGCGATCGCCGGCAACGGGGGGCCTGTGATGCCGCGCTCGGTCACCTCGGGTGCCGGGCGCCCCCGGGAGGCCGCACAGCGAGCTGGCGAAATTGACGGCGCCGAACTGATCGCAACCGTTTCTCACGAGCTACGCCAACCACTCGCGTCGATCCGCGGCTATGCCGAAATGCTCGTTGCTCACTGGAGAGATTTTCAGGACGCGGAAAAGTTGCTGATGTTAAAAGAACTTCTCCACGACGCCCTGAGAGTTGGAGAGCTCGTCGACGAGCTGGTGGTGGCAAGCCGTGAGGGCGGCCGTCTCCCCCCGAAATTGCGGCCCACTGACATCGTTTCAGTCGTCGAGGCGGTGCTCACCAAGACGAGCGGTCTCTATCCGGGGCTCGCGGCCTGCACCGAGCTGGCGGGCGAAATACCACCCGTGAGCGTGGACCCTTTCAAGATCGAACAGGTCCTCACCAATATTGTCCATAACGCCTGCACGCACGGGGCAGCCCGCTCGTTGGTAGTGCGGCTGTCGCGCTCCGGTGTCAACGCCGTGGAAATGGTGGAAGTGGCTGTGGCTGACGACGGTGTTGGGATCCCCCCGTCAGAGCTCGCTCACGTTACAGAAAAGTTCTTCCGTGGCACGGAGCCACCTGCCAACGGGCTCGGGCTCGGGCTTTGGATAAGCAAGGCAATAGTAGAGGCACACGGCGGAGAGCTCGAGGTGAGCTCGTCGGTCGGCAAGGGGACGACTGTGCGCTTCACGGTGCTGGTGGACAAGGCTCAAAACCTTGACCAAAATGGCCTCGCTGGTAATGAAAGGCGCCCTGGCGCCGGCTCTGGCAAACTTGCAGCGTCATGAGCGCCCCGGAAGATCTCGTTAAAGCCGCGACCGAGCAGGGTCGAGCTCTCATCCTTGGCGCGGCGTCAGTCGCCGAACTGCGTGCGCTCGAGGGAGAAGCCTTTGGGAAGCGAAGCCAGCTCGCGGCCTTGACAGCGGGTCTTCGCGACCAGGCCGCAGCGCTGAGGCGGGAGCTGGGACGAGCGCTCCAAGAAGCCCGGGCCGAGCTCGAGCAACTGTTTGCCCTTCGCCTCGCCGAGCTAGGCGCTCTTGAATCTCGCCTCCGGGCCGAGGCCGAACGGTTGGATCTTTCTGAGGAGGCCCTCCGTTTCGAGAGCGCGAGCGGGCCTCTCGCGACCTGGGCCGCTCCGCCGGCCCCACGTGGTCACCCCCACCTGGTCACCCAGGTCCGCCAAGAGCTGGAAGACATCTTCGTGTCGATGGGCTTTGAAGTAATGGAGGGGCCGGAGGCAGAAGACGACTGGCACAATTTCGAAGCCCTCAACATGCCTCCGCACCACCCGGCGAGGGCGATGTTCGACACTTTTTACCTGAAAACTGCCAAGCCCGAGAGCGTGCTTTTGCGGACGCATACTTCGCCTGTGCAAGTCCGCCTGATGGAGTCCGGGGCCCCGCCGATCTACGTGGTGGTCCCGGGGCGTTGTTTTCGCCGGGACACCCCTGACGCCACTCACTTGCCGGTGTTCCACCAGTTGGAGGCCTTGGTGGTAGACGAGGGGATCTCGATGAGCCACTTGGCCGGCACCCTGGACGCGTTCGCGAACGCATTTTTTGGCCCCGGGCGCCATGCGCGCCTGCGCCCGAGCTTTTTCCCCTTTACCGAGCCGTCTGCCGAGTTCGACGTGACCTGCTGGGTTTGTGGAGGGACCGGCTGCCGTACGTGTGGCAACTCTGGCTGGGTCGAGCTGGGGGGGTGCGGCATGGTCGACCCGGCGGTGTTCCACGCCGTCGGCGTGGACTCAGAGCGCTACACCGGTTTTGCTTGGGGTTTTGGCATTGACCGGCTCGCGGCAGCGCGCACGGGGCTCGCCGACCTCCGTGACCTCCTCGACAATGACATCCGGTTTTTGGGCCAGTTCTGAGGTCCTCGGATGCGTGTGCCCCTTTCCTGGCTGCGTGATTTCACACCCGTAGAGGGCAGTGGCGAACAAATTGCTCGCACGCTTTCTTTCCTCGGGCTCGTGGTCGCGGAGACCCGGGTCACGGGGGTGCCGCTTCCCGGGATAGTCGTTGCGCGGGTCCTGGCTACCAAGCCCCATCCAGCCGCAGACCGCATCCAGCTTGTCGACGTCGATGCTGGCGACGGCGAGGCGCTCCAGGTCTGCTGCGGGGCGTTCAACATGAGAGCCGGCGATCTCGTCCCGCTCGCAACCATCGGCACGGTGATGCCCAACGGGGCAGAGATCGGCCGGCGAAAGATGAGAGGCGAGTGGTCCAATGGCATGCTCTGCTCAGCCCCCGAGCTCGGTCTCGGGAGCGAAGGGCTCGAGCCCGCCATCATGTTGCTCCCGCCTGGTTCGGCGCGGCCCGGCCAACCCGCCGCTGAGGCGTTGGGCCTTGTACCAGACGTCATTTTCGACGTCGAAATAAGCCCCAACCGGTCTGACTGTTTTTCGGTGGCAGGGGTGGCTCGGGACCTTGCGGCTGCCATCGGGCTCCCGTTCGCTTTGCCTGAACCACCACGGGCAATTACCCCCGAAGTCCCGGGCGCCAATGTCATGGTTACGCCCGAGGCCGCCGGCGGGTGCCCGCGCTTTACCGGCACGGTCATCCAGGACGCGGACAAGGCTATCGTGAGCCCGCTCGTGCCGTACCGCCTCGCGCTCGCCGGGATGCGAGCCATAAACCCCATCGTGGACGTCTCCAATTACGTGATGTTGGAGCTCGGGCAGCCCAATCACCCCTACGACATAGAGCTGCTGGGCGGGCACGGGCTGCTCGTGCGTTGGGCGCAGGCGCGCGAAACCATCGTCACGCTTGACGGCCAGCCGAGAGCGTTGGGCCCCGGGGACCTCCTAATTGCTGACGCCGAAGGCAAGCCTGTCGGAGTCGCGGGCATAATGGGCGGGGCTTCGGCGGAAATCTCGCCATCAACTTCAACAGTCCTTCTCGAGGCCGCCAACTTCGACCCGCAGACGATCGCTTCCACAGGTAGGCGCCTCGGCCTCCTGAGCGAGGCGCGGACACGCTTTGAGCGCGGCGTGGACATCGAGCTCGCGCCGCGTGCAGTCGACCGTTTCGCCGAGCTCCTCGGGAGCGCGCCCAAACGTGGCCAAACTACGGACCTTTTCCCAACCCGGCCGGTGCAAGCTCCGGTCCCGCTGCGCACCGAGCGCGCGAACCTCGTCCTTGGCACAGCGCTCGGGGCCGAGCAGTGCGAGCGCCTCCTCCAGCCACTGGGGTTCCGCACGGTCAAAAAGACCGGCAGCTACCTCGAGTTCGGGGCCCCTTCGTGGAGGCCGGACTGCTCCCGCGAGGTCGACCTCATCGAAGAAATTGCCCGCATGTACGGCTACGAGCGCCTCCCCCGCGCGCTGCCTCCGCGCGCTATCAGCTCGAGCCGCCTGAGCCCGTACCAGGCTCGCCGCCGGCGGCTGCGGGAGGCCTTGTGCGCTGCCGGGCTCGACGAAGCTTGGACGACGACGTTCCTTTCTGCGGGCGACCTCGTCCAAGCAGGACTCGCGGCCAAAGGGGTGCTCGAGCTCGAAAACCCCCTCGACCAATCGCAATCTCTCCTGCGGACCTCGCTCCTACCCGGCCTCCTCCGCGCGGTGCGGTTCAACATCGAACGCCAGGCGACAGCGGTCAAGCTCTTCGAGGTCGGCAACGTCTTCAGCCCGGCCGCGGAGTGCGGCGAGCCTGGCTTGGTGGAGGGTGTCCACGAATGGGAACAGCTCGGCGTAATTGCCGTCGGCAGGGACCTGGACGCAAGTTTCGCCGTGCGCGCCTGGGAGGCGGCAGCTCAGGCATTGAGGCTCACGAGCGTCACGATTTCTTCCTTAGGGCCTTCGTCAGCGCCTCCAGGTTCGGGCAGTGCTCTCGACAACCTCGCGTGTTTCCACCCTGGGCGCTGGGCGGCGATCGGCGTCGGGGGCCGGGAAGTGGGGCTCCTCGGCGAGCTCGCACCCGAGGTCTCCCAACGCTACGAGGTGGTGGGCAGGGCGGCCGCCATCCTCGTCGACCTCGAGGGGGTGCTTGGTGGGCCAGAACCTTCCCTCGTCGCGCGGGCTGTCTCGCGCTTCCCGGGCTTGGACCTGGACATGGCTTTTGTCGTCGCCGAAGACGTCCGAGCGGGCGACCTGGCCGCAACAATAAGGTCGGCCCTCGGTGATATAGCAGGCCCGGTGGTACTTTTTGAGGTCTGGCGCGGCACCTCGCTCGGTGAGGGCCGCCGCAGCCTCAACTTCCGGGCACGCCTCCGCGCCCCGGACCGCACGCTCACCGAAGGAGAGGTTGCCCAGCTGCGCCAAGGGGTAGCCGCCGCTGCGCTCAGCCAACACGGGGCGGTCCTGCGGGCCAACTGAGGCAAACATGCCCAGCGAGCAGCTCACCTCCTACGACTTGACGTCCCAGGCGGCCCTCCCAGGGCCACCGGGCGAAGACGAGCCAAGGCTGGACGGGGCGCGGCTGGGCGTCACGGGCCCTTGGCGCAAGTGGCGAGAAGTCGCGGTCGCGGCCACTTTGGTGGTGATCTTGGACTGGCCTGGATGGACGCTTCCCCGCCCCGGCCTCGACCAGTCCTGGCTCGCCGGCATCGCCGATGGTTTCGTGCACCACATGCAGTGGGGCCCATCTTTGGACTTCACGTACGGGCCGTACGGCTTTGCGGCTGTGATCGAGCCGTTCTACCGCTCTACATCGCTGATCGCGTTCTTGTACGTTTTCGCGGTCACATGGTTGCTCGCGGCCGAGCTCGTGGTCGCGCTCGGGCGGTACTGGGGGATAGGTATCTCAGGGTTCGGGGCGTGGGCCGCGCTGACCCTCGCCGATGCGCCAACCCATGCGGCGGACTTTGTGTCCTTGGTGGGCCTTGGCCTGGCGCTGTTGCTTTTGCGCAGCCCCCCCGAGCTCCGCAGGCCGCTCGTGGTCTTGACCGGTGCGCTGGCGTCGTTTGCTTTCCTGGTAAAGCTCAACGCTGGCTTAGTGGTTGCCGCACTGCTCGTTGTCGCCGTCCTCGGCGCTGAGGTCTCCTGGCGCCGGGTCGTCCGCGCGTACGCGGAAGCCGCCTCCGCTGGAGTTGTTGTTTTCGTCGTATGCTGGGCCGCCGCTGGCCAGAGCTTCACCAACATAGTGAGTTTTGCGACGCGCTCGGTTGCCCTGGTCCTCGGCTACAGCACCGCGATGGGAGGCCGCCTCTCCCCGCTGAACACCAAGTGGTGGGCTATCGCGCTCGGCCTGGTCGTAGGTTTGCTCTTTTACGCAGGCCTGCGCCGCTGGCCGTCCCGCCAGCGGGCGGTGGCCGCCGTGCTCGTAGCGCTTTGGGGATGGGCGTCAACCAAAGAGAGCTTCGTCTCAGGCAACCATTGGCACCTGTTCTTTTATCTCCTGCTTTGTGCCGCGGTAGTCGCCGGCGTGGCTCGGCCCCCTCGCGCCGCCTATTTACCCGCCTTGGCGGTGGCCCTTTGCATCTTCCTGGAGACGCCGGCCCTGCCGTCCGCCGCCAGCCCCCTCAGCAACGTGAAGGCGTTTTTCACTGAAGCTGCAGACATCGCCGTGCCAGGTGACTCTGCCCGCTTGGCCTCCAACGCCCGCGCTCGAGTCGTGGCGGCCGAACCCCTCTCGCCCCAAGTCCTCGCTGCCGTCAAGGGTCGTACCCTTGCCATCGAGCCCTGGGAGGACATGGTCGCCTGGGCGGACCCGGACGCCACTTGGGACCCCGAACCGGTCGTCCAGGCTTACAGCGCCTATACATCAAGCCTCGACCAACTGGACGCGGCCTTCATCGCCTCAGCGCGGGCGCCGCAACGAATCCTCGACTATCGCTTTGCAGAGGGCTTCGACAGCCGGGACTTTTTCATGGACCCACCCTCGACCAGCGTCGCTGTCTTTTGCCACTACGACCAGCTCGCCGTGGACGGCAGGTGGCAGGTCCTAGAGCGAGTGGGCGACCGTTGCGGGGCCCCGGTCAAGATCGGGGAGGTCTCGACGCGCTTCGGGGCACGCGTCGGGGTGCCGTCGGCCCCCGGCAAAATGATCGTCGCCAGCTTTGTTTTCAGCCTGCCGATGTGGTCCAAGCTCGCCGACGTCGCGCTGAAACCACCCTTCACCTATCTCACGACTTTCGGGCGGTACGGCGCTCCCTCCACTTTCCGGCTCGTAACGGGCACTGCCGCCGACGAGCACGTGCTGCGGGCTCCAGGGCTCGGTTACGCCAAAGCCTTCACGCCGCCTGACGTGCGCGCCTTGGAGCTTTCAGGGGCGGGTTGGCGCCGCGGCCAAGGTGACCTCAAAGTGGTCTTCTACGCGATCGCGCTCCGTCGATGAATGTTTATGCGCTTGGATGTATAGTCGGTCCATGAGCAGCAACGGGACCGTCGCAGTGCTTGGGGCGTCCGGGTACGCCGGCGCAGAGATGTTGCGCCTGCTCGCTGCGCACCCTTACCTGGACGTCGTCACCGCGACTGCCAGCTCCAAGGAGGGTGTCGCGGTTGCCGAGCTGTACCCTTCGCTCGCGCCAGCGTACCCCGACCTCGTGTACGCGCCGACTTCCCTGGAGGCGGCTACGGGAGCGGATGTGGTCTTCTGCGCTCTGCCGCATGGCGAGTCTCAGCGGCTCGTGCCCCAACTGCTCGGCGCGGTGGGCCACATCGTGGATCTGGCGGCCGATTTCCGGCTCAAGGACCCCGCCCTTTACCCCCTGTGGTACGGAGAGCCTCACTCCCACCCGCAGCTGCTTGCCGACGCGGTCTTTGGGCTCCCCGAGCTTGACCGTAGCCACCTCGCAGGGGCGCGGCTCGTGGCAGCGCCAGGCTGTTACGTGACGGCTGCCACGCTCGCGCTCGCGCCTTTGGTGAAGGCGGGCGTGGTCGAGCCCCAGGGCGTAATAGTCGACGCTGCCAGCGGCGTCTCCGGTGCGGGCCGGAAGGTGAAAGACGGCTACCAGTTCTGCTCCATAGACGAGGACTTCAGCGCCTACGGCTTGCTCGTGCACCGCCATACTCCCGAGATGGAACAAGCCATAGGTGCACAAGTCCTCTTTACGCCCCATTTGGCCCCCATGAACCGGGGGATCCTCGCCACCTGCTATGCCCGCCCTGCTGGCGGCGCGCACCCGGGCCCGCTCGAAATGCTCGCGAAGGCTTATGTTGACGAGCCTTTTGTGGTCGTGTCTTCCAGGCCTCCTTCGACAAAGGCGACTTTGGGCTCCAACAGCGCCCACCTGACCGCGCGCTTGGACGAAAGGACCGGCTGGGTGATCTCGATCTGCGCTCTCGACAACCTCGTAAAAGGCGCGGCAGGACAGGCACTCCAGTGCGCCAACGCCGTGATGGGGTGGCCCGAGACGACCGGCCTCCCTCGCGCAGGGCTTTACCCCTAGGGCGGTTGTACCCGACAGTCACGAGGCTGCTGGCTGCTCTACGAAAAGACGGAGCCCACCAAAGCGACCGCGAAAGTCCCGCCACGCCTGAGAGCGTCGACGGCGAGCGAGACCAGGTAACCCCACTCGGACATGGTTACTGCCGCAAAAGCTATGACAAGGCAGGTGAGCGGGCGGTTGTCGAGGAGGGCTCGGAACGCCCCACCGCCCGACCAGGTACCGGACCTTGTGCCTCGCCGGCCCCTGGCGCCCGTGACATCCGTGACAACCCGGGTACGCGCCGAAGCGCTTGCACCCGGGGGCGGCCACGGGAAGGTACCTGCAGGCAGCGCTATGGTTGAGGCGGTGGAGCTACTTGACATTGCGACTGTGGACGAGGCCGTCGCCGGAGGGCTCGGCTGGCAGCGAAGCGGGAACGAGCTCATAAAGACTTGGTCCGGCAAGGACTTTGCAGCGGCGCTCGCTTATGTCAACGAGGTTGCCCGCCTCGCCGAAGGGGCAAACCACCACCCAGATATCGACATCCGCTGGAACAAAGTGGTCCTGCGGCTCTCGACTCACTCCGCCGGGGGGCTCACGCAGGCTGACCTCGACCTCGCCCACCAACTGGACACGCTTGGGGCCTAGCGGGGCTTACGTAAGCGCAACGACGAGCACCACGACAAGCACTACCGCGACCCAGCCGAGCAGAGCGCTCCAAACGACCTTCCGCATAATGCGGACCTGGCGCGGGAGCCCTCCCCGTTGCGCTTGGCCCACAGCGCCGCTGCCGTAACGGCCATCGTCCTCGCCGCCATCGTGCTCGTGGCCATCTTCCTCGCTGCCGTTCCGGCTTGACGAGCGCGCCATCGGGGAACGCCTGCCCTCTCAGCTGCTACGGCAGGGCCCGCCGTCGCGGCGCCCACTCTGGACCTGGTCGTCGAAACCGGGGTGCACCCCGAGGGTAAGGCCCATGTTGCGGGCTACGCGTTGCAAGTTGGCGATGAGCAGCTCCCGCTCGTCCGGAGCCAGACCACGGCACATGCCAGTTTCGATCCCGACGCCTATCTCCACGGCTTGCACGAGGGCAGTCTGGCCGGAACCTGTCAGCTCTACCAGCCTCACGCGCCTGTCCGAGGAGTCGAGGCCCCTCTTGACCAGCCCAGCCGTTTCCAAATGGTCGAGCAAAGCCACCAGGCTGCTGGCTGGGATCTGGAGGATCTCGCCAAGTGCCTGCTGCGAGAGCCGACCGTTGGTGTAGATGGCGCGCATCAGGCCGAAGTGCCTCGGCTCGAGGTCGATGCCTTCGAGCGCTGCCTTGAAGCTGCGCGTGACGGCCGCGCCCAACTGGGAGACGAGAAAGCCGACGGCGTGCCCGAATGGCAACTGGGCGGAGACCTCCAAGAGCCGGTCCTTGCTGGAGGGCTCTTCCGGGAGCTGCTCCGTGCGCAGGGCCTCCTCCCCCTGGCCCCTGCCCTCCTCCTGCCCCTGGCCCGTGGTGCCGAGCCGTTCAAGCAGGTCGCCGCTGCTGCCAGCCTCGTGCCGCAAGCGGCCGGCGAGGCTGCCTTGCTTCATTGCTGCGACCCCCGATGACCCAGCAGCGCCTCGGACGTCCATAAATCAACTTTACACCCAAGACCCCGCGGCCTAGAATCATTCGAAGCCGAATGGTTCAGCATAGAACGGAGGCTCCTCCCCATGCGCACGCTATCAGTGCCACAACCGCGGCTTGAGCACGAACAAGAGCCCCCTTCCAGCAACACGTTCCTGAGCTGGCTGGCGAGGGCGGTGTTGCGTCATCGCAAATGGGTGCTCACGGTGTGGGCTCTCGCTTTCGTGGTCGGCGGCTTTGCCGCCAGCCACGTCAGCACGAGGTTGGCGGTGGACTTTTCCCTCCCCGGTCAGCCGGGGTACACGACAGCGGAAAAGATCCTCGCCACGTACCACAACGGCGGCGATAACACTCCCTCGATCCTCGTCGTGGCGACCCCTCGCGCGGCAACGGCCGAAAGCGGCGAGCTGCAAGCTGCTTTCGGCACGCTTGAGCGCGAGATGCCACGGGTGCGCGTTGTGGACTACTTCGACACCGGCAACCGTAGGTTCCTCACCGACAACGGGCGCGCAACCTTTGCCCTGCTCTTCGAGCCTCCCCAGACGAGTTTTGGCACCGACGAGGTGGCGACCGGTGCGCAGGCTCTCCTGGCCCGTGCCCTCCCCGGCGACCAAGTGGGGCTCACGGGCCTCAACCAGCTAGCGGCTGGCACGTCCTCGAGCGGGCCGGGGGTCTTCACCGAAACGCTCATCGGTGGTGCAGGCGCGCTGCTCGTGCTCGCGTTTGTCTTTGCGTCCTTCATGGCTTTCGTGCCGCTGATAGTCGCTGCGGTCTCGATATTGACGACGCTGCTTGTCGTCCTCGGGCTCACCTACATAACACAGGTTTCGTTCATAGTCGAGTTCCTGGTCGCACTGGTAGGCCTCGGCATCGCTATCGACTACTCGCTCCTCCTGGTCACTCGCTGGCGCGAAGAACGCGCCCGAGGAGCCACCAACGAGGCCGCGGTGATCCGAGCCGTGGAAACTGCGGGCCGCTCAGTCGTGCTCTCGGGTGTCACGGTAGGCATCGGGCTGATGGCGCTCATCGTCCTGCCCGTGCCGGGGCTGCGCTCGACAGGGATTGGGGGCATGCTCATCCCCCTCGTGTCTATTGTGGTCGTCAACACCCTCTTGCCCGCCATCCTCGGCGGCATTGGGCCACGGGTCGACTGGCCGCGGGTCCGCAAGGAAGCTCAAGCGAGCCGGGCGTGGAGCAGCTGGGCCAAATGGGTCACGGGGCGTCGTTTCATCGCAGCCCCGGTGGCCTTGGGCGTGCTCGTGATCGCTGTCCTGCCGGTGTTCGGCCTCAAAGTTGGCGAGACCGCTGTTTCGGCCTTTGACAAAACCGGCCCTGCACGCGCCGCCTATAACACCTTGGTAAATGGAGGGGTGCCAGGCGGCGTGCTCACGCCTCTCGAGGTGCTCAGCTCGCAAAAAGTGGCTGGCTCGGTCGTAAAGGAGCTCGACCAGGTCCCAGGAATTGTCACGGCAGTACTGCCCGGCGGGCGCATGGGAAGCCTGAGCGGCACTTCGGACATCGTGGCGATCCCGGCGCAAGAAACGGTCAACAACGCGACGCTGGGCCCCGTACGCCTCGCAGAGGCACGAGTCGGTCATATGCCCGGTGTCATCGGCATCACGGGCGAAGGCCCGATCGAACAGGACTATAGCCACGCAGTCTTCGGCCACTTCCCCGAGATGTTCGCCATCATTGCCGTGCTCACGTTCCTGTTACTGGCACGCGCTTTCCGGTCTGTCATCCTTGCCGCGAAAGCGGTCGTCCTCAACTTGTTCTCCCTGGCAGCAACCTTTGGGCTGCTCACCTGGTTCTGGCAAGAAGGCCACGGCTCAAACGCCATTTTTGGCGTGCCGGCAACGGGTGCCATCACGTTCTGGGTCCCGCTCATGGTGTTCGCCTTCCTGTTCGGCCTGTCCATGGACTACGAGGTGTTCATCCTCACTCGCGTCAGGGAGGAGTACGACCGGACGGGCAGCACAAATAAGGCCGTCGTCGAGGGCCTTGGGCGCACCGGCCGCCTCGTGACTTGCGCGGCGCTCATCTTGTTCCTCGCGTTCATGTCTTTGGCCTCTGCACCGGACACCGACATCAAGGTGTTGGCGACCGGCCTCGGGGCGGGCATCGTCCTCGACGCAACCATCGTCCGCGGCTTCCTCGTCCCGGCCCTCGTAGCGTTGCTCGGGCGGTGGAACTGGTGGATGCCTCACCCGGTCCGCCGTGCACTTCTCCTTCGGCCCGAAAAGAAGACCGTCTCGCTGGCAGAAGCCAACTAGGCAGATCGAGGCTGTCGCGACGATTGCGGCGGCGGTTGAATGTTTATACACGATCCTGTATAATCAGGGCTGACACCATGAGCTCCCCCGATCTCGCCGCCGAGCCCGCCCACCCAACCGAGCCGCGCGAGCCGGCTCAGGCACCGACGACCCCTCCCACGTCCGGCCTGGGTGCGGCCGCGAAGGCCGGCATCCTGGTGGAAGCCTTGCCCTACATCCGCCGGTTCTGGGGCAAGGTCGTGGTCGTCAAGTATGGCGGCAATGCCCTTGGCGCGGCCAGCTCCCAACGCTCTGCGCTCTCAGACTTCGCAACCGACATCGTGCTCATGCGCTCGGTGGGCATGTTGCCCGTTGTGGTGCACGGGGGAGGGCCCCAGATCGGTGAGCTCATGGGCCGCCTCGGCAAGACGCCGGAGTTCCGTGACGGGCTGCGGGTGACCGACTCCGAGACGCTCGAGATCGCCCGCATGGTGCTCGTGGGCAAGGTCAATAGGGACATCGTCTCGGCGATCAATGTCCATGGCCCCTTAGCGGTGGGTGTATCGGGCGAAGACGCGGGACTTATCCAGGCTTCGCTTCGCGACGCGGCGCTCGGCTTTGTTGGCGACATCTCCCATGTCGCTCCTGAGCTCCTCACTCGCCTACTGGCGGCAAACCTCGTCCCTGTGGTGGCGACGATCGGCACTGACGAAACGGGCCAGGCTTACAACATCAACGCCGACACTACGGCTGGAGCGGTCGCGGTTGCCCTCGAGGCGGAAAAATTAGTGTTCCTCACCGACGTCGAAGGGCTCCGGGCAAACCCGGCTGACCCGGCGGCCTTGATGAGCCAGTTGAGCGCCGACCAGCTCGACGAGCTGGTAAGAGCGGGCGCAGTTGCGGGAGGGATGGTCCCCAAAGCGGAGGCGGCCATATCGGCGGTCCGGGCGGGGGTTGCTCAGGCCCACATCCTGGACGGCCGAGCGCCGCATGCCTTGCTGCTCGAGTTCTTTACGCGGAGCGGGGTAGGGACGATGGTGCTGCCATGAGCCACCTGATGAGCACCTACCCCGAACCGGGCGTGACTTTTGTCCGTGGCGAGGGCCCTTACCTCTGGGACCAAGACGGCAGGCGTTACTTGGATTTCCTTTCCGGGCTCGGCGTTACCTCCCTCGGTCACGCGCACCCAGTCGTGGCCGAGGCGGTTTCCGCAGCTTCGCGCACGCTCTTGCACACTTCCAACCTCTTTGGCACTCTTCCCGGCCCGGAGGTCGCTGGCACCCTCGACCGCCTGATCGGTGGAGGGGGGAAGGTGTTCTTCGCAAATAGTGGCGCTGAGGCTAACGAGTGTGCCATAAAACTGGCGCGCAAGTGGGCGGGCCACGGCCGCTACGTCGTCGTAAGCGCCTACGGGTCGTTCCACGGCCGCACCCTCGCAACCCTTCATGCCACCGGCCAGCCCGCCAAACATGAAGCTTTTCAGCCCTTGCCAGAGGGTTTCCGCCATGTCGCCTGGCAAGACCTCGCTGCTCTCGAAAGGGCTCTTACTCCCGAAGTCGCCGCAGTCCTGCTCGAGCCCGTGCAGGGCGAGGGCGGTGTTTGGCCGGCAGGGGAGGAGTACTTCCGCGGGGTGAGGCGGCTTTGCGACGAGAGAGGCGTGCTTTTTATCGTGGACGAGGTGCAGGCCGGGCTTGCGCGGACCGGCAAGTGGTGGGGTTTCCAGCACTACGGCGTGCAGCCCGACGTCGTGACGATCGCCAAGGCATTGGGCAACGGCGTGCCCATCGGGGCCTGCTGGGCGCGCGACCAAGTTGCGCAGGCATTTTCCCCCGGGGACCACGCCTCTACATTTGGCGGCCAGCCGTTAGCAGCTTCAGCGGCGAAAGCGACGTTGGCCGTCATGGAGGCCTTGGACGCTCCCGGTCGCGCGAAAAGTTCCGGGGATTACCTTGCAAAGAGACTTGCCGAGCTTTCGGCGGTCCTCGACGTGAGAGGGCTTGGCCTCATGCTCGGCGTCGAGCTTTCCGGCGGACGTGCCAGACAGGTCGCCCAGGGTTGCCTGGAGGCCGGTCTTGTCTTGAACGCGGTGACCGAGACCGCTTTGCGGTTGGAGCCGCCCTTACTGATCGGCGAGGCGCAAATAGACCAAGGTGTTAATATTCTCGCCGAGGTGATGGAGGCTCACTACCGATGACGCGTCATTTGCTTGACATCAACGACCTCGATGCCCACGACCTTGCGTCGATAATGGACTTGGCAGAGGACGACTACCCTCCTCATGTCCTCACCGGCAGGGGTGTTGCCCTGCTGTTCCAAAAGCCTTCTGCTCGCACACGCAGTTCTTCGGAGCTGGCTGTTTTTCAATTGGGCGGCCACCCGGTGGCCATCCGGGGCGACGAGGTCGGTATCGACAGCCGCGAAACTGCCGAAGATGTTGCCCGCACCCTTGCCCAGTACCACGCCGCGATCGGGGCGCGGGTGCTCGACCACAGGATCCTAGAGAGGATGGCTGCCGTCTCATCGTCCCCGGTGATCAATTTGCTCTCCGACCGGGGGCACCCCCTCCAGGCGGTCGCGGACCTCCTCACGTTGCGGGCGCACTGGGACGGCAAACTGGCTGGGCACCGTCTTGCATTCGTAGGGGACGGCAACAACGTCGCCCGTAGCCTCACCCTCGCCTGCGCCCTGGCGGGCGTGAACTTGAGCTTGGCCGCGCCCCCTGGGCACGAACTTGACCGTGCGACCATCGATGCCGCCAAGATGTTCGGGGGCGCTCTCACTCAGGCACGCTCGCCCGAAGAGGCGGTTGAGGGCGCCGAAGCTGTCTATACAGATGTTTGGGTCTCCATGGGCCAAGAAGCCGAATCTGTCCAAAGGCAGCATGCTTTCCTGCCCTACCAAGTGAACGCGCGGTTGATGTCCCGTGCTGCTCCCCGCGCAGTGTTCCTTCACTGCCTCCCTGCCAGGCGAGGCGAAGAAGTAACAGACGAGGTCATCGGCTCTCGCACAAGCCTTGTCTGGGCCCAAGCCGCTAACCGCCTGCGCGCAATGCGGGCCGTGCTCCTGTGGATGTTCGCTTAACCATGCGGCTTTCGAAGACCCAGCGCCAGCACCGAGTCAGCCAGTTGCTCGAAAGAGGCGTTGTAACAAGCCAAGCTGAGCTCGTGCGTCTTTTGGCGGACCAGGGTGTGGAGGCAACGCAGGTGACTGTTTCCAGAGATCTCGAAGAAATTGGCGCGGTAAAGGTCCGCGCACCCGGCGGCAACCAGATGTACACGCTCCCTGGCAAACCACAAGACCGCCTCGCACCGGAACTCCACCTGCGGCGTGTGCTTGGCGAGTGGCTCGCTGACCTTGGGAGCTCTGATAACCTCGTCGTGGCGCGCACACCGCCCGGGTGCGCACACGTGGTTGCCTCGGCCATTGACCGTGCAGGTTTGCCGGAGGTGCTCGGTACCGTCGCCGGGGACGACACAGTTCTCGTCGTTGCCACGGCGCGCTCCACGGGTGCAGCTTTGGCTCGCAAGCTGGCTGGGATGGCCGGCCAGCAAACTGTAAAAGGAGGCAAGGTTGGCTAAGAAGGTCGTGCTCGCCTACAGCGGCGGCCTCGACACATCAGTTGCAGTGCGCTGGATGACCGAGGAAATGGGCGTCGAGGTGATAGCCCTGGCAGCAGATCTCGGGCAAGGCGGCGACTGGGACTCGATCCGCCAGCGAGCCATCGCCGCCGGGGCTATGGAGGTCGTGGTCGCAGACGTCCGTGACGAATTTGCACGGGATTTTGTCACCCCGGCGGTGCGCGCTAACGCGTTGTACGAAGGCAAGTACCCCCTGATAAGTTCGCTGTCGCGCCCGCTTATTGTTAAACACCTCGTAGCAGCGGCACGTTTGTACGGGGCAGACGCGATCGCCCATGGTTGCACTGGGAAGGGCAACGACCAAGTGCGGTTCGAAGTGTCGAGCCGGGCGCTCGCCCCAGAGCTCGAGGTCATCGCGCCTGTGCGTATATGGGGGTTCACGCGAGAAGATTCGATTGAGTACGCGCACCGCTTTGGGATCCCGGTGAGCGCGACCAAGGCAAGCCCGTATTCCGTCGACCAAAACCTGTGGGGACGGACCGTCGAGTGCGGCATCTTGGAGGACCCGTGGGTGATGCCACCAGCGGACGTCTACGAGCTCAGCGCCCCCAGGGCGAGCACCAAATCCCTGGAAGTCGTCGTAGGGTTTGAGGCTGGCGTGCCTATCTCCCTTGATGGTAAGACCATGCCTATCGCGGAGATGGTCCCCGCACTTGACGACATCGTCGGGCAGTTCGGCTGGGGCCGCGTCGACATGGTGGAAAACCGGCGCGTCGGTATTAAGAGCCGAGAAATCTACGAGTGCCCAGGCGCCCTTGCTCTCCTGATGGCTCACGCCGACCTGGAGTCGATAACCCTGGAGCGTGATGTCGCGCACGAAAAAGCCCGGCTCGAGCCGCGCTGGGCCGAGCTCGTCTATGACGGCCTGTGGTACTCACCGCTCAAGGCAGCGTTGGACGCTTTCATCAGCGAGACGCAGCGGCATGTGACCGGCGAGGTGCGCCTGGGCTGCGAAGCCGGCGAGGCAGGGAGGGGTACATGCTGGGTGGTTGGTCGGCGGAGCCCGCTCTCCCTCTACGACCACGACCTTGCGACGTACACCTCCGCCGATCGCTTCCGTCATCAAGATGCCGAAGGGTTTGTGCGGATTTTCGGGCTGGGAGTGGAGACCTGGGCCACCCGCCAGCGTGGTCAGCTGGGCCGCTAAGGCACGGGCCAGCCCGGCCGCCGCGGCGTCGCGCCAACACAGCGCCGAGCGCTTTATATGCTCGGTGGCGATGGCCACGAACGGGGTGGGGCAGTTCGAGCTCCCTCCTTACCATGTGGCGCGGCCACGCAGGCTTTAGGAGCTCGCGAGCGAAATGCCTTGTGCCAACTTGCACACTTGCCCTATTTCTCACCGGAGCTGGCTACCTCAGTGAGTGGGTCAGGGGATTTCTTCCAGCGTGTCGTGGTCGCTGGGGCCCTGGTTTGGAGGACCTCGACCGGCCACTGGGAAATGGCCGGGCCGGTGGCGGCGTACCTTGCCGGTCAGTCAGCCCTCACGTCGCGCGTGGCGAAGCAGGCGGCGTCCTGGTACTGGGCGGAGGGGGACCCGCTCGCGGCGCTCTTCGCGTCGCAGGGCCGGTCCGGCTCGGCGCTGGCGGCTCTGGGGAGAGCGAGGGCGATGCTCGAGGGGTTCGGGCTCTCGGCATCGGAGGTGCTGCGACGGGCGGAGACAGCGAACACGCGCTAGGGAACCCACGGCGGAGGCGGCGTCGGGAGAGCCCGCGAGAAGAGGACTTCGTTGGCCATGCAAACAGCGCTTTGCCGCAAAAGGGATAGTCTGTCGGCGGTATGACTCTCTGGCAGGGTCGTTTCGGCGGGAGCAAGCAGTCCGAGGCACTGTTCGCCCTCACGAAGAGCCTTTCTTTTGACTGCCGCCTGGCACCCGATGACATCGCCTGCAGCCGGGCGCACGTGCTCGGCCTCGAGCGGTCCGGCTTGGTCTCTCACGATGAGGCAGGTGCTCTTTTGGCAGCTTTGGCCCAGGTCGAGCAGGAGTTAGCGGAGAGCTCTTTCTCCTTCATGCCGGGCGACGAAGACGTGCACACCGCCGTCGAGCGCCGGGTCACTGAGATCGCAGGCGAGGTCGGTGCTCGTCTCCACACGGGGCGGAGCCGGAACGACCAGGTAGCCACGGACCTCCGCCTTTTCACCAAGCGTTCCCTGGGGGAGGTGGGCAAGGGGGTGATCGCCTTCCAGGAAGTGCTCCTCACGCTCGCCCGGGACGCAGGGGACGCCTATTTACCCGGCTACACCCACCTGCAGAGGGCTCAGCCGGTGCTCCTGGCCCACCACCTGCTGGCCCACGGTTGGGCCTTGTCGCGCGACCTTGACCGCTTGGTTGCCACGCGGCACCGGCTCGATATCTCTCCGCTCGGCGCCGGTGCCCTGGCCGGCTCCTCGTTGCCATTGGACCCCGAGTGGGTGGCGCGCGAGCTCGGTTTCTCGGGCCGTTTCGAGAACTCGCTCGACGCTGTGTCGGACCGGGATTTCGTAGCCGAGGCGCTTTTCGACCTGGCACTTCTTGGGACGCACTTGTCCCGTCTGGGGGAGGAGGTCGTGCTCTGGTCAACAGAGGAGTTCGGGTTCATGCACCTGGACGATGCCTACGCCACTGGCAGCTCGATGCTCCCGCAAAAGAAGAACGCCGACATCGCTGAGCTGGCGCGCGCTAAGACCGGCCGCCTGATCGGGCACCTGACCGGCCTTTTGACGACGCTAAAGGGGCTGCCTTTGTCCTACAACCGGGACCTCCAGGAAGACAAAGAGCCTCTTTTCGACGCCCTTGACCAGGTCGAGCGGACGCTCGAGGCACTCGGAGGCCTCTTGCTGAGCGCAACCTTCGACACCCAGGCCATGGCGCGAGCCGCTGATGCGCCTACGTTGGCCGCCACCGACCTGGCCGAGTGGTTGGTGCAAAAGGGCATGCCGTTCCGCCGCGCGCACGAGCTGGTCGGTGCGCTCGTGCGTGACTCGGTACAACGCCGGGTCCCGCTGCCCGAACTGGTGGCGGCACACCCGTCCCTCGGGGCCGACGCGGTAGCGCTTCTCGAGCCGGGCGTGGCGGTGACGCGCCGGACTACCCCGGGGGGCGCGGGGCCCGAACCGGTGGCGGCGCAGCTGGAGCATTTTGCTTCGGTGGTACGAGCGGACGCCGAGCGGCTGGGCCTCGCCCGGGCTCAGGGGCAGTGGCACTGAGCGCCCCAGCGGGGGAAGATCTCGGTGGGGAGGATCTCGGGGATCCGCTCGACCGGGAGTTCTTTCTCGGTGACGCCAGGGATGTAGCGCCCTCGCTGCTCGGGAAGTTGCTCGTGCGTTCCGATGGCCGGGTAGCACGGTTCGTGGAGGTGGAGGCCTACCTCGGGCTGGAAGACCCCGGCAGCCACGCGTTCCGAGGCCCCACGCCGCGGACGAGGGTCATGTTCGGGCCGGCCGGCATCCTCTACGTCTACTTCTCTTACGGTGCCCACTGGTGCGCAAATGTCGTTTGCGGCCCAGAAGGCCAAGCCTCGGCCGTGCTGCTGCGAGCCGCACAGCCTCTCTACGGCCTCGCGAAGATGAGGGAGGCTCGCTCGCATGGGCAGCGCACCGTCGTGGACCGCGACCTATGCCGAGGGCCGGGCCGGCTCACTGAGGCGTTTGGGATCCGGGGCGAGTCAAATGGCCTCGACCTGACGTCAAGTTCCCCTCGCGGGGCGCCAAGAGCCCTCTGGCTGGCCGATGACGGGGCAGGCTCGGGCGAGGCGGTGACGGTAACCCCCCGGGTCGGCCTTTCTCCAGCCAGGGGCGCAGAACTGCCACTCCGTTACGTGCTCGCTGGGAACACTTGGGCGGGGCCGGGGCCAGCGCGCTCTGTGCCGCCGGGCCAAGGTTGAAGCGCCCGTCGCCGCAAGTGTTCACGCTGCCAGGTAGGCCAGCTGCGCCAGCTTGACGCGGGACGTGATGCCCAAGCGGCGGTACATGTTGGACAGGTGGTACTCCACCGTTTTCAAGCTGACCGCGAGCTCCGCTGCTATCTGCTTGTTGGCCCGGCCGTCTGCCACTAAACGGGCGATGGTGGCCTCTGTTGCGCTCAACCTGAAGGCTGGTGGCCGCGGCTGCCCCGGCCAACCAAGGCGGCTCCTGCCGACAGGTTGGCCGGCCGGGCTTTCAAGTGGGCCAGTCCCAGTCCCAGTCCCGGGGCCGGGGCCTGGGCGGCGGGAGACAAGGAACGAGATGAGCTCCTCGGCGCTGTGGAACTGCATGGTTGCGCCCGTAGTGCCCTCGTAGCGCGCTTTGGCCGCCAATTGGGCGATCCCTAGGTGACAACGCCTAGGGGTGGACGAAAATACCCTGAACGGGGAAATACTGCCACCAACGTCTCAACGACCCGTGTCCCGGCCGGTACTGAGGTGTTCACGGGCTACGCCGCGCCACAGGGGCTCGCCGGGGGAGGCTCGCTGCTCGGTGGAGGGAGCCAGGTCTATATTCCCTACGTCAACCCTGCCTGGTTGGTCCCGTGATGACGACCCAAGCCGTCTTGGAAGCGATCGCGAGCTGGTCCTCGAAGGCAAAGCTGGCCAGCCTTGAGATGCCTACCGGCTGGCTCGGACGACCTTATGACAATCTGCAGCAGCTGACCTGGTCGGCGGCTACCGAGGACAAGGTCCTGGTCGAGCTTGACAAACGCCACATGTCGATAACCATGGGGCCGGCTGCGTCCGGTTTGTCGCACAGGCAGCCCATGGATCCTAAGGCGCCGTGTCACCCGCACACGCTCACACCGGGTTAGGCGCTCCAGACTCCCAGTAGTCCAGGACTTGCTGAGTGTCGTCGGGGTTGGCGCCAGCAAGGTAGGAGATTATCCCGTAGCGGTCGGAGGTCCACGTGACCGACGGCGTCGGGTTGGGGTCGGCCGGGTAGTAGAACATAAAGCGCATGAAAAGCCCGGCGGCTGATTTCGAATTGCCTACCCGGTAGTAGCAAACGGCTGTGGAGAAGCTCTTTTGCGGGCACCCGAGCGAGGACTTGGGACGTGCTACTTCGTCGACCCACACATGTGTGAAGGCAGCGTTCATGGCTGCGTCATCGGGATAGAGCATGTAGATCGCCAAACTGACCCCGCTCACGCCATCGACCTCGCAGTCGACCTCGGCGATCGCTTTGTACCTGAAAACTATGCTTTCCCCACCCAGGCTCAGCTGCGGGTCCGAAGTACAACCAAAGTACGACGAGGGTACGTGCGATGTGAGGCGGGTGTAGGGGTTGCCGCTTGCTGGCTTCGAGGTGGTCGTTCTAGGGACGGTCGTGGGCGAAGTCGCTTCGCCAGCACAGTCCCAGGAGGCGTGGAGCTGGACCGGCTTTTCTATGCTTCCTCCACCGTAGGGGTACATCACGGCTTCCACTGAGCCGAAGCTGGCATTGGGGGACATGGCCAGGCTGCCCGAACCAAGGTCCTCCCCTCCGGCATAACCTGCCAACCAGCTGCCTCCTGCCCCTATCCCCGAGAGGATCTCCACCTCGACGTTGAAAGTGGTGGTAGTCGCCAGGTCGACTGGCCCCGGCGGGGGGAGGGACGAGCCGGCGATGGTGAGAGAGGTGGCGTTTTCTGCCTGAGTTCGGAGCGTGACGCTGGTGAGGACTTGCGCGTGGGCGGAGCAGAGCCCGGCAACGGTGTAAGAGACCCGGATTGCCCCGGTAATTGAGATCGTCCCGTAGTTGGCGGTCGCTCCCGCCCGCATCGGGGGCGCAATTATGCTGGCCGCGGCGGCAAGGCTCACTGCCATTACCGCCCGGGCTAGAGATCCCACGAAGCCCCTCCGTTGGACGTGACCACGGCAACGCCGGTTGCCTGTACCCCGTAACTGCCGACCGCTGCACAATGCGCGCCGGACCGGCATGCGACTGCGTTCAAGGTGCCGACCTCGGCCGGCAACGTCTGTGCCGACCATGTGAGACCGCCACTAGTGCTGTGAAGCGCGACCGGGGCCCCGACGGCGGACCCGACGGTCTCGCAATCCGTAACGCTCGGGCAGGACACGCCATAAAGGTACTCCACGTTTGACAACTGGCTTGCCAGGGCCCAGGATCCTCCCCCGTCGGTCGTGCGCAGCACTGCGCCAGCCTGGTCGGTGTTGTCACCGACGGCTTCGCACACCTCGCGCGAAGGGCAGTCGATACCGTAGAGGTCGGAGTACCCCGCGAAAAAACCCTGGTCGTTCCAGAGCTTTCCACCGTCGGTGGTCCCGAATATCGCCTCGCCACCGACCGCCTCGCAGACCTCGGCCGAAAAGCATGACACGGCTTGAAGGTCGGCCGGGCCGCTGAAGCTCTCGGCTCGCCACGTCCGGCCTCCGTTGGTGGTACCGATGAAGCCGCGCTGGCCTACTGCCTGGCAGCGGGCCGCCGACGAGCAGGAGACAGCGGCGAGTGCTTCTCCCCCGGGGACGTCCTGAGCCTCCCAGGTCGCCCCGCCGTTCCCGGTCCGGATCGCAGAAACCGTAGCACCGTCACCCACGGCAACGCAGGTTGGTAAGTGACGGGCACGTTACCCCTGCCCACGGAGGGTCGCCCGTCCAGGGAGGGTAAACGGCGCTCGCTTGGGCGGCGGGCAGTTCCAGGAAAACCATCGCACCAACAACGAGCGCGGCAACCCTCACCCTCAGGACGGCGGCTGCGCTCGTGCACCTTCGTCCAATCCCCGATGGCTCGCTTGTCAGCCAGCTCACGACCGCTCCCCTCGGGCCCGTTTGGGCTCCCGTACCGAACCTGAGACGTCTCAAGGATCGCATGGCTCGGGGCGGCGCGGAACTAGGGATCTCCCTAAACCTGAGGGCGGGGGCCGCCGTCAGGCTGAACATGGAGTGCGCCGGCCCGGGGGTACCCGCTTTTGCTATACCGGGAAGCATAAAACGTAACCATCGTGCCGGCGCTAACCCTCACGGCTATGAAAGGTGAGCGTGGGACTGGAAGTTCATGAGCACATAAGCGCGATCAACCTAGCAGGCGAGCTGCTCGTGGCTGCCGCCGAGGACGCGGGGCTCGAGACGGCCGTGCCGAGCTGCCCTGGTTGGCGCGTCCGGGATCTCCTCGCCCACATGGGAGGAGTTCACCGCTGGGCCACGTCTTACATAGAATGCGGCCGCCCGGCAGAGGCGACCGAGGAGGAAGAGCGCGCCTATTTCGCCGCTCCGCCTGACAGCGAGCTATTGGCCTGGTCACGCGACGGCTATCAAGGCTTGGTCGCTGCCCTCGGCTCGGCGGGCGCCGGCTTGGGTTGCTGGACGTTCTTACCAGCGCCGACGCCTTTGGCTTTTTGGGCGAGGCGTCAAGCACACGAGACATCCATCCACGCCGTTGACGCCGAATTGGCCGCCGGCCGAGCGCCCATGCCATTTGGCGCTGGCTTTGCAGTGGATGGGATCGACGAACTGGTGAATGGCTTCTTCGCCCGACCAGGCAGAGGCCCGCGCTCCGAGGTGCCTGCGTCTCTTGGTGTGGTGGCCGACGATGTCGGTGAGCGCCGGAGCTGGGTAATCCAGTACGGCCCCGAAGGTGCCGTACGTCCTGGCTCAGTACAGGTGCGGCACTGCGAGCTCGTTGGCCCCGCGTCGGACCTCTATTTGCTCTTGTGGAACCGTGCTCGTCTTGACCAGGTCTCGGTAGCTCTCCCAGACATGAGCGCTCGCGTAAAGGTGAAAGGCAAAAGGGACATATTCGACCTCTGGCAATCAAAAGCCAGGGTCAGGTGGGGCTGAGGCCGTGCTGGCCTTGCTATAAATATCGAGACATGGCCCCCCCCAAGCGCACGGCCCGGAAACGTAGTGGCATCACCTGGTCATGCATGACCATCAACCCCGGTGACGATGTCGAGCTCACCGTCTACGACGTGACCAACCCCCCTGCCGGCACGGCTTATGCAGGACCCAAGATCTCTACGAGCTCTGACGTGACCCCGCTGAGCGGGGCGTGGTCACTGACATTCAAGGTGCCCAGCACTGGCGTGATGGACCACGGGCCGCAGGCAGCGTTTGGCAACGCGGGCGGAGCTGTGACCCGCGTCGCCCGAAGCACGGTTTTCGACGGCTATAGCTGTGAGTGCGGTAGGTCTCATCCGGGCTCCCACGCCCCGCTCGTGACGGCTCTCAGCCTGTTAGCGGTCTTCGGCGAAGGCTCGCCAACGAGCGGCACGCTGCCTGTACTGGGACCGCTCGCAAGTCCCACCAGCCTCTCACCAGCCGCGGAGGCACACTCATGAGGATGATCGCAGCCATAGTTCTGGCGTTTTTAGCTGTTTCTCCTGCGACATTGGCCTCTCCTGCGACATTGGCACCCCATGCGAGCACCCTCGCGTTGGGAGCTACGGGCGAGCTCTCCGGTGTGTCTTGCCCGTCATCCACCACGTGCTACGCGGTCGGCCAGCTCGGTCCTTCGCCTGCTGTGATCACCCGCACCACAAACGACGGAGGTTCCTGGACAGTGAGCGTCGCGCCAAAAGTTACCGAGCTGCAAGGTATTGCCTGCCCCACGCCCACTAACTGCGTGGCTGTGGGAGACCTCGGCAACATGCAGGGAGCCGTACTGCTGACCAGCGACGGCGGAGCGAGCTGGTCCAGTGCCAGCTTGCCATCGGCAGTTGGCATGGTTTACGCCGTCTCGTGCCCCTCCGCAGCGGTGTGCTTCGCCGTTACCGATAGCCTCTCGCGCCCACCGTCGGTGATCCGATCTACTAACGGCGGTGCCACGTGGAGCCCTCAGGTGCTCCCCTTGGCTGACCGCCAGGGCTCGCTTTACTCGGTTTCCTGCGCCTCGAGTACGGTTTGCGCCGTCGGCGGCGCGCTCCGCGACGCGAGCGACGACCTCGTTATCGACCTCACTCGCGACGGCGGCGTGGCATGGGAGCAAGGCGGGTTGTCGCCCCACGAGACGCTGGGTGCCGTGAGCGGGACAGCCTGTGCCTGGGGGACTTCTACGTGTTTGGCCGTAGGGCAAGCCGAGGAGCCCGACCCTGTCCAAGTTTGGAAGGCTGTAGGCGTGGGAACTCGATGGGCCACGGTCGGGTGGGACTATGGCGACGGCCCGAGCGGCCTCGGGGCCCTGAATGCCATCGTTTGCCCGAGTGCCGCGGACTGCTACGCGGTGGGGCAAGCGGCCGACGGGGTCTCGGGCGCGATATTCAGCACGACCGACGGGGGCCAGGCTTGGCGTCCCGCTCAGCTACCAGCCTCGGTGAGCGACCTCGAGGCCGTGTCATGCTCTGGCCCCACCACGTGTATGGCGGTCGGGGTGAGCGGCGAGGGCGAGGACGCCGTACTGACGACGGCCGATGGGGCAACTTGGAGCTTGACGTGAGCCACCGCTCGGTTGCCGCAATCGCTGCCGGTGCTCGCAGCCAGGTCGCAAGGCGCACGTTTATGGCTGCCGCCGGAGCATTGTTGCTGCGTCCTGACCTCGTCCTGTCGACGCTAAAGCCGTCGCCAACCGCCAAGTCTGGGATGGAAGATCGCGCCGGGCCCAACGTCGCTGGGTGGCTGGCGCAGGCACCCTTACAGTGCGTTTACCGAGCGGATGACAATTTCGACGGCTCGAGCGGGGCCCTATCGGCGCTCCTCCTCGGGTCGCTCGGCGGCGAGGGGCTGATGGTGCGGTCCATCTTCACCCACGCCTACGGCGGTATGTCTTTTTCCGGCCATTACGGAGATGACCCCTTGGAGGGTGGTCTCAGCTTCGGCACCAATGGCAACGAGGACAGCTTTACGGCGAGCGCTCATCTTGGGACGACGCCGATCTCGCTGCGCTGCCCCTCAGGCGGCACAGCTCGGTCGGGGTGGACGGTGGAGGGGACCGTTGGGCCTTCGGCTTTTGACGCGACCTTCGGAGGACCTCGGACGCTCATCAACGGCCACGAGGTGACATTCCTAGAGGGGTCCCTCGGCGAAGCTCAACTCGCTGTTTCCGGCGAGTTTTACGCCGAGCTAGTCCCTAGGTCGTTCAGCGTGTCCTTGCGCCAAGGCCCAGTGACGGCGCGCTCCGCGGTGACATGGACGATCGGGCCATCGCCTTTCCTCGGGACATTGTCTGGCTCTCTCTCTGGGCCGGCGGCGTTGCTCATGGCGGGGTTGGCATGGTGGGCGGCCGTCACGAACATCATCAACGAAGGCTTTGGCCCCTGAACGCTCGAGCGGGCCAGTCCAGTGCCCGGGCCCTTTGCCTTCAGCCGTTAGCTGCCACCGCCGGCGCGCGAGCTCCTACGGGCGCGGTAACTGTGAAGTGGGTTACCCGTCGGGGTGGGGGTGGCGGGTTCGTCATCCCCGTCGCGCCGCTTGTGGACCACGGAACTTACCGAGCCACCGTGACGATTTCCCTGCCGGGGGCCGTGGTCAGCCATTACTGGGCTTTTACGACCCGCTCAGCCGACAGCCAAGCCGGTGGCGCTACAGGCCCGGGGAGGACCGTTGTGGAGAGGTGGCATGCAACGCTCGCTGCCGCCCGATTTGGGCCAAGCACCTAGACGGGGTGACGGCGTCGAGCCCTGCGCTCGCCGACCTGACGGGGAACGGGCAAGCTTGAGGTGATCGAAGGGACCAATAATGGGGCAGGTATGGGTCTGTCTACGCGCTCAGTGGCCCAACCGGTGCTGTCCTGTGGCACCGGGCGATGTTTGCCGAAGTGATAGGTAGCGTCGTTACAGCCGATCTCGGCCCTGGTTACCAAGATGTCTTCTAAAGTAGGGACTTGCTTCGACCTGGGGGGAAAAGGCCCTTTGGGAAATAGAAGGGCCGGGCCCAAACCAAGATGCGGTAACCCGCAACCCGAAAGACGCTTGCTGGATGCCCCCAGGTTCGTTCGGCGGCGCGCTTGTTGACGCCCCGGAACATTGCCCCCGGCGCGTAGACGAGGTACCTGAACGGCACGCCACGGTACCAGTCGACATCCGAATTATCCCGGACAAGGGGGTAAATCCTGCCATCGACGGCACCAACGGGTCTCACCAGAACGCGGTCGTCGCTGTCGATGGTCACGATGGCGGAGGTCCAGTAATCGGCCAAGCCTGACTGCAAGTGGTGGGCGGCCAGGAAACGCGCGATCGCGGGATAAGGCGTGGCCGGTACGCGGCCACTTAGCTGGTAGCCGGTTCCGGCAGCGAATGCAAGCACAGTGGCGATCGACGCGCCCTGCAGGGCCTTACGCGTTAGGCTCGGGCGTACCCGCTCGGCGAGACTGGCGACGAACCTCCCGGTGAGCACGGAAGCGAAGATGGCAGCTGGCAAGAGGTACCGAGCTTCTGGCGGGACGCTGAGAACGGTCAGGCCGAGAAAGGAGCATAGCGAGCCAAGGGTTGCGAGCAGTAAGACGTCGTCTAGGAAGTTATCCTGCGCTCCAGGTGCACCTGTTGTGGCGAGCCCGCTGCCCGCGCGACTGGCCGGCAATCGCTCTCCGTGGGTTACCCCT
The DNA here is from genome assembly GCA_035503915.1 of Acidimicrobiales bacterium. Lineage (GTDB taxonomy): Bacteria > Actinomycetota > Acidimicrobiia > Acidimicrobiales > Palsa-688 > DATJMJ01. Next base: position 4,817 of record DATJSU010000002.1, on the reverse strand, counting down.
CTTGCTAGCCTTCCCACTCCAACCAACACAGCCACGCCTACCGTTGCCGCGGTGAGGTGCGCTAGCTGCAGTGGCACGGGTACATGTCCGCGTGCCTGCTGCGACTGGCCCATGCCGAACATGTCGACGGCGTAGTGAAAGGCAAGGGGCACGTTCTTGAGAGCCTGCAACATCGTCGCGGTACGTTGACGGGAAGTCATCTCCAGCCAGCCGCCCGCGCCCGCCAAAGTGCGCAGGGCCAAAGCCGTTAGTGCTCCGGCCGCCGCCGCTGCTGCGGGGACAACGCCGACGCGAATTGAGCGGCTTCGTGCTACGGCTACCAACCCGGCCAGGAACACGGGAAGGATGCCGATAGCCAGACCGATAAGGTCGCTCACCGTTGCTGCTGCCAACAAGATCACTCCCACCACGAAGTACCAGTCGAAACGCAACCGGCGTAGGCACATAAAGGAAAGCAGGCACCACAGAGCCGTAACAACGTGCACCGGGCTTTGCAGGAGCTTGTTGGCCAGGAAACTGCTGGGCAGGCCAATCAGCGCGAACACCGTGAGAGCGCCGGCGAGCGCCGCTCCGCGGCGTCGGTGGGCACTGGCGAGGTACATTCCGAGGAAGACCAAGACAACCGCGACGACGGCCGGCATCAGGTACATGAGCTGGTACTTAACTCCGAAAAGGGTGACGAGCAGGGCAAAGACGACCGTGTCGGACAGCCAGAACGAGTCCAGAGATAGTCGCCAGCCCTGCAGCCCGAGATTGCCGTGGCTCATGGAAATTCCTTGCAGCATGGTGCTTGCGGCGTCGGAGTCGGCTCGCAAGGTGCGGGTCGATGCGTAGTACAGGAGGGCCACGAGGCCAACGAACACACCGGCCGCGGCCACACCAGCAGTCAGCCTGCGTACTGGCCTGGCGCCGGGGACGGGCGACCCGACCGCTTCCAAAGAGATTTCGAGCGACTGGCTACGTTCAAGCGTGCTTGGCGCGCTCCGCACGGGCAGGATCTTATCCGCAAATTTCCTGTGGATCCGTTCGCTACCAAGACGATTGCTTAGTTGTTGTCACCCCTAGGTGAGGGACGCCGTTTGGACCGTGCCAGGAAATGCTGCCAGCATTTCCTCGATGAGATGGAGGCTTGGCGGACCAGCGGTCATGATCGCGCTCACCATGGTTGGCACGAGCTCCGTGCCCGCGATTGTCGAGGCGCGGCGGTTGACGTTCCTGGAAACGTGGGCAGTCGCTCTTCCGGACAGGGGTGCCCCAGTCGCGCTCTCATCGCCCAACTTGGCGGTCCTTGGTGGAGGCCCCGCGGTCGTCGTTGGTGACCTAGCCGGCCATGTTTATGCCTTGTCGTTGGCCAAGGGTTCGGCCGTACCCGGGTGGCCTGTCAGCACCAGTGGGGCCCCGGTGGAATCGACACCATCTGTTGCGGCGCTAACACCGGGATCTCGAGCCGACACGATCTTCGTAGGGGTCGGTAGCGCGGCCAAGCCCCACTCGGGAGGTTACGAAGCTTTCAACCCTGATGGGTCCGAGCGCTGGTTCGTGAGGGCGTACGAGTCTCTCTACGGAGGACCTCGGCGCACGGAGGCAGTACAGGCGTCTACGACCGTTGGGAACATCCAGGGGTCTTTGGATGTAGTGGCCCCTTCGCTCGGTCAGGAGGAGTACGCGCTTAATGCCTCGACGGGCGCCGTGCTGCGCGGCTTTCCCTGGTTCACATCAGATAGTGGTTTTTCAACCCCCGCGCTGGCGGACCTTTACGGCAACGGGAAGATCGAGATAATCGAGGGCAGCGACCAAACCCAAGGCGCCTCCTTTGGCGTTGCCGAGACGAGAGGTGGCCACTTGAGGGTACTCGCACCGACGGGTAATTTGGGTACGCGGAGCCCTTCGGGTGGCTTGAAGTGCCAGTACAACACCGATCAAGTGGTGCAATCGTCGCCAGCGGTTGGGCCCTTTCTAGCTCGTGGCGCTGAGGGCATTGTCGTCGGCACCGGCACCTTCTGGCCGCATGCGACAGCTACGGACAAGCTCTTCGCCTTCAATGCTCGCTGCCGTGTCATATGGGTCAAGCGTCTTGACGGCGCGACAACACCTAGCCCGGCGCTCGCTGATCTCATGGGCAACGGACATTTGGACGTGGTCGAGGGCACTTACAATGGGCCCGGTAGAGGGTCCGTCTACGCTCTCAGCGGGCCGACGGGCGCAGTGCTCTGGTACCAGCGTATGCCTGCTGAAGTAATCGGCAGCGTTGTCACGGCGGACCTGGGCGCTGGCTATCAAGACGTCATCGTTGCGACCACCGACGGGGCGGAGGTGCTCGACGGGCGTACCGGCGAGCCCGAGGCGTTCCTTGCGCCCGGCGAAGGTTTGCAAGGTTCGCCGCTCGTCACAGATGACCCAAATGGCACTCTAGGTGTGACATTGGCTGGTTATAACGGGTACCACCAAGGGCTGGTCGAACATTACGAGCTCAAGGGTTCGAATGGGGCCGAGGTGGACCAAGTGGGCGCGTGGCCGATGTTCCACCACGACCCACAGCTTTCGGGTAACGCAGCGACGCCATTGTCCGGGCTACAAGGAAGGCCTGCGGCTAAGCCTCGGCGCCCATCGTGGGACGGGCCCGCGTGACGCCGGGCGCCCGACAGACGACGGGGCCAGATGACCTGGTTACTTTGCAACTTAACGGCGTCAAGAACGCGGCATCTCTGGAGCCCGTCCTTTCCCTCGGCTCAGTTCGGCACCACCGCAAGCGCACGCCCAATGGCTGCATGAGGGGGGCTCGTCCAGCCCTGTACCTAGCCGGCGGCTTTGCGACAGAGGCAGAACGGGTGGCCGTTTGGGTCAAGCATCACGCGCCAGCGGTCCCCGCCCGGTTGGAAACCCGCTGTGCGCGCTCCAAGGGCTTCGCATTCGTTGGCCGCCTTTGCGATGTCGTCGACCTGCAAGTCCAGGTGGTACCGCTTGAGGCCGTCCGCGTCCGGCCACGACGGAGGCGTGTAGCCCTCGACCTTCCCGAACCCGATCGAGGTGCTGCCGTTACCGATCATGCTGTAGTCGCCCTCGCTGTAGGTCACCTCCCACCCGAGGACAGCGGAATAAAACTGCGCGAGCCGCGCAGGGTCACTGCAGTCGACGTCGAACATCGTGAGCGTTGCCACAGGTTCCTTGGTCATTTTGGTCCTCCTTGTCAGTCCCTCGTTCGCCCAATCCTTATACCGGGGCGGCGCTCACGTGCCTGAGCGCTGCCTGCGGGTTCCCGCCTGTCGCGGCACCGCCGACCCTCAGGGCCGCCAGTACGGCGCTGTTTGTCGAGCTAACCGCACCTGTCAAGGCCGGACGCTGAGCGCTGAGGACTTCGGCTCCCGAAGTCCCTCTTTTGGCCGGCCTCAACGGCGGCTACAGTTCCGGGACATATAAACCTGGGGCGACCCTAAGTGAAGCTCCCGAGGGTGTACGTGAGCTCCTATTCGACACTCGGGGGCAGCACGGGGGGCAAAGTAACGGGCTTGGGTCGTCGTTGGCGAAATTCCCGAACCGCCGGACAAGGAGGGCGCAATGGGTACATCTGGTGCGACTGTTCGGTCAGTCCTGGCAGCGCTGACGGCCTTAGGCGCCGCCGTTGGCCTCGCCAGCGCTCCGACCACGGCCGCCGCGGCGCCGAAGGTCAGCGCGGCCTGCACCACCATGGCCGACGTCATCGAGATTGTCGGTGGTTCTGTAGCGAGCGCCGACGAGCAGTCGGAGGGGTGGGTGCCCATTTCGGCGAACGGGTGGACGGCGTTCGTGCCCAACGGCGAGTGGACGATAACAGCCAGCGATTCTGGTGCTGACGTCAATTCGCCCGACGGCCAGCAGGACGCCAGCTTGGTCACTCGGTACTCCCTGGGGGTGCCTTGGACGTTCCAAACCCTCGGGACCAACGTCGTGGGCCACCTCACCCGGGTCGATGTGCTCTGCCAGGAGACCGGGGCGAGAGAAGCTTCCGGGCAGTCCAAGGCGGAGGAGCTGACCGGCTATCTGGGCAGCGAGGAGCTGCGGGCCGTGCTGATCCTCTCAATGCTCACACCCACGACCGAGACGTACGTGGGCGAGGAGCGCTACGTGTACACGCCCGCTTCACAGTGGAGCGCCGCCAATGCCAAGACCCTCGCGCTCATCATCAGGCGGTCCATCGAGGCCCCTCAGAGCCTCGGGTAACGCCGGGGAGCAGGGGGCTCGCGCGCTCGTTGCCGACTGCCGCGCGGGCCCCGAAGTCCGCTATCATGGCTCTGCTCGCCACCTGGGCGAGCCCCAGCGGGACTGGCCAACGACCCCCGGAGCGGCTCCGGGCGTCATTGACAAGCCTCGCTGGGCGGGTTAAGCTTGAAAGCCGCTTCAGTGGGCAACGGCCCCTCCTGAGCGGCGCCTCAACAACGGGCCCTTCGGGGCTTTTAGGCTGAGGTGCTCAGCGGCTGGCACCGCCGCCTGCTCCCAAAGCAGACGAGTGCTGTCGCGACCAGTGGACCTTGAAAACGGAACAGAAGAAAGCCAAAAGCTAGTGCGGGTGCGCCGGCTGAGCCGGTGCGCCATTCTTGTCAAGCATTAGACGGACAACAACTTCCGTCTTGTGCCATCCAGCTCCTTTCATAGGGGCTGGCGCTCTTCAAGTTCGAGGCTCGCGTGAAAGCGCGTGCCCTTGATCTCGATGGAGAGTTTGATCCTGGCTCAGGACGAACGCTGGCGGCGTGCTTCACACATGCAAGTCGAACGGGGCTCATCCGGGGTAACTCGGAGAAGGCCTAGTGGCGAACGGGTGAGTAACACGTGAGGAACCTGCC
>DATJSU010000001.1:0-36083 GCA_035503915.1 Acidimicrobiales bacterium | reverse complement strand
AGGGGCAGTAGTGGGCGGGGCAGTAGTGGGCGGGGCGGTAGTGGGCGGGGCGGTAGTGGGCGGGGCGGTAGTGGGCGGGGCGGTCTCGGCGGTCACCCGGGGCGAGCGGGAGGCCGAATGAGTACCGCCGCAAGCGCAAAGGGCGCAAGCAATAGACAAGGCGCTCGCGAACACGGCCATGGCGTTACGCGCTTGGGCTGCCATCACCGCCAAAGCCTAGGTAATGTGCTCCGTCTAGGCGGTCTTAGAGCCCGGTAGCAGCAAGCAGTTGATGCGCCGCCTCGTTTGCTCGGGCGCCCCTATAGGGTGGCGCTCCTGTAGGGTGAGGTCTGTTCAGCCGTTTCTCGGCGCGTTACGCGTATGTTGTCGTACTTAGGAGCCCTTTTTGTACCCGGGGCGCGGCAAGGTGCTCCTGGACAACCCGGATGGCAAAGGCGACGGCCAGATTATGGTCCCGAAATGGCACCGCTCGCGCCAACATGCACCAGGCGTGCCCAGGTAGCAGGCTCCCTAAGGGCCACCGCATTAGATGGGGCCGTACCGGTGGGCGCGCGCCCGGCGAGAGGGTGACCGGCGGAGCCTGGCCAGCAACTAACCGGACGCGGCAAGGTGTTCCAAAAAAGCGACAACTTCGGCCCGAGAACGAGTCCGGCGCATCGGCGGTAGCGACCTTACAAGGTCCCAGCGGTAGCGCGCCCTGCCGAGGCGCGGGTCGAGCACCGCCACGACGCCCCGGTCCTCTCGGCTCCGCACCAACCTCCCTGCGCCCTGCGCAAGAAGAGTTGCCGCACGCGGCACGTCGATGAGCTCGAAAGCCCTCGGGCCCGCCGCCTCCCTGCGAGCTTGCAGCAAGGGGTCGTCTGGGCGCGGGAAAGGCAGCCTGTCGATGGTGACGAGCGACAGCGACGGCCCGGGCACGTCCACGCCCTGCCAAAAACCCATGGTGGCAAACAGGCACGAACCACGGTCCTGCGTGAACTCCGCGACCAGCTTGGGTTTTGGCAAGTCGGGTTGAGCAAGGACCCTCCAGGAGAGCCTCTCGCGCGCGACGCGCACGGCGGCTTCCATCGACCGCCAGCTCGTAAATAGAGCGAGCGTACGTCCCCCCGCTGCTTGGATGAGCGCGATCAGCTCCTCGTGCATCGCGGCCTCAAAACCTGGCGACCTCGGGTCGGGCAAATGGAGCGGGCAGTACAGGAGCGCTTGTTCCCCATAGGCAAACGGGCTCCCGACGTCCATCTCGTCGTAGCGGCCCTCCGGCAGCCCGAGGCGCTCCCCCAGTCGTGGTGGGACCGTCGCGCTCGTGAGGACCGCTGTTGGGGCGTCCTCGCCTTCCCAGAGGCGCTCGAGGAGGACGGCACCGACGTCTATCGGCGCAACTCGCAGCACTGGTGCGTTCTGCGCCCCTTCCACCCACGCGACTTGACCTTCTGCCAGCTCGAGCACGGCGTCCACGTCCTCGATCAAATGGGAAGAGGCCTTTTGCGCCCTATGCCTGAGAGCATCCGACCCTCGGCCCCCCGATGACATCTCAGCAGTGCCGGTGGCCTTGCGGAGCTGTTCGGCCAAGCGGTTTGTGCGTTCTCTCAGCAAAGTGAGCGCGTGCAACAAGTCGCCTTCGACCGGCCTCACAACGGCCTGGCCGCGCTGGTCTCGTAAGACGTTGCCGAGAACTGCAGCAGCATCGTCAACATCGCTCACGACATCGCGCGCAGCGGCCGCCAGCACGGCCCGCGACGACCGAGCGAGCGCGATGACGCGGCCCTGGTTGAGCTCGCAGCCGAGCGCCGCCGAAGCGATGTCTTCGAGCTCGTGGGCTTCGTCGAAGACCACCAAGTCGTGAGGGGGGAGGATTTCGGCTTCTTTCAGCGCCAGCGATGTCGCGTAGAGATGGGTATTGACCACGACGACGTCGGCGTCGCTCGCCCGGCGCCGAGCGAGCTCGGCGAAACATTCCCCGCCGGAGGGACATTGCGCAGCCCCCGGGCACTCGCGCCAGCTCGTGGAAACCTGAGCCCAGGCAGCGTCGCTCGGCTCCCAGGCGAGCTCGGCCCGGTCGCCCGTGACCGCCCCTGCCGCACCCGACCTGCCCGCCGCAGCCGACCTGCCCGCCGCAGCCCAACGCAACAACCTCTGCACCTCGCGCCCGAGCGGGCCAAGTTGGGACGACGTGCCCCGGCCGTGGGTGGAGAGCTCCAACTGCTCGCCGCCTTCGGAGACTTCGCGCACCCGCTGCATGCAAACGTAGTTGGAGCGGCCCTTCAGGACGGCAAAGGTGAAGCGGACGCCAAGAGAGCTGGAAAGCCGCGGGAGGTCGCGCTGAGCGAGCTGGTCCTGGAGGGCCTTTGTCGCTGTGGAGACAACCGCTCGGCAACCCAGTGTGAGCGCAGGGACGAGATAGGCGAGACTTTTCCCAGTGCCTGTCCCAGCTTGGACGACCAAGTGGCGTTGCCCTTTGATCGCGCGTGCAACGCCCTGTGCCATTGCCGCCTGCTCGGGCCGGTCTTCGTGGTTGGGCAGTGCCGCCGCAGCGCGGGCGAGGGCGTCAGCGACTTCCGGGTAGTTCAGGCTCGTTTGTACGCCCTTGTTGCCAGAGGCACGAAGACGGCGATCGTCCCTATGGACCAAGCGATGCTCTGCCAGAGCGCCGAGCCGAGCGGCTCCCCGACAGCAACTTGGACCTTGCTGCCGAGGGCGAGGATGCGGAGAGCGTCAATTACTTGCGTGAAGGGTTGGTCGTTCGCGAACCCCTGCAACCAAGAAGGCATTGATTGGACCGGCACGAAGGCGGCAGAGATGAAGGTGAGCGGGAAGACCCATATGAGCCCGAAGGCTTGGACCGATTCCTCGTCCTTGATGGCGAGGCCGATCAACGCCGAGACGCAGCAGACAGCGAGCCCGAGCAGCGCCGCCAAAGCAACCATGGCGACGGCGCCGCCAAAACCGCCGCTGAAGCGGAACCCGACCGCGTAACCAACTCCCACCATCACGAGGACAGTCAGGGTGAGGCGGACGACGTCGGCACTGAGGCGGCCCACCAGGAACGCCGAGCGAGCGGTTGGCATGCTGCGGATCCGGTCGATGTCGCCGCGCTGGATCTGGCGGGCGAGCCCGATCGCGGTGCTAAAGGACGCAAAGCCGGCGGTCTGGGCAATGACACCGGGGATCAGCCAGTTGACGTAGCCCCCCGGCACCGGGACTTTGATCGCCCCGCCAAAGACGTAGCGGAACAGGAGCGTGAACATGACCGGCTGGACCGTCGAGAAGAAAATAAATGCCGGGACCCTGAGCCACGCGACCAAGTTGCGCTTGGTGATCACGAGCGAGTCCTCGATGGCCCAGCGCGCCCGCTGAAGGAGGCCCGGCTCGGTAAAAGTCGTCGGGTCAAGGACCGTTGTCGTGAAACCTGTCATTAAGCAGCCCCTCCTCGAGAACGTCCCGGCCGCCCACCCCGTCCCCGGGCCCCATCGCCCGCAGCGGGCGCGTGGTCTTCGGCGCCATGCCCCGTCAACGATATGAAAACGTCATCAAGGGAAGGCCTTCGAAGCGCCATCCCTGTGGTCGCCACGCCGGCGGCATCGAGGGCTCGTACCGCTTCTACCAACACCTGCGACCCGCGAGCGCCCGCATGGACCTGCACCCGGCCCGTGCCCTTGTCAACCGTCGGGGCGCCTTCGCCAACGCTTGCGACGGCCGAGGTGGCGTCCTCCAGCCGCGCGCGCTCGATGACGGAGAACTCAACGACGTCACCACCGATCCGGCCTTTGAGCTCCTCAGACGTGCCAGATGCGATGACGACGCCATGGTCGATGACGACGATATCGTCTGCCAGCTCGTCGGCTTCTTCGAGGTACTGGGTCGTGAGCAGGAGCGTGGTCCCCCCGGCAACGAGCTCCCGGATGATCGCCCACATCCCGAGGCGGCCGCTCGGGTCGAGCCCGGTCGTCGGCTCGTCGAGGAAGAGCACCCGAGGGTGGCCAATCAAGCTCGCCGCCAGATCCAAGCGTCTCATCATCCCGCCCGAGTACGTCTTTGCCTGCCTGCGGGCGGCTTCCTCCAAGTCGAAACGTTGTAGCAGTTCTCGTGCACGCTGGCGCGCTGTTGCCTTGCCCAAGTGGTAAAGGCGCCCGGCCACTTCCAAGTTCTCAAAGCCCGTGAGGTCGGGCGCGATCGCTGTCGCCTGGCCTGCGAGGCCGATAACCCGCCTCACGGCTGCGGGATGGTGAGCGACGTCGAAACCGCACACCGACGCCCGCCCCCCGCTCGGCTCGAGAAGGGTCGTGAGGATGCGCACAGCCGTGGTCTTGCCGGCGCCGTTTGGCCCGAGGAGGCCAAGCACCTTGCCCTCCGGCACCCCCAAGTCGATGCCGCGGAGGGCCTCAACACCGCCAAAGTGCTTGCGGAGGCCCTCTACCTCTATGATCACTCGTCCTCGCCGGCGGGTTCGTACTGGTCGGGCTGGGTTTCGTACTGCTCGTCGTAGGTTTCGACGGCTTCTGCTGCTCCCGGCGGCCCCGTGCGCCGGACGCGCATGTCCCAGCTGAGCGCGTCCATAAAGACCCATGTCCTGCGATGGACCGTCGAGGGACCGTAAGCCTGGAGCGCCATTTTGTGCCGCCAGCAAGGGTACCCCTTGTTGTCCTGGAACTCGTACTGGGGGAAGTTGGGGGCAATTTCGCGCATATAGCGGTCCCGCGTCACCTTGGCGAGCATCGAAGCCGCTGCGATCGACAGGCAATAAGCATCCCCTTTCACGATCCGCAGCGTGTTGCCCGTGCCAGCGAAGTCCCATTTGCCATCGATGAGCACCATGTCGGGGACCACGCCGAGGTCCCCGAGCGCCCGGCGCGCGGCCAGCCGCTGAGCTTCCGCCATGCCGAGAGCATCGCATTCGACCTGGGTCGCCTCGCCGACCGCCCACGCCGGGCACCACGCCGCGATGCGGTCGAAAAGCGCTTCCCTGCGCCCCTCGGGCAGCATCTTGGAGTCCCTCACCCCGTAAACACGCCTCTCCCGGGGGACCATTGCGGCACCAACCATGATCGGGCCCGCCCAAGCGCCGCGGCCGACCTCGTCCATGCCGACGACGAGCTCGTGCCCTGCCGCCCAGGCATGGCGCTCAAACGCGAGGCTCGGAGGGTGGCCGTAACGGGCCGCACGACCCAGGGATCTCAAGACAGGAGGGCTATCTGGTCCGCTTCGGTGCCGTCAGGTGCCGACGACAGGAAAGCATCGATCATCTCGTGGCCGAGCTCTGTCGTGGTAAGTCGCAAGCTGAGCGCGAGGACATTGGCGTCGTTCCATCGCCTTGCGCCACGGGCGGTCTCGGGGTCAGCGCACAGCGCCGCTCTCACGCCCGGGACCTTGTTCGCTGCCATGGCTACGCCGGTGCCGGTGAAGCAGAAAACGACCCCGACCTCGGCCCTGCCTTGCGCCACCGCTTGCCCGACCGCCATGCCCGCTTCCGCCCACCGCAGCGGGTTGGCTACGACAACCAGGTCGTGTCCCAAGTTGACCAGGTCTGCACGCAGCTCCTCAGTGACAGGGGTCATCTCGTCGGTGCCGAAGGCAACACGCATCAGTTCTCACGCTACCCCCATAGGATGGCCGCTGTGAGCCGCCGCCAACGTGGCCGCACTGATGCGGACGGCGCCGCCCGAGGGCAAGGCACGTCGAGCGAGGCCGTCGTTGTGATACCCGTCAAGGCCTTTTCGCAGGCCAAGATGCGTCTGTCGCCGGTACTGTCGCCGAGCGAGCGCGCGACGTTGGCCCGCACAATGGCCGAACATGTCATAAAGGTCGCGCGCCCGCTCCCAGTCGTCGTCGTCTGCGACGACCGGGAGGTCGCCCAGTGGGCGCGAAATGTCGGCGCACGAGCGCTTGTAGAGCCCGGAGCGGGCCTCAACGGGGCTGTCGGCATCGCATTCGCCGAGCTGGGCCGCGAGGGCTACAAACGCATCATCGTGGCGCACGGCGACCTGCCGCTTGCGACCAACCTCGCATGGCTGGCCGAAGTAGATGGTGTCGTCCTCGTCCCAGACAGGCACGAAGAAGGCACCAACGTGCTCAGCCTGCCCGCCGGGAGCGACTTCCGCTTCTCTTACGGCACAGGGTCCTTCGCGCGCCACTGTGCGGAGGCGGAACGTTTGGGCCTAGCGTGGCTAGTCGTGCGCGACGCCGAGCTCGGTTGGGACGTCGATTTCCCGATCGACCTGGTGGCGCTCTAAACACCGCTCAGGAACGACCAATGCCGCTTCGGCAAACCCGGCTCAGTTGCGCTCTCAGGTGCAATACCCTCGAGCGCTCAACGAGAGCCTTAGGCTCGCCTCAGCGGCACTAGTAGTTGTCTTTTGCGGCCTTGCCCTGAAGGCCGGCGTTTCGCCTGGCTTTGGCCTGCGGCGTGGCCTAAGGCCTTTGCGCTTGGGGCCTTTGCGCTTGGGGCCTTAGCGCCTTGCCGACCTCGCGGACGCCTTGGCGCCCTTGGCTGACTTGGCGCTTGCCTTGCTGGCGCCCGCCCTCAGCGTGCCGGTGGTCTTCTTTACGGTGGTCGCGGCTGCAGAAGTCCGCTTGGCGGAAGCCTTCTTAGCTCCAACGGACTTCTTGGTCGCGAGTGACTTCACTGCTGAAGCTTTGGTTGCCGGACGGGTGGCCTTCTTGATCGCTCCTTTAGCGGCCGCAGCGGCCTTGGGCGGGCGCCCAGGGCGCTTGGCAACGGCCTTAGCCGGTGCGGCTGCTTTGCGGCCTCTAACGGCGACCTTGGTGACCTTGGCTGTTGCCTTAGTGGCTTTGGCTGCTGCCACACGGCCTTTGACAGCCCGGCCGGTGGCCTTAGCGGCTCCCCTGCCTGCTGCCTTTGCGGCCGCAGCTCTTTTGGCGGGAGCCCTCTTGGAGTTGAGCTCCGCCTTGAAACCTGCCGCAGGGCTGAAGCGGATCCCCTTAGAGGCAGCGATCTTAACCGGCTGTCCGGTCCGCGGGTTGCGGCCCGTACGTGCCTTGCGGGACGTCGGGTTGAAGCTGCCGAAGGCATAAAGGGTGACCTTGTTGCCAGCTCTGATCTGATCGCCGATGATGCCGACGAATGATTCGACTGCATCCTCGGCCTGGCGCCGAGTTAGCCCAGTGTTTTGGGCTAGCTGTTCTACTAACTGGGATCTGTTCAATGCCACCTCCTGGGGCATGGGGGGAAGTTAGAAGTTTGCACTTCAAACACTTCATCAAAGACGGTTTTCACCCGAAAGTCAAGTATTGGACGATCATCGGCAAAAAGAGCGCGCCCCTGGAGCCCTTCTTAGCGGTTTACAAACCCCTCTTCGAGACGCATGAACATGCCCACTAGGCCCTTGGATCTGCCAAGATGAGCGCCCATGGCACCGATCGCGCCGCAGACAAACGCCGCCGGTAAAGGCTCTTCTGGGGCCGAGCGCGGACGCCTTGTGGAAGCTGACAATTCAGGCGTCGCGTGGAGAAAGTGGGGCCCTTACCTGGCAGAACGCGCTTGGGGAACCGTCCGCGAAGACTATTCGGCCAACGGGGACGCGTGGGAGTACTTCCCCTTCGAGCAAGCCCTTTCGCGTGCGTACCGCTGGAACGAAGACGGCATGGGGGGCATCTGCGACGAGGACCAGTTGCTGTGCCTGGCTCTCGCGCTGTGGAACGGCAACGACCCGTTCTTGAAGGAAAGGCCTTTCGGGCTCACTAACACCCAAGGCAACCACGGCGAGGACGTCAAGGAATGCTGGTGGTACCTGGACGCCACCCCCACGTCGAGCTGGATGCAATGGCGTTACCACTACCCACAAGCTGAGTTCCCCTATGACCAACTGCGCGCCGAGAACTCTCGCCGGGGCCGCGACCAGCCCGAATATGAGCTGGTAGATACCGGCATCTTCGACGAAGGGCGTTACTTTGTAGTCACAGTCACCTGGGCCAAGGACGGCCCCGAAGATGTCCTCTGGCAAATCGAGGTGTACAACGCCGGCCCAGACGTTGCCGCGCTCGACGTTTTGCCGACCATCTGGTTCCGCAACCGTTGGGCATGGCACCCAAGCCCGGTGTACCCGGCGATAACGCTCGGGCCCGGGCCCGCGCCGCTATTGAACATCCAAAGCCCGGACTTAGGGCCTCGTTACCTCGCGGCAGGGCTCGGTCCCAACGGCCAAGCACCTGAGCCACTGTTCTGCGACAACGAAACCAATACCGCCAAGCTCTGGGGCCAGCCAGGGCCTAAGTACCCTAAAGATGGCATCTCAGACTACGTGACCCACGACGTCGCCTCCGTCAACCCCGAGCGCAAGGGCACCAAGGCCGCGTTCCGCTACCACATCGAACTGGCCCCGCAACAGACCGTAGAGTTGCGGCTACGCTTCTCCACGGCCCCGGGAGATCTCGGCGAAGGCTTTGCCGCTGTCATGTCACAACGCAAGGCCGACGCAGACGAGTTCTACGAGAGCCTCGCTCGGCCCTCCACGACCGACCAAGAGAAAACAGTACTGCGCCAGGCTTCCGCGGGAGTGCTCTGGTGCAAGCAGTTTTACCACTATGACGTGGAGCGATGGCTCCAAGGGGACCCCACCCAGCCGGTACCGCCAACGTCGCGCCTCTCGGGGCGCAACATTGACTGGGCCCACGTTTACACCCACGACGTCATATCCATGCCCGATTCATGGGAGTACCCCTGGTTCGCGGCCTGGGACCTCGCGTTCCAGGCAGTCGCGCTCGCCCACCTCGACCCCGAGTTCGCTAAACAGCAGCTGGTCCTTCTCTGCCGCGAGTGGTACATGCACCCCAACGGCCAGCTCCCGGCTTACGAATGGGACTTCGGGGACGTCAACCCCCCTGTACAAGCGTGGGCGGCGCTGGCAGTTTGGAGGATCGACGCCCAGCAGCGCGCGCGGGCGGGCACCGAGCCCGACTACGACTTCCTCGAGCGCATGTTCCACAAGCTGCTCATCAACTTCACTTGGTGGGTCAACCGCAAGGACGCCGAGGGCAATAACGTCTTCGAAGGAGGCTTCCTCGGGCTCGACAACATCGGCTTGTTCGACCGGTCAGCTCCACTGCCTGTCCCAGGGCTCCTCGAGCAGTCAGATGGCACGGCGTGGATGGCCATGTACTGCATCGCGATGCTGGAGATAGCCCTCTTCATGGCTGACCACGACCCGACCTACGAAGACCTCTCCGTCAAGTTCTTCGAGCACTTCGTCTACGTGGGCTCGGCGCTGGAAGCCCAGGGCTTGTGGGACCCAGAAGACTCCTTCTTCTACGACGTGATCAAGTTTGCCGACGGCAGCTCGCAACCGGTGAGGGTGCGCTCGTTTGTCGGGATCGTGCCGATGCTCGCGGTCACCACGCTCCACCCCGATCTCGCAGCCAAGCTGCCCGACTTCATGGAGCGGGCACTGTGGTTCGAGAAGAACAAGCCGGAGTTCGCAAGCTTCCTGGCGCACACCCGCGTCCTCGGTGCCGAACAACGGCGGCTTCTCTCGGTCATCGACGCCGACCAGTTGAAAGGCATCCTTAACTGCATGCTCGGCCCTGAGGAAATGCTTTCGGACCACGGGATCCGCAGCCTGTCTCGTTCCCTCTTGCACCAGCCCTACAGCCTCGAGCTGGCGGGCACTCGTTGGACGATCGACTATGAACCGGCAGAGTCGACAACCAGCCTCTTCGGAGGCAACTCGAACTGGCGGGGGCCCATCTGGTTCCCTACCAACTTCCTCATCATCGAGGCCCTCCACCGCTACGGGCGCTACTTCGGCGACGACTTCAAAGTGGAGCACCCCACGGGGTCAGGCAAGTTGTGCACCCTGCCTCAGGTCGCAGAAGACATCGCAAAGCGGCTCGTATCGCTCTTCCTCCCTGGTGCGGAGGGCAAGCGCCCCGTCCACGGCGACAACCCGGTCCTCGAGAGCCCCTTATGGCGCGACTTGTTGTGGTTCCACGAGTACTTCCACGGCGACACCGGCGCCGGCCTCGGTGCCTCCCATCAAACGGGCTGGACGGCGCTCGTCATCTACATGATCGCGGGAGGCGACCACCACAGCTGAGGTTCACAAGCCCCTAAGCCGCAGGAAGCCTGGCCCCGTTGAGCACGTCCCCGCCACGTACCACCCAGCCGTCGCCCAGCACGGAAAGCTCGTCGACAACGGCCCCTGGGCCGATCACCACGTTCCGGCCAAGGACGGAACGGCGCACCACGGCACCGGCCCCGACTCGCCCACCTTCGAGCACCACAGCATCGCGGACCTGTGCGCCTTCCTCTATTACTACCCCCCCATGCACCACGCTGTTCGCGACGGTTGCACCGGGATGGGCGGTGGCGCCATATGGCCCGGCGCCGTCGAGCTCTTGGCTTTCTCTGCTCGCCCAAGCGAGATTGGCTTCCAAGTACTTCTCGGGCGTGCCCATGTCGGTCCAAAGGGCGTCCGAGCCGAGCGCGTAGAGGGTGGAGTCCTGCACCATCGCAGGGAAGACCACCCGTTCGACAGAAAGCCGCCTACCCCCTGGCACGCGCTCGAGAAAAGAAGGCTCCAGCACGTAGATGCCAGCATTGATCATGTTGGTGGGCGCCTCGTCAGCCGGCGGCTTTTCGATGAACGCTTCCACAAGACCTCTCTCGTCTATCGGCAAGACGCCAAAACGGGAAGGATCCTCTACCGGAGTGAGCGCGACCGTCCCCTCCGCACCTCTCTCCTTGTGAAAAGCGACTAGCGCCGAGACGTCTATATCTGTCAGCACGTCGCCATTGACCACAATGAAAGTTTCATCACTGATGCCCGCCTCATTGGCTGCAAATGCGATCGCCCCCGCGGTGTCGAGGGGAGAGCTCTCAACCGCGTACTGCAACTTGACCGAGCCGCAGCGTCCGTCGGGGTACGTGGCGAGAAAGGCGTCCGGGCGGTACCCAAGGGAAAGCACAACTTCGTCGACGCCGTGCCCAGCGAGGTGCTCCACGACCCTCTCGATAACGGGCCGGCCAGCTATGGGCAGCATCTGCTTGGGGGTGGAATAAGTGAGAGGCCGCAGTCGTGTCCCTTCGCCTCCAACAAGAACTATCGCCCTCACGCGGCGTCTCTCCTCATGCTCTTCGCGATCGTCGCAACACCTCGTAGTGCCTGGTAGCGCCCCGCAGTGCCTCGCAGTGCGCCGCCAAGGCCCCACCCGTCTCGTCGGGACGACAGTACCTGAAATGGTCCCGGCCAGGCCGCAACGGCGCTCGGCCAGGTCAAACAGCCAAGAGCCCGACCGAGCCGCTGGGGCCACGTCGCGCGCTGGCCCGACATGGCCGCCCACTCTACTGGGCAGGCCGCCATTAGGGGAACTGCCTGGCTTTTGGCAAGCTCACTAGACTTCACGCCGTGCAGCGGCACCCCGACGAGGCGCTCCGCGTACTCATCGTCTCGGCGACGGTCGGTGCGGGCGACGCAGGCAACGCGAGGGAACTCGCGCGCCGCCTCGCGCACGCGGGCTGCGAGGTGAAGACCGCTGATTTCCTCGAGGCCGCGCCCTTTGGGCTCGGAAAGGCGCTCAGCAAGGGCTACGAAGCCGAGCTCAAGCACGCCCCATGGGCTTACGAGCTGGCCTTCCACGTGTGGTACTGGTTGCCTTTCTTGCTCGTGCCTCTCTCCCGCTTCCTGAGCCTGTTCACGCGCAGGTCTCTTCTCAGATGGGTGCGCGAGAGCGAGGCGGACGTCATCGTGTCCACCTTCCCCATTGCCACCCAGGTCATTGGCGACCTCCGGCGTCGGTCGCAAAGGCGCTGGTTGCCCCGCAAAAAGACTGGGCTGTGCATCCCGGCTGTCAATTTCATCACCGATTTCGGGTACCACCCGTTCTGGGCACACCGCTTCGTCGATTTGAACCTGGCAGTACACCCGAGCACAGTTGCGGCTGTGGCAACCCACACGGGGCGCCCGAGCATTGCATGTGCTCCCCTAGTCGGCCCGCGATTTGCCGCCGCCAAACGGCGCCGCTCGTGGGAACGCTCTCGTTTGGGCTTACAGGACGACGAGGTCGCAGCATTGATCTCCTCGGGCTCGTGGGGTATCGGCACTGTCAGAGAAACGCTCGAGCTGCTAGCTCGCACCCCCGGGCTCGTCCCCGTTGTCGCTTGTGGCCACAACGAAAACCTGCACCGGGACCTCAGCCTCCTTGTGGAGTCAAAGGGTTACCGCGCGGTCATAGTTGGGTGGACCGACGACATGCCCGGTCTCATGGCCGCATCTGACGTCCTCATAGAAAACGCCGGCGGGCTGACATCTCTCGAAGCCATGAGCGCTTGCCTGCCGCTTGTGAGCTTCCACCCCATCCCCGGGCACGGGCGCAAAAGTGCTTCGGTCATGGCCAGCGCCGGCGTCAGCAATTACGCGCACAGCGGCGCCGAGCTGGTCGACTACGTCAAGCTGCTCGGCCGGCCCGGCCCGACGCGCGAGGCCCAGCTAGGCACTGCAGCGAAGCTCTTTTCCGTTGACGCTGCTCGAGCTGTCGCCCGCGTCGGCATCTCGGGCCCCCCACCCCAGCCAGCACTTCGTCCTGTAGCCAAGCTCGCTCGCGCCGTGTCGGCCGCTACTTTGGTCGGTGCACTCTCGTGGTTCGGCATGACTACGGGCGTGGGCGTCGCCGCCGCGGCCGTCGGCGCCGGCGTCGCGCACCCGCCTCCAGGCCAGACCAATACTGTTTACTTAGGGGTACGCTTGAGCGGGCGCGAGCTCTCCGATGGAGCACTGGGGAGCTGGTTGCTCACCTTGCACGCGAGCGCGGTAGTGGACGCGAGCACAGCCAAATCCGAGCTCGCCTACGTGCGCCGGCTCGTCAAGGCCGGGATCGATTTGGAAAGCGGCGGGCTTGGTTTTCGCCCAGGCGCTGTCGGCGCCCCCGTCGCGCCTTGGACGATGGCCCGGTGCGACTCCCAATCCGTCCAGGAACTTTCCGCCCTTGCGGGCCGAGCGGTCTCGGCGCTCGTGCCAAACCGCAGCATCAGCGCCTGGGACCTCGTGGACACGAGCTCGGCCCATGTCAAAATGATCGTCCCCAATACGACCCTGCCCGTGGCGCCAAGCGGCCCCTACCCCCGGTCGGTGCTGGGCGTCCCCCAGTTGCAACCAGGCCAGGTTTATGTCATTAACGGCCCCAGGATCGCCCCTGCCCAGCTTCTGCCCTTGCTCGCGAACCTGCGCTTGCAGCTCGCTGAGCAGCACCTGGCGGCGGCCCCGCTGAGCGGCCTTCAATGAGCGGGGACCGGCACGGCCCAGATGACCGGGCGCAGATGACCGGGTACAGATGACCGGGTACAGATGACCGGGCGCAGATGACCGGGTACAGATGACCGCACAGCGTGCCCTTGTTTCGGCCGCGCTGGCAGCCGGGCTCGGTGCTGGCGCCCTTGCGCTCGGGCAATTGCTGCCTGCCACCTCGAGCTTGCGGCGTGCACGAAACCACTTCATGCCCGGGCTGGCGGGTGTTGGGTGCCCGGGGCACCTCGCTCTCACGTTTGACGACGGCCCAGACCGCAGCTCTACGCCCGCTTTTTTGGACGCACTGGACGCGCTCGGTTGGCGGGCAACGTTTTTTATGTTGGCGAACATGGCCAATGAAGCTCCCGAAGTCGCCGCCGAAGTCGCCAAGCGCGGCCACGAGGTAGCGGTGCACGGGTCCCGGCACAGCAATCACCTCCTCCGCGGCCCGCTCTGGGTCGCCCGTGACATCGAGCGAGCTCGTGACCAGATCGCCGAGCTGACGGGCGCACAACCTCGCTGGGTGCGCCCGCCCTACGGAGCGCTCTCGGCGTCGACGCTCTATGCCGCCCGGAGGGCCAAGCTGCGCCCCGTGTTGTGGACGACCTGGGGCCGGGACTGGCGCCTCGAGGCGACGAGTGACTCGATTGCCGGCGACGTGTCCGCCACCCTTGTACCGGGCGCGACAGTTCTCCTCCACGATTCTGACTGCACATCTGCCGCCGGGAGCTGGAAGGCCACCCTTGCTGCTCTCCCTTTGCTCGCTGACATGTGGGAGGACAAAGGCCTTACAGTAGGCCCGCTTTCTGATCACGGACTGTGAAGATGCGGTGCGGGTAGCATCGGTGCGGCAAGGCCCGCCCTGCGGGCGAGCTCGGAGAAAGGAGGGACCGAGTGCCAGCTATCAGCAGCTATCTCGACTGCTCGGGCCGCGACGACATCCTGAGCGGCGGCGTGAAGATGGTCGCGCTCGGTACTGGGGGCCCTGGTGCGCACCGGGTGTGGACGAAGAGAACTGGTAACAACCCCGCCCTCAAAGTCCTTTTGCTCCACGGCGGCCCGGGAGCGACCCACGAGTACCTCGAAGCCTGCGACAGCTACCTCCCAGCGGCCGGGGTCGAGTACTACTACTACGACCAGCTCGGCGCTGGCAACAGCGACCGCCCCGACGATGGCGGGCTTTGGGAGCTCGAACGCTTCGTGCAAGAAGTTGAAGACGTCCGCCAGGCGCTCGGCCTCGACCGGGACAACTTCGTCCTCTATGGCCAGTCCTGGGGCGGCATCCTCGGCATCGAGTACGCACTTCGTTACCAGCAACACCTCAAAGGCCTTGTCATCTCGAACATGATGTCGAGCGTGCCGGCGTACAACGACTATGCCGAGCAGGTGTTGATGCCCGAGATGGACCAGGCAGTGCTTGCGGAGATAAAAGCGATGGAGGCCGCCGGCAGGATCCAAGACCCGAGGTACATGGAGCTCCTGGTCGAGCACTACTACGTCAAGCACATCCTCCGGATGCCTCCTGAAGAGTGGCCAGAGCCGGTACAGAGAGGTTTCGCCCACATCAACCAGGCCATCTACGTGACGATGCAGGGGCCGAGCGAGCTCGGCATCTCCGCCGATGCCAAGCTCGTTGGCTGGGAGCGGACGAAGGACCTGGCAAAGATCGAAGTGCCCACGCTTGTCATCGGCGCCCGTTACGACACGATGGACCCCTCCCACATGGAGATGATGGCGGGCCGGCTGCCGGAAGGGAGCTATCTCTATTGCCCGCAGGGGAGCCACCTGGCGATGTACGACGACCAGGAGACCTATTTCCGTGGCCTGACCGACTTCTTGGCCAAGCTCGGTACTTGACAGCGGGGCAGCTCAAGGGGCTCAACCGGCCCCCTGAGCACGGCTAGGGGTGCAGGTAGACCTCCCAACCGAGGTACGTTCCGAGCGCCTCTTTGACCGCCTCGGCCGTTTGGGAAAGGTTCATCGCAACGTGGTGCTCGAAGCCGTTGCGGCAGATGAACTGGAGGAGCGACTGGAGCCGTGGCACTTCGATAACCCCGTACCCTCCGAAAGTGCTCGCCGGGTCGTCGGTAAAACAGCCCTCCCCCACGTAGGCTCTCATTTTTCCTGAGAACTCATCTGTGCTCACTCGAAGGTACGTAGCCGGCCCCGCCTTTATGCGCCCGTAGACGGCCCCATAGGTTCGCTCCTTCCCGATCGTGCCAGCGAGGATCTCCTGGTAGCTCATGGTCGTGGTCCCCATGAAACTGCGCGCGATGTTGCTGCAATGGAAGACAATTGCTTTGTTGGGGTCGTCATCGACGTTGTTGTTCCAGTCCAAAATGGCGCTCGGGCCACCAGAGGCTGCCTGGAGGACAAGCATCGACACGACGCCACCCACGTCGAGCTCGCAGGCGCTGGGCCGCAAGCTGTCGCTCAACATGCTCATAACGCTGCAGGGGACGACCCCATAAAATTCCTCGATCGCCGTCCAGCACTGGATCGTCGAGCCGTCGAGCCGCTCGGCTTCGCTCCACTCGTCGATCACTACGCCAAGCTTGGCCATCTTCACGAGCGCCTCGCTGGGCACTCCCTCCACCGAGGTGTAGCCCGTGAGGGCCCCGCACTTCTCCTTGACGTCGGGGTCGTCGTCCTTCAGCCGAGCGGTCCTCCCGAGCACTTCGGACAGATCCAGCGTGATGACCGAGATCCCCGCTCGTTCCAAGAGCTTTTCACTGTACCGCACGGTGTTGAAATTGGCAGGCCGTGCCCCGATCGCTCCCACGCGCATCCCTTTGACGGCGCGCACTACCTGGCAGACGCGAACAAAACGGTCAAGGTCCGCGGCGAACTCAGCCGACCTCGGCGCGCACGTGTGCCGCGACGTGAGCGAAAAAGCGACCCCGTACTGGGACAGGTTGTTGCAGGCCGACAACTTCCCACAGAAGCTGTCACGACGGTGGGTGATCCCCAACCTGTCCGCTTGGTCTGGGAAAGCGTGCACCAGCACGGGCACTTCGAGGCGCGAGCCTCTTATTGCGTTTGCCAGGGCTCGTTCGTCGCCGAAGTTCGGGAGGGTGACGACGATGCCGTCGATCTCGTCGGCGTGGTCGCGAAAGAGCTGGGCGCACTTGCCGGCGTCATGCAGTGATTCCACCGACCCGTACTCGGTCTCCTCCGGCCCGAGGGCGACTATGTTGAGCCCTTTCGACCTGAGCACTTCGAGCATCTCGACGCGCCCGTCCCGGCACAGTGCGCTCGGGAAAAAACCTCTATTGCCCACGATGAGGCCCACCGTTACTGGCCGTGTGGCCCTCTCGAGCGGAGCAAGAGCTTTTGTAGTGGTCGCCTGCTTCATTTTCACCTACCAGTGTTGTCTCGTTCAGCAGTCACACAAGGCCGCTCCTCCCCGGCCGAAGCGGCCCGGGTGGAGAGGACGGGGCCCCTGATGCCGATAAGCGCGGCCCCATCACGAGGTATATGACAACCCGCCCGCACATGCTCACTAGGGCCGAAGTTCCCTTGTCGGCAGGCGGAGCGCCTCTTTGCTCTCCTGGCCCGGCTGCCCCAGGGCGCCCCCAAGCGCAACCCCGCCTGCTTGTTCGGGATATCTCCGGGGAGATGTCTGGTAGGGCGAAAACCCGGGAACTGAGAGCTCAGCGCCACCAGGGGCTGTGACGGTTTGTCTCCACCGCCGCGACAGGGCCCTCGAGAGCGGCGAGATAGAACCTGATATGCCTGAGATGTTCGTGCGCCCAAAGGCCATAGGGGCTCTCGTTGGGAGTGACGACGTCGCTGTCTTCGGAAAGGACCACGGCAAGTTCGCGCGCCGCGGTGGGAGCGGTGCGCCCGACGCGCTCGGCGAGCTCGTCGCAGGCTCCGGCTACAACAACTGACTCTTCCAGAAGAGAACGCTTTTCCGGCCCCGGCGCGGGGGCCGGTGAAGCGACCGAGGCAAGAGATTGCGCTGTCAGGCGGACTCTCATGGCGCCGCCAACCAAGCTGGACACCTCCTGTTTAGACAAGCGTTTGGTGCCTTGCTCGGCCTGCAATGCCCGCAGGGCATCGTCCAAGCGCAAGCTCGCCTCGAACGCCTTCCCACCGGCTTCGGGGGGCGCCGGGCGGCTCCCGAGGGCCCAGGCGGTCGCTTGGACGAGGTACACGCCGCCCGAGTGAAAAGCCTCGGCCAAGTCGTCTCGGAACACCCTGGCGGCGCCGCGCGGCCAGAACAGGATGCCCGCCACGACGCTCACTGCTGCACCGAGGGCGACGTCCTCCAGGCGGACGGCTCCCACCTTCCAGCCGACCGGTGCAAGGATGTTTATGAGCACCGTAATGGCAACCGTGAAAGCGGCCTGCCCAACAGCAAATGGCGCCGTCCCCGGTGCATAAGCGGCAACAAGGATTGCCAATGGGAACGCCACCCAGAGCGCTGCGGTACCACCGCCAACAGCGGCAAGTAAACCCGCGCCAATGAAAAACCCAACAGCGGTGCCAACGAGCGCTCGAAGAGCGATCGCCCCGGTGGAGGCGGCATTGGTGCGAAGGACCGAAAGCGCCCCAAGGACAACCCAAAAGCCGTGCTGGACATTGGTCAGGTCGGCAACTGCGACAGCGGTCCCAAGAGCCACCGCACCTCGGGCGCTGTTGAGGAACCAGACGGAACGCACGTTGGCATTTCCGCCGGCGATGCGGCGAAAGGTCGCCACCAGGTCCCGGGGCGAGCTCAGGGCCGCCTCGTCGGGCGGGGCGCCGTGCCAGCGTGCGCGCTCGACCGCAGCGGCCGCGGGCTCGAGCTTGCGGCTGGCGAGGAGGGCGTCGATGGCGGCGCTACGGGCGGCAGAGGCAACCATGCGAGCATGAAAGGAGAAATGGATAGCCGCTTCGCCATCGGGCCCCTCGGTAGATATCGCGCCGAGCGCTGAGGCGCTCTCGCGTTCCATTTCCTCCAGGTCCTTGAGGAGAGGCGTTGCCTGCTCCCCCGAGAGGAGCAACGCCGTCTGGCTGAGGACAGCGGAAGCCGCCGCGAGCAAAGAACGGTCCACGGGGGTCGCTTTTTTGAGGTCGGCGCCCTCCTTGAGCGCGTCTCCGACGACGCTGGTCCCCCATTCGAGCGCTTCGACGAGCGCCCCGAGCGCTTGGTCGGGCACGGCCAGGCCTGTCGGCCGGTAGGGGGCTGCTGCAAATGCCGCCACCAAAGATTGCGTAGCCGCTAACGACTTTTCGCTCTCAGCAGACGAGGTCGTCCCCGCCAAGGCAGCATCGAGCTGTTGGGCTAGGGCAGCAGCGCAGGCCCCCGCGGCGGTTCGCACGCGGTCGCCGGCCGGCCGGGGCGACAGCCAGAGGACAGCGGCGGTGCCCGCGACAGAGGCCATCCACCAACCCGCCTCCCGCGCCGGCAGCATCGACATGGTCCCCACCGAGGCTGCCGGGAGCACGTAGGCGAGGAGCACCGCAGTGGCGCCCGAGGCCGCGTTGGGCCCACCGATGCCGGCGAAGAGGACGAGGAAGGCAACGGCCGCACCGGCGCCGGCAGCGAGTGGCCAGCTCGAGCTGACTGCGGTGCCGAGGACGACAAATGCTCCCCCGAGCACTGCCAAAACGGAGTGAGCGAACAATTTGTCACGCCTGGTGCCGCCAAAGTTCGCCAGGAGCAAGGTGGCAAAGCCGCCAAAGGCGGCGAAGCTGGCCATCTGGAGGTTGCCAACCACTTTTACGGAGAGCGCGAAGAGGGTCGGGACGACGAGAGTGGCCCGCAACGCCCGGAGGGCGGCGACCCGGGACCAGCTCGGGCGGAGCGAAGACAAGAACGAGGTGACGCGGTCGCCCCAGTTGACGAGCGGGGCGGAAGAGGCGGCGGCGGGGGCAACCATCGATGAATCGTACGGTTGGAAGTTAGGTAGACCACAAAATGACGACAGCAAGAAGCGCTCGGCCCGCTTCGAGCAGGGGACGTCCAGTCTTGACACCGAAGCATCGTCAGGCTTAGCCTGACTGTGCGGTCAGGTTTATCCTGACTAGCTGTGGCCGCGAGGAGGAGACGCATGTCGCGCACCGCAAGCGCTGAGGCATTGAGTTGTTCGTTCTGCGCCAAGAGCCAGTTCGACGTCGTGAAGCTGGTCGCGGGCCCCGGTGTCCTCATCTGCAATGAGTGCATCGAGCTCTGCAACCAGATCATCGCCGAGGAAGCTGCTCGCAAGCCCAGCCCGGCAGACGCTTCGGAGCGGCGGCCCAGATCGCACGTTCCACCGACTCTCAAGGCCTGGGACGGGTTGTCCGACGACGACCTGCTAGCCGAGATGGTCCGCGCCCACGCCGCTCATGAGAACGTCGACCGGGCAGTTAGCCGCCACGTCGGTGCTCTCAGGGCACGGGGCATCAGCTGGGCGCGCATTGGCGAAGCCCTCGGGATGACGCGCCAGTCTGCATGGGAGCGATTTTCGGGCGAAGAGTAGGCGACTGGCTGCCAGCGCAGTAGCCGGCGTCGTGGGTCGCCCGCACTGGAATTGGTCGCCCGCACTGGAATTGGTCTCCCGCGCTTGAATTGGTCTCCCGCGCTGGAACTGGTCGCCCGCACTGGAAGACGCTTCGGCCAAGGTGGTTGGCTATGCATATGACCAGCCAAGAGGAGCCCTCACGGACAGTCAGCGCGTCCCGTGAGATCGGGGCCAGCGCGGAGCGGATCTTCGAGCTCATCGCCGACCCGGCTTACCAGCCCGGCTGGGACGGCAACGACAACCTGAAGGAGGCCGCGCCCGGCCAGCGCGTACGGGCCGTGGGCGAGGTGTTCACCATGCGCCTCACTTCGGGCAACGTCCGGGAAAACCACGTGGTCGATTTCGCCGAGGGCAGGCGGGTCGCTTGGCGGCCGGCCGAGCCAGGCCACGAGCCACCTGGGCACCTCTGGGCCTGGGAGCTCGAGCCGCTGGGCCCCTCAAAGACGCTGGTTACCCATACCTACGACTGGTCCGAGCTGGCCGATGAGACGCGTCTTGCCCGAGCCCGGGCGACCACAGCCGAGAAGCTCCAGGCTTCGCTCGACCGCCTCGCCGCCCTCGCTGAGGGACCTGGAGGCTCCCCAGGGGGCCCTCGGCCATGACCAAGGCCCAATAGCGCCGGCCGTGGCTAGGCCGTTCGCAGGGCGGGGAGGTGAAGTTCGGCTACGTTGGCGGGGCTTTCGGCGCTAACACGTGTGCGGCAGAACGGCCGCGGGCCGCGGGCCCCAACGAGGTCGCATGCGGGGAAGCACGGGCAAATTCTCGCAGTTCTCCACCTCGTCCACTCTCTGGGCGGGGGCTCAGGGGAGTGGTCAGCCATGCCGCAACCGCGCCGCGCCGCGCCGTGCCGTGCCGTGGGATATTGGACCACGCTGCAGTACGCCGTAGTACTCGCACCACCTCGCACAAGGAGGGTCAGGCTGGGTCTTCACCAGCGCGCCTTTCTTGCTTTCGGGCCGAACGAAGCCGTTTCTCCCGCAAGCGCCGTTCCTGAGACGCTCGCGTCGGTGCGGTTGGCGTACGAGGCCGCTCGGGGCGGAGCGCGTCGGCCAGCCTTTGTGCGAGGCGCTGGCGGGCGGCCTGGCGGTTGCGCAGCTGTGAGCGCTCCTCGCTGGCCGTCAGGCGGACCGCCGGCCCGAGGCGAGCAAGAAGTCGTGCGCGCTGGCGCGGGCCGAGGACCGTTGAGCCTTCGATGTCGAAAATGAGCTCGACTCTCGTGTTCGAGGTATTTGCGTGCTGACCCCCGGGGCCACCGCTTGCGCTGAAGCGCCACTCGAGCTCTCTGGGCGGGATGAGCAAGTGACGGCTGACCCGAAGCGGGGCCTCTAAACCGTCCCCTCCACCGTCCCCGGCCGAGGACCTCAGATGACCACCAAATTTTCGGCCCGAGCTGCCGGTACGGCGCTCAATGGGACGTTCTCGTCGAAGGTGGCGAACCGGCCTCCGTGAGCGACAGCGAGCGCCAAGAGGTAGGCCTCGGTGACCTGACGGGGACCTAGCAGCCGCCTGCCCAGCACGACATGATCGAGGAGGCTCACGTCGCAGCTCCAAAACTCATGGTGCTTGGTGCTCGCGGCCCGAGCCAAGGCGTCGATCGCGCGAGCTGGAGGGACTGGGCTCGGGTAGCGGGGCTGGGTTATGACCCGCACGAAACCGTTCTCGGTGATGGCGCACGACGCCCACCCAAAGCGGATCTCGGGCCCCAGCCAGGCCCTCGCTCTCTGATGGTCGACGTGGTCCCCGTCCAGCAGGGCGAGCAACACGTTCACGTCAAGGAGCGCTCTTTTCACACTCCTTCGTCCTCTCGCAGCCCGTCGATAAGGCTGTTCGAGACCGCACCGCCCCGGTGAGGGAAAGGTTGGAAGCCGTAGAAGGGCTTCTTCTCGCTTGCCTTCGCACCGGAATGCTCATTGTTGAGCGCCTCGCGGGCAAGCTCTGATACCACCTCGCCAACGGTCCTCTTCTGCCTCCGGGCTCGCTCCTTGACGGCGAAAAGGACATCGTCGTCGATCGAGAGGGTGGTGCGCATGCATCAGATGCTATTACATCGCTGCCTGCGCGGCCAAGGGAGTGTCCCGCCACCGTCGCCAGGTCCGCGAGACAGCGCTCGCGCACGGGCCCCCGCGAAAGGCGCTGTTGCCAAGGTGCCGAGGTGCCGAGGGTGCCAAGGGTGCCAAGGGTGCCAAGGCGATCCTGACAGCGTGAGCTCTATCAGAAGCCAGCTTTTCCCGTCCAGGCCTCAGGCCCGGGCTGGCGTAGCCACCTCGGGAGCGGTCCTTTTGCTGCGGGCCGCCCGCGTAGCCGAGAGGGCTGCCGCCAGGAGCATCACGGCCATGGAGGAGTAAAAAGCGGTGTGGAGGCCCGTCGTGAACGCCTTGGCGAGAGCGCCATGGATCCTGGCGGTGCCGACGAAGATGGCAAAAGCGAGGCTCCGGCTTATGGAACGGGAGGCGACCAGGATCGCCATCGAAAAGCTGAAGACCATCCCGACATTGGAGAACGTCCGCAGCATCCCCGAGGCTATGCCGAAGACGTGCGGCCGGACAGCCTTCATGAGCGCCGTGGTGTTGGCAGGGAAGAAACTGCTTGCGCCGACACCGTTCACGACACTCGCCACGACCACGACCCACAGCCCCGAAGTAATGCTGAGGCGGGAATAGACAGCCAGTGCCGCGACCTGGAGGGCCAAACCCACAGTTGCCGGCAGCACGGGCCCGAGCCGGTCGGAAAGGCGCCCGGCGGTGGGGCCGACGGCACTGCCTACCACGTAGCCGGGAACGAGCAACAATGAGGCGTGGATCGGCGAAAGGCCACGCGGGCCTTGCAGGTACATGATGACGAGGAAAAGGACGGCAAAGTTCGCCAGGCCTTGGAAGAGGGCAGCGAGCAGCGTCGGCGTCACGGTCGGGACCGAGAGCAGCGACAGGTCCAGCATGGGCTCTGCCCTGCGGTGCTCGATCAGGCCGAAGGCGGCGAGGAGGACGAGGCCTCCCGAAAGGAAGCCCGTGGTGGTGGCGTCGAAAGGGGAAGTCGCCAAGCGCGTGACAGCCCACAGGACGCCGAAGAGCCCGAGGCCGAGGGTGGCCATGCCGAAGATGTCGAAGCGGTGCTCGACGCGCTTGCCACTGTCCCGCAGGACCAGGAAGGCCAGGGTGACCCCGAGCGCCCCGAGCGGGACGTTGATCCAGAAGATCCAACGCCAGGACACGTAGGTCACTATGAGGCCGCCAAGGACGATGCCGAGGACGGCCCCGATGCTCCAGCCGATGCCGTTGAACCCGTAGGCCCGGCCGCGCCGCTCGGGCGGGAAGAGGTCGGCGATGACCGCCCCGCTGTTGGCGGTCATGAGAGCCCCGCCGACCCCTTGCAGGATGCGGAACGCGACGATGGCAGCCTGGTCCCAGGCTGCCGCGCAGAGGGCGGACCCGACGATGAAGACGATGAAGCCGGCCTCGTACATCCGCACGCGGCCGAACATGTCGCCGAGACGCCCGACCTGAGTGGCGAGCAGGGTGATCACGAGCAAATAGCCGATGACAACCCATATCACCGAGTTAAGGGCCACGTGCAGGCCCCGCTCGATCTCGGGGAGAGCGAGCACGACGATCGTCGTGTCGATGGCGGTGATGAGCACACCCGCCATGACGACGGCCAGCGCGAGCCCTGTGTGCGTGGCGGCGGTGCGCGCTTGTGGATGGTGGCCCGGGTGCTCGGGCGTTCTTGCGCCGCGCCCGTCAGCGACGGGTGGCTCGGGCATAGGGCCCCAGCTTATTGAGGCCGCGCGGAGGTCATCCAGCCCGCTCAAGCACGCCAGTTGAGCACGCCAGTTGAGCACGCCAGTTCAGTGTGCCAAGTCAGCGCGCCAGTTCTGCGTGCCGGGTCAGCGTGGCAGTGAACCGAATTCCTTGGTCAATGTCTCGCCCGCAAGGCGCACCGGGTCTATGTCCTGCGCGTCGACCATGTTGAAGATCATCGCGTCCAAGCCGGTGCCCAAGTACTCGGCCACTTGTTCGCATACTGAGCCGGGGTCCCCGACGATCATGTACCCCCGCAATAACGCAGGGCCCACGCCCCTGGCCTCCGCCGCGTCGCGGGCCTTACGCTCCGCTTCGGCCGCCGTGGGCGCTATCAGCAAACCGCCGAGGCGGGTCTTGGTGACCTCGGCCGGGTCCCGCCCTACCTCCTCGCAGTGGCGTTCGAGCACCGCCAGTTTGTGACCCACTGTCGCAACGTCGCCGAAAATGTTGCAGGCGTCGGCGTATTTGGCCACCAGCCTCAGCGTCTGCTTCTCACCGCTACCGCCGACAAGGACAGGGACACCGGTGGGCCGCAAGGGCCTGGGGTTGTTGAGCGCTCCCGAGATCTGGTAGTAGCGCCCCGAAAAGCTCGGTGCGTCCTGGGTGAACATGGCCCGGCAAATCTGCAATGCCTCCTCCAGCCGCCCCATCCGCTCACCTACGGGTGGAAAGCTGAACCCGTAGCCGGCGTGCTCGTCGTCGTTCCAAGCCGCCCCTATGCCCAGGATCGCCCTTCCACCGGAGACGACGTCGAGCGTCGTCACGATCTTGGCGAGCAGAGCAGGGTTGCGGTAAGTGACCCCGGTGACCATTGCGCCAAGGTTCGCCTTCTCGGTGCGGGCGGCGATCGCGCTCAGCAGCGTGTACGCCTCGAACATGGCGCCCGTTCGCGGGCCAATGTTGCGGATTTGGTAGAAGTGGTCCATTACCCACACCGAGTCGAAGCCGGATTCTTCTGCTGCCACCGAGATCTCCGCGACCTTCCCGAACAGCTCCCGGTCGCTGACACCGGGGAAGGTGAAATTGGGTAACTGGAGCCCGAAGCGAGTGACTTTCATCTTTCCTCCTCATGGCCCCCGGCAGGTGGGGCCGGACTGGCGAAGCTCTGCCACACGCTAGGCCGCTGCGCCTGCGAGGGGGCCTTCGCCTCGCCCTGGGCCTGCGGTCGCCAACTGGTCATCGACGCAACTGGTCATCGAGACGCAACTGGTCATCGAGACGCCAACTGGACGGTGAACTGGTAAACCGCAATAACGCAGTTCCCATGGCGGGCCCTCGGTTCTAGCGCGCACTTCATTCGCTCGGTCCTGCCAGGGCGCGGGCCGCCCACTCCGCCACTGAGAGCACCTCGGCTTGGCGGGGGAAGATCTTCTCGGTGAGCACGCGGTGGACCTCGTCGTCGGCGTCCGCGCAAGCATCGCTCAGCACACTGAGCTCATAATCCCGGTCGGCCGCCTCACGCAGGGTTGAAAGCACCACGCCACTGGTCGCGATACCGCTGAGCACCAGGTGTGTGATGCCCAGGGAACGCAGGAGGACCTCGAGGTCACTGCCGGCAAAAGCGCTCACTCGTTTTTTCAGCACTATCGGGTCTTCGGCCCGCGGCTCGAGGGCCGGGTGAAGCTCGGTGGCTTCGTCGTCCAAACCGAAGGGAGCGGCGGCCCGGGAGGCAATGGCCGAAAAGGCGCGGTTCCTCGTGCTCACCTCGGGATGACCGGGCCGGAAGGCGACCCGCACGAAGATCACGGGCACACCCATGGCCCTGGCTGCATCGACGGCCAGCCGCAGGCGGTCGAGGATGGCTTGGTCGCCGAGGTACCGTTCGACCACCCCGCGCTGGACGTCCATGACTAAAAGAGCGGTCTTCTGGGGCGCGCTGTCCATGGGTGACGACAATAGAAGCCCGGCCTGATGCTCGAAGGGGCGCTCAACGGCTCGCGCACGGTCGGGTTGCCCTGGCAGTCGTAGCTGGCGTTTGGGGGGCTCACCTGGGCCAACCCGCTCAACCCCTAAGAAGGGAGCGGCTGAGAGGTTCAGGTGGCCCCGGGCGCGAGGCCTTCACTCCACGACAGCCATTGCGCGAGAAGCTGCCTGTGCTGGGGAAGAGCGACCTCGGGTTCTTCGATCTCGGGGTGCCACTTTTTCTCCCACTCGACCGAGACCCAGCCCGTGTACCCCGCCGCGACGAGGATGTGGACGATCCTTCTCACGGGCACCTCGCCTTGGCCGAGGAGCACCAACCGCCACCCGCTCGGGTCGCCAGGGTCACGGGCCGCGTCCTTTACCTGGACGAGCTTCAACCGCGGGCCGAGGTTGGCGAACACTTCTTCTGGCGTTTCCCCGACGCGGTGCGGATGGTGGCTGTCCCAAACAGCCCCGGCGGCAGGGGCTGGCACGAGGGCGAGAAGTTCGGCTACTACCGCCGACGCGGCAAAGTAATCATGGGTTTCGAGGGCGACGCTGGTCCCGAGCTGGTCTGCTCGTGCGGCCGCTCTTTCGAGCACCCTTGCCGAACGTCCTATTGCGCGGCGTCGATTTTCTCCCTCCTGCGGTAGCGCGCCCCCGAACACCCGGACAACCGGTGCCTCCCAGTCATGAGCCAGCTCGAGAAAAGCCGACAGCTCGCCGGCGGCTTCCTCTGCAGTCAGGCGAACCGAGCTGTCAATTGCCACCACCGGGAGCCCCGCTCCTTTGAGCGTGCGACGCACGCGTTCCCTGTCCCCCGGGCCGATGGTGGGCTCGATCAGCTCCCCGTCGACGACCCGGAGCTCGACTCCTTGGTAACCGTAGTCACGACCCATGACCAGCACGTCGGCGAGCGGACGCGAGGGGAAGGCAAGGGTGCTGAATGCGAACTTCGTTTGCGGCTCCTTTTGTCACTGAGGCTTTGTTCCCAAGGCCCATATCAGGCTACCTCGCGGGACGAGCGGGCAAGCATGACGCGTACAAGTGCGTGTGTTGGAAAGTTCGCAGGCTTCACACGTTCATCACAAAGCGATCAACAAGACCGTAAGGACTCTGGGAAAAAGATCGTGTGGCAAACACGTAATTCGTTGCGTGGCAAACACGTAGTTCGAGGTAGGAGGAAAATGAAGTGACCTATGGGAATGCGAACCCGCACCGGTGGGGTGTGGCGAGCGGCGCCGCTCTGGCTGCGGCCCTCGCAACCGGTGCCGCGTTCTTGGCTCCTGGCGCGCCCGCGGCGATGGCCGCAGATGGCACGACAACGACCACGACGGCAATCCCCTACAACTGCTCGGCGGCAGCGAGCGGTACCGAGCTTGGTCGCTCGAGCTGGGTGGCTGCCACCAACGCGCCGGCCAGTCAAGCCGATGCGCCGGCCAACGCTTTGGACGGCAACTTGGCGAGCCGGTTCAGTACCAACGAAGACCAGGCGGCGGGCCTGTTCTTCCAGGTTGACCTGGGCACGGCGAGCACCTTCGACCGCTTGGCAATGTTCAGCCCAAATTCGCCCAACGACTACGCGAGGGCCTACGACGTAGACGTTTCCAACGACGGCCAGTCCTGGACCACAGTGGCGGCCTGCACTGGGACCGGCGCTGCGGAGATCGTGGCGTTCCCGGCGCAAACGGCAAGGTACGTGAGGGTGGAGCTCACCAAGGCCGACAGCTCCTACTGGTGGTCGATCGACGAGTTCGACCTTTACTCGAACGCTCCGGCACCGACGACCACAACGAGCACAACGACGAGAGAGGTGGCCACTTCGACCTCTCTTTCGTCATCGGCCAACCCGGTGACCGTGGGCGACCAAGTCACATACACCGCAACGGTCAGCCCGGTGCCGAACGGAGGCACGCTGAGCTTCTTTACCGCCGGTGGGGCAGCCATCGCGGGTTGCACCAATATTGCCGTCGGTACGAAGACGGGAGCAGCCACGTGCTCCTCGTCGTACCTTTCCAGCGGTGACATCTGGGTGAAGGCGGTCTACTCAGGTAACGGGGACCTCAAGCCTTCCTCGTCCGGTGCCTACAAACAAGTAGTCAACTTGCCCGCTCCCGGCTACTGGCTCGTAACGAGCAATGGCCAGGTCTACGCCATGGGATCCGCCCGGGTGCTCGGGGCGGTGCCCACCTCGGCCGCTACCGGGCCCGTGGTCGGCATCGCCGCCACTATTGATGGCCAGGGTTATTGGGTCGTGACCGCCAATGGCACCGTGACCGCCCTGGGAGACGCCAAGTTCTATGGCGACCTGCCCAATTTGGGCAAGCACGTCTCGGACATCGTTGCCATCGCGCCCACCAGCGACGGTCAGGGCTACTACCTCGTCGGTGCCGACGGTGGGTTCTTCACCTTCGGGGACGCCAAGTTCCATGGCTCACTGCCCGGGGCCAAGATCCACGTAAGGGACATCGTGGGCATGGTGTCGTCGCCCAATGGTGCCGGGTACCTGCTCGTGGGGGCCGACGGCGGCGTGTTCACCTTTGGTAACAGCCGTTTCTACGGGTCATTACCGGGACTGGGCAAACATGTCACCGACATCCGGGCGATACTGCCTTCGTCCACGGGACAGGGTTACATCCTCGTCGGCTCTGACGGCGGTGCCTTCACTTTCGGCACCGGCGTCCGGTTCCACGGTTCTCTTCCGGGAGAAGGAGTTCGCACGAGCGACATCGTGGGCATCGCTCTTACTCCCGACGACGGCGGCTACTACATGGCCAGCGCCGGCGGCATGGTCTACAGCTTCGGTGATGCCCCGGTTTGGGGCATGCCGAACGGTGTCGGCGCCAACCTGCCGGTGGCCGCGATCGCCGGTACTTAGGCCAGCCGTTGTCCTCATTGCGCACGGCGGGCCGGTCTGGCAACAACAGCTGGGCTGGCCCGCCGCTTGCCACAGGGCGTGAAGTTGCCCGTTCAGTGCAAAAGCAGGGGCACAACTTCTTGGTAACGGTCCACGCGCGGCGCGGCGTGGCCGTCCCTGATGGCGAAACCGTCTTCTACCCTGAAACCGCCCCAAGGAGCGTGGAACATAGGGATATCGATGGACAGCGCCATGCCTTCCTCGACGCGAGCAGAGGACCCCGACGCAAATATGGGAGGTTCGAACTCAATAACCCCGATGGTGTGTATTCCTACATAAGGGAACTCAGCATCGACCCCTGAGCGCACGACCACTGCCCGAGCCGCAGATTCGGCGGAACGGCCCTCTGACCCGGTCCTCAAGGAAACCTCGGCCATCCGCTGGGCCTCTTTGGCGACCTCCACGGCTCTTTCAACAGAGGGATTAGCTTGGAAAAGGAAGGGCCTCGCCATGGCCGCGTGGTAGCCCTCGTAGCGCGGCGCCAAGGTTATGCAGACGAGGTCGTCTCGCGCGATCTCCCGGAAAGTCGAGCGAGCCAGGATGGGGCGGGTGTTGCTGATGCCAGATGCGACCATCGTGTCGATCCCAAATCCCTCGGCCCCGGCGCGGCGCATGGCGTACTCGGCCTCGGCCGCCACCTCACGTTCGATGGCACCGGGCCAAAGGACGTCGAGGGCGGCCCTCAGGCCCGTCAAGGCGATGCGATAAGCCTCGTCGATGACGAGCTGCTCGGCGGCCGTCTTGACCCGCCGGAGCGTATAAGCCTCTTCTCCCACGGCCTCGACCCGGTGGTGCGCCTCGAGCGGCTCGATAACGCTGGAGTAAAGGCTGTGCGGGACACGGTCGGCACCGAGCAAAGCCAACGCAGCGGACCTCCCCACGACATCGCGGAGCAGCTCGAGCCCGCTACGAAGCTCTATCGTCGGGTATTCCTCGGAGCTGTGGGCGAGCTCACTGATCGAGAGCACCTCGATCGCCCCGGCCACAACGGCCCGGGCGTACTCCGCCGTCTCCGGCCCTGTGAGCAGCACGGACCTCCCCGCTGTACCCCCAGCCACGAGGACCGGTTCGAAGTGGGGCGCAACGTTGGTCAGGTAGCGGACGTGGTCAGGGCCGGCTACCGCACCATCGTCACCGTAGGCGAGCCAAGCGTCGGCTCCACGCTCGGAGAGGAGCTCGGTGAGCTTGGCCCGCCGGAGGGCGAGCTCTTCCTGCCCGATACGCGGCCGCCCGTGCTCGGGAACTGGCACGCCGGCCCTGGCCTCTGTCACGCCCGAGGATACATCTCCAAGAGCCGGCGGCTCTGCGCCCCTAACTCTGGCCTCTGAATAGCTTTACGCCTATGGGTACCGGGCCGATCGATTGCCACCCTCGCCCGCTGACCTGGAGCCAGCAGGCGACGATATGGCGGCCCCAGGCAACGATCTCGAGGTGGCAGGCGACGATATGGCGGCAGCAGGCGACGATATGGCGGCGGCAGGAGACGACATGGCGGCGGCAGGAGACGATGTCGAGGTGGCAGGCGAGGCAACCTTGGCTTGCGCTGGCCCCGGTCGTCATTTTGCTCGCGGGCACCACCGGCGTGCCAGCCATGCCAGCCGTTGCCAAGAGCGACCTGCGCCTCAGCGTGAGCCCTGCGGTTTCGCCCGCCGACAGCCCCCTCAGCATCCGGGTCTCAGGGCTCGCGCCCGGCCAGCGGGTGACCCTGTCGGTCACCTCGGTCGACGCCAAGGGCCTCGAGTGGAGCGAGGCGATCGATTACGTAGCCAATCGGGCGGGAGCCGTCGACCCGGCCCTGGAAGGGGGCACCGATAGAGGCGGCCCGGTCGGCCCGGACGCGATGGCGCCAGTGGACCTCATGACGAACCCGGGCATGTTCTCTACCACGCTCAACCTTTCAGCCTGGCCCTTCGGCAGCTACAGCGGTTACGAAAATGCCTACTCGTGGGCCACTTGCAAATTGCCCGGGAAGACCGGGCCCAGCTGTTCATGGTCCAAGGCGCGCCCGTTCACCTTCACTGCTTCCAGTGGGGGCATGCACGCCTCGGTGACCGTCGAACGGGCGCCCGCCATGCCTGTCACGGCCTCGGTCGAGACCGTCGCCGCTCACGGCTTCTACGGGGTGTACTGGCAGCCGCCTGCGCGCCTGGACAACCACATCGGGGTCCTCGAGTTCGGTGGCTCGGGGGGTGGCGTCGATACCCTTTTCGGCGCCTTCCTCGCCTCCCATGGCTACCCGACCTTGGATCTGGCGTACTTCGACGCCCCCGGCTTGCCTCAGGTGATCGGTGGCTTTTCCCTCGGCTACTTTGCCGAGGCTTTTCGCTGGCTGAGGGCTCAGCCAGGAGTAAATCCCGGACGAGCCTGGGTGGCGGGTTGGTCGCTTGGGAGCGAGGCTGCCCTCCAGCTCGGCGTGTACTACCCAGGCCTGGTGCACGGCGTGCTGGCCCTCGAGCCCAACGACGTGCCGGCCTGTTCGTGGGACCCCGGGACCGGCTTTGCCATCTGGGCACTCGGGGGCCTGCCCCTGCCCTGTACGGACGAGCCCAACCCTCTCCCGGCAGACAACCCCGAGGCCGTGGTGCCAGTCGCCAAGATCCGCGGCCCGGTCTTTATGGACTGCGGCGGAGCGGACGGGATCTGGAACGCCTGCACGTACGCGGAGAACATGATGGCCCAGCTCAAGCGCGCCCACGACCGCTACGCTCATGAGCTCCTCGACTACCCCGGAGCGGGCCACGGCCTCGGCGCGCCCGTGCCCTATGACCCGGGAGTGGCCTCCCTCGAGTACTACTACGGCCTCGGAGGCCAGACCGTGCTCTCCAACCCGGTGGCGCTCGCCAACCAATGGGGCAAGCTGCTTTCGTTCCTCCAGCGCTGAAGCGGGAACGGGTACTGGCGCTCGGGCCACTCTCAGCCGTCCTGGGGGCTCGAGCTTGTTGGCCTCCTTCGGGGCGGAGAAATGACGAGCCTGCGTAATTGCCATGCAACCCCGGTGCAATGGCCAGTCTGCATAATGCCTAGTAGGGCCCGTCCCAGACCGGGAGGGGCAGTCACGAAAGGCGACCTCCATGGACCTGAGAGGGACACAAACGAGCCGTGCCAACCTCCGTGCTTTGCTGCTGGCCCTCCTGCTGAGCGGGCTGCTGGCGGCAGCCGCAAGCCCGGCGGGCGCCCTCCCGCGCCGCGGCGTCCCGGGTGCGATCGGCCTCTACCCTGCCGTGCAGTGGCACGTCCAAGGTGCCCAGCAGGCCGAGCTGGAAGGCGTTTATTGCCCGCACGGGGGGTACTGCGTGGCCGTCGGCTCGGCGGGCAACGCCAACAGCACCGTCCCCTTGGTGCTCGTGGAAACCGGGGCCTTCTATCACGGCATGGCCTCCTGGGCCGAGTCAGAGCCCAAGCTGCCCCCGGGGAGCACACCGAGCACGGGCAACGCTCTCGTCTCGGTGGCTTGCAGGGCCCCGCAATCTTGCTTCGCGGTGGGGCAGGTGAAACAAGGTAGCGAGATGCTCCCGCTCGTCGAGACCGGGCGCGACACCGGGGGCTGGAAGCCAGGGCCTACCGTGGGGCTGCCGGCCAACCACTCGGTCGCCCCGGTGCACGCCAGCCTCACCGCGGTGTCGTGCATTTCTTCTGGGTGCCTGGCGCTGGGAAGCTACTGGGACAGCAACGAAGAACCCCAGGCGATGGCGGTGCTCCTGTCGGGGAGCTGGGGCACAGCTGTCAACGCCGCACCGGGCAGCGTCCTTCGCCTATTGGACGCTGTTGAAGTGGCTCCGCCGCGAGGTGCAGAAGCCGGTACTGGCGCCAACCTCACGGGCGTGTCCTGCCTGTCGAGCGCCTGCCTAGCCGTCGGGGACTATACCAACGCCCACGACAACCAAGAGGGGATGTCGGCGATCTTCGCCGGCGGTATTTTCTCCTCGCTCGAAACCGTCCCCGCCCCCGCTGGCTCTGCCGGCATAAGTACCACGCTCAGCGGGGTGTCCTGCCTCTTCAACGCGGGCCATGGGACGACGTGCCTCGCCTCGGGCTACTACGTCGCCTCCTCGAACGAGCTCGCTACGCCCATGATGGCGACTTTTGTTGCCTCGGGGACTACCGAGACCTGGCAACCCTCGGCGCAGGTGGCGCTCCCGAGCAATGGGTCGGGGTCAGGGCAGCTCAACAGCGTGTCGTGCCTTCCCCCCGGCGACTGCGCGGCTGTCGGCACGTACCAGACGCCGTCAGGCTCGGACGCGCTTTTTTACGACGAAGTTCCTAACCGATGGTTGTCAGTGGTCCCGGAGCCCCTTTCCCCACAGCAAGCGGTCACGGGCGCCGTCAGCCTCGAATCGATCGATTGCGCGGCCACGGACAATTGTGCTGCCGTGGGCGAAGTCACCGATAATGGCGCCCGCCCCCAAGCCATCGAGGCCGTCAGCGGCGCCTCCACGCCCAGCTAGCCCTCCCCAGTCACCTAAGGGGCGCCTTGGACGAAGGTGCCCGGCTCGGCTTCGCCGGTGCTCTCGCCAATGATGTGGTGGTCGGAAAACCCCGGCATTATGGGCGTGTTCCGCGGCCGGGAACATGACGCACCGTCGTTGGCTCTGCAAACGATCTTGCTGTAAAACTGGGTGGATGGGAAAGACCTACGACGCGATCGACGACCGGCTGGCCGATTTCCTCGCCCGCCAGCCGGTGTTCTTCGTGGCCACTGCTCCCCTGGCAGCCGACGGCCATGTGAACTGCTCCCCCAAGGGCACGAGGGACAACCTGGTCCTTATGGGCCCACGGCGCGTTGTGTACCAGGACATGACCGGGAGCGGCGCAGAGACAATCGCACACTTACGGGAGAACGGCCGCATCATCATCATGTTCTGCGCGTTCGAGGGCCCCCCGCGTATCGTCCGGCTCCACGGGAAGGGCAGCGTGGTCGTGGAGGGGGGCCCGGACTTCGCAGATCTCATGGCCTGTTTCCCGGCCCACCCGAGCACGCGAGCGCTCATAAGTGTCGAGGTGGAGCGCATCTCAGATTCGTGCGGGTACGGGGCCCCGTTTATGACCTTCGCCGGCCACCGCGAGAACCTCGACCACTGGAGCGAGACGAAGGGCCCCGAGGGACTTGTCGCCTACCGGGCAGAGAAGAACCGCTTCAGCATCGACGGGCTGCCTGCTCTGGCCTGACGAGAAGTCCGGGTAGTCGAGGTCCCCGCTACGCCTCCTGTCTCGGCTCGGCCTGCTGTCCCGGCCTGCTGTCCCGGCTCGGCCTGCTGTCCCGGCTCGGCCTGCTCGCGCACGTGGTTTTATGCCCACGCCCTAAGACTTTTCCTGCCAGCGCGCGAAACGAGCCGAAGCCCGCACCGTTCAGGAGGCCGGGCAATCGAAGCTCCCTGCAACCGTCAGCCCGTAGCGGCGCGCGGGAGGCTGGTAGCGGGCCAAGACGGCCGGAGGCTGACCTGGCCAGAGCTCTTGTAGGTCACAGAACCCGATGTCGAAAGCCACCTTTCACCGAGGGTCTGGAGCACTACGCCCGGAGGGTTCCTACCGTGCCAGGCCAACGAGGCCCTGCTCACTAGGTTCGCCCAAGGTGACGCGCAACCGGCGCGAGCCCGCAGTGGACTTATCGCAAGCGAGCCCCGAGGTGCAGACTCTTCACCGTGGCCGACTACGCGAGCCCGACCCCTCCGCCTGGGTGGTACCCCGACCCGGCCAGCGGCGCGCCCCGGTATTGGGACGGGTACCGCTGGGGCGCTTATTGGACGCCTCCTTACGCCGCATGGCCGGCGCCGCCGGCGCCCTCAGCCGGCGCGGCAACCGTGGCACATCTAGGGTTCCTTGTCGGTGGGCCGCTTATCCCGCTCATCGTCTACCTGGTCACCGACAGGTCAGACAGCTTCACCAAGGTCCAGGCTGCCGAAGCACTGAACTTCCAGCTGACACTGTTCATAGTTTCCTTTGGCGCTTTCGCAGTGCTCGTCCCAGGAGCGTTGCTCACTGCAGGCATAGCCCTGCTCGCCATCGTCCCTCTCGGGGTCGCAGCTGAGGTCGTGGCAATTGTCTGGTGCATAAAGGCCGCGATAGCTGCCAACAGGCGCCAATTTTGGTGGTACCCGTTTTGCTTTCGGATGGTGAAGCCCTAGTTGGCGCACCCTTTGGGACCTTGGTCCCTGGCAAGGCGGCCAACCGGCTGGCACCCTGAACTTGGGAACCTTCGGGAGAGGAGCCAGTGCCAGAACAGGCTCAGGCAGTACCACTAAGCGCGTCGCTGGCCGCGGTGCTGAAAGAAGCGGGTTGGGACCTTAGCGACGCGCCTCCTGAACGGCCTCCCTGGCACGGCCGAGCCGCCTGCCGAGGCAAGGGGAACGACGCCTTCTTCCCTGCAACCGATGACCGGAGGCCGAGCGCGCAGAAAGCGTACGCCCAGGCCCTCATGTACTGCCGGGCCTGCCCCGTCATCAACGAGTGCCGCCGTGCCGGCCAGCACGAAATGTTCGGGCTGTGGGGTGGCCTGTCTCCCTCGCAACGCAAGCGCAGTGGACCTCACCAAGCACAAGAGGTGCCGGGGCACCTCTGGCACCAGGGACGTGCCGCAACCGCTTAGGCGGCCAAGCTCCTCAGCACACGCCCAGGGCTGCCTGCCGAGGCGCCGGTTTAGGGCCAGGTTGGCTTGACAAACCCAGGGGGCCCGGAGAAAACGCTCAGGGGGCCCCCGGAGAAAGTAGAAAAAGTAGAGTGGTGCTGCATCATGTGGAGGTTCCGCCCCATCGTGCTCATCGGCGCCCTGTGGGCCACCCTGGCGGCGCGCAGGGTTCGCAGGGAACTGCGCTCCAAAGGCATCCAGGCGAGAGCCCCCCGGCCGCCTCGGCTCGGCCGTCGCGCAGGCCTCGGCGTGACAGGTGCCCTCTCGCGGCTCAGCCCGACCTGCCTCGAGCGCGCGCTCGTCCTGCAAGCCTGGCTGGCCTCGCAGGGCATAATGCGAGACGTGGTGATCGGGGTGCCGCCTGAGGGTATGAAGTTGCAGCCGGCGCACGCCTGGGTGGACGGGACCGACACCGTGTCGCCAGCCCACTACCTTGAGCTGCACCGCTTGCCCCCGGTCTTACCGGGCTGAAGCGAGCGCTCGTCCATGAGCCGCCCACGCATTGTCTATGGAGGCGGGCTGTCATGGCCGGTTGCGAGTATGTGCTCGTCAGCTTGCAAACTGAGCCTGAGCGCGGGCTGTGCTTGGCAGCCAGGTTGTGACCGTCGCGGCTGTTTTGCAAGACCGGTGGCATCGTTTTGCTGGAGCGGGTGGGCCGGCGCTTGAGCGCTCTGCGACGGCTCGAGCTCGGGGGGCGCCGCGCCGTGCAGCAAACCTCTCTCCTGCTCGCTGTGCCTGGGGTGGCGGGGGTCGCTTGGGGCTACGAAGGGCCGCTTGCCCCTGCCCTCTACGAGCTGCCAGCCCTCGGTCGTCTTCAGGCGGTGGTGGAAGGGGCAGAGACGGTCCAACAAGTCAAAGATCGTCACGTGGCTCCTTGACCAGTCCAGGCGGTGGTCGGTCTGTAAGAACTCGGCCCGGGTGCCACAGCCCTCTGCCGCGCAGCGGGGGTAGAGCCAGTCAAGAGCGCTCTGCTGGTAGGCGTTGGGCCGCCTGCCCAGGTGCACCACCCCGACAATGTCCTTGCCCTTGGTGACGATGGCCTTTAGGAAAGGGTCCCCGCTGTCCATCATGTCGGTTATCGCCTTGGGGGTGATGGCCCCAAAGCCAGGGACCTCGCAG